>JBDWMA010000051.1:0-111604 GCA_039972875.1 Pseudoruegeria sp.
CGGCAACGTCCTATGGTCCGACGACAGGCGCAACCGCCAGCCGCGCCGCTGATGTGCCTGCAATCAATGGCCCGTCCGGCACCTATGATATCCGCGTCACATATGATGACGACAGCACAGAGGATTTATTAAGTGAGGTCATCGGCGCGGATTACTGGCCTGCCAGTTTGAATCGCAACCGTATCAAATCCATCAAGGTTCAGGAGGTTGGGGAGCTGTGAGGCAGAAGGTTAAGGTCAAGCGCGGTCTGTACCGTTCTTGTAAAACATTAAATGCAACTCTGATCGCTTCGGCGGTCTTTTTTTATGGGGAAAGTGATGACCAAAGAACATTGGCAGTTTGATAAGCGCGTACCCTTGGCCCCTAATACCCGCTCCTAGAATTCTCTCTGTTCAGACTGGGTCGCTTCGATCTGCCTGAAACACACAAAATAGAAAACCTGCGGGGACTTTCGGGTCTACGCGAACCAGTCCTGTGGACATCGCAATTTATGGGTGGGGCACGCTCTGTGAAAGTGGGGGGATATGTAAAAGAACCCTCGTTTGTGGTTCAAATCGAAATTCTTCACATGAAGGTATAAAAAGTTTCAGATTTGGGCTCAGTAGAATCCTGGATCGTGAAAGATCTTTCCTAATTCACGGGTTAATTCAAAAAACGCTGTGTTTTGGCCAATAACCTATCCTTTGGTATAGTTGGGGCTAGTCGGAAGTAATGCATGCATATGCCACGGTAAATTTGCAGGATTGCACGGATTAGTAGAAAGTCAGTTTAGGGCAGGTAAGCTTGAAGATCAGCAAATCCAGTCTAAATGAAACGGCTTTTGGCGTTGAT
This sequence comes from Pseudoruegeria sp., assembly GCA_039972875.1. Classification (GTDB taxonomy): domain Bacteria; phylum Pseudomonadota; class Alphaproteobacteria; order Rhodobacterales; family Rhodobacteraceae; genus Pseudoruegeria. The sequence goes on from JBDWMA010000051.1 coordinate 832, forward strand.
TGCGCTTAATAAGAAAAACACCAAACACAAGCTTGGACCGCTTGTTGCGGCAATCAACTAGGTGGCGATTTTTGGGAAATATGCCCCCCTTAATACGTTTTCCTGCTGTTGCAGGTGGCTTAGAGCGATCGGAACACTCACTCTCCTGATCGGAGAAAGGGAAGCTTGGGGAAGCTTCCCTTTTTCAATTCTGATACCTGATTTAGAGTACCGTTACGGTTGTGCCGACCGGTACGCGGTCATACAGGTGGATCACGTGCGAATTCAGCATTCTGATACATCCATTCGAAACAGAGCGCCCAATTGAGCTTGGTTGCGTGGTTCCGTGAATGGCATAGAAAGTATTGATCCCGTTTTTAAACAGATAAAGCGCACGCGCGCCCAAAGGATTGCGAGGACCTCCGGGTTGGACGTAGTCGTTGTCTTTGAATTTTCCATAGGCAGCGGGGTCTCGATCGATCATGTCCTGGGTTGGTCTCCAGGTGGGCCATTCTTTTCTAACGTCGATTGTGGCGGATCCCTTAAAAGCGAGGCCCGCTTTTCCGACTCCTACACCGTACCGTACGGCTTTGCCTTCTTCGACGACGTGATACAAAAAATGTGTTTGCGGGACGATCAGGAGTTGGCCAGGAGCATATTCTTTTTTGATCGTGACATATTGAGGCAAAAACTCTGGGGCTAGCTCAAATGGTTTTGGCGCTTGTTGAGCAAGAGCTGGCAGAGAAATAAATGAGGCTGTTGCGACTAAAAAGGATCGACGTGTGCGCATAATAATTTCCAATCTTTCATTGAATACCGTCGATTCTGCGCCGCTTTGTTCTGTCTGTCAAATCTTGGCGGAGAGGAAAGCTTTGAGGACTAAATCGCTTTTCGTTGTGAGAGGTTAAAACTGATCACTATCCGCTCCCCGGCGGCGCCAAGTTCTTTGGACAAATTGGGGGCAACGCTATGATAAAGCCAACTGGGAAAAATCAACATACGCCCAGCTCTCGGGGAAAATCGGTGGTTGGACAACGTGTGAATTGGGCGCTCAGATCGATCCGCATATTTAGGTTTTAGCATGAGGTTGGCTGTTCTTGGATCCGTAAACTCAATGTCGCCGGTGTCCTTTGGAGCATGCACGTAATACACGCCACTCCACAAGCAACCGGGATGGATGTGGGAGCGATTGGTGCTGCCAGGCGGGTTAACAATTGACCACATTGCGGTTATGGTCAGAGGCCACCCTGAGTGATATCCGTTGTCGTCCCCTATTTGCGTGGCATTGCGATGGATCAGATCGCAGAAGCCTGAGATGTCAGAGTCTTTGTGTAGATCGTTGTTACTGTGCCAACCGCCAAGGGCTTTGAAATTTGATCGTTGAATACCTTTTTGGTCTTGGTGATGTTTTTGTCGGATAAAGTGGATTAATGCGGCACTTAGAGGGGGGATATCTCTCTTTGGGAGTTGGAATTCGTAAATCTGAGTTTGAAAAAGAAAGTGCCTTTTGGGTATCCGAGCACCTGTTGGGGTCCTAGTTGATTTATCCATTTTATCTCCGATTAGTGACTAAATCCTACAAGGAATGCCAAAGGGGGCATTTATTTTAGCTACCTCTCGAAAATGATCCCAATCTGAAATTTTGTCAAAACCAGTGTTTTTATGGTATTATTGGTGAAATCTTCTTTCGAAGATTGTTTTTTTGGAGGTAATAATGTCATTAAATCCAATGTCGCGTTTGTTGGGGGGGACCGCCTTGGCAACCTTGCTTTTACCACTGCAGGCCTCTGCAGATCCGACAGCGTCTATCGCATTTTCCTGGGTATTCGGTGAAGGTTTTGCAATTGGTGCAAAAGCCTTTTCAAACGATGAATCGGGCGAGGCGGCTGCCACAATCGGTTTAGATTACATCTTTTCGGCGGAACAATTCCGACCAAATATCGGGGTTGCCTATCTAGACGATGATTTTTTTGTAGATCTCAACATCGGGGTGCTTAACTCTGATTTCTCAGAGGTAAACTTTGGGATTGGCGTGGGTCCAATCGATAGTGATGACGATGATGGAACAATCGTTGATGAGGGCGACGAAGAAGGTGGATCCGACGATTTAACTGCAAGATTGTACTGAGCAGACAAAAGCTGGCCAAATGTTTCAGTGAGCCAAGGGTACCAAAGCAAACGGGAGCTCAGATTTTGAGCTCCCGATTTGTTTAGCGAACAAACTTTTTGTGTTTGATCCGTTTGGGTTCTAGTGCATCAGGACCAAGGCGACGTTTCTTGTCTTCCTCATAGTCCTCAAAATTGCCTTCGAACCATTCCACATGGGCATCGCCTTCGAATGCCAGGATGTGAGTGCAGATCCGGTCAAGGAAGAACCGATCGTGTGAGATCACCACCGCGCAACCTGCGAAATCCACCAGAGCATCCTCAAGGGCGCGTAGGGTTTCAACATCCAGATCGTTCGTCGGCTCATCGAGCAGCAGCACGTTCCCGCCAGAACGCAGAAGACGCGCCATGTGAACACGGTTGCGTTCACCGCCGGACAAGAGAGAGACTTTTTTCTGTTGAGTTGACCCCTTGAAGTTGAAGGCCGAGCAATAGGCACGGGCGTTTACTTCTGCATCCCCCAATTGGATTACGTCCAACCCGTCGGCAATGGCCTCCCAAACGTTTTCGTCAGGGTTCAGGTCGTCACGAGACTGATCGACATAAGACAGCTGCACAGTATCGCCAAATTCAACACTACCTTCGTCAGGCTGTTCTTGTCCGGTTAGCATTTTGAACAGAGTGGTTTTACCTGCGCCGTTGGGGCCGATCACGCCAACAATACCGCCGGGGGGAAGGGCGAATTCCAATCCCTCGACCAACAGTTTATCCCCCATGGCTTTTTTCAAACCGTTGACCTCAATCACCTTGTTGCCAAGGCGAGGGCCGTTCGGAATGACAATCTGCGCACGTCCAAGTTTTTCGCGTTCCGATTGGTTGGCCAGATCGTTATAGGCGTTGATCCGTGCTTTGGATTTTGCCTGACGCGCTTTGGGGGATTGGCGCATCCATTCAAGTTCGCGTTCCAGCGTCTTTTGCTTGGATTTGTCTTCACGGGCCTCTTGGGACAGACGTTTAGCTTTTTGTTCAAGCCAGCTAGAATAGTTGCCTTCCCATGGCACACCTGCACCGCGATCAAGTTCAAGGATCCAACTGGTGATGTCATCAAGGAAATATCGGTCGTGGGTCACGATCAGGATTGTGCCTTTGTAATCCATCAGGTGTTGTTGCAACCAAGCGATTGTTTCAGCATCAAGGTGGTTTGTCGGCTCATCGAGCAGCAGCATGTCCGGCGCTTCGAGAAGCAATTTACACAAGGCAACCCGACGCTTTTCACCACCAGACAGCGATGCCACATCGGCGTCATCCGCCGGACAACGCAATGCCTCCATGGAGACGTCGATCTGGCTGTCCAGATCCCAAAGGTTCGCCGCATCGATTTCATCCTGAAGTGTCGCCATTTCATCGGCGGTTTCGTCAGAATAATTCATTGCCAGTTCATTGTAGCGATCCAGAATGGCTTTCTTTTCCGCCACGCCGAGCATCACGTTTTCGCGGACATTCAGCGTTTCATCCAACTTTGGTTCCTGCGGGAGGTAGCCAACTTTGGCCCCCTCAGCAGACCATGCTTCGCCGGTGAAATCTTTGTCGATGCCCGCCATGATTTTCATCAAGGTGGATTTACCGGCGCCGTTAACGCCGACCACGCCGATTTTTACACCGGGCAGAAAGCTCAGTCGGATGTTTTCAAAGCATTTTTTCCCACCGGGGTAGGTCTTGGACACACCGTCCATGTGGTAAACGTACTGATAGGCAGCCATGTAAAGGATTCCCTGCAAAAACTTGGTCGATGGGTTTTACGCGGTGGGAAGGTGAAATACAATTGCTGCGTTGGACATCAGGTCTGTTTTGTCCCAAGCTTTACCGGTTGGCCATGCGGGGTGGCCAGATAGGCTTTTGCCCAGTCGTTTTGACGTTTGCTTAACGTTTCTGGTGTGATCGACGTTGCCTGCGCCGTGAGTGTTTCCAGCGCATCTAAAGCGCAGTTATAATAGGTTTCTGCAGTATCAGGGGCGTCCATGTTATTGGCGTTTTCAATATTCAGACCAAGGGTTTGCGCCCAGTCATTTGCACTGAATGTTCCTGCTTGAACCAGGGAATCGGCGATGGCCAGAACTTGGGCATGCCAAGGTTCGTGGAAAATGGTTTCATCGTCTTGTGTAAATGGAGATACGGTAGGGTTATCGCTGTTCAAGGTAGCTCTCCCACAGATCAATGATGACTTCGTCGTTTTCGTTTGTTGTGGGTCCCCAGAGATCGCGCGCTGCAAAGCAAACTGAATAGAGGTGTTCCCCGTGTTCAATGCCGCGTGCGCTGTCGTCTGGCAAAGGATGGCTCCCTGTGTAGGCGCGAATTACGCCGGGTTTGTTACGCGCATATTGTGGTAATCGAGTGTGAGCCGCATCGATAAATTCTACCGTTCTAATTTCGTCGCCGACCGAATATTTGGCCTCCGTTTCACATGCCATGGTAAAATCACGGCAAGATGCACGTTGAAACTGAATGGCGTCGTCATAGGACAAAGCCCGAGCTTCAGCGCCTTTGAGTGTTGTTGAACCTGCAATGACTTCTTCTGCCGTGAATGTACCCGAACATATAAAGGCGACTGCATAGGTTTGCATCCAGCTGTCAAAATATGGTCTGCTTAAATAGTCAATAGGATCAATGTGTTCTCGCACATTTCTCCACCAGTCTATTGTCCAGTCGGGGGCGCTACAGAGCCGCGCAATCGCCCACATGCGACCTTCCCAATCTGCGTGAAATGCTTCTTCCACTTCATTGACATCGATTGGTCCATAGCCTTGTTTGCCGCCCAGATCATGTATGCCGTCCATTAAGAGGCTCCTTTGGTGTCCAAGTCCCGATCTGTTCCGATCATAGAATTACGGGTAACAAGGCTGGCCAGTGCATCCTCTGTCCAACCTTCGGTTCCTGCAGGGCGTTGGGGAACAACAATGTAGCGTAATTCTGCGGTGCTATCCCAAACCCGAACGCTAATCTCTTCTGAGAGGTCCACCCCGAATTCAGCCAAAACCGCACGTGGTTCTCGGACGACACGGGAGCGATAAGCGGCAGTTTTATACCAGACTGGAGACATGCCCAGGATCGAAAACGGGTAGCAAGAACAAAGCGTGCAGACGACAACATTGTGTAAGGTATCCGTGTTTTCAACGGCTTGCAGGTGGCCGGTGGCGTTGCCCTCAAATCCGAACTCTTTGATGGCCTCTGCAGCATTTTCTAACAGGCGTTTTTTGAATGCCGCATCCAACCATGCCCGAGCTATGACTTTAGCACCCCGCTTGGGACCGATCTCTTCGCTGTAGGCTTCGACCCAATTGTCGATGGATTCGGATGCGACCAATCCCCGTTCCACAACGAGGCTTTCTAATGCTTTTACACGCAAAGCCGAATCCGACGGCAGATGACTGTGGAGATGCTCATGGGCCTTCACGGCGGCTTTGGGATCAAAGGTGCTCATCGGGGTATGCCTGTTCTTGAGATGTTGTCTTATTGGGGCAGGCAACGGTGAAAAGTGCAAGTAGAAGTTGGGATGCTATAGGATATGTCGGAAAATGTTGGACAAAATGGCCGGTCATGCCATTAGGGGCATTGAGTTCAAAAGGAGCAAATTATGCGCGTTGGAATGCCAATAGCGGGGCGTGGCCAAAAGATTGGTCTGTTGGGGGGATCGTTTGACCCGCCACATGCCGGGCATTTGCATATTTCTAAGGCGGCGCTCACAAGGTTTGGCCTTGATCAGGTTTGGTGGTTGGTGTCACCGGGGAACCCTTTGAAAACGCGAGGGCCAGCCCCCTTGCAAAAACGCATGGAAGCGTGCCGTGCAATGGTTCAGCACCCACGGATAAAAATCACCGATTTCGAATCTCGGGTCGGAACACGGTACACAGCTCAAACGCTTACCGCGTTGACTGGCCATTATCCTTTGGCCCGGTTCATATGGTTAATGGGGGCTGACAACCTGGCTGGATTCCATAAATGGGATCGTTGGTCTGAAATCATGGGGGCGGTACCCATTGGTGTGATTGCTCGACCGGGGGATCGGATATCAGCTCGGTTTTCGCCCGCTGCACAAAAATATGAGGCCTTTCGCCTGAGAGGACGGCAATCTCAGCTGTTGCCAGAGTTATTGGCTCCGGCTTGGTGTTTTATAAATGTTCCGATGTTGCCAATTTCTTCGACCGAGATTCGGGCTCAAGGAAATTGGGGTGAAGCGGCGCGGGACGAAAAATAAACAAAGAAATGTGAACGTAATGAGGTTGTTTGATTACAAAGGCTGGGTTTTAACACCTGTATGAGCACTCAGTTAACCCGACGGTTCTTCCTTGGTAGCGTGGCAAGCGGTTTGGCAACCCAAGCCTTTGCCAATGCCCCTGTAACTTCGCTGCGGCCTCTACCGCGTGGCGCTAAAGCCCAAAAAATCAACGCCAAGTCTGCTGATGGTTTGATCCGTGCTGCAAAACTTGGTGGGGATATCAGTTTTGTTGTGGCGGATGCCAACACGGGTGAGGTTCTTGAGGTTAAGAACCCAATACAGGCTTTGCCCCCAGCGAGTGTCGCCAAGTCTCTGACGGCGCTTTATGCGCTTGATAAACTAGGCGAGGACCACCGGTTTCGGACGCGGATTTTGATGACGGGGTCGCTTGAGAATGGTCGCTTGAACGGTGATTTGATTCTGGCCGGGGATGGTGATCCGTTGCTAAATACCGATGCGCTTGGCAATATGGCTAAGGCGATGAAAACCGCTGGCGTGGTCGAGGTAACGGGTGAATTTTATGTGTATGATAACGCGCTTCCGTATGTCGATCGGATCGACGTCGGTCAGCCGGATCATTTGGGGTATAACCCGGCTATTTGTGGCCTGAACCTAAATTTCAACAGGGTGCATTTTCAGTGGAAGAAAGCCTCAGGGCGGTATTCTGTAACGATGGATGCACGCGCGAAACACTATAATCCGGCTGTGCAGATTGCAAAGATGTCGATCGTTGATCGGTCTGCCCCTATTTATACCTACGCGGCGGCAGGAACCGAGGACCATTGGACGGTTGCAAAACGGGCGTTGGGCAATGGTGGTGCACGTTGGCTGCCCGTTAGACATCCAGGGCTTTATGCGGGCGAAGTCTTTCAAACGATTGCTCGATCCCATGGGGTAGTATTGAAATCTGCAAAGATTTTGGATCAATTGCCCGATGCGCAAGAACTGACGGGGCAAGACGGAGCCGTATTAAGCAACGTGATCCAAGGCATGTTAAAATACTCGACCAATTTGACGGCTGAGGTTTTGGGTTTAGCGGCCTCTGAGAAAGCGGGTGTCGCGCCTGATGGGTTGGTGCAATCGGCACAAGCGATGAATACGTGGCTTAAGACAGAAATGGGTGCGCGGGATGTGGCGTTTGTGGATCATTCTGGTTTGGGCGAGGAATCTCGCATTTCGGCTTATGATATGGTGGATGCATTGCAAAAGGCCCACCCAAAGGGGCAATTGCGACCTTTGTTGAAAACAATTGCGGTGAAGAATGATCGGGGTGAAGTTTTGAATAATCATCCTGTTAAAATCGTTGCAAAAACTGGGACATTGAACTTTGTATCTGCATTGTCGGGGTATGCAACAACGCCAAACGGACGTGATTTAATTTTTGCGATATTCACCGCAGAGCTGGATCGACGCGCAAAGATCGGCAAGGCGGACCGGGAGCGTCCCGAAGGTGCACGTAGCTGGGCTGCGCGTTCGCGACGCTTGCAACAGCAATTGATCCGTCGCTGGACAGATGTTTACGAAGTTTAACGTAAAGGCAATTGCAATGGACGAACCTCTTATTGCATTCTAAATGCAGAGGAGGAGCCGATGCCAAAAATTTCAGCCAACGCCCCGCTACAAACGGTCATCACCACGTTTGATGTAACGCCGGGATCCTGTCAGGATTTAATCGATCATGTACAGGACGCCTATGAAACTGTGATCCGACATCATCCCGGATTCATTGCCGCGGGATTACATGTGAATGATGCGCAAACGCGTGTCGCAATCTATTCGCAGTGGCAAAAACGCGAAGATTTTCAGGCGATGTTACGTACTGACGAAATGCGTAAACGCAATCGCATGATCAATGACTTTTGCAAGAGTTTTGAACCAGTCATGTATGATGTTGTTCAGAGCTTTGATGATTAAACCGGTGGGCGGCGTTATTCGCCGCCCAGCGTTTCATTCGGTCATGTGTCGGGCCCGCGCGCCACGTTCAATAGCTGCGGCGTGTAACCGGTCGATATTCAACTCATAGCGAATTTCTTCGAGCAGCCGAAGTTCAGGCCCATGAAGTTTTCCGTCCGCAGCCGCCACATCCACGGCCATCGCATAGGCTGTTTCATAAAGCGTTTCTGGAAGGTTCTCTTTGATGAGGCCGAACAGCGCGTCTAGGCCGTCTTCTTCCTCAAGCAAATCAAACACAACGTTGCTGACTGTGCTCATGCGGTCCTGATCATAGCCTGCAAAGACTGGAAAGTGATTTACGATCCGTTGAATTGTCATCAATTCGCTCGTCCGCACGACCTCATCAGAGACGGATTCGGCGATCATGATTGCAACAAGGCAATCCTGCGGGGTCATAGCGTGTGGAATCTGGCTCATGTTGAGTCCTTTTTCGATGCATATTGGGGGGCAGAATATTGACGTGGGGCAGGGGGAGCAATAGGAGACAGAACGTTGTGGCATGGGGCCGCAATTTAAATATAGATAAAGTTGGATGACATGTCTGATCTTCGCGATACCGCAATGAGTTCGAAAGCCTGGCCCTTTGAAGAAGCGCGCCGGGTGCTCAAACGCTATGCGAAGGAGCCGCCGAAGAAAGGATATGTTCTATTCCAGACTGGTTACGGCCCGTCTGGCCTGCCACATATTGGAACATTTGGTGAAGTCGCACGGACCACAATGGTGCTCCGCGCGTTTGAGAAGATTTCAGACATTCCAACAAAGTTGATTTGTTTTTCTGATGACATGGATGGTTTTCGTAAAGTGCCAACCAATGTTCCGATGCAAGACGAATTGGCAATGGATCTGAACTTGCCGCTGACCAAAGTGCGCGATCCGTTCGGCACACACAAAGGGTTTGCCCAGCACAACAACGCGCGTCTTTGTGATTTTCTGGATGGATTTGGATTCGAATATGAGTTTGCCTCTTCCACTGAATATTACACTTCCGGTCGATTCGATGAGATGCTTTTGCGGGCGTTAGAACGGTTCGATAAATTGCAGGCGATTATGTTGCCCACTTTGGGAGAAGAGCGTCAGGCGACCTATTCACCGTTTTTACCGATAAGCCCAAAAACCGGCCATGTTCTTCAGGTTCCTACGTTAGAACGCAATGTCGCCAAGGGCACGATTGTTTATGAAGAGCCCGACGGTGAACGGGTTGAGATCCCTGTCACCGGTGGCAACGTTAAAATGCAGTGGAAGCCTGACTGGGCAATGCGGTGGGCTGCACTTGGTGTGGACTATGAAATGTCTGGCAAAGATTTGATTGATTCCGTCACGCAAGCCAGCAAAATTTGCCGGGCTCTTGGTGAGCGTCCTCCAGAAGCACTGACCTATGAGTTGTTCAACGATGAGTTGGGTCAAAAGATTTCCAAATCCAAAGGCAACGGTTTGTCGATGGAAGAGTGGTTGACCTATGCAGCGCCGGAAAGCCTGCAGTATTTCATGTATCTAAAACCCAAAACCGCGAAACGGCTGTATTTCGATGTGATTCCCAAAGCTGTGGATGAATACCACCAGCAATTACGGGCTTATCCGGATCAGGATGCCAAGGCAAAATTTGCCAATCCAGTGTTCCATATTCACGGTCACAATGTCCCCGCATCGGATATGGTGGTTCCATTCTCGATGCTTTTGAACTTGGCATCTGTATCAGCGGCTGAGGACAAAGATGCCCTTTGGGGATACATTCAGCGATATGCGCCCGAAGCGACTGCAGAACGCAATCCGCAGCTTGATCATGCGGCTGGATTTGCGGTTCGGTACTACAATGATTTTGTAAAACCAACCAAAACCTATCGTGCCGCGAACGATCAGGAAAGAGATGCACTGGCGGACCTTGTGGCGGGGTTGAACGATGTAGATGTGGCGAAAGCTATGATCGAAAAGAAAAATGCTGCGATGGGCAATGAAGCGGATTTGTCGGGCTTTGGTTTGGGCACTGCCGAGGATTTGCAATCACTGGTTTTTGCCGTTGGAAAAAATCACGGTTATTCCAATCTGCGTGAATGGTTTGGCGCAATTTATGAGATTCTGATGGGCGCGTCCCAGGGGCCAAGATTCGGGAGCTTTATTGCGCTCTATGGTGTGGATGAAACTGTTGCTTTGATCGAACGGGCACTGGGCGGAAAATTGAGTTGATCTTTTAGACAATCAAGCAAAATGGGCCACCCAAAAGGGTGGCCCATTTTGTTTTGGGGTACCGTACGTTGGGATAGAGTTGAGTTAACGTTTTTAAGGGAAATTGTGGCTCCATGAACAGGCAACCAAAGTGGAGACAATCATGCCTATCGACAAATTTGAAGATTACACCGCTGGGCTTGAAAGCCCACCCACGTATATCTCGGATATTGTTCCCGATGACGTCAGTGATTTAGCCTCTGCTACCAGGGCTATAAATGTTGCAGCGCCTGGTGTTGTCCAAGTGACAACAACCGAGGGTTCGATATCGAACGTGTTTATCGCCGCAGGCGTAGCTTTTCCATTACGTGTGATTAAAGTTTGGGCGACTGGTACGACGGCAATTGGTATTCGGGGGCTATATTAATGAATGTTGCCTTGGGTGTGGCTCTGGGGGCTGCCACGGTAACTCAGCCTGATTTTTCGGCGGATTTTGTTTCAGAGATTTATTATAAAAATGGTGTCTCTGATTTTGAGAGTTGTTTTAGTTTTTCAAGAGGGTCCAATGCGACGTTTGATCAGTTTGATAGCGGTTTGACGCATGTTGATAACGACACCATTCGGCAATTCGACTGTGGGATCATTCTTGAAAATTCGGCTGTAAATCATGTCCGTAATTCCGAAGATTTGACTACGTCGAGCTGGCCATTGGTCAATATGAGTGTGATCAATGTCGGGACTATTATGGGGTATAATTTTTATAGGATTGAAAATGTTTCTTCTGGCAAAAGTTTTGTCGGAGATCAAAATGCATCTGTTCTATTTTCGGCAGGTGATCGTGTATCTTGCAGTATTGTATTTCGGCAAAATGTTGAGTCGGTTCTGGGAACACGGTTGCGGCTTCAGGTGATAGGCACGATTGAGGCATCGGTTTATGCTGATGTTGATTTGGCGACGGCAGATATTATAGCAACTGGGGGCGGTGTGATTGGCGAACCCATTTTAGAGGAAATCGCGGTGGGAACTTACCGGCTTTCATTGTGGACGGAAGCAAGTTCCGAGGGCTATGCCTATTTGCGGGCGACCTTATTGGATGCGATTGGGCACCCACAGGTTGGGGGGCACAAAGCTGATATTGCCGCACCGCAAATCAGCGAGTCTTTTTCAAGTTACATTCCGACATCAGGCACTGCGCAAACGCGTAATGCAGATGAGTTGAAAATTTTTCTAAGTCCTAATGTATATGACGTAATGATTACATATTCAGACCTATCAACGGCGCAATATTTTGATGAACCTATAGATGAAAATGGTTGGACCGTTCCATTGGACGATGAGCGATTATGTGTCAGATCTATCACGTGCACGAGGGTCTAAGGGTTATTTTGGTGATACTCAATTCCACGGATGAGTGCTTTGAGCGCAGTTGGAAAAAGAGAATTTTTGGAAGAAGCCATTTTTACATCTATGAAAACTCAATGAAACTGGGATTTTAGCCTCAATTGTTGATGCGGATGATCACATTTACTTGATGGAAGCTGCTGAAAGAATTGGAATGGTCAATAGAGTCTTCTGCAAAATTATTAAAAAAACACCATTGACCGGATAGGTGTTTATACGTCAATTTGTGTCAGCCGAATAGGTGACCACTATATTTAGTGTTGACCCGCAAGAGCACCTTTAACGAAGCGTCCTGTCTAAAAGAACAGGAAACACTGGCGCAAAGTCAGTGGCCAAAAGGGTTTTGCGTTGCGTGGGGATCGGCAAAGCGTGCGGAATAAGGACGGAGAAGTCTATGACCGCAGACTGGCAAAATGCACGACGGGGCAGACTGACATGAAAATTGAGCGTAATTTTACTGAAGCTGGGCGCGACGCTTACGCAGCGTTGACCTTTACGGAAACGTCTTCAGAAATCAAAAACCCAGATGGGACTGTTGTGTTCAGCCAGCCCAATCTTGAGGTGCCGAATACATGGAGCCAAGTAGCCTCTGATGTGATCGCTCAGAAATATTTCCGCAAGGCCGGGGTGCCTGCGCGGCTAAAGACAGTGCGCGAAAAAGATGTGCCGTCTTTCCTCTGGCGGTCCGTACCGGATGAGGTTGCTCTGGCGGATTTGCCAGAGGATGAGCGGTTTGGTGGCGAAACCTCCGCCAAACAAGTATTTGACCGTCTGGCAGGTGCTTGGGCTTATTGGGGATGGAAGGGTGGCTATTTCTCAACAGAAGAAGATGCGCGCACCTATTTCGACGAAATGCGCTACATGCTCGCGACACAGCGGGCTGCACCGAATTCGCCTCAGTGGTTTAACACTGGATTGCATTGGGCTTATGGAATCGATGGGCCGGGGCAGGGACATTTTTATGTCGACTATAAAACCGGGAAATTGACCAAGTCCAAATCCTCCTACGAGCATCCCCAACCACATGCATGTTTCATTCAATCTGTGGCCGATGATTTGGTCAGCGAGGGTGGAATCATGGACCTTTGGGTGCGTGAAGCGCGTCTGTTTAAATATGGCTCTGGTACAGGTACGAATTTCTCGTCATTACGCGCCGAGGGTGAGACCCTGTCTGGAGGTGGTAAATCCTCTGGTCTTATGGGGTTTCTGAAGATCGGGGACCGAGCTGCGGGTGCGATAAAATCTGGTGGTACTACACGTCGTGCTGCAAAGATGGTGATTTGTGATGCGGACCATCCTGACGTCGAAGAGTTCATCAATTGGAAAGTGATTGAAGAGCAGAAAGTCGCCAGCATCGTGGCAGGTTCCAAGATGCACGAAGAGAAATTGAATGAGATCTTTGCCGCAATTGGAACGTGGGATGGCAAGGCCGAAGATGCCTATGACCCAAAAGTAAACGACGGTTTAAAGGCGGCGGTTCGAGCAGCAAAAAAAGTATCTATTCCAGAGACCTACGTTAAGCGTGTGTTAGATTACGCTAAGCAAGGCTATGACAACATCGAGTTCCCAACCTATGATACGGACTGGGATTCTGAAGCCTATTCGTCTGTCTCGGGTCAAAACTCAAATAACTCTATCCGTGTGACGGACGCGTTCTTACAAGCGGTGAAAGATGACGCAGATTGGGAGCTGATCCGCCGGACCGATGGAAAAGTAGCCAAAACAATCAAAGCGCGTGATCTGTGGGAGCAAGTCGGGCATGCGGCTTGGGCCTGCGCCGATCCAGGCATTCAGTATCATGACACTGTTAATGCGTGGCATACTTGCCCAGAAGATGGTGCTATCCGAGGGTCAAACCCGTGTTCCGAATACATGTTCCTTGATGACACGGCATGTAACCTTGCGTCGATGAATTTGCTGACGTTCTATAAAGACGGCGTATTTCAGGTGGAGGATTATATCCACGCCACACGTCTGTGGACGTTGACACTGGAAATCTCTGTGACCATGGCGCAATTCCCGTCAAAGGAAATCGCACAGTTGTCCTATGATTTTCGGACGCTCGGCTTGGGATACGCTAATATCGGCGGTCTGCTGATGCATATGGGCTATTCCTACGACTCTGTAGAGGGGCGAGCGCTTTGTGGAACATTGACCGCGATCATGACCGGAGAATCTTATGCAACTTCGGCTGAAATTGCCTCTGAGTTAGGGGCATTCGACGGATATGCACGCAATGCGGATCACATGTTGCGGGTTATGCGCAATCACCGGTCTGCAGCCTATGGAAAAACGGAAGGGTACGAAGAGCTTGCCGTAAAACCAGTGGCTTTAGATCACGGTAATTGCCCTGATGCACGCCTTGTTGAGATCGCAAAACGCACGTGGGACAAGGCCCTTACACAAGGGGAACTGCACGGGTATCGTAACGCGCAGACAACAGTGATTGCGCCGACAGGTACAATTGGCTTGGTCATGGATTGTGACACCACTGGGATTGAGCCAGATTTTGCACTGGTCAAATTCAAGAAGCTTGCCGGTGGTGGGTACTTTAAAATTATCAATCGATCGGTTCCGGGGGCGCTGGAAACGCTGGGGTATGGATCCGCGAAAATCGAAGAGATTGTCTCTTATGCCGTTGGGCATGCATCTCTCGGTAATGCGCCAGTGATCAATAATACGTCTTTGGTCGGGCACGGTTTTGGGCAAGAAGAACTGAAAAAGATCGAGGCGGCATTGCCAACAGCCTTTGATATCCGGTTTGTCTTTAACCAATGGACATTGGGCCAGACTTTTTGCACGAAGACATTGGGCATACCGGCTGATAAGTTGAACGACCCGAGCTTTGATCTGTTGCGCCATCTTGGGTTTAGCAAGGCCGATATTGACGCTGCAAACGATCATGTTTGTGGAACGATGACCTTAGAAGGGGCACCGTTCCTTAAAGAAGAGCACTACGCAATATTTGATTGTGCCAACCCTTGCGGGAAAAAAGGCAAGCGTTTCCTGAGTGTTGATAGCCACATTTATATGATGGCTGCGGCTCAGAGCTTTATTTCGGGTGCCATTTCCAAAACCATCAATATGCCCAATGACGCAACCATTGAGGATTGTCAGGAGGCCTATGAGCTATCCTGGAGCCTTGGTGTCAAAGCCAATGCGCTGTATCGGGATGGCTCTAAGTTGTCGCAACCATTGGCCGCTGCGCTGGTTGAAGATGATGAGGAAGCTGAAGAAACCCTTGCAACGGGATCCACGCAGGAAAAGGCAACGGTTTTGGCTGAAAAGGTGGTTGAAAAGATCATCATCAAAGAAATCGCCAAGAGCCAGCGCGAAAAAATGCCGGAGCGTCGAAAAGGGTATACGCAGAAGGCCATTGTTGGCGGCCACAAAGTATATCTGCGGACAGGCGAGTATAAAGACGGTTCTTTGGGCGAAATCTTTATCGATATGCATAAAGAGGGCGCTGGTTTCCGAGCCATGATGAACAACTTTGCCATCGCGGTGTCTGTTGGTCTGCAATATGGCGTGCCACTGGAAGAGTTCGTGGATGCGTTTACCTTTACCAAGTTTGAACCTGCCGGCATGGTTCAAGGCAATGACAGCATCAAAAATGCGACGTCTATTCTGGACTATATTTTTCGTGAGTTGGCGGTATCCTATTTGGATCGAACCGACCTTGCACATGTGAAGCCACAGGGTGCAACATTTGATGATATTGGTCGCGGCGAAGAAGAAGGTGTGTCGAATGTCGCTGAAATCAGTGAAACGGCGGCATCTCGGTCTCTTGAAGTGTTGAAGCAGATTTCCTCTACGGGTTATCTCAGGAAACGGGTGCCGCAAGATCTAGTCGTGCTTCAAGGGGGAATTGGCGGAACCGCATTGAATGGTTCTGATGATCCAGTTGCTGCCTTGCAGGCGCTGGTTCCCGATATTGGCGATGAAAATGTCGCAACCACAGCCTTGTCAAGCGGGAGCGTTTCCATGGATGCGCGCGCGCAAGCTAAGATGCAAGGCTATGAAGGTGATCCTTGCGGGGATTGCGGAAACTATACTTTGGTGCGCAACGGCACCTGTATGAAATGTAACACCTGCGGAGGGACTTCTGGTTGCTCCTAACAGGTATTCCGAGGTGGGTGCGCTCACCTCTGATGCGGATCAGGCCACAGGCAAAAAACACGGGCGGTAATCAATGATGAGCCTGATCAGCAAAACTGGGGCGCTTCGGCGCCCCATTTTCTTTGTGGACCGCACATCATGGGACGCTGCCCCAAACTCTGAAATTGCATTGCCCAAATAAAATGCTTGGCGCGCATTTGTCTGTGTTTACCAATTGGGTACTGTAAGTTTTTACGATTATTGCGGGGATAAGTCTGGAACTGGTCTTGCTCCTCTCTTCGGCAAAGGGCATTCTTAGGCAAAAGAATAAAATCCGTAGCGCTTGAAACGGCTGTGAAAAAGCCCAGTTTATAAGCCTGACCGGAGGGGATGAGGTTGCCACACATTGGGACTTTGTCTTCTTGCCAAGAAAAGGAATGAGCATGCCCGAGCAACTCAATCAAACTTACCCCGTTTTGCCTTTGCGCGACATTGTCGTGTTTCCGCATATGATCGTGCCGCTGTTTGTAGGGCGCGAAAAATCTGTGCGCGCTTTAGAAGAAGTGATGCAGGACGATAAGCAAATCCTTCTGTCCAGCCAGATTGATCCTTCTGAGGATGATCCTGCAACTGATGGAATCTATAAAGTTGGTGTGCTGGCCAATGTGCTTCAGCTGCTAAAGCTACCCGATGGAACTGTTAAGGTTCTCGTTGAGGGGCGTTCGCGCGTACGGATTACAGATTTTGTTAATAACCCCGATTTCTTTGAAGCTGGTGCAGAGGTGCTGGGCGAAGAATCTGGTGATGAAACCACAATTGAGGCATTAATCCGATCTGTAGCTGATGAATTTGAGCGCTATGCAAAAGTGCGCAAAAACATCCCAGAAGAGGCGCTTGCCGCCATAGCAGATACGCGCGAAAGCGATAAATTGGCTGATCTGGTTTCGGGGCATCTGGGCATAGAGGTTGAACAGAAACAAGAGCTTTTGGAAACTCTGTCGGTGGCGGAGCGGCTTGAGAAAGTGTTCGGCTTGATGCAGGGCGAAATGAGCGTGCTTCAGGTCGAGAAGAAAATCAAAACCCGCGTAAAATCGCAGATGGAGCGCACTCAACGCGAATATTATCTGAATGAGCAAATGAAAGCCATTCAGAAAGAATTGGGTGATGGTGAAGAAGGTCAAGACGAAGTTGCCGAACTTGAGAGCAAAATCGCCGCGACCAAACTGTCGAAAGAAGCACGTGACAAAGCTGAATCTGAGCTGAAGAAGCTAAAGTCGATGTCTCCTATGTCGGCTGAGGCTACAGTTGTGCGCAATTATCTTGATTGGGTTCTTGGCATTCCTTGGGGCACAAAATCCCGCGTTAAGAAAGATCTGGGCCGTGCGGAACGTATTCTGGATTCTGATCACTATGGGCTTGAGAAAGTCAAAGAGCGGATCGTGGAATATCTTGCGGTTCAGCAGCGTTCAAAAAAGCTGAAAGGCCCGATCCTGTGTCTGGTTGGCCCTCCTGGTGTTGGTAAAACCTCTCTTGGTAAATCTGTGGCCAAAGCGACAGGGCGTGAGTTTATTCGGATTTCTCTGGGTGGTGTGCGCGATGAAAGCGAAATTCGGGGGCACCGACGGACGTATATTGGATCGATGCCAGGTAAGATTATTCAGGCGCTTAAAAAGGCCAAGACGAATAACCCGTTAATTTTGCTGGATGAAATTGACAAGATGGGTCAAGATTTCCGAGGTGATCCCGCGTCTGCAATGCTTGAGGTTCTTGATCCGGAGCAAAACGGGACATTCGTTGATCACTACCTAGAGGTCGAATATGACCTGTCCAATGTGATGTTCCTGACCACTGCAAACAGCTACAATATGCCGGGTCCCTTGTTGGACCGGATGGAGATCATTTCGCTGGCGGGCTATACCGAAGATGAGAAGCGAGAGATCGCCAAGCAGCACCTTGTGAAGAAGCAGGTGAAAAACCACGGCCTAAAGAAATCTGAATTTGAGGTTTCTGATGACGCTCTTCAAGAAATCATTCGGACTTATACGCGTGAGGCAGGGGTGCGGAATCTTGAACGTGAATTGGCGAAATTAGCCCGAAAAGCTGTGACCAAAATCGTGCGCAAAGATGCTGAAAAAGTTTCTGTGGATGCTGAAAATCTTGAGGAATTCCTTGGGGTGAAACGCCATCGTTATGGTCTGGCAGAACGAGAGGATCAGGTCGGTGTTGTCACTGGCTTGGCGTGGACGTCTGTTGGTGGTGATTTGCTCTCGATCGAAGCGTTGCGCCTTCCGGGGAAAGGGCGGATGAAAACCACAGGTAAACTCGGCGATGTGATGAAAGAATCCATCGACGCGGCAAGCAGTTATGTGCGTTCCATCAGTCCGGAAATCGGCGTGAAACCACCGGAGTTCGAAAAGATGGATATTCACGTGCACGTGCCAGATGGGGCGACACCAAAAGATGGTCCGTCGGCTGGTTTGGCAATGGTGACATCCATTGTTTCGGTTTTGACCGGTATCCCGGTTCGCAAAGATATTGCCATGACGGGTGAGGTTTCTTTGCGTGGCAACGCAATGCCTATTGGTGGTCTAAAAGAAAAATTGCTGGCGGCGTTGCGGGGTGGGATTAAAACGGTCTTGATACCACAAGAAAACGAAAAAGACCTGTCGGAAATCCCTGACAATGTGAAAGATGGATTGAACATCATCCCTGTCACCCATGTGTCCGAGGTGTTAAAGCAAGCGTTGGTGTCTGATCCTGAACCGATTGAATGGGACGAAGAAGCTGAGGCTGCTAAAGCGGCTGCGTTGACAGCGTCGTCTGGAGGAAATGCTGCCGTCGCGCACTGAACGGAAAATCAGCGAATGATTAAAAAATGGCGCTTACGAGCGCCATTTTCTTTTATATGACGTTTTTCGTGGTGTTTTTACATTGGATCAAACGTGTCTTTGACCAGTATTTCCCGTATAATAGCCTATGTGTTAGGCTGATGTAGATAATTTATAAAGAGGATCTGACAATGATCGATGAGACTGGGGTGAACGAAGTGGACACAACATCTGTGGGCGATGAAGAGCAGGGATTGCGCCGCAAGCAACTCCTAGATCGTGTTGCTGAGCTGGCGGATACACGTAAGCAAATCGCCAAACCAATTATCGAAGCCACTCTTTCCGTTATCGGAGAAGCCTTGGCCAATGGTGAAGAAGTGAATCTACAACCACTTGGTAACATCAAGATCAAACGGGTGTCCGATAGCGATAGCGCAAGTGTGATTCACGCGCGTATTCGTCAATCAAAGGGCTATGCGAGTGCGGCACAAGACACGGTTGATGTCGACGCCGAATAATCATTATCGTCACTGCGAAAATCGATGCCTTTCCAAGCGTATTGGGAAGGCATTTTTCGTCGATGTTAATGCCAATTTTGGATTATCGGTTCGTCGTCAAATGTCGAAAAAATGTGAAACTAAAATTTCTGCAAAAATCTTGAATTTTCGTCTTGCACCCTCCGTCGGCTCAGACTAAACACCGCCTTACCGGGTCGTTAGCTCAGTTGGTAGAGCGCTTCGTTTACACCGAAGATGTCGGGAGTTCGAGCCTCTCACGACCCACCATTTACCTTAGCTCTGCCACTGATAATTCCAAAAAATTTGGGCCATAGAGCACTCTGATTTTCGAGTGCCTCCTGCAATATTTATGTGAATTTTCGTCGGATGCCATTCTGACCTGTGTATCGCCGTTTTTATGGGTGAAAAGGTTGGCTGCGGCATACATCTCTTTTGGAACGTTTGGACGATTCTTTTTATCAGGCGTACGGGTACACCTTGGGTGAATTCATCAAAGTTAAATTCCCGGCAATCTTATACCGGGAACGATCTTACGTGGTTTAATACCATTTGCTGTATTTCAACTGTAGCGACGCAACCAGATTATGGCAGTTGGCTCGGGACCAACAGGTCAGCACCGGCAGGCCCTAAATTCGGATTTGCAGCCGTTTCACCCGGTGTTAAGTACCTTGGCGCGGATGCTGGGGCGTTTTGTACGGCGGCCCGCCCATTGATTAAGGCAATTGCCCCATCTGAGGCTGGCACGCTGTATTGTGGTGCACTGCTGCAAGCGCTGAGGCCAATCACAGTTGATAAACTTAGGCTAATCATCAATTTCGTATACATATCAGTTTCCCAAAACGTCTGGTTTCCTACTCAACTATTTACTTCATCGAATTTATGTCAATGTTTTGTCGCATTTTTGCCTTATTTCGAAGGTTTTAGCCAACGGATCGGCCTCAATTTAGAAACAGTTATTCTATTTTTGCTGAATTGTTTACTCTCGATGTGGTTGTGCGTTCCCGAACCCAAGCTGTTGAAACATGTGCGTTTGGAAAAAGGGCCAATGGATATATCATGTAGACCATTAGAGACAGGAGCCACACTATGAGCTGGAACCCATTGTTAGATCCGGAAACGCCTACTGGTGCGGAGGTTGATGCGATAGAGACCTTGATCGTCCCCCGCGCCCGAGATCTGGGTGGGTTTGAGGTACGTCGGGCGCTTCCGGCCCCTCATCGTCAAATGGTGGGGCCGTTTATCTTTTTTGATCAGATGGGACCGGCAGAGTTTATCACGGGACAAGGGATTGATGTGCGGCCACATCCACATATCGGCCTTTCCACGGTGACGTATCTGTTTTCCGGAAAAATCCACCACAGGGATTCATTGGGTACGAACCAGTGGATTGAGGAGGGGGCGGTGAACTTAATGGTTGCCGGGAAGGGAATAACCCACTCAGAACGCATTGATGAGGAAGTTCGCCAAGCGCCACAGACCTTGTCGGGAATTCAAACGTGGTTGGCTCTGCCAGAGCAGAACGAAGAGGCCCCCGCGGCGTTTATACATGAACCTCGGGACAGATTACCTGAGCTTGAGGGAGAGGGAAAACAGGTCAGGTTGATACTTGGCACTGCATGGGGGGAAACGGCCCCTGTGCCAACCACATCAGAGATGTTTTATGCGGATGTGGTGTTGCAGGCCCGCGCAGGAATTCCGTTGCCAGACAATCATGAGGACCGCGGCGTTTATGTGATCGATGGCAGTGTCACGCAGGCCGGGCAGTCTTATTCAGCGGGGCAAATGATGGTCTTTCGCCCTGGCGATCGGATCAGTCTAAAGGCAGGTGCGCAAGGCGCGCGTTTGATGTTGTTGGGAGGGGAGACGTTAAATGGTCCGCGATACATCTGGTGGAACTTTGTGGCCTCTTCTGAGGAAAAGATCGAAGCCGCAAAAGAGGCTTGGAGGGCAGGGGATTGGGAGAATGGTCGCTTTCAATTGCCGCCGGATGACAAGGACGAGTTCATTCCACTGCCCGATCAAGTGGGGAAAATTCGCGGAAGATAAAAAAAATGGAAACAGACGATTTTTTGTACGAAGTCCGCTTGACGCCGCCCCCCACCAAGCCTAGAACCCCCACACGCCGAGCGACGCTCGGGGCACTAAGAGAGCGGTTGTAGCTCAGTTGGTTAGAGTACCGGCCTGTCACGCCGGGGGTCGCGGGTTCGAGTCCCGTCAACCGCGCCACTTTCTTTTCATACTTTTTAAAAGAATGTGGCGCCTGTGGCCTGTGCATATATCTGGTCATCTGTTTTGCTAAACCGCAAGGCGGTTTTGAGCGGATTGTGTTGAAAAACTCAAAAATTTTCGACGCTCATTTTTTTGGTCAAAATTGTATCTGTCGAAGAAACCCACTCAGATTGTGTATAAGAGTCACGCGAGCCTTACACATTTCTAATCCAATGCTGTGGCCAATCGCTTGGTGTTATTATCAGTGCTTTTCCAGGGCTGACTTTAATTCCATTTTGGGAAAAATCTGAATTATTCAACAAAATCAGCCTATGCTGACGCTTTATGTTGCCCGTGCCCAAAGCTATATGTGTTGAATGAAAAAGCTAAAACTTACCTACCAGTTGAAGGATATGGACACCGAAGCGGTCAGCCATGCCATTCAAAATGAGTATTGGGGTAAGACGCTATCCGCAAACAAGCTACTTGCGGCATACGAGACTTCGTTTTGCGTAGGAGCTTTATTGGACGGCAAACAAATCGGTTTCGCCAGGGCCGTATCTGACACGGTAACATGTTCATATGTTAGAGATCTTGTAGTCTTTAAAGATTTCCGAGGACGAGGCTACGGGAGACGGTTGATGAATGGCTTGATTGATCATCCTGAATTAGGGGATGTACGAAGCTGGTTTTTAGGGACTAAGGACGCGCATGCGTTTTATGAGGGTTCAGGATTCAAAAAGTCGCCCGATGGTATTTATATGTTTTTACATCGCCCGTAACTAAAATTGGATCAATAGGTTGCGTTGAGGCGAGGCTAAGGCCGCAAAGCAGTCACCGAGGTCATTCTCTGTCAGCGCCCTGATGACCTGCCTTCTTATGATTGATCTCCCTTGCCCCTGTAGATCTAGAATGATCTAACCTGTTCAAGCAATTAGGGGGAACAAATATGACAATCGATGAAATGCATCCGCCGGAAACGATGCCAACCATTCGCGTGATCGCGATGCCGACTGATACCAATCCGGCAGGGGATATCTTTGGGGGCTGGCTCATGAGCCAGATGGACCTTGCAGCGGGAACGGTGGCTGCGCGGGCCTCAAAGGGACGGGCGTCAACTGTATCGGTTGAGCAAATTAGATTTCATCGTCCGGTTTTGGTTGGGGATGAAGTATCGCTTTATGCGGATCTCGTTAAAGTGGGGCGCACTTCGATGAAAATTCAGGTTCGCGCCTGGAGCCGTGCACGCCATCAAGAAGAGAGCCATCAGGTGACGGCGGCTGTCTTTACGTTTGTTGCATTGGACGAAAACGCCCGACCGCGCCCCGTGTATCGCGACAGCTAAGGGTCAAGCGATCAGTAGATTAGCTTCTTTTACGCTAAGCGAAGGGTAGGCGGAAGGACCATATTCAGATGGGGTGTCCGCGAGCTCCGGAAAAATCGCATAAAGTTCGTCGCGGGCAGGTTCTGTCAAACCTGCGACGGACCAGTCCCCCGGGTGGAAGCTTTCGGAAAAAAGACCATCGGCCTTCAGGATTTCGTGACGGTCAAACAAGACGTGGACATATTCAATCCCGTTGCAATCGATATCCTGCCAAACCGTGGTTCCATTGAGTAGCCCTTTGGCCGGTGCGAGGGTTTCTTGCGTCCCAAAGAAGAATTCGTTCATTGGAGATTTGAAAAACACGCGATGTTGTGGGGATAATCGTGTTTGACGACAAGGTTGGCCCAGAGCAAAGGCATCCTGTTCGATGACAATGGGGCAAAGATCGGGGCGTTCCAGAAGCTCTGATTGCGTCAAGCGGCGTCGGTGAACCCAGCGAACCGGCTGAAATCCGTTGTCCTTGGTTTTTATTTTTTCACCTTGTTGAATATCACCCAACCGTTTGTGCCCCAAAGGTGTGGTCACGATGGTTTCGGCTGTAAAACACAATACAGCACCCAAAATATTTGGAGAGCCATCCGCGTTTTCATATTCCTCTGGTTTGTAGGTATCGACATTTACAACAACGTTGTTCCAAAAAAAACCACGTCCTTCATTGTCATTGATGACATTTGTAATGGTATAGGAATAGCTGATCGCAGGATCCAGCGGAGCTGTTGGTAAATACCCGGCGAAAACGCCGTCGATTTCGAGTTCCAAAATCGTAATCGTACTGCCGTCGCTGCCAGTTAGATTATACTGTTGTTCTGCATAAATGGGTTCACCATTGTTTGCACCGCTCCCCAAATTGATTTGCGTCGTACCATCAGGTGCAAACATGGAACCAGTTTGGTTTGTGTCATACCCATTTTCATTGTTTGAATAGTCACCATCCAAAAGGTTATCGTCGTCGGTGATTTCCACAACCCAACGGTCATCTACGGCGTCGAAGGTATTTGAAAGTGTAACTGTACCGCCAGAGAAATTCAGCCCGCCGGTATTGTACACAAAGAAGCTGTTTGTAGCCATCTTTGATCCTGTGAAAACTGTCTCAATAGGCGCGGCATTTGATTGGCTCATTTAGCGGCCGAACCACGCATTCGATTAACTTTTACACAAATGCCTATAAAAAAATAGAATAATTCAGGCAAAATCAGGACCGTTGCCTTCCCTGTGCCCATGGTGTCACAGGGAAGGAATCTGTTTAAGCAAGGGCGTTTAAAATGCGCGCCCAGCTGCGGATGCCTTTGTGGAAACTTCGCAGATCATATTTTTCATTCGGCGAATGGATGGCGTCATCATCATTGGCAAAGCCAATGAGCATGGATTCCATATCAAGAATGTCTTTGAAGAAACCAGCAATCGGGATTGAACCGCCCATGCCCACAAACACGGCTTCACGGTCCCATTCATCTGATAATGCTTGACGGGCGGCCTCAAATTCTGGGCGAGAGGTATCCATGACGGAGGCCGTCGATCCTTTGAGGTCTTGTTTCCAGATCACTTTGGCATCAGGCGACAGACGGTCTTCAACATGTTTGCGAATGGCACTGCGCAAAGCGGCCGGGTCCATATCGCCGACAAGGCGACAGGTCAGCTTACAATTGGCCTCTGAAGGAATAACGGTTTTGGAACCAGCGCCTTGGTAGCCGCCCCATAGGCCGTTAATTTCCAAAGTTGGGCGGGCCCATTGCTGTTCAAGAGTGGAATACCCGTTTTCGCCACTGGATTGGGTGTATCCCGCTTCTTCGAGGTATTGTTGTTCGTTGAATCCGCTGGCTTGCCATTGTGCGAGCAATTCGGCGGGAACTTCGTACACACCTTCGTAAAAACCTTCGACTGCAACACGGCCGTTATCGTCGTGGAACGTTGAAATCAGGCGAGAAATCTCACGCAATGGATTTAGACCGGGGCCACCATAGCTTCCTGAGTGTAGATCGATCCGTGGGCCAATGATGGTAAACTCATCTTTTAACATGCCGCGCAATTGGGATGAGATCGAGGGAACGCCGGGAGAAACCATGCTGGTATCACAGATTAAGGCGATGTCCGCTGTCAGTTCTTTCCGGTGCTCCTTCATGAAGGGGACGAGAGAAGGGGAGCCGGATTCTTCTTCACCTTCAAAAAAGAATGAGATTTTCGCCGGTAGAGAGCCGTGAACGGCTTTCCAGGCGCGACATGCTTCAACAAAGGTCATTAACTGGCCTTTGTCATCAGATGCGCCGCGGCCACGTAACACTTTGCCTTTAGGAGTGTCTTGGATCTGTGGCTCAAAGGGTGGGGTGTCCCAAAGGTCAATTGGATCGACTGGTTGTACGTCGTAGTGGCCGTAAAACACGACGTGTTTGCCGCTATCTGTTCCGTGCGCTACAACCATTGGATGACCGGGTGTTTCACGTTTTTGTGCGTCAAAACCAATGCTTTTAAGGTCGTCGACCAACCAATCCGCCGCTTTTTCACACTCAACTTTATATGCCGGATCAGTTGATATTGATTGGATTTTTAACAATTCAATCAGACGATCCAGAGATTTTTCGAGATCGGCGTCAATTCTGTCAAGGACACGTTCTAGTGACATCGGGTTGCTTTCTATGGGAAGAATTTGCGCGAACTTAACAGGCCCGCGCTGGCTGTCCAGAGTTGCTCTGGTCAGATGTGCATAAGGGCGCTAGGATTGTGCTAACATCTTCGGGGGATTGAATGAATGCGCTTATCTTTTGCTGTTCTTGTAACTGCTGTAACTGCCATATGTGGCGCGGCCTCGGCCCAAACTGTTGGGGAGTCTGATGCACGTAAACAGTTGTTTCCAGTTAAAGGAATCAGCGTACAGATTCTAGACCACAGCTTTTTGAGTGAAAAAGACAAAGATCTTCTGAGAGAGGTCGCGAAGACGCAGAATTATTATGCTGTGGTGGCTGTGCCCCCAGCGGAGGGATTGTTTTCTGAAGCCGCGTTTGCGGCCGCAAATTTTCACAGCATTCCTGCTGCAGAAAAAGTGGCCATTCAAAACTGCGAGTCAAAGCGAAAAGGCGGTGAAAAATGTGTGGTTGCACTTCGGGTTTTCCCAAAGGGGTGGTCTGATCAGCCATTACAGTTAAGCAGAGACGCAACCCTTGGTTTTGATAAGGAATACAAAAAGGGCAACGGGCCAAAGGCTTTCGCCATCTCACCGTCAACTGGATCTTGGTCGGTTTTTAAAGGGGACGGCGCGGATAATTTTGCGATAGGTCGTTGCAATGATAAAGCCCGCTCAAGTGGTTCAAAAGATTGTATTGTTGTTATTAAGGATTGATAAACTTTAATCGCGGCAAAATGTAACCTGTTTGGATCGTCTGTAGCGGGTTAAAGAGAGTGAATAAGTAGGCGGCATGGCCGTTAGAATATACAAGGATTGCCAGGCATATGGATTACACTGCCCAGCTGGATACGGCACTGAACACGCTCCACGACGAAGGGCGTTATCGCACCTTTATCGACATTGAGCGTCATAACGGCCATTTTCCTCACGCTATTTGGCGTCATCCTGATGGTGACAAACGTCCTGTAACGGTATGGTGCGGCAACGATTATCTTGGCATGGGCCAAAACCCAGTGGTTTTGGCGGCGATGCATGAGGCCATTGATGCGGCAGGGGCCGGATCAGGTGGCACCCGTAATATTTCAGGCACCACGGTCTATCATAACCGTTTGGAAGCCGAGCTGGCCGATCTGCATCAAAAAGAAGCGGCTCTGCTATTTACCTCTGCCTATATTGCTAATGATGCAACGTTAAGCACGCTGCCGAAATTGTTTCCCGGGATGATCATTTATTCGGATGCTTTAAACCATGCATCAATGATCGAGGGTGTGCGTCGCAATGGCGGTGCAAAACGAATTTTCCGGCATAATGATGTGGCGCATCTGCGAGAATTGCTTGCGGCGGATGATCCTTCCGTTCCCAAGCTCATTGCGTTTGAATCAATTTATTCGATGGACGGCGATTTTGGTCCCATTAAAGAAATTTGCGATCTTGCGGATGAATTCAATGCTTTAACATACATCGACGAAGTTCACGCCGTTGGAATGTACGGCGAGCGTGGTGCTGGAATTTCTGAGCGCGATGGTCTGATTTCTCGATTGGATATTATCAACGGCACATTGGGAAAAGCTTTTGGTGTTGTTGGGGGGTATATCGCGGCCTCGGCTAAAATGGTGGATGCTGTGCGATCCTATGCGCCTGGTTTTATCTTTTCGACGTCCTTACCTCCAGCCGTTGCCGCAGGTGCTGCGGCGTCTGTGCGATATTTAAAAAACAAACCAGAACTGCGCGAAACACATCAAACACAGGCCCAAATCTTAAAATTACGGCTAAAGGGTCTTGGATTACCGATCATTGATCACGGGACGCACATCGTACCGGTTCATGTCGGTAACCCGGTGAAATGCAAGATGTTGTCGGATATGCTACTCAATGATCATGGCATATACGTACAGCCTATCAACTTTCCAACCGTTCCCCGAGGAACGGAGCGTTTAAGGTTTACGCCATCGCCTGTGCATGGTCCAAATGAGATGGATGCATTGGTGGAAGCCATGGATCAGCTGTGGTCACATTGTGCGCTAAATCGTGCCGAACTAGCGGGATAGAATTTCTAATTCTACCGAATCGATTGTCCTGTGCTAGGATTGGCGTAATAGGTCAGCAGAGGCAAATTGCTGACACTGGGGCAAGACAGGCATGGGGACGATTGAATGATCGGGCGGCGGAAAAACCGGCGAGAATTGGCACAGCCAGAAGAGCAACAAAAGGGGTTTGATGCCTTTGAGTTGCGTCTAGGCGATGTCATGCGTGGTGAACGTGCGACCCTCGGAAAGTCTCTTTTGGATGTTCAACGTGAGCTGAAAATCAAAGCTGCTTACATCTCTGCAATTGAAAATTGCGACCCAAGTGGGTTTGAAACACCGGGTTTTGTGGCCGGTTATGTGCGTTCCTATGCTCGATATCTTGGGTTGGACCCGGATTGGGCCTATACGACTTTCTGCGAAGAAAGCGATTTCCAAATTGTTGATGGCTTGGCCTCACAAGCGGGATATAAATCTGTCACAAAGAAAAAGTCCTCTGAAACTGTTGGGGGCTTTCGTGACACTTCTGAATTATTTTCAAACCCGAGCACACCCTTTGCTCCGCGCAAAGAGGCGATGTTTAGCGCGATAGAGCCCGGTGCAATTGGTTCAATATTAGTATTGGCTTGTCTTGTCGCTGGAATGGGCTACGGCGGTTGGTTTGTTTTGCAAGAAGTGCAGAAAGTACAGTTTGCGCCCGTTGAACAAACGCCGGGATTGGTGTCGCAGGTCGATCCACTTAGCGAAGATAATATTGTATTGGCTGATGGTTCTGCCGCTCAGGGATTTTCTGCACCGACAGCAGAAGCTTTGGATCGGTTGTATCGTCCCCAAGCGTTGGATGTTCCTGTTCTTGAGGCAAGGGATGGACCGATTGCCGCGCTTGATCCGTCTTCGATTGGTGTTTTTGCGCCGACACGCCCTGTCGAGGCTGAAATTTCGCCGACGTTGCAAGCCGGTCTGGATACAGTGAATGGGCTGTTTACACCTGCAAGCGATACCAGATCCGCTATTGAGGACGCCTTGATCAAAGTGGTCGAGGATGAGGCTCCTTCCGTTGTAATGTTTGCAGTGCGCCCGGCTTGGGTTCGTGTTCGCGGTGCAGATGGTACTGTTTTGTTTGAAAAAATCCTTGATGCCGGTGAGGAATATACACTCCCAGCCAATGAAGAGGCACCAACCCTAAGAGCTGGGAACTCTGGGTCTTTGTATTTCAAAGTGAACGGTCAGACATATGGACCGGCTGGTCCCGGAACCTCTGTCGCAAAGAATGTTGTCCTCGCTGCAGAGTCTCTTAAAGAGAGCTATGAACAGCCTACAGCTGGTGGGGATCCTGATTTGACCCGTTTTGTAGAGCTGCAACAAGCTCCGGCTTCGCAATAGAGCCGTTGTCACGACCCTCACGGTCCACTATCTAAGTCTTACAATGAATTTGATGACAGGGGGCGACAATGTCGCTGAACCAAGTGCGTCCTTGGCGCAATGTATATCGCCGTAAATCACGCCAGATTATGGTCGGATCTGTACCTGTTGGGGGCGATGCTCCGATTGCGGTTCAGACAATGACCAATACAGATACATCTGATGCCGCCGCGACGATCAAACAGGTTTTGGCGTGCGCCGATGTCGGTGCCGATATTGTCCGAGTGTCCACACCGGATGAGGCCTCAACGCAGGCGTTGCGCGAAATTGTGCGCGAAAGCCCCGTACCAATCGTTGCTGATATCCATTTTCATTACAAACGTGCCATCGAGGCTGCGGAGGCCGGCGCAGCTTGTTTGCGAATTAATCCGGGAAACATCGGCGATGAAACACGGGTTAAAGAGGTCATTAAGGCCGCAAAAGATTACGGTTGTTCCATTCGAATTGGCGTTAATGCTGGGTCTTTGGAACGTCATTTACTTGAGAAATATGCCGAACCTTGTCCTGAGGCGATGGTTGAGAGCGGTATGGATCACATTAAGATCCTGCAAGACAATGATTTCCATGAGTTCAAGATTTCAGTTAAAGCGTCCGATGTATTTTTGTCTGCGGCGGCCTATCAGGCTTTGGCAGATGTAACGGATGCCCCGATTCATTTAGGCATCACCGAGGCCGGTGGCCTAATGACGGGAACTGTAAAGTCGGCAATCGGTTTGGGTAACCTGCTTTGGATGGGTATTGGTGATACAATTCGGGTGTCACTGTCAGCTGATCCCGTCGAAGAAGTCAAAGTCGGATACGACATTTTGAAATCTTTGGGACTGCGCCATCGCGGTGTAAATATTATTTCTTGCCCATCCTGTGCCCGTCAGGGGTTTGACGTTATCAAAACCGTCGAGAAGCTTGAAAAACGCTTAGAGCATGTCAAAACACCCATGAGTCTCTCTATCATCGGATGCGTGGTGAACGGTCCGGGCGAAGCTCTGATGACCGACATCGGGTTCACCGGTGGGGGCAAAGATGCCGGGATGGTCTATCTCGCCGGGAAAACCAGCCACAAATTGAGCAATGACCAAATGGTCGATCACATTGTGGGATTGGTCGAGGAAAAAGCCGCTGAAATTCAAGCCGCTGAGGCGGCCGAAGCGGCTCAGGCTGCTGAATAACCTGTATGAGAATGGGTGGGGGCATTGCCCCCGATCCACTATTGCGTACGAATTTCTTGTACGATCCCCTCCATCGCATCAAGGGGAAGATATCCCCGCAACATTACGTCGCCAAGCACAAAGGCTGGCGTACCACTAATGTTCAACCTTGCAGACAACGCGCGGTTTTCGTTGATCACGTTTGTTACGGCTTCGCTTTCCATCGCTGCAATAATCAGATCAGCATCGATATTTTCCTGATCTGCGAGCATTCGCAAAGTGGTTTCGGTAACATTGCCGCGCATTGTCATCAGTGAATTATGTATGGATTTATAGGCATCCGGGCCTTCATTTTGTAGTGTAGCAATCGCAAATCGGGCGGACAGGTCGCTTTGATCTCCGAGGATGGGCAGCTCTTTCAGGATAAAACGGATATTTCCGTCTTTCTCTACCAGTGCTTCAACTTCTTCAAACGCTTTTCGACAGTAGCCGCAGCGGTAATCCATGAATTCGACCAATGTGATGTCGCCATCGGGATTGCCGCCAACAAAGGAATTTGGATCGTTGTAAAGCGCGTCGGCATTTACTTGCAAAAGCTCTTGATCACCCATTGCCTGTTCAGCGGCCTGCTGTTCCTCTAAAACTCCGATGGCCTCGAGTAAAACTTCGGGGTTTTCCAAAAGATAGGATCGAATTTCACTCCGGAACGCGCTGCGTTCTGCCTCGGTCATGGCTGTAAGATCCAGCGCGGTCACAGGCGCGGATAGCAACGCCAATGCCGCAACCGATTTTAAAAGTATTTGTTTCATCAGCGTTTTTTTCCTTTTGCGGCAATTTCTGCAATTCGTATCACATCTTGTGCTCTGTTCCACCCTGAACTACCGCGCGGAACGAGCCCTGCCGCGCGATTGGCGTGAATCCCCGCATCTTTCATCCGGCCCAGCAAAGCATACCGCTCTGCGGTGGCGACGGATGCCATACCATTGTTTCCGGCCTTTGCATAAGCAACGGCCAAATCACGCAGCATTCTGGGATCTTGTTGATCCCGTCCGCGCGCTTTGATCAACACATTCAGAGCCTTGGCATTGCTGTCTCGTGAGTTCACTGCCAGTAAAGCCCTACCGTAACCCGAAAGAATTAACGGTTGGTTTGGAGCAAGAGAAACGGCCTTTGCATAAGCCGACACAGCGGATTTCGGTTGACCACTCTCCAAGAGGATTTGTCCTTTAAGCTCTTGGTAATAGGGATCTTTCGGACGTTTGGCGACCAATGCGTTAATGTTCTTTAACGCATCCTTGGTTTTGGGCATGCGGTGATAAGCGATTGCACGCGTCAACAGAGCGATCTCTGATGTATCAGTTTTTTTAACGCGGCGTAAAGTTGAGGACGGATTTCCCAGGAAAGCTCGTAGTTTGGCTTGCGTTCGGGCAAACCAATAGGCCGAAGTCTGTGTATTACCCTGCCTAGGCTTATAGCTCGCTGCATACCCCTTGACCGCACGCAGTCGGTCCGCCGTAAGGGGGTGGCTGCTTGCATAGGGATCTCTGCGTCCAGGGCTAAGCGCATCTTGACCCCGAAACAGATTTAAAACCTCAATCATCGCCTTTGGATCGACTCCGGCCTGCGCCATGTAGCGTAACGCTGATTGATCTGCCGAAGCTTCTTCGGCACGGGTGTGTCCAAGGAATACGCGCAATGCTGAATTTTGCGTACCAATTGCAATTCCTGCAGCTGCTTGCCCTTCGCCCGCCAGAGCGGTTGCAAGTGCAAGCGCCAACCCAAGGCCGGCCGCAGTCGTTGCCGAACCGGCATTTGCGGCCCGACGGATGATGTGACCATTGGCAATATGCGCAAGCTCATGTGCAATGACGGCCTGTAACTCGGCTGGGGTCCCCATCCGAGTAATTAGACCTGTGTTAAGAAAAACCCGCCGACTGTCGACGACAAATGCGTTCAGACTGGAATCTTTGATGATCATGATTTGGATGCGGCTCGGGTTTAATCCCGCCGCAGTGATCATCGGCCGTGCCAGTTCTTTAAGAGACCGTTCAATCTCAGCGTCACGGATCAATGTTTGCGCATGAGCAGATCCCGCGAGAAACATCGTAGATGTAGCGACCGCAATCACTGTGCGGCGTAGAATTTTATTCCATTTCATCGTAGCCATTGACCTCCCGCGTGGGCGCTGTGACAAACACCTGAATAACGGGCAGTATGGAGACAGAAATGAAGAGTTCAACCCGCAGTCAGGTGGCTCCCTTCATCGTGATGGATGTGATGGAGACCGCGCGCCGCGCCGAAGAAGCAGGGCAGCATATCATCCACATGGAAGTGGGCCAACCCGGAACACCTGCGCCCAAAGGTGCGCGTGATGCGTTATCGCGAGATATGGAAGCGGAATCATTAGGATATACAGTTGCTTTGGGATTGCCGGCTCTTCGGTCGCGCATCGCGAAACTGTATAAGTCATGGTATGAGGTTGATCTGGATCCAGCTCGGATCGTTGTAACGTCCGGTTCTTCAGGTGCCTTTTTACTGGCGTTTACAGCTTTGTTTGATGCGGGCGACAAAGTCGGTCTTGGGGAGCCGGGATACCCGAGTTACAAGCAAATTTTGAAAGCTTTGTCTTTGGACGCCGTTGGTTTGCAAACGTCCTTGGAAAACCGGCTGCAACCTGTGGCGGATGATATCGTGGAGCAGGGCTTGGACGGTCTTATTGTGGCCTCTCCGGCGAACCCATCGGGCACGATGTTGGATGAGGCTGCACTTCGCTCGTTGATATCGACGTGCGCTGAGGAAGGGATCTCTTTTGTCTCTGATGAGATTTATCACGGTATCCAATATGGCGCCCGCGCCGTGAGCGCACTTGAGATTAGCAATGACGTCTATGTCATTAATTCCTTTTCGAAATTCTTCTCAATGACAGGGTGGCGTATAGGCTGGATGGTGGTCCCCGAAGATCACATCCGAACTGTAGAGCGTCTGGCGCAAAACATGTTTATTTGCGCGCCTCATGCCTCTCAAGTTGCGGCGTTGGCGGCGTTGGACTGCGAAGAGGAGCTGTGTAAAAACATGGATGTCTACACTGAAAACCGGCAACTAATGATTGATGGTTTACCGGCGGCGGGCTTTCCAAACTTTGCGCCCCCGGACGGTGCATTTTATATTTATGCTGATGTGTCAGACCTAACGGACAATAGCCTCGCATTTTGTGAAGAGTTGTTGGAGCATACAGGGGTGGCCGTGACACCGGGGTTGGATTTTGACAGCCAGCGAGGAGCGCAGACCATACGCTTTTCCTATGCGCGCGCGACTGCGGATATTCGCGAAGGTCTTGAGCGATTGACACGCTATATGGCGAAAAGGGTGACAGCCGGCTAATAACCGGTGTGCAGATCAGGCAGGGTAAAATGTTTCGAATAATCTTTACGATATTGGTAATGATCTATGCGGCTTCGGCCTCGGCGCAGGATTTTTCGGCGTTGGCACGATTGGATGCACGGCAGAGCTATGTCCGTGACAACGGCGAGGGGCTCGACATTCAGTTGTTGCTAAGCCAACCGGTGCCGTACCGTATTTTTACGCTGACTGATCCAAAACGTATGGTTCTCGATTTTCGCGAAGTTGATTTCGGGGGAATTGACACAGAGGCCCTGCGCCACGGGCAAAATTCAGTCTCTGTTCGCGTTGGCGTATTTCGTCCCGGCTGGTCACGGATGGTGGTAGACTTATCGGGTTCACAGGTTTTATCCGAAGCTGGAATGCGAACCGATGCAGATACGGGGCGGGCCGTGATAAATGTCAAAACCAAAACCTCTTCGACAGATGAATTTATCACTTTGTCTGGGCAACCAGACACAAGCGGTTGGGAAGAAACTGAGGCCGCCAATGTCCCTGATTTAGTTCTTCGTCAGGATGGCAATCGGCCATTGCGGGTTGTACTGGATCCAGGGCACGGAGGGATCGACCCCGGTGCAGAACGGGAGTCTTTCCGCGAAGCAGACTTAATGCTGCTCTTTGCAAAAGAATTGAAGGAAAATTTATTAAGATCAGGCGATTATGTCGTGACATTGACACGCACCGAAGATGTATTTGTCCCATTGGAAGCCCGAGTCGCCATTGGGCGCAAAGCGGAGGCTGATGTCTTCATTTCACTCCATGCAGATGCTCTGGCCGAAGGGCGTGCAACAGGGACAACGCTTTATACGTTATCGGACGCCGCATCGGATAAAGCTTCGGCTTTGCTGGCAGAACGACATGATCGTGCGGATTTATTGGCTGGTGTTGACCTGTCTGAGCAGGATGACGTCATAGCAACCGTTTTAATGGAGATGGTACGCATTGACACGATGCCCAGGTCAGAAAAATTGGCGCGGGCCTTATTGGCCGGTATTAAGAGCAACGAAGTTCAACTGTATAAAAAACCAAAATTATCCGCTGGATTTTCAGTGTTGAAGGCCCCGGATATTCCATCTGTTCTGATAGAGCTTGGATTTATGTCGAACCCTGCGGATCTTAATAATTTAAAAAACCCAAATTGGCGCAAACAGGCGGCAGACGGCATTGTTCAAGGGTTGCAGATCTGGGCGGCAGAGGACGCCGCGGAAGCGCGTTTCATTCGGCAATAAGTGGCGATCTGTGTATATCACAACGCTGTGAAGTCCTTTCCCCGTGTAAGCATCATTTTGCGCTGGTTGCGAAATTGGGATCGCTAGATTGTGCAAGTCACGTGAAAATATATGGTCTTAAGGTGCGCGTTTCAGGCGGTTGTACTTTTTATTTTATATATTTCAGCATGTTAAATTGAAATGAGGGCGTTCCCTTAAAGTAAAAGATCATTTCTTTGTACCGTGGGATTCCTTTCACTTCTCTGATAAACTTGGGAAACTATCGGGATCCATCAAGCGGGAAACAGCCGAGGTGCCGTTACGCTTGTTTTGACCCGAATTCATGGGTTGGATATAACTCACCGACGACGCGTTACAGGAGCAGACCGTGATCCGGGCAATTCTATCTTTCTTTGGTGGTATCTTTAGTTTGATCACCATTGGTGCTGTGGCCGTGGCGCTGACCATCGGTGCGATCTTTTGGATCTACGGTCGCGATCTGCCTAACCATGAACAGTTGTCGCAATATACGCCGAAAACCATCAGCCGGATCTATTCGGGTGAGGGGCAAATTATTGACGAATTCGCCCGTGAAAGGCGTTTGTTCGCACAGTCCGAAGAGATCCCGCCCTTGGTAAAGCAGGCGTTTATTTCGGCTGAGGATAAGAATTTCTATTCCCACAAAGGATATGATCCGCTTGGGATGGTCAAAGCTGGGATCGATGCTGCGCAGGGTGGTCGATTGCGTGGGGCATCCACTATTACCCAGCAAGTAATGAAGAATTTTTTGTTGTCTTCTGATCGCTCAGCAGAACGTAAAATCAAAGAGCTGATTTTGGCCTCCCGTCTTGAGGAAACACTGACAAAAGAAGAAATTCTAGAACTTTATCTAAATGAAATTTTTCTGGGGCAGAATAGTTTTGGGGTGGCAGCCGCTTCGCAAACCTATTTCAATAAGACGCTGACAGAACTGTCCGCCCAAGAGGCCGCGTATCTTGCTGTTTTGCCCAAAGCGCCCTCAAATTATCACCCTGTTCGCAATACAGAACGAGCCGTTAATCGTCGGAATTTTGTTCTGAAAGAGATGAATGAAAACGGATATCTAAGCGATACGGAATATGCCGAAGCGAAAGAGGCGCCGTTGGACACTGTTCAGGGGGGGCAAATCGCCAGTTTCCGCAGCGCACTGCCGCCTCGAGATTATTTTACCGATGAAATTCGCCGACAGCTGAGCCGGGATTTCGGTGAAGAAGAATTCTTTTCAGGTGGTTTGGCTATTCGGGCAACGGTTGACCCTGAAATGCAAGCAGAGGCCGCACGGTCATTGCAGCGTGGGTTGGAAAAATACGATCGCGGGTTGGGCATTTGGCGCGGCACGCGAAAAACCATCGACTCGGAATTTTTAGAAACTGAAGAAGACTGGCGCGTAGCATTGCGGGGGGTTGAGCTGGCCCGTGACGTGGAAAACTGGCATGCGGCAGTGGTTTTGGAAGTTGGCAATACCCATGCCCGCATTGGGATTGAAGGCGTCGAGGAAGACGGTGATGGGCACTGGATTTCACCCAAGGATGTGGCTTGGGCACGGCGGCGTAATCGAGACGGATCATTGGGCCGAAAGGCGCAGGTCGCGGGGGATTTGCTCCGTGTTGGTGAAGTCGTCCATGTTCGTGCGATGACCTCTGACGATGACGGTTCTTTTATCCGCTGGACCCTGCGACAAGTGCCTGAGGTTGAGGGTGGCTTTATGGCGATGGATGTGAACACTGGCCGTGTGATCGCTATGCAGGGTGGCTTTTCGTACCAACACTCTGTGTTTAATCGGGCAACACAGGCGACGCGCCAGCCTGGTTCTTCGTTTAAACCTTTTGTCTATGCGGCAGCACTTGATTCCGGATATTCGCCTGCAACCATCGTCGTGGATGCGCCAATTGAGATTTATTCCGGCAACGAAGTTTGGCGTCCTAAGAATGCCTCAAATAAATTCTACGGACCCACGCCATTGCGCACTGGGATCGAACGGTCTCGTAACTTGATGACCGTGCGTTTGGCGCAAGAGATCGGAATGGATACGGTGGCAGGATATGCCGAACGGTTCGGCGTATATGACAATATGGGAACCTATCTACCCAATGCACTTGGTTCTGAGGAAACCACTTTGTTCAAAATGGTGGCTGCATATGCGATGTTTGCCAATGGTGGCGAACGGGTTGAACCAACCTTGGTTGACCGCGTACAGGACCGCTGGGGTAAAACCGTATATCGCCATGACAAACGTAAATGTGACGATTGTCAGTTGGCTTCTCTGGATCCGGGTTTTGCCCCCAGCATCACCTCTAATCGGGAGCGGGTTATGAATGCCGTTACGGCGTATCAGTTAACCTCTATGATGCAAGGTGTTGTTCAACGCGGTACGGCAGCCGGTCGCGTGAACATTGGAGTACCTGTTGCCGGTAAAACCGGAACAACCAACGAAGCAAAGGACGTTTGGTTCGTTGGCTTTACGTCAAATATCGTAGCTGGGTGTTTCATTGGTTATGACCGTCCCAAACCATTGGGGCGTGGGGCAGGTGGGGGCACGATGTGTGCGCCTGTCTTTAATGATTTTATGAAAGATGCGACGAAAAAATATGGCGGCGGCCAGTTTGATGTACCGCCTGGTGGGTATTTCATCAAAATTGATCGGTTTACAGGTGCACGTTTGCCAGACAATGCAGTCGGTGATCACGTGGTGTCGGAATATTTCCGCGATGGTGCGGAGCCAACCTTTGGCGTGGCATTTGATGGTGGTTTTGCAATGGGGTCGAACTTGCCGCTGTATTCGCGGGGGGATAGCGAAACCACGCAAGAAATCACAACATCTACCGGTGAGAAAAAGACAATCGGCGGAAAGGCCAGCTTTGGGACGCTTTCCTCTGGGGGGCTTTACTGATCTTGCCGCCCGCGTGGCCTGTTGATATCACGCGGGGGCAACACAAGAATAACCCAAAGACAGGACGCACCCATGCGCGCAGAGACGCAGAACACGGTTGAGGCCATCGAGAAATCGCTGGAGCTGCTTCGTCAGCGCATGGACTGGGATACAGCTCCCCATCGCCTTGAAGAGTTTAACGCTCGAACCGAGGATCCAGACCTATGGAATGATCCCGAAAAAGCGCAAAAACTGATGCGCCAACGCCAAGAGTTGGTGGATAAGTTAGATTTGGTGAAATCCATGACGCAGGATTTGTCTGACAATATTGAGCTTATTGAGATGGGTGAAATGGAGGAAGATGATGACGTTATCAAAGAG
Organism: Pseudoruegeria sp.; assembly: GCA_039972875.1. GTDB lineage: Bacteria > Pseudomonadota > Alphaproteobacteria > Rhodobacterales > Rhodobacteraceae > Pseudoruegeria. Next base: position 38,844 of record JBDWMA010000051.1, read on the forward strand.
GCCGAAGAGGCCCTTGATGCGTTGAAAGAGAAATCCGCTCAGAAAGAGTTAGAAGCTCTGCTCGACGGTGAAGCCGATAGCAATGATACGTTCCTTGAGATCAATTCTGGTGCGGGTGGCACCGAGAGCTGTGATTGGGCAAGTATGTTGGCCCGGATGTATGTGCGTTGGGCGGAAAAGCAGGGCTATAAGGTCGAGCTACAATCCGAAAGCGCAGGCGAGGAAGCGGGAATTAAATCCGCAGCCTATAAAATTTCCGGACACAATGCCTATGGCTGGCTAAAATCAGAAAGTGGTGTGCATCGTCTGGTGCGAATTTCACCATTTGATTCAGCCGCTAAACGGCACACGTCATTTACGTCGGTAAAAGTATATCCCGTTGTCGATGATGATATTGAAATCGAAGTAAACCCAGCAGATATCCGAATTGATACGTATCGCTCGTCCGGGGCAGGCGGTCAGCACGTGAACACCACGGATTCGGCGGTTCGCATTACCCACCATCCCACCGGGATTGTGGTGACCAGTTCAGAGAAGTCGCAACACCAGAACCGCGACATTGCAATGAAGGCTTTGAAGTCACAACTTTATCAAATTGAGTTGGACAAACGCTCTGCTTTGGTCAATGAGGCGCACCAAAACGCCGGTGACGCGGGGTGGGGCAATCAAATCCGATCCTATGTGTTGCAGCCCTACCAGATGGTAAAAGATCTGCGAACCAACTTTGAGACATCTGACACGAAGGGTGTCCTTGACGGGGATCTCGATAATCTGATGGCGGCAACATTGGCAATGAATGTTGCAGGGAAAAGTCGGGCAGAAGCCAATTCCGTTGACTAAACTATAACATATTCTTTGCGCCAAAGGATGACCTAAGCGATTGACATCCCCCTGCATTTTCGGGCCAGATTGCCCAAGATCAGGAGGAGGTCTCAGATGAAAGAAACCCAGATAGCGGCGGCTTCGGCGGTCCCAGAATTCAATTCATTGTCTTTTTCGGATCTGAAAACGGCATTGCGCCTTGGGTGGGGTGATTTTCGCAAAGCACCGCAATTTGGTCTGTTTTTTGGTTTGTTTTATACCGTTGGTGGCCTGCTTATGTGGTGGGTGACGACGCAAACAGGGCAGAGCTATTGGCTGGGCCTTGCTGCCTTTGGGTTTCCACTGATTGGACCCTTTGCTGCCGTCGGGCTTTATGAGGTGAGCCACCGATTGGATAATAACGATCCATTAGTATGGTCCGAAATTCTAGGCGTTATTAATCACCAGCGGAATCGACAAATCCCGTCTATTTGCGTGACGATCATTATGATTTTTCTGTTTTGGTTTTTTATCGCACATATGATCTTTGCGTTGTTTCTGGGCAAAATGTCGATGGTCAACGTATCCTCAAGTTATGATACCTATCTGACCACCGAGGGGCTTTCGATGCTCGCATTTGGGACTGTCATCGGGGCGGTTTTTGCCTTTGTGACGTTTGCATTAATGGTTTTTAGTATTCCGATGTTGTTGGATCGCGAATTGGACGTCATTACTGCGATGATCACCAGCTTTAAACAAGTAACGGGCAATATCGTCGTAATGACGGGCTGGGGTATCATATTAGCCATCATTTTGTTTATCGGAATGTTTCCTTATTTTTTCGGGTTGATGGTGGTTTTACCTTTATTGGGACACGCGTCTTGGCATTTGTACAAAATTGCCATCACGCCAAGCATTTAATCGCCTAATAATTATTCGATGCGTTGAATATAAGCATTGGGTTCCTATATCTGCTGACAAAGCAAAAAGAGACACTCCCGAAGAGTGCTTACATATGAGGGACCAGTTCATGGCACATGATTGGGACGATTTTCGATACTTTCTTGCCTTATCAAGGGCGTCATCAACGGTAGAGGCTGCGCGGTCTCTGGATGTTACGCATCAAACCGTTTCGCGGCGCATTGCAGCATTAGAGGCGCGGCTAAATATGCGTCTGGTCGATCGTGAAGGGGCCTCTTTGCGCCTTACATCGCGTGGGCAAGCTCTGGCAGAACGTGTGGCAGACATGGAAACAATGTCGCACAGTATTACCCAAATGGCCCGTCATTCAGGTGAAAAAGTAGAAGGGCGGATTCGGATCACCACCAGCGATGCGGGGATTCGTTTCCTGTTGATGCCTGTGATCGACAAGCTCATGAAGGCCTACCCAGATATTATGGTGGATATTCTGACGAGCACCGAATCTTTAGATGTTGCATCGGGGTTTGTTGATTTTGCCGTACGATTTACCTCTTCCCCTGATGAGGATCTAATTGGTCAAAAAATTGCTCCGGTGGGGATGCGGCCTACTGGGACACGGGCCCTGATTGAGGCATTTGATCGTGGGGTGCGTAATTCCGCGGATCGGCAACGGGTTCCGATCATCACTTTTGAGAACAATCCTGAATCCGTGCCGAATTGGGTTGAAGGGGCTGTTGCTCCAGACAGCCCGGTTCACAGAGTCAGTCACATGGAATCCCTCATCGAATTTGTCCTGCGTGGGCATGGGATCTGTTTGCTGCCTTGTTTTATTGCGACCCAGCTGGACAGTCTTGTTCAAAGCCAGGCAATGCCGATCCGTCGCCCAATAGATTTGTGGTTGTTGACCAATGCGGAAGTACGTCGTTCTGCAAAAATCCGCCAAATCCGCGCGTTTTTGCAGAAAGAGCTTGGCGCGTTAGCATCCACCATTTCAGGGGATGCCGTTCCAAGGGCGCTTGGTTGAGGCAAAGAAAAAGGCGCCCGAAAAGGGGGCGCCTTGCTATTCATGCTGTCACTAAGTGAATTTTACTGTGGTGCAGCTGGCTTTTTCGGAGCGCCGCCGCCGCCAAGTGGATCATCCTGACGTTGGACTGAGCCTTCAAAATGGGCCCCAGATTCAATCGCAATTGTTTTGTGGATGATGTCACCCTCTACACGCGCGGTTGAGGTCAACCGAACTTTAAGGCCACGAACACGTCCTACGACGCGGCCATGCACAACAACGTCATCGGCCATGACTTCGCCTTTGACGGTTGCGGTTTCGCCAACTGTCAGCAAATGCGCGCGAATGTCGCCTTCGACAGTGCCCTCGATGTTGATGTCACCAGAGGTTTTGAGGTTGCCAACAACAGTCAAATCCGCAGAAAGTGCTGATGCTGGTGGCTTTGCTTTCGGAGCCGAAGGCTTCGTGTCAAGTGTGGGTTTGTTCACAGGGGCCTCTGGAGCTTTGGGTTTATCTGTTTCGGCGCCTGCTTTCGGGCCGGGTTCGTTGATCCTGCTTTTAGAAAACATCTCTTGCTGCCTTGATATACTTCATGGGGTTAACCGGAGTGCCCTGAACGCGCACTTCGTAATGCAAATGGGTTCCAGTAGAGCGTCCAGAATTTCCCATGTCACCAATGCGGTCACCACGCGAAACTCTTTGGCCCTTCTTCACTCGTATCTTTGCCATATGCGCATAGCGAGTTTCAATGCCAAATTCATGTTGGATTTTCACAAGTCGCCCATAACCGGACAACCAGCCTGCGTGAATCACGACTCCGTCGGCGGTCGAATAGATCGGAGTTCCGTAGGATGCCGCAAAGTCTGTGCCGTTGTGCATGCGGCCCCAGCGGGGGCCAAAACCTGATGTGAACCGGAATGCGGATTTAACAGGCACATCAAATGGCGCTTTTTGTGCCGCAATTCGGTAGATGTTCATCTCATCGAGTTTGCGCAAAATGTTATTGGCCCGTAGCCCGTCTGCGTCGGGTTTTTCAGTCCCAATATCAAATTTCAAAGGTGTCAGTGGGCCACCTTGTCCTGAATACCCACTCCGGACCTGCTTTAAGATCGAATCCACCGACAGGCCAGAGGCGGCAAACATCTTGTTCATCGGTGCGATAGAAACGGTAACAGCTTCTTCGAGACGCGTGAAAATTTGATCGTTTCGTTGATCTTTCAGTTTTGCTTGATGCGCCAGTTCTTGAATGTAGATATCCGCATCTGATGCATAGGCCTCCATATGATCACGCTCTTTGGCGGTGTCCATAAGGGCGTTGCTTAAGAAGGAAACGGTTGTTTCGACATCTTCCAGGCGGGCGGTATCGGGTTCTGCAACCTGTTGTTCCACAAGGGATTTCTTGAGCGTACCGACTTCTAGGCGTGCCGTATCGCGTTCTTGGATCACATCGCGCAGGGTCGATTGAATCACTTCTGTGCCGGTTTCCAGCTCACGGCGACGATTTTCAGATTCCAAAAGGGCGGTTTGCATGGCCGAGATTTCACCAAGGGCGGTGTTAAATCGAATGTGCGCGCGTGACGCCTCTTGTTGGCGCAAATCGCGTTCAGCGGACAACTTGTTGAGCCGGGCTTCATAAAGATACTGGTCGCGTTTAATTTGATCCCTGATGTTTCCAGAACTCAGAGAATCCATCAACAGAATAGATGTGGCGACCAAGGTCCAGCTACCCACCCCAATAACCCCAAGGATTGCGGCAAGCTGCGTCCCTGAACGCAACCGAATATAGCGGGTTTCTGTATCTGACCTTAGAAACAACCGTTTTTCAGGCAGACGTTTCTCAAGTGCGACGTGAATTTTGTGTAAAAATGCAGACGGCAATGGCCTGTCGAGCCCCTTTAATTTCCCTACCCAAACGCGGTGTCCGCTTCCCCACAGCAGCGCGTCCAAGATTGATTAACCAGATGGAAACTTTGCTGCAACATATTTGATCTGAACTAGGTTTGAATCGGCTAACTGCCCGTGTTTTGGGCAGTTTTCCGCCGAAACCACCTTGTTTGGCACGTGTGTTAAGGGCCGCGTTGCCAATTTTCGTCTACCAATGGCCAATAGAAATCTGGGGGCAACCCTGCATCAGCGCGTTTTTCTTCGTTAAACGGGGGTCTTAATCCGCCGTGAAAATAGGTTCGAACGAGGTCATGAAAAACCTCTTTGGGATCAAGGTTGTGACGACCGCACAAGAAATGAAACCACTTTGAGCCATAGGCAACATGGCCGACTTCTTCGGCGTAAATAGTTTCAAGGGCAGCGATGGTTTGCGTGTCTTTTGCCTTACGGAACACCTCGATCATACCGGGGGTGACGTCCAATCCACGTGCTTCTAAAACCATGGGAACCACAGCCAAACGCCCCATTAAATCAGATTCGGTGTCTTGGGCAGCGCGCCACATGCCTGCATGGGCGGGAAGGTCTCCGTAGAATGACCCATGTGCCTCAAGGCAATCACACATCAGATTGAAATGGTTGGATTCTTCGTCGGCAGCCAAAACCCAGTCGTCGTAAAACCCGGCAGGCATTTCGACGTCTGTAAATCGTGCAATGATGTCCCAGTGAAGATCAACCGCGTTCAATTCGATATGGGCCACGGCATGCAGAAGTGCGATGCGTCCTGCGGTTGTTCCGGGGCGACGACGAGGCACGTCCCGTGGGGAAAGTAGTTCCGGTTTTGCAGGTCGGGCCGGCATTTTCGGAGGAGTCGCATGGCCAACGGCTGGTGCTTCATCGTTGCGACGCGCGCGAAGCCAAGTTTTCGCGTGGGTTCGGCTTTTGGCAGTCTTTTCCCGTCCATCCGCTGTTGTCAGAACATCAACGGCCATTTCGGCAAGCGTTAATGTCGTCATAGCTCTTGTGCGGCCTTTAATACTATTTCCACATGACCGGGTACTTTTACTTTATTCCAAACTTGCGTGAGGACACCGTCGGCATTGATCAGAAATGTGGTGCGGACAATCCCAAAGAACGTTTTGCCGTACATTTGTTTTTCTTGCCAAACACCATAGGTTTCGCAAACATCGTTTTCCGCATCAGACAAAAGCGTCACGGACAACCCGTGCTTGTCCCGAAATTTACCGTGTTTAACGACCGTATCCTTGGAGACACCTAGCACATTCACGCCAGCGGCCCGAAAGTCGGCCGCCATTTCAGTAAAGCCAATCGCTTGTTTCGTGCAGCCCGGGGTATCGTCCCTTGGGTAAAAATACAGCACCACCGGCGATCCGCGCAATGCCGATAGGGTGACGGTTTGACCATCCGCATCCGGCAGAGTGAAATCCGGGGCAATCTCATTTAAGTCCAGCATTTTGGGTGTCCTTGTTGCCATCTTCTCTTAACTTCTGTTTTAGTTGTTTTCAGTTGGAATTAAAGGCAACTTTTTCGAGGGTGTGCCGTAAGGAAACAAAACGGAATGGTAGAAGCGCCTAAACGCAAAAAGGGCAGTAAGAGACGAGGCTTTGTCCTTTGGCTTGCAGGACTCACCATTCTGATTTGTATTGGAACCGTGGGTTTGGTCGGTGTCTTATTTCAAACGCAAAAAGTGGTGTCCGCACCGGATTGGCTAAAAAAACGCGTGGAACAGCGGCTCAATGAGTTGTCACCTGACATCGAATTTGAGTTTGATGACGTTTCCTTTGGGTTAACGCCACAGGCCGAACCGACCATCGAATTAATCGGGGCGTCTGTTCGTCAACCGGGGAGTGAAGCACGCCTCGCATCGTTTGGCTCTATTCGCATTGATTTAGATCCGAGCGTATTGTTGCAGCGAGAGATGCGTCCGCTGCGGATGGATATTTCTCAATGTCGGTTGGTTGTTCGTCGGGATCGTTCTGGAGCTTTTGATCTGAGCATGGGCAGCACCGGTGGCGCGTTTTACATCGAAGACATTCCCATGATTATTGACAATGTTGAGGCTGCGATTGCCACGTCGGCCCTTGGCAGCATTGAAAGGGCAACCGCCAGAGACATTACGATCTTGTTTGAAGATGATTTGCATGGACATATTACTGAAACCAAAGAGGGGAGCATTTCATTTACGCAAGATACCAAAGGGTTGCGTACAGAAGTTGTGTTGAATGTTCCGGGTTATGAGGATCGAAAAGCGCAGATATCGCTCGTCGCGGAAAGTGAATTTGGGACGTCTGCTGCTTCGATCAGAACCAAGGCCACTGATGTAAATACATCGTTTTTCGCGCGGCATGAACCATCTGCTGTGTGGCTCACGAGCCTGAATGCCCCAATCTCTTCCGAAGCGTCTGTTGAAATAAATGATGCCGGTGGATTTGGACCCCTTAATACCCGGTTGCGGATTGGCGCTGGGGTGTTGCAGCCAAACTCAGCGACAAAACCAGTAAAATTGGACGGGATCGAGGCAGAGATTTCTTACGATCTTTTAACCGGCGCGGTCAAATTGCCAGCTTTGAGGGTCCAGTCCGATTTGCTGACCGTTTCAGGGAGTGGACAGGTCTTTTTACAAGACTTTGTTGATGCACGGCCTCAGGCGTTGGTGGCGCAGGTTCGGATTGACGCCCTTCAGAGTCCCGCAGAGGACATGTTTGATTTTCCATTGGTTTTGCAAGATGGCGCTGTGGATCTTCATTTTCAGTTTAACCCCTTTACGCTCCGGGTTGGGCAGGCCTCTATTTCTGATGGAAAAACGCGCATTCGAGCCAAAGGTCACGCGACAGCCCTCCCTGAGGGGTGGAAGGTGTCGATTGATGCCTATGCGGATCAGTTGAGCCCTGAGAACCTCGTAGGATATTGGCCAAAAAATGTTGCTCCAAAAGCCCGAGGTTGGCTTGCGAACAATATTTTTGAAGGTGTTGGTAAAAATGGTTATGTGGCCGCGCGTATTGCGCCGGGGGAAGCGCCCAAAGTCAATGTTGGCTTCGAATTTGAAGAGGCGACCGTTGGTTTCATTCCGAATTTCCCACCAATATCTGGCGGGCGAGGGCACGGGGTGATTTCTGGCAATAGCCTGTCTGTCACAGTGGCCAATGGTGTGGTTGCTACGGGTCCCCACAGTGTAGATATTTCAGGAAGTGTGGTGCAAATCCCTGATATGCGCATTCGGCCTGCTCCGGGAATTGTTGATCTGAGAACAACGTCAGAGCTTACGTCATTGTTGTCTTTGCTGGATCAAGCGCCTCTGCGGTTGATAGAGCGGGCCGGGCGTTCGGCCACATTGGCAAACGGGCGAGCGACAGCGCAAGCAAGGTTAGAGTTGCCATTCACAAAACATACCCGCGCCAAGGATGTCACTTTTGATGTGAGCGGTACAATTGAACATATCGTTAGTGATACACTGATTCCGGATCGGCGATTAGAGGCAGACATCATGCATGTGGGGGCGGATCCGCAAACGTTGTGGGTGTCTGGGGCTGGCACTGTTGACGGCGCAGGGTTTGATGTGAATTGGCTGCAACCCTTGGGGGTGGCCTATCAGAATGGCAGCATCGTAAAAGGTGAGGTTACGCTGTCACCGCAATTTGCGCAGACTTTTAATGTTGGTGTCGCCCCTGAAGATCTGTCTGGGAAAAGCTCTGCATCGGTAACTTTGACCCTGCCAACAGAAGGGGCTGCGCAATATCGGATGACGTCCGATCTGATGGGGCTCGGTTTGGCGATTGATGCGCTGAAATGGCGAAAAACCGAAGGAGAGCCTGTTTCACTTGATGTTGTTGGCGAACTTGGATCTCCTCCGTCTGTAGATCGATTGTCGATGGATGGGGCAGGGCTGACATTGGTCGGGTCGGTGGGCCTTTCCCCTGATGGGGGATTACAGCGTGCCACATTTGATCCATTGCGGGTCGGGGCGTGGCTAAATGGGCGGGCTGAGATCACGGGGCGCGGTGCCGGTTTGGCCCCGGAAATTGCCCTGACAGGGTCGAAGCTGGACCTCCGCAGATTGGGGGCTGGCGGCAATGGTCGCGCTGGTGGGGCCCCGATGTCGGTGGCCTTTGAGCGTGTTCAGCTGAATGATACCTATTTCATGACCGCCCTAAAGGGCCAGTTGGGGCAAGCCGGATCACCTGATCGCATTTCGGGATTGCTCAATGGGAGGGCCTCTGTGTCAGTTGCAATGCGCCCGTCCGAATATGGAACAGCCTATGAGTTGTCCGCAGCAGACGGCAGTATGGTCTTGACGGCAATTGATCTATTAGAGAATGGAAAAGGTGGCCCTTTATCAGTGTCACTGGTGCCTCGGGCGGAAAAAGGCGCATTCAATGGCTCTCTACAGTTTAAGGATTTAGGGGTACGTGGGGCTCCGGTTCTGGCTGATATGTTGGGGGCAATCAGTGTTGTCGGATTGTTGGAACAGATGAACGGGAGGGGGATCGTCTTTAACGATGTTCAAAGTGATTTCGTCTTGACGCCAGATCGCTTAATCATCACGAAAGGCAGCGCAGTGGGCAGCTCTCTTGGGGTGTCTTTGGATGGCACATATTATCTGGCAGAAAAATCTATGGACCTTCAGGGCGTCATTTCGCCGGTGTATCTGGTGAATTCTGTAGGGTCAGGATTGACTCGAAAAGGGGAAGGTCTTTTTGGGTTCTCCTACCGTTTGACGGGTCCAGCTAATGACCCCAAGGTTTCGGTAAATCCACTATCCCTTTTAACACCGGGTATGTTCCGCAGCATTTTCCGCAAAGCGCCCCCGGAGGTGTCTCAATGAAACTATCAGATTTTGATTTTGATCTGCCGGAGTCCCTAATTGCAACACGGCCAGCGGTGCCACGCACGTCTGCAAAGATGCTTTATGCAACGGCTGGTACTTTGTCCGATCGCCAGGTTCATGATTTGCCAAGCCTATTGCGGGCCGGTGACCGGTTGGTGCTGAATGACACAAAGGTAATTCCCGCGCGTTTAGAAGGGGCCCGCCATAGAACGGGGCCAGAGGGTGCGACGCAAGCCAAAATCTCTGTGACACTGTTAGAGCCTCGAGTTGACGGGCAATGGCTGGCTTTACTGAAGCCACTTAAAAAAATCCGCGAGGGGGAAAGAATTGAGTTTGGCACCGGCCTTAGTGCGGACTTGATCGAAAAGAAAGATGGAGAGGCGTTACTGGCTTTTAACTTGTTTGGGGATGATTTCGACGCAGCATTGCAAGATGTTGGTGCGATGCCACTCCCCCCCTATATTGCCGCGAAACGTCCGGCAGACGATCAGGATCACACCGATTATCAGACGGTTTTTGCGCGCAATAGCGGCGCCGTTGCAGCGCCAACGGCATCGTTGCATTTTGATGAGGCGTTATTGGCCAGACTGGCCGAAATCGGGGTAAGTTTTACCCATGTCACCCTGCATGTCGGGGCTGGTACGTTTTTGCCTGTAAAAACCGACGATGTGTCAGAGCACAAAATGCATTCCGAATGGGGCGAGGTGTCCGCTGCCGCCGCTTCTGAAATTAATCAAACCAAAATGGCCGGTGGACGGGTCATCCCTGTCGGGACAACTGCCCTGCGTTTAATCGAAACGGCAGCCCGTGAAACCGGAGTCGTTGAGCCATGGCGCGGGCCGACGGATATATTCATCACCCCCGGTTTTAAATTCAACGCCACAGATGCCTTGATGACCAACTTTCATTTACCAAAATCTACACTGATGATGTTGGTGAGTGCCTTTATGGGGACCACGTGGGTGCGCGAAATCTATTCCCATGCCATTCAAGAGGAATATCGCTTTTTCTCTTACGGAGATTCTTCTTTGCTGTGTCCGAAAGAACTCTAAAAACGACTGACATGGGTCGCCCATAAAACATCGAATCTTTTGACGTTGTGCGAATTGCTTTTTAACAAATGGAGTAATTCGATGCTGGACGTCCTCAAATCATCTTGGGCCCTGTTGCTGGGTATGCTGTTGCTGATGGTCGGCAATGGAATGCAGGGGACATTGTTGGGAGTACGCGGCGACATCGAAGGGTTTTCGACCTTTGAAATGTCGATCATTGTCTCAGCCTATTTCGTCGGGTTCTTATTTGCGTCTCGTCAAACGCCCAACTGGATAAAAAGGGTCGGGCACGTTCGAGTTTTTGCAGCACTCGGGTCCTTTATTTCCGCGGTGATCATTCTGTACCCGGCATTGACCAACCCCATAGCGTGGACCATTGGGCGGTTCATTGTCGGGTATTGTTTTTGTGGGGTCTACGTTACGGCTGAAAGCTGGTTGAACCACTCCGCCACCAACGACAACCGAGGCAAAGCTCTTTCGTTGTATCTGCTTGTACAGATGGCAGGTATCGTGACAGCGCAATTCATGATCACAATGGGCGATCCTGCTGGCTTTATCTTGTTTGTGATCCCTTCGGTGCTGGTTTCCATTTCATTCGCCCCGATTTTGTTGTCGATTTCCCCGACGCCGGTGTTTGGGACCGCAAAACCCATGACTTTGCGTGAATTGGTGACAATCTCTCCACTTGGTTGTGTCACGATGGCGTTGCTTGGCGGTATTTTCTCAGCCCAGTTCGGGATGTCCGCTGTATATGGATCAGAAGCTGGGATGACAGTTCCTGAAATCTCTACATTTATTTCAGCTATCTATATTGGCGCTTTGGTCATGCAATACCCTATTGGTTGGGTGTCGGATCGAATGGATCGCCGAGTTTTGATCATCGCGGTAGCAATTGTCGGTGGCGTCGCCTCCGTGCTGGCGATGATTTATGGCAGTAATTTTGCGATCTTGTTACCTTTGGCTTTCTTAATCGGAGGATGTTCCAATCCGCTCTATGCACTGGCAATTGCTTATACCAACGACTTCCTGGAGCCCGAGGATATGGCGGCCGCGTCAGGCGGTCTTTTGTTTATCAACGGTTTGGGTGCGATTGCAGGTCCGGTGACCACAGGTTGGTTGATGGGGGCCATTGGTCCCGAAGGGTTCTTTGCATTCCTTGCGATACTGCTGTTTTGCGTCGTTCTCTTTGGTTTGTACCGGACGACACAGCGGGCAGCGCCGTCCATCGAAGACACTGGTCATTATGCGGCTATTTCACCTTCTGCCTCTCCGATTGTGGTCGAAGTGGCACAAGAAGTTGCAATTGAGACAGCCCTGGAAGAAGAAAGTAGCATTTAGCGGTTTGATGTCGGTTAACCTTGCTTAATTAAGAAATAATTGTAACGGTTTCCCTATCTGGGGACTTTGTAAAAACGGCAATATGGAGGCCGATCATGTTACGTCCAGAAGACGTTCTTGCGTTTTGGTTAGACGAAGTAGGCCCGAAAGGGTGGTACGCAGGGGGATCCGAGCTTGATGAACGGATCAGGGTGTTAGCGGAACCCACTTGGAATGAGGCGATGAAGGGCAGCTGTGGAATGTGGCTGACCTATCCCAGCGGGGCACTGGCTTATACAATCTTGATGGATCAATTTCCGCGCAATATGTATCGCGATACAGGCAAGGCCTTTTCGTCCGATATTGCAGCGAAATCTGCATCCAAGATTTCGATCAAGAAAAACTGGGATCTAAGAATAGACGAACCGGCACGCCAGTTCTTTTACCTTCCATTGATGCATTCCGAATGCCTTGGTGATCAAGAACGATGTGTGCGTCTCATGTTGACACGGATGCCCAAGACAGGTGAACAGCAGTTGTTCCATGCCAAGGCACATCGTGAAATTATCCGCATGTTTGGCAGATTTCCTTACCGAAATGAGGCGTTGTCCCGTTCAACTTCGGTGCCTGAGGCCGCATTCATCGACAAAGGCGGGTATTCTGCCGCTATGGACGCGGTACGCGCTTAAACCGATTACATTCAACAGGCCCCCTAAAAGTGCCTGTTGATTGATTGCCGTTTGATCTGCGCTAGATTATCGTCGAACTACTTTTCACAAGGAGTGGTTTGATATGGCAGCCAAGTCTTTCGATTTGATCGTAATTGGTGCAGGTCCTGGGGGCTATGTGGCCGCTATTCGTGGGGCACAGCTGGGGTTGAATGTTGCGGTCGTAGAGCGAGAGCATATGGGCGGCATTTGCCTAAATTGGGGATGTATCCCGACCAAGGCACTCTTAAGATCTGCCGAAATGTACCATAATATGGAACGCGCCAAAGAATTTGGTCTGTCGACGGGCAAGATCGGGTTTGACCTTGATGCGATCGTTCAGCGCTCGCGCGGCGTGGCCAAGCAAATGGCTGGCGGTATTTCTCATCTCATGAAAAAGAACAAGATTACTGTCGTCATGGGGGAGGCCACTCTGCCCGTCAAAGGCAAGGTTTTAGTCAAAACCGACAAGGGCTCCGAGGAGCTCTCTGCCAAAAACATTATCCTTGCTACCGGCGCACGCGCGCGGGAATTGCCGGGACTTGAGGCTGACGGAGATCAGGTCTGGACGTACAAACACGCGTTGCAGCCTGTGCGGATGCCCAAAAAACTATTGGTGATCGGTTCTGGGGCAATTGGTATAGAATTTGCGAGCTTTTACAACACATTGGGCGCGAACACTACAGTGGTCGAAGTCATGGATCGTGTGCTGCCTGTTGAAGATAAAGACATCTCTGCTTTTGCAAAAAAGAGCTTTGTTAAACAAGGAATGAACATCATGGAAAAAGCCATGGTGAAAAAGTTGGATCGGACCAAGGGAAAAGTAACGGCCCATATTGAAACCGGTGGAAAAATCGAAAAACACGATTTTGATACGGTGATTTCGGCCGTTGGGATTGTGGGCAATGTTGAAAATCTGGGCCTAGAGGGGCTGGGTGTGAAAATCGACCGCACGCATGTGGTAACGGATGAATTCTGCCGCACAGATGTTGAGGGGCTTTATGCGATCGGAGATATCGCAGGTGCACCATGGCTTGCGCATAAAGCCAGCCATGAGGGAGTCATGGTTGCCGAACTCATTGCCGGAAAACAAGCGCATCCTGTCAAACCTGAAAGCATCGCAGGCTGCACTTATTGTCATCCACAGGTCGCAAGTGTTGGCTATTCCGAGGCCAAAGCCAATGAACTGGGCTATGAGGTAAAAGTTGGTAAATTTCCCTTCGTTGGCAATGGTAAAGCTGTTGCAATGGGAGAGGCAGAGGGAATGGTCAAAACCGTGTTTGACGCTAAAACCGGAGAGCTGCTTGGCGCGCATATGATCGGGGCAGAGGTGACTGAGATGATCCAAGGCTATGTCATCGGGCGTCAGCTCGAGACCACCGAAGAGGATTTGATGAACACGGTGTTTCCACATCCGACCATGTCAGAAATGATGCATGAAAGCGTGCTGGACGCCTATGGTCGCGTTATTCACATGTAAGCACTCATGTTAGCGCTAAGAACGCCGCGCGTGATTTAGGTAAGGTTTTTAGATGTCTGACGTATCAAAAACGTCTTTTGGGACGGTTTTTGCCATTTGGGTCGCTGGATTGTGCGCTGCGGGTCAATTTGCCAAAGTCAGTGTCTCCTATGGTGCATTGGCCGAAGTTTATCCCGATGCCGGTGCTGCGTTAGGCCTGACGGTGTCGTTGATATCCGGGATGGGAATGGTCCTTGGCGCGGTGGCTGGGCAATTGGTGGCCGGGCTTGGCTTCCGACCTGTGTTGGTTTGGGGGTTATGTCTTGGGGCGGCAATGTCTTTTGCTCAGGCGACAGACCTTGGATTTGGTCTATTTCTGGCCACTCGATTCCTAGAAGGTTTGTCACATCTTGCTATTGTTGTGGCTGCCCCGACTTTGATCGCAAAAGTAACAGCATCCAAGCATCACCCGGCGGCGATGACCCTGTGGAGTTGCTTTTTTGGAGTCGCTTTTGCAGGCACGGCATGGTTTGGCGCGCCGATTGTAGCTAACCACGGACCGGGACCGCTATTTGTTTTGCACGGAATTGCCTGTTGTGTCATGGCCGGTGTGTTAGCGCTCCTTTTACCCAAGGATGACACCGCTGAGGTTTCACTCCCATCATTTGCAAAACTGCTGACAAACCAAACGAGTGTATATGGATCGCCCTTTACCAGTTCACCGGCTTTGGGCTGGTTGTTCTACACGATCACATTTGTCGGTCTGCTAACGCTTTTGCCTGATATGTTGGGACCGCAACGGGGGATTGCTCTAATTGGTGTGTTGCCGCTGATTAGCATTATCAGCTCGTTTACTTTGGGTGTTCAACTGTTGCACAGATGTGCGGCCTTCAAGGTGCTGATGGCAGGTTTCGTCGGCAGTGCGATTGCAATGGCGGTGTTTCTGCTCTGGCCTGATCGAAATGTTGCGTTTTATCTTTTGGCGATCTCATGGGGGCTCGTGCAGGGGGCCGGATTTGCAATGGTACCACAGCTGAATTCCACAACCGAAGATCGGGCTCGGGCAAATGGCGCTTTGGCACAGATGGGTAATCTTGGAAATCTCGTGGGAACTCCGGTACTTGCTATTGTATTAGTCACCGGGGGACCTGCTGCGGTCGCGGTCACTCTTGGGGTGCTTTATGGCATTGGGTTTCTTGTTCAACTCTTTCTGCGCAGGATGCGTCAGCACAACGGTGTTGGCAACTGATTCAATATTCACTTTTTGTTCTCATTTTCTTGTTGGCGTTCTGGAACAGATGACCTATCTGTAAACGGCGAGTGGATGAGGACCCTATGGCCGAGCTGAAAAACATCGAAGTGCGCGGGGCGCGCGAACATAATCTCAAATCTATCGACGTGGACATTCCACGAGATCAGTTGGTGGTGATCACCGGGCTGTCTGGATCTGGGAAATCATCATTGGCCTTTGACACCATCTATGCCGAAGGGCAGCGCCGGTATGTCGAGAGCCTTTCAGCCTATGCGCGTCAATTCCTTGATATGATGGAAAAACCTGACGTTGATCATATCTCTGGATTATCTCCAGCGATTTCTATTGAACAGAAAACGACCAGTAAAAACCCACGCTCCACCGTTGGAACGGTCACTGAAATCTACGATTATATGCGGCTATTGTTTGCGCGCGTTGGGACACCGTATTCACCGGCGACAGGCAAGCCGATTGAGGCACAGCAGGTGCAGGATATGGTCGACCGCGTGATGACGATGGAAGAGGGGACTCGTGCCTTTCTGCTGGCCCCAATTGTACGCGACCGCAAAGGAGAATATCGCAAAGAATTCCTAGAGTTACGCAAACAAGGATTTCAGCGGGTAAAAGTGGATGGGGAGTTCTACGAACTTGATACCCCCCCCACGTTGGATAAAAAGTTTCGTCATGATATTGATGTGGTGGTAGATCGGATCGTAGTCCGTGAAGGATTAGAAACGCGTTTGGCGGATTCTTTCCGGACGGCCTTGGATCTGGCCGATGGGATCGCCATTCTGGAAACCGCGCCCAAAGACGGTGAACCGGAACGGTATACGTTTTCCGAAAAATTTGCCTGCCCGGTTTCTGGTTTTACTATTCCAGAAATCGAACCACGTCTGTTTTCGTTTAACGCCCCTTTTGGTGCCTGTCCGTCTTGTGACGGATTAGGCGTAGAGTTGTTCTTTGATGAACGCCTTGTGGTGCCTGATGCAACGTTACAATTATATGACGGGGCACTGGCGCCGTGGCGCAAAGGGAAATCACCATATTTTCTTCAGACGATTGAGGCCATCGCGCGTCACTATGAATTTGATAAAAATACGCCCTGGAAGGATTTGCCCGCCCATGTGCAGCAGATTTTCCTCTATGGATCCGGTGAGGAAGAGATCGAATTCCGTTATGATGAGGGCGGACGTGTTTATCAGGTTAGCCGGAGTTTTGAGGGTGTTATTCCAAATATGGAACGACGTTACCGAGAGACGGATTCTAATTGGATTCGCGAAGAATTTGAACGATATCAGAACAATCGCCGGTGTGGTGAATGTGAAGGGTATCGTCTGCGGCCAGAAGCGCTTGCGGTCAAAATCGCCGGATTGCACGCGGGCCAAGTGGTCGAAATGTCGATCAAAGAGGCCTATGAATGGTGCAAAACTGTTCCAGATCATTTGACCAGGCAAAAGAATGAAATCGCCAAAGCGATTCTAAAAGAGATCCGTGAACGGCTTGGTTTTTTAAACAATGTTGGTCTGGAATATCTGTCGCTTTCGCGGAATTCTGGCACTTTGTCTGGCGGCGAAAGCCAGCGTATTCGACTGGCCAGCCAGATCGGATCTGGCCTGACGGGGGTTCTGTATGTTCTTGATGAGCCCTCCATTGGCTTGCATCAACGCGACAATGATCGATTGCTCGGAACGCTGAAAAACCTACGGGACCAAGGCAATACAGTAATCGTGGTTGAACATGATGAAGAGGCCATCCGTGAGGCTGACTATGTCTTTGACATTGGGCCAGGGGCCGGTGTGCACGGCGGTAAAGTGGTGTCAGAGGGGACGCCGTCTGAAATAACGGCTGATCCAGCTTCTTTGACGGGGCAATATTTGTCCGGAAGTCGTGAAATTGCTGTCCCGGCCAAACGTCGCAAAGGCAACAAGAAAAAGATCCGGGTCGTAAAAGCCTCCGGCAACAATTTGCAAAACGTAACGGTGGATTTCCCACTTGGGAAATTTGTCTGCGTGACCGGCGTTTCTGGTGGTGGTAAATCCACACTGACGATTGAAACCCTGTTCAAAACGGCATCGATGCGTTTGAATGGGGCGCGGCAGACGCCGGCGCCGTGTGAAACCATCAAGGGGCTTGAACACCTAGATAAGGTCATTGATATCGACCAACGCCCAATTGGTCGAACACCCAGATCCAATCCCGCGACCTATACTGGAGCGTTTACACCGATCCGGGATTGGTTTGCTGGATTGCCAGAATCTCGGACACGTGGATATAAGCCAGGACGATTTAGTTTTAACGTTAAGGGTGGCCGTTGTGAGGCCTGTCAGGGAGACGGAGTCATCAAAATTGAGATGCATTTCCTTCCTGATGTTTATGTCACCTGTGAGACATGTCAGGGTGCGCGCTACAATCGGGAAACATTGGAAATTAAGTTTAAAGGCAAGAGTATAGCCGACGTTCTTGATATGACGGTTGAAGATGCAAAAGAGTTTTTCAAAGCTGTTCCAAGCATACGAGACAAGATGGAAGCTCTGTCACGTGTGGGGCTGGATTACATCAAAGTTGGGCAGCAGGCGACGACCCTATCTGGAGGCGAAGCTCAACGTGTAAAGCTTTCTAAAGAGCTGGCAAAACGGTCCACTGGACGCACGCTATATATCTTGGATGAGCCGACCACGGGTTTACACTTTGAGGATGTGCGTAAACTGCTTGAGGTGCTCCATGAGTTGGTGGACCAAGGCAATTCTGTTGTTGTTATTGAACACAATTTGGATGTTGTGAAAACAGCGGATTGGGTCATTGATATTGGACCAGAGGGTGGAGATGGCGGTGGTGAAATTGTTGCCAAAGGTTCGCCTGAGACCATCGTCAAAGAGGCCCGCAGCCATACTGGATTGTATCTCAAGGAGCTACTGGAAAAGCCCGAGAAATCGGTTGCCGCAGAATAGCTGAATGATGAAAAGGACCGTCTTGTGACTGTAGTGCTGGGACGTGTGATTATTTTCACCAAAAAGATGGACGAAATGACTGCTTTTTATTGTCGGCATTTCGAATTCGAAGTGCCCTCCGCTGAGATGGACAATATCATAGAGCTCAAATCGCCTGAGGGTGGCGCGTCATTGTTGTTACACCGGGTCTCGGATAAACGCAAAGAAGGACAAGCGATCTTAAAGTTGGTTTTTGATATCGAGGATGTTCCTGAATTTTGTGCAAAGGCCGAAAGGAATGGATTGAAATTCGGTCCATTGCTTATGGGGGATGGATATCAGTTTGCAAATGCAAAAGACCCGGCTGGAAACAGCATATCTGTATCCAGCCGGGCTTTTATTTCGCATTAGACCGGACGATTTTATGTCAGATCAAGAACCGGCAGACAGCAGCTGTCGGACTGATTGGTTCTCAAGGCCGTCCACGTTTTTCAAACCGAGGCAACATGGCTGAGAAATCGCGTCCCAAGCCGTCCTCATCTTCGACGAATTGTCGATAGAGTTCCGTTGCATCCGCCCCCAACGGTGTATCGGCATCTACGGCCTCTGCTGCTTGTTGCGAAAGCCGCAGATCTTTTAACATTAAGTCTGCCGCAAATCCGGGTTGGTAGTCGTTGTCCGCAGGGCTTTGCGGTCCAATGTCGGGTGCCGGGCAATAGGCGTTCATCGACCAGCTGTAACCGGATGATGTGCTGACAACGTCAAACATTTTTTGCCGGTCCAGCCCTAATTTGTCTGCCAAAGCAAAGGCTTCGCAGGTTGCGATCATGGTGACACCAAGGATCATGTTGTTGCAGATTTTTGCAGCCTGACCTGCGCCTGACTCTCCACAATGCACGGATTTTTGGCCCATGACATCAAGAAGGGGCTCAACCTTTGCAAAGGCCTCCGAGCTGCCGCCAACCATGAACGTCAGAGAACCTGCCGTAGCGCCACCAATTCCGCCTGAGACAGGGCCGTCAGCCACATGGATGGATAGACGCGCGGCTTGATCTGCGACGCTTCGTGCACTTTCGACATCAACCGTGGAACAATCAAGGAATACCGCATCGGGCAGCATAACGGGCAAGATTTCATCGGCAACGACCCGCAGAATATTTCCATTCGGCAGCATGGTGATAACAACATCCATACCTGTCGCCGTTAGGGCAGCCGTTTTGCCCTGCTGCACTCCCTCTGGCATAGGGGCGGTTAGGTCAAAGCCGATAACGCTGTGACCCGCCGCAGCGAGGTTTGCGGCCATTGGCCCGCCCATATTACCGAGCCCGATAAATCCGATGTTCATGGTCTTTCCTCTTGTTTCCAAAGTGCTTTGTCTGCCAGCGGCATCAACATACGTGTGACTTCTAGGGGGGGGACTGCTTCGATCGTGGTGTGTCGCCAGATTGGAGTGCGATCTTTGTCTATGATCTGCGCACGTATACCTTCGATAAAGTCACTGTTTTCTACGGCGCGATGGGTAAAGCGATACTCGAGATCCAACGCGCGTTGAATATCGTGCACACCGCGAAGACGGTGCACCATTTCAATCGCCGCACTCGCTGCGAGAGGTGAGTTCCGATTGAGGGTCTTTTGCGTTGTTTTTGAAAACTCAGAGCTGTCGCTCAAAAGGTTACGTTGAATATCAATCAGAGTTTCGCCGTTGAAGGTACGATCAATATCCGCTTGTTGTTTTTGCAAGGGACTTTCTGGCGCGGGCTGTGCTGCGGCATCAATTAACGAGTAGTCGCCTGTGTCAGCCAATTTGTTGATCAGTTCGGGCCAGTCCGCCTCTGGGATGTAGTAATCCGCAAAGCCGACGAAAATAGCATCACCAGCCCTCATTCGGGCTGCGGTCGTCCCGAGATATTCTCCGAGCCGACCAGGTGCGTTGGCGAGGATCATGCTGCCACCGACGTCGGGGATCAGCCCTATGGCGACCTCTGGCATCGCGATTTGAGAGCTTTCACAGACCACACGATGAGAGGCATGACAGCCCACGCCCACACCACCCCCCATGGTGAACCCCTGCATGAAGCTTGCAACGGGTTTGGGAAAGGCAAAGAGTTTGGCGTTCAATCGGTATTCATCGCGCCAGAAACGACGACCATATTCCAGATCGCCTGCTTTGCTTTTGTTATATAAGTTCGTGACATCCCCTCCGGCGCAAAAAGCACGATCTCCCGTGGCATCAATTACGATCATTTTTACGGCGTTATTGTCGCGCCAGTCATCTAAAGCGGCTTCAATCGCGACGGCCATAGCATGGGTTAAAGCATTCAGTGCTTTGGGGCGATTCAGAGTGATATGCCCAATCTGTCCGTCAATTCTACAGGTGATTTCGCTCATGTATTTCGGTCCGTGAGTAAGCTGCGTGCTGTTATTAAACGCATGATTTCATTCGTCCCTTCAAGAATCTGATGTACGCGAAGGTCTCTGACGATCTTCTCAATGCCGTATTCGCTGAGGTAGCCGTATCCGCCGTGCAGTTGAAGGCAGTCGTCTGCTACTTTGGACGCGGTTTCGGTCACAAAGGCCTTGGCCATAGCGCAGAATTTTGTTGCATCCGGCGCTGCTGTATCCAATTTCCATGCGGCCTGCCGTAGGAACACGCGTGCGGCTTGCATTTCGATCTCCATGTCTGCAAGGCGAAACTGCAGAGCTTGAAACTGATCGATTGGACGTCCAAATGCCTGACGTTCGCCCATATAGTTCAAGGTTGCGGTCATTGCGGATTGGGCCGCCCCCAACGCACAGGCAGAGATATTCAACCGCCCGCCGTCCAGACCGGCCATTGCGTAAGTAAACCCCGCACCTTCGGTCCCGATCAAATTTGTCTTGGGGATTGAACATCCATCCAACTGTACCTGTCGGGTGGGTTGTGATTTCCACCCCATTTTTTGTTCTAGCGCCCCGAATGAAAGGCCGTCGACACCATCATCGATTAGAAATGCTGAGATCCCTTTGGGGCCATCTGCGCCACTGCGCGCCATGACGATATAGGCGTCCGAATACCCTCCGCCCGAAATAAATGCTTTGGTGCCTGTTAGACTGTATCCGCCTTTGGTTGCCACGGCTTTTGTACGCAAGGCCGCAGCGTCAGATCCTGAACCGGGTTCTGTTAGGCAATAAGATAGAACCGTTTCCATGGTGATTGCATTGGGAAGGTAGCGACTTTGGAGCTCATCGCTGCCAAATTTGTCGATCATAGCCGCACACATATTGTGGATAGAGAGAAAAGCGGCGACCGAAGGGCAGGCCATCGACAAGGCCTCAAACACCAGGGTCGCATTCAGCCGACTGAGACCGGTGCCCCCGCTGCCTTCACGGACATATAATCCGCCAAAGCCAAGGTCTGCCAACGCAGGCCAAAGATCCCGCGGTATCGTGCCGTCTTGTTCCCATTGGCGAGCATGTGGGGCGATATGTTCTTGCCCAAAGGCATAGGCCATGTCGAAAATCAGCTGTTGTTCTTCAGAAAGTGCAAAGTCCAAAACGGAACGTCCTTCGTCGGGGGTTACAGGTCTTCGTGAAATTCTTCGATCAGATGTTCAACGACGGATTTCAACGCATTTTCAGAATCTTTTCCGGAGGTCTTTGCCTGATTAAAGACGGCGCGTTGGCGATCTGCACTGGTGCCGTCTTTGATGATACGACGCAGATTTTCCATCTCGGCTGTGCATCCCAATGCATCTGCATCCTCTTCCACCAGCAGCAGCATTTCTTCAACCAAATCATGCATGCTGATGATTTCACGTTTGCCAAAATCAATCAGACCGCCGCTAACCCCATACCGTTGAGCGCGCCACCGGTTTTCACCGATCAAGAAACTGTCATACATCCGCCAACGCTGATTATTCCGCGCCAGCCGATACAACATCCGCGAAAGGCATTGGGTGGCCGCTGCAAGACTTAGGGCGTCCTCCATTCGGGGGGAAACATCACAAATGCGGCTTTCGATGGTTGGATATCGTGAGGAAGGGCGCAGATCCCACCAGATTTTGCTGCTGTCCTCAATCAATCCCATTGAGATCAATGCATCGACTGAGCGTTCATATTCCGACCAACTGCCTAATTGCGGCGGCAGCCCTGTACGCGGTAAGTTGTCAAACACCGTCAAACGGTAAGACGCAAGGCCCGTGTCATTGCCCTGCCAAAAGGGGGAGGACGCTGACAACGCAAGCAGATGTGGCAAAAAATATGACAACTGGTTCATTGTATCGACGCGCATATCTTTGTCATCGATACAGACGTGCACATGCATGCCGCAAATTAACATGCGACGCACGACACCGGCCAAATCTCGTTCTAACTCGCTATAGCGGTCGCGTTTGGTGTGGGTTTGCTTCTTCCATTCCGCAAAAGGATGGCAGGAGGCAGCAATTGGAGCCAATCCATAGTCATCAGAGATACGCGCAACTTTACTGCGCAAACGTTTTAAATCTTCTCTGGCCTGAGATATATCCCCGCAAACACGCGTGCCAATTTCGATCTGACACTGAAGGAATTCGGGACTGACCTGACCATCTAACGCATTCGCGCAGGCGTCGATCAAACCATCTGGTGCCTCAGCGAGGGCGAGGCTTTCTTTATCGACCAAAAGGTATTCTTCTTCGATCCCGATTGTAAAGGATGGGGGGATTCGGGCCATATGCTCCTCCGCATTTTCCTTGAGCAGACCAGAGAGATTGCCTGCTAACAAGAGGAGTTTCGAGCCCGGCAAAACCGCAGGGCTCGAAATTGATGTTTTAGTCCATGGCTTTAAAGTTGAATTCGCCACCTTCTTTGATGCCTGATGGCCAGCGCGAGGTCACTGTTTTTGTACGTGTGTAAAATTTGAACGCATCTGGACCGTGCTGATTCAAATCGCCAAAACCAGATTTCTTCCAACCGCCAAAAGTGTGGTAGGCCAGCGGCACTGGGATTGGAACGTTAATACCGACCATGCCGATGTTGATCCGGTTTGCAAAGTCGCGGGCCGTATCGCCATCACGGGTGTAGATCGCAGTGCCATTGCCATATTCATGATCCATCGCAAGACCAATGGCCTCTTCATAGGATCCGGCTCGAACTGTGGATAGAACCGGTCCAAAGATCTCTTTTTTGTAGATGTCCATATCTGGTGTCACCCGGTCAAAGAGGTGCGGCCCAACAAAGAAACCGTCTTCATATCCTTGCAGGTTAAAGTCACGGCCATCCACAACCAGTTCTGCACCTTGATCGATACCGGTTTGCACTAATCCTTGAATATTGCGTTTGGCGGCAGCTGTTACAACCGGACCATAGTCAACATCATTACCCGCAGTATACGGCCCAACTTTCAGTTTTTCGATCCGGGGGATCAGCTTTTCAACCAAACGATCAGCGGTTTCTTCACCGACGGGCACCGCCACTGAAATCGCCATGCAACGTTCGCCGGCAGCGCCATAGCCTGCACCAACCAAAGCGTCGGCTGCGAGATCAAGGTCGGCATCCGGCATGATGATCATGTGGTTTTTTGCACCACCAAAGCACTGAACTCGTTTGCCATTCGCGCAGCCACGGGAATAGATGTATTCCGCAATTGGGGTTGATCCAACAAAACCAACGGCCTGAACTGTTTCATTGTCCAAAATGCCATCTACGGCTTCTTTGTCGCCATTTACGACCTGCAAGATACCATCAGGCAAACCCGCCTCTTTAAAGATTTCCGCAAGCATCAGTGGCACGGATGGGTCACGCTCGGATGGTTTCAGGATCATCGCGTTGCCACAAGATAACGCTGGCCCCATTTTCCAAAGCGGAATCATCGCCGGGAAGTTAAATGGTGTTATGCCAGCCACAACACCAAGGGCCTGCTTCATGGAATACATGTCAATGCCCGGACCAGCGCTGTCGGTGAACTCACCTTTCAGCATTTGGGGGGTGCCGATGCAATATTCGATGACTTCAAGGCCACGTTGAACGTCACCTTTGGCATCTGGAATGGTTTTGCCGTGTTCGCGGGACAGGGCCTCTGCCAATTTGTCCATGTCTCGGTTGATCAGCTGTACGGCAGCCATCATCACTCGCGCACGACGCTGCGGGTTTGTCGCTGCCCACTTGGGCTGAGCTTCGGCGGCAGATGCAATGGCTGCATCCAACTCTTCTTTCGAAGCCAGCGGCACTTTGGCCTGAACTTCACCTGTGGCGGGGTTAAAGACATCAGCAAAGCGGCCTGAAGTGCCTTTGACAAGCTGGCCATTGATGAAATGTGTAAGTTCTTGAGTCATGATGCGCTCCGATTATGTGTTGCGATGAGAATAGGCTTGCAATTTTACATGTAACAGAGGCAAATTTCCGAAAACGTTTTGCAAAAATATAGGTATGTTTTGGAGCTTCATTGGGACGACCTTCGAATATTTATGGCAGTTGCACGGCACGAAAGCCTGTCTGCTGCTGGGAAGGCCTTACGCATTGATCCAGCCACCGTCGGGCGGCGGATTGGCCGGCTGGAGGAAAACGTGGGGGCTGTGTTGTTTGCAAAATCCCCTCAGGGTTATGCGTTGACCGATGAAGGGCAGGCACTTCGCACGCGGGCAGGGGATGCTGAACAAGTTATACATGAAGCCGTTGAATCGGTTCGTGGTCAAACAACGCAATTGACTGGCACGATCCGCATAGGAGCGCCTGATGGGGCGGCAAATTATTTGCTCCCTCAGGTGTGTGCACAAATTTGCGAGGATCACCCTGGGTTAGAGGTACAGATCGTTGCCTTGCCACGAGTAATCAATTTGTCCCGACGAGAGGCCGATATGGCGATTGCGGTGTCACAGCCGGTGACAGGCCGTCTGACCGTGCAAAAAATAGCGGATTATAGGCTGCATCTTGCGGCTTCAAAAACATATCTGAAAAAGACATCACCTTTAGAAACAGTAAATGATCTGAAAAATCACAAAATCATTGGTTATATTCCTGATATGATTTTCGACAAAGAACTGGATTATCTGACAGAGTCAGGCATCGATCGGGTCGACTTGGCCTCTAACTCTGTTTCAGTTCAAATCAACTGGGCAAGACAGGGGGCAGGAGTCACCATAGCGCATGATTTTTCCCTGCCGAGTGCTCCAGAACTGGTGAAAGTGTTGGCGGACCAAGTGTCTCTTTTACGTAGCTTTTACCTTGTGCGCCATGCGAGCGACCGGCGCGTTGCTCGATTGAACCGATTTGCAGAGGCTTTGAGCCATGGATTGCGAAAGGAAGTTGCGAGACTAGAAGCACTTACTTGACAGAAGTTGCTTAACGGGTGACGCTGTTGTTAACGCATTTAAGTAAGGAGTTATCGCCATGATCGTACAACAAATCCTAAAACATAAAGGAGATGAAGGCGTGGTGACTTTAGCTCCGGGAACTACGGTTGCTGATGCTGCTGCTCTTTTATCTGAGCGCCGTATTGGGACAGTGGTGATTTCATCGGATGGTCAAACGGCGGACGGTATTTTATCTGAACGCGACATCGTGCGCGAGTTGGGTAATCGTGGGGCTGAATGCATGGCAAACAAAGTCGACGATCTGATGACCACAAACCTGATAACGTGCACTAAGGCCGATAAAACAGATGATGTGCTTCAGAAAATGACGGATGGCCGGTTCCGGCACATGCCCGTTGTCGAAGACGGAAAAATGATTGGCCTGATTTCACTCGGTGATGTGGTAAAATCCCGCTTGGCTGAACTGGCCATGGAAAAGGATGCCTTGCAAGGTATGATTATGGGGCACTGATCTCGTTTCTTTCGCAACTGCAGAAAATACTTGCATTCTAATGCGCAATATTGTTGCGTGCGCGAGACTTGATGGAGATGAGAGACATGCGTGTTGGTTTATACCCAGGCACTTTTGACCCGATCACATACGGGCATATTGATATCATTCGCCGGAGCGCGGGGCTTGTCGATAAGTTAGTGATTGGTGTTGCAATCAATCGTGATAAGGGGCCGCTGTTTTCATTAGATGAACGTGTCGAGATGATTGAAACGGAATGCAAAACACTGGCAGATGAAACCGGCACAATCATTGTGGCCCATCCGTTTGAAAATCTTCTAATTGATTGTGCGCATGATGTGGGGGCACAGATCATTATTCGCGGCCTACGGGCTGTTGCCGACTTTGAATATGAATATCAAATGGTTGGCATGAATCGAGCGATGGATAGTTCCGTTGAAACTGTGTTCTTGATGGCAGAAAGCAGACATCAGGCCATTGCTTCTAAGTTGGTAAAGGAAATTGCCCGTCTTGGCGGTGATATTTCTAAATTTGTGCCAAAGCCGGTGAACAATGCACTGATCCAACGGCTGCGTTAAAACCAGTCGTCTAAGAATCTAGCAAGCCGCCCGTGGGGGCGGCTTTTGCTTTATAAGGGACCGATGTGAACCGGTCGTCTGATCGGTTTACTTAGCTGTAGACAGCGTTGTTTGCGATCAGGTGTGCGTCTTCGCGAAAGATACCAAGGTCGATGGCAACATCTTTAGGCATGGACTGGATTTCAATAACAGTGCGTTTATAGGCTGCACGTTTTTGAGCTGCTTTGCGGACGTTTGAAAAGAGGTTCATTGCGTTTTCCTTTGTGTTTGCGTTTCTCTTATAGCGCTAACATAGACATGCTGCGGTGCAGAAAAAACCGACAATTCGGTCTGGCCGATATGCAAGACCTGCATGGGTTATGCGTGACATGCATGACAAAAACGCAAAACGCCCGCTGACGGCAGTCAGCGAGCGTAAAGAATAAGCGTTTGATTAAAGCTTAGAGGTATTTTGCCATCTCAACAGCCGTATCGGCCATTCGGTTAGAGAAACCCCATTCGTTGTCGTACCAAGTCAGAATGCGACACATGTTGCCGTCCATGACTTTGGTCTGATCTGTTGCAAAGATCGAAGAATGGGAGTCATGGTTAAAGTCCATGGAGACCAATTTATCGTCAGTTACCCCAAGGATGCCTTTCAGATTGCCTGCGGCAGCAGCGTGAATGGCTGCGTTTATCTCTTCGACGGTGGTGTCGCGTGTGCTTTCGAAGGTCAAATCAACAACAGACACGTTTGGTGTTGGCACGCGGATCGCAACGCCGTCCAGTTTACCATTCAGTTCTGGCAGAACGAGGCCAACAGCTTTGGCAGCACCAGTGGATGTTGGGATCATGTTCGCCGCAGCCGCACGTGCGCGATATAAATCGCTGTGCATAGTGTCCAGCGTAGGCTGATCACCGGTGTAGCTGTGGATGGTTGTCATAAAGCCGCGCTTTAGACCGATTGTGTCATTTAGAACTTTGACCACGGGAGATAGACAGTTGGTGGTACAAGAGGCGTTTGACACGATTACATCATCACCGGTCAGTACATCATGGTTTACACCGTAAACGATTGTTTTGTCAGCGCCGGCGGACGGGGCGGACACCAAAACGCGGCTTGCGCCGTTTTCGAGGTGGATGGCAGCTTTGTCGCGTGCTGTGAAAATACCCGTGCATTCGAGAACGATGTCGATGTGGCCCCAGGGCAATTCAGCAGGATTGCGGATGGCTGTGACTGCGATCGGACCGCGGCCAACGTCGATCGAATTTTCGGTTGTTTTCACTTCTTTGGGGAAACGTCCGTGAACTGTATCATACCGAAGCAGGTGTGCGTTTGTTTCAACAGGACCCAGATCGTTGATGGCAACAACCTCAATGTCTGTACGACCAGCTTCTTCGATAGCCCGGAGAACGTTACGGCCAATGCGGCCAAATCCATTAATTGCTACTTTTACGGTCATGTTGCGCAAACTCCTTTTGGGAAACACATGAGATAGGAGGCGCAATCAAAGGACGCCCCACCAGATTGTTAACGCTAACATGTGCATTTCCGATAAAAGGTCAACTGCCTATTTCGCGCATTACCGCCAAAAAGCGAGGTATTCCGAAAATTCGGCGAGCTTCTTGCCCAAAAATACGGGTAAGCCCCAATGTAGATAAAAATGATCGGCTGCAAAAAACGCGATGATCATGCAGCCGAGAATAAGCGCGAGCTTGTTTGTCATAAATAGTGTCGGGTTTAAGACCCGATTCTCCTGCCTTAGTGGAGGAGCCGTCCCATCGCTGACGCAACATCTGCCATCCGGCAGGAAAAGCCCCATTCATTGTCGTACCATGCCAGAACACGCACAGTTCGACCACCGATAACCTTGGTTTGGTCCGGTGCAAAGATGCAGGATTGGTTGGTATGGTTAAAATCGATTGAGACTTTTGGATCAGGGTCGTAGGACAAGACTGCCCCCATGTGACCAGCCGCAGCTTCGCGCATGATTTCGTTGACGGTCTCAATTGTGACGCCGCGCTTGGCCTCAAACGTTAAGTCAACAGCGGACACATTTGGGGTGGGCACACGCAGGGCGGTTCCGTCCAGTTTGCCTTCTAGTTCGGGCAGGACTTCGGAGAGAGCCTTTGCTGCACCCGTAGATGTTGGAATCATGGCCATGGCTGCAGCGCGTGCGCGGTACAAATCATTGTGACGCCGATCCAACGTAGGCTGATCGCCGGTGTAGCTGTGGATGGTGGTCATGATGCCGCGTTCAATGCCGATAGTATCATTCAGAACTTTGGCAAGGGGGGCTAGGCAATTGGTGGTGCACGAACCGTTGGAAATCAATCGTTCGTTGGCGAGCATATCCCTGTGGTTCACACCATAAACAACGGTGCGGTCGACGTTCTTTGCTGGGGCAGAGATCAGGACTTTTTTTGCGCCACGTTCTAGGTGAACATCTGCCTTTTGGCCGTCATTGAATTTACCCGTACATTCCAGAACGACGTCGACGCCGTCCCAGTCCAACTCTTGTGGGTCATAAGTTGAGAAAACTTCCATCGGACCGCGGCCCAAATCCATTGTATTGTCTTTTACTGTGACATTACCGCCAAATCGTCCATGAACAGAGTCATATCGCAACAGGTGAGCGTTGGTTTCAATTGGGCCTGTGGCGTTGATTTTTACCACTTGTACATCGTTACGGGCGCTTTCGGCGATATGTGCCAATGTACAGCGTCCAATGCGGCCAAAGCCATTGATCCCGACGGTGATGGTCATGTCCATGCTCTCCTAAATCATGTCAGAGTTGCGTGGGCCTGCAACTCTTCTTGGCTGTGATATAAGGAGAGAATTTGCATCGGGCTATGGAAAAGTGAATGTTTTACAGTGTGTTAGCGCAAACTGTGACAACCTGGGCTGCGTTAGCGCGAACAAAATCCATGGGCTAGCGCTAACAAATCGGAAACTTAGATCCTAAGATATTTCTTGATGTGGTCAGGGAATCAAAAAGGGCGCATTTCTGCGCCCTTTTCATTTGAAAATCTGGCGTGACGCTTACAAAAGCTCTTTGGCTTTCGCGACGGCCGCATCCGCAGTAATTCCGAAGTTTTCGAACAATTCGCTTGCCGGAGCTGAGGCCCCAAAGCTGTCCATGCCGATAAAGGCAGAACGGCCTTCGCGGCCACGTTCACCAAGCAACCATTTGTCCCAACCTTGACGCACACCCGCTTCGATAGCGATACGGACCGCACCACCGGGAAGAACCCTTTTACGATAGGCTTCGTCTTGGGCTTCGAATAATTCCATGCAAGGCATGGACACGACCCGTGTGCCAATGCCTTCGGCTTGCAGTTTTTCGCGTGCTGCTAGGGCAATCTCAACTTCTGAACCAGTGGCGATCAGGATGACGTCCCGCTTGCCTTCGGCTTCTGCCAGAACATAGGCGCCTTTTGAGGACAAGTTGAGGGCTTTGTGTTCGGTCCGAACGGTTGGCAGGTTCTGACGCGACAAGGCCAGCACAGAAGGTGTTGACTGGCTGCTCATTGCAATTTCCCAAGCTTCAGCTGTTTCCACAACATCTGCAGGGCGGAACACATATGTGTTTGGTGTTGAACGGCTGATGGCCAAATGTTCAACCGGTTGATGTGTTGGACCATCTTCGCCCAGACCAATAGAGTCATGGGTCATCACAAAGACAGTCGGGATTTGCATCAGCGCGGCAAGACGCATAGAGGGCCGTGCATAGTCGGTAAAACACATGAACGTACCGCCATAGGCGCGTGCGCCACCATGCAGAACCATACCGTTCATGGCAGCGGCCATACCGTGTTCACGAATACCGTAGTAGACGTAGCGCCCGCGACGATTTTCTGGGGCAAACACGCCAAGGTCATCGGTTTTTGTGTTATTTGAGCCAGTCAGGTCCGCAGACCCACCAATAGTTTCGGGCATGATAGGATTGATCACACCAAGGGCCATCTCGCTCGCTTTACGCGTTGCAACTTTTGGCTGTTCTTCGCTAGCTTTCTTTTTTAGCTGCTTAATGACCGCGCTGAGCCGCTTTGGTACCTCTTTGGCATAAATGCGGGTGATCTCGTTTTGACGGTTTTCAGATAGCTCGGAGAAACGCGCTTCCCAAGCGGCGAATTCTTCAGCGCCAGATTTAGCTGTATCTTCCCAAGCGGATTTCACATCGGCAGGGATATCAAACGGCCCATGTTCCCAGCCGTATACGGCGCGGGTGTCTGCAATCAATTGCGCATCGGTCAAAGCGCCGTGACCTTTGGAGGTGTCCTGTGCAGATGAACCCAAAGCGATGTGGGTCTTACAGGCCACCATAGATGGACGGCGTGTCTTTTTTGCCTCAGAAATTGCGCGGTCGATATCAACCGGATCATGTCCGTCACATTCAACGACATGCCAGCCAGACGCACGGAAGCGTTTTACTTGGTCGGTTTTATCAGACAGTTCAACTTTGCCATCGATTGTGATGCCATTGTCATCCCAAAGTACGATCAGCTTGGACAGTTCATGTTTGCCCGCAAGGCCAAGAGCCTCTTGACTCACGCCTTCCATCAGGCAACCGTCACCCGCAATTACATAAGTAAAGTGGTCGATGACTTTTTTACCGTACCGCGCACGCTGGATTTGCTCTGCCATTGCAAAGCCAACGGAATTTGCGATCCCCTGACCGAGAGGGCCAGTGGTGGTTTCGATACCAGTGGCATGGCCATATTCCGGATGACCTGCAGTTTTTGCACCCCATTGGCGGAAATTTTTAAGCTGCTCGATGGTCATGTCTTCGTAGCCAGTCAGATGCAGCAGTGAATACAGCAGCATAGAGCCATGGCCCGCGGACAAAATAAACCGGTCACGATCAGGCCAGTTTGGGTTCTTAGGATCAAATTTAAGATGTTTTTCAAACAACACAGTAGCTACATCGGCCATGCCCATGGGCATTCCGGAGTGGCCAGAATTTGCTGCCGCAACAGCATCAAGTGTCAGCACTCGGATGGCAGCAGCTTTTTTCCAATGATCTGGGTGTTGTTCGCGCAGGGCAGAGATTTCCACGGAGAGGTCCTTTGGTTCAAACGATCGCGTCGACCCTTCTGATATCAGGGTCAACGTGAAGTGCAAGTTTGGACAGGCCCGAAACAAGGATAGATCGGCATAAAGCGGCCATTTTGAGGGGAATGGGGGCGCAATCCGGTTTTGCATTCGTTAAACTTGCGTCACAACAATGGAAAATCCCGATTCGTAGGCGCATTGTTTTGTCTATGAGGAGAGAAGGGGACAGGCATTATGACAGATATTTCTGAGTATGAAGCCCGCATTCAGGCGGCGCTGGATCGAGTCGAATATGGCTTGGGTCAAATCAGTCAACCCGCATCACAAAATGAGGGCGGGGAAAGTGACGAGTTGCGCGCCTTACTGCAGGAGGAGCGAGAAAAATACTCCTCGTTAGAGAAACGTATTGGTGTGCTCTCTGAGAAACAAGAAGAGCAACTCGTGACTGTGCGTGACCGCAATGAGAAACTGATAGCTGCGCGTGAACGCAATCAAAAACTGAAAGCTCAAGTCGAGGATCTGCAAAAAGCCTTGCGGGACCTTCAGGCAGAGCGGGCACAAGACGCGCTGGATCTCAGCACGGTATTGGCCGAAATGGAATTGGCCGTTGGAGGAGATGCGTAATGCCCGAAGTGACAATCACGATCGGTGACCGCGATTTTCAAGTTGCATGCCAAGCTGGTGAAGAGCATTTTCTGACATCGGCAGCGGGCCTATTAGGCGCTGAAGCCAAAACATTGGTGGATCAGATCGGACGTCTTCCCGAAGCACGGATGCTTTTGATGTCTGGACTGATGTTGGCGGATAAAACAGCCGGGTTAGATGAACGTCTAAAAACCGCTGAAAAAAAAATCGCGCAACAAGAGGCTACGATTTCGGAGTTGGAATCTCGTCCAGCTGAAACAACATCGGTCGAAGTTGCTGTAATTCCTCCATCCGTGACAGAATCCTTGGCCAATATTGCGTTGCGTGCCGAAGCCTTGGCGCAAGCAGTGGATGACGCCTCTTAACCAGAACGGCACCTAATTCAGTGAAATTTTTCCTTGCGGTCGTTGCGGTAAGCGCCGCTTTGTTCTTTCTTTATGTGCGGTTTTCACCTTCGGAAGAGGCAAGGTGGCATCATGATCCGCAACAGGCCGATGATCCTGGTCTTGGTGGCATTTTGCTTTTGCCGGGGCAGGGTGCCCCTACCGGAAACTTGTCGGATTTAGACGAAATCGCAATGCACACACCACGAACCAAACAGTTCGGCGGTTCGGTACAAAAAGGGATGATCACCTACGTCACCAGAAGCGCTTTTTGGGGGTTTCCGGATTATACGACTGTTTTGGCCGTTCCTCAGCCGGACGGCACTTCGGTTTTGGTATTCCACGGTCGTTTACGATTTGGCCGAAAAGACTTTGGCGTCAACAAAGCCCGCGTGACCGGCTGGATCAAGGCGCTGAAGGCGTTTTAAGACACCTGACGATAGGCATCCATTTCCCGTTTCTCGCCACATTGGATTATTTTGGGACATTTCACATCGGGCCATAAACATCCGACCATCCACCTGGAGGCAAATTTGATCCCCGAGTTCAATGCGCGCACCTGATTTATCTGTGCAAAAACATTCTATGACGGTGCCTCCATTCCTCCCATCTGCAATCGCAATTTGAGGAGCCGTCGTATAAAGACCAAGGCAGATAATATGAACAAGGTGCTTCATATAGGAATAATAGCACAGAATGGTCTATTGACCAAAACCTCTAATTGAGGGAAGGAAACGCATGGTTCCTTTAGATAAACTCGAACAAATCTCTCAGCGGTTTCAATTCCTCGAGGCCAAAATGGCCGAAGGTGATGCTGGCGCAGATATCGCAAACCTTGCCCGTGAATATTCGGACCTCAGACCCGTGGTCGAAGAAATCACCGCATATCGGCTTTTGCTGTCGGATATCGATGACGCAAAAGAGATGATGCAAGATCCCGAAATGCGGGCTTTGGCCGAGGATGAACTGCCCGGATTAGAAGCCCGCGTGCCCGATCTTGAAAACGCATTACAAATTGCACTGCTGCCCAAAGATGAGGCCGACGCCCGCCCGGCGATGATTGAAATCCGTCCCGGTACGGGGGGTGATGAGGCAGCGTTGTTTGCTGGCGATTTGTTGCGGATGTATCAGCGCTATGCGGAATCCCATGGTTGGGCCTTTGATATTATTGAAGAGAATGCAACCGAATTGGGGGGCATCAAAGAGGTTGTCGCGCATGTCAAAGGTGTAAATGTATTTGCGCGCTTGAAATTTGAATCAGGAGTGCATCGGGTACAACGTGTGCCCATGACGGAATCTGGTGGTCGTGTACATACGTCAGCTGCCACGGTTGCCGTGTTGCCAGAGGCCGAAGATGTAGACGTACAGATCGATCCCGGAGAGATTCGGATTGATACGATGAGGGCGTCGGGCGCGGGGGGGCAGCACGTGAACACAACTGATTCAGCTGTGCGGATTACCCATATCCCAACGGGCATTATTGTGGTGAGCGCTGAAAAATCACAGCACCGCAACCGTGAGATTGCCATGCAAGTGTTAAAGACGCGGCTATATGATCTGGAACGTCAGCGGATTGACAGCGCCCGCTCAGAGGATCGTAAGTCGCAGGTCGGCTCTGGTGATCGTTCTGAGCGCATTCGAACCTACAATTTTCCGCAGGGTCGTATGACGGACCATCGGATCAACCTGACCTTGTATAAGTTAGATCAAGTCCTGCAAGGTGATCTGGATGAAACCATCGATGCATTGACAGCAGACCATCAGGCGACGCTGATGGCTGAGATGGGGCAGTGAATACAGGCTCTGTTGTTCTGGGGGAGGCTGTCAAACTGTTGCGGGCTGCCGACGTACCGGATGCGGCCGGAGACGCGCGTACCTTACTTGCGCATGCCATGGGGATCGACCGCGGTCGCTTGACATTGGTCCTCCCGGAAAGGCTAGAGGAGGGTGTTGAAGAGCGCTTTGTTGATTTGATCGAAAAGCGATGTATTCGACAGCCTGTCTCGCATTTAATCGGGCGCCGTGCGTTTTACGGTCATGACTTTAGAGTTACGCCACAAGTCCTTGACCCAAGGCCAGAAACCGAAGAATTGGTTGCCTTAGTGCTGACCAATCCCTTTGAAACTGTGTTGGATTTAGGGGTTGGCAGCGGCTGTATTCTGCTGAGCCTTTTGGCAGCGCGAAATCAGGCGACGGGGGTTGGTGGCGATCTATCTGCAGAGGCATTAGATGTTGCTGCTCATAACGCGACCCAGTTGGAGGTTGAGGACCGTGTCTCTTTTGTACGGTCTGACTGGTTTTCAAATATTGCGGGGAGGTTTGATGTCATCGTGTCAAACCCACCCTACATCAGCGATACGGAAATGGCCGAGTTGTCCCCAGACGTGTTCCAGTGGGAACCCCATTTGGCGCTAACGCCGGGGGGGGATGGTCTGTCACCATATCGTATCCTATCGGAGCGTGCTTCTGAGTATTTGCGACCCAATGGTCGATTGATCGTTGAGATTGGGCATTTGCAGGGGCCTGATGTGGCCGCGATGTTTGAGGCTGGCGGATTGAAATCCGTCGAAATCGTCAAAGATTTGTCGAGTAAAAATCGCATCGTCAGTGGAATTAATGGCTGATCCAACAAAATAATGTGGTTTTTCCGCCAATTTTGTTCAATCCCACCGTTTTTTTATTGATTTGCTCTTGTGCAAAGGGGGATGAATTGCATACTGATACCGCACGAGGACGCGGATTTGTTTTAATCCCCCTCGGTAAAGTTTGCCAAAAAACGCATGACACCCGGTTACGATAACCCCACGCAAGAGGCGCGGTAGTGGTTCAGGCGAAAGCCCAATAAGGCTGGATACATTACAACAATGAGATCTTCGAAATCACGTTCGCGGAACAAATCTAACCGCAACCGCTCCGTCGGAAATATCGTCAATCGTGTGTTTGACAGCTCCGGCCCTGAGGGCAAAGTGCGCGGTACGCCGCAGCAAATTATCGATAAATATAACCAGCTTACGCGGGATGCACAGTTGTCTAACGACCGTGTGGCTGCTGAGAATTTCCAACAGCACGCTGAGCATTATGTTCGCATGCTTGGGGAAGCTCAGCGTGAGGCGGATGCAAAACGGGAACAGCAAGAAGCTGAAAACCGTGCGCGTCAACAACAGCGCGACCTTGATCGTCAGCAACAAGATCAAAACAAGCAAAATCAAAACCAGCCACAAGCGCAGCCGCAGGCACAGCCACAACAGCAATCGCGTGAACAGGTCCAAGAAAAGCCCGCTGCTGTTGCGGCGGCCCCTGTTTCGGTTGATCCGGCAGATGCGCCCCAGCCTGATCTTTTGGATGTAGCCCCAGCTGCTGAAGAGACAGGGTTGGTGGAAACGCCGGAAAGTAAGCCAAAACCAAAGCCAAAGCCAAAGCGGAAATATACCCGTAAGCCTAAAGCGGCGCCAAAAACTGATACAGCTGTATCTGATGCGCCTTCGACTGATGCGCCGAAACCGGATGCGCCAGAGGCTGCTGAATAAGCAACGCTGTATTATAACTGTAAGAAAAAGGGGCCCAATTTGGAGCCCCTTTTTTTTATACGTTATTTCGCATCAACAGCTCTTGCTAATGCACAGAACCCTTCGAGGGAAATCTGTTCGGCACGATCTGTTGGCTTTAGACCGGCTGCGTTCAAACGATCTTCGATATCAGGTGCGATACTTTTTAAGGACGATCGGAGCATTTTTCGACGTTGATTGAAACCTGCGGCGACAAGTCGGGAAAGGGTTGCAGGATTGGCAGGGAACCGCGCTTCGGGAAGCGCTTTGAGGTGAACAACTGCAGAGTGGATCTTTGGTGGGGGCGTAAAGGCCTCTGGCGGAAGAGACATTACAATGCTTGTATCACAACGCCATTGGGACAAAATTGCCAATCGACCGTAGGTTTTTGAGCCGGGTTTTGCAACGATCCGTTCAGCGACTTCTTTTTGAAACATCAGCGTCAGACTGGTCCAGTATGGGGGCCAGACGGCTGGGGTCAACCAGCGCACCAACAGTTCAGTACCCACATTATACGGAAGATTCGCAACCACCCGTATGGGGGGAGTCAGATGCGCCAAGGCGTCAATCTTGAGGGCATCCTCATTGATGACTTCAAGTTGACCGGGGTATGCGGCCTCGATCTCTGCTAGCGCGGGTAAACAACGGGCGTCTTTTTCAATGGCCAAAACACGGCGAGCGCCCTCTGCCAACAGCCCGCGAGTCAGGCCACCGGGGCCGGGGCCAACTTCTAGAATATCACTGCCAGTTAAATCTCCGGCTTGACGGGCAATTTTCGCCGTTAGGTTCAAATCCAACAGAAAATTTTGTCCCAATGATTTTTTGGCCCGCAGATCGTGGGTTTCAATGACCTCACGAAGGGGAGGGAGACCATCAAGCTGTGCCATGTGAAGGCTCCTTTTGGGAATTGCGTTCTTTGGCCATATGTTGCGCCAGATTCAGTGCTTCAATGAGGCTGGATGGATTGGCCACACCCGTACCGGCGATGTCAAATGCGGTGCCATGATCTGGTGATGTTCGGATAAAGGGCAATCCGAGGGTGACGTTTACACCCTTGTCAAAATCCAGTGTTTTAATCGGAATAAGGGCCTGATCGTGGTACATGCAAATCGCAGTGTCATAGGTTGCACGGGCCGGTGCATGAAACATCGTATCTGCAGAAACTGGACCGGTAATATCCATGCCTGTGTCCCTTAACGCATCCAAAACAGGGGTGATCATAGCGATTTCTTCGCCTCCCATTGCGCCACCTTCTCCGGCGTGCGGATTTAGTCCTGCGATGCGTAGGCGTGGGGCTTTGATGCCAAAATCTTGTTTTAAGGCGTCGTCCGTAATTCGAATCGTACTCTCTAACAGCTCTGGGGTGAGGCGTTTGGGGACGTCTTCGATTGCAATGTGTATTGTCACGGGAACAACACGCAAGGCTGGGCTTGCGAGCATCATGACAACGTCCTTACACCCGGCCAAATGAGCCAAAAATTCTGTATGTCCTGGAAAAGCAAACCCGGCCCCGTCCTGAAGCGCTTTTTTATGGATTGGGTTGGTACAGATGGCTGCGGCTTGACCTAATTTTACCAGATCAACGGCACGGGCAATTACGTCAATAACACCTTGTGCATGCGTCGGGTCTGGCTTGCTTGGGGTGGCGGGTGAGGGAAAAAAGTGGTGTAAAACCGGCAACCCAGTAGACATCACCTCAGCGACATCCGCAGGGGAAGTAATTTCGGTAATCGGACAATCATCAGGCAGGTGTCTTGGATCGCCGATATAGAAAAATGGAACCTGTCCTTTCAATGCGCGCCAGGCAGCTGCCGCGAGTTCAGGACCGACACCAGCGGGCTCACCACAGGTCAGTGCAATTGGAAGATCACTCACGGAATGCGAATGACCGCGTCAGCACGCAGTTCTGAAATATATCCGGAGGCAAAGGAAACGAGCCGTGCATTGACCAGTTGAGTGCGGATCTGTTGACGTGCGATATCCTCATTAAGCTCGGGAGTGCGCCCGCACAGCATCAAAAACACAAGGGTCTGCCCGTTGTTGCGTGTCAAGGCCGTAGACACTTCGTTGGGATCCATGGAGGTAAGTTCTTTGCGCACATCAGCAGGGATATCGTTTTCGGGTAGAGTTTCAAATACCAGTTGTTCGTCAGGGTTGCCTTTATTTACCCCATAAAGATCATCGCAAGTATCTACATCTTCACGGATTCTACGTGCCTTTCCAAGCGTCTCAGAATTGCGCCCGCCTGAGATGTAGAATTGCGCGTATTCGGCAGTGAAGGAATTGCTCTCTTGGCCTGCGGCCTCACGTTTGTCTCGCAATTGAAACAGCGCAACGGCATTGGGAACAGTGATCGGAGCGGTGACTTCGCCCGGTTTCAGTCCTAGGATTTGACTACGGATCTGATTGGGCAGGCTTGATATTGGCAGCCAATCAAGACGGCCTCCACGTGCTTTTGACGGTGCGGCGGAATATTGAGAGGCCGCAGAGGAAAACGCAGTGGTTGAACGCAGTTTCTGGATGTCAGGGACAAGTGCATTGGTCCGTTCGGCGAATTCTGGGGTGGTGGGTAGAACAATTTCCGTCATCAAGACTTGAATTCCACCAGATCCGGAAGATTGTGCAATGGCACGATCAATTTCATCCTCAGTCACTTGGCTGCGTGGTCCAAATAGACCTTGTACCAATTCACGCCACAACAGACCCGCTGCCACAAAATCTCTGAGAGTTTGTTGGGCAATATCGATTTTTGCAAGTTCATCAATCAGTTGGGGCCCAGTCAGATTTGCCCGGGCGGCAAATTCTTCAACTCCTGCAAAAATTTGTTCCGTCTCCAGCGTCAGATTAAACCCTTCTGCCGCTTCGCGTTGTAGGCGTTCCTCGATCAATCGATCAAGTGCTTCCGCCTTCAGATCACCGGGTGTTCCGAGAATCTCGAGAAATTTGATACGTTGTTCCAGCTCATACCGGGTGATGACTTTGTCATTCACATAGGCCACCGGCGTAAACTGGTTTTGGGCAGAGGCTGGCATCAAAGTTGCAGCCAATAGCAAGCTCAACCCTGCGATTAGCGGAACGAATATACGCGAAGAGAGTTTCAATAGACGGCTCTTTCTCATAGTAGGATGACCCTTAGTAACATTCGGATACGCTTTGTCGACGGTTGTCAGAACCAAAGCCCAGCAAGTTGACTTTTAGACTGACATTGGTGGAGGGGTCCACCGTAGAAGTTGACGTAAACCTTCGAGACACCGATAGGTCTACGCTGACGCACTCATTAAAATACTCAAGGCCAATTCCAGCAGTCGCGGCGCTGCCCGCTTCAAAGTCATATCGCCAGTCTGCTTTGCCAATCCAGTTTGACGCAAGTTGATATTCTGCGTCGAGTGTCCATTCGGACGTCCTATCATATCGTTCTTGAGTGCTATCTTCGACCATCCAAATATAGCTGGAACTAATATCGATACCGTCGTCGATCCATTCAAACCGAGTTTCATTTTTGGTCAGTGAGAAGCCATTGTCAAAGAGGGTACGGTTGACCACGTAAAAATTGTCACCAAGACCGAAGTTTACCGCTGTCAGCCAATCAGATTCTGCGCCTGACAGACCAGAGCCGGTTGAAAAATTGTTGATATCCGTATCTCTGTAGATTTTTCCGACGGTGACGCCCAATTCCCATCCGTCCGGATCATAACGCGTCCAGGTCGCCCCAATATTTGCACGAAAGCCTTCTTCTGAGTCGTCAAATCCGGGGAACCGCGACAGGCCAAAGAGGTTGCCTTCGTCAAATTCGATCAAAGTGCTGTCTTCGTTGGGAACGTCGGCGGATCTCTCTCCTGTCCAAAGAAGTTGAACCATCGGCTCTAAAACATGGACAACACCACCGGCGGACGTTTTCATATGGGGCCACCGAAGTTCAGCCCCAATTGTGGGTAAGAATTGAGTTTGATCTTTGGTAAAAGCGCTGTCTTGTCTGATTTTGAAATAATCCGCTTGCCCCTGTGCAAGCGTTTTGAAAATCATGCCGTTGTTCATTTCCCAGTCTCTGTACCAACTTAAAGTACCACTGGCTCGTGCCATGTCTCGCCCGTTTTCTCCGTCTTCAGAGGAATGGCGAAAATGGCTGTGCCCGTCGAGGTTAAATGTCGCAATGCCCCCGAGTACACCCGGTGTGAATTGTTTTTCATATGTAGCATCAAAAACTTCGGTCGGGATTTCTTCATTGTTTTCGGATTCACGCAGGGATCTGTAGTGTGTATAAGAGGTGGAAATATACTCGTCGCGCCGGGTTCTGGTCACCTCTAATGTACTGTCCAAGCGGTCCTTGTTGGAATAGTCATATTCAAGCAAATAGTCCTTGTCGGACGTAATCTCGATATCATAATTCAGAACAAAATCCTGAGACAGCCCATAAGACCCATCCGCAAACAAATAACCGCGCCATTCATCAGGGCGAATTTTGTCGCGGGTAATCGCGCCTTCTACGTCTAGCTCACCCTCCACAAATTCTTGGCGATAACCAAACTCCAAAGTTTTTGTCTCTGTCGTGATCAAGGGGGAAACGGTCAAGTCTTTTGAATCCCCTATAGCAATAAAATAGGGGATCTTGATGCCAACCCCGGTCGTTGAATCCGATTGAACTGTTGGAATTAAAAAACCGGACGCGCGTTCAACAGTAGGGTCTGGCAATCTAAGCCGTGGAAAATACATGACGGGTACGCCAACAATTTCAAATCGAGCCCCTTCAAAATATAGCTGACGTTCCAATTCATCATGGACGATTTTCGTTGCTCGAATTTGCCACAGAGGCACTGGATTTGAGGCGCAGACATGACAGCTGGAGGCGACTGTGTTGTTAAGCTGTGTATATCGCCCTTCAATTCGATTGATTGAGGCAGCGGCCAGTTGCAATTGTTGATCCAAAACCAGACGTGCGCTGTTTAGAATTCCATTCTGAAGTTGCGTGTCCAAAGTGGCTTGTTCCGCCAATACTCGGGTGCCATCGCCGTATGTAATGACAATTGGTCCCAGTATTTCTAGCTCTTCGGTTGAGGCATCATAAATGATCTGCGTGGCATTCAGAATGGCACCATCATAAAAGACTTCTACGTGTCCCTGCGCTGTAATGGTGTTATTGCCCGCCAGTGTAACGTTATCAGCGATTAAGGTTGCGGCCTCTTGCGCTTGGATCTCAAATGGAAACGAGATCGATAGGCCGACGATCAAACAAAGGGTTCTAACAGATCGCATTACCCATCCTCTAAATGTAGAATAAGGCCAAGGGCCAATAAGATCCCCGCAATCGGAGGCGTCCATGCCGCCGCAACGATTGGGATTTGTCCGCTTTCACCCAAAGCTTGAGCAAAATTACGGATAAAAAAGAGACCAAACCCGGTGAGGATTGCGGCCAAAACCAATGTGCCGGTGCGGCCAAATCGTGTATGACGCATGGTAAAGGCGGCCCCGATAAGAACCATAGCCACAAACAACAATGGTTGAGCCAGTTCCATCTGAAACCATACTTGGTGTTGGCGGGACGAGAATCCAGCGGTGTTTAAGCTTTTGATAAAACTGGGAAGCTCCCAGATTGGGATGGCGCTTGGTGTTCCGAAACTGTCCCGAATTTGTTGGCGAGTCAGGTTAGAACGGAGTTCATATTGTTCATATATTCGCGCATCTCGCTCGGGGTTATCTGTTTGATCAAGGGTCCATATTTTGGCTTTTGTTAGCACCCAAAACCCATTTCGTAATGTCGCGGAGTCTGCCACAATCCGTTCGCTTGGCGTGCCTTCCTTGTTAAAGGAAAGGAATGTCACATCCGATAATGAGGTGCCATCAAGATTGGTTTCAGCCGCCTGAATCACTGTCTGACCTGACGCATTCCCCTGCCGGAGCCAGAGACCCTCTTTTGAGATCGACAGAATTGAGCGTTCACCGGTTTTATACTGATTGGACAACAATTCGTATTGTTTCTGGGTGCTGGCAACAATTGGATTAAAGAATGCCACGGCGATCATGCCAAGGCAAAACGCGGTTACAACGGGCGAAATCAAAGAGGACATGGCCGACCTTCCGGCGGCGCGAGTCACAACCAGCTCACTGCTGCGTGCAAGACTTAAATAATTCGCGAGGGTCGCCAGAATGACGATCAACGGTAAGATCGTATATAAAGCAGTGGGAACATTGAGCAGAGAGAGGCGGAGGATTTCCGCAAATGTAATGTCCGCATCACCAAATTTCCGAAGCTGTTCGACCATGTCAAAGGTCTGCAGCAATAGGACAAAGGCCACCCCAACAATAATGATAAACCGCAAGAATAGCCGGGCGAAATACAAATGCATAATCATGGAGCGATCACTCTCTTGGTAAAGAGTGCAGGTTTTGTGGACAACCACAGCAAAAACAAACTGACCAAGAGGCCAATCGCGGTTGCCAGATACATCAATGGCCATAGGCTTGGGGTATCGCTAACAATATCCACCATTGTATTGTCCAGCGTTTCAATAACCACCAGCAAGAGCACGGCACCAACAACTTGTTTCCAAATGCCAAAGCGGGAAAAAGAGCCAATCATCAAGCAGGAAAATCCAGCAAGAACTGCTACGATACAGATCAGGGCCTGAGAAATCCGTTCATGCCCTTCAATCCACAGTTTTTCCACAGGTGCGCCAACTTCTTCTAAGAGAGCATCGGTTGGGGCAAAAAGTTCCGGTGTCGTAAGGTGACTGATCTTGCGGCGATCTGGATCTTTGGTGGAAATTAGTCCTCCAATATCAAAGACAAAATCTTTGAATGTGGTTGTGCTTAAGCTTTGATCCGAAAGGCGGAGTGTTTGGGCCATTCCGTCGAACATCAAGAGTTTCGGTCCAGAGTCTTCTCGCACCAGCAAAGCTTTCTTTGCGGTGTAGGTTGTATTGATATTGCTGTTGCGTTCATCATTCAGAAACATGTCCTGCAGCTCGCCGTTTGCAGAAATGTCTCTGATATAAAAGGTAATCCCATCCGAAGGGTGCATAAACGTACCTTCGACCAACAGTGCTGAGGCCACGTTTTTTGCGATCTCAGAGGTGCGGAGCGTTAGTTCCTGTGTGGATCTCGGTACAAGGATATGGGTCAGAATTGACATCAGAATGGCAACAATAATCCCAAAAAACAGGACAGGGCGCGCCAAACGGTACGGGCTAAAGCCAGTGGATTGAACAACGACAAGTTCACTCTCATTGGATAGACGGTTTGTGACATAGACCGCAGCGATAAAGGCCGCTACGGGTAGAACAACTCGGATCACATTGGGCAATGTGAGGGCCGAGAATTCAAGAAAGACGACAGCAGATTGCCCATTCGAGATTAGCTGATCAAATAGCGCGACCGCGCGGTTAACCCAGTAAACAAGCACCAGCACCAGCGAGAAAAACCCAAACAACGTCAGCAGCTGCGACAGGAAGTATCTGTCGAATTTCGCCACTCTATGCCCCCAATTCCGAATTATTTTTAGGCAAACTACCGGATTTTGCACGCGGGTAAAACTGCTATCTGGTCTTAAGTTGCCCTTCAGGCTACCAATTGCGCAACGCATTCAAGGAGAAAAGCATGACAACCCCCGTCGCTATTGATTTCAAAGAGCTTGATCTGGACGCAATTGCCGAGGCTCCTGGGCAAATTGTCGTGTTTCTTAAGGGGGACGGGACGCTGGATCAGGCAGGCCGTCGGGTCAACCGTCATATGAAAGGTGCGCTTGTTCGGTTCGCTGAAAGTGATTCCTTTGAGAAGATGAAACAGGGCGAGGTTAAATCCT
Source organism: Pseudoruegeria sp. (assembly GCA_039972875.1). Classification (GTDB taxonomy): domain Bacteria; phylum Pseudomonadota; class Alphaproteobacteria; order Rhodobacterales; family Rhodobacteraceae; genus Pseudoruegeria. The sequence goes on from JBDWMA010000051.1 coordinate 82,770, forward strand.
TTGCCTTTCCAACAGGTTTAGACGCTGAGTCAGTTGTCGTTGTGAAGCTTGACCGAAATGCGAAGTCAGATGTTGCACGCAAAGCGGGCGCTGCAGTTGGCAAACTGCATGGTGTACAAAACATGTTGGTTATGGTCGGTACCATGGTGCGCGCTGCCGAGTTCTCTCTCGGGTTGGCGTTGCGTGCTTATAAATTTGACCCGCATAAAACCGGTGAAAAAGACTTTTATGGTAACGTCGTGCTGATGTGCGCCAAGCCCGAGGAACTTGCTGCAGAAGCATCCCCGATGGCGGCTGTAGCGGAAGGTGTCTTCTTTACCCGTGATCTGGTGAATGAGCCGGCCAATATTTTGACAACGACCGATTTCGCGGCGCGCCTGGCAGCCATGCAAGAACTTGGTCTAGACGTGGAAATCCTCGAAGAGGTAGAACTCGAAAAGCTGGGTATGCGAACTTTGTTGTCGGTTGGGCAGGGCAGTGAAAGCCCGTCCAAGGTTGTTGTTATGAAATGGAACGGCGGCGGAGACGAAAAGCCATTTGCCCTCGTGGGGAAGGGCGTTGTGTTTGATACGGGCGGAATTTCCTTAAAACCAGCGGGTGGCATGGAAGACATGACCATGGATATGGGCGGGGCAGGTGTGGTGTCCGGTGTGATGCGTACATTGGCTATGCGGAAAGCCAAAGCCAATGTTGTTGGTGTGGTGGGACTGGTTGAAAACATGCCCGATGGCAAAGCCACACGTCCCGGTGATGTGGTGAAATCCATGAAGGGTGATACCATTGAGGTCATCAACACCGACGCCGAAGGACGTTTGGTTCTGGCCGATTGTCTTTGGTATACGCAGGAACGGTTTGAGCCGACCGGCGTCATTAACCTAGCAACCTTAACAGGGGCCATCATCATTGGTCTTGGTCACGACAATGCTGGCGTCTTTTCAAATGACGATACACTCTGCGGTAATTTTCTAAAAGCTGCGGGCAACGAGGGCGAAGGTGCATGGCGCATGCCCATGGGGCCATCATATGACAAACAACTCAAATCACGCGTTGCTGACATGAAAAATGTCGGCACACGGGCCGCTGGGTCGATCACTGCAGCGCAGTTTTTGAAACGATTTGTCAAAGATGGCACGCCTTGGATTCATTTAGACATCGCTGGAACGGCTTCTGTTAAGGCGGATACTGATTTTGCCCCATCAGGAGCAACGGGGTGGGGTGTCATGGCGTTGGATCGTATGATTCGTGACGTCTATGAACCTGAATAAGGAGCTCGACCTTTGGGTGCGGCCTATTTTTATCATCTAACACGTGAACCCGTGGAGGAGACGTTACCCGTATTGCTTGGCAAAGCCCGGCAGGCCGGGTGGCGTATCGTTGTGCGGGGACGGGATGAGGGACGGATGCAGTGGTTGGACGAACGGCTGTGGCGCGGGCCTGAAGACAGTTTTCTGGCACATGGTTTGGCTGGTGGGGCGCAAGATGCTCTGCAGCCGATCCTGCTGGGGACCGAAGGAGTGACGACGCAAGGCGCGGGCTGTCTTATGACGATTGATGGCGCAAGTGTTAGCCCCGAGGAGGTCTTACTGTTGGAGCGAACTTGTATTTTGTTTGACGGCACCGACGCCGACGCTGTTCAAAATGCGCGCGGTCAATGGAAAGCCCTTACGGGGGCTGGTTGTGCAACTCAGTATTGGTCTCAAGAAGAGGGCCCGTGGAAGATGAAGGCCGAGTCACAGGCGAAATAGATACGACAGCTTTTGTGATGACTTCATTGTGGTTTCCATGATTCCTTAACGAAAACAATGCTTACACATCAAAATCAATCTGTAGCTTGATGTATTCTTTGGAACACAGACTTTGTATGAATTAGCGGCTTGACCTCAACCTATGTTGATGTTGTAGCACTATGTTTCAAGTGATGGAGCAACGCCTGTGGAAATGACACCCAAGTCTACAATTGACCAAAACAGCTTTGTTCCTTGGGCAGAATTTTTGGTGCGCGATAACTTACCATCGTTAGTTTTGATCTGTCTTGCTGTGTGGTTGCACGCCGTAGACTCTATGATTGTGGCCACGATGCTGCCATCCATTGTCGCCGATATCGGGGGGGAAAGCTTGGTCAGCTGGAGTATTTCTCTCTATGAAATTGCCTCCGTGGTGGCGGGGGCGGCAAGCGCTTTATTGACCATGCGGTTCGGTTTGCGTCTGCCGTTAAGCCTTGCCGCTGCGCTGTTTGGAGTTGGGTGTTTTATCAGCGCGGGCAGCCCAACTATGGCTTTATTCCTTATCGGGCGATGTTTGCAGGGCCTTGGCGGCGGCGGATTGGTGGCTATGGCTTTTGTCTCTGTCGGGGCCTTATTCGCCCGTCGGTATACAGCCCGTGCTTTGGCTGTTTTGTCGGCTTTTTGGGGGATCGCGGCCTTTCTTGGCCCATTAATTGGCGGTCTTTTCGTCGGGTTTTCGACTTGGCGTTGGGGGTATGTCTTTTTTGGCGGTCAGGCTGTTGGCCTCGCCCTATGGATATTGATACGCCCAGAGCAGTCAGCCCCAATATCTACCGAAGCGATGACCTTCCCGATGCGGCGATTGGCACTGCTTTGCATAGCGGTTTTGCTTATTTCCATCGGTGGGATAGATGTTTCAGCGTTAAAAACGTCCTTATTCGTGATCGCGGGCCTAATTTGTATTGCTGCATTTCTGCATCTGGATGGTCAGGCGGGACCAAATCGATTGCTGCCTCTGCAGCCTTTTAATTTGCAAAATACGACGGGGGCCGCCCTTTTGATGATCATGTCTTTGGCGGTTGCAACCGTGGCATTGACTGCCTTTGGTCCGCTTTTGATGACGGTAATACACGGAATTTCAGCACTAACCGCTGGATATTTGGTTGCCTGTTCTTCAATTGGTTGGACGATTGCGGCCGTCGTTGTGAGCGGCTCCCCCGAAAAGTTTGATCGTCTGTTTATCGCTATGGGGATCATACTGGTCGTGCTGAGTATTGGCGGTTTTGTGTATGCGATTCCGCAGGGGCCAGTTTGGCTCATCGCGGTTTTTGCAACACTGGAAGGAGGGGGATTTGGTCTGGCTTGGACCTTTATCCTTAGACGTGTAACCACTTTGGCCAACCCAGACGAAGCGCAACGCATTGCCGGTGCAATGCCTACAGTTCAACGATTGGGGTATGCGTTGGGCGCGGCCTATATTGGGATCATCGCGAATGCATCTGGTTTTGCGGTCGCTGACACGGCTGCGACAATGGCACCCGTCGCAAACGCGGTCTTTTTGGCGTGCTTTCCATTTGCTGCTTTAGCTTTGGTTTCTATGGTGCGTTTTGTGCGAAGTAATTGATCAAAAAGTCTGATTAAACATATCCTTACGAGGCGTTTTTCGATTTAATTATTGGGGCAACGACCGTCAGGCAGATGCCCCAGCCACTCTATAAGAGGATATCAAAAGAAGCGCGAATTTGTGTGTCCAATATCGGATCAAAAGACGCGCGCGAAGGGAGGGCCAATAGAGCTTCTTTTCGATCTGTCGCGTTTTTTAACAGATTCGGTTTGCCTACCTCTTCCCATTCCTTAGGGCTGGATCGGTCACCGAGTGCCGGGTAGACATATTCTGTTTGCATCAAGGATAATGTTTGATCGCTTCCCAAATAATGGCCTGGGCCTTCTAGGCAAACTGACCGGATCACTTCGAGGCTCAAGGTGTCTTCATTGACGTCGATACCGCGAACGCATCGTAATGACTGGCCGATCAGATCGTCCCCCAAAATGAGGCTTTCATGGCAAAACCCCAAAAGAGACGCATGCATTCCGGCAGCTTCATAGACCATATTTAGTCCGCTCAAACCGGCCATGACATTTGACGTTGCTTGCTCCCAACCTGCCTGCATGTCGGGCATTTTTGAGTCTGCAATCCCAGCGGCCGCACCCCCCGGTAATCCGTAGAATTTATGCATCTGGGAACAGCCGGCGCTCAGCAACGCTTGTTCGCCTGATCCTCCCGACATTGCGCCTGTGCGCAAGTCTGACACAAATGGCCATGTTCCAAAAATCGCCGGATGACCGGGTTTCATCGCGTTCACATAAACCACACCGGCAAGACATTCCGCGACGGCCTGAACAATAGCTCCGGCAATGGGGGCAGGGGCTGTGGCGCCTGCTTGACCCGCTGACAACAGTAAAACAGGCATTCCCGCGTGAATGCATTTTTCCATGACCTGACAACTTTCGGTGGCGAATTTCATTGGCGGCACCACAAAGCAATTGGAGTTTGAGACAAAGGGACGCCCTCTCCATTGGGCTTCACTTCCGGCAATCATGTGCAATAGATCAATGCAGCCATCGACGGTTTCGGGTTCTACAAAACTGGTACCAACATGTTTCGTCGTGCCGCTAACGCATGCGTATATCGTATTGATATCAAGCGGATAATTTCCGATCACATCTCTGGCAACCATAGGTCGTTGCAAAAAATGGATGTTGTCCAGATGATCAACAATCCGTGCCGCATCATGCAAATCACGCAAGGTAGATTCTCGATAAGTGTTCCCATGAACATCAACCATATGAACCGCAGCGCCAGCCGTGCCATAATGGACTCGGTTGCCACTTAGATCGAGATCATGTTTTTCGCTCCGACCACATAATGTGATTCCTCGTGCCGCCTTGGACAGCATGTCCTCAACCAATGCCCGCGGAAACCGGAGCCGCCCGTCATGGCCTAACAACGCACCCGCGGCAACCATTGTTTTAACGCCGTTCGGCGGTGCATCTGCCAAGCCGATTTGTTCCAAAGCATCCAGAGCGGCTGTATGAATGCGGAGGATTTCAGCGTCGGAAAGGGGCTTGTAGGTGCCTCCGGTCAATCCCGCTTTTACGGGTCGCATATCTTCGGTTAATGGGGCGGTGCGGCTTGCAATGCGGGCATTGCGGCCACCAGCACGGCGGGAACGTCGTTCAGTCATATTGGATATCTCGGGCTTTGGAATGGAACACGGGTTGAAACGGTTTTCCTAAGCCGCAGGTCGCCCGCGCGCCGCGCGCCCGCGTTCCGCCCCGATGGTCATAATCACCAAAGCCAGTCGCCAATTTAATCCAAAGTTACGCGCATCTACCATGCCTTATCGGTCCATGGATTTTACCGGCGTTCTTTCCCGTTTGCGTCAATACGTCGTTTTTAGACTATTCATCACCGGACGGCAGCGGCCAAACCCCAAGGCGCGCCTGTATCTTTTTGGTCAATCCAGATCGAATGATACTGTAGGATATCTTTAAACGGTCCCGCAATTCATCGTCAGGAATTGTATTCCATGGCAGGTGAATCCAGCTCCGATGAAAATAGGGTGCTTTTATCGCCCGCTCCATCTCTATCAACATTTGGGCGGTTTCGATGTCGTGGGTTTTGACCGAGACCCCTGTATTTGCCACACCAATTGTCGCAAACATTTTACCGTGGACTTTCCAAGCATCGTGTCCGCCACCCCAAGGATCCTCAAGAACAGCTCCGGGGAAGGTTGCGCAAATCTGATTTACAAAATCTCTCTCCATTTCAAAAGTCTGCTGTATCTAAGGGCGTTCGTCCAGATCCTGTGCACTGTTGCCTAACAAATATCTGGGGCCGGGGCCCTTTGCTTTTATTCGATCCTTGGGATTGTAGAGCCGACATTTTGACAACGACAGACAACCACATCCAATACAGCCATCAAGCTTTTCCCTTAGTGCCTCCATTTGTTCAATGCGGGCATCGAGATCTTTTCGAAACGACCGAGAGAGTTTTTCCCAATCGGCTTTGGTTGGTGTTCGGTTCTCCGGCAATTTCAGCAAAGCTTCTTTGATCTGCGCAATGGAAAACCCCATCGATTGAGCAATCATCACAAAAGAAAGCCGCCGAATGTCAGCGCGTTCGTACCGCCGTTGTCCGCCATCGGTTCTAAATGGATGCACCACTCCTTGAGAATCATAGAATCGAATGGCCGATGTTGCCAATCCGGTGCGTTCTGAAATTTGACCGATCGTAAGCCCTCTTGTTTGTAAGGTCATGGTTTGTAATTATCTTTTTCCGTTGAGTTAAAGTGAACTTTAGAAATTATATTCATTTCCATGGATTAACAATGATAAAGGAGATCCGAAAATGACTATCGAGCACGCAAACATCACCGTCAGGGATCCTAAGACCGTTGCCGCACAGCTGTGTGATCTATTTGGATGGACCGTCAGATGGGAGGGGAAAGCTCTTAACAATGGATACACTGTTCATGTTGGGGACACAGGATCATACCTTGCTTTGTATGCGCCAGCGGGCGATTTAGAAAACAGCACACTTGAGAGCTACCAACAAAATCTGGGCCTAAACCACATAGGCGTTGTTGTGTCCGATCTGGGCAAAGTCGAAGAAAAGGTCAAAGCCGCAGGGTATTTGCCGCACACCCACAGCGACTATGAACCGGGGCGGTTTTATTTTGACGGTCCCGCGGGCATTGAATTTGAAGCTGTGCAATACGACTGAGTCTGCGGTGATCCGCCGATTGTGTTCGGATTGGAATAAAACCCCTCGTCGGAGGCATACTTCTTGCGCTTCCGGCGGGTATCGGGCTACACACCCCGTATGAAGACACAGAGCTGCATCATTATCTGCTGCATTACCGACTGACATCGTCTGGCGGGCTGTTCTTCTATTTCACTCTTGATCCGAAGTTGCTAAGCCCGCTGGAACCTTACGCGCGCGAGGACCATATGGTTGAGATCAAACTACACAATACAAAGACCCGTCACAAAGAGGTCTTTGTCCCCATCGATCCAAATAACGTGCGAATGTATGTTTGTGGTCCGACGGTCTATGATCGCGCTCACATTGGAAATGCGCGGCCTGTCATCGTGTTTGACACGTTGTTTCGCCTGCTCCGAGAGGTCTATGGCCCGGACCATGTAACTTATGTGCGTAATTTCACGGACGTTGAAGATAAGATCAACGCACGCGCGGCTGAAACGGGTCGCAGTATCAAAGACATTACCACAGAAACCACCCAATGGTATTTGGACGATATGGCTGAAGTCGGCGCGATGGAGCCCACCCAAATGCCGCGCGCTACGGCGTTCATCCCGCAAATGGTGTCAATGATCGAAACACTTGTGAACAAAGGCCATGCTTACGCCGCAGATGGTCACGTCCTTTTCGCGGTTGATAGCTACAAAGAGTATGGCGCTCTGTCTGGTCGCTCTGTTGACGATATGATTGCAGGCGCGCGTGTTGAGGTCGCCAGCTATAAACGTAACCCGATGGATTTTGTCCTTTGGAAACCATCTGACGATGAGACGCCGGGGTGGGACAGCCCGTGGGGCCGTGGTCGACCGGGCTGGCATATCGAGTGTTCTGCCATGTCCTATGAACTTTTGGGCCCTAGTTTTGATATCCATGGTGGTGGCAATGATCTGATGTTCCCGCACCATGAAAACGAAGTGGCACAAAGTTGCTGTGCCAATCCTGAGGGCGGTTTCGCCAATGTCTGGATGCACAATGAGATGCTGCAGGTTGAAGGCAAAAAGATGTCCAAGTCCTTGGGCAATTTCTTCACAGTGCGGGATTTGTTGGATCAGGGCATCCCCGGAGAAGTGATCCGGTTTGTATTTTTGTCCACCCACTATGGCAAACCCATGGATTGGACTGAAAAGAAAGCAAACGAGGCCGCAGCCACATTGCGAAAATGGCGCGCCCTGACGGACGGTGTTGAGGCGGCAGCGTCTGCGTCGGTTGATGTCATTGCTGCTCTGGCCGATGATCTGAACACCGCCGGTGCCATTACCGTGCTCCATGGCCTTGCGTCAAAAGGGAGTGCTGCTGAGCTAAAGGCAAGCGCCGCTATGCTTGGCCTGTTGGGGGATACAATGGGCGCTTGGGCTGTGAGTGCAGACGTTGATCTGTCCGCGATGGCAGAACAGCTGGAAACCGCGCGGGCCAGTGCTATGGAAAATAAAGACTTTTCCGAAGTGGATCGCTTGAAAACAGCCCTAATTGCGGCAGGCGTCGAAGTACGGATGAGCAAATCCGGCGTGGATCTGGTCGCAGGACCAGATTTCGATGCGACCAAGTTAGAAGGGGTGTAAGCCATGGATAAAGAGCGGTTGTATTTGTTCGACACGACATTGCGGGATGGGCAGCAAACCCAAGGCGTACAGTTTTCTTTTGAAGAAAAATGCCTCATTGCCAATACGCTTGATGATCTCGGAATTGATTATATCGAAGGCGGTTGGCCCGGCGCGAACCCAACAGACAGCGCATTTTTTGAAAACGCCCCACAGACGAGAGCCACGTTTACCGCCTTTGGAATGACCAAACGGGCAGGGCGATCGGCCGAAAATGACGATGTTTTGGCTGGCGTCTTGAACGCCGGGACGCCTGCCGTGTGCCTTGTCGGCAAAAGCCACGATTTCCACGTGACCAAAGCGCTTGGCATTACTTTGGATGAAAACGTTGAGAATATCCGGGCCTCAATCGTGCATCTGGTGGCGCAAGGCAGAGAGACTTTGTTCGACGCCGAACATTTCTTTGATGGTTACAAGGACAATCCCGATTATGCCATTACATGCTTAAAGGCTGCATATGATGCCGGGGCACGTTGGGTTGTCTTGTGTGATACAAACGGTGGCACCATGCCGTCAGAGATTTACGACATCACCAAGGCCGTGATTGATTCTGGTATTCCCGGTGATCATCTTGCCATTCATACCCATGACGACACCGGTAACGCGGTTGCAAATTCATTGGCTGCTGTAGATGCTGGCGTGCGACAAATTCAAGGCACCCTAAATGGATTGGGGGAGCGGTGTGGGAATGCAAATCTTGTTACCCTTCTTCCGACATTGTTGCTAAAGACTTATTATTCGGATCGATTTGAGATCGGTGTGTCTTGCGACTCCCTAAAGGGATTGATGCGGGCCAGCCGGACATTGGACGATATTTTGAACCGTGTATCGAGCAAACAGGCGCCCTATGTTGGAGCGTCAGCTTTTGCCCATAAGGCCGGTTTGCACGCCAGTGCCATCCTTAAAGATCCGTCAACCTATGAACACATTGAGCCAAGCGTCGTTGGCAATGAGCGGGTCATCCCGATGTCTAATCAGGCGGGCCAGTCCAACCTGCGTAAACGCCTGAGTGATGCCGGAATTGCGGTGCAAAAAGGTGACCCTTCTTTGGGGCGCATCCTGGACGAAATCAAAACCCGTGAGGATCAAGGGTATTCTTATGACACTGCGCAGGCGTCGTTTGAATTGATTGCGCGTCGTGTTCTTGGGCAAATGCCTCAATTTTTTGAAGTTAAACGGTACAAAGTCACCGTTGAACGCCGCAAAAATAAATACGATCAGATGGTTAGCCTGTCAGAGGCCGTTGTGGTCGTCAAAGTTGATGGACGAAAAATGTTGTCTGTTTCTGAATCTATGGATGAAACGGGTAGTGATCGTGGACCAGTAAATGCACTGTATAATGCTTTGGCCAAGGATTTGGGACGGTATCAAGGTCTAATCGATGGTATGCAGTTGGTTGACTTTAAAGTCCGCATAACCGGAGGCGGCACCGCAGCGGTGACCCGCGTGATAATCGACAGCGAAGATAGGGAAGGGCATCGTTGGTCCACCGTCGGTGTGTCGCCCAATATCGTGGATGCCTCGTTTGAGGCGCTGCTAGATGCCATCAATTGGAAATTGCTCCGTGATGGCGCAGAGGCGCTTTAGATCATGTCAGTATCTGCCTGTGCGGGACTAGTTGAAAAAGCCGATCCGGACCGGTTTTTGGCCGCTATGGCTGCGCCGCTTCCGGCTCGCGAAATCTTGTTTCCATTGTATGCTTTTAATAGCGAAGTGGCCCGTGCCCCCTGGGTGACACAAGAAGCCATGATCGCAGAGATGCGGCTTCAGTGGTGGCGGGATGCGATTGAGGAAATCGAAGCCGGAGGGGACGTGCGCCGTCATGAGGTGACGGCTCCATTGACCAAGGTCCTACGTGAAAAACCGGATCTGTGTGCCGTTTTGGATGATCTAATTCTTGCCCGACGTTGGGATATTTATCGGGACGCATTTGAGAATCAAACTGATTTTACACGGTATCTGGATCAGACATCCGGCACATTGATGTGGGCGTCCGCGCACTTAATTGGCGCTGATAAATCGCTTGAGGGTCACATTCGCTCCATTGGACAGGCTCATGGTTTAGCTCAGTTTTTTCTTGCAATCCCCGAGCTGGAACGGCGCGGTCGCATTCCATTGGTGGATGGGCGTCCGGCTGCATTGAGGGCTATGGCCACGGATGCGCTGAAAGATTTTTCTATGGCACGCAAGATGTCTTTTGGTGCGGCGACCCCAGCCTTAAGAGCAGCATGGCGTAGCAAAGCCATTTTAACCCATGTGGTTCAGGACCCATCAGCCGTGGCGGATGGACTGTTGGGGGAGTCCGAATTTCATCGGCGGGGGCGCCTGTTGGTTAAGACGGTTTTGGGTCGCTGGTGATTTAGCTGTCTTCTGGACGCATTGCCAGCCAGATCAGCGCACCGCCCGCCAAGAACAAAAAAGGTGCCATTGCATAGTTGACCGCTGTCCAACCCTCTACAGGCGATCCGCCAGAGCAATTCATCAGGCCACCCGAGGCCACAGATGCAAGCGTCACACAGCCAAAGACAATCATGTCATTCATCCCCTGAACACGTCCGCGTTCCTCGGCGCTATGAGCTCCTGCAAGCATTGTTGTAGCACCAATAAAGCCGAAATTCCAACCAAGACCGAGTAAGATCAGGGCGATAAAGAAGTGGGACAATTCAACACCTGACAAGGCGACAAAACCTGCAGCGGCCAAAATTGTTAGTCCAAGTGCGACGATTTTCTCAACACCAAATCGAGCGATGAGGTGACCGGTGAAAAAGGACGGTGCGAACATGGCCAACACATGGCCTGTCACCACATCTGCGGCATCCCCTTGGTCAAAACCGCATCCCACAACAGCCAATGGGGTAGATGTCATGACAAGGTTCATCAAGGCATAGGACACCATCGCACAAATAATGGCCACGGCGATACGAGGTGTTCTGAGCAGTTCTATGCGAGAGCGACCCGTGTCAACAGGGCCTTCTGAGGTTTTGGCTTCCGGGATGTCGAGGAACAGAAAGAGGAATGATCCGAAAAAATTAATTGCTATAACCGCCAGATATGCCCCCAGAAATGGAATTACAAATGCCTGAGAGGTTACTTTGACCAATTGGGGGCCAATTACAGCGGATATTAAGCCTCCTGCCATGACAAAAGAAATGGCCTTTGCCCGGTAGGCTTCGGGGGCGGTATCAACGGCTGCAAATCGGAAAAAACCTTGTGCTGACATATAGACCCCCGTGAAAAGAGATCCGATCAAAAAGATAGGAAACGATTGGATGTACAAGCCATAAGCCCCAACGAGGGCCCCCATTGCACCAGCAGCTGCGCCCAAAACAAAGCCCGCGCGCCGTCCATAGCGCTGCATAAATGCAGACAATGGTGTGGCCGTCAGCATCGATCCCAGAACAATCAAAGAAATCGGCAAAGTGGCAAAGCAGATGTTAGAAGCAAGTGACTGCCCAGCCAACCCACCAATCGTGAAAATCATCGGCATCTGTGCGCCTAAAAAGGCCTGCGCGATCACCAAAACGGTGACATTGCGCTTCGCACGTTGCATTTCAGAATTGTCGGTTGGGAGGTCTGCAATAGTCATAGGGCAGTGGTAACGAGGAAACTGCCACGTGAAAAGAGTAGATCAGGCTGGATCGATCACATGCGCGTAGGAGCCGCAGACGGATCCAACCTGAAGTCCTGTAGTGGTAGGGTTCCTTTCCTCCGCATCTGAAATTTTAAACAACGGCTTGCCGGATGCTTTTAATGTAGAAGCATAGTGAAACTCGTGGCCATAGAAGTTGCCATCAAAAAGCGGATGTGATCCCGTTAAGTGTCGATAACCAAGGTGTAATTTCCGGGACGCAAAACTCGTTTCGAGTCGCAGCAGTCCAGCCATTTCATGTCGTTCATTGTTGGCGTCAATCATTCCATCACCCAACGTCATGTATCCGCCGCATTCACCATAAATCCAGATGTTTTGGGCCGCAGCCTGTCGAAGGCTTTCCATGAAAATATGTGCCGAGGACAAGGGGCCTGCATGAAGTTCAGGATAGCCTCCGGGTAAATAAATGAATTCTGATTTTGGAGCAGGCTCATTCAGTAGGGGAGAAAAGAAGTTTATTTCGGCGCCCTGCGCACGCCAATCCGCCAATGAATGCGGGTAGCAAAACCCAAATGCGGCGTCCTTTGCAACGGCGATCGTCTGGGCCGGTGGTCGATGACGGAGGACGCGTTCGTTTTGATCTATGGGGGCAAACAATGTTTGTAATTGATCAATATCGATGTGCGCAGACACAATTTCCGCCGCCGCATTCAGAAAGGATTCTAAATCCTTGTGTTCATCGGCCTGAATTAGCCCAAGGTGTCTGGAGGGATGTGACAACCCGGTTGATCTTGGGATAGCGCCTAACACAGGAATGCCAAGAGGGCTAAGAGCCCGACGCAACATGGCCTCATGGCGCGCGGAACCGACCTTGTTCAGGATGACGCCTGCGATTTGGATGTCTGGATCAAAGTTGGTAAACCCGGCAACGATTGCAGCGATGGAATGTGATAGTCGCGCGGCCTCTACCACCAAAACCACCGGCAAGCGCAATTGCCGTGCTAAGTCGGCGGTGGCACCTTTGCCGTCTGGGGGCGCGCCGTCAAATAGGCCCATAGCTCCTTCGACAATTAAGGGGCCAACACCAGATGCGAGGCCGCGAATACGATCCGCTGACATGGCCCAGGCATCTAAATTTATGCAATCCTGGCCGCTGGCAGCTGTGTGGAAACGTGGATCGATATAGTCAGGGCCAGATTTCGCAGACCGAACGGCAAGGCCACGCTGCTTTAAGGCACGCAAGAGCCCAAGTGTCAGGGTGGTCTTTCCTGCTCCGGAGCTAGGGGCGGACAGAATGATCCCGTTGCTCACGAGACTTCTGCAGGGCGTCCACGGTTCAGCGGATCAAGATTGCGCGGGGCTTGCCCCATGGCCAGACCTTGCCAATCCAAAACCTGACGCATCAACACCGACCGACCAACGCAAATAATTGCAGGAGGTTCAAGGTCAGATGCCTCCAGATCTTTGACAAGATCCCCTAAATTTGTTTCGAGCACTTTTTGACTTTTTGTCGTGGCATCGCAGACAACAGCCACGGGTTCATCTGCCGGTCGCCCTGCATCAAGCAGTGCCGCTGAAATTTTAGGCGCATGTTTGATGCCCATATAGATCACCAACACCTGCGCGCCTTCGGCAATGGCCTTCCAATTTAACGAAGACGGGGTCTGTCCAGATTGGTCGTGTCCTGTGACAAAGGTTACAGATTGGTTAACATCACGGTGGGTCACAGGGATGCCCGCATAGGCCAATCCCCCAATACCAGCGGAAATTCCCGGTATAATCCGGACATTTACGCCATGTTGGATTAAGGTTTGGGCTTCCTCCCCGCCACGTCCAAAGACAAAGGGATCGCCCCCTTTTAGGCGCAATACGCGTTTTCCAGAGTCAGCGAGTTCAACCAAGCGCAAAGAGATATCTCGTTGTTTTGACGAAGGTTTACCGCCTCGTTTACCCGCATAGATGACCTCGGCATCCGGGCGGGCCCAATCCAACACCTCGGTTTGCACCAACGCGTCATAGACAATCACATCCGCTTGTCGCAAGGCGTTCAACGCATGCAAGGTCAGCAGTCCGGGATCTCCGGGGCCTGCACCACAAAGCCAGACCCATCCGGGTTCAAGTTCAGGCCAATCTTTAGCGGGAAGTGTGAGCGAGTCAGTCATACCATTCTTATGCACGGGAATGTCAGGAACGAAAAGATGACAAGCGACCAAATTAGGGGAATTGGCGGCGCTTCAATCTATGCGTATAGTCCGCCCAATGAGCAGGAAACCCGAAGGCCCCCTTCGCCGTGGATGGACCACAGGCGCATGTGCGACAGCTGCAACCAAAGCGGCTTTGACGCGTTTGTGGGGCGGGGCGTTTCCAGATCACGTGTCAATTACCTTGCCAAAAGGCGAAACTCCTGATTTCGCGTTGGCCCATAAAAGGGACGGCGTCGGATGGGCCGAAGTTGGAATAATTAAGGATGCCGGGGATGATCCTGATGTAACCCATGGCGCACTGATTATCGCAAAGGTGTCAGCTTCCAACGGCGGCGTGATATTTCGCGCTGGCCCGGGAGTTGGGACGGTGACCAAGGCGGGTCTTCCGATTGCAGTCGGAGAAGCCGCGATTAATCCTGTTCCCAGAAAAATGATGACCAATATAGTTGAAGAATTATCGGTAACTTATTCACAAGAAATGGATATTGAGATTGAACTGTCCATTCCGGGTGGGGACGAAATCGCGCAGAAAACATGGAATCCTCGACTTGGCATTTTAGGCGGTTTGTCGGTGTTGGGTACCACCGGCGTGGTCAGACCGTTTTCTTGCGCAGCGTGGATTGCGTCTATTCATCGAGGCGTTGATGTGGCCCGTGCGGATAAGTTGCGTCATGTGGCTGGTTGTACGGGGGCAACGTCTGAAAAAGTGGTTCAAGATCTTTATGGCTTGCCGGATCATGCCATGATGGACATGGGGGATTTTTCAGGCGGGTTACTGAAATACTTGAGAAAGCACCCCGTACCCAAAGTCACCATTGGTGGTGGGATTGGGAAAATGGTCAAACTGGCACAAGGTGCTGTTGATTTGCACTCTGCTCGCTCTCAGGTGGATTTTAACGATTTGGGTGAAATGACCGGGGATCAACGTTTAATTCACGTTAATACAGCTTTGGAAGCGTATGAAATTGCGGGAAAACCTTTTGCAGATAAAATTGCAGAGAAGGCGTTGGTGGCTGTGAATTCGCAATTGCGCGGCGTGGAAATTCAACCCGACATTGTCATTATCGACCGAGCAGGCACCATTATTGCAAAGGCTCAAGGATGACGATTTTACTTTTGGCGGGCACCGGAGAAGCACGTCGGTTGGCTGATGCGTTTGTTGATGCCGGGCGCAAAGATGTAATTGCCTCTCTGTCCGGGGCAACCAGAATGCCGACACCTCTTTCATTGGAAACACGGGTCGGTGGATTTGGTGGCTGGGATGGTCAGGTTGAATTCATTAAAAGCAATGAGATATCGGCTGTTATTGACGCATCTCATCCATTTGCACATCGCATTTCAGATCGGAGTGCTAAGATTTGTCGTTCGCTAAATATCCCGTATTTACAGGTGCTGCGTCCAGAATGGCGACCTGAGGAAGGTGATCGATGGCTTTTTGTCAAAGACGGGGCTGAGGCCTCAGAACATATTCGGCAGGGATCTCGTGTCTTTTTGGCGGTTGGACGCCAAACCCTGACGGAGTTTTCCTCTCTTACAGGCAGCCATTTGATTTGCCGTCAAATTGATGCGCCGGAAACGCAATTTCCATTCCCAAACGGGGAATTCCTAGTCGGGCGCCCGCCGTTTTCGGTAGAGGATGAAGCTGCGTTATTTCAGAGGCTTCAGATTGATTGGCTGGTTGTGAAAAACGCTGGCGGGGCCGCGAGTAAAACCAAACTGACCGCAGCCCGGCAATTGGGAATACCTGTGTTGATGTTGGAAAGACCTCTCCAACCTGTTGGTGATAAAGTTAAAACCGTTGGTGAAGCGATGGCGTGGGCGGCCTCGCAATGAACGTTGGGCGACTCATTGTGACCACAGACTGTGTTGCGGAAGGCGCGGAATATCTCAGAAATTTGGACCCTCGGTTTGCACAGGCGTTACTTGTTACGGGTCCATTGCCATTGCGTCGCAAAAAAGATGGGTTTGAAGCGCTTTTGTCTGCCATTGTTAGCCAGCAAGTTTCTGTGGCTTCTGCCAATGCGATTTGGACGCGGATGAAGGTGGCCAAAACCACGGGTCCGCTCAAAATTAAGTGGGCAAGTGACCAAGACCTGCGTGCCCTCGGATTGTCCCGACAAAAGGTCCGCTACGCACGTGCGCTTTCTGACGCTCGGATTGATTACAAAGCTCTGCGAAGTGCACCCACGGAGGAGGTAGTCGCAACCTTGATTGAAGTGCCGGGCATTGGGAAGTGGACAGCAGAAATTTATGCGATGTTTTCGCTGGGACGTGCAGATGTGTTTGCCAGTGGTGATTTGGCGCTTCAGGAATCAGCTCGAATTTTATTTGAGTTGCCTGACAGACCCTCTGAAAAACAAATGCGCGAGATGGCACAGGCGTGGTCACCTTGGCAAAGCGTTGCAGCGCGTCTGCTTTGGGCATACTACCACATTGAAAAGCAACGAGAAGGAATCCGATGACACGTCCATTGAACTATGAGCGGGTTGCCGCCCCATCCGGTACCACTAAGTCTGTGGTTGTTTTTGTTCATGGATATGGAGCCAACGGGGCCGATTTGTTGGGGCTGTCGGATCCTTTGAAAGAGCATATGCCAGATACAACTTTTGTGTCGCCAGATGCACCCGAAAAGATCCCGGGAGCTCCTTTTGGGTTTCAGTGGTTTCCAATTCCTTGGCTGGACGGGTCAAGTGAAGAAGCTGCGAAAGAGGGATTAGCGCGCGCCTCCGAAGATTTTAATGCTTTTCTCGATCAGGTTATGGCCGAGGAAGGAATAACGTCTAATGAGCTGATCTTGTTTGGTTTTTCACAGGGAACTATGTTGAGTCTACACGTTGCACCGCGGCGTAATGACCAAATTAGGGCCATTGTCGCTTTTTCTGGTAGGTTACTTGAACCAGATTCCCTTGCATCTGATGTTGTGAGTAAACCGCCGGTATTATTGGTGCATGGGGATGCGGACGACGTGGTGCCTCCTCAATCTATGAATGAAGCCGGGCAAGCGCTGCAGGCGGCTGGATTTGATGTCTATGCCCACGTAATGAAGGGCACAGCGCATGGAATTGCACCGGATGGATTAAGCGTCGCGCTTTCTTTTATGAAAGATAAATTATCAAGGCCTTGAATTCCGTAGGAATCAGGCTTTAATCTAACAGTATAAACCGAACGAAAAGGAACGGACCTATGGAAATCATCGCAATTGCCGCTTTCGCCTTTGCAGCTTTTCTATTGATGGTGCCTTATGTGCGTTCTGTCTTGCACGAATCTAAGCGCGTTCCGGTCCGATCGGAGCGCCGTTCTAAATAAAATAACCCACAATTTTTCACCGGGTCTAACCGGTCTTGTCGGGGCCAATGGTTGCGGCAAGACAACATTGTTGACCTTACTGTCTGGTAAGGTGACGCCGGAAGCCGGGCAGGTGAGCAGTGTTGGACAAATTGCGCTCCAACGTCAGAATCTGCCAGAAGGGCAAAGGGTTGTTGATGTTTTTGGCGTGGGCCCTGCGTATGATGTATTACAGCAGATTTTGTCCGGATCGCTCATTCCTGAAGATATGGCCCGCATTGACTGGACTATCGAGGTGCGCGTTGAAACGGCCTGTATCAAGGTTGGTCTCAACCTTTTACCTGATGATATGATTGGCAAACTGAGTGGTGGCCAACGTATGCGGCTCTCTTTGGCGGCATGCTTTTTTAAAGATCCGAATATTTTGTTATTGGATGAACCGACCAACAATCTAGATGCGGAAAGTGCAGGATATGTACGGCAGGCTCTGCAAAATTTTCAAGGCATTGCAGTGATCGCGAGCCATGATCGAAGCTTGCTTGCTTTGATGGATGGGATTTTAGCGCTTGAAACGGGTGAAGGTCGTTATTTTGGCGGCAATTATGATATGTTCAAAACTGATGAAAAGGCGCGGGCAGACCGGGCTAATGTTGCTTATAATCAGGCGATGCAGGATCTTCGACGTTTAAAGGGAGATCATGAAAAGGCACAGACTCGTTTGGCACGTTCTCGTCGGCGGGGAAAACAAAAACGATCAGATGGGAGCCAGCCAAAAATAGCCATAGATGCAAAGGCCGAAAAAGCGTCTGCAGGATTGTCCCGTCATGCGAAGAATGTTGAATACCAGTCTGACAAGGTTCAGGAAAACCTGAGATTGGCGAAGGGAAATATGTCTCGCTTCACCGAGATCAACATGGGGTTGGATGTGCCAACGCTTCCTCAGGGAAAACACATATTATCTTGTTTAGGTCTGGGTTTGAAGTTCGGTGAAAAAACCATTCTGAATAATGTCTGTTTCGATATTTATGGGGCAGATCGGGTTGCGCTGTGTGGTCTAAACGGATCTGGAAAAACCCAATTGTTAAAATGCATTGTGGGTCATCAAATACCATCATCCGGTCAGATTGGACTCCGAGTTCCGTTTGCCTATCTCGAACAGGACACGGCGGGGCTTTCACCAGAAAAAAGCCTGTTTGAAACGTTTACGGAGCGTCATCCAACTGTAGAGCGCAACACCTGTTTCGCTGCCTTAGCCCGGTTTGGTTTCCGCGCGATACAGGCACATCGGCAAATTGGTTCGTTAAGCGGAGGAGAGAAAATGCGTGCAGCTTTGGCCGTAGCACTTGGAGGAAACCAGCCCCCGCAATTGTTGATTCTGGATGAGCCAACCAACCATCTTGATTTGCGCGCTCAGGAAGAGATTGAGTCGGTCCTTGCGCAATATAAAGGCGCCTTATTGGTCGTATCCCATGATGATGTCTTTCTCCAATCCATTGGAATTTCGCGAAGGATTTTAATTCAATCATTCCAGAGCCAAGGCTCGGAAAATTCTATGGAATTGCCCGCTGGGTCGCGTACGTAAATGGATCGTGCTCCATTTGGCCAGTTAAAGTCAGCCTCAATATGTATGTTGTTCGCCTGGAATCGACGAATCCACCCCTTGATCTGCTGTTTATCTGCGGCGAAACACATATGACCTTGGGGTGTACCGCCATGTGGTGGGACGGGGAGAAGCAGGTTTTTGATCGGCTTAAGGGTTTCGGTGGCATTAAAAATCAGCAAAACACCGTCACCCACTCGGTAGAATATGTGGCGGTTTCCAACGCGTTGTAACTGTTCCAGACCAATCAAACTGCCATAAAATATCTCTGCCTGATCCAGGCAGTCCACATAAAGGGCAGTTTCAAGAATCTGTGTAGGTTTTTGGGCATTCATGGAGTTGAGATCTTTAATGGTTCTGCACCTTATAACGATATCGTATATTGTGGGGCTTGTCAGGTGAACGACGCCATATATAGTGAAGCTACAAACTAGGGCGGATGCTGCCCGCCTTGGCAACTGATCCAAAGGAGCAGCAGCGACGGAGATTTCTGAACCCATGAATGGCGATTTCAGAACTGAATTTGTAAGAGAACCTCATAGCTTAAAGCAACATCCTGCTTTGGTATTAAACGCGGATTATAGGCCTTTGTCTTATTACCCGTTGTCCCTTTGGCCATGGCAAGAGGCCGTCAAAGCGGCGTTTCTTGATCGTGTCGACATCGTGGCTGAATATGAGACGGTTGTTCGAAGTCCTTCAATTGAAATTAGGGTGCCTTCGGTTGTTGTCCTCAAAGAATTTGTAAAACCTCAAAAGCGTGTGGCTTTCACGCGCTTTAATTTGTTTTTACGGGATGAATTTTGTTGCCAATACTGCGGATCCCGAGGGGATCTTACCTTTGATCACGTTGTTCCTCGTGCTGCGGGCGGTGTCACCAGTTGGGAGAATGTGGTCGCAGCATGCTCACCTTGTAATTTACGTAAGGGGAGCAAATCTTTGCGGCAATCTGGGCTGTCGTTAAGAAAGCCTCCTTGCCAACCGGCCGCAGAACAAATGCGAAATGTTGGACGCAAATTTCCACCCAATTTTCTTCACGACAGCTGGATGGATTTCTTGTATTGGGATACCGAATTAGATGCCTAGAACGTAGTATTAACAGGTAGTTACATCGCAACCTTAACCTGAACAGCTTGCACCACCAAGTACACAGAATTTGGCACAATGTGGGTGGTTGAGTTGAACGTCTTTTTCGGCTTCTTCTAGAGAATGTCCTAGGTCAAATTCTTTTTCATAGGGCAGTAATGTACAGGCAATAACGCTTGGTTTTTGTGCCCCTCGGTGTTTAACGACCATACGTGAAGAAGAACACATGACATTGCTTGGGGAAACATCAAGAATGTCCCAGCATGCCGTTGTTATTTCAGGAACTTCGACGGATTCGTCCATTTCCGGAAACAGGACTGTTTCAGCTGGATTGTTTGGGTCAATAGTAAATCCATACCGCTCAAATAGTTCACCAAATGATAGTCGCGCAGTCGCGTCATCCTCTGCCCAGAGCTGACGCCCGGCAACTGCCAACTTCGCATCCTGAGATTTTAACCAAAGCATACCTTCGATGGTTCGTTTGAACCCACCCATGCCACGGATTGCATCGTGTTGGGTTTCTGACCAATGATCCAAGGATATCCGAAAGGTCAGTTTGTCTCGGTATTGGTTGATGACTTCCCCAAGGCGACCTTTGACAGATTTACGCATCATGGGTTGCATGGCATTGGTCAAAACGAGAACCTCATATCCACGCTGTAGGCACCGATCCATCATTTCGACCATTTGTGGGTTCATGAACGGTTCACCGCCCGTAAAAGCGATTTCTGTTACGCCCCATTTGCGATCATCAAGTTGGTCAAGGTAGGTGCTGACTTCATCTGCGGTCAAATAGACCAGCGCATCATTGGACGGCGAGGACTCGATGTAACAATTGACACAGGCAATGTTACAAAGGGTTCCGGTGTTAAACCACAATGTCTGTGGGTTCTTTAGTGCAACGGATGCTCTGGTTTCACCCTTGGCTGTCACAAAGGGATCGTCAAATTTGCCTATATTGGCGGAAATTGAAGTTGTGTCTTTCATTTGACCCGTGCCTTGGTATGACCTGTTTTGCTGTGCTATCGTGCTGATCCTTGTGTGGAAAGGGGATCTTACAAAGTTTGACGCAGATGTGATATTCAAAGCGTACGCTAGACTTGTGCCGCAACACGGGTTAAGTAGTCAGCGTTAGCGCTAACAATTAACTGAGGGCATCATGGTATCGCGCGTAATTCCAGTCGATCCGTTCGATCTTGTAATCTTTGGAGGGACGGGGGATCTAGCACATCGTAAGATCCTTCCGGGTCTTTATTTGCGGTATCTGTCAGGGCAAATGCCTGAAGGGTCTCGGATTATTGGCGCTGCCCGCACGGCGCAAGATTCGGCGGCATTCCGAGAATTTGTAAAATCTGGCATTGATGAGTTCGTTTCCGCAGAGAAAAATGATGCTGATAAGGTCGATCAATTTCTTAAACATATTGAATACGTTCGTGTGGATGCCAAGGGCACTGAAGGCTGGCCAGAACTTGCCAACCTGATGCGTAAAGATGTGGTCAAAGCGTTCTATTTTTCTGTCGCGCCGTCTTTGTTTGGCGATTTGGCGGAACGCCTACATATTAACGGAATTGCTGACGAAAAATCACGCATTGTTGTCGAAAAGCCATTTGGTCGAGATTTGGCGTCGGCCAAAGCGTTGAATGGTGTTTTAGCGCAGCATTTTGATGAAACACAGATTTATCGGATTGATCACTATCTGGGCAAAGAAACGGTTCAAAACTTGATGGCCGTTCGATTTGGCAACATCTTGTTTGAACCTCTCTGGAGTGCACAGTACATTGATCACATTCAGATCACTGTTGCTGAAACGGTCGGTGTTGGTGGGCGCGGAGAATACTATAATCGTTCGGGCGCTATGCGTGACATGGTACAAAATCATTTAATGCAACTTTTGTGTTTGATTGCGATGGAACCGCCTTCGCAGTTTGAACCAGATGCTGTTCGAGATGAAAAACTTAAAGTTATTCGGGCGCTTGATCCGGTTTCTTCAAGTGAAATCGTACGTGGTCAATATCGCGCAAACGGTGATGAGCCATCCTATAAAGACGATTCTGGTGATCCGAACTCAACAACCGAGAGCTTTATCGCCATGAAGGTTCAGATTTCAAACTGGCGTTGGGCTGGAACGCCAATTTATTTGCGGACCGGTAAGAAATTGCGCGCCCGCGCTAGCGAAATTGCGGTTGTTTTCAAAGATCCACCGCATTCCATTTTTGGCCCTCAAGAGGGGCGGCGTGGCAATGTTCTTGTGATTCGACTGCAACCTGATGAAGGAATGAACCTACGGGTGACGATCAAAGAACCGGGCCCTGGTGGGATGCGTCTGATGGAAGTCCCATTGGACATGAGCTTTGCTGAGGCCGTTGGTGATGACGCAGAGGATGTACCTGACGCCTACGAGCGCTTGATCATGGATGTGATCCGTGGCAACCAGACGTTGTTTATGCGCGGTGATGAAGTTGAGGCCGCATGGGCTTGGACAGATCCGATGATCAACGGTTGGGAAGAAAGCCGAACAGTTCCGGAGCAATACGATGCTGGCGGGTCTGGACCGGATGGTTCGCTTGGCTTGTTGGTTCGTGATGGGCGCCGCTGGAGGGAAATTAAGTAATGGATTTCGTAACCTACCCGGATCGCGACCTGATGATGCTTCAGATCGCCGACAAAATTGCCTCTGAACTGGCAATGATGCTGCATCACGAAGATAGAGTGAGCTTGGCGGTGCCCGGTGGGACAACGCCGGGACCAATATTTGACGATCTATGTGCGGCTGATATCGATTGGGCGCGCGTTGATGTGCTCCTGACAGATGAACGTTGGGTGCCAGAGACATCGGATCGCTCAAACACTCGGTTGTTGAAGCAACGTTTATTGACCGGAAAGGCTGCAGCGGCGCGTTTAATTCCGCTTTATGCAGATGCACCCACCCCAGAGGAAAAATTAGCGGAGCTATCAGCCACAGTTGATGGGATCCTGCCGCTGTCGGTTTGCCTATTGGGGATGGGGGCAGATATGCACACCGCCAGTCTGTTCCCCGGTGCCGATCTTTTGGCCGATGGGCTTGCGTCTGATGCGCCGGCCTTGTTGCCAATGCGTGCACCTACTGCGCCGGAACCGCGTATTACACTGTCTGCGCGGGTCATTAACAGCGCGATCGAAAAACACATCGTTATTACAGGGGCAGAGAAAAAAGAGGCATTGGAACGTGCAAAAACACTGCACGATCCTATGCAAGCTCCGGTTTCTGCAATTTATTCTGGCGCCACAATTCATTGGGCTGAGTGATCATGACTTTCAAAGCACTTTCTGACTTACACGAAAAACACCAAGATCGCAGTATTCTGTCGCTGTTCGAAAAATCCGGTCGGGCCGGGGATTTTTCCGCCACATTCGATGAATTATTGTTTGATTATTCAAAAACCAACATTGATGCAGACACGCGCAATGCTCTGGTTGGTTTGGCAAAGGCTGCAGGTGTCGAAACGCGACGTACAGCCATGTTTACTGGCGAAAAGATTAACGACACCGAAGATCGTGCGGTCCTGCATACGGCATTGCGCAACCTAGATGATCGCCCAATATTTGTGGATGGACAGGATGTCATGCCAGGCGTTCTGGAAACCTTACATCGAATGGAGCGCTTTGCCAAAAATGTTCGGTCCGGCGCGTTTAAAGGGCAGGGTGGAGCGATTACCGATGTTGTGAATATTGGTATTGGCGGGTCTGACTTGGGGCCGGTGATGGGCACAATTGCTTTGTCTCCATTCCACGATGGGCCCAAAGTTCACTATGTTTCTAATGTCGATGGCGCACATATTGCGGACACGCTCAAAGGCCTGAATGCCGCGACCACGCTGGTTATTGTGGCATCTAAAACGTTTACGACCATTGAAACCATGACCAACGCGGCAACGGCCAAAGCTTGGATGGCCCAAACGGTTAACGATCCGGGTGCGCAATTTGCCGCCTTGTCGACCAGTGACGAAAAAACTGCTGCATTTGGGATATCAGCTGATCGCGTGTTCGGATTCGAAGATTGGGTCGGAGGGCGCTATTCAATGTGGGGCCCAATCGGTTTGCCTATGATGCTGGCCATCGGCCCGGATAATTTTCGTGCGTTCCTTGAGGGCGGGCAATCTATGGACAAACATTTCTGTGAGGCGGATCTCGCGGAAAACCTACCGGTTTTGCTTGCCCTGGTTGGGGTTTGGCACAATCAAATCTGTGGTTATGCGACTCGTGCTGTTTTGCCATATGAACAACGCCTGTCCAGATTACCGGCCTATCTGCAGCAGTTGGAAATGGAATCCAACGGCAAGTCTGTGAAAATGGACGGCTCTGCCATCCAAGGTGCATGTGGTCCTGTGGTTTGGGGGGAGCCTGGAACAAATGGACAGCACGCGTTTTATCAGCTGATTCACCAAGGAACTCGAGTCGTTCCATGCGAGTTTATGGTTGGCGCACAAGGGTTTGAAGCCGATCTTTCACACCAGCACACGCTATTGATGGCCAACTGTCTTGCTCAATCAGAGGCCTTGTTACGTGGTCGTTCTTTGGACGAAGCCCGTAGCATTATGGCCGCAAAAGGGTTGACGGGAGATGAGCTTGAACGCCAAGCAAAACATCGAGTGTTTCCAGGAAATCGGCCAACGACAACATTGCTATACCCGCAACTAACACCTCGCGTATTGGGGCAGATAATCGCCTTGTACGAACACCGTGTGTTTGTTGAAGGTGTAATTTTGGGATTGAATTCCTATGACCAATGGGGCGTTGAGTTGGGCAAAGAACTGGCAAGCGCGCTGCAGGATGTGGTGACTGGCGATGCGTCTACCGATGGCAAAGACGGATCAACAACGCAATTGGTGAAATTTCTGCAAGCCAACGGCTGATTGTCTGTAAGTTGGAGCGGGTAACGAGAATCGAACTCGTAACTAAAGCTTGGGAATATGTAATAGTATATGGCTAAGATGTTGTAATCTATTATTAATTTTTGCGGGTCTGGGGGATTCTCTGGGGGTTGTTGATTTTTGGATACGTGCCTGCCACGCTCCAATCATCCAAAGCAACGCGCATGTCGTTAGTTACGACGTGCGCGTAACGCATGGTTGTGGCTATGTCTTTATGTCCTAGCATTTTTGAAACTAAACTTATGTTTTGTGTTCTGCGCAGCATTCTTGTTGCAAATGTGTGCCGTAGGTCGTGAAACCTAAAGTTGTCAATATCTGCATCTTTTAGCGCCTTTCGAAAAGCCGTGCCAAACACCCCACCGCCCGGAAGGATTGGAATGCGTTCTAGGCTGTGTCCGTCGATGCGCGTGAAAACAAGTTTACGGTGTTCCAACACGTTTGATCTGGGCAAAGCAGATAGAAGCGCGGCCAATTCATCATTGATCGGAAAGATCATCATGTCGTCGCCCTTAAGTCTGAATGTCATCTCAAGATTAACTAAATCCACGTCACGCCAAAGAAGGCCGGTGATGGTGCTAATCCGTGCCCCGGTCATTAAGGCAAAGGAAACGAACGGGTGATATTCCTGTGGGAGTGCAAAAAACAGATCTCTTTGTTCTTCCTGGGAGAGCTCTCTGACGCGCTCGCGGGCCTCTTTTGTTTCAGCACCCTTGTAGTCAAGATCGGGTTGGGGTGCTTTATAGACCTTCCCCATGTGCCTAATTGCCCGTCCCAGCATTTGCAAATGACGGTTTACAGTGCTGTTTGCGCATGTGGCTCTGTGCTTTGAGACGTACCTCATCAAATCTGCATTTGTCAGCTTAGACAGCTGCATATTGCCATTCATGAAGGATAATAAAACACGAGCTTGGCTTTTAGTTGTGCTTTCGGATGGCGTTCCTAGGATCTTGTCCTTGATGTACGTACCTAAGGCCTCAGATAGAGTGTAATCGCTACCTCGTATCGCTTGTGACTTCGCTGATGATCTAACCTGTGCTTCTATTTCTTTCGCTTTTTCGTAGTCTTCTGTCCCAGTAGAGCCTCGAAAGCGATTACCTCCGACGATGATGTCGTATTGGTAGACTCGGGTTTTCTTTGTTCTGAATGGCATTTTGTTTGTGCCTCGATATATTCCATCAAATCGTCATGGCGATACCGGATGGCTCCGCGCGTGACTTCGACCCACTTTAATCCTCGACCTCTACAGCGTTGCAAGGATTTTTGACAAACCCCCAATAGACTGGCCGCGTCTGCAGGTTTTAAAAGCGGGCCTCTCACATCACCCATCTGTCTGGCCCTCCCGTTTTGCATGTTTAGCCTTTATGTATTCAGCGATCTCCTGCGCTGTAGCCGATGGTTTCAAGGCGGATAGGATAAGTTTGTCATTGTGTGCTTGTGCGGCACTCTTGGCCTCTTGGAGGCCGCCATTAAATCTCTCGCCACAGGAGGTTCCGGGAAACTTACAGTAACCAAAGCCGTCGATAGCCCAAGCTGTGTATGGCTGGCCTAAGCAGGATATTGCGCCATAAGTGACCTGATCAATTAAGGCCCAAACCAACGGCTTAACGGTTACGTTTATGTTATCGGTCATCTGTTTGGCCCTCCTGTTCTCCATCGCTGCCCACTGTCGCCAATGGGCAGGCAAAGAGATCAGTGTTCTGGCGTGCCCATGAGGGTCAGCAGGCCGGTTTCGTCTGTGGCGGTTTGCACGGCCTCTTTGAATGCCGCCTCGAACACTTTTTCAGGATTAAGAACCTGCAGGGTGAAGACAACGTTCGAGCCGCTTTTTTTGTACCGGAACCGAACGGCCATGCGGTATGGCGCGCCGCCTAGAAAGACGGGTATCGCGATTATTAGCAGGGTTGGTAAGCGTAAGGGTTTGCCGTCTGGTGCTTTGTGTTCGTTTACAAACTGGATTTCCTTTTCACCTGTCTCCCGATTGCTGACGATGGTCAGGTTGCTGGTTTCGTGAATTTGGAATTGTTTAGACATACCTAGAAATTGAGTAAGTTGGCCAAATCGTCCTTCGATTTTTTGGGATGTTTGGATTAACCGGTTTTCCCAACTTTCGTTTTCATCGTTCTCGTTGCCTTGGATGATGGCTGGCGTGGGGTCCATGATGTCCAGAGCGTGAAGTTCAATGAATTCCCCCATTTCGTCCTTGCTCATGGTCTTTGGCAGCTGGTTGCCTGCTCCGGTCACCGCCATCCATGCTTTCCATTCGTTTGAGAGTGGGAAGTCATAGATCGCGCGGTGGTGGCAATGGCTGGCGGTCGGGTCTCCGTCCGGGTTGATGTTATCGATGTCACCCTGCGCGTGATAATCGGCAATGCAAGTCAGGCCTGGTGCCGACATCACAGGATTTGCAAAAAGAACGGATGTTGCGCCTTTGAATCGGTTTGTCCAGGCGATCAGGCTCTGAAGGTCCGTTAGGGCTGCGGTTCCTTTGCGACGGGCAGGTTTTAGATATTCCGCGGTTGCCCGGATTGATGTTGTCAGGTCGGAAACTATCCGATGATTTGGCAGCGTGACCAGTGCAGCGGTCTTGAAATCAAACGTTTTAGGAATTTGGATCTCATCGTGGTGACCCAGATCCTCCATCATTTTTTGCATCGTCTGGGCGGGGTTTTCGAATTCTGTGTTTTCCATTGGATTACTCGTTTTGGGTAGGTTGAGGGGGGTCAATCGACGTCGCGGACTTCGCCGGTTTCTGGGTCGTATCCAGCGTCTTCGACATCACGGACGGGTTGGTTCATTTGTTTCATCATCGGGCTGTAAAGCGTCAATTCGCCTGCATCATTGATGTAGGCGCTCGCACTTGAGGGTGGTCTTTTTGGCGCTTTGAACGTAACCGTCCCGCCCATACCGACGTCTCCGGCGTTTCCAACCACATAGCTAAGCTGGATGGTCATTGCACCACTGCAGCCTTTCGGTCCGTGTTCATTGTTGTGATCCAGCAGGTCCTGCATAAGGGTTTTGTGCCCAGATATGATATGTTCCAGGAACTCTCCTCGATCAAACAGGAGCAGGATCTGTTCGAAGGTGCGCATTTTGTAGGGGTCATGGGGTTCCACCTGATTCACTTTTGCTGGTGGCTCTGATCGTTTGTTCATTGATGTAACTCCAGTCATGGGCATGGTTCCTTATCTTGGGGAGGCTTGTTTTCCGGTCCACATGTCGAATTCTGTTTGCAGGATCGCAAATCGCTTCCGTGCGGATTCGATGCGGTTCAGGTCACGGCGGCTGCGGATGCCGCAGCAGTTGCGCAGGTATTCTGCAGCGGCGGCTTGGTTGAATTGGGTGTTGGGAACCCCGCTGCGGATGGCGGCGAATTTCTGAAAGCGCGGATCGTTGCAGAGTATTCCGGCCCATTGTGAGCCGTTTCGATCAATCATTATCGTCCGCCTCGATTATGCCAATTGAGATCAGGCGCTCTGCGGCGTCGATCAGGGCTGTTTCGCGATCGGGGTGATCTTGTTCTGTGGTGGCTTCGGATGTGTCGTGTACGATCCAGCGGCCTTCTGTTTCATCATAGCCATGGTGGATGATGATGCGCGGGGATGTCGGGCAAAAGGGGGGGAGCATCAATGCACGTTCCCGGTTGTGTCAATGTAGTGCAGGCGGGCAGGGCATTCGGGGCGCATGGTGCCGCCGGGGCAGGCGCATTTTGGCCATTGGTCACACATAAAGCTGTTTATGTTTGGGCCGTTGGCGACATCCACGCCAACGCAATCAGGGGATCCGTTCAGAGGGATTAGTCCTGCGGGGCCTGTATTCCCCGCCTCTCTGGAAATGGGGCCTGATGGGTTGGCGTGGTGTGGTGCAGCGCCGGATTGAGTGAGGGCGCTGCGGCGGTGGTTCTGCGTTTCTATCCCCAAAAATCGCAAGAACCGGAAGAAAAGGCCGGGGACGGTGGGAGGACTGCCCCCGGCAGTTGGCGCGACAGGTAAGTCGCGGGCGCCATCGCTGCAGAGGCAAGTC
>JBDWMA010000052.1:0-353758 GCA_039972875.1 Pseudoruegeria sp.
CCCAACCGCGCCATCAGCGCCGCCGGTAGAGGGGGTTCTAAGGTTACTCCCAAAGAGTCGCAAGCGCTAAAATCAATAAATCGTACCTTTTTATCAAAAAATAACTAACCACCCAATTTTAAACAATAAAATTAGAAAACGAGTAGATAAGATCCTGCGACACGCCAATAGGCACCCAATAACACGTAGGAAAACAGGAGAGGTGTAACTGGTTAGATTACGTCCCCTCTTAACGGCGACCTCAAGCCTGCCAAAGAGTCCGCCCCCAACACGGATCACCTCTGATGCAATCAACATCGCCGGATTTGAAGAAAAGGCCCGCTCAAACAAGAGGGGTTTGAATTTCACAAGTATTGAAACACGCGTCACTCCCCTTTCCTCAAGAGACAGTCATCGGAAAGAGATAGTGAATCGCTGGCCACTTTCGCTGAAACAATTGTAACGGCGGTACACTCGTACACATCAATCAGATTAACCCGGTTCAGCTCAGGTTTATACTATTTCGATGGGCCTTCGTTGAGTTCCGACGATCAAGGGATGTATCATCGAATACCGTGCGCGCCCTCTTTGCATCAGCCGCAGGCCCAAAGATCCAGATACAGATCGTTCAATTAAATGCGTAACGTCCGGAGGCTATGCCCCAGACGTACGCCAGAATGTGAGAGTGCTGCGCAACCGCGTTGCCAACGATAGGCAAATTACACCAAAATAAATCAGCGGTTCTAACTGCCAACCCTTCACCAGCATGACATAATGAAGGCCGCCCGCAATAGACACAGCATAGGTAAGCTTATGAAGACGTCTCCATTTGGCTGGCCCTAGTTTACGGACAGACCAGTTGTTGGATGTCAGAGCCAGCGGAATCATCAGGACGAACCCAATCATACCCACGGTGATATAGGGGCGTTTCAAAATGTCGGCCCAGATTTGTGATAGGATTTGCACATCAAGCACCAGCCAAACCAGTAAGTGCAGAAAGATATAGAAGAAACCGATCAGCCCGACGGCCCGCCGATACCGGATCAGGTTTATACGCGCGTAAACCCGTAACGGAGAGAAGAACAATCCGGCAATAAGGATTTGTAGGCCCCAAATTCCCATTTGATGCTCCATCGCTTTGACTGGGTCTACACCCAACCCTCCCGTTAAACCGGAATACAACAACCACGCCGGAGGAAGTATTGCCAATACGTACAAGGGCCAGGCTGGAATGCGTCGGGTTGCGCTATTTATACGATCACTCACAGACATCTTAGAACAACTTATTCAGGTCCATGCCGTCATAAAGGCTCATGACCTCATCAGCATATCCGTTCATCATCAAAGTGGGCTGACGCTTTGCAAACAATCCACCACCAACGGCCCGCTCCGATGCCTGAGACCAACGTGGATGGTCGACTTCTGGGTTAACGTTAGAATAAAATCCGTATTCTCGCGGCTGAATCATATTCCAGCTTGTCTGAGGCTGGGTGTCCGTGAGGGAAATACGTACGATCGATTTGATCGACTTGAAACCGTATTTCCAAGGTACCACCAACCGTAACGGTGCGCCATTTTGATTTGGCAAGGTTTCCCCGTACAGACCGGTCGCCATGATTGTCAGCGGGTGCATCGCCTCATCCAGACGCAAACCTTCCCGATACGGCCATTCGATTGTGCGTCGTTTTTGCCCCTGCATCTCTTCGGGACGCACCAAGGTTTCAAAGGCAACATATTTCGCACCCGACTGAACACCTGCTTTGGCCAATATTTGGTTCAACTCAAAGCCAACCCATGGAATGACCATCGACCAAGCCTCAACACACCGGAACCGATAAATCCGTTCCTCCATCTGCACATCTTTGAGCAAATCCGCGAGATCGTAGTCACCGGGATTGTCGACAAGGCCGTCAATCTTAACTGTCCAGGGATCGGTCGTCAGGGCCCCTGCGTGGCGGGCTGGATCCTCTTTGCCCGTGCCGAACTCATAAAAGTTATTGTACGAGGAAATATCCTGAATGCTATTCGGAGTGAGATCCGTTGAATACTCGCTTGGAACAGTTGCGATCTTTGCAGCCAATGCAGGGCTAGCGATTGCGCCCAGCGCCGCTGCCCCCGCTCCGGCCATCAGTTGGCGTCGATTCATGAAATCCGCCTTAGGGGTCACATCGGACCACTTCAAATCTGTCTTGTAACGATATGCCATGCGGCCCTCCCAGAAAATTTTCTCAACAATCGGTGATATGGGCTCTTCGAGCAAAGCCTAAGCTGTGTTCTCACGAAGAAGTTGGGTTAAGTTTATTCCCAGACCAATTTATGTGATCAGTTTTGTGGATTTATTACAAACTTCCCCCATAAATCTCACTCATCGAACGCGAGCTCCCATCATTTTGAACAATCCGAACATGTTTCCGAGTCATCTGGCGAGGCTCGGCAACCCCAACAGAATGCGCGATGGTCTCGACATCCTTGACGATTCCCTTGGCGTAATTAGCGACTTTTACATACTTGTCTTGCACGACAAGACCTTTTTGCAACCGTTCATCGTGGGTGGTAATTCCGGTAGGGCAAGTGTTTTTGTTACACTTCATCGCCTGAATGCAGCCGAGCGAGAACATAAATCCACGGGCAGAGACTACAAAGTCCGCCCCCGCGGCAAGGGCCCAAGCCACATCGCCGGGATTTACCAGTTTGCCTGATGCAATAAGGCGAATACGGCCCCGCAATCCACAGTCATTTAACAAGGTGGTCATACGCGGCAAGCTTTCCCGCACAGGCATCCCCACAAGATCCATCAAAGGCATCGGCGACGCGCCTGTCCCCCCTTCACCACCATCGATAGTAATAAAGTCAGGTGCGCACTCTTCGCCACGGGCTTTGATCCGCGCAAAAAGCTCTTCAAAAGGTTCTAGTGATCCGACAACGGTCTTAAACCCGACAGGTTTCCCGGTGACCTCACGAATGTGCAGGACCATATCTAGCAATTCATCAACATTACTAATGTCGACGTGACGGTTTGGCGAAATACTAGCTTGTCCCTCAGGAATGCCACGGATTTGAGAAATTTCAGCTGAAACCTTAGCTGCCGGAAGAATACCGCCCTTTCCGGGCTTTGCACCTTGCGCGATTTTTAACTCAAACATTTTAACTTCGTCGTGCTTGGAGACCTCTCGCAGGCGCTCATCGCTCAGCGAACCGTCCTCATTGCGGACGCCATATTTGGCCGTGCCAATCTGAAACACAACATCGCAACCGCCGGTCAAATGATAGGGGGACAGTCCACCCTCGCCCGTGTTCATCCAGATCCCCGCCTTGGCCGCACCTTTTGATAGGGCCTCAACTGCGGGACGGGACAAGGCCCCATAGCTCATGCCTGATATATTAAAGAAGGAACGGGCCATGAAGGGTTCTCGTGCGGTGGGCCCAATCATCAAAGGTTCTGTTCCTGAAAATTGATTGTCGAGCGGCGGAAAGGGTGCGTTCGCAAAGATCGGCGTTCCGACATCAGATAGTTTTCGGGTTGAACCGAAAGCAATTGTATTGCTGTCTCCTTTGGATGCGCGAGAAACCCAATCCCTTTGCGCCCGGTTAAAAGGCATTTCCTCTCGATCCATCGCAAAGAAGTACTGCCTGAAGAATTCTCCCAACGTGGTGAACAGATGACGAAAACGTCCAATCACGGGATAATTGCGCCGAATGGCATCTCCGGTTTGTGTGCGGTCTATAACAAAAAAGATCGCAAGCACTGCGACAATACTACCAATGATAAACACAAAGGTGAACGCCAAGACCTCAAACGCAGTCGCGGCCCATCCCATTACAGTGAACATTATAAGACTCTCCATCAATTTTTTGTATTCTACATAGGTTGAAATCGCTTTGGCCATCCTGCTTTCACTGTGATGTGTTCACAAACTGGCTTAAAAAACGGCCATATTGATCACTGTTTTTTGTATAGAAATTGATTTTGGCCGTGGCTTAGCTCTCCGAACGTTGAAAACAAGGAATATATTCAGAAAATCGCAGTCATCCAATTCCGGACGCGCTCCGTAACTCTTTCATTGCTTGTGACAATCACATCAACGGGAGTTCCCATCATGTTTCGCAGAACCTTTATCGCTCTTACATCAACCGCCCTTTTAACTATTCCAGCATTTGCCGACGGTCATAGCAAGGATATCGTCGACACTGCCGTAGACGCAGGTAGCTTTAATACTCTCGTTGCAGCCGTTCAGGCTGCAGACCTAGTGGACACCCTGAAAGGCGAAGGCCCTTTTACTGTCTTCGCACCAACCGATGACGCATTTGCGGCGCTGCCCGAAGGAACCGTCGAAACGCTGCTCATGCCAGAAAACAAAGATAAGCTTGTCGCAATCCTGACGTACCACGTCATTCCCGGAAAAGTTATGGCCGCCGATATCGCCGGTAAAAAGATGGACGTGAAAACCGTAAATGGTCGCATGGCAATGGTTGATGCAATGTCCGGCGTCATGATTGATAACGCTACTGTCGTTCAAGCTGACATTGCCGCCAGCAATGGCGTCATTCACGTGATCGACGCTGTCATTCTTCCAAAAGAATAATCAAAGCAGGGCGAAGAAAGCTTCGCCCTTCTTTGACGGCTCCCAATTTTCGAAGGACACCCCATGAACCGTAGACTCGCCATGAAATCCCTTGTTGCCGCTGGCTTGATCGCAACAGTATCCGCTTGTGCAACAACCCCAAAGTCGCAAGACATCGTCGATATTGCCGCTGGAAATCCTGACATCTCAACTCTTGTGGCCGCCCTTGGTGCTGCCGGGCTTGCTGGCACGTTAAAGAGCGATGGGCCGCTGACAGTCTTTGCGCCGACAAATGCAGCATTTGATGATCTACCAGCCGGCACTGTGGACTCCTTGCTGCTTCCGGAAAACAAAGATCAACTGATTGCGGTCCTCACCTACCATGTCGTTGCGGGAAATTACCCAGCCGCAGCCCTAACAGGCAAACGCGGCAGCCTGACCACCGTCAACGGCAAAGATCTGCACGTTGATGGGCGCAATGGCGTCAAAATCAATAAATCAAACGTGACCTCTGCCGATATTGCTGCAAGCAACGGTACGATTCACG
This sequence comes from Pseudoruegeria sp., assembly GCA_039972875.1. Classification (GTDB taxonomy): domain Bacteria; phylum Pseudomonadota; class Alphaproteobacteria; order Rhodobacterales; family Rhodobacteraceae; genus Pseudoruegeria. Next base: position 5,089 of record JBDWMA010000052.1, read on the forward strand.
TCATCGATAAGGTACTGCTGCCGTAATCCCCTACGCCTTCAGCAGACCTTTAGGCCCACCCACCCCCTCTTGGGTGGGCCTATTACGAAGCCAGTCCCAACAGGCCCGGCAAATCTAGCATATTTTCAAAAAGCACATCTGCGATCGGCGCGAGCTTTTCTGAAGGGGTTTCATGCGTAAATCCAAAACACTTCATTTCTGCGGCAACCGCCGCCCGTGCCCCGGTGGGGCTGTCTTCGATCACCACCGATTGATGTGGTGCAACGTTCATATCTTTTGCAATCTTCAAGTAAATGTCTGGGTAAGGCTTTGGTCGCCCCGATGACTGCGCAGAATAGGCGCGCCCTGCAAATCGGTTGATTAATCCAGTACGGGTTAAAGTGACGTTCATTTTTTCTGTGCGTCCATTGGAACCGATAGCATACGGAATTCCCGCAGCATCAAGCGCATCCAAAACAACTTCGATGCCGGGTATCGCAACAACAGATTTCGCCAATTCGGCATAGAGCTCGCTGTAGAACGCATCGACCCAATTGTCGGGTAGATCTGCCCCCATATCCCGAGCCTTTGCCATGTTTCCGGACATTGTCCCACCAATGAACTGATCAGTGATCTGCTCAACTGTCCGATCCAAACCATGGGCCGCCAGACTATCCCTCAGCAAAAGTAACGTTGGCCCTTCGCTGTCTACGACCACGCCATCGCAGTCGAAGATCACCAATTTCGGGGGCAAAGTCATAAATGTATCCTTTGGTTAATCCATTGGCGTTGATAAAGCACAGCCATCCCCCAGAAAAAAGGCCGGACATGATGCCCGGCCAATTTGTTTCGTTGCCTTAATGAACCACAGCATCACCGGGCGGCTTACGATTGCTAGGCGCAACGCGGTCCCCAACCAACAACCCATCTGCATTCACAGACACTGGAATGGTCGCCCCGTCCAGCACTTCCCCAGCCAACAGCATTTCTGCCAATGGATCCTGTAAATGACGCTGAATCACTCGTTTTAGCGGCCGCGCGCCGAACACAGGATCGTACCCCTCATCAGCAAGCCATTTGCGGGCCTCGTCATCAACTGACAACGCCAGGTTCCGACGGGCAAGGCGTTTGCCCAGCAGCCCAAGTTGAATTTCAACGATACCATCCATGTCTTCTCGCCGGAGGCGATCAAAGATGATCGTCTCGTCCAGGCGATTCAGGAACTCTGGACGGAAATGTGCCCGTACCGCATCCATGACATCCCGTTTGGCATCAGAACTATCCGATCCTTCGGGTAACATCGACAAGGCTTGCGCCCCAAGGTTAGACGTCAGAATAATCAACGTCTGTTTGAAATCCACCATACGGCCCTGCCCATCGGTCAAAACCCCATCGTCAAGGACCTGCAACAAAACGTTGAACACATCCGGGTGGGCCTTTTCGACTTCGTCAAACAAAACCACCTGATAAGGACGACGTCGAACGGCCTCGGTCAAGACTCCCCCTTCGTCATAGCCGACATACCCCGGAGGGGCCCCAATCAGACGCGCCACCGCATGTTTCTCCATGAACTCGCTCATGTCGATGCGAACCATCGCGCTGTCATCGTCAAACAAGAAATCGGCAACAGCCTTTGTCAGCTCCGTTTTGCCGACGCCTGTTGGCCCAAGAAACAAGAAACTGCCCAAGGGTCGCCCCTCATCGTTCAATCCTGCACGCGCACGGCGCACCGCATTCGACACAGCCGTAACTGGTGCACGTTGACCGATGACCCGCTTGCCCAGAGTCTCCTCCATGCGCAGGAGTTTTTCACGATCCCCTTCCAGCATTTTGCTGGTGGGGATACCTGTCCAACGCTCCACAACCGAGGCAATCTGTTCGGGTCGTACGGCTTCAGAGACCATTACGGCATCTTCAAGGGATTCCGCCTCGGAAACCTGTTTTTCAAGATCTGGGATGACGCCATAAGACAGCTCTCCGGCCTTGGCCAGATTGCCCTCTCGCTTGGCAATATCCAATTCCGCACGGGCACGATCCAATTGCTCTTTGATGTTTCGCGCATTGGCAAGTTTATCGCGCTCAGCTTGCCATTGTGCCGTCATACCAGAGGATTTCTCTTGCAGTTCGGAGAGCTCAACTTCCAGCTTTTTCAAACGATCGCGAGAGGCCGCGTCATCTTCTTGCTTCAACGCTTCGGCCTCAATTTGTTTTTGAAGCAGCTCCCGGTCCAGAGCATCAAGCTCCTCTGGTTTTGAATCCACTTCCATTCGCAGACGACTGGCGGCCTCATCAACCAAATCAATCGCCTTATCCGGCAAAAACCGATCCGTAATATACCGATGCGACAAAGTTGCCGCAGACACGAGCGCGGAGTCACTGATCCGAACCCCGTGGTGAAGCTCGTATTTCTCTTTGATCCCCCGCAGGATGCTGACGGTGTCTTCTACAGTTGGCTCTTCGACCAAAAGCGGTTGAAACCGCCGCGCCAGAGCCGCATCTTTTTCAACGTATTTGCGGTATTCATCCAACGTTGTCGCACCAACACAATGCAACTCGCCCCGCGCGAGGGCAGGTTTGATCAGGTTTGCCGCATCCATCGCGCCATCGGTTTTACCGGCACCAACAAGCTGATGCATTTCGTCGATAAATAAAACAATTTCACCAGCGGTGTCCGTGACCTCATTCAGAACCGCCTTTAGGCGTTCCTCAAATTCACCGCGGTATTTAGCCCCCGCAACCAAGGCCCCCATATCCAAGGACATCAGACGTTTGTTGCGCAAAGATTCCGGCACATCCCCGTTCACAATCCGCAAGGCAAGCCCTTCGGCAATTGCTGTTTTCCCAACGCCGGGCTCGCCAATCAGAACCGGGTTATTCTTGGTCCGCCGCGACAACACTTGCATCGCACGACGAATTTCTTCGTCCCGACCAATGATCGGGTCAATTTTGCCTTCTTCTGCGGCTTCAGTCAGATCGCGTGCGTATTTTTTTAATGCGTCATAGCTGTCTTCGGCGCTCGCGCTATCTGCGGTCCGCCCCTTGCGCACGTCATTGATCGCCGCATTCAGATTCATTGCGGTAACAGCACCAGCGTCTAAGGCCACTTTGGCTTTGGATTTCACCACGGCAAGTGCCGTTAGGATGCGTTCAACCGGAACAAAACTGTCACCCGCTTTTTTTGCAATTTTCTCAGCTTCCGCGAGAACTTTACCAGTTTGGCTGTCCAAATAGACCTGACCGGCATCTCCGGACACTTTGGGCATTTTGGCTAAATTAGCATCCAGCGCCTCAACCACACGTTCTGGAGAACCACCTGAAGATTTGATTAGGTTGCTGGCGAGCCCTTGCTCGTCATCCATCAGTGCTTTGAGAATATGTTCGGGTGCCAGTCGTTGGTGGCTGTCCCGCATAGCGATCGTTTGCGCTGCCTGAATGAAACCGCGCGACCGCTCTGTGAACTTATCAAGGTTCATGAGCTTACTCCTTTATAAAGCGTCCCTATGTCTTCCGCCCGTTAAACGGCACGATTAAGTGGGACCTTACACTCGATGTGGTCTGTTCGACCGGCCAGTTCAAGAGGCACATCATATATGCTGTTGAATTATGATTATTCACCTTTTCCCAACTCAGCCTCCCGCCCTAAGACAAAGAACAGTCGTAGGAGATGTTATGCGTATTCAGTCTATTGAGTTACTCCATATTTCAGAGCCAGATTCCAAAGGATCAATCCGGGGACAAGTCGTTGTCGATCTGATGGGCCCTAATTCAACTTCTGAACAAACGATCCACCTCGAAGCGCGTGTTACAGCGGTTCCACAGCAAAACTCAGAGGCACTTGAGCACAATCTGCGAGAGGACGCGCTGCGGCAACTGCGGCGTATGCCTGAATTTCGTCACCCGCAGCGCAGAGAACCCTTAATATATGGACGATGCCAAAAAGCGGCTTAAAATTTTAAGGCGGGTTGACCACAACACGATCTGACCACAAAAGAGTGCAATTCATTCCAGGAGCCCTCTTTATGTCTGATGACCGCCTTATCGTAGCCCTTGATGTCCCCGATGCCCTTGCAGGGTTGAAACTTGCAGAGCAACTAGGAGAGGACGTCGGATTTTACAAAATCGGTCTGGGGATGCTGACAGGCGGTGGTCTCGCCCTCGCCAATGAGCTAAAACAAGAACACGACAAACGCATTTTTCTGGATATGAAACTTTTTGATATTGGTGCAACTGTTGAATCGGCGGTTCGCGGCCTTGCCCAATACGATCTAGACTTTCTAACCGTTCACGGTGACCCCTATGTTGTTCGCGCCGCGCAAGAAGGTAAGGGTGCAAAAGATCTAAAAATATTAGCGGTCACAATTCTAACGTCTCTGGATCGAAATGACCTAGACGGCGCGTTAATCAAAGAGGGTGACTTACGTGATCTAGTTCAAGAACGCGCCGGAAATGCCTTTCTTGCAGGCGCAGATGGCGTCATCGCCTCTCCGCATGAGGCTGCTATGATACGTGCACTTCCTGAATCCAAAGGAAAGCTCATTGTGACCCCCGGTGTTCGCCCATCTGGCGCCGATGCAGGAGATCAAAAACGGATTGCGACACCGGCTAAGGCCATCAAAGACGGTGCAGATCATATCGTAGTGGGACGCCCAGTTTGGAAAGCGACAGATCCTAAAGCTGCCGCCACCGCCATTCTGAACGAGTTAACTTCCTGACAGAAATAGGGGTGATCAAGCCTCTCTAACAATCTTTGGATTTGTAATCGCTGCGCCAATTGTCTCTGTGCTGAAGATTGAACTCATCGAACCGAAACCGCTGCTTTGTCACCAAAGCGGCGGTTTTTTGCTTCCTAAGGTGGCCCACCGTTTCGAAATGCCCCACAATCGCCATGATTTTAACCTAAAGCGGACAAAAAATACCCCTGCGCACCCATAAAGTGTGTTCTCAAACCCCCTCTCCCTGCTAAGTTACTTTTTGTAACCTTAGTATCGAGTGACAGTTTTCATTGATTTTAACCTCGCTTTTTTGCTCATACGAGGAAGAGTCCTATGCCGACTGAAAAAAGAAAATTAAACCACAATTGCCCCACGCGAGATGTCCTGAATCGCCTGACTGATTCATGGAGTCTCTTAATCCTTATGGAATTGGATCACGGAGAGCTGCGGTTTAACCGCCTCAGAGAAGCTGTTGACGGAATCTCTCAACGCATGCTCACCGTTACGCTGCGCAATCTTGAAAGAGATGGCCTTGTGAACAGAGCAGTCTATCCAAGTGCGCCACCAAGGGTTGAGTATGCCTTGACTGAATTAGGCCAATCATTGGTATTCCCGCTGCGCCCTCTGAAAGATTGGGCGACACGCTGTCAGCCAGATGTTCGCGCTGCGCGAGCCCGGTATGATCAGCAAACATCCGCTCACTAAACACTTTCTGTCTTCGGCGCTGCCAGTTGGGTCAATGACCCCGCCGAATCTACCCCCCTCTTGACCGTTAACGTGGTCACCTATCACATGGACTTATTGACTTATGTCTCGCGAAATCAACGAATTGCATCATCACGGGATGATTGCGTCTTATCAACTTATGCGACAAGGCTTAGGCTATATCGGGCTGGGCTTGCCTGTACTGCTGTTTTTTGGCGGCATGGCAACAGGCCAAGGTGTCGAAGCTTCAATCAGCCATTATTACTATACACCATTTGCCGATGTCTTTGTCGGAGCCCTCTGTGCAATCGGGCTGTTTCTTATCGGTTCTTACGGCCCAGACAGCGTCTCCTTTGGAATTTTGTCCCATCGCAAGATCACGCGTATCGGCGGGCTTGGAGCAATCGGCCTCGCGCTTGTACCCACACATACGGACAAGCTATTTGATTGTTCTTTTGCACAATGTGCCCTTGGCATGAAGTTAGGGTCCGACATTCACCATGTTTTTGCGGGGCTGTTCTTTGTTTCTATGGCGATCACCTGCCTTCTGTTGTTTGCAGAGCCTGAAAACGGTGAACAGGATCGTGAACGTCGCCTTCAGCGAAATAGACTATATCACGGCAGTGGTTTAATCATCCTTTTGGCCATGTCTGCGCTATATACCTATCGTATCTCCCCGGATCACGTCAAAGCGACAATGGATCAAAACAGCTATCAGTTTTGGATCGAGTCTCTTGCGGTTTGGTTGTTTGGGTTCTGCTGGTTGGTCAAAGGTGGCGCGGTATCCATGTTGCGAGATCGAGAAGTCGGAACATTTGCGGTAAACTTGGATTGTGCCCCCACCCGACCAAAGCTATTCTTAGCGTATGCCCGCAATGTGTCGCCACTGTCTCAGCCAATTCCAATCGGGCCAACGTTGTCCGACCTGCGCCAGTCCGCGCGTCATGGGTCACGAGGAGCTCTATAGCCTGAGTATCGCGCATATGGATTGTGACGCGTTTTATGCGTCAGTTGAAAAACGTGACAATCCAGAGCTGCGCAACAAGGCAGTAATCATCGGAGGAGGCAAACGAGGGGTTGTCTCCACCGCATGTTACATTGCTCGGATCAAAGGGGTCCGCTCCGCAATGCCTATGTTCAAGGCGTTGCAGCTTTGCCCGGAAGCCGTTGTGGTGAAACCACGGATGTCGGCCTATGTGGAGGTGTCCAAACAGGTTCGCGCCATGATGGATGAGCTCACTCCCGTGGTTGAGCCCTTGTCCTTGGATGAGGCATTCTTGGATTTGTCCGGCACTGAAAAGCTTCATGGCGTACCACCAGCGGTGATGTTGGCAAGACTTGTCAAACGTATGCAGGATGAGCTCGGAATCACCGGATCAATCGGTCTAAGTCATAACAAATTTCTCGCAAAAGTTGCCTCTGATCTCGACAAACCGCGCGGGTTTTCGATCATCGGTCTAGCAGAAACTGACGCATTCTTGCGCGATAAACCAGTTGGACTGATCTGGGGTGTTGGCCCTGCTTTTAAAAGCTCTTTGGAAAAGGCAGGCATTCGTACATTTACAGATTTACTGCGTTGGGAAAAACGGGATCTGATTGCTCGATTTGGGGGCATGGGTGAACGCCTTTGGCATCTGGCCCGCGGTCAGGATCACCGCCGCGTCTCCGCGCGCACACCTATTAAAAGTATCTCAAAGGAAACCACTTTTTTTGAGGACACCGCCAGCATTGATCTATTGGATGGACATCTGTGGCGTCTGTCTGAACAAGTAGCCGACCGTGCCAAGGCACGGGATCTGGCAGGCCGCGTTGTGACATTAAAACTGAAACGTGCAAATTTCTCGGCATTGTCTCGACGGATTAGCCTACCGGATTCAACGCAAACCGCCGATCGAATTTACCGCACAGCACGCGGTTTATTCGATCAGGTGTCTAACGAAGGTCCATTTCGTTTGATTGGCGTTGGAATTAGCGATCTTGTGGCTGATGATCAGGCCGATATGTCTGGTGATCTATTAGATCCTCAGGCTGGCGCGCGCAAAAAGGCAGAAGCCGCGACAGATCAAATTCGCAAACGGTTTGGTTCAAAAGCAATTCTCAAAGGTCGGGCCCTGCGGTAGAGCTTATTCCGCCGCCAATGGCATCGCATCCGACCGACCAAAGTCAGCAATCCGACTCGATACCTCTAACATTGCCAATTTGAACGCATTGAAATTTGATGAAGGCTGAATCGTCGTTTCATCCATGTAAAGCGAGCGATCAATCTCAATCTGAATTGCGTGTTGATTGCTACTTGGCCGACCATAATGTTGTGTAATAAACGCCCCGGCAAATGGACTGTTACGCGCAACATTGAAACCGGAATCCAAGAAAGCCTGTTCCACAGCATCCATAACATCGGGCCTCGCCGCAGCACCGAACCGATCCCCTAATACGATATCAGGAATGGGCTCTCCGCGTCGTACCACCGCATCCAAAGCCTCATGTGGCATGGAATGACAATCAATCAGAATCGCCTCTCCGAATCGCGCCCGATTCTCCTTTAGCAAATACTGTAACGCGTCGTGATAAGGTCGCCAGCAATCAGCAATTCGTTGTTGAGCTTCTTCAAGCTTTAACTTTCCCCGAATAATCGGCCGTCCTTGGGCGACAACACGGGGAATAACCCCAAGGCCAGACGCGATCCTTGGATTATAAGAAGGTTTGCGAACCCCCTCAACAACGGCCGGGTCCATCTCATCAGTGCTGCGGTTCAAATCGACATAACACCGTGGATACCGAGCTGCCAACAAAGGAGCACCGTGGGAATTCACCCCCCGAAACAGCTTATCTACAAAGGCATCCTCAGAACTACGAAGCGTATTTTCATCCAATATGGATTTGCGTTTGAATGCCTTTGGATAGGTCCGCCCACTATGCGGCGACGCAAAAACCACAGTCGTGGTCCGCGTTTCTGGCAGCCATAGATCAAAGGCAGGGTTAGACATCTTCTCTCCATCCTATAAAAAAACAGTCTGCTATATTTTTTCTGTTGTCAAAACCCCTTGAACACCCTTCCGACTCCTTTTATAGAGCGCTCTACCGACGTGGATTACTTGCATTCTTTTTAACAAGGTCAAGTGGTTCGCAAGGTTCATATGGGCGCTTAGCTCAGCGGTAGAGCACTTCGTTGACATCGAAGGGGTCACTGGTTCGATCCCAGTAGTGCCCACCATGTGAATCTAGGACCGAATTAACCCAGGCGCACGCGCGCCGCGATACTAGGAGAAGGCCATGAAAGTTCGGAATTCACTCCGTTCGCTCAAGAACCGCCATCGCGACTGCCGCATCGTGCGTCGCAAAGGTCGTGTTTATGTGATCAACAAAACACAACGCCGGTTCAAAGCCCGTCAGGGCTAAGTCGAACCGACAGAGCAATTAAAAAACCGCCTGACCTGGTCATGGCGGTTTTTTTATGTCTGGAGCTACCATTTGTGGCACCGTCGCCCAAAGCCTCTGGCCAATATGATTCGATTACCCACACTGATCACACCGACAAAAACGATGGCTCAAAAGAAGCCATACAAGGTTTGCAGAATTCCACTGTTTGCGCACCGTTGATAAAGACGGCTTGACCCACTTTATTGTTCCCTCATCCTATACAGAAATTGACAAAATTCACCCTTAAACCCCTTGTTTCTTTACTTATAAACACTGTGGTTGCTATGCTGAATTCATATTAATATTGGTGTATATGATGCGAATTTTTGCGATTGTTCTTATTTGTTTGTCAGCCACTCTTATGGGGTGCACAGAGTCCCCTACCTCACAAAATCCGGCGCGGATTCTGACCATGGGCGATTCCCTTTTGGCGTGGAATGAACTCTCTGGCGAATCAGTGTCTCACTCCGTTGAGAGATCTTTGAATGAACCGGTCATTGACCGCACGGTTCGTGGCGCAAAAATAATGTATCCATTACCCATTTCCGGCGCATTGGGCATGAGCATCGAAAAACAATACACTGATGGCGACTGGGATTGGATCATCCTAAACGGCGGCGGCAATGACCTTTGGTTGGGCTGTGGATGCATTCGTTGTGACGGAACGATCAACTCTATGATCTCAGAGGACGGCAGATCTGGAAAAATTCCTGCCATGGTCTCTAAGCTTCGAAATACCAACGCGAAAGTAATATTTGTTGGCTACCTCAGAAGCCCCGGCGTCGGTTCCCCCATTGAACATTGCAAAGACGAAGGCGACATCCTCGAATCTCGCGTGGCGCGCCTTGCCGAGCAAGATGACGGTTTTTACTACCTGTCCTTGCGCGATATGGTCCCTCATGGCTCCACAAAATATCACGCGATCGACATGATCCATCCCTCCATTCGCGCAAGCCAAGAAATCGGCAAACGCGTGGCCGAACTGGTGACAGCCGCCGAAGGTAACACCGCGCAGAACTAACTCATTCCCGCTTTAGGGGGTCGCGATGAAATCCGCTTGATTTTGCTTGAAATACGGCAAGAGGATATCTCGAAAGGCTTGCAGTTTTGCACTGCGCCATAGATCACTGTGGGCGACCAGCCATATGTCAGAATAGCGTTGCGGAGGAAGCACATCCACTTGTTGCAACCCTGCAGATCGCCCGACAAATAGCGGCATACGCGCAACCCCTAAGCCTGCGCGCGCCGCCCCAATGACAGCCGTCATGTCATCAAATACCATTCGGATACGAGCGTTAGGATAGTTTTCTAAAGAGTCTTTTGGAGGACCTGTCCAGAACGTAAAACCAAGCCAATCAATACGATGCCCAGGATCATTTACAATTTGATTCGCAATACTTTGCGCCGCAAAAGAAGCCGTTTGTTGTTGCGTCAAGCGGCGCCCAATTAAAGTATCACCAGGATCATTACTGATACGGATTGCAACGTCAGCTTCTCTCCGATTCAGGTTTAATTGTTCGTTGCTCGACAGTACTTTCAGATCCACTTTTGGGTATTTATCCAAAAAGACATCAAAAACATGACAAAGATGCGAGGCGATCAGTAACGGTGGTGCTGTAATCGTCAAAGGACCCTGAAGAATAGAATTCTGGCCGGATAACGACAAACGAACCCCGGAATCTAAGGCCTCTATCTTTTCGGCTGCACGTGCAACGTCTAAGGCCTCTGACGTCGGGACATATCCGGTCGGAAGTCGGTCAAAAAGGCGTGTGCTAAGGTTATCCTCAGCCTGTGCGATACGTCGGGCCACAGTGGTATAGTTGACCCCCAGCATCTGTGCTGCTTTGGACAATGACCCGTAGCGAACCATCGCCAACACCACTCTTAGATCATCCCAGCTTTCTTTCATGTTGTGCATTTTTGCATATTCAATAAGCAAATTCATCCTGTTTTTGCATGAGCTGTCAGGCTTTACAAAACCCGCACCACTTTTGGAAAGGAAAAACTCATGATCTATGCAACTGTTTACATGACCGTAAAGAACCCCGACGCAATGATCGCTTATCGGGAACATGCTGGAATTGCTTTAGCAAAATACGGCGGTAAAGTTGAAGCAGCGAACCCAGAGCCAACCGTCATTGATGATGGTTTAGCTGTGCCGTCTCTGGCAGCCATCCTCAGTTTTCCAGATAAGGACTCTGCGATGGGATGGATTAATGACCCAGACCACGCGGACCTTCACACTCTTCGCAGATCTGTTGGAACCAGCAGCATCTTTTTGCTGGGATAGATCCAAATCACAACGATTCCTCCGGCTCAGGTGCAGCTTTTGGTTGCGTCTGATTCGGAGGTTTCCTAGAATCATCTCATGCCAATTTGCCTCCTGATCACAGTTCCAGATTTGAAACGGGACCCCAGATTCTACCGAATCGAAATTCAGCTGAACCTGTTTGGCGAATGGTCTGTTGTGCTTGAATGGGGATTACGGGGCGGTGCAGGACAGCAGCGTATTGCATTGTTTAATGATCTTAGAGCCGCGTCCTACGCTGCAGACACCGTCCGTGAGCGGATGCTGCGCAAAGGATATCTTCGCGCCTGACGAAGCGCGATGAATGTGGTACCCTTGACCATGGACCCCATTACACTTTCTTTTTATGCAGCTGTTTGTAGCCTGTTAAGCCTTGTGGCTCCCGCACAAAAATCGCCTGTTATTAGGCTGTTAACAGGCGCGGCCGTTGGTTTGGTTGCCGCAACTCTACTGCCCCTGTTGCGTGCAAACCTTAACCTTTAAGGGCAACAAACATCTCAGAATTACGGCAATAGGCCGGTGTTCTTTCTGAAACGCCTTTTTGTTTCGCAAGCCAATGATCACAGTCATCCGCCTGAGTACACCCAGTGCAATTTAACACAGCATCGCCAATATCATTGATGCCGATATTGCCGCGAAATACCTGTTCTTCAAGATCGACCCCGAGCGTTTCAGCCATATGATCAACCAAAGCAGCGTGACGGCGAAATGTCTTATTCATCCCGTATCTCCTGTTTCAACCTGAAACAAGCAAACCCGGAATACGTGCGGTCGACCTTGATTTAGGTCAAACCGCATTTTTCAGAGAATTACCCTACAATCATCTGCTTCATACGCAGTGCTTCGTACTCCAGCTCGCGTAGGCGATAGCTTACGACATCACCTATGGTGATCATGCCGCCCAAACCACCGCCGTCCAGAACAGGCAAATGACGGAATTTCCCCTCAGACATGCGCTTCATCATCTCAACCAACAGTTCATCGGGTGTACAAGTCACGGGATCTTTGGTCATTACCGAATCAACGATTTGATCCAAGGTCTCGCCCGGAGTGTCTGCAAGCTGCCGGACAATGTCCCGCTCTGATAAAATTCCGACTAAAACACCCGCAGCATCTTTGACGACAACTGCACCAATGCCTTTTTCTTTCATCAGTTGTGTTGCCGTAGCAATTGTATCCTGCGGACGCACCGCAAAAACATTGCGCCCTTTTTCATCCAATATCGTCGAAACCGTTGCGTTGCTCTTTGACAGAGCACTTTCAGCGCTTTGACTAGACGAACGATTATCATCACCTCTGGTTGGAGATTGGTATGAAGTAGGTGCCATCGTCGTCCTCCTAAAGATTATTCCTACCCCCATCCTAGACACGCAATCCGGGATCTGGCTAGAAAAACTTAACCCCAACCTTCGTCTAAATCATTTAAAAGACAATTAGCATTTGGAAATAAAAAAGGCCGCTCTGAAAATCCAGAACGGCCTAGAAACGTTAATGTATTGGTGCCTTACCCGCCAAAGTCATCCAGCATGATGTCTTCGCGATCCACACCCAGATCTACCAGCATATTGATCACAGATTGGTTCATGATGGGCGGGCCACACATGTAAAATTCGCAATCTTCGGGTGCCGGGTGGTTCTTAAGATACTCTTCGAACAGAACGTTATGGATAAAGCCGGTATAGCCCGTCCAGTCATCCTCTGGTGTTGCGTCCGAAAGGGCCACGTGCCAGTCAAAGTTCTTATTCTCAGCCGCCAACATGTCGAAATCTTCGACGTAGAACATTTCCCGCTTGGAACGTGCGCCGTACCAGAAAGAGATCTTTCGGTCGGATCCGACGCGCCGCAGCTGGTCAAAGATATGGCTCCGCATTGGCGCCATACCAGCACCACCTCCAACAAAGACCATCTCTTTTTCTGTTTCACGGGCAAAGAACTCACCAAACGGACCAGAGATCGTGACCTCATCGCCAGCCTTCAGGTTAAAGATGTAGGATGACATCTTACCTGCAGGGATACCCTGCGACCCTGGGGGCGGTGACGCGATCCGGACGTTCAGCATAACGATGCCTTTTTCGTCTGGATAGTTCGCCATAGAATAGGCACGCTCTACCGCTTCGTCGACTTTGGAATTCACATCCCAAATCTTAAAGCGATCCCAGTCTTCATGGTATTCTTTGTCCACATCGAATTCTTTGTAGGACAAATCATAAGGGGGGCATTCGATCTGAATGTAGCCACCTGCGCGGAAATTTACATCCTCACCATCGGGCAATTCCAAAACCAGTTCTTTGATGAACGTCGCAACGTTGTCATTCGAACGCACCTTGCAGCGCCATTTTTTAACACCAAAGACCTCTTCAGGAACTTCGACTTCCATGTCTTGCTTCACAGCAACCTGACAGGACAAGCGGTCACCGCACGCGGCCTCGCGTTTGGTAATGTGGCTTTCTTCAGTTGGCAGAATTGACCCGCCACCAGAATGGATTTTCACACGACACTGTGCACAGGTACCGCCGCCACCACACGCCGATGGAACGAACAGTTTTTCAGAGGCCAGTGTTTGCAGCAATTTTCCACCTGCAGGCACCGAAATGGTTTTTTCACCGTTGATGGTGATGTTGACGTTGCCCGTCGAAACAAGGCGGGATCGGGCGAACATGATCAAAGAGACCAAGCCCAAAACAATCAAAGTAAAGAGAAAAACGCCGAGCGTAAAAGTTAGCATGTCTGTCCCCTTACAGTTTGACGCCGGAGAAGGACATAAAGCCCATCGCCATCAAGCCAGCAGTAATAAACGTGATGCCAAGACCCTGAAGACCATCTGGAATGTCAGAGTATTTCAGCTTTTCACGCACGCCGGCCATTGCAGTAATCGCCAATGCCCAACCAAAGCCTGAAGACAGACCATATGTTGTTGCTTCGGCAAATCCGTAATCCCGTTCAACCATGAACAAGGACCCACCAAGGATCGCACAGTTCACAGTGATCAACGGCAGGAAGATCCCCAGCGCATTATAGAGGGGGGGGAAATACTTATCGAGGATCATTTCAAGGATTTGAACCATCGCCGCAATCACACCGATATACGAAATCAGACCAAGGAACGTCAGATCCACATCTGGGAAACCCGCCCACGCCAATGCGCCGGGCTTTAACAGATAGGTCAAAATCAAGTTATTAGCTGGGACAGTAATCGTCTGCACCAACATAACCGAGATACCAAGACCCAGCGCAGTCGAGATCTTTTTCGACACCGCAATAAAGGTACACATACCCAGAAAGAATGAGAGCGCCAGGTTCTCAACAAAGATGGCCTTTACGGCCAGGGAAAGAAGACCTTCCATCAGTGCGCCTCCGCCGATTGAATTTTATACTCACGCTCTTCGACCTGTGCTGGTTTCCATGTGCGGAAGCCCCAGATCAAAAGACCAATAATGAAGAATGCCGATGGTGGCAGCAGCAGCATACCGTTTGGCACATACCAGCCGCCGTTGTTTACGGTTGGCAGGATGGTGATCCCAAACAAGCTCCCGGCGCCGAACAACTCGCGGATGACGCCAACAAGCATCAATATCAAGCCGTAGCCAAGACCGTTACCGATGCCGTCAATGAAGGACGCAATCGGCGGGTTTTTCATCGCAAAGGCTTCGGCGCGGCCCATCACGATACAGTTCGTGATGATCAATCCCACAAACACAGACAGTGTTTTAGAGATCTGGAACGCAAACGCTTTAAGAACCTGATCCACAAGGATCACGAGAGAAGCAATAATAACCATTTGCACAATAATCCGAATGGAATTTGGGATCTGGTTTCGCAGCATCGAGATGAACATCGAAGAAAACGCCGTCACAAAAGTCACGGCCAACGCCATAACAAAAGCAACCTGCATCGAAGATGTTACCGCAAGGGCCGAACAAATCCCCAGAACCTGAAGCGTAATCGGGTTGTTGTCGACCAATGGATCGACGAGGAGTTCTTTTCTGGTCTGGGCCATTATACTTCTCCTGCTTTCAAGTTTTCGAGGAACAGCGCAAAGCCAGCATCGCCCATCCAGAACCGCACAAGGTTATCAACCCCGCGCGATGTCAGAGTTGCGCCTGCCAGTGCATCAATGTGGTGATCTTCGTGACCTACGCCTTTGGCAACGGTGATCTGAAGTGCACCCTCTTCGTCGCGCAGCTTCTTATCGCTCCAAAGGGATTTCCAACGTGGATTGTCCACCTCGGCGCCGAGGCCAGGTGTTTCCGCATGTTCATAGAACTGCAAACCAAACACATCGTTACCGTTTTCTTCTAATGCGATAAAGCCATACAACGTGGACCACAGTCCGTAGCCGTAAATGGGCAAAATCACTTTATCGAGGTTTCCAGCATCGTCATTCAGCAAATACACAGTCGCAAAATTGGTACGACGGCCAATGCTTGCCGGATCATCATCCAACGATATGCTAAGACTAGGATCAGACGCTGCGGCGCGATCGTCAAACGTTGCGGCATCAAATTCATCAGTGAAAGTCCCACTGTCGAGCTCAACGATACGAGGCTCAAACGCAGCAAAGGCTTCTGCCACATCCACAGACGGATCATACCGACCCGCGACCTGCAGAATGTTGACCTGTTTGTCCTTTAGTTTGTTTGCTTCCTGAATGGGACGCAAATTCACAGCAGCCGTGGCCACGATCATGGAGCAGAACAAACACAACGCTACCGCAACTATGATAGTTTTGGCTGGGCTGTCTGGTGATGCCGCTAGAAAACGCCCGATTGCGCCTTTGGGTTCAGTATTGGGCTCTTGCTCAGACATTGCGCTTTGCCCTCCGGTTGATGTTCGCCCGGACGACAAAATAGTCGATCAGCGGTGCGAAGATGTTTGCAAAGAGGATTGCCAGCATCATCCCTTCGGGGAAGGCCGGGTTAATCACGCGGATCATCACCACCATAAAGCCAATCAATGCACCGTAGATATAACGGCCCATATTGGTATGGCTGGCAGAGACAGGTTCAGTCACCATAAAGGCCAAACCAAAGGCATATCCGCCCAGAACAAAGTGCCAATACCAAGGCATGGCGAACATGGGGTTGCTATCGCTTCCGATTACGTTGAGCAACAGAGAGAAGCCGATCATCCCTGTCAAACAACCCACAATCAGACGCCAGTTGGCAATGCGAGTAACCAATAGGAATGCAAGGCCAATCATGGCTGCCAATGCGCTTGTTTCGCCCATGGACCCTTGGATCGTCCCAAGAAAAGCATCCCACCATGTGATACCGTACCCTGCCAAAGACTGTACGCCTTCTGCCGCGGAAACACCCAGAGCCGTTGCGCCAGAGAACCCGTCAACAGGTGTCCAAATGCTATCGCCGGACATGTTCGCAGGATATGCGAAATACAAAAATGCACGACCTGTCAGCGCGGGGTTGAGGAAGTTTTTACCCGTGCCGCCAAAGACTTCTTTGCCAAGCACAACCCCAAAGCTGATGCCCAGCGCCACTTGCCACAACGGGGTAGAAGCCGGTACGATCAGAACGTAAAGCATTGATGTAACGAGAAAACCCTCGTTAACTTCGTGTCCGCGCACAGTTGCAAACAGAACTTCCCATAGACCACCAACGATCAACGTCGTTAGATAGATAGGTAGGAAATACAGGAAACCATGTACGAAGTTTGAAATCAAACCGGGCTCAAGTGAAAAGCCCAGCGCCTGCATAACGGCAACACGCCAGCCTGTGTGGCTGCCTTCGCCCAACGCAGTCAGCGCAGAGTTGGTCTGCAGACCCGTATTATATAGCGCCACAAGGATACAAGGGATCGTAGCGATGACCACATAGGTCATGATCCGCTTCATATCGACAAAACTCCGCGCGTGAGGCGCAGCTGTTGTGACGGTTTTCGGAGTATAAAGGAGCGATTCCACCATTTCGTAGATGGGGAAATACTTTTCGTATTTGCCGCCCTTTACAAAATTCGGTTCGACCTTATCGAAGAAATTGCGCAATCCCATGGGTTAGCCTTCCTTCTCGATCTTTTGAAGGCTAGCGCGGAGCGCGTCGCCATATTCATATTTTGCCGGACACGCAAAAGTACACAACGCGAGGTCTTCCTCGGCCAGTTCCATCGCGCCCAACGCCTGAGCGGTGTCTGTATCCATCACCAAAAGTGCGCGCAAAAGCTGAGTGGGCAGGAAATCCTGCGGCATCAGTGTTTCAAACACACCTGTTGGCACCATTGCCCGGCGACCGCCGTTCAAATTGGATGTCAGATTAAAGAGTTTATTTTTAGAAAGGGCCGATGCCAAAACGGGCATCACCGAAAATCTATTGGGTTGTGGCAAGATCCAACCAAATGTCAGTTGGTCTTGGTCTTCTTTGATCAATGTCACCTGACGCGCATAACGCCCCAGATAAGCAAATGAACCAGCAGCTTGGCGACCAACCAAAACAGATCCCGAAATAATCCGGCATGTGTCGTCTCCGCTAATTTCCCCATCTGTCAACTCGGTGATCGACGCCCCAACGCATGTACGCAGCAAACGGGGGTTAGCAGCCAGAGGGCCCGCCAAGGAAATCACCCGAGACACATCAAGGAAGCCGGTCAGAAACAATTTCCCGATCGCGATGACATCCTGATAGCCAATGGTCCAGACTGGTTTGTCTGATGTCGGCGCGGATAAGAAATGAATATGCGTTCCAGCAAGACCTGCAGGATGTGGACCGGAAAAGCTGTGGGTTTCGACCCCATCCAGCCCAGCACAATCTACATCAGAGCCCGGCGCAGTACAAACAAACGTCTTACCCTCTGTCAATTTAGAGATCACACAAACACCCGCACGAAATGCGGACTTGGCTTCGCCAATGATGAGTGTAGCGTCGGCGGCAAGAGGTTCGCTGTCCATTGCCGTCACAAAGATGTGCGCCGCACTATCGCTTGAGGCTGGCACCTTTGAATAGGGACGTGTTGTAAAACCTGTCCACAAACCAGATGCCGCAAGCTTTTCGCGCGCAATGTCCGCCGTGACGGCAGAAACATCGTCAACACTTCCAAAGTCTTTTCCTGCCGCACGCGCATCGTCAACATCGATGACGATGCTTTCCAATACCCGGCGTGCCCCACGATTAATCGCTCGGACACGGCCATTGGCTGGCGCTACATACATGACCTCGGGATCGTCCTTGTGACAAAACAGAGGAGTGCCACGTTCCACCGTGTCCCCCTCTTGAATCAGCATCTTTGGCTTTAGCCCGATAAAATCTTGACCGATGACGGCGACAGACGTCGACGTTGGCCCTTCATGAATTGTCTGATCAGGCGCCCCTTGAATGGGCAGATCAAGACCGCGTTTTAATACAAATTCTGACATTGGCCTCGGCTATTTCAGGCGCCATATGGCGCGACGTGGTCTGGGTATTTTCACACCCTCGAAACTAAATTTTCCCAAAATGAAGCGTTCTACCTTTGAGATTTCGCCTCTTCTATTCATCACACTCTCTAAGAGCAACATTCACTCGCCGTAAAATCGCAAGTAAACACGATGTTTTGGCGAACGTGTTGCCATTCTTGTTCACATTGACAGTTTTCCAACCTCATGAAAAACACGCTGCCTGAAATCACCCCCCCAAACAGGTGCCTGCGATGCGCATTTTGACCCTTTTTCTACTTCCTGGCCTGCTATCAGCCTGCCTTTTTGCAACAGAATCACCCGAAGCCACCCGGTTAACCGGCGAAACAATGGGCACAACCTACTCTGTCACGATTGTTGAGCTGCCAGAGGAAACGACGATAGAATCGCTCCACAGTGACATTGAAACTCTGCTGGCAGAGGTCAACGCACAGATGTCGAACTGGGATCCAAAATCCGAGGTCTCTGTCTTTAATGCCGCTCCGACGCTGGCCCCTCTGCCCATTTCCAATGATTTTGCCGAAGTTATGACAGCGGCCAACACAATTCACTTTGGGTCTGGCGGTGTGTTTGACGTTACCCTTGCCCCTTTGATCGACCTTTGGGGGTTTGGCCCAAAGAAACCCGGCGAGCCGATCCCATCTGATGCGGACATCTTAACAGCCCTATCCGACGTCGGGCAGCTAAGCCTATTGAGCCTATCTGATGTTCCGTCCCTCCAAAAATCCAAACCCGGTGTGTCTGTCAATTTGTCCGCAATTGCCAAAGGCCACGGCGTTGATCGTGTGGCCACCCTTTTGGAAAACAAAGGCATCGACCGATATCTGGTTGAAATCGGTGGTGACCTGACTGTGTCTGGCAAAAACGCCGAAAACAAACCTTGGTCTATCGGCATCGAAAAACCAGATGCGCGGGAAAGAACCATTCAACTCGTCCTCCCGCTGAGCGACATTGGATTGGCAACCTCTGGGGATTATCGGAACTATTTTGAGGAAGACGGCGTACGATATAGCCATATCATAGACCCCAACACCGGTCGCCCGATAACGCATACGACAGCGTCTGTCACGGTCTTAGCCGAAAACGCAATGCTTGCAGATGGCTGGGCAACAGCCATGCTGGCTCTTGGACGTGACCGCGGTCTTGAAATCGCCAATCGTCTAGAGCTGCCAGTCTTTTTTATATCCCGCGAAGACAACGATTTCGTGACTGCGGCAAGTGAGACCTTTGAATCTTTTGTTGACGAGTCTAAATAGAAGCTGAAATCGCACTAAGGATTGATCCCATGGCAACTTTTGTCCTCGCCTTTGTACTCTTGATGCTTGTCGTCGTCGGCATGGCTGTCGGCGTTATGTTTAAAGGACGCACGATCAAAGGCAGCTGCGGCGGCTTAAATGCCATTGCAGGCGCGGATAAATGTGTGGTCTGCAGCAAAGACATCGATCCAGACAGCCCTTTGCGTGACAAACTGGCCTGTAAACGTGCCGGTCAAATTGTCAAACAATTCTAAGAATGATCAAAGGGCCCCGTATGACAGGGCCCTTTTTTACCGCCCAAAATACAGACGTGCCTGTGTTTTTGATCGTGACAGGTTTTTGGGAGGACCCGCCACAATCTGTCCCTGCCTCGCTTAGAATGGCGAATCCGGGAAGTAGAAATCAGCGGCGTTTTCTGGCGTGACAAGCGTCGCCCCCAGAATATACCGACCTGCAACCGGGCCATTTGATTTAAATGCAGCGACGGTCACATCCATTGCCGTGGCAATCATCGCAGGTGGGTAAAGCACATCTACTGGCACCAGCTCATCGCCATCCATGATCGCTTTGATGGTTTCTTTCATACCAGCACCCCCTACAACAAACATGCCGTCGCCATCACGACCCGCTTGTTTCAGAGCGGCAACCACACCGATTGCGATATCGTCATCTTGTGCCCAAACCGCGTCAATGTCAGGAAAACGGGACAGGAAGTCCTGCATCACTTCAAAGCCATCATCCCTATTCCAATTTGCATGCTTATGGTCCAGTACATTCACACCAGACCCCTCCATTTCCGCCATGAACGCATCAAATCGCTCATTATCGATCAGGGTCGGAATACCGCGCAGAACAACGATGTTGTCCCCTTCACTCAGGCGGCCTTTCATATACTGTGCGCTCACCCGGCCAAGCTCTGGATTATTGCCCGCAACATAGATGTCTTCAATTCCGGGTTGGCTTAATCCTCGGTCCACAACAGTGATCAACGCACCTGATTTTTTCACATTCAACACTGGATCCGTCAGAGGTTCGGATTCAAATGGCAAAACCACAAGCGCATCAATTTGGTTCACAGAAACAAGGTCCTCAAGCGCAGAGGCTTGTGACGCTGGATCTGGCGAGTTCACCAACACAAGATCCACATCAGGATACAGCGCTTCCAGTCGCTTTTCCGCTTGTTCAGCGTGCCAGTTCATACCAGCGGCCCATGCATGTGTCGGTGTCGGATAGCTGACGCCGATAGTGATATCTGCAGCAGAAGCTGTTGTCGCCAGCCCCATTGCACTCGCCAGCGCCACCGCGCTGAGATTGAATAGTTTTGTCATAGTTCCTCCTCCTTGGATGTGGACACCCCTTTCGTTGGGCTGTCATTTTTAACGACGCAGGGCTCCTCTTCCCTCGACGCTTAAGCGTTCAATTTATTCAGATTTTGTTCCCTTTCGGCCAAACTCGGCTCTTTGTAACCAGACCGCGACGATGATGATCAAACCTTGCATCGTTCCGTTCAGATAATTTGAAATCATGTCTGTAAAGTTCAGGATATTGCCGATGGTGGTCAAAATCAGAGCCCCAATGATGGTTCCTCCGATCCGGCCATACCCCCCTTTTAGAACCGTGCCACCAATGATCACGGCAGCAATCGCTTCTAGTTCCCATAACACCCCTGTGGATGACGACGCAGACCCAAGGCGTGGCACATAAATGATTGTCGCAAGGGACACACAAAGCCCTTGGATCACATAGGTCAGGGTTTTAACCCGGTCGACTTTGATAGCTGAGTATTTTGCAACCGCCTCATTCGAGCCTATTGCGGTGCAATACCGCCCAAATGCCGTCCGGTTGAGCAATAGCCAACCCGCAATCGCGACAAAGATAAACACCCAAACCGGGATGGGCAGCCCCATAACACTATCGTAATAGACGGGCCGGTATGTACCCCGAATTTCAAAATCCAGAGACAGTGTCCCACCATCCGCAAAATAGGTCACAAGCGAACGAAAGATGCCCATCGTACCAAGCGTTACGATAAAGGCCTCAATCTTGCCTTTGGTGGTTAACAGTCCGTTTACTAACCCCGCGCCTAGACCCAAAACAATCGCGCAACCACAGCCCAATAACACGGTCGCGACACCGGCTCCCATTGTATTTACGGCATTATTCATAAGGATGATCATTAACCCACTGATGACAGCGGCCATCGACCCCACTGACAAATCAATCCCGCCTGCAGTAATAACAAACGTCGCCCCAACCGCGATGATCCCGATAAACGCAGAACGGGTTAGCAAGTTGGTCAAATTGCCCTCGCTAATAAAGGCTGGGTTTAACATGTACCCGATGATGCACAAAAGAATCAGCGCAATCGCGGGGCCGGCAGCTTTTAGATCAATGCCAGACAGGCGAGATTGGTTTTTCTGTCTCATGGTTGTCTCAGTCATTTTCTGTCACCCGTTTTAGACCAGCCGCATAGCGCACAATTTCGGATTCATTGATATCGTCGCCGGTCAAAATTCCAGCAATCTCCCCATTCCGCATCACAACAACGCGGTGAGATATTCCAATCACTTCCGGCATTTCGGAGGAAATCATCACTACTGACACGCCTTCTGCGGCCAACGCGGCAATAAAATGATAAATTTGTTGCTTGGTTCCAACATCTATCCCACGAGTTGGCTCATCTATGACAACGACTTTTGGGTCACATTCCATGACTTTTGCCAGCAATAGCTTTTGTTGATTGCCCCCCGACATATCCCCAACAAGAACGTCTGGATCGCGGGATCTAATATCAAACCGACGAACCGCGCGCTCAAGCGCTGTTTGCTCCGCAGCTTTATCCAATCCAA
This sequence comes from Pseudoruegeria sp., assembly GCA_039972875.1. Lineage (GTDB taxonomy): Bacteria > Pseudomonadota > Alphaproteobacteria > Rhodobacterales > Rhodobacteraceae > Pseudoruegeria. The sequence goes on from JBDWMA010000052.1 coordinate 27,717, forward strand.
ATCGCTTGGCAAACTTTGGCAATGCGAACAATGTCAGGTTCGGTCGCATTTTTTGGCCGAGCAACAGCCCCTTTTCTTTGCGATCTTTGGTTAGATACACGATGCCCTTGTCCCGGGATTCGGCGACACTTTTGGGATCAAACGCCGCCCCAAACAATTGGACATTCCCGGCTGTTCTATCCGCTAAACCACAAATCGCTTCAAACACAGCGGTTCGACCAGACCCAATCAAGCCAAAAAACCCTAGAACTTCGCCTTCACGCAAAGAAAAAGAAATCTTTCGGACGTCCATGCTGGATAATCCGCGCACTTCCAACGCAAGGGGCGCATCGACGTCGGCCTCGTGAACCGGAGGAAACAGGTCAGACAGTTCCCGCCCAACCATCAATTGCGCCATAGCGTCCGGCGTAAGATCTTCGATCTCATTCGTGGCAATCCACTGACCGTCCCGCAACACCGTAACCCGATCCGCGATCTCTTTCACTTCTCCAAGCTTATGGGATACAAAAACAATGGCGACACCCGAGGATTTGAGTCGTTCGACTTGTTTAAAAAACAGGGCCGTCTCAGCCTCGGTCAAAACAGCGGTCGGTTCATCCATAATCAAAACACGCGCATTGCGGCTGATGGCTTTGACGATTTCGACCATCTGTTTTTCAGCAATGGACAAATCAGAAATGCGATCCGTGGGGCGAATACCTAATCCGATGTCATCTAAATACCCCTTCACAACAGCCCGCATACCTTCTTGATCAAGAACACCATTGCGGGTCATCTCGCGACCCAAAAAGACATTCTCTTCAACGGTCATTTGTTCTGCGAGGTTCAGTTCTTGATGGATCAGGATCACACCAAGCTTTTCGGCTTCGCCATTTCCCGGGAGCGTTGTCGGCACTCCATCCAGTAAAACACGACCAGACGTCGGCGTATGGAACCCCGATAAGATTTTCATTAATGTCGATTTTCCGGCGCCGTTTTCCCCAATCAATGCGTGCACTTCACCGACCCGAATATCGATGCTAACACTAAACAAGACGGGCACCGAACCGAACGACTTGTTCACACAATCAGCCGCCAACACTGCAGATGGTATGGATTGCCCGTCTAGCATAAGTCCCCCCTTGATTTTTCACCCAGATTGCTCTCCCGACAATCTGCCCATGTATAAATGTAAACCTTTTCATAATTTATGTAAACCTTTTCACAAATTGTGAAAACCTTTTCATAGCGCTTCTCAGCATCTATACTAAGAGGAACGATGAAAACGCCAAACAAAATAAGGCGTTCTAATAATTGGTGAGAGCAGGCCTTTTTATGGCGTCCCCCGAAGAAAAACCCGCAACAATTGAGGACGTCGCAAGACTTGCTGGCGTCTCTATTGCGACCGTTAGCCGTGCAATTCGAATGCCTGAAAAAGTTGCCGAGGCGACGCGGAAAAAGGTGACTGCAGCCATCGCCCGCACTGGATACACAGCCAATGCCATGGCGCAAAACTTGCGGATGCAACGCTCTAAAATGGTCCTCGTTTTAGCACCCTCTATTGCTGACCCCAATTTTCCAGGTATTTTGATCGGCCTCGAGAAAGCCGCGATTAAACGTGGATACGGCGTATTAATCGGCAACACCGAGGGTGACGTCTCTTTGGAAGAAACCCACATGAAGTTTCTATCCACTGGAATGGCGGATGGACTCATTTTACTGACGGGTCACACGCCTGTCGCGGGGTGGCCAAAGTCTCCAGTCCGTAGTTTTCCTCCAATGGTGACCGTCGGTCGACCCATTCCGGAATCAAACATAAGCTACGTCGGTGTTGACGACATTGCAGCCTCAAAAATGGCTACGGAGTATTTGATATCTCTTGGTCACAAAGAAGTCGCCTATATCTCTGGCGGTAGTACAGATGTGGTCAGTGATCTGAGATATAAAGGGTATCAAGATGGCCTCGCCGAATCTTCGTCACCAATGAAAAATTGGCGCATAGAGGGGGATGGATCGAGTGAATCTGGTCGGGCCGCTGTTGAACGGCTATTCATTAAAGACACAATTCCCACTGCGTTTTTTTGCTTCAATGATCACACGGCCATTGGTGTCATCTCGGCACTGACATTGCGTGGCTACCGGGTTCCAGAGGATTTCTCTGTGATTGGCTTTGATGACATTCCATTTGCCAGTCATGTTTCACCAGGTTTGACAACAATCAGACAACCGCGACATAAAATTGGTGAGCAGGCGATGGAGATTTTGCTAAACACGCTTGAGAACCCACAAACCCCTCAACAACAGGCTCTATTGCATGGGGATTTGGTGATACGACACAGTGCCGCACCTACGCAACGCAACCAATAACGACAATAAACTGAACAACTAAGCAGTATGATCTAAGCCCTTTAAATTCATAGGAACTTCTGCATTCTGCATCGATTACATTCCGTTGAGCATCAATCAATAATGCACTGGACGCCTCTCTAAAATTATGGACTGTTGTCCCCATGTCAAAGATCTTCAAAGACCCCGCATTTCATTTTGCACTATTGTCGGTGCTCCTATTTGGTCTGTTCTATCTCTCTCCGAGAGAGACTGGACCCGTCGTTACCGAACGGGACTTTGTAATTGCGATTGATCAAGCCACTGCACGCAACCTAGCAGATCAGTTCAAAGCAACTTGGCGGCGCTACCCAACGGAAACTGAGTTTAATGCTCTGATTAATTCAGCGGTTGATGACGAAATTCGGGTCAGAGAAGCCATTGCCCTAGGCCTTGATAAAAATGATTCTGCGATTCGGGCACGGCTGGCGCAGAAAATGCAATTTCTTGCAGATTCGGCAGCTCAGTCGTTGCAGCCAATCGATGCCACCCTAGAGCAGCACTTGCTGGAGAACGGAGAGCGGTTCGAAACACCGGCAAAGATGAGCATTGAACAAATTTATCTTGGGGATCGACCCGATCAAGAAGTCATTGAAAAAAACCTTACGGCGCTGAATGCTGGCACTCTGGCGCAAGAGCTGGGCGTGCGCAGTATGCTACCTGGAACCATCAACAACGCCTACTCTGCCCAACTTGATGCACAATTTGGCAAAGGTTTCGCTCAACAATTGATCGATCCCCCCCTGGACACATGGTTTGTGGCAAGCTCCGGTTTGGGCGTACATGTCATTAGAGTTTCTGACAGGCAGAAAAAACACCTGCCACAACTTGATGAAATTCGGGAAAAGGTCCTAACAGATTGGCGACTCTCTCAAACGGCTATTCTAGCCAAAGCCCAGCTTGAGGCTATGAAGGTGCCATATGAGATCACATTACCCTCCTCAGAAGAACGACTTGAGGTTCTAAAACCATGATCGCACGCGTCCTGCTTTTGGTAATCGCATTGGTTCTTCCGATAACAGCAAACAGCCACGCCCTAGATCCGGGCTATCTGAGTTTGTCAGAACAAGAATCAGACAATTGGCAGATATTTTTTAGAAAACCGGATGTTCAGAATGCCCCGATGGCTTTGTCAGCAGGATTGCCGAACAATTGCGTCAGCAACCCACCAAAAGATACATTCGACGGAAAAGCTTGGATCAGCAGCTGGACCGTTAATTGTCCCGGCGGCATTACGGGCCAAACCGTCACAATTGAAGGGCTACAATACACCCAGACAGACACTCTTTTGCGTGTTTTGCCTCTTATGGGGTTACCTCTAACCAAACGCCTCACTGCGCAAGAACATCAGTTCGCTATTCCTGAAACGTTCAGCAGCCTGCAGGTGTTTTGGAATTATCTCACTCTTGGGTTTGATCACATCCTCGAAGGCTTGGACCATTTGTTGTTTGTATTTGCATTGCTCGTTTTAGTACAAACGCCGCGCCGACTATTCGGGGCAGTTACGGCATTCACTTTGGCCCATAGCATCACGCTTGGGCTTGCATCATTTGGCCTTCTCAACATTCCTGGCCCCCCAGTTGAGGCCGTAATCGCCTTATCGATTACGTTCCTTGCCCTTGAGATTTTGAAACAAGACCCAGGCAAACCCACGTTGACACAACGCGCCCCTTGGGTTGTTGCGTTTTCTTTTGGGCTACTTCATGGATTGGGGTTTGCGGGGGCACTGTCCGAAATTGGCCTACCCGATGGGGATATCCCGCTGGCGTTGCTCGCATTCAATGTCGGTGTCGAATTGGGTCAGCTGTCTTTTGTCACTGTTGTACTTGCAGCCTATTACATCGTCAGCAAGATCTTACCGCAACTGTCAGGTGCTTATCGCGATCCGTATTCTGTCGCGACGAAGTCCATGGGCTATGCCATAGGCTTCGTCTCATTGTATTGGCTGATGCAGCGCGTGGTCGGCTTTCCGATCTTTGCGACCTAACGTTTTGACCTAGAAATCTAAATTGGCCACGTTCAGCGCGTTGTTCTGGATAAATTCACGCCGCGGCTCAACCACATCCCCCATCAGTTTGGTAAAGATATCATCGGCCTCTGCCAGATCATCAATTTTAACTTGTAGCAGTGTACGAGCATCAGGGTCCAATGTGGTCTCCCAAAGCTGATCGGGGTTCATCTCGCCCAGACCTTTATAGCGTTGAAGAGACAATCCTTTTTCACCCTCAGCTAAAATGGCGTTGAGCAAATCTGACGGCCCATGGATCAATTGATCACGCTCTTTGCGCACAAGGTTGGTTGGATCTGAAAATGTACTACGGATCGGTTCAGATACTTCTGACAAACGCCGTGCTTCTCCCGAACGCAACACTGCACCATCTAGCGTGCGGATTTCCTCGACACCGCGCAGAATACGGGTCAATCGAATGCCGTGATCTTGGGTGATCCGGCCTTGCCAGCCGCGTTCATATTCCACCGCCACCAGATCCAATCGTTTCGCCACATCATTCGCAACAGCTTGCAGATCCGCATCAGCTTTACCCGCATCAAATGCCCCAGCCAAAGCAGCTTGTTCAAGAATGTGCTGTGGATAATGCGTTGGGAACGCGTCCAGAATTCGTTTGAATTTCCGCGCGCCCTCTACAACCCGTGACAGATCCGCTCCGGCGATTTCTTCGCCGTTTGGCATGCGCAATACAGCGCCTTCAATACCTTGTTGGATCAAATAGTCATCAAATGCCCCCTGATCCTTTAGGTACACCTCTGATTTACCACGGCTCACCTTATAAAGCGGTGGTTGCGCAATATAAAGATAGCCACCTTCAATCAGCTCTGGCATCTGACGGAAAAAGAACGTCAACAAAAGGGTGCGAATATGCGCCCCATCAACGTCTGCATCCGTCATGATGATGACCTTATGATAACGCAGTTTCCCGATGTTAAACTCATCCCGGCCAATGCCAGTGCCCAACGCGGTAATGAGTGTTCCGATCTCTTGCGATCCCAGCATCCGATCAAACCGCGCACGTTCTACATTAAGAATCTTACCACGCAGTGGCAGAACCGCTTGATTAAACCGTGAACGCCCCTGTTTGGCAGACCCACCGGCGGAGTCACCCTCCACCAAGAAAATTTCAGAATTGCTCGGGTCTTTCTCCTGACAATCTGCCAATTTTCCGGGCAGGCTGGCGATATCCATGGCTGTTTTACGGCGCGTCAGTTCCCGTGCTTTACGGGCAGCCTCGCGGGCCAAAGCAGCCTCAATGATTTTACCAACGATCTGCTTGGCTTGCGCGGGATTTTCTTCGAACCACTCCGATAGCTTTTCATTCATCAGACTCTCAACAGCCGGGCGAACCTCAGAGCTGACGAGCTTATCCTTCGTTTGTGAGCTGAATTTTGGATCAGGCACTTTGACTGACAGAACGCAGGTGAGACCTTCGCGGGCGTCATCCCCCGTAAAGTTCACCTTTTCACGCTTTGCGATTCCAGAGGATTGCGCATAATTGTTGATCGTTCGCGTCAATGCACCACGAAAGCCCGCCATATGCGTGCCCCCATCCCGTTGCGGGATGTTATTGGTGAACGGCAACACGTTTTCATGGTAGCTATCGTTCCACCACATAGCGACCTCGACACCGATATCGTCTTTTTCACCCGTGATAAAGATCGGCTCTTCCATAGTCGACGTTTTGCTCCGATCCAGGAACCGAACAAATTCTTTCACGCCACCGTCATAAAACAGTTCGCTCCGCAGCGGTTCAGCCGGACGTTCATCCTCTAGAATAATCCGAACACCCGAATTCAAAAAAGCCAGTTCGCGCAGGCGGTTTTCAAGTGTCTTAAAGGAGTACTCTAGATTGCTAAACGTATCCGTGGACGCCATAAAGCGAACCTCGGTCCCTTTGCGCCCATTGGCAGGTCCTTCAACACGCAAATGCTCCACCGTATCGCCGTGGGCAAACTTTGCGTAATGCTCTTTATCATCGCGCCAAATGCGCAATTCCAGCCAAACAGACAAGGCGTTCACAACAGACACACCCACACCGTGCAACCCGCCAGAAACTTTATAGGAATTGCTGTCGAATTTACCGCCGGCATGCAGCTGGGTCATGATCACTTCGGCAGCAGAAACACCCTCTTCCTCGTGAATTCCAACTGGTATTCCCCGCCCATTATCCGAGACAGAAACACTTGAATCCGCATGAATTTTGACGGTCACAGCATCCGCATGACCAGCCAAAGCCTCATCGATGCCGTTATCCACGACCTCATAGACCATGTGATGCAAACCAGACCCGTCGTCCGTATCCCCGATGTACATACCGGGACGCTTTCGAACAGCCTCTAACCCTTTGAGAACTTTAATAGAATCTGCGCCGTATTCGGTTGGGTTTTGCTCGGCTTCGGACATTGATGTCTTCCTTCGTAATTTTGTTAATTTATACGAAACTTGACTGGGGATGTCACGCGAATCCCCCCTTTTTCTACCGCAATGACTTGTCGTAAGGACAGCTCTCTAAACCTTGCGAACGCAAGACACTCCATCCTCCTCAGAAACAAAAAGCGCATCAGTCCGCGCGCCGAACTCTGAAAACAATTCCGGCCCGGTTCCTGTCATAAAAGCCTGTGATCCCAGGCCACAAATCTCATCAAACAGAGCTGCCCGTCTTGGTTGATCCAAATGGGCAGCGACCTCATCCAAAAGCAAGATCGGCGGCGCGCCAAAATTCTTAGTCAACGCCCGCGCATTCGCCAATATGAGCGATACCAACAACGCTTTTTGTTCACCGGTTGAACATTGACGGGCATCAACCCCCTTCATACGATAGACAGCGCCAAGGTCTGCCCGGTGAGGCCCAACCAACGTCCGGCCTGCACGCAAATCTGAGGGTCGACCGTTATGAAAGGCCTGCAACAACTCTTCTTCGCTCTCTGGGCCGGTGTCTGCATCTGCGGCAAATAACAATCGAAGGTCTGCAGTTGGAAATGCTGTTTCTGCAGAATCTTGCGCCCGCATAAGTGCTGCCAAGGATGCTACACGGTTTTTATGGATCACAGCCCCCTGCTGCGCCATATGCCCCTCTAGTACCCGATACCAAGACGCATCCGATACCTGGTCCTTCAAAAGGCGGTTACGCTCTCGCATTGCTTTTTCATATGTAATCACTGCCTCGCCATGGCCAGGCTCAAGGCTCAGGGTCATACGATCCAAAAACCGCCGCCGACCCTCTGCGCCCTCTATCCACAAACGGTCCATAGATGGCATCAACCAAAGAATGCGGGCAACCTTCCCTAGAATAGACTGGCTGGCCCCTTTTCCATCCACCGAAACCTTTCTCGGCGCCCCCTTTTCTGAGGCTGTCTCCACTTCATAGAGTTGCCCAAGACTTTCCAGTATTGCCGCTACTTTCCAACCCAACGCCTCTGGCGTGCGGGTCATCTCGCTGGCCGACACGCGGCGCATGCCTCGACCCGGTGACAAAACAGAAATTGCCTCTAGGATATTGGTCTTTCCAGATCCATTGGCGCCGTAAATCGCAACCGGTCGCCCATCAAAAGACAGCTTCACGGTTTTATGCGACCGGAAATGTGAAATCGTCAGATCACGCAAAAAGAGGCGACTCATTGGCCGCCCCGCTTAACTTTGCAATCAAATCGTTCCGCCAAAGGCATGGAATTTCTTAAACGCGCATGGGCATGACGACGTAGACCGCCGAAAGATCGCCCCCTTCGCGCATCAACGTTGGATCACCTGAGGAGTTAAACAAAAATACCGCGTTCTCACGATCAACCTGGCTGGCAATTTCCAACAAGTATTTTGCGTTGAAACCAATTTCCAAACGCTCATCCGAATATGCGACAGCAAGCTCCTCCTCGGCAGCACCACTGTCCGGTGCATTTACAGATAAGACCAAACGATCCTCATCCAGTGCCAATTTCACGGCACGGGAACGTTCTGATGAAACCGTCGCCACGCGGTCCACAGCTTGCGCAAACGCGGTCGCGTCCACCTCAAGCTTCCGCGTGTTTCCAGCCGGAATAACCCGTGTGTAATCTGGGAACGTCCCGTCGATCACTTTGGACGTCAACGTAATCTCATGGGTTGCGAAGCGAACTTTGGTTTCAGACACAGAAACCGCAATTTCCGCGTCATCATCATCCAACAGTTTACGCAGTTCACCCACGGTTTTGCGCGGCACGATAACGCCAGGCATATCCGAAGCTCCAGACGGCAGATCCGCGTCAATCCGGGCAAGCCGGTGACCATCGGTTGCAACGCAACGCAAGGATGGACCATTGTCCCCTTCAGAGACATGCATGTAAACGCCGTTCAGGTAATAACGTGTTTCTTCCGTTGAAATTGCGAATTTTGATTTGTCAAACAAACGCCGAAGAACAGAGGCTTTGGCGGAAAAATTCGCCGAATACTCTGCAGATGCCATGACCGGGAAATCTTCTTTTGGAAGAGTTGCCAATGAAAAATTGGACCGGCCCGCTTCTACCGTCAACCGCCCAGAGGCGGCTTCTTCGGTCAATTGCACCAACGCCCCATCCGGAAGTTTGCGGACAATTTCATGCAAGGTCACCGCAGAGACTGTTGTCGCGCCGGTACGTTCAACCTGCGCCAACGTTTTGTCGACCACTTCAATATCAAGGTCTGTCGCACGAAAACTAACGTGTTCACCTTCGGCTTCGATCAGCACATTGGCAAGGATCGGAATAGTGTTGCGGCGTTCGACAACTGATTGTGCTTGGGCAACTGCTTTCAATAGCGTGCCACGTTCGATGCTGATCTTCATACCCATCGCTCCTACAGGTGTCGGGGCGATGAAGTTACCCCATTCACGCCCCGGCTCAAGTGTTTAATTGGACATTCTGTCGGAAAAACAGAGGCGTCAAGCAAAGACGCCCCCAAATTAGGCTTCTAAGCTACGTCGCAACAGCTCTAAATCCTCAGCAATCTGATGATCCTGAACTTTCAGCTCTTCGATCCGTTTGACCCCATGCATTACCGTTGTGTGATCTCTGCCACCAAAACGACGTCCGATTTCGGGCAATGACCGACTGGTAAGTTGTTTTGCCAGATACATCGCAACCTGACGAGGGCGCGCGATCGTACGGACACGGCGGGGTCCGATAATTTCCGAAAGACGGATGTTATAGTGTTCACTGACCCGGCGTTGAATTTCTTCGATGGTGATCTTGCGATCACTGGCCCGCAAAATATCGGCAAGGCAGTCTTGCGCCAAATCCAAAGTGATTTCGCGGCCCACCAAAGAGGCGAAAGCAAACAGACGCGTCAACGCACCTTCTAGAACCCGAACATTGGTCGAGATCCGGTGGGCAAGAAACTCCAGAATTCCGTCGGTCAGGACCAAGCCCGGATACTGAAGTCGGTACTGATCCACCTTTTGCTGAAGAATTCCCAGTCGTAGCTCATAGTCTGTCGGATGTAGATCAACCACCAACCCGCTTTGCAGCCGGCTTTTGATGCGGTCTTCAAGATCTTTGATCTCACCTGGGGCACGATCCGCTGAAATAATGATTTGTTTGTTCTGATCAACCAGCGCGTTGAACGTGTGGAAAAACTCTTCCTGTGTAGAGTCCTTGCCGGCGATGAACTGAACGTCATCCACCATGAGAACATCAACGGCCCGGAACAGTTCTTTGAAATCCATCATCTTCTTTTCGCGCAGCGCTTGCACAAAACGATACATGAATTGTTCAGCAGACAGATACACGACATTCAGATCGGGGCGGCTGGTCTGCAGTTCATGTGCGATGGCATGCATCAAATGGGTTTTACCTAAACCAACACCGCCATACAAAAACAACGGGTTAAAGGTGACGGGTCCACCCTCAGCAACACGGCGCGCGGCAGCGTGAGCCAATTCATTCGGTTTTCCCACAACAAAGCTATCAAACGTAAACCGAGAATCTAGCGGTGCACCCGGCAGGCCAGGAGACGCTTTTTTCGTGACGGATTTCACAATAGCGCTGGTTTTTGCCTGCGGGTTATCTTTTACAGCAGAGACAACCCGTGGTGCAGGTTTAACGGCAGAGGTTTTCTGTGGGACCATAAATTCGATCCGGCTAACAGCTTCGCCAGCTTTGTTCAGGTGATGCTTAATCTCATCCCCAAAATTGCGTTGAACCCAGTTTCCAATAAAATTTGTTGGAACGGAAAAAGTTGCAACACCGCCGATTAGCTCTGACAGAACAAGCGGCTCGATCCAATTGGTATAGTTGTTTTGCCCCAGTGACTTTTGCAGTTCATTTTTGACAGTTCCCCATGTCTCATTTGTCATCTTTTTGCTTTTCCGAACTTATATTTCCAACCCGTATTCCCGCAAGATCATGCAGATCCAACGGCACGCTCAATCATCTTAAGGATCAGCCACAAAATACCGACACGCTAACAAACCATGTTAGCGAGGTCGGCCCCGTGGCCGATTGCAAACCTGTCAACAGATCACTGCAGTTCTGATGCTCATCAGAACGATTGCGCCTACCGACGGTCAGCCTTTTTATTTTTGGACATGTAACGCATTCTGATAACCCAGAAGGCCTCAGATCCGTTGGGTTGAAAAACAGCAAGGCCCCCCCTGCAGCTTATCCAACTATGAAACCTCCAGCACTCTACAGAGCCCAACACGAATAAGTGATAATCGTGCAGTTTCCATCAAGCGGCAGCCTGGACGTTTCGCATGTCCCCCCAAGACGATGTGAATCGCAAGACAAAGCTAGCCCGCCCCAAGACCGAGTCGCAATGACTCTTCGCGCTTGACTCCGACCATTGCGAAATCGAATCTCATCAGCCCGGAAAGATGTGGTTTTTGCGCCGCACGACTGGAAAAGTCGAAATTTATAACAAATCATCCTCAAAAACGAAAAAAGGACGCCCTAAGGCGTCCTTTTTAATTCTTAGCATTCATGCCGAATTTAAGCGATTGCTTTAACCCGAGAAGACAAGCGAGACATTTTGCGTGCCGCTGTGTTCTTATGCACGATACCCTTAGTCACACCGCGCATCAGCTCAGGCTGTGCGGCTTTAAGGGCATTGGATGCTGCGTCTTTATCGCCGGAAGCAATCGCCTCTTCTACATTACGCAGAAAAGTACGGATGCGCGAACGACGAGTTTTGTTCACAGCTGCGCGACGCTCATTCTGGCGTGCACGTTTCTTAGCTTGAGGCGAATTAGCCATAATATCGTATTCCCACTTAGGTGAAGGGGTCGTGTAAATCTGATTTTGGGTCTCTAAGGCCGACTCGGCTGCGAGTCAACGGGATTTCCCGAAGTTTTTGACTATTTGTCCCGAAACTGTGGGACTCTTTTCTCAAGAAAGGCATTCATCCCCTCTTTTTGGTCCTCTGTGGCAAAGAGAGCGTGGAAAATCCGGCGCTCAAACAACAATCCTTCGCTAAGAGTCGTTTCGTAAGACCGATTCACCGCTTCCTTAACCACCGCCGTTGTCAGGGCAGATTTTTCAGCAATTTTGACCGCTGCCGATTGCGCCTCTTCCAATAGCTTTTTTGTGGGAACAACACGAGATACCAGCCCAGAGCGTTCGGCCTCTTCTGCATCCATAAAGCGGCCCGTCAGATGCATATCCATCGCTTTTGCTTTACCAACAAAACGCGTCAGGCGCTGCGTGCCACCTAACCCAGCAACCACACCAAGGTTGATTTCTGGTTGACCAAATTTGGCGCTTTCAGACGCAATAATGAAATCGCACATCATCGCCAATTCACAACCACCACCCAGAGCGTAACCAGAAACGGCGGCAATGATTGTTTTGCGGGTCTTTAAAAGTTGCTCGGTCTCTTTTCCAAAGAAATCCTGTGTGAACATGTCCACAAAACTCTTTTCGGACATTTCCTTGATGTCCGCGCCCGCCGCGAATGCTTTTTCAGAACCCGTCAGTACGATACAGCGTACTTTGTCATTTGCATCAGCGTCTTTTAGCGCCTCAGCCAATTCCCCCAATAGCTCTGAGTTCAAAGCATTCATTGCATCAGGGCGGTTCAATGTGATCAGCGCGACGTGATCATTGACGTCAACGGTAATGGTCTGAAAGGCCATAAATTCCTGCCAAAGTGATTTCTGTTAAAACGATTCCTTACCAGTAGGGGCAGGATGATCAAGCTATCTTTGGCATAGAGCACAATAGAAAGTTGACCGACCGGCCTGCGTTATTCGGCTTATGACACCCGTGCAATCCTCAGTTAGACAAAGGTCTCCCTCCCGGCCATATACTTGAAATCTATGTTGAAAATATCCCATCGCCCCGTCAGCCTGACGATGATCTTTGAGAGAGCTTCCCCCTGCTTGGATAGCATCAGTCAAAACATCCCGAATGGCTGGAACAATCGTTGAAATGCGCGATTCTGATATGGAACCTGCCTGTCGTTTAGGCGAAATACGTGTGCGGTGCAAAACTTCACAGACATAGATATTTCCAAGGCCGGCGACGATTCTTTGATCCAAGAGCGCCGATTTAACCGGAGCCTTTTTGCCATCGAATGCCCGAATAAGGGTTTCTGGACTAAAATCATTGCCCAAAGGCTCTGGCCCCAAAACCGATAAAAGTTTTTGCGACGACTCATCCGATGTTTCAAATAAGTCCATCGCACCAAACCGGCGCGCATCGTTAAAGGCAATCCGCACCCCATTCTCCATGTCCAACACCACGTGATCATGTTTTTGTGGCGCAAGAACCTCATGCACGTAAGTCCCCAGTGTGCTTCCGGAGACCTGCATCCGCCCAGACATCCCAAGATGAATGAGCAGTGTTTCCCCACCATCTAGGTCTGCCAGAATATATTTGCTTCGCCGACGAAGCTGCAACACAGTTTGGCCCACCAGCCGTTCTGCCATAAGCGGTGGGAATGGCCATCGCAAATCGGGGCGACGGACATCAGCCGCAGCAATCTTAACCCCTGTCATTACGGGCTCGAGCCCACGTCTGACGGTCTCAACTTCGGGCAATTCGGGCATTGGTCTCTCATTGTGTAAAAGGGGCGCATTGTATCGCCCTGTGGGAACTCTATAAGAAGAGTGAGATTATCCGAAACGGCAAGGCCCGATGACAGATCATACCGACAAAACAACCCATTTCGGGTTTCAGACCGTAAACGAAGCCGACAAGGCAAGCATGGTGCACGGCGTATTTACCAACGTCGCCAGTAAATATGACGTCATGAATGATGCCATGTCGATGGGCATCCACCGCGTTTGGAAAGACGCGATGATGGATTGGCTTGCCCCACGCGCGGGCCAAAAGCTGTTAGATGTGGCGGGGGGAACCGGCGATGTTTCATTTCGGTTCATAAAACGCGCAGGAACGGCACATGCAACCGTCTGCGACATGACAGAATCAATGCTCGTCGCCGGGGCACAGCGGGCTGATGCAGATGCGCTTGCGGAAAGTCTGGATTGGGTCGTGGGCGACGCCATGCAGCTGCCCTTTGATGACAACACTTTTGATGTATACACTATTTCATTTGGCATCCGGAATGTGACGCGTATTCCAGACGCCTTATCCGAAGCTTACCGTGTGCTCAAACCTGGTGGGCGCCTCATGGTTCTAGAGTTCAGCCAGATCCCAAATGATCTGATGCAAAAAGCATATGACCTTTATTCGTTCAACGTCATTCCGGTAATGGGACAAATTATTGCCAATGACCGGGATAGCTATCAATACCTTGTGGAAAGCATCCGCAAATTCCCAGATCAAGATCGCTTTGCTGAATTGATCCGACAGGCCGGATTTGAGAACGTAAAATACCGCAATATGACGATGGGCATCGCGGCGCTTCATTCCGGCTGGAAGATCTAAAACATGCGCGGACCCCATAACATTTGGCGCTTGATTCGAACCGGCGCGACCTTAGAACGCACGGGTGCAATGCCTGTCATCCTCGAAGCAATGGAGGCTCCCCCCGTCTTGCGCATGGTCGCACGCGGATTGGCTTGGCCATTTCAATGGCTTGGGGATAAGGGCGACGAAAACATGCCGCCCATAACGCGTGCATTAACGGTCTTGGGGCCTGCCTACATCAAATTCGGCCAAATCCTTTCAACCCGTCCCGATGTTGTCGGCGATGATCTGGCCACAGAATTGCGGGTTTTGCAGGACAAACTTCCCCCTTTTGACACTGATATTGCCAAAGAAGAGGTATCCCGCGCACTTGGGATTACCCTGACCGAGGTGTTTTCAGAGTTCTCCGAACCCGTTGCCGCAGCATCTATCGCACAAGTTCACAAAGCCCGTTTGGCCGAAACTGGTCAACTGGTTGCCGTCAAAGTCCTGCGTCCCGGAATCGAAAGAGCCTTTCGCCGGGATATTGACGCCTTTTATTTTGCGGCATCAACAATTGAGTTTTTGGCCCCGTTTTCGCGCCGTCTAAAACCCTATGAAGTGATCGAACATTTTGAGGGAATCGTAAACGGCGAGCTGGACATGCGCCTAGAATCTGCGGCCGCGTCACAATTTTCATCCAATACCCAAGATGACGAAGGATTTCGCGTGGCGCTCGCCCGCTGGGATCTAACTGGTGAAACCGTGATGACGATGGATTGGGTCGAAGGCACTCCTCTGGGTGACAACGATTCTCTGCGCGCGCAAGGGTTTGATCTAGATGCGCTGGGCGATCGCGTCCTACAGCTGTTTCTGAGCCACGCTTTGAGAGATGGTTTCTTTCACGGCGATATGCATCAGGGCAATCTAAAGGTCGACGCAGACGGCAACATCGTTGCTTATGATTTTGGCATTATGGGCCAGATCGACGAATACACACGCCGAGTTTATGCCGAAATCCTGTATGGATTTATCAAACGGGACTACCGTCGTGTCGCAGAAGTCCACTTTGAGGCAGGGTACGTCCCGGCCGATCAGGATGTGGACGCCTTTGCCATGGCATTGCGTGCTGTGGGTGAGCCTATTTTTGGCATGGATGCGACCAATATCTCTATGGGGCGCCTGCTGTCATACCTCTTTGAAGTCACCGAACGCTTTGGCATGGAAACGCGCACTGAGCTACTGCTGTTGCAACGCACGATGGTCGTTGTTGAAGGCGTCGCACGTTCTTTGTCACCGAACATCAACATTTGGGAAGTCGCCCACCCTGTTGTCGAGGATTATATAAAAGGCGCAATGGGCCCAAAGGCGCTGACCAGCGATCTAATTAAAACCGCACGGGTTCTGTCTCGATTTGGGCCACGCCTGCCTGCTTTGGCAGAGAAAATTCTGATCTCGCAAGCTGTTCAACCAGCGCAGACCCATGTGACTCCTTCACGGCGGAGGGCTTTGCTGTGGATGGTCATTGGCGGTGCCGTCACTGCGATTGGGATGTGGATCGGCTCAGCTCTTTAAGCGCAAGAACCTCCAAGGCGCCAGCATCTGAATATTCACTATGCCCGGCGTCTGTTTTCCACCTGCAATAAGCCGCCATTCGGAAGTGAAATAAAGGGGCAATCGCCCGGTATCTCTGTGTGGTTGCGACCACTGGATAGGCCTGCAAAAAATCCTCGGTCTGGGGCTGTGACAACGGTGACCCTGTGCTCAGAAATTGCATGGCAGGCGAAAGGTAGGTCGCAATATCCTCGCACGGGTCCGCCAGCGCTGGGCATTGCCAATCGATCAAAACGCATCCTGTTTTCGTCGATATTATGTTTGCCGCCGTTGCATCCCCATGGATCAGAACAGGAGTGACAGCGGTCAGATCCGGGACAGTGGGCTTCAACGCCAAAAGGTCAGATTTCTGCTTGCACTGATCCAGAATCCGCAATGCGTGCGCAAGAAGGGCGTCTATTTCCGTAGGGAGCCTGCGGACTGCAGGGCCACTTCCCAAACAATGCAAACGCCCCAACAGACCCGCAACGTCCTCTGGGGAAACACGCCCAGCTTTCCCAGGAATAAAGTCATAAAAGATACATAATCCAGCCGGAGTAGAGACTGTTTTCACCAATTCCGGGGCCAGACCCACCCCTTTTAGCGCAGCCAAAACCACGGCTTCTGCCGTACTATCATTCGGAAACAACGGATTGCTATCTGGCGCATGAAACAACTTGCAAACCCAATCTGCTCCCGGTGCTTTAACTCGCCAAAGGCTGTTGCTGCGCCCACCTTGCAAAGGCGTCCAAGTTGCGTCAGCTGTCACCTGACCTTCGGCAACAAGAAAAGAGGCAACCAAAGGCGTCATAATTTGCCTTTCGCCGCAATTGCCGTCCCTGCCGCCCAGCCCGATGACCAGGCCCATTGGAAATTATACCCGCCGAGCCAACCGGTGACATCAACCACCTCGCCGATGAAATACAACCCGGGTACGGACTTAACCTCCATCGTGCGAGAGCTCAACGCATCTGTATCGACCCCACCCAATGTAACCTCTGCAGTGCGATAGCCCTCGGTCCCGATAGGATTAACCACCCAATTTTGCAAAGCCTCTGCGATCGCACGCAGCGCTTTATCGGAATGGTCCGCGATATTGCCTGATAGTTTTAACCGTTGGATTTGATATGCCGCCAATCGTTTGGGCAACACATCCCCCAATACAGTTCCGATATCACGGCGCCCGTTTTCCTGCCGCTTGTCGCGCAGAACTGTAAAAAGATCCTGTCCCGGCAATAAATTTAACACCACAGGATCACCCTCCCACCAGTAGGATGAAACTTGCAAAATTGCCGGGCCAGATAGTCCTCGATGGGTAAACAAAAGAGCTTCTTCAAAAGAAGTGTCATTGGCGGTGGCCGCAGTTGGACACGCCACGCCCGGAAGGTCCTTCAAATCCGCTTTCATCTCATCGGAAAACGTCAACGGCACCAAACCAGCCCGCGTCTCAGTCACGGGAACGTCGAATTGTTCCGCCACCTTATAACCAAATCCCGTTGCGCCCATTTTGGGGATCGATTTCCCGCCAGACGCAATAACAAGGGATTTACAGGTAAGGGTCTGGTTCATCGCGCCACGCAGAACGATCCGAAATCCTGCATCGGATTTCATAATATCATCCACCGAAGTGTTCAATGTAAGCGCGGCACCCGCCGCATCCATTTCTTTTAACAGCATCGCAATAAGTTCTTTTGCGGAACCATCGCAAAACAGCTGACCCAAAGTTTTCTCGTGATAGGCAATGCCGTATTTCACAACCAGATCCAAGAAATCCCATTGCGTGTAGCGTTTTAACGCGGATTTCACAAAATGCGGATTATTGGATAGAAACGCATGGGGCCCACAATGCATATTCGTGAAATTTGAACGGCCGCCACCAGAGATCCGAATCTTTTCGCCAGCAGACTTTGCGTGATCCACAACCAACACACGCCCCCCGTCTTTAGCAGCATGAATCGCGCACATCATACCAGCCGCACCGGCGCCGATAATGACGGTATCATAGTTTGGGTTGGTCATAGGGTCTGATGCTCCGAACGTTTCAGAGTGCCTATCGCAGCTTTTTGATCAGCGCCAGCACGCTTTAGTTTGAGCCAGACAACTGCGCCACACTTCAGGACAAGGCATTCAACAGATCCGAAACAATTCTATCTGTGCCTTGCGTTGTTCCAGATCCGAGGTCTTTGCTCTGTGGATACTTCCCCGAAACAAGCTTTTGCATCGCCTTTGCAAATTTAATTGCGGTCAGATGTTGGACAGGAAGAGACAGCCCAGCGCCCATTTCTTTGATCCGGCGCGCGTTGTCATATTGATCATATCCAAATGGAGTCACCAATTGAGGAACGCCCGCGCGAAGAGCCTCTGCTGTGGTGCCGATCCCGCCGTGTTGCACCAATACACGGGCGCGCGGTAACAACTTATCAAAGGGCGCATAGGCTTGCCAAATCATAGAATCCGGCAAATCATCCGGAAGCTGGTGCCGCACATGCGTTAAAAATACAGCCCGCAAGTTTAAGTCAGATAGAACTGGAATGACGGTGTTATAGAGTCTTTTTGCCTGAAAATTTCCCGTCCCGGCAGTAAAAACCACCGGTGGTGCTCCTCCATCTAAAAATGCCTCAAGTTCTGACGAGATTTGTTGATCATCGGGCGTGTCATAAAACACGAAATCCGTTTGAACCATTGGTTGCGGCCAGTCACGGGCCGGTTTTGTATACCATTCAGGAAAGAGGGGCACATAGAGGTCAGCTGCGGTTTGGATGTGTTTGAAAAATGACCCTACTGGCGGCAAATTCAAATCCGTGCGCGCCTTATTTAGGGAGGGAAGGATCGGCGCATTTAACATTTTGTCCTCCCCTGCATCCATCAGTTTTCGCCGTATAATTGCAGGCATCCAACGGCCAAATGTAATATGTCCCAGCTTTGGGACCCCCAATGTCTGTCGCGTATAATCGCTGCGAATAAACATCGGTTGAAGGATTGGATTAATAAGCGTCACGTCGTCTCGTTTGCCCTGCGCCAAGGCAGCAACGGGCACCAGAAATGTATGTGCTAAGACAAAAACGGGTCCGTCCGAGGGCATCTCGGTTACGTATTGCGCAATACGGGTCAAATTTGGCGCAATCAAACGAGACCAGAACGACGCAGGTCCGGTCGCCTCTCCATGAATGGCGGGATCATTGGCGGCGCTTTTCAACTGATCAAGGTCACCAAATGGTGCAAAATCGAGCCCCCTCCCCCTGACCATATCCTCAAGCAACGGCGTGGTCATCAATGTGACCCTGTGCCCCCTAGACTGAAGCTCTTTGCCAATTTCAATATATGGGAAAACATCTCCGGCAGAACCGATTGTCACCAGTAGAAATTGCGCTGATGCAGAAACAGACATCCAGCCCCCTAAAAATCATTTAACTATTGAGTTGATCAATCGTCTGACTTGATGAGTTTGTAAACGCCTTCAGGCAAATCCAACGCCGCAGCAAGGTCATTTAGTTGGGCAATCGACAAGGTCAGCTTATTTACACTTTCCGTCCTAGGATCCCACTGCTCTAACGTGATGCATTCCTCAAAAGCATTGATGATTATATCCTCTTGCAGCGGTGCCTCACCGTCATCCACAAGGGTCACAACCGTCGCGTCAAATTCGTGCTCAATGGTAAACATGTGACCAGATTAAGCCGCTCACGCAAGATTGCAAGCCACCCCTCTCGTAAAGATACACGTCCAGCGCTATGTCTGTAAAAACGAATGAAACACAGGTTTACCAAGTGACAAGACTGAAAACCTTATCAGCTGTCTGCCTCAGCGTTGGCTGGGTTCTATCAGCCTGTACCGTACAATCATCTTATCCTCAGCAATCCACGCCAGCCGCGGCTCCTCAGCAAACACAAACGTCGGGTAGTGTTAATTTTAAGTCTGTCGTGCGGCGGGTAGAAGCCGTCGCAGAATCTGAATGTCAGCAACGCACATCCGGCGTAAATTGCGACTTTTTGATTTCTGTGGATGAGCGGGAGAATCAACCGCCCAATGCTTATCAGACGTTGAATAAATCAGGACGTCCCGTTCTGGTCTTTACCAAACCACTGATTGCCGATGTTCAGAACGCCGATGAATTGGCCTTTATTATGGGGCACGAAGCCGCCCACCACATCGCTGCTCACTTGGCCAAAACACAGGACAACGCCTTTGCAGGTGCGCTCGTGGCGGGCATTTTGGCGTCACAGCTGGGTGGAAATGCGTCTGCGATTGAGGCCGCCCAGCAGATCGGCGCGACGGTTGGATCCCGTACTTATTCCAAAGAATATGAATTGGAGGCCGATGCATTGGGAACGGTCATTGCGCATCGTTCAGGGTTTGATCCAGTAAAAGGTGCAAAGTATTTCACGCGTATTCCGGATCCTGGAAATGCGTTTCTGGGCACCCATCCCCCCAATGCCGCTCGCGTACAGGTGGTACAAACAACTGCGGCGAATTTGCGCAGATGAATCCAGACCTTATCCAATTCGAAGGTTTCTTGACCGATAAAGGCAGTAAATACGCCGTGAGCGGTGCCAAAGTCAGTAACCGTATCGAGGCAAATGCTGTCTTAAAGGCGCTGACACGGAAAAAGAAATACGCTAAAGCCACACACAACACTTGGGCTGTGCTCATGACGTCTGATGGACAACACACACCCCTCAAAAATGACGACGGGGAATCCGGTGCAGGCATGGTTATTTTGCGCATGTTGGAGCGAGAAGAATTGTACAATCACATGATTATTGTGACGCGATGGTATGGTGGAACAAAACTTGGTGGTGATCGTTTTCGGCATGTTCAGACCAGTGTTCGTCACTACCTCGACAACGTGGATTTGACTGATGCCTGATTTCACATTGACCCCTGCAACCGGCATCGCCTTGCTACTCATCATGATCTTTGCCGGACGCGCATTTCGAGAGAATTGGAAGGCGCAAGCCCCCGGTTGGCAGCGCCGCGCCTGGGGGTTCGGCCTCCCCGCAGCACTCAGCTTTTTTGCCCTCGCATTTCTACCGTTCTCTCACTGATTCACTCCCTTTATTAACCGTTTTCATTCTGTCGTTAGCCACTTGATTTCACAAAGCAGCACACCGACATGGCAACAAGAGCTACACAGGATTCCTACATGCCCACGCCCAACCCTCATGCCTTAGAATTTCTCTTAGCCCGCCGGTCTCGCCCCTCAAAGACGTTGACAGGACCATGGCCGACACAAGAACAACTTTTACCGCTGTTGACGGCAGCGGCGCGAACTCCCGATCACGGAAAACTGGAGCCTTGGCGTTTCATTGTTCTCTCAGGTGCAGCGTTGCCCAGACTAGCAACCGCCGTAGCCGACTGTGGTATTTTGGCGGAAATAGAGCCTGAAAAAATCGAAAAAATGCAAACCCAATTTAAAAATGCGGGCCTTGTGGTGGCCGTCATCGAATCGCAAAAGCCCAGCGCCAAAATTCCCGCGATAGAACAAACCTATTCCGCTGGTGCTGTCTGTCTTGCGCTTTTGAATGCCGCATTAGCTGCGGGTTGGGGGGCCAATTGGCTCTCGGGCTGGGCCAGTCATGATGCGAAATTCATTCAGGACAACTTATCCTTAACAGGGACTGAACGCGTTGCGGGTTTCATTCATATCGGAACAGAAACCAATGCTCCGCCAGAACGACCACGTCCTGATCTGGACCAAATTGTCAGTTGGGTGGATCAATAATGCTTCAGGACTTCAGATTGGCCGTAAATCAACTCGGTGATCCACGATTTCGTCGCGTTTTACTACTTGGCATTGGCCTTACGATCGCGCTTTTATTCGCAGTGTCCGTTGTCTTTATCACTGGCATAGGGTGGCTTATTCCGGATTCACTCTCTTTGCCCTTTATCGGTGAAGTCACTTGGGTTGATTCAGCCGTCTCTTGGGCGGCGATTCCCCTAATGATGGTGCTGTCCGTATTTCTTATGGTGCCGGTTGCATCCGCATTTACAGGGCTGTTTTTGGATGAGGTTTCACAAGCGGTTGAGGATAAACACTACCCCCGCCTTCCGGAAGGAACGACCCAACCTTGGTCAGAGGTCATTCGGGATACCCTGTCCTTTTTAGGGGTCCTTGTCGCTGCAAACCTCGCGGCTTTGGTGCTTTATTTGTTTCTAGCACCCTTTGCACCGATCATATTCTGGCTCTTAAACGGATTTTTGCTCGGGCGTGAATATTTCCAATTGGTCGCCATGCGTCGCGTTGGACGTCAACAAGCAGCGGCCTTACGCCGTCAGTTTGCACCACAGATCTGGATATCAGGGGCCCTCATGGCAGTCCCCCTGTCCATCCCGTTTGTAAACCTGTTGATTCCCGTCCTCGGAGCCGCAACCTTTACGCACCTTTTTCATCGCCTGACAGATGAGAAAACCTATGAAACACAAAAGGCGCAGTAATTACACTGCGCCTCAATTACAGACCATCAAAAGGAACTAACTCGGGGTCGACATCCGATTGAAATAGTCGATATCCCGAATGCTGATTACGCCTGAAATAATAATTCCGGCGATAATCGCCCACAAGATAACGGTCACGATCGTTACAACGATCGCCTTTTTCCGAAATGAAAATTCCGCCGGTGCCCCCGCAGGTGTTCCCGGCGCAATCTCTCCGAGATCGCCCTGTGTTTTCAATCGAAGTGGCAAAACCAGAAACAAGACCATGAACCAAATCACGGCGAACAGGACCAATGCAGCGGTGATTGTCATTTTATACTTGCTCCAACTCGACCAAACAGCCGTTGAAATCTTTTGGGTGTAAAAACAAAACGGGTTTACCGTGTGCCCCGATTTTTGGCTCCCCAGTGCCTAACACACGTGCCCCTTCGGTCAACAAATGTTCGCGTGCCTTTAGGATGTCATCCACTTCGTAACAGATGTGATGGATTCCCCCCGCCGGGTTCTTTTCCAGAAATCCGTTGATCGGGCTATTGTCTCCCAAAGGGTACAGCAATTCGATCTTGGTATTGGGCAGCTCAATAAAGACCACCGTCACACCATGGTCGGGCTCATCCTGTGGCGCGCCAACTTTGGCACCCAGAGTGTTCTTATATTGGGCAGAGGCTGCATCCAGATCTGGAACAGCAATGGCAACATGGTTCAGACGACCGATCATCTCGGTTCTCTCCTCTTTCTCGCTCTCGTCGGACGTTATGACGCGCGACCCCGCCCCCCGCAAGCGCTGCAGTGCCGCAGCCCATCCGGTCAACGGCACAAACCCTATCAATGAAGCCAACTTTTTTGCCGCGTCAGGCAAAGACACTTCATGCCAGATCAGCTACATCATAAGACATCGTTTCAATGTGCCCGATTACAAAATGACTTTTGGGACAGCAGACATATCCAGCCCAGGAAACACACTAGTTTCAATATCGGATTGCTTCACGCCAAACAGCCCTTCTAGGACAGAACCGGCATAACTCCGCACGTCCTCTGTGGGCATCAAATCCCGGTCGCGATACAATTGCGAAGCCTCCAAACCCGGCCAATCACTATAGACTTTTCGACCTCGAACAGCACCGCCGGCGAGGACCATGACCCCACCCGTTCCGTGATCAGTCCCACTACTACCATTTAATCGCGCGGTACGGCCGAATTCGGTCATCGCGACAACAGCGGTTTTACCCCAAATCGGCCCCAATTCTTTCTTCAGTGTTATCAAGGTTTCTTGCAAGCGATTTAACGGGGCACGGATTCCGTTTTTCTGACCACGATGTGTATCCCAGCCGTTCAGGGAAAACGACGCTATCCGTGTTTCCTCTTTTAGCTGCAGCGCGGTAAATTCAGCGAGTCGTTTATGACCACCGACCGCACTTTCCTCGCGAATAGTGTCGGCCATTTCTTGCATCAAATTTTCGGATTCAGCCACTTCTGCTTCAAGGGGATTCATAAGGTTCGCAAGCTCGATCGCCTCTGTAATCGTCTCATTAAATAGAGGATCACTGTGGTAGACAATTTCAAGCAATCGTTGCGCTTGCGGGGATAGTGGGAGCTTTGTATTCGGTCCCCATTCTGATACAGGCGCTTTGCCGGATAGAATTGCCAGATCTTCACGACCAACGGCGAAGGCGGTTCTTGTGCTATACCCAGCGCCCTGAAGCTGGATCAATCGATTAAGCCATCCATCCCGCATACCGGTCTTGCCTGAAACCTCACCAGAGCCTGCTTCTAACAAATCTTGCCCATCAAAATGGCTTCGCTTGTCGCGATATGGAGTTGAAACGGCATGGGCAAATGCCAAATCATCGGAGTCCCACATTGATCGCAATCCAGACAGGCCAGCATGCAATGAAAAATAACCATCCAGGTCGTTTTGACCAGCGTTCTCTGAAGAGATTAAAGCACCGCGCATATCATCAAAACTTGGGGCAGCATAAGGCTGAACAACATCCAACCCGTCCATTCCACCGCGCAATAGGATAACCACAAGCCGGTTTTCCCAAGGCGCTGAGGCGAAGGTGACAGGTGTCATAAAGGGGCTTGCCGCCAGAGAGCAACCCAGCGCTCCGGACCGTAACAACACATCGCGACGAGAGAGTTTCTGTTTGGACATGTTCACCCCTAACGACGCTGAAACTCAGGAGAAGCAAGGATTATTCCTATGCCTTCCCGGCGTGTTTCTGCTGCCTTTGCTGCAAATTTCAATTCATTCGTCAATCGTTCACCCAAAGCGATTTCGGCAAAATCTCTGGGATCTGGCAATCTGCCTGACACAAGTCGGGCCGGTACTGTCATTGTCCATTGAATTCGCGCTGCAATGCTTTGTGGATGGAGCCAATCTGCTGTGCTTTCAGGCCATCCGTCTGGCCCAGGAGGATTGTGAAACGTTTGGCCCATCAACGTCAAAGGGCCATTGAAAAATAGTCTATTTTCCGGGCCCGTATCCCATTTTTCGCTTGGGGAATTGATCCCCATTGCGCGCATTGAAGAAACAATTAAGTCAAGAGGCCGCTTTATTTTTTGATCAGGGCTCTTCCAAGACATTGGATGCTCAAGCAGTGCCTCATATGTCTTTAACAAGTTTCCTTCAGATCCTAGAAACGCGGCTGAAACATGCGAAACGAGTTCCGGTTTAGGCTCATCGGATACAAAATGTACTACGAGTTTTCGCGCAATATGATGGGCTGTATCGGGATGGAGTGTCAGGTTTTTCAGAAAAGATAGAACAGCTTGCTCGTTGCTGGTGTCTTCGGCATAGCTTTGATTCAATATGTATTTTGGGCCAGGTTCAGCAAAAGCGGGAAGAAAACGTGCTCCGTGTTTGTGATTATAAGTATATCCCGTCAAAAGCCGGGCAAATTCTCTGACATCCTTTTGGGAATAAGCCCCATCCACACCCATTGTGTGCAATTCAAGGATTTCCCTAGCAAGGTTTTCGTTCAATCCAAGATTTTCTTGCTGTTTTGCTCGCTTTGAATTTGGGCCAAAGGAACGGTCTTGATCCAAGAATTTTAACATAACAGGATGAAGCGATGCGGCGGTCAAAAGCGAATAGAATGATCCGCCAATATTGGGACGAATAGCCTCTTCAATGTAAGAAGATACCAGTCTTTTCTGGGGGCGAACCGCCTGATACGCGGAAAAATGATCAGCCCAAAACCAAACCAAACGCTGTTTAAAACCGTTTTCGGTCACCGTCCCTCGCATTAATTCTGCGACCCCGTCAGCATTGCCTGCATCAAACAGCGCAGTTCCCAATTTTCGGTAGATTTTGCGTGCTTTCTTTTGACCAACTTCATCGCCATCTCTGACGGCCTTGTTCATCTTTTTCCCAGCCAAAAGACTGTTCCAAATCGCTGGCCGATAACTAGAATACGAATTGATGGGAAACGCTTGCTCCTCCATCGTCGGTTCCGACAGCCCATTCAGCATTGCGTCAATGCCTGAAGGTGCATTGATCCGAGGGGAGAGCCCGGTCCCAAATCTTATGGCCGCTGTTTCAGGATCAAACATATTGAACTGCCTTGGTTGTCTTTCAACTTTTATACAATGTACCAAAGACTCTACCGCACCGTACGGAAATTTTTCTCAGGCCGCAGTTTACCGCCACAAAGCCACCGCTTTCAGGCAAGGCTTTGCCGAAAAATGTAGCACAACTTGAAATGATATTAGCCTAATAAAAAAAGGCCCCGACAATCTTCGGGGCCCTTTGATCATTTCATAGCGTTTATGACCACAGACAAACATTGCCCGTGATCGTTAACACTCTATTCCTGCGGAATGACGCGCAGGGAAAGCTCCCGCAGCTGTTCGTTCTGTGGTTCGCTTGGGGCAGCCATCATCAGGTCTTCGGCACGTTGGTTCATTGGGAACATGATGACCTCTCGGATATTCGCTTCATCTGCGAGCAACATAACGATTCGGTCAATCCCAGCCGCACACCCTCCGTGGGGAGGTGCCCCATATTTGAACGCGTTGACCATTCCACCAAAGCGTTTGTTCACTTCTTCTGCGCCGTAACCAGCGATTTCAAACGCCTTGTACATGATTTCTGGGCGGTGATTCCGGATCGCTCCGGATACGAGCTCATAACCGTTGCAGGCTAAATCATATTGGTATCCAAGCACATCCAACGGGTCGCCATCCAACGCGGCCATCCCACCCTGTGGCATAGAAAACGGATTGTGTTCAAAATCAATTTTTCCGGTTTCTTCGTCTTTTTCGTAGATTGGGAAATCCACAATCCAAGCAAACGCGAACCGCTCTTTATCCGTAAGGCCCAACTCTTCGCCGATCACATTCCGCGCACGTCCTGCAACAGCCTCAAAGGCTTTGGGTTTACCAGCCAAGAAGAACGCAGCATCGCCAACCCCCAAATCCAACTGTTGACGGATCGCCTCCGTACGCTCTGGACCGATGTTCTTGGCCAATGGGCCTGCAGCTTCGAGGTAATCAGCGCGAATTTGCGCAGCTTTGTCCGCAGCACCCGCACCAACCAATGCGCCGATAAGATGAGACAAAAACGGCGTTTTGATCCCAGAGACAGCTTGCCCTTTTTGAACCGGAGCGTTCCCGAGCTTCTTGGCAACAGCTTCATGAACTTCTGAGATCAGATCCATAAAGGTATCATCAGCTTTGGCATCGGGTTTCGCGCGCCAGAAGATATAACCCATGCCCGGCAGACCTTCGCCCTGCGCGAATTTATTCATCCGATCACAGAATTTTCGGCTGCCACCCTTAGGCGCAGGAATGGCGCGAACCTGAGTCCCTTCTTGTTCCAGCAGTTTTGCAAAAATCGCAAAGCCGGAATCGCGAAAATGATCAGACACAACCTGCATTTTAATCGGGTTTCGCAGGTCAGGTTTATCAGAACCATACCAAAGCGCCGCATCACGATAACTAATCTGTTCCCATGTTTGGTCGACTTTTTTGCCGCCGCCGAACTCTTCGAACACACCTGTCAAAACAGGTTGAATAGTGTCGAATACGTCCTGTTGGGATACAAAACTCATCTCTAGGTCAAGTTGATAGAAATCCGTCGGAGAGCGGTCAGCCCGTGGATCTTCGTCGCGAAAACATGGAGCGATTTGAAAATACTTGTCATAACCCGACACCATGATCAGCTGTTTAAACTGCTGAGGCGCCTGCGGCAGGGCGTAGAACTTACCAGGATGCAAACGAGATGGTACTAAGAAATCGCGGGCACCCTCAGGGGACGACGCGGTAATAATGGGTGTTTGATATTCACGAAAACCACCATCCCACATACGACGACGCATTGATGCCACAACATCAGACCGCATCTTCATGTTGTTTTGCAGCTTTTCACGACGCAAATCAAGGTAGCGATATTTTAAGCGCGTTTCTTCAGGGTATTCCTGATCCCCAAAAACCATCAGCGGTAGCTCTTCGGATTGTCCGAGAACCTCAAGATCGCGGATGAACACCTCAATCTCACCAGTTGGAATGGACCCATTCACAAGGCTTTCGCTTCGCGCCATGACATTGCCATCAATACGAATACACCACTCAGAGCGTACTTTCTCAAGCTCTGCGAAAACAGGGCTATCAGGGTCTGCCATTACCTGCGTGATACCGTAATGATCCCGCAAATCGATGAACAGCAAACCGCCATGATCGCGTACTCGGTGGACCCAGCCCGACAGGCGGACGGTCTCACCAACGTGGGTTTTGTTCAGATCTGCGCAGGAATGGCTGCGGTATGCATGCATGATGGTCCCCTTTGGGCGCTATTTCGGACGTTAGCGCCGATACATATGAGGCTGGGCAGGATGTCAAGTTGAACGTGTCTTGGACGCTGCGACTCGCACTGCAATATGACTGTCTAAGACATAAATGGCATTTTATGTCAGCCTTATTGACTTATATTAAATAGTATGTCCTTTTGCCGTTGGAAACAGAATTGGGGAAAAAATGGACTGGAACAGTGTTTTCGCAACACGTGCTTCGCGCATGAATGCATCTGAAATTCGAGAACTGCTAAAGCTTTTGGATCAACCCGACATCATTTCCTTTGCTGGCGGCATTCCCGACCCAAAGCTCTTTCCGCACGTCGCCTTTGGCGACGCGATGGCTGAGATTTTTGCAAGCGAAGAACACAACACTGCGCTGCAATACTCTGTAAGCGAAGGGTACAGCCCGTTGCGTGACTGGATTGCCGGAGAGATGGCAAAGATCGGAATTCCCTGCGATCGAAACAACATCCTGATCACATCCGGATCACAACAGGCACTTGATTATCTGGGTAAGCTTTTTCTATCGCCAAAAGACACCGCACTTGTCGGTTGGCCCACATACCTTGGCGCGTTAGGTGCCTTTAATGCCTATGAACCCAATTATGATCAACTTTCCCCAAACGGAAATCGAAGCGCAACTGAGATTTCCGCGCTTGCGGCCCAAAACGGTGGGGCCGTCAAATTTGCCTATACCTCGGTTGATTTCGCCAACCCGACGGGTGAAACCTTAGACTTTCGCGGCCGTACTTCCTTGCTAAACCTCGCCGAGGAGTTGGACATACCGGTGATCGAGGATGCGGCATATCAGGCACTGCGTTACAAAGGAGAACCAGTTCCACCGATATTAGCACTGGATATTGAACGCACTGGCGACATCGAAAATACACGCACTTTATACTGCGGAAGTTTTTCAAAAACTCTGTCTCCGGGGTTGCGCGTTGGCTGGGTCTGCGCCGCAAAAGACGTGATTTCCAAGCTTGTGCTGATCAAACAGGCTTCCGACCTTCATTCTCCGACATTGAATCAAATGGCTATCGCAAAGGTGGCAGAGCGCCATTTTGACGAACATGTTGCCATGGTGCGCGCAAGTTATGCCAAACGGTGTACTGATATGCTAAGCGCTTTGAACGATCATATGCCAGATGGCGTTGAATGGACGAATCCAGACGGTGGCATGTTTATCTGGCTGACTTTACCCA
This sequence comes from Pseudoruegeria sp., assembly GCA_039972875.1. Taxonomy (GTDB): domain Bacteria; phylum Pseudomonadota; class Alphaproteobacteria; order Rhodobacterales; family Rhodobacteraceae; genus Pseudoruegeria. The sequence goes on from JBDWMA010000052.1 coordinate 56,911, forward strand.
AATCGTTAAATGCCGCTGACTTGTTGGCGGAGTCACTGAAAACAGAGCGTATTGCGTTTGTTCCGGGAGCCGCATTTTTCGCAGATGGATCTGGCCAGAATACGCTGCGCCTGAGTTTTTCTTGTGCAGAAAAGTCACAAATTGAAGAAGGAATGAAACGCCTCGGTCGGTTGCTGAAAAAGGCTCTAATATAGGGGTAGTTGGCGGTATTACTATAAACCAAGCCTCCTCTAATTCTCGTCAAGCGCCTGCAAAAGTGCCTCTCGGGACATTAAAAAACCAGAGTCTATCCAAATCTGCTCACTGGTTTTCAATCGCTCGCCCAGCGCTTTTCCCTGAAATTCGGGCATGAATTCCTGAGCCGTCAGGGGACATACAGCATTTGCACCCGATTCTATGATTGCTTCGACGTCTCCCGCAATTGGGTGTTCAAAATAAGCCGCCCGCAACACAACAATATCTTTGGCAAAGCCCGCACCAAATCGATAGGCCAGTTCTGCCAAAGGCGTGTCGCTCTGTATATTTTTTCGTAGGGTGTCTAAATACTTGGATTGTTTGTTGCTTAAGCGAAGGGCTTGTTTCGAAACCAACAGACCCATCGCAGACAGACGTCGAATAGCGTCAGGCGCAAGCCCTAAAACACTCTCGTTATGGATCAACAAAGGCAGCGCTTTGGGGTCGGACATTTCTAAAACCTTTGACAGCACGCCGCTTTGCGCCATCGTCGCGACGCACGGCGCCGGGTCTAACGCTGTCAACAATTTGAGAAGTTCAGACGTAACACGTTCCTTAGACAATTCAGCTAAACCGTCCTGAAGTTTCGCACACGCAGATAATCCCTCTGCATCCACACCTAGAGAAGGGGACCCATACCATGCGGTAAACCGAAAGAACCTTAAAATTCTAAGGTAATCCTCTCGAATCCGTTCTGATGGATCGTTAATAAACTTAACATAGCCCGCCTTCACATCCGACAAACCATCCAAGGGATCAATAATTTCTCCATCCGCGCTGGCATAGAGTGCATTCATCGTAAAATCACGACGTTGCGCATCCTCTTTTAAGTCAGTTGAATAGGCAACAACCGCGTGCCGCCCGTCCGTCTGTATATCCCGACGAAACGTTGTGATTTCAAACGGGGTGTCACCCGATAATACCGTCACAGTGCCGTGATCGTAACCTGTAGGAATGGTTTTAAAATCGGCGTCTGAAAACAACCTCATAACCTGATCAGGTCGCGCGTCTGTGGCAATATCTAGATCATTTACTGTTGCACCCAAAAGCGCATTCCGCACGCACCCGCCAACAAAATACGCTTGATGACCCGCCGCTTTTAAAACCGCAAAGACCGCCTGCGAGCGGGGCTGTTCAATCCAGCACTCGTTTAAAACTGTCATCGATTAGCCTGATGCGCCAAAGTATAGAGCATACGCGCCGTGGCCCCCCAAATATAATACGGCCCCCATGGAACCGTATAATATGCTCGCTTTTTTCCACCCCAAAACCGCGTTTGAACAGAATACTGAGACAAAGACATGAGGTGGTTAAGGGGAACCTCAAAGATCTCTGCCACCTCACCTGCTTCCGCAACAGGTTGGAAATCATCGGTCACCAAGCCAATTACCGGGGTGACTTTAAACCCCGTCACCGTTTCATGTGGGGCGATTTCGCCAAGAACAGTGACCAAATATTCAGGGAGCGCAATTTCTTCACTTGCCTCTCTTAGAGCCGTTGCAAACAAATCGTGGTCTTCTGGATCTTTTTTGCCACCCGGAAATGCAATTTGTCCGGGGTGGTGTTTCAACCCAGATGCACGTTTTGTCAGAATGACGTTTAATTGGTTTTGCCGTTCAATCAATGGCACCAAAACGGCGGCGGGGCGAAGAATGCGACCCGCAGCAAGCGAGACATCTGACAAAAGATCAAAATCCGAAGACGCAACGCCGGTATGGCGCAACGCTTTCTCTATAGTTTCAATAGCCTTACTGACCACGATCCACGGCTTTCTCAGCCTCAAACCCTACGGTTGCAGCGTCCATTTCATAGTGCGCACCGCAAAACTGACAATCTGCTGTGACCAATCCGTCGTCAGTAGTCATGTGCGCGATGTCTTTGGCAGAGTAAATTGAGAGGCTTTGTCGCACGCGATCCTCTGAACAAGTACACCCGAATTGAACCGACTGCGCATCAAAGACGCGGGGGGTTTCCTCATGGAACAGACGCACCAACAATTCTGTTGGTTCAACTGTTGGCCCAATCAGTTCTAAATCCTCGACTGTATCCAATAAGGCGTTCACGCGTGTCCAATTTTCTTCGGCCTCTGGTTCCAGAATGTCTGCCGGCGTAGTCAAGCCACTTTCCGCCGCCTCGACCTGTCCCCCGGCAAATGGAGATGCTTTGGGCATCATCTGCAACATCACACCGCCCGCACGCCAGTTTTCATCCTGACCCGACATGGTTGACCTCCCGAAGGTCAAAGAAAATCGGCTTGGCAACTGCTCAGATTGCGCGAAATAAGTTTCAGCACAGCGTGACAACGAACCGCCCGCAATTGGTGTTATACCTTGATAGGGCGTTGTTCCCTCACCTTGATCAATCAAAACAGCAAAATACCCTTTTCCAATCTGCTCAAATGGATCACGATCCAAACTAAGGCGATCTTTGTCGTAACTGGCATAGGCTCTGATTTGAGCAGGTTGGCCATCTTCAGTAGGGCCATAATAGTCCGTAGCAATTAGCCGAATTGGGCCATCACCACGGACCTGCAATGAAAGCTTCCACCGAAGTTTAATTGTTTGACCGATCAACGCGGTCAGCAGAGTTATTTCCGCGATAAGAGCTTCCACCACTTGCGGGTAGTCATGTTGCGATAATACACCATCCAGCACGCCATCCAAGCGGGCAACACGGCCTCGCACATCGGAGCGATCAAGCTGAAAGGGCAGGACTGTATCGTCCCAGGCGATTTTTGAACCAAGAGTCATGGGGTTTCCTTAAAGGTCTGCCATTGGCATACCTGCACAATATAGGCCCCGCAACCACTGGACCAAGAGGCAGACATGATAAGACGGTTTGGAGAACCACCGAAATCCGGCAAAAAGTACACGGTTCGACCCGGAGCTTATGCAATTTTACCCTCACGGGGCTCCTTACTGCTTACCTTTCAAGCAGCGCCAGAGCCCGAATTTCAACTTCCCGGCGGAGGCATAGACTCCGGGGAATCTGCAATAAAAGCTCTGCATCGTGAAGTCCTTGAAGAAACAGGTTGGGGAATTTCGAATCCCAGAAAACTTGGCGTTTTTCGGCGATTCACCTTTATGCCGGATTATGATCTTTGGGCTGAGAAAATCTGTCACATTTATTATGCAACACCGGTCATTCGGCGATCATTGCCGCTTGAACCAAAACATTCGGCAGTGTTCCTCCCAAAGGCAGAGGCGATATCACACTTATCTAACGCCGGTGATAAATGTTTTGTATCACGTTTCCACAGGACGTGAGCGTTCCAACAAAACAGCCGAAACATCATCAGAAAACACTTTGGTTTTTGTATATTCTACGACGCCTGTCATCATGGATTGAAGCAACGACTCCCCGGTCTTTTGTTGCTCTGTTTCCAGTATTTTTGCCAACCGCGGCTCCCCCAACATGACCCCTTCTTGATCCTCCGCCTCAGTCACCCCATCAGACAACATCAATAGCCGGTCGCCCGGATTGAGCTTAAATGAGAACTCATTGTATGTTGCACCCGGAATAAGCCCCACGGGAAACCCGTCCTCTTCGATAAACTCCACCGACGAATCTGCGCGCTGAACGGCTGGGTGAGGATGGCCTGCCTGAGCTAATACCACGATGCCGGTTGAGACTTGGTAGTGCCCAAGCAATGCAGTAAAATAGAGATCGGTATCAAGACTTTCTAAGGTAAGATTATTGAGATCAGCCATAGCCTCAGCAGGAGAACGGGGTGTGTATTCCCCATCTTTATCTCTGGACATAGCCACATTGTGTTCGGGAGAACTAGACGACAATAACCCCGCAAGTCGTGCGGTCATGAGCGCCGAAGGCACCCCATGCCCGGACACATCGATCGCGTAAATCCCAAAACTGTCATCATTGATCGGGAACCACCCGACCAAATCACCCCCGACGTGGCCGCTGGGCTCCAATAACAGCGAGATTGTGGCATTTCCAATGTCCTGAAACCGATCCCGAACCAACGATTGCTGAAGCTTTCGAGCCTCTAAAAGATCCCCTTCAAGGCGATCATATAGTCTCTCCAACTCCTCCATTTTATCTTGCAAAACGATCTTTTGTGCACTTAAGGTACGTTGCATCCGCAATATACGTTCGGCTGCATTGATCCGCGCCCGTAACTCATCGGTATTTACTGGTTTGGTCAAAAAATCGTCAGCACCTACATCCAAGCCATGCGCAATTTCTTCTTTTTCCGCTTTTGATGTCAAAAGAATAAAATAACCATAGCTGTCTCTCTCCAACAGACGGAATGCTTTGCAAAACTCCAAACCATCCATTCCTGGCATCACCCAATCGCTGATGACGAGATCCATTTCCGTTTGTTTACAGAGCTCTAAAGCCTCATCCCCAGATGCCGCGGTAACCGGAGAAAACCCCCAACGTGTCAAAACCGCCGTCAGCAACCGTCTTTGCGCATAGCTATCGTCAACAACTAGAACCTTTTTTATCGCCTGCTCTTGCAGCGGTATATTCTTGTGTTGTGTATCCGTCCTGACCCGAGCGTTCATCGTATAGCCTTTTGTATTTCTCCTCTCCAATCATTTCGATTTCGCCTTAATATCTAATGAATCTCACAGAATTCGATGTCTAATCATTCAAAACCAAATATTAACATTCTTGGCTCAAACTTTACGATGTCAGTATCAAAACAATAGGAACCTTACGAATGATCGACTGGTCTCGCGCAAATGAGCTTCGTGACGAAGTTGGGGAAGACGCCTTCTTGGAAGTCGCAGATATATTTCTGGAAGAAGTGGATGAGGTAATTGCCCGCCTAAAAGCAGAAATTGTCGTCGATCAGTTTCGAGATGACATGCATTTTTTAAAAGGCAGTGCTCTTAATCTGGGGTTCAGCGATTTTGCTGAGCAATGCCAAATTGGGGAAACCGCAGGCCCAGCGCTCGCAACAGATCAACTATTCGCCGAAAAACTATTTGAAAGTTACGAAGAGTCCAAAATCGCTTTTCTTGCGACAATTAAATCAGAGGCGGCCGCTTAAGTCCTATACGACAAAGGCAGAAAGTGTCTCATCGTTGGTAATATCGCGGTAGCTAAATCCACTCTCTTTTAATTGTACAAACAATCTATCAAAGTTCTCCGCCGATTTTGTTTCCAGTCCAATCAAAACCGAACCAAAATTTCGCGCGGATTTTTTGAGATATTCAAAACGTGCAATATCATCGTCCGGCCCAAGCATCATAAGGAAATCTTTTAGCGCCCCAGGGCGTTGCGGCATGCGAAGTATAAAATACTTTTTTAGTCCAAGGTATCGTTGTGCACGCTCTTTGACTTCTGGCAAACGTTCAAAATCAAAATTACCGCCTGAGGTTACACACACAACCGTTTTCCCTCGAATCAAATCCTGCAGATCTTTCAACGCATCGATCGAAAGCGCTCCTGCGGGTTCCAGCACAACACCCTCGACATTCAGCATATCGAGCATAGTTGTGCAGATGCGGTCCTCGGGTACTCCGATGATGTCCTGTTTGTTGATATCCTTCAAAACCGCAAAGGGTTTGACCCCAATACGGGCAACGGCGGCCCCATCTACAAAGCTATCCACTTGAGGTAAGGTCACCAACGCCCCCGCTTCAAGGGCTGCAAACAAACTGCGCCCTCCAGCTGGTTCAACATATTTCAACATTGTGTTGGGCGCTTCTGTCGCAAAGTACTTTGTAATTCCAGAGGATAACCCCCCGCCTCCGACTGGTAGGACAACTAAATCTGGGGTGTCTGGACATTGAGATAAAATCTCTACCCCGACAGACGCCTGGCCCTCGATGACTTCATCATCATCAAAGGGTGCTAGAAAGTATCCACCTTGATCCGCACAATACGTTTTTGCGGATGCAAGAGTATCGTCGAAGTAATCTCCAACCAACCGAATTTCGACCGAATCTCCACCAAATATGCGTGTTTTGTCGACTTTTTGCTGCGGCGTTGTAACCGGCATGAATATTACACTTCGGACGCCGAAGTGCTTGCAGGTATAGGCTACGCCTTGCGCATGATTGCCGGCAGACGCGCAAACAAAAACATCCTGATCCGGCGATTGTGTGCGAACCTTGCGAATTGCATTAAACGCACCACGAATTTTGTAGGACCGCACGGGCGTCAAATCCTCGCGCTTCAGCCAAATATCCGCGTCATATATTGCAGATAAATGGGCATTTCGCTGCAATGGCGTATCGGGAAACAAAGAACGCATGCGAGAAGCGGCCGCCAGCGCAGAATCGATGAAATCAGTCATGCGCCAGCTTTGCCTTGCAAAGACTGCTGGCGCAATGGGTCAAATCAGCTGCCGCTTTTCTACATAATACCCATAGAGAGTTGTTAGAAAGCTCACCTGAACAATTGCCAAGAAGATCTGGAACAAAAGGGTAAGCGCAATACCCAAAATGGGAAAAGACGATGAAACCCACTGGAAGACAAGCGACCCCATTCCCCCCAACAAACTAAGCGTCAAAATAGCACCAAAAATGGTCCAAAACTGACCCTGTGTTGCATCGCGTATTTCTGGAAATTTTTTACCGGAGTCGATCGCGACAGCTGGTAGCATCAGGGATAAACGCACAAAAAATACACCAAATCCAGATCCAAATATAATTACTCCAACCAATACGATGAACGTTGTTACCTTTGGGTTCAAAGAGCTTCCCAGGATCGACACCGCAATACTCATGACGGTGGCAACGACAAATAACATCAACAAGGCCACGAGATATACAAAGATAAGGATTCCGACATAGGCAAGAATACGCGGTGCATTAAACCGCGGGAACGGCCCATTCATTCTTTCTTCTAACAGGATATATCGGTGCCACGCCACAACGCCCCAAACGGAAGTAACCAAACTCGCTAAAAATCCTACCGTAAACCCGACCCAAATATATCTGGGATTCAATTCAGCATTTATTGTCCATAGGCCCAACACTGTCGCAACCAAAAGGACAATGATAAGCGGTACAAAAGCTATGATCGCAGCCTTTAGGTTACCTAAAACCTGCCGAAACGAATGTGTAATTAATTTCCAAAACAGCACAAATTTGTTCCAACACTAAAAATTCAACCTTAAGTATCAGTCTTAACTGCACGGTTCAACCAAATCAGAATAGCGTCCATCCCTTGCCCTCAGCGAAAAAACCCGGTAACGCGCGAAGAAACTCAAAAAGATGATGGAGATCCAGATGTCCGCCCCTAAAAAAGTCGTCCTGGCCTATTCCGGTGGCCTTGACACATCGATCATTCTGAAATGGCTTCAAACCGAATATGGTTGCGAAGTCGTAACCTTTACTGCTGACCTTGGTCAGGGCGAAGAATTAGAGCCCGCCCGTAAAAAAGCAGAGCTTCTGGGCATCAACCCGGACAACATCTATATCGAAGATGTTCGCGAAGAATTCGTTCGCGATTTTGTTTTCCCAATGTTCCGTGCGAATGCCCTTTATGAAGGTCTGTACTTGCTTGGCACATCCATCGCCCGCCCTTTGATCTCAAAGCGTTTGGTTGAAATCGCTGCGGAAACAGGTGCAGATGCGGTCGCCCATGGCGCCACCGGCAAAGGAAATGACCAAGTTCGGTTCGAGTTGGCGGCCTACGCACTGAACCCAGACATAAAAGTTATCGCCCCTTGGCGTGAATGGGACCTGCAATCGCGGACCAAATTGCTAGAATTCGCCGAAGCGCATCAAATCCCAATCGCCACGGACAAACGTGGAGAAGCGCCCTTCTCAGTGGATGCGAACCTTTTGCATACCTCTTCAGAAGGCAAAGTCCTTGAGGATCCGGCGATTGATGCACCGGACTATGTCTATCAGCGGACAGTTAACCCCGAGGATGCCCCGAATACGCCAGAGTTTATCGAAGTCGGTTTTGAAAAAGGCGATGCCGTCAGTATCAACGGTGAGGCCATGAGCCCCGCAACCGTTCTGACCAAATTAAACGAACTTGGTGGAAAACATGGGATTGGCCGTCTTGATCTGGTCGAAGGTCGGTTCGTTGGCATGAAATCTCGTGGTATATATGAAACGCCTGGCGGGACCGTCTTGCTTGAGGCACACCGTGGGATCGAACAAATCACCATGGACCGTGGCGCGATGCACCTCAAAGATGAGCTGATGCCAAAATATGCAGAGCTTGTTTACAATGGTTTCTGGTACAGCCCAGAGCGTGAGATGCTGCAAGCGGCAATCGATAAATCACAAGAACACGTCACAGGCACCGTTCGCCTGAAACTTTACAAAGGTGTTGCGCGGACTGTTGGCCGGTGGTCGGACCACTCTCTCTACTCTGAGGCCCACGTGACCTTTGAGGATGATGCAGGCGCCTATGACCAAAAAGATGCAGCTGGGTTTATCCAACTGAACGCCCTGCGTCTAAAACTAATTGCGGCCCGGAACCGTCGCGTAAAATAAACAATTGGGCGCTAATTTCTGGTCAAATGGCCATAGAAATTTAGCGCCCTTTTTGTATCTAAAGGGTAATGTCGCGATTGTCGCTCTCGCGATGCCAAAATACTAAATTGCCCGTGCCAACATATCCTCATACATCGGTAAGGCTTGGGCCAATACGTTTTGATATGGATCACTCAGCTCTGGTAGTTTGCCTTCGGCCCCAGCAAAACCAGTCGATTTATGCACCGCACCATACCAATGAGAGGCCCACACTCCATCATTGGGATGCCCCCCGGCCCGCCACTTTAGCATTTGCGCATCAAAGGGCAGATCAATAGCGGCGCACAACCGTTTAATCATAGCTTCTGGGTTACGTCGGATCGCCGCGGAATCCACCACAACAACATCTTCACCTCGGGCATCTAAAGCCTTGATCATTTCGATCTGTTGGGAAAATCCAATGTCCTCTAGCGTTGGGCCTTCTCTCTTGATCGCATAACTGGCAATGACCCGCGCCGGATGTCGAATTAAAAAAACGTTTTTCATCGATGCAATCCAACCTCGATCAAACCCATTCAGCATGTGATGCGTCATGTGTTTTTGGTAAAAATGTGGTTTACCGTCAGGAATAGGGCCTAAACAGGTAGAAATGACCTTGTCCGGATCGGGTTCGCCACTTTTAACAACCACGTCATCCATAGGGTGAGATAAACCTGTGGCATTTAGATATGCCGCATAAAACGGTTCATCCCAGACGGTACAATCAGTCCGAGCACCAAAGGAATACATCATCGCTGTCGATAAATTTCGGGGACCCGACCACATTGCTATCCGCATATCTTGTACCATTTATGAGACCTTTCCCTGAAGCTAACAAATCAGAGGCCCCCGCCAAGGGATAAATTGTCTTCACCTATGGGTGAGCTCACACTTCGGTGCATTGCATAGCCCAACCTTGCCAGTACATGCTGGCGTCGAAAGGGGTATTTCATGCGTTACCTTACAACGAAAACAAAACCAGCCTTACTAAGTCTTGCCATATGTTTCGGCGCAGCATTAACCTACAATCAAGTTCACGCAGCATCGCCAGAGACTGCGGTTGTAGCAGGCGGTTGTTTCTGGTGTGTCGAAAGCGATTTCGAAAGCGTCAAAGGCGTAATAGAAGCCGAAAGCGGATTTACAGGTGGTGGTAAATCAGATCCGACCTATAAAGAAGTCAGCAAAGGCGGGTCCGGCCATTATGAAGCCGTTCGAATAACCTATGACTCCGATATTATAAGTTACGATCAAATCTTGTCCTTGTTTTTCCGATCTGTTGATCCAACTGATGCTGGTGGGCAATTTTGTGACCGTGGTGATAGCTACCGAACAGCTATTTTCACCGGTGATGCATCTGAACGCAAAGCAGCAGAGGCCGCAAAAGCAAAAGCGGGTTCTGATCTCGGGGCGAAAATTGTAACGCCGATCTTAAATGCAGCCCCCTTTTATCCAGCCGAAGCCTATCATCAGGATTACTACAAAGGATCAAAACGGGTTCTGACTCGGTTTGGCCCCAAAAAGAAATCAGAGGCCTATAAGCTCTATCGCAAGGCCTGCAAACGGGACCAAAGAGTTCATCAGCTTTGGGGTGAAGACGCGCCCTTTGCTAAGAAATACATCAATTAAACGTCCGCCAGAAAGACCTCTACCTCAGCACGTGTTGGAATGGCATCTGCCGCTCCAGCACGTGTGACTTTTAGGGCTGCTGCTGCAGACGCCAACGCCATTGCCGAAGGGACCGTCATCCCTTGTTCTCGGCCTGCCGCGAAAAATCCAGCAAACGTATCACCAGCTGCCGTGGTATCCACGGCCTCAACCGAAAAACTCTCACAATGATGCGTGTCGTCCGTTTTGGACCGCCACGTCGCGCCGTCTTTGCCACGCGTAATCAGGACCTCGGGGATATCCAAATTTTCAGGGGCAACGCCCAGCGCATCTGCGAGCTGCGCCGCCTCAATTTCGTTGACCGCCAAGAGTGTAATAAAAGGTAAAACTGCTTTTATCGCATCAACAGAAAATGGCGCGGCGGAATAGATGATGTTTAGACCCTTTGCTTGCGCAATACGTGCTGCCTCGGCCTGAAACCCGGTTTCATTTTGCAACATTAGGCTGTCTCCCTCATGCGCATTGGATAAGGCCTTTTCGACCAGATCCAACGCGAATGCATGGTTTGCACCTTTTAACAAGACGATCGCGTTTTCTGCGTCTTGATCCACGTTGATAATCGCATGGCCTGTCGGCCCCTCAATCACATCAACAAAGGAAACATCAACTCCATAGTCAGCGATTCGATCTTTTGCCCACTCACCGTCTGTTCCAACGGCACCGATATGAACAACCGAAGACCCCGCACGGGCCGCCGCAACAGATTGGTTCGTCCCCTTTCCGCCCAAGCCAATTGTGAGGCCGCGGGCGGAAAGCGTTTCTCCCGGACCTGGCAAATGCGGCACGTCATAAACATGATCCGCATTGATCGATCCAAGGTTGTATATAGTCATTTTGACACCTTACAGGCCGCCAAGAGCGCCATATTTAGAATGTCATTTGACGTCGACCCGGTCGAACAAATTTGGATAGATTGATCTATCCCCGCAAGGATTGGGCCGATGACAGTAGCGCCGGCCATCTCTTGCATCAATTTCACCGAAATAGAGGCAGAGTGACGGGCGGGCACCACCAGTATGTTGGCTGGCCCGGTCAGACGCGAAAACGGATAAGCTTCTTGAGCGGTTGTGTTCAAAGCCACATCAACTGTCATCTCGCCTTCGTATTCAAAATCAACGCCCATTTCATCTAGAACCTGGGGCGCGCCGTGCATTTTCACGGCCCGTTCTGTCACCGGATAACCAAAGGTCGAAAAGCTAACAAAAGCCACGCGCGGCTCTAGCCCCATCATCCGAGCAACTTCTGCCCCTCGAATGGCTATATTGGCTAGGTCATCTTGCTCTGGCCATTCATGCACCAGAGTATCCGTGATTAGAACAATCCGACCGTTGTGCAACAGCGCAGTCACACCAACAGCGCCATCCTCCGCCTTTGCATCAAAGACATGGTTCAACATTTCAAGAACCTGTGCTGACTTCCTCGTCGCGCCGGTCACCACGCTATCGCCGTGACCGTGCGCCAACATCAACGCAGAAAATACGTGGCGATCCCGCGCTGCCAAACGATGAATATCTGATTTATCAAAGCCCTTGCGCTGCAAACGTTGATACAAAAAGTCTTTGTACTCTTCGAGATGTGACGAGTTTTTCGCATTCACAATCTCAAGAGATTCGTAAGCGTCCCCAAGACCAGAAGCTACTAGCTTTGCCTTTACCTCTTCTTCCCGGCCAACAACAACAGCCTGACCGTAGCCGGACCTTTGATAATTTACAGCAGCACTTAGAACGCGATCATCATCACCCTCAGAAAAGATCATACGCGCCTGCGCCGCGCGGGCACGGGTGTTGATCCCACGCAAAACTGACGCGGTTGGATCCATCCGGGATTTCAACGCCAATTCATAACCATCCATATCCACAATCGGACGACGGGCGACACCAGTATCCATCCCAGCCCTAGCGACTGCGGGCGGAATTACATGGATCAAACGCGGATCAAATGGCGTTGGAATAATATAATCGCGCCCAAAGGTCAGCTTCGTGCCATAGGCCAGCGCAACTTCATCTGGCACATCTTGGCGCGCAAGATCTGCCAACGCCCGTGCACAGGCGATTTTCATCTCATCGTTGATGGCTCGTGCATGGATATCCAGCGCACCCCGAAACAGATATGGGAAACCCAATACATTATTTACCTGATTTGGATAGTCTGAACGACCCGTGGCAACTATTGCGTCTTCGCGGACAGCATGGGCCTCTTCTGGAGTGATTTCCGGATCAGGATTCGCCATCGCGAAAATAACTGGATTAGGTGCCATTGCGGCCACCATTTCCGAAGTCACCGCCCCTTTTGCAGAAACCCCTAGAAATACATCCGCCCCTTTCATCGCCTCTTCAAGGGTGCGGGAGTCTGTATTTGCAGCGTGGGCCGACTTCCACTGATTCATTCCAGCCGTCCGACCCTGATAGATCACACCTTTGGTATCGCAAACCAAACAATTGTCATGTTTCGCCCCCATGGCTTTGATCAGCTCAATACAGGCAATTCCCGCTGCACCAGCACCGTTCAAGACAATACGACAATCTTCGATGCGTTTTCCCGAGATCTTTAACGCGTTGATCAATCCTGCAGCGCAAATAACCGCTGTCCCATGCTGATCATCGTGAAAGACAGGAATGTCCATTTCTTCCTTAAGGCGTTGCTCAATGATGAAACATTCCGGCGCTTTAATATCCTCAAGGTTAATGCCGCCAAAACTTGGGCCCATAAGTCTAACAGCATTGATAAAGGCTTCAGGATCTTCGGTATCCAGCTCAATATCGATAGAATTCACGTCCGCAAACCGTTTGAACAGGACGCTTTTACCTTCCATCACGGGCTTCGACGCAAGAGCCCCCAAATTACCAAGGCCCAAAATCGCGGTTCCATTCGAAATTACCGCAACGGTATTGCCCTTGGTGGTATAATCATACGCTGCCTCTGGGTTCTCTGCGATCGCCTCAACCGGAACGGCCACGCCCGGTGAATAAGCAAGCGACAGATCGCGCTGGGTTGTCATCGGTTTTGTCGCAACGACCTCATATTTACCCGGGCTTGGGTTCATATGATATGTCAGTGCTTCTTCTGCGGTCACCTTCGTACTGGTTGCCATTTTAATCCCTCTCACTCTCTTAGATCCCGCGTAAGATACCCCAGCCGATCATTCAATACGTTTGGCCTCTGAATCCCAGGATTTTTGCAAATATTTCGCTAAACTCTCAAATTTTTTCGACAAACTGCGTGAATTAGCGGATTTTAGGAAACTTTTGATCGGGATGAAATTAGAATCCCCAAATCCATCGACCAAAACAAATCGGTCAGTGTCCCCTTTTTCATCCAAAACGATATTACCGGGATTCATGTCATTCACTTGCATATCCCAAAGCATTATCTGTTGAATAAGCTCATTAATCAGCGCAACATGATAATCGGTAAAATTGCCAGAAGATTGGAGCTTTTCAACAGTCTTCCCAATCCCATCTCCTTTGGGACCGATTTTTTCAACAACCATCCCCAGACCTTTATCCGTCTGAATAAGCGCCATGAGGTTCGTAATCGGTAATGGCTCCTGTAGCTCCTCTTGTTGGATCTTTAGGCGAAGGTAGTAGTCATATTCCCTGAACAAAAATCGAAACATTTGAGTTCTGCTGCGCGCTTTGATCCAGTTTCGAATGGGTTTTGCGGGATTTAGCTCCGGTGGGTGCATTACCTTGATCATCACGTCATCGCGTCCCGGCACAGAATATATCGACCGATATGTCCCTCTGGCCAGTGGTTTTGAATCGCCCAACTTCATCGGCTCGTCAAACATAAGGATCTTCCTCTGCCCATCTTAAATTTCGGGTCGTTTTTCCGGATGAACCCGCGTAAAAAACCACAACGGGTCTAACCGATAAATATAATGCACTTGGGGGCGAGAGTGAACCAGGCGAAAACGGGTGTGACGCCAATGATGGCGCAGTTTCTAGAAATCAAAGCGGAGTATCCTGATGCTCTGTTGTTTTATCGCATGGGCGATTTCTATGAAATGTTCTTTGACGATGCTGTTGCTGCAGCTGAGGCATTGGATATTGCGCTTACCAAACGTGGCAAACATCAGGGGGAGGATATCCCCATGTGCGGCGTGCCGCATCATGCCGCCGAAAGCTATTTTCTAACGCTGATCCGAAAAGGGTTTCGCGTTGCCGTATGTGAACAACTCGAAAGCCCGGCAGAGGCTAAAAAACGCGGAGGAAAATCCGTCGTAAAACGAGGGGTCGTCCGGCTGGTGACACCTGGAACATTGACCGAAGATTCCTTGCTTGAGGCCCGTCGCAATAATTTCCTAGCAGCTTACTCAGAGCTAAGGTCCGAAGGGGCGTTGGCTTGGGTGGATATCTCTACTGGGGAATTCCACGTAATCTCATGCCCTCGTGTGCGACTGGGGCCTGAACTAGCCCGACTTGGCCCACGCGAAGTCCTTATCTCTGAGACACAAGAACGAGAATTGGCAGAATTAGTCTCTGAATCTGGTGCTGCTTCGACGCCTTTGTCACGGGGAAGTTTTGACAGTTCAGCGGCCGAAACTCGAGTGACGACACTCCTAAACGTTTCAACCCTAGATGCCTTTGGCCAATTTGGTCGCGCAGAAATCTCGGCTATGGGCGCAATTGTGGAATACCTCGATATCACCCAAAAGGGGAAACTCCCGCTTCTACGCGCCCCCCATAGGGAAAGCTCCGGCGGGGTGATGCAAATAGATGCGGCGACTCGTCGAAACCTTGAACTGACCCAAGCCCTAAGTGGTGGACGCGAGGGATCGTTGATTGCCGCAATTGACAGAACGGTGACAGCTTCTGGTGCACGTTTGCTTGATCGCCGACTATCGAGCCCTTCCCGCGACTTAAACGCTATCCATGAACGCCTCAATGCGGTGAATCACTTTGTTGATCATAACATTCAACGAGAAGACCTGCGTGACACTTTGCGCAAAGCCCCTGATATGGACCGTGCTCTTTCCCGCATTGGACTGGATCGGGCTGGACCTCGTGATTTGGCCGCTATCCGCAGCGGTCTAACTCAAGCGCTGGTATTGTTTGAAACCCTATCCCCGGTCGAATTGCCCCCGTTGCTTACGGCCTCAACACGAGATTTGGCCGGTCATGACACGGTGCTTGATCTATTGGACGAAGCATTGGTGGCAGATCCACCACTGTTGGCCCGCGATGGTGGTTTCATCGCCCCTGGCTATCACGAGGAATTGGATGAGGCCCGCACACTTCGGGACGAAGGTCGTAGCGTTATCGCAGCGATGCAGGCTGAATATGCCAATGTCACCGGGATTACCGCGCTTAAGGTAAAACACAACAATGTACTTGGGTATTTTGTTGAAACCACCGCGACCCATGCCGAGAAAATGCTCTCCGCCCCGCTTTCTGAAACCTTTATCCACCGACAAACTACGGCCAATGCCGTGCGATTTACAACGGTACCTTTGTCCGAAATGGAAACGAAGATACTAAACGCCGGTAACCGTGCGCTGGAAATAGAAAAACGTCTCTATGAAACTTTAAAACAAGCCATACTGGACGTATCAGCACAGATTGGACAGACAGCCGGCGCGCTGGCCGAGTTCGATTTATCTGCCGCAATGGCGGATCTAGCCGTTGGTGAAAACTGGTGCCGGCCTTTAATCGATGACAATCGTACCTTTCAAATAATTGGCGGACGTCATCCAGTTGTCGAGCGCGCTTTGCGTAAATCGGGGACTGGCCCCTTCATCGCCAATGATTGTGGATTGGCTGATGGTTCTGACGGCGCAGATGTCTGGTTGTTAACCGGCCCGAACATGGCAGGTAAATCTACGTTCTTGCGACAAAATGCCTTGATAGCCCTCTTGGCACAAATGGGGTGTTTTGTACCAGCGACGTCCGCTCACATTGGTTTGGTGTCACAGCTCTTTTCCAGAGTTGGCGCGGCGGATGACCTCGCCCGCGGACGATCGACATTCATGGTTGAAATGGTAGAAACCGCTGCAATTTTGAACCAAGCAGATGAACGCGCCCTAATTATACTTGATGAAATTGGGCGTGGAACCGCAACCTATGACGGGTTGTCTATCGCATGGGCGACTTTGGAACACCTTCATGAGGTGAATGGGTCTAGGGCACTTTTTGCAACGCACTACCATGAAATGACCTCCCTTGCAGCCAAACTTTCAGGTGTGGAAAATGCCACTGTCGCCGTCAAGGAGTGGGAGGGAGATGTGATATTCCTCCATGAGGTCCGTAAAGGTGCTGCGGATCGATCTTATGGGGTACAGGTCGCTAAGCTTGCCGGGTTGCCCGACTCTGTGGTCGAACGCGCGCGGATCGTGCTGGAATCGTTGGAGCAGGGAGAGCGCGAAGGTGGCGTAAAACAAAAAGCGCTCATTGATGATTTGCCTTTATTCTCTATCGCGCCCGTGCCAATTTCGACGAAACCAGCAGGGCCATCGCCGATAAAAGAGAAACTGTCTGAAATTCACCCTGACGAATTAACCCCAAAACAAGCCCTTGAACTGCTGTATGAATTAAAGGCCTTAGAAGAATAAATCCCGGCACTTGGCCGGGACTTAATATCTTAGGATTTAGGAGTCGAAGACACGCCAACCTGCGCAGGGCGCAGCAGCCTGTCATGAAGCATAAAGCCTTCGGCCATCACCTGAATGATATCTCCAGATTTTGTGCCCGGCACAGGTGCTTCAAACATCGCCTGATGTTGTTTTGGATCAAACCTGTCACCAATTTCTGGTGTGATAGATTCAATTTTGTGTTTTCCAAAAACGCTCAGGATTTCACGTTTGGTCAGCTCAACACCTTCAATCAGCGCTTTATTGGCCTCACGTGCCTCTTCGGAAATTGCTTCCAAAGCACGAGATAGGTTGTCGTAAACGGGCAGCATATCACGCGCCAGTTTTGAACCACCGTACTGTTCAGCTTCGCGGCGATCCCGCTCACTGCGTTTACGGCTGTTTTCCGCATCCGCCATGATCCGCATGACGCGGTCTTTTAGCTGATTGCGTTCCTCACGAAGCGCTTCCAACTCATCCGCGTCTTCTTCTTCCTGAGTGATATCGATCTCTTCTTCTCCGAAGAGCTCTTCTTCCAAAGCGTCCAGATCGTCCAGAAACTCGTTTTCTTTCCTTGGCTCAGCCATGTCTCACCTATTGTCCCTGATCGGAGATTAATTTCCCAACCAGCTGCGCCGTGTAATCTACAATCGGCACAATTCGTCCGTAGTTCAGACGCGTCGGTCCGATGACCCCAACCGCGCCCACAATTTTTCGATCAGCGTTCATATAGGGAGAAACCACCAAAGAGGAACCCGAAAGTGAAAATAGTTTGTTCTCAGAGCCAATAAAAATGCGAACACCCTCCCCATCATCGGCAAGTTCGAGGAATTCGGCGATGTCTCGTTTGCGTTCGAGGTCATCAAATAGTGTCCGGACCCGTTCAAGATCCGCAGCCTCGTCATTCTCTTGTAGAAGATTCGCGCGACCACGCACAATCAAACGTTCGTAAGATTCGCCTTCATCTGCCCATAAAGCCATACCGCTTTCAACGAGATCTCGGGCCAATACGTCGATTTCCTGTCGCCGTTTGCGGATCTCTGTCGTGACCGCAGTTCGCAAATCAGACAATGTACGTCCCTCAGCTACGGCATTTAGAAAATTAGCTGCCTCTCTGAGGCTAGACGGCGTCTGACCCAATGGAGGGCGGAACACGCGGTTTTCCACATGCCCGTCACCAAACACCAAGACCACCAGTGCCCGCTCTGGTCCGAGTGAAACAAATTCAATGTGCTTTATTGGGGCCTCATGCTTTGGGGCAAGGACAAGGCTCGCCCCCTGCGTCAACCCAGACAAAGCCGATCCAACCCGATCCAACAGGCTTCCAACATCTCCTTCAGGACCATCAAGGCTGGTCTCTATCTTTGCTTGATCATTTCGATCCATGCTGCCGACTTCTAGTAAGCCGTCCACAAACATCCTAAGGCCAGATTGCGTGGGAATCCGTCCCGCAGAAATATGAGGCGCCTCTAGTAGGCCAAGATGTTCTAAATCTTGCATGACATTTCGTACCGTTGCTGCAGACACCTTTTCCGACAACGTCCGTGTCAACGTCCGAGACCCAACCGGGTCACCAGATTCAAGATAGCCTTCGACCACTCGCCGAAACACTTCTCGGCTGCGATCATTCATTTCACTCAGAACTTTGCTTCGGTCGGTCATTGGAGCCCGTCAATTATTGCAATGACCATTAAAGTCGATTGTCACCAGAGGTCAATCGGGCTTGCTATTTTGCGCTTGTCACGGATATCTGTGCCCAAACCTTAGACAAAGGAACTATTTATGCGTCCCTCCGGCAGAAACGTTAATGAAATGCGCCCAGTTTCGATTGAAACCGGCATCACAAAACACGCAGAAGGCTCTTGCCTGATCAAATGCGGTGACACACATGTTTTGTGTACGGCGACCATCGATGCTCGGGTTCCATCATTTCTGAAAAATTCTGGCCTTGGTTGGGTGACCGCCGAATATGGTATGCTACCTCGTGCGACAAACACACGGATGCGTCGAGAGGCCAAAAACGGACAATCCGGCCGAACACAAGAAATTCAACGTTTGATCGGTCGTTCTTTGCGGGCTGGCGTAGACAGAGTTGCACTTGGCGAACGTCAGATTACCGTCGATTGCGATGTGATTCAGGCCGACGGCGGGACACGGTGTGCCTCAATCACAGGGGGTTGGGTGGCTTTGCGCCTTGCCATCAATAAACTGATGAAAACCGGGGATGTCATTTCCGATCCGTTGGTAGACCCTGTTGCAGCGATTTCCTGCGGAATTTACGCAGGACAACCAGTGTTGGATTTGGATTATCCAGAAGACTCTGAAGCCGGAGTTGATGGCAATTTCGTTATGCTAGGATCTGGTCAATTGATCGAGGTTCAAATGTCTGCTGAAGGCTCCACCTTCTCTCGTCCCCAAATGGATGAACTGTTAGACCTAGCAGAAAAAGGAGTTTCCGAACTGGTCGCAGCCCAAAAAGCCGCGGTGGCTTAAACATGCGTAAACTCTCCGAAACCAAAATCGTTCTAGCCAGCCACAACAAAGGAAAGCTCTTTGAAATTGGGGCCTTGCTAGCCCCATTTGGGGTCGAAGTCGTGTCAGCTGGCGCGCTTGGTTTCGAAGAACCCGAAGAAACCGAGTCTACATTTGCAGGTAATGCACGAATTAAGGCGCATTTTGCGGCAAAATCTTCGGGTCTCCCCGCATTATCAGACGACAGTGGTCTAGAGGTTGAAGCGCTTGATGGCGCCCCCGGTGTCTATACGGCTGATTGGGCAGAAACACCAAGTGGTCGGGATTTTCCATTGGCTATGGAAAAGGTTCAATCCTTGCTTGATGTGAAACAGGCCCCGGCCCCGCGGTTGGCTAGATTCTGTTGTACATTATGTATTGCTTGGCCCGACGGACATGACGAAGTTTTTGCCGGCGCTGTCAATGGACAACTCGTTTGGCCAATGCGCGGTACTCACGGGTTTGGATTCGATCCTGTTTTCCAACCAATTGGTGAAACAATCACTTTCGGTGAGATGGACCCCGATCGCAAACATGGCATGAGCCACCGAGCCGATGCGTTCAGAAAACTGGTTGCAGGTTGTTTTGATTGAAGATTGGCAAAATGGAGGCTTTGGTCTCTATATTCATTGGCCATTTTGCCAATCTAAATGTCCCTATTGCGACTTTAATTCACATGTCGCTGCCAAAATTGACCAGGCAGCCTGGCGCGATGCCTATGTTTCAGAAATCAAACGTGCTGGTTCTGAAATTGGTCCTCGTGTATTAAATACAGTTTTTTTTGGCGGTGGTACGCCCAGCCTCATGCAACCAAATATTGTACATGATATTCTAGATACAATTCGTCGGACTTGGCCGCAATCTAACGACTTTGAAGTCACGTTAGAGGCAAATCCTAGTTCTGTAGAAGCTGGTCGATTTCTAGGCTACAGAGACGCAGGTGTAAGCCGGATCTCTATGGGTATTCAGGCCCTAAACGATACAGATCTAAAACGATTAGGCCGCCTTCATACCGTAAAAGAGGGCAAAGATGCCTTCGATATCGCGAGAAAAGCCTTTGATAGGGTCAGTTTTGATCTCATCTATGCAAGACAGGACCAAACCTTAACACAATGGAAAAGTGAGTTGTCCGAAGCCCTTTCCATGGCCATTGATCATCTGTCACTTTATCAATTAACCATAGAAGATGGTACAGCATTTGGGGATAGGTATGCAGCCGGAAAACTCTCTGGAATTCCGATAGATGATACTGCTGCCGATATGTATTCTGCGACCCAAGAAATTTGTGCGGCGGCTGGCCTACCAGCTTACGAAGTATCAAATCATGCAGCCGATTCAGCGCAATCGAGACATAATTTGATTTATTGGAGGTATGGGGACTATCTCGGAATTGGTCCCGGCGCCCATGGCAGAATTACTTTACAAGGTGCCAAATTGGCGACGGAAACTTGGAAACAACCCAATCGTTGGCTGACCGAAGTACAAAGGAATGGGTCCGGTGAGAAATCGCGTGAAACTATATCCAGTTTAGATCAGGCAAAGGAATATTTATTGATGGGCCTACGTCTTCGCGAGGGTATCTCAAAACAACGTTTCAAAGACCTATCAGGCCGACCACTATCCGAGGGTAAGATTAATCATTTAGAAGAAATTGGAATGGTGGATTCAGACCCTTATATTCTACGAGCGACCGATGACGGACGTGTGGTCCTAAATGCGATACTCCGTACTTTGATACCGGATTAAAAAATGAAGTATTTTTGGGCACTTCTTGGACTAATATCATTAGCTTTAGGCATGATTGGTGTAATTTTACCACTTTTACCAACGGTACCTTTTCTTCTTCTCGCCGCGTTTTCTTTCGCACGTTCATCCAATCGCTTGCATCAATGGCTGATCCATCATCCGACATTTGGATCCTCAATTCAGGATTGGAATGAAAACGGGGCGATCAGTTCAAAAGCAAAAAGATTGGCCACTATTTCAATACTAGTTGCCTTTTCTCTATCGCTTTTTTTAGGTGTAAAAACAGTGGTTCTGATAATTCAGGCCACTGTCCTTGTTTGTGTATTGGTCTTTATCTGGACCAGACCTAATTCGTAAGAGACAAAATTCGGCACAATTCATCCAATTGTTCCAACGACTTATAGGAAATCGTTACTTTTCCATTCTCTTTTCCCGTTTCATGATCAACGCTTACACGCATTCGCAACGTAGCAGATAGATCACCCTCGAGCGCAACTGTATCTGCATCTTTATCACCTCTTGGACGAGGTGTCTTTAATTCCCGTTTTTGTACACCATGCTTTGCAAGTTTTTCAGTGTCCCTTACAGAAAGCCCCTTTTCAACGACAATTGCAGCCAATTCCGAAGGATTACTCGTTGTAATAAGCGCCCGTGCGTGTCCAGTACTGATTTTTCCATCGCGCAACAGTTGCAGAACATCATCTGGTAAATTTAACAACCGAAGCAAATTCGCAATATAGGATCTACTTTTGGACAAGGCCTCCGCAAGTTTTTCCTGTGTATGCCCGAACCTGTCCATCAACTGACGATATCCAACAGCTTCTTCGACGGCATTCAAATCAGCGCGCTGGATATTCTCAATAATCGCAATTTCAAGGACTTCTGTATCATCAAGAGACCGAACAATAGCCGGTAGCTCATGAAGTTGTGCCAGTTGAGCGGCGCGCCATCTGCGCTCACCCGCTACAATTTCGAACATATCTGGATCTTTCGGATCCTGACGAACAATTAGAGGTTGGATAATTCCTTTTTCTCTAATCGATTCAGACAACTCTTTTAGGGCGTCTTCCGAAAAAGTACGGCGGGGTTGATCTGGATTTGGTCGAATTTTTTCAACTGGGATCAGAAAGTCTGATTTGGGGCCGGATTTCTCAGCAGATATCCCCTCATCCAGAGCAACATCGGCCATCAGAGCAGATAGTCCGCGACCCAATCCTCGACGTTCTGATTTTTTGTCAGCCATTATGAATTCCTACCTCAATTATTCAACGTGTCGAGCGACGAGTTCTTTCGCCATATTTCTATAGGCCTCACTACCTTTAGACGCCGGATCATATTGCGTAACGGGTAAGGCATACGACGGCGCTTCGCTAACTCGGACATTTCTTGGAATCACTGTCTTAAAAACCAATTCACCCAAATTTTCCCGAGCATCCAACTCTACTTGACGAGACAAGTTATTGCGACCGTCATACATCGTCATGACCACGCCCTCAATTCGAAGGTTTGGATTGGCGGTCTGACGAACCTCTCGAATCGTCAACATGAGTTGTGATAACCCTTCAAGGGCGTAGAATTCTGATTGTAGGGGTACTAACACAGAATGGGCCGCAACCATTGCATTGACTGTCAAGAGATTCAGTGATGGCGGGCAATCAATTAGGATATAGTCCAATTCATAGTTATCTATAGCAGGCTGTCTTAATGCATCATGCAATAGAAAACTGCGTTTTTCGTTAGAAAACAATTCAATATCAGCTGAACTTAGATCTGTAGTTGCTGGAATAATTGTAAGGCCGTCTATTTCAGTATTCTGGATGACATCATCAAGCGATACTTCGCCTGCAATTAGATCATATGCCGTATTTATGCGCCTATTTTGATCGATACCCAAGCCTGTGGAAGCGTTACCTTGAGGATCAATATCGACAAGAAGGACTTTTTTTCCAATTTCCGATAAAGCCGCCGCCAAATTAATAGCTGTTGTTGTCTTTCCAACCCCACCCTTTTGGTTTGCAACTGCCACAATCTTCGGGCCGGAAGGACGTAGGGGGTCAGACACGTGAAATTCCTTTTATCTCAAGTAAGACAGCCTGTGCATCAGTCATACTTGGGATCGTTTGCACAGAAAAGTCCCATCTGGCTTCTGCGTCTACAATCTCTTGTTGATAACTCATCCCTTTGGGAAAAAT
Organism: Pseudoruegeria sp.; assembly: GCA_039972875.1. Classification (GTDB taxonomy): domain Bacteria; phylum Pseudomonadota; class Alphaproteobacteria; order Rhodobacterales; family Rhodobacteraceae; genus Pseudoruegeria. The sequence goes on from JBDWMA010000052.1 coordinate 80,277, forward strand.
TGCGCGACCAGCCGGTTTTAGGTGCAATTCACAATACTCAAGTAAGTCGTCAAGAGGCGCAAGTGCGCGCGCTGTCAAAATGTCAGCACCCTGTGACGGCGTAGATTCAATTCTTGTATCGTGAACGACCACCTTCACGCCCGTTTCCCGTGCCACGGTGCGTAAAAACACTGATTTTCTCTTGTCACTTTCGATTAAAGTAAAAGAGATGCTCTCATCAATATCTGTAGCAAGAATAGCCGCAACCATTCCCGGAAATCCGCCACCAGACCCCAAATCCACCCAATGCTTGTCCGATTTTTTCACCAATTTCGAAATTTGAGCTGAGTCCAACATGTGACGAGACCAAACTTCATCAATTGTCTTTTTGGATACAAGATTTATGGCCGGATTCCACTTTTTAAGAAGTTCCGCATATATGTCCAATCGCTCCAATGTTTCACGTGAAACATCAAATTCCGAGGTAAATTCGTCAGAATGTAAAATCATCCCACCTGTTTCTTTTCGAACTGTTTTACCTTAGCAAGGACAAGCGACAAGGCTGCCGGTGTCATACCATCCACCCTACCAGCCTGCCCAAGTGTTCTTGGTTTGACTTTCTCCAATTTTGTACGCAACTCATTCGAAAGACCTTGCATGCCAACATAGTTAAAGCCATCTGGTATTATTTGGTTTTCGTCACGAGCAAGCGCATCAATGTCCTTTTGTTGACGCTCTAGATAGTTTTGATAAAGAGCGTCTTTTGAAATTTGGGATTGAATTTCGGGGGCAATGTCCGCGAAGCTTGGTTCAATTTCAATAAGTTTTGAAAAATCCATGTCCGGTATAGACAAAGCGTTATAGCCATTTCGACGAGGGCCGTCTTTGTTGATCTTCGCGCCATGTTCCGCGAGTCGCCTAGATGTAACCTTATAATCCTCTAACATCCTACGAGCGTTTTGCATCCGTTCCATCTTATCATTGAACAGGTCCGTACGATGTTTTCCCACAATACCAAGATCGATACCTTTTGGCGTCAGTCTCTGATCTGCATTGTCTGCGCGCAGAGACAATCTGAATTCAGCTCTGGAGGTAAACATCCTATACGGTTCGGTTACCCCGCGGGTAACCAAATCATCAATCATTACGCCAATATAGGATTCAGATCTGCTAAATGTAACTGGTGTTTTACCCTGAGCTGATCGTGCCGCATTTAACCCAGCAACCAATCCTTGCGCGGCTGCCTCTTCATATCCGGTGGTCCCGTTGATTTGGCCAGCGAGATATAGTCCCGGAACATCTTTCAACTCTAACGTTTCCGTTAAACTTCGAGGGTCAACATAATCATATTCAATCGCGTAGCCTGGTTGCAATATTTTCGCATTTTCAAGACCAAAGATCGAATGAACATAGTCATCCTGTACATCTACAGGCAATGACGTTGATATACCATTCGGGTAGACTGTATCATCATCGACTCCTTCTGGTTCTAGAAAGATCTGATGCGACGTCTTTTCGGCAAAACGTACAACTTTGTCCTCAATGGATGGGCAATATCTTGGACCAACACCGTCAATATGTCCGCCATACATCGCAGAACGGTCCAAATTTGCTCGAATAATATCGTGCGTTTTCTCATTTGTATGTGTAATCGCACAGGAAATTTGTCTGGCAGTGGTCGACTTTGACATAAATGAAAACAGCGATGGTTCATCATCGCCCGGCTGCATTTCCAGTACGTCCCATCTAATTGATTTTCCATCCAAACGTGGTGGAGTTCCGGTTTTCAATCTACCAAGAGATAAACCAAAAGAATCAATGCGTTCTGCCAATTTTATTGAGGGACTATCTCCAATCCTCCCGCCAGGTCGCGATACATCCCCAATGTGAATTACTCCACGCAAAAATGTACCCGTTGTGAGGACAACCGCGTGTGATCTAATTTTGGTTCCGTCTGCAAGTACAACCCCACAAACCGCGTTCTTTTCCTGGAGTAGGTCCGCCACTTCACCTTCTACGACTTGTAGATTTTCAAGGGCACCCAATTCTTGTTGAACCGCCAATCGATAAAGCTTCCGATCAGCTTGCGTCCTTGGGCCTTGAACAGCGGGGCCTTTACGTCGATTTAGTAGCCGAAACTGAATTCCTGAGACGTCAGCCACACGCCCCATAATACCATCCAAAGCATCAATTTCTCGAACAAGATGTCCCTTACCAAGGCCACCGATTGCCGGATTACAACTCATCACACCAATGGTTTCAGCCCGTAGTGTCACCAATGCAGTACGGGCCCCGGCCCGTGCAGAAGCATGGGCTGCATCAGCACCCGCGTGCCCCCCGCCAACCACGACAACATCAAAGTCTGAATGTTTCACGTGAAACACTCCTTACTTACCAAGACAAAAACTTGCGAATATTTCGTCGAGAATTTGCTCAACGTCTACACGCCCAACCAACGAATCTAATGAGCGAATTACAGTCCGAAGATCTTCGGCGGCCAACTCAGCACGATCAGGTCCGTTGCATACCTCACTTCGCGCCGATTCTAAAGCATCAATTCCAATTATGATTGCGACGCGGTGCCGCTCTCTAATTGCTGTTCCTGCACCACTTGCACGGTGTTCCAAAATTTTAGTAATCCGAGCAACAAGTTCTGATATACCTTGCCCCGTTTTCCCAGAAACAGAAAAGCCATCGCTCCTGCCTAAATCTCCTTTACCCTGGACCACAATGTCGTCGCCATCAGGTGAAATTCCAAGATCAATTATGTCAGGACCCTTTAGGAATATCCTGAGATCCGCTTGTTCAGCACGCACAATTGCCCGTTCAATCCCAAGACCTTCAATAATATCTTCTGTTGATCGTAGGCCCGCTGTATCCAAAACAGTCACCGGCAAACCATTCAGGTCCATCCGCACCTCAATGACATCCCGAGTTGTACCCGCAATTTCAGACGTAATCGCGGCATTACGGCCCGCCAAAGCATTCAGAAGCGTGCTTTTACCAGCATTTGGTTCGCCAACAATTGCAATTTCAAAACCATCCCGGATACGTTCTGCAACATGGGATCCTGTTGCCTCAGCCAAAAGCTCTGAATGAACACGGTCAATAAGGTCAAGAACCTCTGGGCTGACGTCTACGGGAACGTCTTCGTCTGCAAAATCAATAGTAGCCTCAATCAAAGCAGCAGCCCGGATCAATGCCACTCTCCAAGATTCTGCCTTATCGCCTAACGCACCAGAGAGAACACGAAACGCCTGTTTGCGTTGGGCTTCCGTTTCTGCTTCAATTAAATCGCCCAAACCTTCAATTTGGGCAAGATCAAGACGTTCATTTTCCAGAGCACGCCGTGTAAATTCACCCGGTTCAGCCAAGCGCAAACCATCCATAGCCGACAACACACGTAAAACTGATCCAACCACAGCAGTACTACCGTGCAATTGTAATTCAATGGTATCCTCACCGGTAAAGCTCTTACCCGCTTCAAAAACAAGAACCAATGCCTCGTCTAAAGGTTCCCCATCCTCATCTCTAAGAACTCGAACACCTGCGCGTCGAACCGGGGGTAAAGATCCAGCCAAACGTCGACCAGCGGCAAAGGCCTCCGATCCGGAAACCCGAAGAACAGACACGCCCGCTTTCCCCCGAGCGGAGGCAAGTGCAAAAATTGTATCCATTATTATCAACCACTTACATGGTAATGACTAAGCATTCATAGAGTCAAAGAACTCATCGTTTGATTTTGTTTGCTTCAACTTGGAAATCAAGAATTCAACCGCATCTGTGGTGCCCATTGGGTTCAAAATACGACGTAATACGAATGTTTTCTGAAGATCTTTTGCATTAACCAACAGTTCTTCTTTCCGTGTACCGGATTTCAGAATGTCGATCGCTGGGAAGACCCGTTTATCTGCAACTTTACGATCCAGAACGATTTCGCTGTTACCTGTACCTTTGAATTCCTCAAAGATCACCTCATCCATGCGTGAACCAGTGTCAATCAAAGCAGTAGAAATGATCGTCAAAGACCCACCTTCTTCGATGTTCCGAGCCGCACCAAAGAACCGTTTTGGACGTTGAAGTGCATTCGCATCAACACCACCGGTCAATACCTTACCCGAAGATGGAACAACTGTGTTAAAAGCACGACCCAGACGCGTAATGGAATCCAAAAGGATCACAACGTCCCGTTTGTGCTCAACCAAACGTTTGGCCTTTTCAATCACCATTTCGGAAACGGCAACGTGACGCGTTGCAGGTTCATCAAAGGTTGAGGAAATCACCTCACCTTTGACCGATCTCTGCATATCGGTCACCTCTTCTGGACGCTCATCAATCAGCAGAACGATCAAATAACATTCAGGATGATTCTTTTCGATAGAGTTGGCGATATTCTGCAATAAAACGGTTTTACCGGTCCGCGGTGGCGCGACAATCAGGGACCGCTGACCTTTACCAATTGGCGCAACAAGATCAATAATCCGTGCGGATCGATCCTTGATGGTGGGGTCTTCAACTTCCATTTTCAAACGCTCATCCGGGTAAAGCGGCGTTAGGTTGTCAAAAGCAATTTTATGACGCGCTTTTTCTGGATCTTCAAAGTTAATCAGCGTTACGCTCGTTAACCCAAAATAGCGCTCATTCTCACCCGGGGCGCGGATCGCCCCCTGAATGGTGTCCCCAGTACGCAAAGAGTACTGTCTGATCATGTCAGGCGATACGTAGATATCATCTGGGCCCGGCAGGTAATTTGCTTCAGGAGAACGCAAAAATCCAAATCCGTCCTGAAGAACCTCCAGAACACCATCACCGGCGATAGTCCAACCATCCTCAGCGCGTTCCTTGAGGATCGAAAACATCATGTCGCCCTTGCGCATGGTTGACGCGTTTTCGATTTCTAGCTCTTCAGCCATTGCCAAAAGAGTCTTTGGGCTCTGAGCCTTTAGATCAGCAAGATTCAAATGGGATTCACTCATGGAATACATCCTTAACCGGCCACAACAATGGCACACAGTTTTCGTTCAAAGGGAAATACGCACAGCCGGACGGCTAGGTTGACCCCTAAATAGGGATGCACCCTCACAGAGTCAACAGGTTGCTAGAAAGGCCGTGCTATGACCGAAATTACAATAATGATCAGCAAAACGGTAGGAAGTTCATTCATCAACCGGTAGGTGCGCCCTGTGCGGGTGTTTTCCCCCCGTAAGAAATCTTTGCGTCTGTGTCCTAGCCAATGATGAAACCAAGTCATGAACAGGACCGCCGCTGCCTTGCTATAGGGCCAAAAGGCAGACCAATCGATTATGCCAGGCGTAAATACCATTATCAGACCGAAAACCCAGGTCGCAATCATGGCCGGATTCATAATTGCCCTTAGCAATCTGATTTCCATTGTTTGAAATAATTGATCAACTTCTGTTCCGGCTTCAACCTTCTCTACATGATAGACGAAAAGCCTGGGCAAATAGAACAATCCTGCCATCCAAGCGATGACCGAAATTACATGAAGGGATTTTACCCATGGGTAAGCGTCATACAAAAATTCGGTCATGTGATCCTCCTGTGTCTTTGCTCCTCTTAAATAAATATAAAAGAAAGAAGAAGGATGATGTTTTTGTAGTGTCGCCATTTTCGGTGGATTATTGATCTGTCCCCGAAAATATCCCCGTGGATTTCTAGTGTGTATAAGTACTATGATAGAAAAATTGTATCAATTCAAATGATCAAAATGTAATAACTATCAACTATTTAGATGGTTGTTGGGGATTAAATAACTCTGTGTATATAGTGTTGAGAACTTAGGCGCATTAAACGAGATACATATTCCAGTTTTATCCTTACCCCCCGTGGAAAAATTGCCATGGGGCGTTGACAAAATGACTGAGATTGGGGGATTTCCCCAAATGGGTGGAATTTCGGGGATTTCCTCCAAGTTTTTTCCAAGAGGTTCTTCAAGGGTTATCCACATGCCAACTGATCTTATCCTGGCATCAGGTTCTGACATTCGTCGTCAGCTGCTTGAAAATGCCGGTCTGACATTTACGGTTCAAAAAGCGCGTATCGATGAGGAAGCCATTAAGGCATCCCTCCTTTATGAAGAGGCCAACCCACGTGATATTGCCGACGCTCTGGCGGAATATAAAGCGCGTCGTGTGGCACAGAAATGTCCTGGAAGTCTGGTGATTGGTTGTGATCAGGTGCTGGAGTGCACGGGTGAGGTTTTTTCAAAGCCAATCTCACCAGAAGAATGCGTTGTGCAGCTTCGGAAATTACGAAACACGCGCCATCGTTTGTTATCGGCTGCAGTCATTTACGAGAATTCAAAACCCGTTTGGCGTCATGTAGGGGAAGTTCGACTAAAAATGCGCGACTTCTCGGACACATATTTAAACGACTACGTCCAAAGAAATTGGGACTCTGTACGTCATTCCGTGGGCGGTTATAAATTGGAAGAGGAAGGTGTTCGGTTGTTTACACGCGTTGAAGGAGACTATTTTAACGTGCTGGGGCTGCCTCTTCTGGAACTACTGGCCTATTTGACGCTTCGGGGGGAGCTGCCAACATGAGCGAAAAAGATATTCCGCTGGCTGGCGTGATCGGTCATCCGATTGCCCATAGTAAATCGCCTGTTTTGCACGGGCATTGGTTACGTCGCTATGGTTTGGCGGGTCATTACATTCCAATGAATGTCAGCCGTGATAATCTAAAGACTGTGATCGAAACGCTGCCAAAAATGGGATTTTCAGGTGTGAATGTCACCCTACCCCACAAAGAAGCCATGATTGGTTTGGCTGACGTTATTACGGACAGGGCCGCATTGATCGGCGCGGCGAATACGATCATCTTTAGAAAAGATGGTAAAATTCAGGCAGATAATACCGACGGCTATGGGTTTATCGAAAACTTAAAGCAAGGCGCTCCTGATTGGCATGCGGATGCCGGGCCTGCGATTGTTTTGGGTGCTGGTGGTGCGTCTCGAGCCATTGTTGTCTCCTTGATTGATGCGGGCGCGCCTGAAATCTTGATCTCAAACCGAACCAAATCCCGCGCCGAGGCTCTGCGCGAAGAGTTCGGAGCGAAACTTCGGGTTGTTGATTGGACACAAATAGGAAGCGTTATCAGTGATGCGGCCACACTTGTGAATACAACTACACAAGGCATGATAGGAAATCCGGATCTTCGTCTTCCTTATGAAGGGCTTCGGCCGAGTTGTGTGGTTAGTGATATTGTCTATACGCCACTGCAAACTGGATTACTGGAAGAGGCGACAAAAGTCGGCTGTGTCACAGTGGATGGTCTTGGAATGTTACTTCATCAGGCTGTACCGGGCTTTGAACGTTGGTTTGGTACTCGCCCCGAGGTTGACGACGCGTTGCGTGCCGCAGTGCTTTCCGCATGAATAGGCCCTATTTGATAGGACTGACGGGCTCTATTGGAATGGGAAAATCGACAACCGCAGAGATGTTTGCTGATGCTGGCGCGGCCGTTTGGGATGCGGATGCTGCGGTACACCGTTTGTACCAATCTGGCGGAGCCGCAGAAGCGTTAATTTCTGACCTTTGCCCCGCATCTAAAACAGCTCTAGGGATAGATCGGGGAGTATTAAAGCAATGGATTCAAAAGGACCCAACCGCATTGGGTCGAATTGAAAAGGTTGTGCATCCACTGGTTGCGGCAGACCGAGCTGATTTCATTAAATCAACGGACGCCGATATCGTTATTCTGGATATTCCATTGTTGTTTGAAACAGGGGCTGAAGCGCAATTTGACATGATTGTCGTTGTCTCAACCTCGGGAGAGGCCCAAAAACAGCGGGTCATGGTACGTGCGGGAATGACGGCCATCCAGTTCGACACAATTTTGGCAAAACAAATACCGGATGCGGAAAAACGCAAACGGGCTGACGTGGTGATCGATACAACATCACATGAAACTGCGCAGGCTGGCGTTAAGCGTGTGATGCAGCGTGCAATACAAGGACGAACCCATGCGTGAAATCGTTTTGGATACAGAAACCACCGGTTTTGAACCCGAGAGCGGCGATAGGATCGTTGAAATTGGTGCAGTAGAGCTGTTGAATCATATGCCGACTGGTCGAACGTATCACCAATATATCAACCCGGAGCGCAGCATGCCGCAAGGCGCATTCGAGGTGCACGGGCTCGGCGATGAATTTCTTGCCGACAAACCAATATTTAAGAATATCGCGCAGGCGTTTATTGATTTCATTGGGGATTCCCTACTGGTCATCCACAATGCGTCCTTTGATATGAAATTCTTGAACGCAGAGTTAAAGTGGCTCAACCGCCCTGCTCTGCCGATGTCTCAGTCACTGGATACACTTGCAATTGCGCGCAAAAAATTTCCCGGTTCACCTGCGTCCTTGGATGCTTTATGTCGCCGATTTGGCATCGATAACTCATCCCGGACTTTGCACGGCGCATTGCTCGATTCTGAAATTTTGGCCGAAGTTTATTTGGAGCTTATCGGCGGGCGTCAGCCAGATTTCGGGTTGTCGGCATCGAATGGTGGTCAACAGTCTGGGAGTTCCGCCCAAGATGCATGGCGGCCTAATCGCCGTTCAACCCCGTTGCCTTCTCGATTGAGCGAAAATGAAAACGTCGCCCACCTCGAGTTCATCGAAAAAATGGGCGACGCAGCGCTTTGGAAAAAGACCTAAAAAAGCTTAGGACACGGGTAGGTCAGAAGCTTCTTTTTGTTGTTGTGCGGCACGCATGGCCAGATTTTGGCGGTAGATTGCAACAAAATCGATGTTCTCTAAGTTCAAGGGCGGGAAACCACCGTCACGTGTTACGTCGCTGACAATGCGGCGCACATATGGGAACAACATACGAGGGCATTCGATCATCAAATAGGGGTGCAGCTGTTCTTCTGGCACGTTTTCAACATGGAAAACACCAGCATAGTCAAGCTCAAGCAAGAACAAAGGCTGACCGCCTTCTTTGTTCTTGGAGTCAACTTTAAGCTTTAAAATGACGTCAAATTGATTGTCTGCCGTACGCTTTTTTGCGTCTAGGTTAACTTGAACTTGGACGTCAGGCTTTGGTTCACCTTGAATGCCTTTTTGAGCTAAAATGTTCTCAAATGACATGTCGCGCACAAATTGTGCAAGAATTTGCATTTTGACCTGAGCTGGTTGTTGAGCCGCTTGGTCTGTTTCGTTTTCTGCCATGGTTTGTCTCTCACCTTAATAAATTTGAAATCCGTGTATCAGGTCAGATGCCGGGCCTCAATGCTTCGTCCAATCCGAAGGAACATGGGTGGGTGATTTTACGAATGGATCATCGGATTCTTTCGGTTCGCGAACCTCTTCGAAATCCCCGTCGATGGTGGTGTCGTTAGGCGATGAATAGGACTGTGTGCCTGACATTGAGAAGTTCTGAACTGAAACACGTGATCGAACGTAGTTGAAAGCCGCCCGTCTAAAGGGAGGAAACAGAAGCAGAAACCCAACAAAGTCGGTGAAAAAGCCAGGAGTCAACAAAAGCGCACCCGCAAAAAGGATCATGGCACCATGGGCCAATGGTTCTGTTGGATCTCGCATCTCCGACATACTGCTACGCATGTCATTCATCGCGCTGATCCCTTGGGATCGCACCAAATAGGTGCCCAACATTGCGGTAATGAGAACGATCAAAAGGGTTGGCCATAATCCAATGAACCCACCGACCTGGATAAACAGACCAATTTCAATAAGCGGAACCATTAGAAACGCTACAAACAACCACATTTTAGTTATCCTTTCACAGATGGCTTGTGGTGGACTTGAACGCCACCGTGACCTACATATGTGCGGTAGGCGAAGTTTACTATAGTTTTACCCCAACCTGAGGCCCTGATGAGCTCTTCTGTAATCCAATTGATTGTCCTCGCGGGTATCGCGATTTTCCTTGTCATTAAATTGCGCGGTGTGCTTGGCACCCGAGAAGGCTTTGAAAAACCTCAAGTACAGCCACGGGATGAGGTACAGCCCAAAAGCCGAGCAAACCTTGAGGTGATTGAGGGCGGACCTGACCGCGATATCGTTGATCATGCTGAAGAGGGCAGCGAATCTGCTATTGCCCTTGCGGCAATGAAACGAGTGGACCCAAGTTTTGGTGTTGGCGATTTCCTTCAGGGCGCGCGCGGCGCATATGAGATGATCTTTATGGCCTTTGAAAGAGGTGATTTGGATTCGATCGTCCCCTTCTTGTCCGAAGATGTCTTCGAAAGTTTTACAGAAGTTGTGGATGCACGGGTTGCCCAGGGACTTAGTATTGATGCAACGTTTGTCGGTATCCGAGAGATGGTTTTGACCAGTGCCACCTACGATGAGGCAACAAAAATTTCAGAAATCTCCGTTAAATTCGTCGCTGAAGTTTCGTCGGTGGTGAAAAACGCGGAAGGCGAAGTGGTCGAAGGCGATGCAAATGCGATCAAACGTCAGAAAGATGTCTGGACCTTTGGACGCGACATGAGCTCTGCCGATCCGAACTGGCAGCTGGTCGCAACCGGCGGATGAGGCGGACCATGTTGGCCGCGTCTCTTTTGGCGGCGGTCTCCATGGGGGGCGCGGAGACATCCGAGGCGGCAGAATATTCCATCCTTGGATTTGAGGACTTGGAAGGTTGGGCAGAAGACGATCACGTCGCTGCCCTTTCTGCGTTTCTAGAGACCTGCAAAGATCTAAAGGCGCCCGTTTGGTCGCCTTTGTGCAAATTGGCCCGTAGTAATCCTAGTGCACAGCAATTTTTCGAAGTTTTTTTTAAACCAGTATTGATCGAGGATGATCGACCAATGTTGTTTACGGGATATTTTGAACCGGAACTTGACGGCTCGTTGGTTCCGACGTCACGTTACAGATATCCCCTTTATCAATCCCCGCCTGAGGCGCAGGTGGGACCATTTGCGAGTCGCCGTGAAATCGAAGAAAACGCGTTGTTGGCAGGACGGGGTTTGGAAATTGCTTGGGTCGATGATCCGGTGGAGCTGTTCTTTCTACAAATTCAGGGATCTGGTCGTATTCGATTGACGAACGGAAATACCTTGCGTGTGGGGTATGGGGGGAAAAATGGTCACAACTATCGTTCTATCGGGCAAGAGTTGGTGCGCCAGAATATATATCAGCCCCATCAGGTATCTGCTCAAGTGATCAAAAACTGGGTGCGCCGAAACCCTGTGCAGGGACAGGAATTGCTATGGCATAACCCATCCTATGTTTTTTTTCGCAGAGTGAAAAACATCGCTACCCATAAAGGCCCTTTGGGTGCCATGAACAGGTCCATAACAACAGGGCGATCCATAGCGGTGGACCCTAGTTATACGCCGCTTGGCGCTCCTGTTTGGATAGAAAAAAAAGGGCAAGAGCCGATGAATCGATTGATGATTGCACAGGATACGGGATCTGCAATCAAAGGGCCGCAACGTGCTGACATTTTTTATGGAACCGGTGATGGCGCCGGTGCTACAGCTGGAAAAGTTCGTGACACTGGTCGCATGGTGGTTTTATTACCAATCCCGCAAGCTTTCGATCTGGTGCCCGAGGGTGAAGGATGAGCCGGAAACCTCGCCATTTATCCAACGAAGAAAAAGAACTCTGGCGACGCGTGACAGAGAAGGCTGAACCCATTCATCAGCCAAAGCCGTTTAAATTGCCTCAGAAGGTTTCAGCTCCCATCGTTGTTGAAAAAGAGCCTGATTTGGCAGAAACGCTCAATTTCTTTGAAATTGGTCAACGCGCAAAACCTCAAATATCTCGAAACAGTCTGAAACCCTCTTTGACTGACGAATTTGCACAGATGCCAGTGGCGATGGATAAAAAAGCCTTTGGGCGCCTGAAAAAAGGGAAACTGGTTCCGGACAGTCGAATTGATTTACACGGGATGACATTGGCACAGGCGCACCCTGCCCTTATCGGCTTTATCCGCACGGCCCAAGTGCGTGGGTATCGTTTAGTATTGGTGATCACTGGCAAGGGGAAACAGGGTGATGATCACAGCCCAATTCCGCGGCCCCGCGGAGTGTTGAAACATCAGGTGCCGCAATGGCTCCGTGCTGCGCCATTGGCACCCATGATATTGCAAATCAGTGAGGCGCATCTAAAACACGGTGGCAGCGGTGCCTATTATGTCTATTTACGCCGCACCCGTTAATCCTCGGCGAAAGAATACAATTGATTAGAGAAATTTTGTATCGAAAGAATGATCCCTGGGACGATTCCGATACGCTCAAATTCGTCTGTCTCAATGTCCTCTGAAACGCCGTAAAGTTTTCCGAACGCGTCAATCGCATCCTCAGAGGCCAAAACGGTCATATGATCGCCCTGTTTTCCATCGGTTAACTCAGAAACATCCACCACAATAACTTGTAGATCGTTCAGATCACTTACCTTAGAAATACGACCTAAACGCTCCCCACCGCCCAGCCGTGCTGACAGGGCCAAAACCTTGTCTTGGTGTGTTCCGAACACCAAAATTGGTGTATCAACGGACCCAATATCAATGAGTTGGCTGCGAAAGACATCCACGTCTATATCCGGAGCCAACAGGATTACTGTTCCAAACAATTCAGACTTAGCTGATGAATCTGTGAGGGCGACCTGACGATAGGTCTCCATCGTTAATTGAGTACCCAAGGAATGCGCCATAATAACGATATTCTCAGCCCCTGCCCGTTTGACTGATCTCAGGAAGGATTCAAATATTGTTCGGCTGGCCAGAACGCTGTCGCGATCCTTGATGTAGGCCAGAGATGACCCCGCAGATGGCCAAGAGAAATGGACAAGTGGTTCCTGAATGCCATAATCTGATTTTGTTTGCGCAGCACGATATAGGCTCTCTGAAAAATTGTTGTTGTAACCATGAACATAAACATAAACATCGCCGCTCAGGCTGTTGGAGTTGCGAATATCGCGTTTTAGATTTGCTTCAAAGGCAGCGTTAGAGCCGTAATTGATGAATTCTTGTGTTAAGAAATCCTTTGATGGGTTTACAGCTCCTCTTGGCCAGTTGATTTCTCCGTAAGTTCGGTCGGTGGGAATAGAAATATCGACATGTGCAAATTGTAGATCCGTCCCACGGTCGCTCCCGTATGACCCGTTTTCAAGCTTCCCGCGGTTTGTCCCAACAAATATCCGTTGAATATTTGTACCTTGGCTGCCTTCAGGCATCATTGTGATTGTGCCTCTTGGTGTACATGAGGCACAAAAAACACAAAGGCACAGTAGATGAAGCACGCGAAATATCATATTTTCAGCCTGTAAAGACAGCATTTAACGAGCTGTGCATACATTGTGGAAAACACCCTAGAGCATATATCTGCTGACATCTGTTTCGGCAGCAAGTGGGCCTAGATTTTCATCAACAAAGGTTTTATCGACAATCACGGATTGGCCTGATCGATCAGGTGCATCAAATGACAGCTCCTCAAAGACTCGCTCAAGAATAGTATACAACCGACGCGCGCCGATGTTTTCGACGCTTTGATTTACTTTTGCGGCGATTGCGGCCAGCGCCAGAATACCATCCTCGGTAAAGCTGACTGTCAGCTCCTCGGTTTTCATGAGGGCTGTGTACTGCAGCGTCAACGCGTTGTCAGTCTCGGTCAAAATCCGGACGAAGTCTTCTTCGGTTAGTGCGCGGAGTTCAACACGGATCGGCAAACGGCCTTGTAATTCCGGCAGCATATCGCTTGGTTTGGCAATGTGGAACGCACCGGACGCAATAAACAGGATGTGGTCCGTTTTAACCGGACCATGTTTGGTAGAGACCGTCGTGCCCTCGATCAGCGGCAACAAATCACGTTGAACACCTTCGCGGCTTACGTCACCACCCCGTGCATCGGAGCGAGTGCAGACTTTGTCAATTTCATCGAGAAAAACGATCCCGTTTTGCTCTACCGCATGCAGTGCCGCGTGGTTTACGGCTTCCTCATCCAGTAATTTGTCTGCTTCTTCGCTGATTAATGCGCTGTAGCTATCTGAAACTGTCATTTTTTTACGAACAGTGCGGCCCCCAAAGGCCTTGCCGAACAAATCGCCGATATTCATCATGCCCATTTGACCACCACCGGGTTGTCCAGGAATGTCCATCATTGGCATCGGGTTAGAGGTATCGGCCAGTTCCAGTTCAATCTCTGTGTTATCCAGCTCTCCGGCTTTTAGCTTTTTGCGGAACATATCCCGCGTGGCTTGGCGGGCATCTGTGCCGGCGATGGCGTCAATGACGCGATCCTCTGCCGCCTGATATGCCTTTGCTTTCACTTCTTCTCGCATTGTCTCGCGGGTCATCGCGATTGCCCCGTCTACAAGATCCCGTATGATTTGTTCGACGTCGCGGCCGACATATCCAACTTCGGTGAATTTGGTCGCCTCAACCTTTAAAAATGGGGCTTTGGCGAGCTTGGCCAAACGGCGACTAATTTCAGTTTTACCAACCCCGGTGGGTCCAATCATTAGGATGTTCTTTGGATAGACTTCATCTCGTAATTCGTCGCTAAGCTGCTTGCGACGCCAGCGGTTGCGTAACGCAACGGCAACAGCGCGTTTTGCATCCTTTTGGCCGATGATAAAACGATCAAGTTCTGAAACGATTTCGCGTGGGGTGAGGTCAGTCATGGAAGACGCATCCTTATTGGTAAGGGAGCAAAAGGCCTGAACAGTGCCTATTTCTTTAAAGAATCAACGGTGAGTTTACCATTGGTGTAGACGCAAATATCGGCTGCAATAGCCATGGCTTTTCGGGCGATCTCTTCAGCTGAAAGATCCGTGTCCATCATACCGCGGGCCGCTGCTAACGCGTAGTTACCGCCAGATCCGATTGCGGTCACATCATGTTCGGGCGCAAGAACATCCCCTGCACCAGTAATCACCAACAGTTCTTCTCCGTCGGTGACAATCAGCATGGCCTCAAGTTTTTGCAAATATTTGTCCGTGCGCCAGTCCTTGGCCAATTCTACGGAGGCGCGGGCCAATTGTCCCGGAGTTGCCTCAAGCTTTGCTTCTAGGCGCTCAAGTAGGGTGAATGCGTCAGCGGTTGATCCGGCAAATCCAGCAACCACATCATAGCCACCAGGGGACAATCGGCGAACCTTTCGAGCGGTGCCTTTGATGACAGTCTGCCCTAACGAAACTTGGCCATCACCGGCGATGACAACTTCACCACCTTTTTTTACACCAATGATGGTTGTTCCGTGCCAGCCGGGGAATTGATCGTCCGCCATAATGTTCTCCGTTTTCTTTGGTCCTATATGGATGGTTGAGCTGTACTGTTCAATCCGCTTAGGGTGATGGAGAACGCAATGACAGGCCTCGAGGACCATTTGAGCGAAAAAACACCTCTGGAACAACGTGCAATCGCAGAATGGACCTCTTTGGCGCCAACCCTCGGGCTGACTGCCGCGGATTTTAGGTGCGAACCGGTTTGGGAAAAGGACGAGACAGGTCGTCGTCATGTTGTGCTGCGCCTCAAAAGCCCGACGACGGACTTAATTTTGAAGCGAGTTTATGAGACAGATGAGGGCGCAAGCCTTGGACAGGCATCAATGGCACAACAACAGGCCCATCTTGCCCTGAAACCCAAAGAAGATGCGCATGCGCCAAAGGTTCTCTTTCAGTCCGATGATGGTGATATGGTAATCATGTCTTATGTGGTCGGTAAAACGGCTGATCAGATGTTTTTAGAAGGTAAGCCACATAAACAAATCCTGCGTCGGTGTGGGACATGGTTGTCGGCCTATCATAACTCAGGTCCCATTGAGACAAGAGCATTTCAGCCTCGGTTTATGTTGAACCATACCGCGCGGCTTGCCGATCTAGCACGCGATGGCCGAATGGCCGTGGTTGAACCAGAGTTCTTTGTAAGATGTTGTGGGGAAATTCCAATCAGAGCCTCGCGGATTGAGGGGTATAAGACTTTTTCCAGTTGGAAACATGGGGATGCCAATCTGCGAAACTTTATTCTTGGGAAGCAGGGGGTAAGTGTCATCGATTTTAAACCGGAGTCCACCGCACCAGTTGGATATGACATCAGCCGATTTTTGTTGGATTACGCTCAGTTGTATCAACCACCATCAGATCGTTTACTGTCAGATGAAACCATTCAATATTTCCTAAAGGGCTACAAAGGCCTTTCTCATAAAGACCCGGCTTTTGGGTTTTTGGCGGAAATTCGACTTTTGTCAGATTGGTGCACAGTCCCCGCCAATGAAGATGATCACAGTTTGCGACAGTCGTTGCGCATGGCTAAAATCCTTGCACTGGCGCGGCAAGCTTTCCCAGACGCTTGGTAGTGGATGTATCACTAAAAAAGGGCGCACTAAGGCGCCCATTTTCACGAGGTATAGTGTTGCTAGCTTAGATCGCTTCTTCGATCCAGCTTTGCAGAGCGGCTTTCGGCGCTGCGCCAACTTTATTGGATACAACTTCGCCGTCTTTGAACATGAACAACGCTGGAATGCCGCGCACACCCAGCTGAGCCGGGGAATTCGGGTTTTCATCAACGTTTACTTTGACGATTTTAACTTTATCGCCATATTCACCGGCCAGCTCTTCGAGCGCTGGGCCGATCTGTTTACAAGGGCCACACCATTCCGCCCAAAAGTCTACAACTACGGGCACATCGGCGTTACGCACTTCTGCGTCAAAGGTGTCATCGGTGACTGCTACGGTCGCCATTTGCGTTTCTCCTGGAAAATCTCGTTGGTTTGAAACGTAGGGAGAGGGGCACCGAACGTCAAGATGTAGCGGTTTGAAGCAGTGCTTCCCTCACGACCTCGTGTGAGAGGGGCATCAAACTCGCGTTTGCTGTCCAGAGTATGGCAGGAACGATTTGGCGGTCTGGGTAGATTTGCGATAGGGCTTCTGTGTAGGCGCCCATCTGTCTTAACAAACCCTCGGGTACCTCGGATTCTTGTTTCGGAACCAATTGGTTGGTTTTAAAATCAACAACCAATACACTGTCTTTGGCAATAATAAGCCGATCAACTGTGCCGTGAATTCGACGATCAGCCAATTCTGAAATGGTTGCGGTTAGGTCAACTTCAGCCAGAGCCGTATCTGAAAAAACATGTGAAAGGTGAGGGGCATTTAGAACAGATTTCGCCTCCTGTAACAAATCATCCAGATCATCAATCGGAAGATCTTCATTGAGAAAAATCTGTTTAGCGGCAGAGTTCCAGTTTGATTCTTCGTATTGCGGTAGGTGTTCCAACAGTAAATGTACCTGTGTTCCGCGTTGCAGTGCTTTGTCTTCGTCCCAATTCTCTATTTTACCTGACAAAGCTTTTGCGCCACCCAAATCAGATGGGGATAACGTTTTCAGCATTGATTTTGGCGGTGTGGCAGCTTCATAGGCCCAGGTCGGAAGAATGATATCTGAGTTGTGGCTTTGATCAGTTGAGTTGGTTGAAAGACAGTCCCAATCTCCAGTTTCAAACCGCAAGCCAGTTCCACCGGGCAACTCCGCATCTATAGCGCCAGCGCGTTGTAATCCACCCTCGATTTGTTGGTACCAACTGTCCCCATTTTTGGCCAAATCCCCACCGGCGCAGACAATGAGCCACTTTTCTGCCCGCGTTAGAGCCACATAGAGCAGGCGGCTGCGCTCGGCGGTCTGAATATCACGTTCATATTGTTGCGCATCCGAAAGAACCTCGGGCTGTCCAATGCCTGACATTTTCCAGAGCGGTGTTTGGTCTTCAGCGAGGAATACTTCATTTCGAGAGGGCAGGCGGCGCGGGCCCGTGTCGGGCAGGATTACAATGGGAGCCTCTAATCCCTTTGAACCGTGCACGGTCATCACCCTGATCTTATCGCTGGCGCTGTCCACCTGCCGTTTAATTTCAACATCTTCGGACTTAAGCCAACTTAGGAAGCCAGTCAAACTGGGAACTTCACTGTTTTCGTAAGCCAAAGCCTGAGTCAAAAGCGCATCAATCCCATCTTCGGCCTCTTCGCCGAGGCGGGCCAATAGCATTTCTCGCCCGGAATGACGGGTTAGGCACCGTTCAAGTAATTCATAGGGCCGTAGAAAGTCAGCCTGTTTGCGCAAATCTTGCAACACATAAAGTGTATCAGCATAGGTGTCGGAGTTGTCCCGAAGGCGCGGCCATAAATGGGTTTCTACGCGGCCATGGGCGAGGGTAAATAAATCCTGTTCACTCCAGCCAAATAAAGGCGACCGCAAAGCCGCCGCCAAGGCGAGTGAATCCTCGGGCAGAGCAAGGAATGAGAGTAGGGCCGTCAGATCTTTTACCGCCAGTTCGCCCCCAATTTTCAGGCGATCCGCACCGGCAATCTCAAGCTTGGCATCTTTGCAGGCTCGAATGATTTCATGAAACAGCTGACTGCGGCGCTGCACCAAAATTAGAAAATCGCCTGCCCTAACCGGCCGGCTCGTCGATTTGGTGAGAGGTAGAGGAGCATTTGTATCCAAAAGTCGTTTAATTTCGGCCGCGACTTGCCGTGCCAATTGCACAGTATGGTGGTTTTCTGCGGGTTTATCTACAGGTTGAAACCAAGCACCGGGTTCTGGATCTTCGGCTTTTTCAACCACTGGCCAAAGATCCACACGACCCGGTAAATCTTGATGAAAGGCGATATGACGGGAAATATCACCCAATCCTGCGGCCTCTTCCCCTTCAAATACGGCATCCACCAATGTGAGTACAGCCGCAGAGGAGCGAAAGGAATACTGAAGTTCAAGCGCCTGCAAACCACGTTCCACTTGGCTCAACCGATCCCGGAAATGTTCGCGCATCTTATCAAAGGCAGACGGGTCGGCCCCTTGAAAAGAGTAGATGGACTGCTTTTTATCCCCGACAACAAAGATTGTCCGGTCAACTTCAGATCGCGCCCCCGCGCCGCTGGTGAATTCTTGGGCGAGGCTTTCGATGACGCGCCATTGTGTTGGGCTTGTATCCTGCGCTTCATCCACAAGGATATGATCGATCCCACCGTCGAGCCGGAACAGGACCCATTGGGCGACCGTTGGATCGGTCAACAAATCCTGCGCTTTGGTAATAAGGTCATCGAAATCCAGCCAGCCACGGGCCTGTTTGCGCTTTGCGTATTCCGGTAAGAACACTTCAGCAAATTGATGCATGGCAAGTGTCTTTTGATAGCTGAGCAAGGCGCTGCGTTTAGGGCGAGCATCTTCAACGCGCTCCATAAATGCATTTAGTTCTGGTAGTATGTTAGAAATTTTAGCCTGTGTCGCCTTGGTGGGAAATGAGCCTATTTTGGCTGAAAATGGTGATTTTGTCTTTTCACCAGTTAGAAAGATACCTTCTAGCTGCGCCAACCCGGATAGGGTGCCTGCCTTTGGTAAATATGCCCGAAGCTTTGGTGCAGCTTTTTGATCGGTCGCGCTGCCTTGTTCCAGAAACGGGATTAGATCGCGGATCATCGATGTTTCGGTTCCGCAGAATACATCCCCAATTAATGACGTTTCGTCGTAACCTGCGTTCAGATCGAATAGGTTTCGCAATCTGGGCTTATCAACGGGGACCTTAAAGTTGGATTGATGGCGTACAACCTCTGCGGTTACGGCCGCAAAATCCTCTCCGGTGTGGTACCTTGCCAATAGATCAATGATCTCTGGCGCCAGTCGATCAGCCATTTCCTCGGTTATTTGATCTCGCAACGCAATCGCTGCCCGATCATCCATTTCCGTAAACTGCGGCGATACCCCAGCTTCAAGCGGAAAGCGCCGCAATAGCGATGCGCAGAAGGAGTGGATGGTTTGGATCTTTAATCCGCCTGGTGTTTCTATGGCGCGTGCAAACAGTCGGCGCGCGCGGCGGAGCTGTTCTGTGTCAACGGCGCTTTCTTCACCAAGGTCGATTAGTTCCTCACGGAGCGGGCCGTCCTCTTTCATCACCCAGCTGCCAAGACGTTTGAATAAACGGTTCTGCATCTCACTGGCGGCGGCTTTGGTGTAAGTCAGACACAGAATATGTTGAGGTTCGACCCCGGTAAGCAACAGCCGTGCCACTCGGTCTGTTAATACGCGGGTTTTGCCTGATCCGGCATTGGCAGAGAGCCACGTTGAGGCCATAGGGCTCGCCGCTTGGACTTGGCGTTCGGTTGCATCGTCACGGCGTATCATGTCAAAGCCTCCGGTTGCGCGTCATCGGAATCTTCCCATTCGCCAAAGCGGGCGAGGTGGTCGTAGTCGCCGTCAAACCGTTGTTTTGCCATGGCCCTACGGGAGGTATATCCTCGTGTTTCGCTTTGATAGGCTCTGATTAGTCCTGCTAGCTCTTGCCATGCTTGCTCGGCAGAAACATCGTCCAGCGGGGCGGTGACTTCAACTGGTTTTGACCCCAATCCGATGTAAACAGCGGCTTCGACAGGGGCAGGGTCGATGTCCTGAAACGCGCCGTTTTCGGCGAGGGCGGCAGACAGGGGCAGTTGTTTGTCAAAAAACTGTTGCTCTTTTGCGCTGGGCGGTGCGCCGGTTTTATAGTCGTAAATGCGCAGCGTTCCCCGTTCTGTGGTATCGATCCGGTCCGTTTGGGCTGTCAGAGTAAACCCAGTATCCAAAACTTCGGCACGGCCTTTGCGTTCAAACGATGCGGGTGTACCACGCATGCGCCGTTGTACCTCTGTTTCCAGAAACCAGTCTGCAACCTTTTCCAAACGCGATAGCCAAAGTCGTCGCGCCGTTGGCCACGGGACATCTTCCTCCAAAACATCCTTAGCGATATTCAGGAGAACAGGTTTTGCGGTGTCTAGTGGTGGATCACTCTTGGCGAACTTCTCCAGAATGCGGTGCAAAACACTTCCCCGAAGCGGTGCATCAGGGGAGGGTCGCAGGGGATCCAACTTGTTTAGCCCAAGGACTTTGCGGGCGTAGATTGCATAGGGGTCGCGGATCAAGGTTTTGATTTGAGTGACTGACAGTTGTGTCGGTCGCGCCGCAATAGGCGGGCAGGGGGAAGGGCGAAGCGCAGGGTGTGTGTCGCCGTCCGGCTGTTCAAGCGCGAGCGCCTGCGCAAGCCAATCGTCCCCACGTGTTGTCATTTCCGATAACGCCTCTGGACCGCCCGCCTCGTTCAACCCGTTCAATAGGTTTAAAATCCGGTTGAGCCAACGGGAGGGAACGGTTTCCGCCTCTGCGTCTCGAATAGACCGGCTGAGCCAGATCTCTTTGGCGGCTGCGGCCATCTGAAAGTCATGGGCAGATAGCCCAATACGTCTTTCGGGTAATAATAGACCCGCATCATGTCGCATTTTGCGATTTAGCCATGGGTCTGGTGTCGGGCTGGGTGGCCAAATGCCGTCATTCAATCCACCTAGAATTACAAGGTCTGCGGCTTGGACACGAGCTTCTTGGCTGCCGAGGATCATAATGTTTGGATAAGCTTCGTCAGGGTTGCGAACCTCGGCCTTGCCAAGAACGGACCGAAACAAATCTGAATAGTCTCGGGTGCTTAGAATACCGCCGAATTCCGAGTCCTCTTGTAATGAGGATACCACAGCGCGGGTTTTTCGGCCGGCGGCCTGTTTCCATAGTTCGCTGTCTTGGCCCTCTATCGTCCCCATCGCCAAGGTTTCAGCGGTGGCAATATGGCGCTTTAAATGGTCGATGAGGGGTAAAGGCGTATCATCGTCTTGAAATGGTAACGATCCGATCAGCCAATGGACCCATTCAATCACCCCAGCGTCCGTCTTTGACCGACGTTCTGCCCATTCTGTCAGCGACTTCACATCCGGAAATGCCGGACCATACCGCCGAAGATGTAATTCTAGCTCTCGGGTGCGCAGAAGGTGGAATCCACGATCATGTCCCGCTGAAAAGGTAATCGGGTGCTTTAGCAACGTTAGCAATGTTTCGACGGTTAGGCGTTGACCAAATAGGTTTGACACAAGGCGGAGAAAACGACCCGGTGCCGACAGTTGTAATGGCATGCCGGCACTGTCGTCCGCTTTTATCCGCCAACGATCAAGGGCAGCGGTCACTTGACGTGACAACCCACGGTCCGGCGTGATTAAAGCAACTGTTTCCCCGGTTTCGGCAGCCTTACGTAAGCGTAACGCAATGGCCAATGCTTCGGCACGTGGGGATGGTGCGTTGATTAATGTGATGTCTTTTGTCGCCTTAGGCACTCCGGAAAAATTTCTGCCTTCTTGCATCCATTGATCGGTTACGGGCGCTGGGCGAAGGGCCAGAGAAATGAGTTTATTGCGATGGGGTTGCGGTATCTCCTGATCAGACCAAATTTCTACAGAGGCTGGGGGCAAATCTAGTGCGCGCAAAATTTTGTGGTAGCGAAATTGAGGGTGATCCTCGCTGCTGAGAGGGTCTTTAAGGTTTTCCCAAACGGATGTCGGTTGGTCGAAATCAAAACCGGGCAGAATGACGGCCCCATTTTCAAGCCCAGCAACTGCCGTCATCAACAGGTGGGTTGCGCCCCGTGACCCGGTAGAGCCTGCAATATAGATTGGATCTGAAGGAGGAGATGTTTTCCATTGTTCCACCAAAGCTTCAATCGTGAGCCGTTGACGCGCTTCGGCATCGGGTGGGACATCATCTCCGAGAAAATCTTGCACAATCGATATAAAGGACAAAGTCCTTTGCCAATGTCCAGATTGATCGGTGACATCCAGATTGGCGATTTCAGATGGGGTAACCCCTTCGCCCTGCATTTCGTCAAGTAATCCGGCCAGACTATCGGCAAGATCATACACCGATGCCCGCGGGGCCAGATCCGGTTGCGCTTCAATCAGCTGAGCAATGAGCTGGGCCAATTCAAGTCTGCGCCGAAGACCGGATATTGGGGGCGGAAGAGCCTCACCTGCAATGCCGCGCCCGAGATCCTGGAGTAGTCGAATGCGTGGCAACAACAGCGCCTCACCATCGTCAAACAATTGCGCCAACCGACGTTGCATGCGGCTGGTGTTTACATAGACCGTGAGTCGGGCAAGGGCCTCTGGCGGTTGTTCTTTGAACCGGGCTAATATTCCATCCCGTAAGGCTTTGGGGAAATCGACACCGGGTGGGGTTCCATACAGCACGGCTCTATCCGACATGGCTGATCGGATCATTGGTCAGCATATTCTCAGCAAGATTGATGCTTTCGGGTTGACCGACATCGCACCAGCCGCCGTCGTGCAGAACGCCGTATAGCCGCCCGGTGTTTTGCATTCTGTCCCAACAGAGATTCAACGAAAACGATGACTGAGAGAAGTCAGCCAACATGTCGGTTTTTATAATCTGCGTACCCGTATAAACGTGGCCCGGCTCTCGGGTTAGTTGGCCGGTTTCACTCAAGGCAAAGTCCCCCAAACCGGTATGACCCTGTGCATTTTGTTGTGGTATGAGCAGCAAAAGCGCATCCATTTTATCGGGATCCCAGTGATCAGAAAGTGTGTGTAACGGGTTTTTCCCAGTCCAAACGGCGTCTGTGTTCAATGTAAAAACGGGTCGATTTCCAAGTAGGGGGAGCGCCTGACGCAACCCACCACCGGTTTCTAGAACGTCGGGCTGCTCTTCAGAAAAGAGCACATCCTGTTCGGACAAATGTTGTCGGATTTGAGCCCCACGGTAATGCAGATTAATGACGATTTGGTCGACATAGTCCCTGTTGCAAAGTGCTAGTGCATGATCGATTAACGGTTTTCCAGCAACTTCGATCAACGGTTTTGGCTGATTGGCTGTCAATGTTCCCATGCGTGTGCCAAAGCCCGCAGCGAACATCATCAAGGGGTGAGGCATAGCAATTTCAATCTATTCAATATTTCAGGGGTTGGGGCGGGGACTTCGTCCAAAACCAATGTGCGAAGATTGGTTAGAATTGGGGATTGGAGGTCGTTTATGATGTGGGTCCAAACGCGCGGCAAAAGATCCAGATATTGCACTTTTCCATGTTGGTTTGCAAGGTTTGCGAATATCCCCATAATGCGCAAATTACGCTGGGCCCCCTGCACGGTAAAGGCATTTTGAAATGCCTCGGCCGAGCATCCGCTATGTTCAATATAGTGACTAATACAGGCCATTTTGACGTCTTTACTGACATCACGGCGGGCGTCTTCTAGAAGGGACACCAGATCGTATGCCCGATGGCCATACAAGGCATCTTGAAAATCTAGCATACCGAGAGAGGGCATACCGCCTCGATCAGGGAGGTGCAGGATATTATCGGCGTGAAAGTCCCGTAAGATGACGACATTGGTTTCTGGCGCATATTGCTCCAGAGCCTCCTGCATCAATCTTTGGGCACGGCATTTAAGGTCGGGGTCGTCCTGTCCTGTTAGAGGCGTTACATAGGAGTCAAACAGGATTCCAATAAAATCACCCATTTCGTCAGGGCCATATTTGTCCAAGCCGTTCATCAACGGCATGCTGTGCAGATGTAAAAGCAGATCAGTAATGCGAATATAGTAGGACATTTCTGCCGAAGGGCTGATCTTTAGAATGTCAGATAATAACGCATCTCCGAAATCCTCTATCAAAAGGAAACCGTCCTCCTCAGTGCGGTGATACACCTCAGGTGCGGATATGCCGATTTGGTTGAGATATTCGGCGACATCGCAGAATCGTTTGATCAATTCAGCGCTGGGAGGTGGGACGTTCATCAAAATGGCTGATGTATCGTCATCTCTGATCAGACGGGAGTACGCCCGAGAGGATGCATCCCCCATCAAAAGAATAAGGTCTGCATTTGCCCAGCCACAGTCATTCAGAAAATTGGATTGAAGCAAAATACGGTTATTCATTATTCAATTGATCCAAAGTATGTGCCCATCTGGCAGTTGCGCCGGACATGATCAGAGTGCGTCCCGCGCCGTCAGGTTTGTGGTCGAACGCCAAAGATAGCGCGTTTTCTGGTGCATATTTCCCAAGGCGGTCTGGCCATTCAATTAGACAGAGCGCCGTGTCAAACGCATCATCCAACCCAAGTTCCAGAGCGTCTTCTGCATCAGAAAGGCGATAGAGGTCGCAATGCCAAATCTCTGTTTCTGATGTTTCATAAGTTTGCACCAAGGTGAATGTTGGGGAGGGAACGTCCTCTGGCTCGGTAAGTTTGGACAAAATAATCGATCGGGCAAAATGGCTTTTGCCCGCGCCAACGGGACCACTCAAGAGCAAACAATCCCCCACCCCCAGTAAAGGAGAAAGGTGTTGCGCCAGTTGGGTCGCCTGATGTTCATCGGCTAAGAAGAAAGAAGTCTGTGTTTGCGACATGGGCGGATATTAACGTGCCTGAATCCGCCTGCAAGCGCCTTTGGGCTATTGCTGTGTTGCGTGGTGTCGCACAGTTGAGAATTCTGGGGCTTGTCCGTCGAGTGTGAACCTGGCCAATGTCGCATTTCCGGACAATGGAGAAAAGGAACATCGTAGCCCGCGTCCATCCAAAAGCCGCACATCAGCCGTCCATTCTGATCGTTCGTGCCCTGCCGTCACAAATTCTCGCAGATCCCCCCAAGCTGGAGTTGGATGGCTTTGTGTACGCCACAATCGGGTGGCGTCTATGACACTACAATCCTGAAGGGGGTAATCATCACCACTGTGCCAAAGATCGATAAATGCTTTGTTTGTCAGGGTCATTCGACCCCCAGAGGAAAACACGGCAACCGCATCGCTGCAAGTATCCAATACCGATTGTGACAGCTCAACCTCTTCTCGAAAGTGACGAGTTAGAGAAACTTCGGAGCTTATATCCTCTAGTAGGAATGCGACCCCATTGTTTGGATGTGGTCGTCCCGTAAGACGATAGGTTCGCCCGGATGGAAGGGACCATGTTTCCTCATAATGATTGCTTGCAGATTCTGATTCCGCCCGCGTCAATCGTCCGCGCCATTCTGAATAACTCCTGGGTTCCGGTAGAATGCGGGTCTCTCTTAATCGATCAAAAACTGCAGGCAAAGATGGGCGGGCACTTAGAAATTCAACGGGCAAATCGGTCAAGTCAATCATTGCAGGGTTAAATAGGCTAAGCCGTCTGTCACGATCAAATATGGCCAACCCAATTGGGAGATGGGCAAAAGTTTTCCCAAGAGTTTGAACGAAATCCTGCAAGTTCTTTTCGGCCTCTACGACCGATGTTGTATTGATCGCGTAATGAAAAGATTCCGCGTGTTGGGCAAAGGATTTACAATCAAACCATTGGGTGGGCTTTCCACCAGGAAAGGACAACGATTGTCTGGATGCCAACCCTTCTGGTGCCCCTTGATTGAGGGAAACGTCTGGAAATAAACGTTTAGGAGGCCATTTTTGCGCACTTGCCGTATCCTCGTCTTTTTGTTGCTCTGTAAGATCTAGATAGGTTTGATTGGCCCAGGTGATCGTACCATCTGGGGTTTGTCGCCATATTGGCATTGGCGCCGTATTGAGCAGGCTTCGCAACGTCGCAAATTCCGAGTTGAGGTACTCGAGTTCCCAATTTTCCTTCAATGCCGCGTCATCAGTTAGGACAAAGTTGTAACGAATGAAACCATTCCATGTTGAAACCTCAACGTGGGCACCATCGTCAGGTCGGGTTGCTGTTATGACCCTCTTTTTTTCTGTACCCTGAGAAATAGATACGGCATCAATCGATGAAAACCTTGTCTTCAAGGCCGCGATGAGGGTGAGCCTCTCTGTCTCACGGGGTTCGGCTGCCGCATAATAGGCTGTGCCCGTTGGCGTCGCATCTATCAGCTCATCACCATCAAACAGAAAGCACATGTCCTCATCTAAGGGAGAATCGGGACAGTCAATTTGGTTAATGTACCTCCGGCTCAAATATCCAGAGATAGCCGCAGACAAGCCAATGCCCAATAAAAACAATATGATGAGATAACTAAGATTAATTGTAACCACGACTGGCCTCCAGTTGAAGCCTCACCGTAGCGTTTTGATGGTTAACAGATTTTTAACGCCCCATTAGGCAAACAATGGATTTTCGCCTAAAGGGGCAGTGGCTTCGGCCGGATTGAGCTCTATTTGGCTTCTGACCCAGGACACTTCAACGTGCGCACCAGATTGCAAAGGGCGTTCAGACGGGGTGAGGAAGGGGTCAGATCCGTTTGAAAAGCTTAACTCTGCGCCTGTGCGTTCCAATAGGGTCTTAGCTATGAATAACCCCAGGCCCATACCTTCATACCCAGGTCGTTCATTTGAATTTGAGGGGCTGTCCCTTCGGCGTACAAACGGGTCGCCAATCCTACCAATCAGTTGCGGTGGAAATCCTTTTCCGTCGTCAATGATGCGGATGAATATTCGATTTTCGGTCCAACCCGTTTCGACCCAGACCTGAGTTTCGGCGAAATCCACGGCGTTTTGCACAAGGTTTCGAATGCCATGGATCAATTCTGGATACCGGAGCACAAGGGGGTGTTTCTCATTGAGGGCATCACTTTTTAGGGAAAAGGTGATTGGTTTCCCGCGCTCTAAGTGTGGCTCTGCGGCCTCCTCAACAATCGTTTGCAAGGGAGCACGTCGCAGGTGTTTATCGTCTTTGCCTGCACGCCCCATGGAACGAAGGATTTCACGACAGCGATCCGCTTGATCGCGGATCAATTCCGCATCCTCGTGGAGGTCAGTGTTTTTCTCTAACTCATCCATCATTTCACGGCTGACAAGTTTGATTGTCGCCAAGGGGGTTCCAAGCTCATGAGCTGCTGCTGCAACCACCCCCCCCAAATCGGTCAATTTTTGTTCCCGTCCAAGGGCCATCTGTGTCGCAAGAAGAGCCTGCGACATGGAATGGATCTCAGAGGTTACCCGATGGGCGTAAACACCCAAAAAAATAATTCCGATTACGATTGCGACCCAAAACCCGAACAAAAATAGATCCGGTAATTTGTAAATCATACCATCGCCTGTGCGCATGGGCAGATTGAAGCGGGACACCAGTGTGATGATACTGACGGCGACAACGCCTAAAAGCAGCGTAGAGCGAAGCTTGAGCACCGTTGCCGAAACCGCGACTGGGGCAATGATCAAAAGAGAAAAGGGGTTGTTTAGTCCTCCGGTCAAAAAAATCAGGATACCCAACTGGCAGATATCAAACAGCATTAGGGCAACAGATTGTTTGTCCGTCAGCCGTTTTGATTGTGGAAATACCAACGTCGCGACTAAATTCGTTATGATCGCGGCCCCAATTGCCAAGTAACACCAACCCAGTTCAAGCTGTAAGTTGAACACGTTGTTGGCAACAAAGATCGCCATAATCTGCCCGGCGATCGCTATCCATCGTAGAAGAATAAGCGTACGTAATCTAATCCATCCACTGCGAGAGTTTGCGTTGAAAAGGGATGTGGTTGCCTCAGACATGTGCACACCTTTGTGAATGCGTCAGTTTGAACAATTGTTAATCCGGCCAAGGGGCGCAATCAATGCGCGGCTTGAAAAAACCGGAGAATACAATGACTCGACTCTATGCGATTGTTGCGGCGGTAGTAATTTTTGCCATGGTTGGCGTTCTTTGGTTTGTTACAGGCGGACGCGGCACAGACGATGTTTTTGCCGCCTGCCGCAGTTCAAAAATAGCAGGTGGTGCTGGCGCGATTGGCGGGCCATTTACGTTGGTAAACACCAATGGCGAAACAGTCACAGATAGGGACGTTTTTACTAAGCCATCAATCGTGTATTTTGGGTATACATTCTGCCCAGATGTTTGCCCATTGGATAGCGCGCGCAACGCAGAGGCCGTAGATTTGTTGGATGAAGATGGCCATGATGTAACGCCCGTTTTCATCACGATTGATCCTGAACGCGACACGCCCGAAGTTGTGGGGGAATTTGTCGATGTTATGCATGAAAAAATGATTGGTTTAACCGGAACTCTGGAACAGACTTCAGCGGCATCCAAAGCCTATCGCACGTATTATCGGAAACAGGATGGCGACCCCGAATATTATTTGGTGGATCACTCAACTTTCAGCTATCTGGTCTTGCCAGAGCAGGGTTTTGTTGAGTTTTTTAATCGCGACACAACTCCCGAAGAAATGGCAAAGACGGCCGAATGTTTTATCGATGCGAGCTAAGTGCGTTTGACGGGTGACGGTTGACGGCCTACACCTTATAGTTAGATATTAATTGAAAAGAGGTGCCCATGGCCGAACGTGAAATGAAAGAGATCGGGCCGGACAATACGTTGCTGTTGTTGGATGATGACGAATCCTTTCTGAAGCGACTGGCACGTGCCATGGAAAAACGCGGGTTTGCAGTGGAAACTGCGGGTTCTGTGGCCGCGGGAAACGCAATCGCGACGGCGCGCCCTCCGGCTTATGCTGTTGTGGACCTTCGTCTTGAAGATGGCTCCGGTCTGGATGTGGTGGAAACACTGCGTGAGACGCGCCCAGATAGCCGGGTGGTGGTTTTAACTGGGTATGGTGCGATTGCGACTGCTGTGGCTGCTGTGAAAATCGGTGCTATGGATTATTTGTCCAAGCCAGCGGATGCGAATGACGTCACTGCCGCCTTGTTGGCGGTTGAGGGTGACCTTCCTCCCCCTCCGGAAAACCCCATGTCTGCGGACCGCGTGCGTTGGGAACATATCCAACGCGTCTATGAATTATGTGATCGCAACGTCAGCGAAACGGCCCGACGTTTAAACATGCATCGTCGGACTTTGCAGCGCATTCTGGCTAAGCGTAGCCCGCGCTAAGGGAGAGCTTGTGTCGCGTTCTAATTTACGGAACACCATAATTGTATTGTCAGGCTTGCTGGTTGTCGGATGTGCGTCCTCTGATATCCAAACTGGGCCACCGATTGGCTATCGATTGATGGCTGACGGTTTGGGCGTTGTCGGCAGCGATAAAGAAGTTAGCTTTGGTCGTTCAGAGGTTGGGGCGATCACCGCGCTCGAAAAGCTAGCAGGTACAGCAATTAGCATTGAGGTGAATGGAAATTGTGACGCCAAACAAGTGCGGTTTTCCGATGGTTTAGTCGCTAATTTCCGTGGAAACTCGTTTGAAGGCTGGCAAACGTCAGATGGTCAAAACGCAGGACTGTCCTGTCCCGTTTGATCGCCTTTTTCACTGGGCGCTACTTAAGATCAAATCGTTTGCTGATCTTTGATACGATCATTCCGTTTGCTAGTTTTACGTTTTCGTCAACGTGCCAGTCGCGAAATCCTCGGCTCTGATAATAGATAAGTCCGCCGGAATTGTCCTCACGGATGGTCGCATTTATCCAATGATACCCGAGCCGGTCGGCCGCTGCTCGGGTTGCCGAAAACAGGCTGGAGCCGACACCCAACCCGGTTTTTCCGACTTTTACAAACGTCGCAATATCACATGCTTCTACGGGTAGGTTTTCATGTGGCGATATCCATTGAAACCCAACGATATCCCCATGATCCGTTATGGCAACGTGCCACGCAGATTGATCCGAAGATGATGCGATCCAGTCTTTTATATCGTTTCCGGTAACCGGTGTTGTCAGGGCCGTGGTGCCACCAATTTTGATAATTTCATTTAGCAGCGTGGCCATTGCGCCTGTATCAAAGGCGGCGGCGGAACGGACTTCAATCATGAATAGACCTAAGTAGTGTTTCATGACGTGCCGTAAAATCTTTGCGTACGGCAACAGGGGGGCGGGGCTTTATGTGCACCAGTTCCTTTAGTTCATCCGAGGGTGAGCCAAAAAAACTATTGGATTCGGTGACCGAAAACCCAGCAATTTGTGTTGCCTCAAACCAAGCTGAAATTCGATCCGCCCGTTTGATTTGTTTTTTGACCGTTACAGGGATGGCGGCAGGTAGGCCAAACCGAATATGAATCGCGGCGGTGAGGCGATCATCAAGTGATCCGTAGTCCGGACCCACGGCTGCTTTGACCGGGGAAATCATATCACCAATCACATATTCCGGCGCATCGTGAAGCAGCGCCGCGAGCCGCCATTTTAGAGGGGCTTTGGGATAGAGGTGGCCAAACAACCATTCAACCAGTAATGAATGTTCTGCGACTGAATAAGGATAGTCGCCCTGTGTTTGTCCATTCCAGCGGGCAACAAAAGCCAACCCATGAGCGATATCCTCAATTTCGATATCCACTGGGGTGGGGTCCAAAAGGTCTAATCGTCGACCTGACAACATCCGTTGCCAGGCGCGGGGCTGTTTGGGCATAGATTTCTGTTCTTTGTATGTTCTTCTTTGGGGTATCCCTGAGGCGCGGACTTGTAAAGACATTGTGGCAAATAGGTGTGTGAAAGAGCAAGCAAACGCCAAGTTGAGCCTGCAAAGGTTGCCGAGGCTGGGGTGCGATGCTATCTGCGCTTTTAATTCAGAGTCATAAAGGAGCCGCCGAAATGGCCGCCGATTATATTGTAAAAGACATCTCGCTGGCAGAATTTGGCCGCAAAGAATTGGATATTGCAGAAACCGAAATGCCGGGCCTTATGGCACTGCGTGACGAATATGGTGAAAGCAAACCCTTGGCTGGGTCGCGCATTGTTGGCTCTTTGCACATGACCATTCAGACGGCTGTTTTGATTGAAACACTTGTCGCCTTAGGTGCGGACGTTCGTTGGGCTTCTTGCAATATTTTTTCGACGCAAGACCATGCGGCGGCTGCAATTGCTGCTTCTAACGTTCCGGTTTTTGCAATCAAAGGCCAGACCCTCGAAGAGCATTGGGATTATCTTGACCGTTCCTTCCAATTTGCAGAAGGGCCAAATCTGATCCTTGATGATGGTGGCGATGCGACATTGTACATCTTGCTTGGTGCACGTGTCGAAGCGGGTGAAACGGGTTTGATTGAGGTTCCGACTTCAGAAGAAGAAGTTGCCGTTTTTGCGCAAATTAAAAAGCGTCTGGCCCAAAGCCCGGGTTGGTTTACAAAAATGCGGACGCAAATTCAGGGTGTCTCAGAGGAAACCACTACTGGCGTACATCGTCTGTATGACCTCGTGAAACAGGGTCAATTGCCCTTCCCGGCGATTAACGTGAATGACTCTGTCACCAAGTCCAAGTTCGACAACAAATACGGCTGTAAAGAATCCCTTGTGGATGGCATTCGTCGCGCAACAGACACTATGATGGCGGGTAAAGTCGCTGTCGTTTGTGGCTATGGCGATGTTGGCAAAGGTTCAGCCGCTTCTCTGCGTGGTGCTGGTGCGCGCGTGAAAGTGACCGAAGTCGATCCAATTTGTGCCCTTCAGGCTGCAATGGATGGTTTCGAAGTGGTCATTCTTGAGGATGTTTTGGAAAGTGCGGATGTTTTCATCACCACGACCGGCAACAAAGACGTAATCCGGATCGAGCACATGCGTGCGATGAAGGATATGGCGATTGTTGGAAACATCGGCCATTTTGATAATGAAATTCAGGTTGCCGCTCTGAAAAACCACAAATGGACCAACATCAAAGAACAAGTTGATATGATCGAGATGCCATCCGGCAGCCGGTTGATCCTTTTGTCTGAAGGTCGTCTGCTAAACCTTGGCAATGCGACGGGTCACCCCTCTTTCGTGATGTCCGCCTCTTTCACCAATCAGGTTTTGGCTCAGATTGAACTTTGGACAAAGGGCGATGAGTACAAAAACGATGTCTATATCTTGCCAAAACATCTGGATGAAAAAGTCGCGCGTCTGCATTTGGCAAAAATCGGTGTGAAACTGACAGAGCTGAAAAAAGAGCAGGCCGATTATATCGGCGTGTCCGTTGATGGTCCGTTCAAACCAGAGCACTATCGTTACTAATAACCAATGGACCCCGGTTTGCCGGGGTCCATTTGGCCACGCCTAAATTAGGTAAGATGCCAAAGAAAACGGCCCACTTTAAATTTGGCCGAAAGACGCATAACGCGCGGTGGACTATGGCCTCCGTTGCTTTTTTCCCCAGACCACTACACATCCTCTTCAAAACTACGGGGAATTATCGCCAAAAATTTCCTTTTGAGCTTTGCTGTTTTGTGCCTAACCTGCGTCTGAACACGCACAACGCGGTTTACAAAGGGAGATGTATCATGGGCAAGAGAGACGATCTGATCGCGCAATATGCAGACGATCTAAAGAATAAATGCGGAATGGATGCGGATATGGATCTGCTAACCAAAGTGACAATCGGCTGTGGGCCAGCGATCTATAACGCTGATGCAAGTACTGTGGCGTCGTCGCAAGACAGCGAACTTGAGACCGTAAAGAACAACTTCCTCATCAAAAAGCTTAGCTTGGCAGACGGTCCCGAATTAATGGAGGCCATTAATGCCGTTTGTGAAACCTACGGTAAATCTGAGCGGAACAAATACCGCGTTGTCGTCTACTACATGCTGACCAAACACTTCGGCAAAGAGTCTGTTTACGGATAGACCCTAGAATTCCAATAAATAAAGGCCCCAGCGTTAAGCAGGGGCCTTTTTTATTCTGAGGTACCCATCCTAAATAGGTAAAACGCCATTACTTGATCTAGGCTTTGTACCCACCTAAGTCGCATACGATTTGCCATTCTTCTGGTGTTACGGGTTGAACAGACAGCCGTGTATTGTTGACCAACACCATATCTTTAAGCCGCTCATCTGCCTTGCACATGTTCAACGTGATCGGTGTTTTGAATGGACCAACAGCTTTGATGTCTACACATTCCCAACGCTCGTCGTCTGTTGTGCTATCAGGATGACTTTCGGCACAAACTTCGACAACGCCAACTACCATCTTTTCTTTTTGCGATAGATAAAAGAAACCAAGGTCCCCAACTTTCATCTCGCGCATAAAATTACGCGCTTGATAATTGCGAACGCCATCCCATTCTTCGCCCACCTCACCTTTGGCGACCTGCTGTTCCCAGCTCCAAGTGGCGGCCTCAGATTTGAACAACCAATATGCCATCAGCCAATCACCCGGTTCCAAGGGATCAATTCAACTGAGTCAAACAATCCAGCTTTGCCATAAGGGTCGCCAGCGACAAAGGCCTCTGCGTCGGCCATGCTCTCTACATTCAGAACAATAAGAGAGCCACACATGTCCCCGCTGTCATTCAGCAATGGGCCTGCTTGCTCTACGGATTCGTTGGCCTTTAGATAGGCCACATGGTCTGGGCGGTTTTCCATACGCACGGACAGTGAATCCGCTTTGTCTCGTGCAATCAGGGCAACTTTCATCGTTATTCCTCTTTTAGGGGGCGGGACAGCAACGCTGTCATTGCGTCAGTAATAGAGATTTTATCAGTTAAAACCGCGGCAACAACCGATGTGATTGGCATATCGATGTCGTGGCGCTGAGCAAGTTGGGCAACGGCTTGAGCGGTTGCCGCGCCTTCGACAGTTTTGGTGGGATCGAATTGGCCACCGCGCCCGAGGGAGAGGCCAAAGGAAAAGTTCCGTGACTTTTCAGATGTGCATGTCAGCGTCAAATCACCAAACCCAGATAATCCGGCTAAGGTTTCTGGTCTTGCACCAAGTTTGCCTGCAAGACGTTGAATTTCAGCATACCCGCGCGTCATGACTGCCGCACGTGCGCTTTCTCCGAGGCCGGCGCCGATTGTAACACCGCAGGCAATGGCGACTACGTTTTTCAGCGCCCCCCCGAGTTCAGCACCGATTGCATCTGTGGTGCGATAGAGGCGCAGTGTTTCTGTTGAAAGCTGTGTTTGCAGTGATTTTGCAATGTCGTCTTGCGCGCATGCCAGCGTCAACGCAGTCGGAAGCCCGTTTGCGATATCGATCGCAAAACTTGGCCCGGTTAGAATAGCGGCGGAATTGTTTGGCCGTGCTTTTGATATCGTGGCGGTTGGGCCAAGCCCGGTCGCAAGGTCCACGCCTTTACAGCAGGCCACAATCGGTTGATCATCAATATGGTCGTGGTGTTCTGTTAAAAAACGGGCAATTGCTTGCATTGGAACAGCCAGCAAAATAGTCTCTGTTCCCCCCAGTCTCGACATCAGTGATGTTACCTCTATCGAAGAAGGCAACGGTGCCCCTGGCAAACGTAACGCGTTTTCTCGTGATGTATTCAGGGCGTCTGCGTGTGCCTCATTTCGTGCCCAAAGCAGAACTGGCTGTCCTGTACGAGCAAGGGTTATCGCTAAGGCCGTGCCAAATGCACCGGCACCAAGGACTGCAATTTTTGTCACGACTTTGCTCCTTTTTTGCCAGAGCCAGTCAGCGCGGGGCTGCGTTTGTCCAAGGGCCACCTTGGTCGCGCAGAAAGGGATAAATCATCGCGTCGACCTAGGTCATATTGTTCAATCCCGGCCCATGCAATCATTGCAGCGTTGTCGGTGCATAATTTTAAAGGGGGCGCTAAAAACTGTACAGATTCGTCATCACACAGAGATTGTAATGCCGTACGGATTTGCCCATTTGCTGAAACGCCTCCGGCGACAGCCAGAACTGGGGTTTTCGGATCTAAGGTCAGATAGTCGGCAATGGCACGGCGGGATTTTTCAACCAATACATCACAGACCGCAGCCTGAAACCCAGCGCACATGTTTGCGCGGTCTGACTGGGTTAATCCGCCTTTTTCATTCACAACAGTATCCCGCGTTCTAAGCAATGCCGTTTTCAGCCCGGAAAAGGACATGTCACAACCGGGCCGGTCCAAAAGGGGGCGGGGAAAGCGAAGGGCTTTGGGGTCACCCGATTTCGCCTCGACCTCAACCGACGGTCCACCGGGTTGTGGCAAACCTAACAGGCGCGCGGTTTTATCGAACGCCTCGCCCGGCGCGTCATCTATCGTTCCGCCCAAACGGGTGTAGTCCTCTGGACCCCGTACAACCAAAAATTGGCAATGGCCGCCAGAAACGAGCAACATTAAATATGGAAAAGAAACACGATCCGTTAGACGAGGGGTTAGTGCGTGGCCGGACAGGTGATTAACGCCGATCAACGGGACCCCAGTTGCGGCGGATAGACCTTTGGCACACATCACACCCGATACCACACCACCGATCAAACCGGGACCAGACGTCACGGCGATTCCGTCTAGATCCGCAAAAGACAGATCAGCGTGGTTCATTGCTTCTTTGATTGATATATCAAGCTTTTCCACATGGGCGCGCGCTGCAATTTCCGGAACAACACCACCAAATGCGGCATGCAATTCGGTTTGACCCGCAACCACATTAGACAGAATTTCTCCGACTCCGTGTTCGTCGCGACGCACAATGGCGGCGGCGGTGTCATCGCAGCTGCTTTCGATTCCGAGGAATGTATAGGTTTTTGTCATGGCTCTGCTGGTTGCGGGTGATGTCTTTGGCAGGTAACACTTGAAGGGAGTTGAAACAATGCCACAGGGTTAAGGCGGCTCTCATTTGATAGAAAATAATCCTCTTCTTCTTTTGACTCGCCCTCAGGCACAGGCAGATCGATTTGCTCGTCTTCTGCAGAGCAAACGCACCGAAAATCCACGGTTTTTGATTGCGTCGCTTCTGGAAATTGTACCGTTTCCAGAACGGTTAGATGTAGCGGCATTTGATTTTTTTATATTCTCGTCAATGAATGGTGTGATCGCGGAGGCAACACCCATCCAGCAAAAAGCCTTCTGTGTGGGAGAGCGAACAGCAGAGCGTGCCCGATTACGTGGGTTTGATGTGATCGCCGTCACCAAAACGGTTGAAGATCTGATAATTTGGTTGGCTCAACACCAACCAATCGGACGCGGTCTCTATGCCCGAGGCTCGATTATTCGTCAGTCTGTTATCTCAGATCCTCGGCTTGAGGCTCTAAAGTTAGAGGAACGGGTCGTTTACGATCAAATCCCAAAGGTTTGGCCCAAAGACATCTCAGCAAAAATACAGCGGGAGCCACAGATCATTGCGCCGGTGTTTTCACCACGCTCTGCGATATATTTGGCGAAAGCGTTGTCAGAGTATCGGGGTGATCTTTGTTGTATTGCGCTAAGTGATGCCGTGCGGGACGATTTGCCCCTTGACTGGAAGCACCGCAGCATTGTTTGTCCTGAACCGACAACCAAAGCAATGGTGCGTGTATTACAAAGCGTTTATGGGTGTTGAGGTATGCTTGAGGCTTGCGAAGTCGCGGGCTAGGGTAAAGGAGCGCCGCAGCGCGGCGTGATTCATTTTAGGGGTTCGAAAGGGATTTGTCCGTGGCAAGTGATAAGAAATCTGAAATCGCAAAGTCTGAAAGCGATGTTGAAGACGCCACCATTATAGAAGATGCCCCTGAACAAGATGCTGAACGTCCATCAGATGTGGAATCCACTGAGGATGAGGCTTCTCTTGCGGACGGCAATGATGATGTAACTGAAGATGAAGACCTCGAACCCGAGGATCCGAATGACGTAGATGGCGATGATCTGGAAGACATTGATTTGTCCGATCATGCCGAAGAGCTTTCCGAAGACACCTCCTCAGAGGAAGAAATTACATCTGAGGACGTAGATGTTCAGGTTGCTGAAACGGTGAAACCAGAGCCCGCTGTTGTGGTTGAAAAAACGAAGAAAGTCGGTTTCTTCCCCGTTGTCCTAGGAGGCGTCATTGCCGCCGGGCTTGGGTACGGGGTGTCAACTTATTTGATACCGCAACAGAACACAGAATTACAGGAGCAGCTGCAGGCTGCCTTAGCTGCACAGAGCGAAACCATTGAGGGCCTGAAGGCTGAGCTGACCCAGCTAAATGAGGCGAACGCCGAACCCGTGGTGCCTGATACATCTGAATTGGTCGAAGCTTTGCAGTCTGAATTCGGGGCACAAATTGCAGCAATTTCTGATCAAGTCGGATCGGTGTCTCAGGGTTTAGAGGCCATGGATACTCGGATCACCGACGCAGAAAAACGCCCGATTTCAGAATTCGAAGGGGCCGCGGCCGCTGTTGCGGCCTATGAGGGCGAACTTCAAGCTTTGCAAAAAGCACTGGAACGTCAACAAACAACGATGGATGGTCTTGCTCAACAAGCTTTGGCAGATGTCGAAAAGGCATCCAAAGCGGCGGCGGCAAAAGAGGCCGAAGCGAAATTAATTGCGGATACGGCTATCACACGCGCTGCATTGGTCGCGTTGACGGCTGCGATGACGGACGGCGCAACATTTGAGGCTCCAATTGCGGAGCTTCAAAAAAGTGCCGGATCCCCCGTGCCAGAAGCGCTTTTGTCTGCGGCTGCTTCGGGAATTACACCTCTGTCTAAACTGCAAGAGGATTACCCATCCCAAGCCCGGGCGGTTTTAGCAGTTACAATTAAGGCCGAAAATGCCGATACGGTAACGGACCGTGTCTTTTCGTTCCTAAGGAACCAAACCGGTGCCCGATCGCTTACACCGAAGGCGGGGGCTGATCCGGATGCGATATTGTCGAGAGTTGAGGCCGCCGTGCAATCCGGTGATCTGGAAACAGCTCTGACCGAGCTTGCGGGTCTACCACAAGAGGGACAGGACGTGATGGCGGATTGGATCTCAGCGGCGAAAACTCGTGCGACAACAGTAGAAGCGGCCCGGGCCTTTGCCCAAAGCCTCGACGCAAATTAAGGAAGTCTTCATGCTTTGGTCATTGTTAAAAATTCTTGTATTTGTAACGATTGTTGCGGCGTTGGCTTATGGCGCTGGCTACCTCATGGAAAGCAACGAAGGCATTCAAATTGCCGTTGCCAACATGGAGTTTACGCTCGGTCCGTTGCAGGCGGTTATTGTCATGCTGGGACTATTGGGTCTCGTTTGGCTGACGCTTAAGTTGGCAGGTTTGATCGTGGCGACGCTTCGGTTCCTCACCGGGGATGAAACGGCCCTGTCTCGTTATTTTGATCGCAACAGGGAGCGTAAAGGATATCGTGCGTTGGCGGATTCCATGATGGCTTTGGCGTCAGGCGAATCCCGTCTGGCCACTGTTCGCGCAACAAAAGCGGAAAAACTGTTGGCTAAGCCTGAGCTGACCAACCTGATTATGGCGCAAGCTGCAGAGCAATCAGGTGACAAGGTGAAAGCGCAAGCGGCATATAAACGCCTTTTGGCGCACGATGCGTCCCGTTTTGTTGGTGTGCGCGGCTTGATGCAACAAAAGCTTGATGCAGGCGATACAGAAACGGCCCTAAAGCTGGCCGAGAAGGCACTTTTGTTGAAGCCCAAAAATGAATCCACTCAGGATACAGTTTTAAAGCTGCAAGCTGATAGTGGTGACTGGTCTGGTGCACGCTCCACCCTGAGCACAAAACTGCGCCACGGTAGCATTCCGCGGAATCTACATAAACGGCGTGATGCTGTACTTGCATTATCCGAAGCGCAGGACGCGGCGCGTGATGGCGAGACAGCCAAAGCAGAAGCAGGTGCACTGGAGGCCAACAAACTGTCGCCCGATTTGGTTCCGGCAGCCGTCATGGCGGCTTCGGTTCATGTTGCACGGGGGAAACCCAAAGTCGCAGCAAAACTTATTCGCAAAACATGGGGCACCAATCCGCATCCGGATTTGGCGGTTGCTTTTGCAGCCATTGCACCTGATGAAAAACCAATCGCACGGATCAACCGCTTTGGTGTCCTCACCAATATGAATCCGGACAATGCGGAAACACGGATGCTTAAGGCGGAATTGAACATTGCGGATGAAAATTTTCCAGCCGCACGTAAGGCGCTGGGCGATTTGGCGGAAACAGACCCGACTGTTCGCAGCCTGACTTTGATGGCGGCGATTGAACGTGGAGAAGGCGCTGATGATGCGGCCGTTCGCGGTTGGCTTACCAAGGCGTTGACAGCTTCTCGTGGGCCACAGTGGGTGTGTGAAAACTGTTCCAACCCCCACACAGAATGGACAGCGATTTGTTTGCATTGCGGTTCGTTCGACACATTGTCTTGGAAAGTACCTCCTGCGAAATCTCAGGCGATGCCTGCGTCGACAGAGTTGCTGCCCTTGATCGTCGGCTCTTTGGAAGATCAGAGTGCGGTTGAAGAAGTGGTAGAGGTTTCTAAAACCGCGATTGTTGATATTGTTGAGGCTGCGACAGAGCCTGATATCGAAACATCTGGTGCAGAGGCGGATGTCATTGAAGTTGCTCCTACTGCTGAGGTTATCACTGACGTCGAAGTCGTCGAAACTGACGGCGCGGATAAACGATAATAAAAAGCCCGCCTGCTGGTTATGGCAGGTGGGCAATTTGTTCTGAATTCACATAGTAGATGGTCTATGTGGTGTAGGTCTGACGCAGGACATTTTTTTGTACCTTGCCCATCGTATTGCGCGGCAATTCCTCTAGAATTTCATAACGACGTGGATGCTTAAAGCGCGCGAGCTTTTCTTGCACGACCTCTGAGATGGAGTCTGTTTGAGCTGTCGCGCCGTTTTCCATCACCAATGCGGCAATTATGGCCTCGCCAAAATCTGGATCCGGAATTCCAAACACCGCGGATTCCAGAATACCGTCAATGTCGTTCAAGACATCTTCGATTTCTTTGGGGTAGACGTTGTACCCGCCGGTGATGATTAGATCCTTTTGCCGACCAACGATCGACAAATATCCGTCATCGCTGATCTGACCCAAATCGCCGGTAATAAAAAACCCATTTTCCCGTAATTCCTCAGCGGTTTTTTCCGGCATTTGCCAGTACCCCTGAAATACATTGGGTCCACGAACTTCGATCATGCCAACGCCTCCGGGTTCAACCGGTTTTCCCGTATCCGGATGGCTGAGCAGTACCTCAACACCGGGCAAAGGGTGGCCAACGGTCCCTGCGCGTCGGTCACCGTCAAACGGATTCGACGTGTTCATGTTGGTTTCGGTCATCCCATAGCGTTCTAGGATCCGATGGCCAGTGCGGCTTGTAAACTCAACGTGGGTTTCAGCCAGCAACGGGGCGCTTCCTGAAACAAACAAACGCATTTTGGCGGTGTGTTCTTGGGTCAACCCTTCCTCCGCAAGCAATCGCGTATAGAATGTCGGAACCCCCATCAACATCGTGGCCTCAGGGATGGCGTTCAGGATAGCCTCTGCCTTAAAGCTGCTCATGAAATGAACACAGGCGCCGGAAAAGATAGAGGTGTTCAAAGCGACGAACAACCCGTGTGTGTGAAAGATTGGTAGGGCGTGAATCAACGTGTCTTGATCGGTGATCTGCCAGAGGTCTACCAGCGCACGAGTGTTGGATAGCAGGTTTTCATGGCTAAGCATCGCTCCCTTTGAGCGCCCAGTGGTGCCCGAGGTATAGAGCAAGGCTGCGAGGTCATTCGCATTTCGGGATACGGTTTCAAAGGTGTCTGGTTGGACGGCAATATCTCGGGTCAGTGACCCGCTTCCGTCGCTGTCGAGCGTTAAGATCGTTGCGCCGACATGGGCTGCAACATCCGCAAGCAATTCGGCTGATTTAGTGTCACAAACTATGACTTTAGGCGTTGCGTCATCGACAAAATACCGGATTTCATCCTTTTTGTAAGCGGTATTGAGCGGTAAAAAGACGGCCCCAGATTGGATTGTGGCTGCGTAGAGGGCAACCATTTCTACCGTTTTGGGGGCTTGAACAACAATGCGATCCCCCGGAGCCACGCCCGCAGCAACCAAGACATGAGCGATCTGTGCCGCTGTTTTCAGAAACGCGTCATAGGAAATGGTTGCCTTGCCGTCTTGTTTTAGAAAACACGCGGAATTGCCAGTCTGAGGGGCGAACAGATGATCATAGAGATGATTTGCCACTACGCAGGTGTCCTTTTTCTTTTGTTTGAATTGACGAACTTCGAGCGGAAATCCGAAGTCATTGATATCTCCGCGTTTTGGACGAAACGTTCGTGGTTTTGTTCTATTAGCGCAAGATCATAGTGGTAGTTCACCATCGCACCAGCGGATTGTTTCATACCATTATTACTTAAGTCGGCTCCTCCATGAACGGCAAATATTTGCGCCCCATTTCCAAGATGAAACCGGGCGACAGGATCATAGGGAGCGCCGTGTTGGGTCTTGGCATTTAGTAGGTAGTTGGCAGCGGCAGATTGGATGTCATCGTTGTTGGCGTCCCCACTTAAGATCTCTAGCACATTGGCGTCATTCCCATGGTCCTGCAGCCATTTGGTCAAACGTGGGATTGGCGATAATGTGACAAAGGTTTCGATACCCGGCAGTTCTTGTCGTAGCTCTGCAACCACTTGTTTGATTAGCAAGTTGCCAAAAGAAATGCCCTGAAGGCCCTTTTGACAATTCGAGATGGAATAAAAGACCGCCACTTTGGTGTCATGTGCGTTTCGGGTTTCTCGATTGTCTGCCAGAACATGCTGGATGGAATTGGGAACCGTCATTGTTAGCGCAACTTCGACGAAAATCAGTGGCTCGTCCGGCATAGAGGGATGAAAATATGCAAAACACCTGCGATCCTGAGGATAAAGGCGGCTGCGCAGATCATCCCAGTCATCAATGGCATGAACGGCCTCATATTCTACGATCTTTTCCAAAATGCTGGCAGGTGTTTCCCAGCTTATTTGACGCAAAACCAGAAAGCCGCGGTTAAACCAGCTGCGCAGCAAATGACGAAAGTCCTGATCAGTGCGGGCCAGTTCAGGGTCAATCTTTACGGCTTCTAATAGATCTGTGCGCATATTGACCAAAGCCAAAGTCGCGCCGGGGGGTTGGTTCAAACGGCGCAACAATTCTTGGCGTCTTGGTTCTGACAGGGCAGCAATGCGTCGATAGTCGTTGGTATCATGCGAGGCCTGATAGTCTGAAATAGATCTCTCCAGCGCAGACATATCGATTTCTAGATCGTCGTTCAGAAATACGAAAAACGATTGCTTTTCATCCTGGGTCATCAGGTTGTAACGATCAAGAATAGTCTGCGCCAAAGTGATCCCAGATACCTCACCCTCCGCGTCCAGCAAAGATTGGCACATCTCCTCTATAGAGCGCCCATCTTCGGAACCCGATCTACGACGGTTTCGCTCAAAGAGTGTGGTAAGCATGTCACCTAGAAAGCTACGTTGTGTCACCATGATCCCCTAGTTAAAACCGACGGTCTGGGCTGACAACTTGACAGTTAAAGAGAGAGAGCCTTCGTTGACCAGCCAGCGGCGTAGCACGAATTGGCGAGCGCCTTTTAGATGCATCGGATCATTTTCAGCAATCTCTTTCGCGGCCTCAAGAGAGTCCGCGCGATATATAATGAGGCCCATCGCCTGCATTTGCTCGCCTGTCTCATCCGAAAGCGGACCGGCTAGGAACAATGCTCCGCGCGCCTCTTGTTCTGCTTGATAAGCGAGGTGTTCAGGTAGGATGGCTTTGATCTCTGCGGGCTCTGCAGAAGGTATAGAATGAACAGCATAAAGCTCTTCAGCCAATGATCCGCGTGATTTGGCTTCTGCTTTGTAATCTTTCCATGCGGGCATATTCGGTCTCCAGTGATTGTCTGACTTAAATAATATCGATTTTATTTGACTTGTGCTACTTTTATCGTCAAAATTTGTCTCAATCAAGAAGGAGAGCCAGATGCATTATCTTGTTGGCACCGTAAACGGAGCCCAAAGCGTCTTTGCTGTGCAGGGCGACACGGCAACAAGCCTAACGGCCGCAATTCCAGAAGTTGGAACAGATCTTACAGCGTTGACCGAATCACCAGAGCTGGCGGCAAAAGCTGCGGCCGCGGCTGGTGTCGGCGAATCCGTCAGTGTTTCAGATATTACGCCAGCATTGCCTGTC
Organism: Pseudoruegeria sp.; assembly: GCA_039972875.1. Classification (GTDB taxonomy): domain Bacteria; phylum Pseudomonadota; class Alphaproteobacteria; order Rhodobacterales; family Rhodobacteraceae; genus Pseudoruegeria. Next base: position 123,730 of record JBDWMA010000052.1, read on the forward strand.
GCAAAGCCTGGGACCATCATTTGTTTGGGTCTGAACTATATCGAACACATCAAGGAGGGTGGTTACGATATTCCGGATTATCCTGCTTTGTTTATGCGGGGACGGAATTCCATCATGGCCGCAGGTGCGCCATTGGTGCGTCCGACGTGTTCTGAAAAATTGGACTACGAAGCAGAGCTGATGGTAATTATTGGCAAAGGTGGGCGTCACATTTCCGAAGAAAATGCACTCGATCACGTCTTTGGCTATACAGTGTTTAATGACGGTTCTGTGCGGGACTATCAGCGTAAGACACATCAATGGACGCCGGGTAAGAATTTCGACAACACAGGTGCGATTGGTCCGATTGTTGTCACACCGGATGCCCTCCCAGAAGGGGCCGCCGGTCTTAAAATCGAAAGCCGTGTGGGTGATGAGGTTCTTCAATCTTCCAATACTGCGAATATGATTTGGGGTGTGGCAAAATCCATCGCGATAATCTCTGAATACACTACGTTAGAGCCAGGTGATCACATTGCGTTGGGCACGCCTCCGGGTGTGGGTCACGCAAAAAAACCCAACCCGCGTTGGTTGCGCCCGGGTGAAGTTGTCGACATCGAAATAGAGAAAATTGGGGTCTGTTCCAGCCCAATTGTCGACGAAGTTTCAATTTCCGACCAAACGGCGGCTGAATAATGACTGTAGGAACTGATACATTGGTGGGTCTTCGAGAACAGGCACAAAATGACGTGCGCCAGCTCCGCTCGCGCATTGCGCGGCTGGACGACGACGCGATTGATTTGATACTTCGGGATGCACGGTCTCATTATGCATGGACTGATCGCCCGGTCAGTGATGATGTACTTCGTGAGCTGTATGACATTACCATACAGGGCCCAACGAGCATGAACACATGCCCAGCAAGGTTCATCTTTATAAAGAGCGAGGCAGGCAAGGATCGACTTGCAAAGTCACTAAAAGCTAAGAACATCGACAAGATGCGAGCGGCCCCTGTGACCGCGATTGTTGCTTGGGATCCACTCTATTGGCAGCGTCTGGATTTTCTGTTTCCGCATGAAGACAGAAAACCACTGTTCGATGGCCGTGAAGATTATGCTTACGATACAGCTTATCGGAACTCTACATTGCAGGGCGGCTATTTCATGATCGCAGCACGTGCATTGGGGCTGGATGTAGGGGCGATGTCCGGGTTTTCGAATGAAATCGTTGATCAAGAGTTTTTTGCCGAAAACGGATGGAAATCCAACTTTCTGTGCAACCTTGGTTATGCTGATGAAAATGCGCTGTTCCAGAAGCTACCTCGGTTTGCTTTTGATGACATCTGCGAGATTATGTGAGGTCCCATGGCAATTAAAATGAAAACAACGGTGCGATTAAAGGCCGAGGCGGATTGCCCCAGTCATTCGCTCGCGAATGTCTCGATCCGAGATCTTACGTTTGCAATTGATGAGCCAACCGAACGTGGGGGTACCAATCTGGGACCAACACCAACCGACACGGCATTGGGGGCCCTTGCGGGATGTACCAATGTGATTGGTCATAAATGCGCGTCTAAATTGGGCGTGGATATTGGTCATCTAAAAGTGAACATATCTTGTGAATTTGACCGGCGAGGTGTGACGCTGGCCGAAGAAATTGCGGTGCCATTCGTGGCGATCACACAATCCATTTCGTACGACGGTAGTGCTACTCAGGAGGAGATCATCGCCGTTGCCGCTGAGGTTGCAAAATTTTGCCCTCTGGCAAAGCTGTTCGAAGCAGCAGGTACGAAGCTCACAACGACTTGGACAAAAGCCTGAGTTAATCGGGGAAACTGGGAGGAAAGACATGATTGGAAAATTGACACGCCGTACCGTAATGGCAGCGCTTTTGGCTGGGGCATCAGCGATGCCTGCCATGGCTACAGAAACGATCAAAGCCGTTGTTATCGATGGATACCCAGCGCGCGCGTTGTGGGTGAAAGAATTCACAGACTTCTTTATCCCTGAAGTTGATAAGCGTCTTGCAGAGACCGGCAACTATGAGATGGACTGGCAAGAAAGTTATGGCGGCACAATTGTGAAGCCAAAAGGTGTTTTGGAAGGTGTGAAACTGGGGCTTGGTGATATTGGTATCGTGACAACGATTTTCCACAACTCCAAACTCCCAAGCCAAGCGCTGTCCGCGGTGACACCATTTGTAGCAGCTGACTCTCGTGCAGTGGCCAAGGCGGTGGATGAAATAGCCAAAGAATACCCTGCGATGCAGGCGGAATTTGATAAGCAGAACCAAGTGTATCTGGCGACAGGGGTTGTGCTTGATACTTATCAAGTGTTTTCCCGGGAACCGGTAAATTCGCTGTCTGACCTTGAAGGGGGCAAAGTGGCTGGTGCAGGTATGAATCTGCGCTACCTAGAAGGCATTGAAGGTGCTGCAGGTGTCCGTGGTGGTTTGACTGATTTTTACAATATGGTTCAAACAGGTCTGGTGGATCACGCAATGCTGTGGCCCGAAGCTGCGAAGACTTTCAAAATTGCTGAAGTTGCTCCCTATATGTTAAAGGCAGACCTTGGCGCGGTGAATTCTAAAACGATCACCGTTAACAAGGATTATTGGGCCAAACTTCCAGAAGAAGTGCAAGGTGCTCTGCAAGAGGTGGCTGTGGCATACCGTGACCACGTCGCAAACATTGCAATGGATCGCGCAGAAGCCAGCCGGAATGCATATGTCGAAGCAGGCGGCACAATCGTCGACATCGACCCTGCAGAACGTGCAGCTTGGGCTGCAGCCATGCCAAATATTGCCGCTGAATGGGCACAAGGTTTGGACGAAGCCGGCCAACCCGGTACGGAAATGCTGAATGCATACATGGGCAAACTCAGCGATTCTGGCTTTGAACCGGTCCGTGATTGGGCTGCCGAAGCGTCCACGAACTGAGTGATGCGCAGATCGTGCTAAGTTCATTCTCAAAACTTGCCAGCGGGATCGCTATGGCGGCGAACGCGGCTGGCACTTTGGTCGTCGTCGCCTTGATTGCTGTGGTGAACTACGACATCATCGCCCGAGGATTGTTTAACAAGCCATTCCTCGGTGCCGTCGAAGTTGTACAGTTTTCGATGGTCCTAATCGTTTTCTTGCAGTTACCGGACGTGATCAGAGTTGGTCGGCTGACTCGGTCAGATGGCTTTCTTGGGCTTATGCAGAGCCGTTTTCCTGTTATTGGGAAATTGCAAAGCCGATTGATCGATGCCGCAAGCGGTGTGTTTATGATCCTCGTGGCTGTCGCGATTTGGCCGGAGTTCCTCGAAATGTGGGAAACCAAAGACTATTTTGGCGTCCCAGGTGTTTTCACAGCCCCTTGGTGGCCTGTGAAGCTTGTGATTTTTCTGAGTGCTTGCCTCTGCACCATCCATTTTGCGATCCATATCTTTAGTCAGTCCGGCGATGGAACGCCGCATCAGGAAAGTGGCTCATGACTCCTCTAGACATTGGTCTGATATCTATCGTTGCGATTATCGTTCTGATCTATCTCGGCGTTTACATACCCATTGCTCTTGGTTTGGTGAGCTTTGCGGCCATCTGGATCATGCGGGAAAATGTGGATCTATCCTTTGCGCTACTGAAAATCGCCATAGGCGACAGTGCGATGGAATATACGTTCGCCACCATTCCTCTGTTTACCTTTATGGGGCTCATCGTTTCTAAAGCGGGGTTAGGTGCGGATATCTATTCCGTTATGAATCAAGGGTTTCGCCGTATCACTGGCGGAATTGGGATGGCAACAGTCGGTGCGAATGCAGTGTTTGCGGCTGTAACAGGCTCTTCTATTGCATCTGCGTCTGTATTCTCAAAGATGTCAGTCCCGGAAATGCTGCGGCATGACTATAACCCTCGATTTGCTGTGGGTGTGGTTGCAGGAAGTTCTGTGTTGGGCATGATCATTCCGCCTTCTGCAATGCTCATTATCTATTCCTTTGTCGCAGAACAATCTGTCGGTGAGATGTTCCTTGCGGGGGTCGTGCCGGGCATTATGTTGGCGATCGCTTATGTGGCCGCAATTTGGTTCATGGGAAAGTTCACCCCTGCATTTGTCGGGGGCCGCGCCGTCGAAGAAGCGGAGATGATGCCATGGTCTGAAATCTTGGTCAAAACGCTACCGATCTTGTTGTTGATCTTTGTTGTGCTGGGCGGGATCTATACCGGATGGACCACTCCGGTCGAAGCTGGCGCCGCTGGTTCGTTGTTGGGGATCGTCATCGCAGCGGTTCGAGGGCGGATCAATCTAAAGAGTTTCTGGGAAACGGTGATAGAGACGGGCCATATCACTGCAGCCATTCTATTCTTGATTACGGCGGCATCAATGTATGCGCGAATGCTCGGGATTGCAGGGTTGCCCAACGAGTTGCAAAACATTCTTGCAAACAACGACTTTAGTTTCTTTTGGATCATGTTCATTCTAGTCGTTCTAATGCTGTTCTTGGGAACAATTTTGGATACGGCGTCGATCATCTTGATCGTTGTGCCACTGTTCCTTCCCTTGATTGACAGCATGGGCCTCAGCCTTGTTTGGTTCGGGATCGTGGCGGTTGTTGCCGCTGAGATTGGCTTGTTGACACCACCATTGGGTCTGAGTTGTTTTGTGATCAAAGCGACCCTTGATGATGACCGGATTAAGCTCAAGGACGTGTTCCTCGGGGCCCTGCCGTTTGCTTTTGTGATGCTCATCGTGCTGATCCTGTTGATCTGCTTTCCCGCTCTGAGTCTTGCTATTCTGAAATAAAGGAAATCCGTCATGCGTGACGTTACCAAAGACAATATCACTGATGTTTTCATGGGCTATATCAGCAAGGATACAGATCCACGCCTGCAAGAGATCATGGGAAGCCTCGTGCGTCACTTGCACGATTTTGCACGCGAGGTGAACCTCACCCACGAAGAGTGGAGCACCGGCATCGCGTTTCTAGAGAATGCCGGGGAAATTTCGGACAAAGAACGTCATGAATTTGTTCTGCTGTCTGATGTGCTCGGCCTTTCTTCTTTGGTGGATATGCTGCATTCGACGCCAGAAGGGACATCCTCTTCGGTGTTGGGACCATTCCATATCTCGGGTTCACCTCCGCTCAAGATCGGAGAGGATCTTCGTAAGGACTTCGAGGACACGGTTCTATTGGTCGAAGGTGTCGTTCGGGATCCCGATGGTAACCCAATTCCGGGTGCGACACTCGACATTTGGCAAACCGCGCCAAATGGTCTCTATTCCAGTCAAGATCCAGATCAGGATACTTATTCTTTCCATGGGTTGCAGACAGTCGGAGACGACGGTCGTTACGCGTTTACGTCGGTTCGCCCTGTGGAATACACGGTGCCGTCTGATGGACCTGTCGGGGATATTCTGCGTGCTTGTGGGCGCCACCCATGGCGTCCTTCACATTTGCATTTCATTGCGGAGGCAGAGGGGTTCAAACCGCTGGTGACCGAAGTGTTTCCGGATGACGACCCCTATTTGGACCAAGACACAGTTTTCGGTGTTCGCGAAGATCTGGTCATGAGTTATCAGCACATGCCTGCAGGTAGTTTTCCAGACCAAGGTTATGACCTGTCTGGAAAAGTTCCAGGTGAGTTTCTGAAAGTATCTTTTGACCTGACTTTGGTCCGCTCTTAAGAAAGCGATCCATTTCCAAGAAGACCGGAGAGAAATGCTCCGGTCGTTTTGTAGTGATTAAGAAGCTTTTCGCTGGCGGTGTCGGCATCACGGGCGACCGCTGCCGCCAGAATTCCAGAATGCTCATCACTGACGTCGCGCCGTTGATAATTTAGGGTGCTGCCTGCCAAAAACCGATAGCGGATGTTCAGATCGTAGAGTTGAGAGCAGAATTTCAATAGGATTGGTGATTCAGCATTGCTGAGCAACGCGATATGGAACGCTTTGTGATATTGCTCAAACGTTTCTTGTTCTGAATCTTTTGACCTCACCATCCGATGGTGGGCCAGAACAATGTCCTCTTCCCAGTCCTGAGTGGCTCGAGCGATGCTTTCCCGCAATGCTAGATCCTCAAGAGTACAGCGTAGGTTTAGAATTTCGGCGAAATTTTCTGCGCTGACTTTAGCGGTCCTAAAACCCCTTTGATCCAGTCTTTCTACAAGGTTATCAGAGGTTAACAGACTCAGAGCTTCGCGGATTGGGGACGCTCCGGTTTCCAGGCGTTCCCTTAGGCCATCGATCTTAAGCTTTTCCCCAGGCCGAAGCTCGCCGACAACAATCATTTGCCGAATTTTACGGTACGCGCGCTGAGTTGCCGAGCCATCGGCAGAGGGAATATCCATGATGATAAAGGTTCCTGTTTTCTTCAAATAATATCGATTATTTTGCGCAAACTGTCAAATCAGCTCGAGTAATTTGGGTCCAAATGACGATTTTTTATAAAACCGAAAATGGGCAGAGTTGGATTCTGTGCAATGAAACATTTTCGAAATTTCTTTATATCAACATTTAAAATCGATTATATTTTTGAGTGAAAAACAGCAATTCCAAGCCTTACATGCGGGAGGTTTTTGTCGCCACAGCGTAGAAAATTAAGATTATTTTACTATTTTTACAATAACTTATCTGCTGCACGTTGGTGTGGAAAATTGGAACATTTTGGCCGAATATGGTTGATTTTCTATGGGACTTGACGATTTTTGATCACTGCCTCTAATGTAAAGTTACAATTTTACGCGCGTCACATGCGCGGCAAGGGCGGGGAAATGAAGCAGCCAAAAATAAAGAATATGGAGGAGTTCGCAAAAGTTAGCGGCATTTCCAGGCCAACACTTTCAAAATTTTTTAACGACGCTAGTAGTGTAAGAAAATCTACACGTGAAAAAGTTGAAATGGCGTTGGAAAAATACGACTATCAACCAAATGTCTTTGCCATAAATCAAAATCGCAAACTCACCAAGAATGTGGGTATCGTCGTTCCATATCTCGCTGACCCATTCTTTGCGGAAATTGCTCGTCGCATTGAAACCTTGGTGATTGCCGAAGGGTTTAGACCCATTCTTCTTAGTTCTCATGGGGATCCGGCGTTAGAGATTGAAAACCTGACATCACTAAAGGCAATTAAACCAGCGGGCGTGTTGATCGCACCTTTGGGGCGTGTGTCTGATAAGGACGCCCTGGAAAGCTTTTGCAAAGAGGTTCCCACGGTCAATTTCGATGCGAACATTGAGGATGTCGGGGAAGCCTTCGTTGGGCATAACAATGCGCAGGCGACACAAATCATGATTGATTACCTCACTAGATCCGGTGAGCCACCCGTCTTTTTCGAAATGCGCACGCCGCCAAACCCGAACGCAAATAAACGACGGATTGCATATATTGAAAATATGGAACGTCTGGGGCTTACACCTCACGTCGTTCAAGTTGAGGGTGAGGGTTGGGATCTTGAGGAGATCGGCTATCACGGTGGGAAACGCGCGATTTCAGGACATCAACTTGCCACGAACACTGTGTTTTGCAGCAATGATCGATTGGCGATTGGCTTTTTGTCTGCAGCTTATGAATTGGGTGTGCGTGTCGGAATAGGAGCGGATTGTGAATTGCGGGTTGCGGGGCATGATAATCACCCAATTTCTCACTTTACTTGCCCAACACTGACCACCGTTTCACACGATTATACATCCATCGCAAAGAGCAGTGTTGAGACAATAATGGCCTTAACCGAATCGAAAGAACGCGGTCGACCACGAGAAACGACCTTGTTTGACGGGAATTTGATCCTAAGGACCTCTTCTTAGGTACTGAAATTACGTGCAAAAAAAATAAAACTTAACGCGCGTAAAAAAATAATTGACCCAGAGTAGTGTTTTCTCCTACCTTTAATGGGCAACATCCAACTAGGGAGGACTAGGATGTCTCTTAAGGCAAAACTTTTGTCTGCAGCTGCAATTACATGTGCAGCTACTGTAGGCGCTCAAGCAGATACTTTGACTGTCGCAACCGTGAACAACGGTGACATGATTCGTATGCAAAGCTTGACTGAAGATTTCACAGCAAAAACAGGCCACGAAGTTGATTGGGTTGTTCTTGAAGAAAACACTCTGCGTCAGCGCGTAACTCAGGATATCGCCACCAAAGGTGGTCAATTCGATGTTATGACTATCGGCATGTATGAGACTCCAATTTGGGGCGCTCTGGATTGGCTCGTTCCTTTGAACGATCTGTCTGCTGAATATGACATCGACGATATTCTGCCTGCAATGCGCAACGGTCTGTCCGTTGATGGCACAATGTATGCTGCACCCTTCTACGGTGAATCATCCATGGTGTTTTACCGTACTGACCTGATGGAAGCTGCTGGCCTTGAAATGCCACGGTCTCCAACTTGGGCTCAGATCAAAGAAGCAGCTGTTGCAATGACAGATCGTGACAACGAAGTTTACGGTGCGTGTTTGCGCGGTAAAGCTGGTTGGGGCGACAACATGGCGTTCATTACGTCCATGGCGAACTCTTTCGGTGCGCGCTGGTTCGACGAAGACTGGACACCACAGTTCGATTCACCTGAGTGGAAAGAAACTCTAACGTTCTATCTTGATCTGCTAGAGCAAGCAGGCCCTCCAGGTTCCTCAGGTAACAGCTTCAACGAAAGCCTTACCCTGTTTAACCAAGGGAAATGCGGCATGTGGATCGACGCGACTGTTGCTGCGTCTAAACTGACGAACCCCGACGATTCAGTTGTTGCTGACAAAGTTGGCTACGCTCTTGCGCCGCACAAAGACGGTGTTGCCAAGAATGGTAACTGGCTCTGGGCTTGGGCACTTGCAGTTCCTGCAGGTACGCAAAACGAAGCTGCCGCTAAAGAGTTCATCGAGTGGGCAACTGGTAAAGCTTACATCGAATTGGTAGCTGCAAACGAAGGTTGGGCAAATGTTCCTCCTGGTGCACGTGTTTCTCTCTATGAGAACCCTGAGTACAAGAAGGTTGACTTTGCGGACATCACACTGGAAAGCATCCAGTCTGCTGATCCTAACAACCCAACTGTAGACCCAGTACCATACGTTGGTGTTCAATTTGCTGCGATCCCAGAATTTGCAGGCATTGCAGGTCAGGTTGCTCAAGAATTCTCCGCGGCTGTTGCTGGTCAACAGACTGCCGAAGAAGCTCTAGCAAAAGCACAAGCTATCACAACGGAAGAAATGGAAGCCGCAGGCTACTAATACTCTCCATGTAACAGGGGGCGACGTGACAAGTTTTCGTTGCCCCCTGTCTTTTATACCCTCATCTTCGTTACATCGGAAATTCGCCTAAGGCTGTCATAGACAGTCAACAAAGGAGGTGCGCCTAATGGCTACCCAACATTCCCGATCAGCGGCACGCATTATGATGGCTCCGGCAGTCGTTTTGCTTTTGGGATGGATGCTCGTCCCACTGATCATGACACTCTACTTTTCTTTCAAAAAATACCTGCCTCTACGCGGCGGTGACCTAGGCTGGGTTGGCTTCGACAACTACGTCCGCTTTGTGACTTCAAGCGCGTTTTGGCCTTCGGTTATGACAACTCTGATCATTGTGGGTGGCGTTCTGCTCATCACAGTGTTCTTCGGAGTATTGCTCGCAATTCTTCTGAACCAACCTATGTGGGGCCAAGGGATCGTTCGTATCCTTGTCATCGCACCATTCTTTGTGATGCCCACTGTTTCCGCACTGGTTTGGAAAAATATGTTCATGGATCCGGTAAACGGTTTGTTTGCCCATCTCTGGAAATTTTTCGGGGCGCAACCCGTGGAATGGCTCAGCGAAGCATCCCTGACATCGATCATCATGATCGTATCCTGGCAGTGGTTGCCATTTGCCACTCTGATTCTTCTGACTGCAATTCAGTCATTGGATGGAGAGCAAATGGAAGCTTCTGAAATGGATGGTGCGCCAAAGCTCGCGCAATTCTGGTTCCTGACTTTGCCACATCTTAGCCGTGCAATGACGGTTGTGGTCCTGATCCAGACGATCTTTCTCATGTCGATCTTTGCGGAGATCTTTGTGACAACTGGCGGCGCATTCGGCACCCGTACACTGACCTATCTGATCTTCCAGCGTGTTTTGGAAAGCCAGAATGTCGGCCTCGGATCTGCTGGTGGTGTCTATGCAATTATTCTGGCCAATATCGTTGCCATCTTCTTGATGCGCATCGTCGGCAAGAACTTGGACGCGTGAGGAGGACATCATGGCACGTGCAGTTACGCAACAACGTAAAATCATCAATACGACGGCCGCTTGGGTCATCGGGCTGCTGATCTTCTTTCCGATCCTTTGGACTATCTTGACCAGCTTCAAAACCGAAGCGGTTGCGATCTCTGATCCTCCGGTTTTCTTTGCCTTCGATTGGACACTTGAAAACTATAAGGATGTACTTGAGCGCTCCAACTACGGGCGGTTCCTTTGGAACTCTATTATCATCGCTGGTGGCTCTACAGTTTTGGGCATCATCATCGCGGTTCCGGCGGCTTGGTCTATGGCCTTTGTTCCATCGGCAAAAACCAAGGACATCCTGCTTTGGATGCTCTCTACTAAAATGCTCCCGGCAGTTGGTGTTCTTTACCCAATCTACCTGATTTTCATCAAACTTGGCCTTCTGGATACGAAAACAGCCCTGGTCTTTGTTCTGATGTTGATCAACCTGCCGATTATCGTCTGGATGCTGTACACTTACTTCAAGGAAATCCCTGGTGAAATCCTCGAAGCAGCCCGGATGGATGGTGCTTCTCTACGGGAAGAGGTCGTTCACATCCTCACACCCATGGCGATCCCTGGCATTGCTTCTACCCTGCTCTTGAACGTCATCTTGGCATGGAACGAAGCCTTCTGGACGCTCAATCTGACGGCTGCAAAAGCGGCTCCTCTGACGGCGTTCATCGCCAGCTATTCTAGCCCAGAGGGTCTCTTCTACGCAAAACTCAGTGCGGCATCCACGATGGCCATCGCACCAATCCTCATCCTTGGCTGGTTCAGCCAGAAACAACTTGTCAGCGGCCTTACGTTCGGCGCGGTCAAATAAGGAAACAGATCAATGGGACAAATTAAACTTAACCAAGTGACCAAAAGCTTCGGCGACGTCCAGGTCATCCCACCCCTGGATCTCACAATCGAAGACGGCGAATTCACAGTCTTTGTTGGACCTTCGGGCTGCGGTAAATCCACCCTCTTGCGCCTAATTGCGGGCCTAGAGGACATCACATCGGGTCATATCGCGATTGATGGAACGGACGCCACAGATTTACCACCTGCGAAACGCGGTCTGGCAATGGTGTTCCAATCCTATGCGCTTTATCCGCATATGTCGGTACGCAAGAACATCGCGTTCCCGATGAAAATGGCAAAAATGCCTGAGGATGAACAAAATCGTCGGATTGAATCAGCCGCTAAGGCGCTGAACCTCACCGATTATCTTGATCGTCGTCCGGGTCAGCTTTCGGGTGGTCAACGTCAACGTGTGGCCATTGGCCGTGCGATTGTTCGTGAACCTTCTGCTTTCTTGTTTGACGAACCACTGTCAAACTTGGATGCGGCCCTGCGGGTTGGTATGCGTCTAGAGATCAGCGAGCTGCACAAGCGCCTCGCAACAACAATGATCTACGTGACACACGATCAGGTTGAAGCCATGACCATGGCCGATAAGATCGTGGTACTGCGTGCAGGCTTTATCGAACAGGTTGGTTCACCGCTGGAGCTGTATCACAAACCACGTAACGTGTTTGTGGCGGGCTTTATCGGGTCTCCGAAGATGAACATCATCGAAGGTCCAGAAGCTGCTAAATTCGGTGCAACTTATATTGGTATTCGCCCAGAGCACACCGATGTAAGCATGACCGAAGGCACATGGAAGGGCCGCGTTGGCGTTTCCGAGCATCTGGGGTCAGATACGTTTATCCACGTTCACGACACCGGACTGGGTGATATGATCACTGTTCGCATCACGGGTGACATTGAGGTCAACCACGGCGACACGATCTACCTCACGCCTCAAGTCGATCAACTGCATAAGTTTGATGCACAAGGTCTGAGGACTGAATGATGAGACTGGCTGGTAAAACAGCCTTGATCACTGGTAGCGCCCGAGGAATCGGGCGCGCCTTTGCCGAGGCCTATATCAAAGAAGGTGCCCGTGTCGTTATCGCGGATATCAACATGACGGGCGCGGAAGAAACGGCCAAAGAGCTTGGCTCAAATGCGATGGCGGTTTCGCTCGATGTTGCGGATCAAAACAGTATTGATACCGCCTTGTTAGAGGCGGTAAAGGCGTTTGGGCAGATTGATATTCTGATCAACAACGCCGCACTGTTTACTGCGGCTCCGATTGTCGAAATAGACCGTGAAGATTATGCACGGGTATTTAAAATCAATGTCGAAGGTCCTCTTTTTGTTATGCAGGCGGTTGCCCGTCACATGATCAAGCACGGGATCAAAGGCAAAATTATCAACATGGCAAGTCAGGCCGGGCGACGCGGTGAGCCGCTTGTTGCAGTCTACTGTGCCACCAAAGCCGCGGTGATCAGTCTAACCCAATCTGCTGGGCTGGATTTGATCAAACACGGCATCAATGTCAATGCAATCGCCCCAGGTGTTGTAGACGGTGACCACTGGGATGGAGTGGACGCCTTCTTTGCAAAACACGAAGGCAAAGCGCCGGGGCAGAAAAAGAAAGAGGTGGGAGAAATGGTTCCGTTTGGACGCATGGGTGTCGCAGAGGATTTAACGGGTATGGCGGTGTTCCTCGCTAGTGATGAGGCCCGATATATTGTTTCTCAGTGTTATAATGTGGATGGTGGCCAATGGATGAGCTAATTCCTTTGAGCAATGCTGTTCTGGATAAATTGACAATTGAGCACCCAACCTACGACCGCGCCAATTTGCGCGCAGGCATGGTGCATATTGGCGTCGGTAATTTTCACCGATCCCATCAGGCATGGTATTTGCATCGCTTGATGCAGGCCGGAAAGGCCCACGATTGGGCGATTGTTGGCGCAGGCGTACGGCCCTATGACGCGGCTATGCGTGAACGGTTGCTAAAGCAAGATTGCCTAACAACTCTGATCGAATTGGACCCGGAAACATCCTCGGCCGAGGTCATTGGCTCTATGATTGATTACCTACCAATCGAAGCCAATAATGCGCCTTTGATCCTGGCAATGGCAGATCCCGCCATTCGTATCGTCTCAATGACTGTGACTGAGGGTGGGTACTATCTAGATCCCGTCACAAAGGCATTTGACGCGGCCCACCCTGATATTCAGCATGATATCACCAACCCTGGTGCGCCTTGTACCGCCTTTGGTGCAATTGTTGCGGCGATGCGTTTGCGTCGTGCTGCAGGTCATGGCCCCTTTACCGGATTGAGTTGTGATAATCTGCAAGGCAACGGGGACATCTTAAAGCAAGCCGTTGTTTCGTTGGCACGTCTGACAGATTCTGATCTTGCAGATTGGATCGAAGAAAACGGTGCATTCCCGAACTCTATGGTGGATTGTATTGCGCCTGCAACGGGGCCGAATGAGCATCAGATTGTGCGAGATCTGGGCATCGAAGATGCGGCGCCCGTGACGCACGAACCTTTCCGCCAATGGGTGATTGAGGACAACTTCTGTGATGGTCGTCCGGACTGGAGTCTCGTGGGTGCAACCTTTACCAGTGACGTACATTCCTACGAGACGATGAAGCTTCGTATTTTGAATGCAGGGCATCAGGTTTTGGCCAATGTCGGTGAAATCGTTGGAATAGAGACGATTTCTGAATGCATGGCCGATCCGTTGATCTATGAGTTTTTTGGGAAAGTGCAATCCGAAGAAATAGCAACCACAGTTGAAGCCGTCCCAGGACGTACGCCACAATCTTATGTTGAACTGATCAAGGGTCGGTTTTCAAATCCTCGGATCGTGGATACGACGCGGCGGGTTGCTTTTGATGGATCGTCCCGTCACCCCGGTTTTGTATTGCCCATTTTGCGGGATCAACTGGACGCTGGTGGGTCTGTCAGCGGTCTAGCTTTGGTTGAGGCGTTTTGGGCGCGAATGTGCGAAGGGACTCGTGAAAACGGTACCGTAATCGAGGCGAACGATCCGTTCTGGCAAGAGATCAATACTGTTGCCAAAGAAGCCAAAGAAAACCCAAGCGTTTGGTTGGCACAGTCTCAGTTTTACGGAGATCTGGAGAACCAATCGGCATTTGCAGACGCGTTTTCATGTTGGTTGACGCTGATTTGGGATGAAGGCAGCCAAGCTGCGATGCGCAAATATACTAGCTAAACTTGGAACTTGGGGGCTCGATTGGCCCCCATAATATGGCCCGTGAGCGGGTCTGAACGCCGTGATGTGAGGAGCATCGCGGCGTTTTTTTCGTCTTTCAAAGCCACATTTGCATTAACGTACCTCAAATCAGGCGCACCACCAAAGTAGAATTGTCCAATTCCGGCCCGTGAAACGTTGCTCTGTTTCCCTTTTCTGCAAACCTGTTTATATGCAAATGGTAACGACGAAAGGTGGCCGCTGTGCTGCGATTATTTGAAAACTTCGTCGATCCCTATACGCCGTATGAGGAGACCGACCACCCGCCGCAGCGGCTTTGGCCGTTTATGCGCGAATACGCACGTCCATTTACCAAGCTTTTTGTTCTGACGGGACTGATGTCCCTTGTCATTGCGTCCATCGAGCTTTGGTTGATTTACTACATGGGGCGGGTTGTGGATATCTTGTCGACAGGTACGCCTGACTCAGTGCGTGCCGACTATGGGTTTGAATTCCTCGTTGTGGTTTTGTTTATACTGATTTTCCGCCCAATCTTGCAGGCGGTCGATGTTGCGCTGTTGAATAACGCGATCTTGCCCAATTTCGGCACGTTGATCCGATGGCGAGCGCACCGGCAGGTGTTGCGCCAATCTGTTGGTTGGTTCGAAAACGATTTTGCCGGTCGTATCGCCAATCGTATAATGCAAACGCCTCCGGCTGCAGGGGATGCGGTTTTTCAGGTATTTGATGCCATGACGTTTGCAATCGCGTATTTTGTGGGCGCGGGCATCCTTTTGGCAGGGGCCGATCCGCTTTTGATTATACCGCTGGTGTTTTGGCTGGCGTTATACGCGGTGTTGATCCGCTGGACGATCCGAAATGTTGGCCCGGCATCCAAGGCGTCTTCGGATGCGCGCAGTGAGGTCACTGGGCGTGTCGTTGATAGCTATTCCAACATCCATTCGGTCAAACTCTTTGCGCATCACGACACTGAAATCGCCTATGCAAAAGAAGCGATTGAAGGGACACGCCAGACCTTTGCCCGCGAAATGCGGATCTTTACCAAGATGGACCTTGGGTTAGTTATTTTGAATGGTCTATTAATCGTAAGCGTTGTCGGCTGGGCCGTGCTGTTATGGATGAATGGAAGCGCGACTGTCGGCGCGGTGGCCGCAGCGACGGCTTTGACGCTTCGTTTGAATGCGATGACAGGCTGGATCATGTGGGCTTTATCAACGTTTTTCCGATCAATGGGGATCGTTTCCGAAGGAATGGAGACCATCGCACAACCCATAACGCTTGTAGATGCGCCGAATGCGAAGCCGTTGATTATGTCAGGCGGACAGATTGAAGTGCGCGGGCTGAGCCACCACTACGGCAAAGAACGTGGTGGGTTATCCAATATAAACCTAACCCTCAAAGCCGGTGAAAAAATCGGGTTGGTGGGACGGTCCGGAGCTGGGAAATCGACCCTCGTAAAGCTACTTTTGCGATTTTATGACACCGAAGCGGGTGAAATTTTGATCGATGGTCAACCGATTTCCGAGGTCACCCAAGATTCGTTACGTGCAGCCATTGGCATGGTGCAGCAAGACAGCGCTTTGATGCATAGATCTGTACGCGATAATATTCTGTACGGACGTCCCGAAGCGTCAGAGGCAGAGGTTACATCGGCAGCGGCGCGCGCAGAAGCGACGGAGTTCATCAACGAGCTTCAGGATCCGCAGGGTCGTATGGGGTATGAGGCGCAAGTGGGTGAACGCGGTGTTAAACTCTCAGGAGGGCAACGCCAGCGGATAACTTTGGCACGTGTTATCTTAAAGAACGCTCCGATCTTGGTTCTGGACGAAGCCACCAGCGCTCTGGACAGTGAAATAGAAGCAGCGATTCAGGAAACGCTCTACGGTATGATGGAGGGGAAGACGGTTATTGCCATCGCGCACCGACTGTCGACTGTCGCTGAAATGGACCGCATTATCGTAATGGATAATGGCCAAATTGCTGAAGAGGGCAGTCATGATGAGCTTTTGGCGCTGGACGGCTTATACGCGGGGTTCTGGGAGCGGCAATCGGGTGGTTTTCTTGGTACAGAGGACGCAGCAGAATGAGCGATACCTCTTGGATCAAACAGCAATGGGATCGGATCGACCTACACAATAAGATTGATCCATTCACGGCCGCGAAAGGTGCACCACCGCGCAGTTTGTTGGCTTTTTTTAGCTGGTGCCTGTCTGGCGCAGGGTGGGTTCTGGGTGGCGCAGCCCTTGTATCTGTCTTTGCCGGTATCCTAGAGGTTGGGTCAGCGTTCCTGCTTGGCGTGGTGGTCGATGTCGCATTGCGCGCTGGACCTGGCGATCTAATGGATGAATGGATCTTGTTACTGGGTGTGGCGGGCTTCTTTCTTTTTCTCCGGCCCGTAATTTTTGGCGCATCTGCGGCGGTTCAAAGCCTTGCTGTCGCCCCCAACGTGATGCCCTTGGTGCTATCCCGGCTTAACCGCTATGCGCTGGGCCATTCGGTTGATTTTTTTGACAATGATTTTGCAGGCCGGATTGCGCAAAAACAGATGCAGACGAGTCGCGCGGTGACCAGTGTTACCGTGGAGATGATAAATGTCGTTGCCTTTGCTCTTGCCTCTTTACTTGCGTCTTCCGCCTTGTTGATGGGGATTGATTGGCGCATCGGGGCGATGTTATCGGTGTGGCTTGTGCTCTATCTGGCTATGATCCGGTGGTTTATGCCCCGCGTGCGGGCTCGTTCTGGTGAGCGCGCCGCAGCTCAGGCAATGGTATCAGGACAAATCGTTGATACCATTACAAATATTAAGACAGTCAAATTATTCGCTCATGACCGTCATGAGGATAACACGGCCAATGACGCCCTCAAAAGCTGGCGGGAAACGGCGCTTCGATTTGGGGAACTCGCCAGTATTTTTCGGCTCTCGCTGATGGCCGTTGCGGGCGTTGTGCCGGTGATGTTGATCGGGGGAGCGCTGTATCTATGGAATTTGGGAGAGGTCACAACCGGTGCCATAGCGGCAACCGGGGCGGTGTCCTTGCGGATTGCGCAGATGACCGGTTGGGTCAGCTTTGTTTTGATGGCGATTTATGCCAGCGTCGGGGAGGTTGAAGACGGTATGAACACGCTAACCCCTCGTCATGCGTTGACCGATAGCCAAGCGGCGAAAGCATTGACAGTGCAGGACGGGCAGATTGCATTTAGAGATGTTCGGTTCGCGTATGGTCGCGAAAACGGCGGTGTCAAAGGCATTAATTTGACCATTCATGGCGGAGAAAAAATCGGTATCGTTGGGGCATCTGGGGCGGGGAAATCCACCCTCGTCAATTTGTTACTGCGCTTGTATGATCCGGAAACGGGTCGTGTGGATATTGACGGGCAATCCGTGCGTATGGTGACCCAAGAATCCTTGCGTAGACAGATAGGTATGGTGACCCAAGAAACAGCCATGTTTAATCGGTCCGCTCTGGATAATATCCGGTATGGCCGCCCCGATGCCACCGAGGCAGAGGTCATGGATGCGGCCCGGCGCGCTGAGGCGCATGTGTTTATTCAAGACCTTGAGGATCACAAGGGCCGTTTGGGATATGAAGCCTTTCTTGGCGAACGGGGGGTGAAACTGTCTGGTGGGCAACGTCAACGCATCGCTTTGGCGCGGGCCATTTTAAAAGATGCGCCGATTCTGGTGTTGGACGAAGCGACAAGTGCACTGGACAGTGAAGTTGAGGCTTCAATCCAGACTGCGTTGGAGCGGGTTATGGTGGGCAAGACAGTCCTCGCAATCGCTCATAGGTTGTCAACGATTGCGCAAATGGACCGCATTATTGTGCTAGAACAGGGTCTTATCGCCGAAATTGGCACCCACTCTGAACTATTAGCTAAACAGGGCGTCTACGCCCGCTATTGGGAACGTCAATCCGGCGGATTCCTAACCATACAAGAGGCAGCAGAATGAGCGTCACGATTGAACGTCTTGGGCATTTAGGCGATGGAATTGCGGCGGGGCCGGTTTTTGCCAACATGACCTTACCCGGAGAGGTTATTGAAGGCGAGATCGTCGGTGATCGTATTGTGGCCCCAAAGATTATAACCCCCTCGCCGGATCGTGTGCGTGCGCTGTGTCGGCATTTCAAATCCTGCGGAGGCTGTCTGATGCAGCACGCGTCGGATGACTTGGTTGCACAATGGAAACAAGATATCGTTGTGACAGCATTGACGGCGCAGGGACTATCGACGGAGTTTCGCCCCGTTGATACATCGCCCAGCCATTCTCGACGCCGCGCAATTTTATCCGGCCGCCGGACAAAAAAAGGCTCTATTGTTGGGTTTCATGGGCGCGGATCTGATGCGATCATTGAGATTAGCGAATGTCATTTGCTTGATCCGCAATTGTTTGCGCAGCTGGAGTTCCTAAAGGAGCTGACGGTACTGGGGGCGTCACGCAAGGGTGAGGTAACGTTTATACTCGTCCAGACTTTGGGCGGTGTTGATGTCGCCGCCTCAAACATGCGGGAGCTGGATGGCCCATTGCGGTTGGAGTTGACGGCCTTGGGCGCGAAGGCTGGTTTGGCGCGATTATGTTGGAACGGTGAGGTCATCGCTGAGTGGCATTCCGCGATCCAGAAATTTGGAAAGGCCAAAGTAAATCCCCCGCCCGGCGCTTTTTTGCAAGCTACGCTTGAAGGTGAGGTGACGCTTTTGCGAGCCACTCAAGAAGCTGTGGGGGATGCCAAACGTGTCGTTGATTTGTTTTCTGGCTGTGGGACGTTTTCTCTTCCGCTCGCAAATACAGCCGAAGTGCACGCTGTCGAGGGCGTGTCAGATATGTTGAATGCGTTGAGCAATGGCTGGCGCGCTGCTCCTGGGTTAAAGCGCGTGTCGACTGAAACCCGAGACCTGTTTCGGCGCCCCCTCACGCCGGATGAGTTTAAATCCTTTGATGCCGTGGTGATTGATCCGCCCCGTGCCGGAGCAGAGGCGCAAGTCACAGAGATTGCCCAATCGACGATTAACCGGATTGCCTATGTTTCGTGTAGTCCGCAAACTTTTGCGCGGGATGCAAAAATTCTGGACGAGGCGGGGTTCAAGTTGGATTGGGTGCAAGTGGTCGATCAATTCCGTTGGTCAAATCATGTTGAGCTGGCGGCGTGTCTTACTCGGTAACGTGGTTGTGATCTTTCGCTTTAGGCCAAATTAAGTTATGGTTCTGGCCATAAAAATAACAAGTACAGGCAGTTTAGTATGTTTACGCGCAGAGCGGTTCTTGGGTCATTGGTGATAGCACCACTTGCAGCCTGTAGCTCCAAGTTCAAGTCTTATAATGGCCCTGAGGTCACCCGAATCGCCGTCTATAAAGAGAGACGGAAAATGTATTTATTGCACCATGATAAGGTGCTTGAGGACTATGATATCGATCTTGGATTTTCACCCGAGGGTCACAAGCAGATTCAGGGGGATGGTAAAACTCCTGAGGGTAACTACCGGATTGATCGACGCAATCCCAACAGCAGTTTCCACCTCTCCCTCGGAATCTCATATCCAAATGTAGAGGATGTCCAAGTGGCCCGTGAGATTGGAAAAAGCCCTGGTGGTGACATTTTTATTCACGGTGCACGCCGCAAGAAGGACCGGACAGGTCCGGATTGGACATGGGGCTGTATATCCGTGTCTAACAAAGAGATGGAGGACATCTACGCGATGGTTCGTGACGGGACAATAATTTCGATTTACCCATAAAGACGGGCGGACTTATCCGCCCGTAACCAGAGTCCACCAGAGTTTACCGTTTTTATCTTGAACCCAGGAAATGCCCATGTTGATGGCTGCTGGATCGAGAATGACGGAGCGCGAGGATGGATCTTCCATCCAGGCTGCTAGCGTTTGTAATTCTGTTTCATAGGTTTCTGAAATCAGCTCCCCTAATGGAATACCCGGATAACCTGACTGCCGGATGCGATCCAAAGGTGAGGACCCGTTCGAGCCAAAGTGCCACGGACGGTTTTGCGCTGACATATCGCGAGAATGAGATGCCGCTGCAGATGTAAGTTGTGAATTCAGGCGAAGAGGTTGGGCCCCTGCTGATGCGCGCAAAGCGTTCACACCATCCAGCATGCGTCCCGGAATCAGACCCGCATCACGACTTGAAATATTATAGACGGTTGGTCCGCCCTGACCCGTTGCTGTTGGCGATTGGGTATAGGTTGGCTCACATGCGGCAAGCGCAAAAAGCGTGACAAAAACAAAGCTGAGTATTCGGATCATTCGGACCACCGTTAAATTCTACACCTAATCAATACAGATCAATGTCTTGAGGATCAAAGCCTCTTTCCTGTGAGATGGGGCTGTGTTGCAGTATTCAACAAGTTTTGAAGAGGTGGTGTGGTACCCGCGAGTGTATAAGCTCTTTATTAGCGAAATAATGCCATGCGATTCGATTTCGGGTGATATAGGGGAGGCTAAGCGTTGATTCTATCAGCGGTTTCGCGGCTTACAGACGCATATATTCTGATAAAGGCATCAATTACCCGGCGATTAACCCGTTTCACCAAGCCCAATGCGCTGGTGTTCGCATTTTTTGGCAAACCCTGCCAGAAGTGTTGCCATTTTGACGACACATCGCCAATGGATTGGTGAAAGTTGGAAAGATACATTTGCAATCGGGCACATAGACTGGTTATTGGAACGTACGAGGTACAGTCTTGAATGCTTTGCGCCGTCCTCATTTTGTCTAATCGGCGTCTGGCAATTACTGGAGGTTAACATGAAGAAAATTGCACTCGCTGCTGCGCTGTCCGTTGCTGCTTCGACTGCTTTCGCTGGCGGCTACGAAGAGCCGATCATCGAAGAGCCTGTAATCATTGAAGAAGCTGACGGTTCCGGTGGCGGTTGGGTTATTCCCCTTCTGCTGCTCGCACTGGTAGCTGCTGCTGCAACTGCTTCCTAAGCGCTGCACAATTGAATACGGAAAAGGCGGCGATCATGTGATTGCCGCCTTTTTCATGTTTTGTGACCTGAAAACAAAGGGTTACGAAGCCTATCCCTTACGTCCATCCTGATAGATTGGTGTGGACCGTCTCACATAATGCATCGATATGTGCGTCGTCATCGTTCAGGCATGGGATATAAGAAAACGTTTCCCCACCGGCCTCTTCAAAGCTTTCCCGGATCTCTTCGTTGATCTCTTCGAGCGTCTCGATACAATCGGCAGAAAACGCAGGTGCAATGACGGCGATCTTCTTTTTGCCAACCTCAGCCAGGCGCGCAACTTCTTCGACGGTATATGGTTTTAACCATTCTTCAGGACCGAATCGGGACTGAAATGTTGTGGTGATTTCGGTATCATCCCACCCCAATCTTTCCTTTAACAACCGTGTCGTTTTCTGGCAGTGGCAATGGTAGGGATCGCCTTCCGTAAGGTAACGTTGCGGCACCCCATGATAAGAACAAACCAAGATGTCTGGACGCTCTGACAGCTCTTCATAGGCGCTCTCAACAGATTTGGCCAAAGCGTCGATATAGGACGGTTGATCAAAGTAGGGCGCAACAGTTCGGGCAGCAGGTTGCCATTTTTGTTTCATCAACGATTTAAAGAATGCGTCATTGGCGGTGGCACTCGTAGCCCCGGCGTATTGTGGGTACAGCGGAAAAAATAGAATTTTCTGGCACCCTTGTTCGATCAACGCGTTGACTTTGGAGTCAGTCGAGGGATTGCCGTAGCGCATGCAATATTCCACGACGACCTGATCACCGTATTGTTGGCGCAAGGCGGCTTTGATTTTTTTGGTTTGATCTTTGGTGATTGTAGCCAGTGGACTTTCGTCCTGTTCTTCGTTCCAAATGGTTTTGTAGGCGGCGCCAGAGGTAAACGGACGCTTGCTGAGGATAATCAGCTGCAACAAGGGTTGCCACTTCCATTTGGGATAATCGATGACCCGTTGGTCCGACAGGAATTCATTCAAGTAGCGTCGCATTGACCAGTAGTCTGTCCCATCTGGGGTCCCGAGGTTGGCCAAAAGCACACCAATTTTTGCCGGTTGGACGGCGGGGTGTTGTTTGGGTGCGTGGGCCGGGCACACCGCGCCGGATTGCGTTTGAGATGTCATGTCGTCGATCCTGGATGAAAGCGTTTAATGGCTAAATAAGGCGCACGGCGGAAAGTCAATCCGTTGAGGGGACCGAAATAGGGGGCAATATCAACTCGTCCGTGTTCAATGCATCGGCCAATCGTTGTTGGGCAGAGCCAGGGCGCATTGGTTTTTGCTGGCTATCGTCTGGGGCCCATCCCGTCAAAAAGATCAAATCAAATCGGGCGGGCAACTGCCCCTCAGTATCTGCGAAATGGGTAGAATATAGGCTCTGTGCCAGCGCAAACAGGTCGCGCTTTGCAAATTTCCGGTGCCGATCAGAAAGCGCATTGGTTTCCCCCATCGCGCGGAGATCTTTTAGCAGATGGAGTAAGTCCCTATAATTCACTGTCTGTGTAAACCCGTCCGCGACGGGTAAGGCAAAACCGGCACGTTGTAACAGTGCTCCGAGGTCTCGGATCTCTCCCATGGGAATTACATGAGGGGATAGACCGCCGGTCAGGGCGACTTCGGCCTCAGACAACGCCGTACGTAATTCGTGTAAGGTTTGACCCCCAAATGACACTCCAAGAAATAGGCCATCAGCTGCCAAGGCTCGGTGGCATTGAATCAACTGTCCAACAGGATCATTGGCCCAGTGCAGCGCCATCGCGTGGACAATCAGGTCATACCCGGCATCCGAGAATGAGAGGACATCTGTGTCCTCTATGACCTCAGCATCAGGAAATTGAGACCCCCAAAATTCAGAAAACGGTGCAACTATCGCCATTTTGGTAAAGGTTCTATTAACCTCTTTTAGCCTTTCCTTGATCTCATCGGAGGCGAGTTCATGCAGAAACAATGCAGGCGGGTCCAGTGTCAGAGCACGTTGGCGATTGCGGCAGAGCGCAGCACGATCGGTCAGAGGTTGAGGGGCTGTGGTCATTCAATGTCCTTTGGCTGGCAGCAACCTAGGGGGGTTTGAAACGGATGCAAAGCGTTCTGCGACTGATTTTCCCGTCCCGTTGTCTGATCTGCGGAGAATTTGTAGAGGGGGACGCGGGTCTATGTGGCCCTTGCTGGCGTGATACGCCCTTTTTGGCAGGGTTATGTTGTGATCTCTGTGGAGTACCTTTGCCGGGGGAATCCGATGCGGCTGAAACCTGTGACGAGTGTCGCAAAACCGCTCGGCCTTGGTCACAGGGGCGCGCCGTGTTGCTGTATAAAGACAATGGGCGCAAATTGGTTTTGTCTCTTAAGCACGGTGATCGTTTGGATTTGGTGAAACCGATGGCGCGTTGGATGGTCCGCGCTGGGTGGGATCTGTTGCGGGACGATGTGATTGTCACCTGTGTTCCTCTGCACTGGATGCGTCTTGCAAAACGGCGGTACAATCAATCGGCGGAACTGGCACGGCACTTTGCAAGGCTTAATGGAGCAGAGTATTGCCCAGACTTGTTGTTGCGAAAGGGGGCAACGCCTTCATTGGATGGGAAAACCAAAGACCAACGGTTTGAAGTTCTCTCCGGAAAAATCCAATTATCCCCGAAACGTGCAGACATGATTAAAGGGCGGCCTGTGCTTATAATCGACGATGTCATGACTTCTGGTGCAACATTGGCGGCCTGTAGCGAAGCCTGCCTTGGATCACAGGCTAGTGAGGTTTGTGTCCTAACCCTCGCACGCGTTGCGAAGGATGCCTAAATGCCTATAGTCCGTGAAAACGAAAGAAAGTGCATCCGATGCAACCCGTAGAAATCTATACCTCGCCGCTGTGTGGCTTTTGCTTTGCAGCCAAACGCCTTTTGAAAAAGAAAGGTGTGAATTTTGTTGAATTTGATATTAGCCGTAAACCCGAATTGCGGGCTGAGATGATGCAGCGCGCAAACGGTGGTCGTACTGTGCCGCAGATTTTTGTCGGTACGACTCATGTTGGGGGCTGCGATGATCTTTTTGCCCTTGAACAGGGCGGTAAGCTTGATCCGCTTCTGGCGGCTTAACGTATGAAAGTGGCTCTTGCGCAAATTACGTCAAGTGACGATCCCGTCGCAAATCTTGTGATGTTACGGCGTAATCTACGCGAGGCTGCCGAGCAGGGGGCAGAGTTTGTTCTGACCCCCGAAGTCTCAAACTGTGTATCGACCTCTCGCCGACATCAACAGTCTGTTTTGGTGAGCGAAGCAGAAGACGCAACGCTGGTTGGTTTGCGACAAGAGGCGCGTATGCTGGGCATCTGGTTGTTGATCGGGTCCTTGGCGATAAAAACCAACGATCCCGATGGCCGGTTTGCCAATCGCTCGTTTTTGATCGATCCGAGCGGTGAAATCGTTGCGCGGTACGACAAAATCCACATGTTTGACGTCGAAATTAGTGCAACAGAGACATATAAAGAGTCTGCAGGGTATCGCCCCGGTGATACCGCAGTCTGTGTCGAAACGGATTTTGGCATGGTGGGTTTGACGATCTGTTATGATGTTCGGTTTCCACAGTTGTTTCGGTCCCTTGCACAGGCAGGGGCCAAAATACTGACCGCGCCTGCTGCGTTTTCGCCCGTGTCGGGTGCAGCCCACTGGGAGTCATTGCTGCGTGCTCGTGCCATAGAAACTGGGTGCTTTGTTCTTGCGCCAGCCCAAACCGGACAGCATGCGGCCACGTCCGGAAAACCGCGCAGCACCTATGGGCACTCTCTTGCTATATCTCCATGGGGAGAGGTTTTGGCGGACGGTGGAACGACGCCGGGATTAATCGTAGTTGATCTTGACCTGTCGATGGTCGACAACAGCCGCAGGAAAATACCATCGTTGACTCATGACCGGACGTTCAAAGGCCCGTAGATGCCCGACTCTCAGGAATCCTTAGCTGCCACATTATTTAGTGAGCTGTTTGTTGTCGGACAGATGGCACGCAGCCAGATTTCTAGGGCGTTGCCAAAGGGTATGGAACTGTCACATTTTTCGGTGCTGAACCTTTTGGCTCACGTGCGGGACGAACGCAGTCCTGCGCAATTGGCGGCAACGCTTCACGTCACCAGAGGGGCAATGACCAATACGTTGTCCAAACTGGAATGGGCGGGGTATGTGCACATCCGGCCAGACTGGGACGATGCCCGACGCAAATTCGTCGCCATTAGCCCTTCTGGGCGCGCCGCCCTGAATGAGGCTATCCACGCAATTGCACCGGTTTTGCAAAAGGCAACGTCAGACATCGGGTCAGATCGCGTACGTGCGACGTTGCCTGTCCTGCGGGAGCTACGCAACCATTTGGACTAAGCTTGGGGCTTGACGCTAGCGGTTACGTAGTTCACCGACAGATCCCGATCTGATAAGGACCAGCTCCAAGCGATTGGATTGAAAACAAAGCCTTTGCGATCAACTGGGCGCAAGCCGGATGTTTCGAGTAACGAGCCGAGCTCATCCGGTGTTATGAATTTATTCCATTCATGTGTCCCTTTTGGCAGCCACCGCATCACATGTTCTGCCCCAACAATTGCCACCATAAAGCTTTTGGGATTGCGGTTTATGGTCGAGCAGACCATCAGCCCACCGGGTTTTAGCAATGTATGGCAGGCATTGATATAACCCTGTGGGTCCGCAACATGTTCGACGACTTCCATATTTAAGACGATGTCGAATTGCTCCCCGGCGGCAGCAAGTTCCTCTGCGGTGATGTTGCGATAGTCTATGGTTAGACCCTGTTGTGCAGCGTGGACTTGGGCCACGGGGATATTTCCAGCAGCGGCATCCGCACCCACAACCGTGGCCCCAAGACGCGCCATTGGTTCGCTCAACAATCCACCGCCACAACCGATGTCCAAAACGCGCAACCCATTTAAGGGGGCCGGGCTGTTTAGATCACGATTAAATTCAACCGCAATTTGCTGTGTGATATAATCCAGCCGGCAAGGGTTGAGCATATGCAGGGGTTTGAATTTCCCATTCAAATCCCACCATTCGGCGGCCATTGCTTCGAATTTGGCGACTTCGGCCGGATCGACAGTGGTTTGGGTCGTTTGCATAGCGAGCTCCGCATTTTTTCATTTCCCCCATGGCAGGGGACGCTTGCAGTTTATATAGAGTAGATATGGATAAAGTCGCCGATCAAAACAGCGCAGGTGGGTTTCTATACCCCTCGATCTCTCCCTTTGACCAGCGGTTGCTGGATGTCGGGGAGGGGCACCGGATCTATGTCGAGCAATGTGGGAACCCGGATGGCATTCCGGTTGTGGTTCTGCACGGTGGCCCCGGAGGCGGATGCAGCCCGGGGATGCGGCGGTATTTTGATCCAAAGGCGTATCGAATCATTTTGTTTGATCAACGCGGTTGTGGTCGCTCGCGGCCCCATGCATCGGTCGAAGCGAACACAACTTGGCATCTAGTGCGGGACATTGAAAAGATTCGCGCGGCGCTGGGCGTTGAGCGCTGGGTGGTTTTTGGCGGCAGTTGGGGCGCGACATTGTCTCTAATCTATGCGCAATCTCACCCCGATCGCGCGGCCGCCTTGATCTTGCGTGGTGTGTTTCTGATGACCCAGAGGGAGCTGGATTGGTTTTATGGTGGGGGCGCCGGTGCGTTTTGGCCGGAATTGTGGGAGCATTTTTCTGACTTAATTCCCGCCGAGGAACAGGGTGATATGATTGCCGCCTATCATGATCGTCTGTTTTGCGGTGATCTAGAGATTGAATCTCGCTATGCGCGCGCATGGGCTGGGTGGGAAAATGCCCTTGCATCGATTCACAATCAGGGTGCACGCGGCGATGCGCCGTCGGAATATGCGCGGGCATTTGCACGGCTTGAGAACCATTATTTTGTGAATAAGGGGTTTCTGGACGTTGATGGTCAGATCCTGCGAGATGTTTCAAAAATTTCCCACATCCCAGCGGCGATTGTGCAGGGGCGTTTTGATATGATTTGTCCACCGCAAGCGGCCTATGCGTTGGCCAAAGATTGGCCCTTGGCCCGTCTTAAGATGGTTCATCTGGCTGGGCACGCATTGTCAGAATCTGGGATTACGGCAGAACTCGTCCGGGAAACCAATGCGCTTCGCCGTCGTCGATTAGAACTATCCGTCTAAATAGGGCACAATTAAGCAGAGGCCTCTGCGAGGCTTTGAAAAACAGTTTGGTGCAAGAAAACCGCTGTAATAGAGACGATATCCAATCCCCCCGGGTTTAGTTAGGGGGGATTGCAGGGGGTAAGCTAACCCGCAGAGGACGCAGCCCATAGATTGATATCACCGGCATCTGTCCAGCGATCGATTTCGGCCAGCTCATCCTTATTAAATGACAGGTTAGAAATTGCCCCGACACAATCGGTGACCTGAGAAGGTTTTGACGCCCCGATTAGGGCCGTGGTGATTCCTTCGTCGCGCAACACCCATGCTATCGCCATTTGTGCCAGAGTCTGGCCCCGCGCTGTTGCGATGTCATTGAGCCGGTTCAATTTGGCTACCGTCGCCTCTGATATAAGGTCCGCATTCAGGGATTTTCCCTGCGTCGCTCGGCTGCCTTCGGGAATGCCGTTTAGATATTTCCCGGTAAGCATTCCTTGGGCTAAGGCCGTAAATGCAATGGACCCCACACCCAATTCCTGAAGGGTGTCCTTTAGGCCGTCTTCCTCGACCCAGCGATTCAGCATATTGTAGCTTGGCTGATGGATCAGCATGGGGGTGCCAAGATCTTCTAAGATGGCGACAGCCTCTTTGGTACGTTTAGAATTATAGGATGAAATTCCTACATAAAGAGCGCGCCCAGATCGAACAATGTCATGAAGGGCTTGCATCGTTTCCTCTAATGGCGTGTCCGGGTCGAACCGATGGGAATAGAAAACATCTATATAATCCAGGCCCATCCGCGCCAAGGATTGATCGCAGGACGCAATCAGACTTTTGCGCGATCCGCGTTCCCCATAGGGGCCGTCCCACATGCGATATCCCGCCTTGGATGAGATGATCAATTCATCCCGGTATCCAGAAAAATCAGAACGTAATATGTCGCCAAAGGCCTCTTCAGCGCTACCAGCCGGGGGGCCATAATTGTTGGCCAGATCAAAATGCGTGATGCCTGCGTCAAAAGCCGTCTGACAAATCGTGCGTTTTGTTTGATGGGGGGTGTCATCCCCAAAATTATGCCAAAGCCCCAAAGACACGGCGGGCAGTTTTAGGCCTGACCGGCCACACCGGCGGTAAGGCATTGAATCATATCGCGTGTCGGCAGGGTGATAGGTCATGGAAAAATCCTTTAGAAGCGTTGCGATTAGGCTATGCGCTCCATCTGTGAGAGCAAGTTAAAAAAGGGATTTAGGGAATCCCCTTGCAGACTCAGACAAGGCGACGTATATCCCCCTCAACAGCGGCGGTTCGGATCATCCGGACCCCACCGAACCTACGAACGGGCCGCGCGCCCGTTTTTTTGTGCTTGGAGACCTAAGTGTCCGATCTTATTGCCAAAGCTGCCATTGACCAACGTCTGGCTGAGCTCGTGCAGCCCGTCATCGAAGACCTGGGCTATGAGCTTGTGCGCATTCGTTTGATGAGCGGAAAAACATCGATTCTACAAATTATGGCGGATAAGCCAGAAGGCGGGATTGAAGTTGATGACTGTGCTGCGATTTCCACAGGCGTGTCTGCGACATTGGATGTCGAGGATCCAATTGCAGACAACTATACACTCGAAGTGTCGAGCCCCGGCATCGACCGCCCTCTAACACGTCTCAAAGACTTTGACATGTGGGAAGGCTATGAAGCGAAAATCGAAACCTATGAATTGATCGACGGCCGTCGTCGGTTCAAAGGGCAGCTTGCCGGTACCGAAGGGGATGAAGTCCTGATTACGTTGGATGAAACGCAGGGCACAGAATCCGTAACCATCGGGTTGAAATTTGAATGGCTGTCAGATGCCAAATTGGTTCTGACAGATGAATTGATTAGCGAAATGCTCCGTCAACGCAAAGCCGCTGGCATTGTGGACGAAAGCAAATTCGACGATATCGAAACAGACGATACAGACGCTTCCGAGGAGGAGTGAGAATGGCGATTACTTCTGCAAATCAGCTGGAGCTGCTACAGACAGCCGAGGCCGTTGCCCGCGAAAAGATGATCGATCCCGGTCTGGTGATCGAAGCGATGGAAGAATCCCTCGCTCGTGCGGCAAAGTCGCGTTATGGCGCAGAGATGGACATTCGCGTCTCTATCGACCGCAAAACGGGCCGTGCGACCTTTACACGTGTGCGCACAGTGGTCGAAGACGAAGAGCTTGAGAACTATCAATCTGAGCTGACCGTCGAACAAGCTAAAGACTACCTGGATAACCCCTCTGTTGGTGATGTTTTGAGCGAAGAGGTTCCGCCTGTCGAAATGGGTCGGATCGCAGCTCAATCTGCCAAGCAGGTCATTCTGCAAAAAGTACGCGAAGCGGAACGTGATCGTCAGTACGAAGAATTCAAAGATCGTGCTGGCACCATCATCAACGGTTTGGTGAAACGCGAAGAATATGGCAACGTCATTGTTGACGTAGGTCGTGGCGAAGCCGTTTTGCGCCGCAATGAGAAAATCGGCCGTGAAAGCTATCGCCCGAATGACCGTATTCGTGTGTACATCAAAGATGTACGTCGTGAACAGCGTGGCCCTCAGATTTTCTTAAGCCGGACAGCGCCAGAATTCATGGCAGAACTGTTCAAAATGGAAGTTCCCGAAATCTATGACGGCATCATCGAAATCAAAGCGGTTGCTCGTGATCCAGGTTCGCGCGCAAAGATTGCCGTGATTTCCTACGATGGGTCC
Organism: Pseudoruegeria sp.; assembly: GCA_039972875.1. Taxonomy (GTDB): domain Bacteria; phylum Pseudomonadota; class Alphaproteobacteria; order Rhodobacterales; family Rhodobacteraceae; genus Pseudoruegeria. Next base: position 153,822 of record JBDWMA010000052.1, read on the forward strand.
ATCGACCCTGTTGGTGCCTGTGTAGGTATGCGTGGTAGCCGGGTTCAGGCTGTTGTGAATGAGCTTCAGGGCGAAAAGATCGACATCATTCCTTGGAATGAAGATCAGCCAACATTCCTTGTGAATGCGTTGCAGCCTGCCGAAGTCACCAAAGTTGTTTTGGACGAAGAAGCAGAACGTATCGAAGTTGTTGTTCCTGATGAGCAGTTGTCGCTTGCGATTGGTCGTCGTGGTCAAAACGTACGTCTGGCCAGCCAGCTGACCAGCCTCGACATTGATATCATGACAGAGGCCGAAGAATCGGCGCGTCGTCAGAAAGAATTCGAACAGCGCACTGGCCTGTTTATGGAAACATTGGATCTGGACGAATTCTTTGCCCAGTTGCTGGTTTCTGAAGGCTTTACCAATCTGGAAGAAGTTGCCTACGTTGAAGTTGATGAGCTTTTGGTCATCGATGGTGTTGACGAAGGCACTGCAGGAGAACTGCAGGCACGGGCGCGCGATTGCCTAGAAGCACAAGCCAAGAAGGCACTTGAGAAAGCCCGCGAGCTCGGTGTCGAAGACAGTCTTGTTGAATTTGACGGTCTGACACCCCAAATGATTGAGGCCTTGGCAGAAGATGGCGTTAAAACGCTTGAAGATTTCGCAACTTGTGCGGACTGGGAGCTTGCTGGTGGTTGGACCACGGTAGATGGCCAGCGCGTTAAGGATGACGGTGTTCTTGAAAAATTTGAGGTGAGCCTCGAAGACGCCCAAACCATGGTCATGACCGCACGTATTCAATTGGGCTGGGTTGATCCAGCGGATCTGGTTTCTGAGGAAGAAGAAACCGAAGATGAAGACGGTGCAACTGAATCTCCGGAGGCTGAGGTCTGATCTCAGGCCTCAGAGGGCGCTGAATATGGCACGAGGTGGCCGCGACAAAAATCGGGACGAACCCGAACGCAAATGCATTGCGTCCGGGGAAGTTACGCCAAAAGCTGGGCTAATCCGGTTCGTTGTTGGACCGGATAATCAGATTGTTCCCGACATTAACGGCAAATTGCCGGGTCGGGGAATTTACGTATCGGCGGACCGGGATGCTTTGGAGCTGGCCGCAAAAAAGAAATTGTTTTCGCGGGCGGCCAAACAGCAGGTCACCGTGCCGGAGGGACTGCCAGACTTGGTGGCCGCCCTTTTAAGAGACCGGGTGATTGGACTAATGTCACTCGCCCGTAAGGCCGGAGACGCGGTCACGGGATTTGAGAAAGTTAAGGACTGGATTGTGTCGGGCCAGGGAGCCGTCTTAATCCAGGCCAGCGATGGGTCGGAGCGTGGAAAATCCAAGCTTCGCCCACCGGACGGAGAGGGAACTTTTATTGGGTTCCTGACAGGCTCGGAATTGGGTTTGGCATTTGGACGGGAAAATGTGATACATGGCGCGCTCGCGGCTGGCGGACTCACGACACGTGTTGTAGAGGAAGCAGCAAAGCTGAAAAGCGTGCGCGAAGGAATCGGTGGGGCGACCACCGGAAAGGGTACGAAGACCACATGAGCGATAGCGACGGCAAAAAGACATTGGGCCTGCGTGGCGGGCCGCGTGCGGGTAACGTGAAGCAAAGCTTCAGCCATGGACGCACAAAAAACGTTGTGGTGGAAACCAAGCGCAAACGCGTAGTGGTGCCAAAGCCTGGTGCCGCGAAGCCTTCGGGTGCTGGCGCTGTTGGTGGTGATCCATCCAGACGCCCGGCGGGAATCACAGATGCAGAAATGCAGCGTCGCCTGAAAGCCTTGCAAGCCGCGAAAGCGCGCGAGGCTGATGATATTGCACGCCGCAAGGCCGAAGAAGAGGCCCGTGCTGCGGATCGTGAGCGCCGTCGTGCAGAACAAGAAGCCAAAGAAGCCGAAGAACGGGCTCGCGAAGAGCGCGCGCGTCAAAAGGCTGCTGAGGCAGAACAGCGTAAGCGCGATGAGGAAGAGGCCAAAAAACGGGCCGCTGCCGAGGCAGCTGCTGCAAAAGCTCCTCCGGCTGCAAAAGCAGCTCCGGGTGAGGACAGCAAGCCTACGCCAAACCGCAACTTTAAACCTGCGCCACAGCCGGATCGTAAAAACGACCGGGACAACCGTGATCGGCCGAACCGCAAAGGTGGTGGCAATGATGGACGTCGTTCTGGCAAGCTGACTGTTAACCAGGCTCTGTCTGGCGGTGACGGACGTCATCGTTCCATGGCTGCGATGAAGCGTAAGCAAGAGCGTGCGCGTCAGAAGGCAATGGGCGGCGCACAAGAACGCGAAAAAATTATCCGCGACGTACAGTTGCCGGAGGCCATTGTGGTGTCTGAGCTGGCGAACCGGATGGCTGAACGTGTGGCTGATGTTGTCAAAGAGCTCATGAAAATGGGTATGATGGTCAACCAAAACCAAACGATTGACGCAGATACTGCAGAACTGATCATTCAAGAATTCGGACATAAAGTTGTTCGTGTGTCTGATGCTGACGTTGAGGATGTCATTCAGGCGTCCGAAGATAACGAAGGTGATTTGCAGTCCCGTCCACCAGTCATCACGATCATGGGTCACGTTGACCACGGTAAGACATCTCTGCTGGATGCCATCCGCGATGCCAAAGTGGTATCCGGAGAAGCTGGCGGAATCACGCAGCACATTGGTGCCTATCAGGTGAAAACCGAATCTGGTGCGCTGTTGTCTTTCTTGGATACTCCGGGTCACGCGGCGTTTACATCAATGCGTGCACGTGGTGCGCAGGTCACTGACATTGTTGTGTTGGTTGTTGCCGCTGATGATGCGGTCATGCCGCAAACGGTCGAAGCGATTCACCATGCCAAAGCGGCTGGTGTTCCAATGATCGTTGCCATCAACAAATGCGATAAACCCGAAGCCGACGCGATGCGTGTGCGCACAGAATTGCTGCAACACGAAGTGATCGTGGAAGACATGTCCGGTGAAGTGCAGGACGTCGAAGTGTCTGCCATCACAGGTCAAGGTCTGGATGAGTTACTCGAAGCGATCGCGCTGCAAGCTGAGATCCTAGAGCTGAAAGCCAACCCAGAGCGTGCTGCTGCTGGTGCGGTTATTGAGGCTCAGTTGGATGTTGGTCGTGGTCCTGTTGCGACAGTTCTGGTTCAGAACGGTACACTGCGTCAGGGTGATATCTTTTGTGTGGGCGAGCAGTGGGGTAAAGTCCGCGCGCTTGTAAATGACAAAGGTGACCGCGTTAAAGAAGCGGGCCCTTCAGTTCCAGTTGAAGTTCTCGGTTTGAACGGCACACCAGAAGCAGGTGACGTGCTGAACGTCGTTGATACCGAAGCACAAGCCCGTGAGATTGCGGACTACCGTGCTCAGGCTGCCAAAGACAAACGTGCCGCTGCGGGCGCTGCGACAACCCTTGAACAGCTGATGGCCAAAGCGAAAGACGACGAGAATGTCGCCGAATTGCCAATCTTGGTTAAAGCCGACGTGCAGGGGTCTGCCGAAGCAATCGTTCAGGCGATGGAAAAAATTGGTAACGATGAAGTTCGTGTACGGGTTCTGCACTCTGGTGTTGGCGCGATTACCGAATCCGATATCGGTCTGGCCGAAGCCTCTGGATGCCCTGTGTTTGGCTTTAACGTGCGGGCGAATGCGTCGGCTCGGAACACAGCCAACCAAAAAGGCATCGAGATCCGGTATTACTCGGTCATCTACGATCTGGTTGATGATGTGAAGGCCGCCGCCTCTGGTTTGTTGTCTGCGGAAATCCGTGAAAACTTCATCGGTTACGCGCAGATCAAAGAGGTCTTCAAAGTAACAGGTATCGGCCGTGTGGCTGGTTGCTTGGTCACCGAGGGTATCGCACGTCGCTCGGCTGGTGTTCGCCTCTTGCGCGACAACGTTGTAATCCATGAGGGCAACCTGAAAACGCTGAAACGCTTCAAAGACGAAGTCAAAGAAGTTCAGTCTGGCCAAGAATGTGGCATGGCGTTTGAGAACTACGAAGACATTCGCCCAGGCGACGTCATCGAGATCTTTGAGCGTGAAGAAGTCGAACGGTCTCTTTCCTAGGAAAGAGGCGGAACGACCCGCTAAGAAATAAAAAGGGACGGGGCATTAAGCACCGTCCCTTTTTTATATTATATCAGCACGAAGCTGAAAACAGTTATAGATCAGCTGATTGGATAACCTTCGAAGTCGCGTGAACCCACGCGGACTACGATTTTTCCATTTTCCAGAGCACGAATAAACATGCCTTGAACCGAGATGTAACTGCCCATTGTTATTGTCTTCATCATTTCCAACTTCTCCCCAGATAAAATTGGCGGTGTTATTAGTATATATATACAGATTAATAAAACACCAATAATCGTCACGGATTGTTGTAATAGCTCGCGTTTTGAAAAGAATTATTCAACTGTTGGTAATATTCTCTTTGGAAAAGGGTGGTTTAAATGTGGTGTAAAATCGTCACAGCCAGTCTCTAAGGATAGGTATGAGCGGAATATCAGCCGCTGGCATCGGATAATTGCGCAATTCCTGTGCGCGAACCCATTTCAAAGTTTGGCCTTCCCGTGGGGAAGGTTGCCCTTCCCACTTCCGGCATGCGAATAGCGGCATCAGCAGATGAAAACTGTCATAGCTGTGGCTGGCAAAGGTCAGGGGGGCCAGGCAGCTTTGCCATGTATTGATCCCAAGTTCTTCTTCTAGCTCACGGATGAGGGCGGTCTCTGGCGTTTCCCCGGGCTCAATTTTTCCCCCCGGAAATTCCCAGAGCCCAGCCATTGATTTTCCTTCGGGCCGTTGCGCAAGTAAAACCCGACCGTCCACATCGATGAGGGCAACCGCAGAGACTAAAATTGTTTTCACGACCGATAATCCGTATTGATCTGGATGTATCCGTGGGTCAAATCGCAGGTCCAAACCGTTGCGGAACTGGTGCCCAATCCCATATCAATGTGAAGCACGAGATCTTGAGCCTTCATATAGGCGGCACCGTCTTCTTCGCGATAATCTGGGGAAACCCACCCTTTTTCGGCAACAAGAACGTCACCAAATGAAATGGAGAGTAAATCACGGTCAGCCACAGCCCCGGATTTACCAACGGCCATGACGACCCGACCCCAGTTAGGATCTTCTCCTGCGATTGCCGTTTTTACCAAGGGTGAATTTGCAACGGCCATTGCGACTTTACGTGCGTCTGCTTGAGTCAGAGCACCTGTGATGCTGACCTCTACAAATTTGGTTGCCCCTTCGCCATCCCTAACAACCTGATGTGCGAGATCAAGCATGACTCCGTTTAATGCATCGCGGAATGGGGTGATATTTTCAGCTGTAACAAGAGGGCCATGGCCAGTTGCCCCGATCAAAAGGGTGTCGGAGGTTGACGTGTCGCTGTCGACCGTAATGCTGTTAAAGGTTGTGTGCGTCAGCTCTGCCAATGTGGCTTGTAACACGGATTGGTCAATTTTGGCATCGGTAAAGATATAGACCAACATGGTTGCCATATCAGGTGCGATCATACCGGATCCTTTGGCGATTCCAGTGATTGTGATCGACCCCTCTGGGGTATCAATGACAGCTGATGCCCCTTTGGCATACGTATCGGTTGTCATGATGGCCTTGGCTGCGGGCTTAACGTTGTCTTCTGACAGGGAGGATTTCAACTGATCGATGGCAGCGACAATCCGCTCCCCGGGGAGCGGTTCGCCGATGACGCCGGTAGAGGAGGAATAAACGCGGTTGACCGAAATATCCAAGGCGTGGGCGACGGCTGTCGTCACAGTCTCTACCGTCTCATCACCATGGCGGCCGGTAAAGGCGTTGGCATTCCCGGAATTAACAATGAACGCCGCGCCGTCCGTAGAAGGCACACCGATTTTTTTTTGGCAATCCAATACCGGAGCGGCGCGTGTGGAAGAGCGTGTAAACACACCTGCCACAGCACTACCCGGAGAGAGCCGCGCAAGCATGACGTCATCTCGGCCTTTGTAACGGATCCCGGCTTCGACCGTGGCGAATTCAACGCCCCGGACAGAAGGCAAGTCAGGAAACCCGCCCTTAGGGGCGAGGGGTGATACGTTGGAAATCTTAGCCATGCTTATGCGTCCTTCTGATCAATTCGCGAGCAAATCAACGTTGCGGATGTTTGCAGGGTCAAAACCCTCAAGATCCGTCCGTTCGACAGAAGCCTTGGCGGTAAGATCCTCAATCAATTTTTCTGCGGTCGCTTGTTCAAGACCACTTGCGAGTTCCGCTCGGAGTGCCTCTAGGGTTGGGGCCTCTGTATCGCGTGCGTCATTCAGAATGATCAAATGCCAACCGAATTGAGTTTGTACGGGGACGGATACTTCCCCAACATCCATTTCCATAACGGCGGTTTCGAATTCGGGAACCATCATGCCAGTGCCGAACCAACCAAGTTCACCCCCGTTTGGACCGGATGGGCCAGTTGATTTTTCGCGCGCGGTTTCTGCAAAATCGGCACCTTCGGTCAGCATTTGTTTGACGGCAGTCGCTTCTTCCTCCGTTTCGACAAGGATATGTGAAGCGTTGAATTCTTTGGCAGCTTCAAACCCAGCGATACGCGCGTCGTAGGCTTCTTGTAGTGCTTCGTCGGTGATTGATGCATTAAATGCGTTGTCCAAGGCAGTACCGGCCAACAGGCTGCGTTCCGCATTTTCGGAGGCAAGGGCCACAGCTTTTGGTACTTCGGTGACTGCGGAGGCAAGAATCGACTGTTGGATCAGGTTTTCCAAAAGCCCTTCAAGCAGAGCTTCGTCCGGGGCTTGCTGGTATTCGGCGGGCAAGGTCGCACTGGCCGCGATAACGTGACCCAAAGTGATCTCTGTACCATTTACGTTCGCCAGTACCGTCTCCGCCGTAATATCTTGAGCAAACACAGGTGCTGCAAAACTAAGTGCAACCGTTGCGGAAATCACAAATTTCGTGGGATTTAGCATATATTCTTCCTCTGAGCGACACGCAGGGGCGCGTGACGTTGACACTATGTATGCAGGCCCTTACATCCGCTAAAGGTCTGCGATGGACAGTCCGCGCTTTTTCGCCGTTTTACGGGCGATGATCTGTCGGAACAAGCCGTTGATCGCACAGGACCACACATGGATATTCGCCGCAAGCAGAGAGAACATGCTGGGTTTCGGAACAATTGCAAAAAAGGTCTTTGGCACGCCAAATGACCGTAAAGTCAAAGCCACACGGCCTTTGATTGAAAACATCAATGCACTCGAGCCAGAGTTCGAAAAGCTCTCTGACGAAGGCATCATCGAAAAAACCGCTGAGTTTAAAGCGCGAGTCGAAAATGGTGAGGCTCTGGACAAGATATTGCCCGAAGCTTTTGCCAATTGCCGGGAGGCTGCCAAGCGGTCCTTGGGGCTTCGGGCGTTTGACACGCAGCTGATGGGCGGGATTTTCCTGCATCAGGGCAACATTTCAGAAATGAAGACCGGTGAGGGCAAAACGCTTGTTGCGACCTTCCCGTCCTATCTGAATGCCTTGACCGGTAAGGGCGTTCACATCGTTACAGTGAACGACTATCTGGCCAAACGCGATGCGGAATGGATGAGCAAAGTATACACCGCTCTGGGGATGACCACTGGGGTGATTTATCCGCAGCAGCCCGAAGCGGAAAAACGTGATGCTTATGCCAGTGACGTAACCTACGCCACCAACAATGAGCTCGGGTTTGATTATCTACGCGATAACATGAAGGGCGATCTCAAAGAGATGTCGCAGCGCAAACATCACTTTGCCGTGGTGGATGAGGTCGATTCTATCCTTGTGGACGAAGCACGGACACCGCTGATCATTTCTGGCCCATCCGAGGATCGTTCAGATCTCTATCGCACCGTGGATCAGGTGATCCCGGAGCTGACCGAAGAGCATTATTCGCTCGATGAGAAAACTAAAAACGTGTCCTTTACCGACGAGGGCAATGAGTTTCTGGAAGAAACACTGCATAAAAACGGCATTCTGCCCGAAGAGCAGTCCCTTTATGATCCTGAATCTACGACCATTGTGCATCATGTGAACCAAGGCTTGCGGGCGCATGTTTTGTTTACAAAGGACAAAGACTACATCGTGCGCGATGGAGAAGTTGTCCTCATTGATGAATTTACGGGACGGATGATGTCAGGTCGCCGTTTGTCTGATGGGCTTCATCAGGCGATTGAGGCAAAAGAAGGTTGCGAAATTCAACCTGAAAACGTGACTTTGGCCTCTGTGACATTCCAGAACTATTTCCGCCTTTATGAGAAACTGTCCGGTATGACCGGTACAGCCGTAACCGAGGCTGAAGAGTTTGATGAGATCTACGGCCTTGGCGTTGTTGAGGTTCCGACCAATCGTCCCATCGCTCGGGTTGATGATCATGATGCGGTGTACCGCACGGCCAAAGAGAAATTCGATGCCGTTTTGAAATCCATTATTGTTGCTTATGAGAAGAAGCAGCCGGTTCTGGTTGGGACAACCTCGATTGAAAAATCCGAGTTTCTGTCTCAGATGCTGACGCAGGCGAAAGTACCTCATAACGTTTTGAATGCACGACAGCACGAACAAGAGGCACAGATTGTTGCGGATGCCGGGAAACTGGGGGCTGTGACTATTGCGACCAACATGGCTGGCCGGGGCACCGATATTAAACTGGGCGGCAACGTCGAGTTTAAGATCATGGAAGCGATTGCTGCGGATCCCGAAGGGGATCATGCTGCCATCCGTGAAAAGATTGAGGCAGATCACGAAACTGATGAAGCGGCTGTGAAAGCCGCTGGTGGATTGTTTGTCTTGGCCACTGAACGTCATGAAAGCCGTCGGATCGACAACCAGTTGCGTGGTCGTTCTGGTCGTCAAGGCGATCCGGGCCGGTCCAGCTTTTACCTATCATTGGAAGATGACCTGATGCGGATCTTTGGGTCCGAGCGTCTTGAGAAAGTTTTGTCGACATTGGGGATGGAAGAAGGCGAAGCCATCGTTCACCCTTGGGTCAACAAATCCTTGGAGCGGGCGCAGGCCAAGGTCGAAGGCCGTAACTTTGACATTCGGAAACAGTTGTTGAAATTCGATGATGTTCTAAATGATCAGCGTAAAGTGATTTTTGGACAACGCATGGAAATCATGGAAGCCGAAGACCTTAGCGAAATCGCGCAGGATATGCGTCATCAGGTCATTGACGATCTTGTTGATCAGTACATGCCGCCGAAATCCTATGCTGAACAGTGGAACACCGAGGGGCTTTATGCCGCTTTGTTGGAACACACTGGGTTGGATGTGCCGGTGATCAACTGGGCGGCCGAAGAGGGTGTCGATGATGGCGACATCACGGAACGTCTTTATAAGGCGTCCGACGATTTCATGGCTGAAAAGGCTAAGGCCTTTGGTGATGAATCCATGCGTACAATCGAAAAGCAGATTCTGTTGCAAACGATTGACCGTAAATGGCGGGAACATATTCTAACGCTCGATCATCTGCGTTCTGTTGTTGGGTTCCGTGGGTATGCGCAGCGTGATCCATTGAACGAATACAAAAACGAATCGTTCCAGTTGTTTGAAGGTATGCTTGATGATCTCCGGACGGATGTAACAGCGCAATTGTCGCGCATTCGTCCTTTGACCGAAGAAGAGCAGCAGGAAATGATTCAGCAGCTTATGGCGCAACAGAAGGGCCGTGCAGCCCCAGCACAGTCTGCGGCCCCGGCGGCTGCAGAGGCAAGTGGTGACGTTGCCCTCGCAGAGCGTGAACCATTGATCGAAGGCTTTGATGAAAATGACCCTTCCACTTGGGGAAATCCTAGCCGGAACGATCTTTGCCCCTGTGGGTCTGGTCTCAAGTTCAAACACTGCCACGGCAGTTTGGTCTAAAATTAGGCACTAGATTGTTGCCAAAAAAACGCTAAAGCCGGGATGAAATTCATATTGTTCCCGGCTTGGCCATAATTTAACCCGAATCGAACATCACAGTCCTCCCAAAACCACGATGATTTTTGGAGGCAGATATGTTTGGAAACAGAACTACGGGTAAGCTGGCGGTCACGGTATCCGCAACAGCTTTGGTCGGTATTCTGGTTTTGAACTCTGGGGCAATTGCTGCACGTTTCACGGAAACACCTGCCGCGTCATCCATGTTGATTGCCGAGACCGTTCCGCAAAACTCTATTGATGTTATAATCCCCAAAACACCAAAGATTGCGCCTTTGGTATTGGCTTCGTTGTCGCCGCCAGTTGATTTTCCAGAGCAAGCATCGTTGAAATCGGATGCTTTAACCGAACCCAATCTGAGTGCCTTTGGTTTGGATTGTGATCTTATGCTGAATGCTACTCCTACGTTGGCGGGCATGGTTCAACTATCTGTCCACGCACCTTGTAAACCAGAACAGTTTTTCTCGGTTCAGCAAGGTGACATGGTGTTTACTGATATGACATCCCCCCTTGGATTGTTTGACACAATGGTTCCTGCCCTCACCGAGGAGGTTTCTTTTGAAGTGACTTTTGAGGATGGTGAACAACTGATTGCGCAGGCGACTGTCCCTGCTGCCCACCAGTTTGACCACGTTGTCCTGCAGTGGCGCGGTGATGCAGGCCTGCAAATTCATGCGCTGGAATTTGGTGCTGACTATGGTGAACAAGGTCATGTCTCGGCCGACCGTCCTCGAACTCCCTCGGTTGCGGTCAAAGCCGCTGGTGGGTTTTTATCAGAACTTGGTGCGCGGGACCTGATGTTCACCAAACGTGCTGAGGTCTACAGTTTCCCCACCGGATTGATGGGACGCAGTGGTCTTGTTCGGTTAAGCGTCGAGGCAGAAGTCACATTTTCCAATTGTGAAAAGCTTGTAGACGCAACCACATTGCAAGTTTCTCATGGGATTGTTGCGCCTAAGGTAGATATTTCCCTGTCGATGCCGGATTGTAGCGCTGTTGGGGATTTTCTAGTGTTGAAAAACCTGCTCAGAGACCTGAAGATCGCACAGAATTAAAACGTTCTCGGGTAGGCTAAATCATGAGACAGCTTTGTGCGGCCATTGGCGCTGCACTTTTCCTATATTCAGGGCCCATGGCGGCTCAGGATGTGACCCTATCCGCACAGGATGGCGGGCTTTCTGTCTCTGGAATGCTCCGATCATTTGATGGTGAATTTTACACGGTGGACTCTGAATTTGGTCTTTTGACTCTAGATGGATCAGGTGTCACTTGTACGGGTCCCGGTTGCCCAAATTTGGATAACTACGTTGCTCAGCTCACGATTGCGGGGGACCGTATTTTGGGCGACACAATGGTGCCTCTGTTGCTTGAGTCCTTTGCCGCACGCGAAGGGTTAAGTCTGCGCCGCATAGTCAGTGACGATTCCAATTTTCATTACGTACTGTGGGATACAGATAGCGGGACCCCTCAGGCGGAGTTTTCCTTTCACCTAGGGACCACAGGGCAGGGTTTTACAGATCTTTTCAGCGACCAAGCGGATATTGTATTGGCCGTGCGCGAAGCCTCTCGTGAGGAGTTGAAGATTGCCGATGACCTGGGGCTCGATGGGTTGAAAACAGCCGCTCGTGGCCGAGTTCTTGCACTGGATGGGATCGTGGCGTTGATGTCGCGTGACAATCTGGTGCGGGATGTATCGCTTCCTCAACTTGTCGCTATTCGGCAGGGCGAGGTGACGCGTTGGTCCGAGTTGGGGGGTGTTGATGAACCGATCATTCTGCATGCGCTTCTTGCATCCCATGGTGTCGAAGAGGCTGCGCAGGCACATTTAACCCCTTTGGGACCCGTGGCTGTGACCCGGCATCAAAACTTAGACAGTCTGTCTGATGCGGTGGCGCGTGATCCGTTGGCTCTTGGATTAGGAACTGTGTCGACTGTTGGCAACGCGGCAGTTCTTCCGTTGATCGGAGCATGTGGACGTGGGTTTGAGCCATCTGCACAGGGGCTAAAAACTGAGGATTATCCACTATCGCTTCCGTTGATGATTTATACGCCACCTCGCCGATTGCCCAAAATCGCGCGGGGATTTTTGCGATATTTGCGCAGTCCCGAAGCGCAAATTCTGATCCGACAATCTGGATTTATCGATCAACTTCCGCAGGAACAACCTTTGTGGGCACAAGGTGGCCGGTTCGCATCCGCTATTTTGGCGGCTGGTGAGGAAACCAGCCTGCCAGATCTGCAACGTATGGTGCGGCGGCTTCAACCTATGAAACGCCTTAGCATTAGCTTTCGGTTTGAACCCGGGTCCTCAAGGCTTGACGCCCAATCAAGGTCAAATGTTCTGCTGTTGGCCGAGGCGCTTGAGGGCGGTCGATATGATGGTAGGTCACTTTTATTTGCTGGGTTTAGCGATGGCGAGGGCCCCGCGGGTTCAAACATGCGCATTGCCCAAACCCGGGCGCAGCGTGTTCGCGATGCGGTTCGCAAGGCGGCAACAGCATGGCGGGGGGATCATCAGACCGATTTAGACGTGGACGGTTTCGGAGAGAGCCTGCCAGTGGCCTGTGATGACAGCGAATGGGGGCGGCGTATCAATCGACGTGTTGAAGTTTGGATTGGCCCGCAAGGTCAGAGATAGCCGCTGGAGCGAAAACTAAGCTCTTGCTCTTTGCCGACAATCAAATGGTCATGCAATGATATGCCCAGAACGTCGGCCGCGTTCTTTATCTGTGCGGTCATGGTTATGTCGGAGTCAGACGGAGAGGGATCCCCAGACGGGTGATTGTGGACCAAAATGATAGCTGAAGCATTTAGTTCCAGCGCGCGTTTGACGACCTCTCTGGGATAGACGGGCACGTGATCAACTGTTCCACGGGCCTGCTCTTCATCCGCGATCAGGATGTTTTTGCGATCCAGAAACAATATGCGGAATTGTTCTGTCTCCCGATGGGCCATAGAGGTGTGACAATAATCTAGCAAGGCATCCCAACTGCTGATGACCTGTCGGTTCATCACCCTTGCGCGGGCCATGCGATGGGCGGCGGATTCGATGATTTTTAGGTCGGTGATTGTTTCATCCCCGACGCCTTTGATTGCTTTTAGGCGTTCTGGTGTGGCGGTCATAACACGATTGAGGTCGCCGAATGTTTTTAACAGTTCGTGAGCTAACGGTTTCACATCCCCCTGTGGAAGGGCGCGAAACAGGATCAGTTCCAACAGTTCGTATTCAGGTAATGCATCCGCTCCCCCGACCATGAATCTGGATCGGAGCCGTTTGCGATGATCTTTGATATAAGAAGGCGTTCGACCATTGGGCAGTGGTGCGGACTCGGCCTCATCATCTGCAAGAAAGGACATTTGGGTTTCGGCAAAACTATTGTGTGGGCTCATGTGCCCATGTTTCACCGAAACCCTTTAGGTATCGTTAACCAAAGCACGCCCAGAAAAACGGGGCGTATCCCAGGATCAGCCTTTCATGCTGTCCCAAAACCCTTTGACCGAAGAAAAGAACTTACTGGTGTTTGGGTTGTTGTCTGCAGAGATGTCTTCGAATTCTTGCAGCAATTCTTTCTGACGGCTGGTCAGATTGACAGGTGTTTCCACCGCAAGTTCGATATACATGTCACCCGCACCGCCACCGCGCAGCGCTGGCATGCCTTTGGCTCGAAGGCGCATTTGCTTTCCGGATTGGCTGCCTGACGGGATTTTAACCCGAGAGCGGCCTCCATCTATGGTCGGAACTTCGATTTCCCCACCCAAAGTTGCAGAGGTCATGCTGACAGGAACCCGGCAAAAGAGCTGCACGCCTTCGCGTTCAAAGATCTTATGCTCTTGCACCTCGATAAAGATATAAAGGTCTCCGGATGGTCCACCGCGAAGCCCAGCCTCACCCTCGCCAGCCAGACGAATGCGTGTTCCGGTTTCGACGCCTGCAGGAATGTTAACCGAAAGAGATTTCTCTTTTTCAATCCGTCCTGCGCCGCCACATTTACTACATGGGTTCTTGATCATTTGTCCCATGCCAGAACATGTTGGACAGGTGCGTTCGACTGTGAAGAAACCTTGCTGAGCGCGAACTTTTCCCATGCCAGAACAAGTCGGGCAGGTTGTTGGCTCAGCACCACTTTCGGCTCCGGTGCCGTTACATGCGTCACATCCAACCGACGTTGGGACGTTGATGGTCTTTTGCAGACCTGAAAAAGCGTCCTCAAGGGTCACACGCAAGTTATACCGTAGATCAGAACCGCGGGTCGCCCGTTGGCCACCACCGCCGCCACGGCGTCCACCACCCATCATGTCGCCAAACAGGTCGTCAAACACATCCGAGAAGGAAGAGGCAAAGTCGCCCTGACCGCCGCCGCCAAATCCACCACCGGGACGTCCGCCCATGCCTCCTTCGAAAGCAGCGTGACCATATCGATCATAGGCGGCCTTTTTCTCGGGGTCTTTTAGAACATCATAGGCTTCGTTTGCGTCTTTGAACTGTTCTTCTGCATTCGGATTGTCCGCATTACGATCCGGATGCAATTCCTTGGCTTTTTGACGAAAGCCCTTTTTGATTTCGTCGGCTGAGGCACCTTTCTGGACCCCCAACACTTCGTAATAATCGCGTTTTGACATTGCTATGTCCTCTTGGGACCAAAAAAGGCCGGTCCGGTTTTCCCCGACCGGCCTGTATTGGGTCCTATGTGATTAGGAACCCATTATTGGCGTTTGTCGTCGCCCAGATCCTCAAAGTCAGCGTCGACGATATCGTCAGCAGGTGCTTCGCCTTCGTCAAAACCCTCAGGTGCTTCGGCGTCTGCCTCGGCTTGGCTGGCTTTGTAGATGGCTTCGCCCAGTTTCATCGCAGATTCTGTGACGTTCTGGATGCCCGACTTGATCTTACCAGCGTCTTCGGTTTCCAGCTGCTCTTGCAGGGCGGAAATCGCAAGCTCGATGGCCTCGATGGTTGTCGGGTCGACTTTGTCTTTGTGCTCTTCCATCGATTTCTCGGTGGAATGGATCAGGCTTTCGGCCTGGTTTTTGGCTTCGATCAGCTCTTTGCGCTCTTTATCAGCCTCGGCGTTATCCTCGGCGTCTTTGACCATTGCATCGATGTCCTCATCGGACAGACCACCAGAGGCCTGAATGGTGATGGACTGCTCTTTGCCGGTGCCTTTGTCTTTAGCGCCAACCGAAACAATACCGTTTGCATCGATGTCAAAGGTGACTTCGATTTGTGGCATGCCGCGTGGTGCGGGCGGGATTTCTTCAAGGTTGAACTGGCCCAACATTTTGTTGTCGGCAGCCATTTCGCGTTCCCCTTGGAAACACCGCAGTGTCACTGCGTTTTGGTTGTCTTCGGCAGTTGAGAATACCTGAGATTTCTTTGTTGGGATCGTTGTGTTGCGATCGATCAAACGTGTGAACACACCGCCCAGAGTTTCAATACCCAAGGACAATGGCGTCACGTCCAGCAGAACCACGTCTTTGACATCGCCTTGCAAAACACCCGCCTGAATGGCAGCACCCAAAGCAACAACTTCGTCTGGGTTCACACCCTGATGAGGCTCTTTGCCAAAGTATTTGGTCACTTCGTCTTTGACGCGTGGCATACGGGTCATACCACCAACAAGAACGATCTCATCGATGTCGCCAACGGACAATCCGGCGTCTTTCAAAGCAGCCTGACATGGTTTCATGGAGGCTTTGATCAGGTCAGATACAAGGCTTTCCAGTTTCGCGCGTGTCAGTTTCAGAACCATGTGCAGCGGGGTGCCGCTGTTGGGGTCCATTGCGATGAACGGTTGGTTGATTTCGGTTTGGTTGGCCGAAGACAGTTCGATCTTGGCTTTTTCAGCGGCTTCTTTCAGGCGCTGCAGGGCCATTTTATCTTTGGTCAGGTCAACGCCGTTTTCCTTTTTGAACTCACCCGCAAGGTAGTTCACGATGCGCATGTCAAAGTCTTCACCGCCAAGGAAGGTGTCACCGTTGGTGGATTTAACTTCGAACAGGCCATCATCGATTTCTAGGATGGTAACGTCGAATGTACCGCCACCAAGGTCATAGACTGCGATGGTTTTTGTTTCTTTTTTGTCCAGACCATAGGCCAAAGCCGCTGCTGTCGGCTCGTTAATGATCCGCAACACTTCGAGGCCAGCGATTTTGCCGGCGTCTTTTGTCGCCTGACGCTGCGCATCGTTGAAATAAGCAGGAACAGTGATAACCGCTTGTGTGACGTCCTCACCCAGATAGCTTTCTGCGGTTTCTTTCATCTTACCAAGGATGAAAGCCGAGATTTGGCTTGGGGAGTATTTTTCGCTTGCGGCTTCGACCCATGCGTCACCGTTGCCACCGTTGATGACTTCGAATGGCAGGTTCTTAAGGTCTTTGGCCAGATCCGCATCGTCAAACCGACGGCCGATCAAACGCTTTACGCCGAAAATTGTGTTGCTTGGGTTTGTAACGGCCTGGCGTTTTGCCGGCTGGCCTACGAGGCGCTCGTCATCTGTGAATGCAACGATAGAAGGTGTTGTCCGCGCGCCTTCGGCATTTTCGATTACGCGAGGTTGCGCCCCATCCATGATGGCGACGCAGGAGTTTGTGGTTCCGAGGTCGATACCAATAACTTTAGCCATGTTCAGTACCCTTTTTCTTAGGCGATGTGTTGGCGCGGAACCCTTTGATAAGGCATTCAGCGCCGATCCCGATTACGACCGGATGTTTCCGATCAAGCTTCTGGGCGTATATAGGGAGCGTAAAAGGGGGCTGCAAGCCGTTGCTGCTCTGGAAATGCGCAAGAATCGGACGAATTAGTGAGTCTATACAGAGATATGGGGCAAAAGAGGCGGATCGGTAGATGATTGGTGCAATGGATTTGAGGGGGTTTAAGGTGTACAAGGGTTATCTGGGGTCCGACGAGCAGTTGCAAATTTTGGATGATTTGCGGAGAATTCAAAAAAAAGCACCGCTGTATTCACCACAAACGCCTACTGGGAAACCAATGTCCGTTCGTATGACCTCTGCTGGTCGGTTAGGGTGGATTTCCGACGCGAAGGGGTATCGTTACGCTGCGCATCATCCCAGCGGTGTGCCATGGCCGGACATTCCAGGTTCCATACTGCAAATTTGGAAAGCTATAGGGGCAGCCGAAGCCGAACCAGAATGTTGTCTCGTCAATTTCTACGGTGAGGGCGCGCGCATGGGGATGCATCAGGATCGCGATGAAGCGGATTTTCGCTGGCCCGTTGTGTCTGTTTCTTTGGGGGATGATGGGTTGTTCCGTGTCGGCAGCACAGAGCGAAGCGGGGCAACCGAGTCGCTCTGGCTATCATCTGGTGATGTCGTCGTTATGGGAGGCGACGCGCGTCTGAAATATCACGGCGTGGACCGCATCCGGTTCGGAAGCTCTCGCTTGCTAAAACAAGGTGGGCGGATCAACCTAACCCTACGCGTGGTGCGATAGCCCTTATTGGGCAGCGCCCCAGCTGATAGACGCGTGTTTGCGGGTGTAGAATTCAAGTAAAAAGCCAAACATCAAAAGCGCCACAGAGACCCAGAATGCATATTGCCATGACGAGTTTTGAGGAACGTAATTGATAAAAATATAACCGCGCGCTTGATCGATGATGTGGAACAATGGGTTCCAGTCAAAAATGGCCAACATGAACGGAGGCAGAGTATTGGCCAAAAACATTTTGCCAGATGTAATCATGTTTGCGCGGGTGTAAAAAGTTCGAATTGTGTTCGAAAGGCTAGGGGCCCAAATCTTCATCGACATAAAGATTAGACCTACTGCAATCCCAAAAAACCAAGATAATAAGAGCATTCCATATGCCCCGATTGGATCGTGGATCGTGATCCTGTTGAAGCCAGTATGATAAATAAACAGAATGAGAATAACGATCACGGTTTTAAGATACAGGACCGATAAAGCTGCAGAGGCAATCCCGATGAATGTATTCATTGGGGCGTGTTTCATCATAACCGATGTTGGTCCCTCTGCTCCGAATATTTTCACGACTGTTTGGATGTGCGTGATGTATAAAAAAATGCCTGACAGCAAATAGAGTAAAAAATCGCCCCTGACAGCGGACGTGCGCAAACCCAAAAGAGAAAACATCGCATAGAAAATGACCAGCATAGTTACAACCTGACTAAAGCTGATCAGCAAAGCTATAAATGCGTTGCGATGCGTCGACCGAATTTTTCGTACGGTGGAGTGATAGATTATTTCGCCTAATGCAAATGCCGCTTGGACAGGATTCTTTTTGGAAGAATGAGCAAACATTGGACGAATTCCTGATTTGGGTTGTGACTGCGTAGTATTTTTTCAGAGAAATCTTGATGATCTCTTAGGATGCAACGATAAGGGGCCTGAATTTATTATTCAATGTTTTGAATTGCCGAGCAGTTCGTTAGGAGAAAAGTATGGATTTTGAACAACTTGTTGAGGTTACTCGCCGTTTGTCCCTAGAAGCGGGCGACAAAATTATGGAAATTTATAATTCGTCTGATTTTGAAGTGAAGGTAAAGTCTGACGATAGCCCGGTTACCGAAGCAGACGAAGCTGCGGATGCATTAATCAGCGCAGGTTTGCGTGCGGCGTTCCCGGATGTTGTATTGGTCACTGAAGAACAGTCAGATTCGCACGCCAAAAAGGCGGATACATTTTTAATTGTCGATCCGCTTGATGGTACGAAAGAATTTATCAATCGCCGCGGTGATTTTACGGTAAATATTGCCTATGTCGAAAATGGTGTTCCGATCCGGGGTGTTGTTTATGCGCCCGCAAAGAATCGCTTGTTTTATACGCAAGCTGACGGAACCACCGTTGAGGAGACTGGCGCCTTCGATAAAGCTGTTGTGGGCGACGTGAATGAAATTTCCGTATCCGAGCCAGACAACTCATCGCTTATGGTTGTTGCGTCTAAATCGCATCGGGATCAGGCGACCGATGCCTATATTGGCAAATACAATGTCAAAGACATGAAAAGCGCGGGATCATCGTTGAAGTTCTGCCTCGTTGCGACTGGTGAAGCTGACATTTACCCACGCCTTGGCCGTACGATGGAGTGGGATACTGCTGCTGGTCACGCTGTCTTGTTGGGGGCAGGCGGGAATGTTGTGGATTTTGAAACTCACACAGAACTGAAATACGGTAAAGATGGCTATGCAAATGTGTTTTTCATTGCGTATGCACCCGGAGTTGATTTGAAATCAGCGTAATACAGCGATGAGCCCTCTAATTATTTCTAATACCTTTTGGTTTGGTAATTAGGGGGCGTCGTTGAGTAGGTTATTTAAAGTGAGGTAAAGCCTATATTCACTTTTCTACGCTGTCATTGCGTTTCGTTGTTTCGGTTCGCGATTTGCTAATTTTTGTGAGAGTGTGATAAAAGAGAATAACCTTGACGATGATTTTTTTGTCGTCTGGAGATGTGATATTATATCTCACTGTGATGTGTAAAATTGAATTTAGTTGGAATGCCATATGAGACGTAAAGTTACAAAAGCAATATTTCCGGTTGCGGGAATGGGAACCCGCTTTTTGCCTGCAACTAAATCGGTTCCAAAAGAAATTATGACGTTGGTTGACCGCCCGTTGATTCAATATGCGATTGATGAAGCGCGTGAGGCAGGTGTCAAAGAATTTATTTTTGTCACTTCACGTGGAAAAGGGGCTCTTGAGGATTATTTCGACGTCTCCCCTCAGTTAGAGCAATCCCTAAGAAAACGTGGTAAAAAAGAGCTTCTGGAGCAGCTGAAGGCGACGAATATGGACAGTGGTGCCATTGCCTATATCCGTCAGCATGATGCTCTTGGGCTTGGTCATGCAGTTTGGTGCGCGCGCCGTCTGATCGGGAATGAACCGTTTGCAGTAATTCTGCCGGATGATGTCATTGCAGCTGAGAAACCGTGTTTGCGGCAAATGGTTGATGCCTATGAAGAAACCGGCGGCTGTATGGTTGCTGCGATGGAAGTTCCTCAGGAGAAAGCCTCTTCTTATGGCCTTTTGGATGTCAAAGAAGATATGGGTAGCATTGTCTCGGTTAAGGACATGGTGGAAAAACCGGACCCAGAAGATGCGCCTTCAAATCTCGCCGTCATTGGTCGGTACATTCTGACACCACAGGTGCTCCGCAATCTGAACAAAAAGAAAGAGGGCGCAGGCGGCGAGATCCAGCTGACGGACGCCATCGCTGAGGAGTTGAAAGAAGGGCGTGATGTATTTGGTCTGCGTTTTCGCGGGCAGCGCTTTGATTGCGGATCTAAAGCAGGATTTTTGCAAGCGACCGTGGCATTCGGCCTGGCGCGCCCCGATTTACGCGAGGAGCTTTCTGGATATCTAGAAGAGCTTCTGCACATGAAAAAAGTTGCTCAATAAACGCCTTAGTTTTTGAGCGGAGGTCTCTAAATGAATAAAGTATTGGTGAGCGGCGGTGCCGGCTATATTGGCTCGCATGCCTGTAAAGCATTGAAACGTGCGGGCTATATCCCCGTTTGTTTTGATAATTATTCTACAGGCTGGGCAGATGCTGTTAAATTTGGCCCCGCAGTTGAGGGCAATTTGATGGATCGTGCCGCACTTGATGCAGCATTCCAAGAGCATAATCCGGTGGCGGTCATGCATTTTGCAGCCTTGAGCCAAGTCGGCGAGAGCATGCAGGAGCCTGGAAAATACTGGCGCGAGAATGTTCTCGGGGCTGTAAATCTGGTTGAGGCTGCCGTCGCACATGGTTGTTTGAATTTTGTGTTCTCATCCACCTGCGCAACCTATGGCGAGCATGACAATATCCTTTTGGATGAGGCGACCCCTCAGCATCCTATCAATGCCTACGGGGCATCTAAGAAGGCGATCGAAGATATCCTTGATAACTTCGCGCAAAGTGACGGTCTACGGCACGTCATTTTTCGCTATTTTAATGTGGCCGGTGCAGATCCTGAAGGTGAAATTGGAGAGTTTCATCAGCCAGAAACTCATTTGATCCCGTTAATGTTGGATGCAATTGAGGGTAAACGCCCGGCGTTAACCGTTTATGGCACAGATTATGACACACCGGATGGCACGTGCATTCGGGACTATGTACACGTTATGGATCTGGTGGACGCCCATGTTTTGGGTCTTGGTTGGCTTGAAGATGGCAAAGAGAACGCTGTATTTAATCTGGGTACTGGCAGTGGGTTTTCTGTCCGGGAAGTCATTGATCATTCCAGAGCGGTGACAAACCAAGAAGTCCCCGTGGTTGAGGGCGATCGTCGGGCCGGGGATTGTACAAAGCTTGTGTCAGGCAGCGAAAAAGCGGAAAAAGAACTGGGTTGGACACCGACCCGTTCAACGCTGGAGGCTATGATAGCAGATGCCTGGAGATGGCACCAAAACGGACATTATCAAAAATAACAGAATGCCGCTGGGATCAGGGGTTCTCTGATGCAGGACTGGTGGACGGCCTATCGATTGCGTTGGCGCAGGAGGAAATACCTTCTGCGCGCTTTACGTAAATCTCGGGAGCTGACGTGCCTACATGATGTCACATCTGATATCAGATCTGACGATATCCTCCTGTTTTCCACTGTTAGAAATGAGATGGAGCGGTTGCCTCATTTTCTGGAGTTCTATCGTAAACGTGGCATCAATCAATTTTTGATTGTCGATAACGCCAGCGATGATGGGACGACTGAATTCCTACAACAGCAGCCTGACGTGTCTTTGTGGGGCACGGAATGCAGCTATCGGAAATCTCGGTTTGGTGTTGATTGGTTGAACGGACTGCAGAGCCGTTATGGGAGCGGTCACTGGTGTTTAACGGCTGATGCGGATGAACTTTTGGTCATTCCAACAGATGCCAGCCAGAATATACGCCATTTAATCGCAGACCTAGAACAGGACGCACATAAGACGTTTTCTGCACTTATGTTGGATTGTTACCCCAAAGGAGCTGTCAGTAAGGCTGAGGTCTTGGCAGGAGGGGATCCAATGGACGTGGTGGGCTGGTTTGATGCTGAGGGCTATACGTGGGAGCTCCAAGATAAATTTCAGAATATATCGATCCGCGGAGGCCCTCGGATGCGGATGTTCTTCGCGGGGGCACCCGAAAAGGCACCCCATCTGCATAAAACACCCTTGGTAAAATGGAGAAAAGGGTATGCTTATGCCAGCTCTACCCACTTGTTGCTCCCGCGTACGTTAAATGCGGGGTTTGACGCAAGACGCGATGCACCGACTGGCGTTTTTCTTCATACCAAGTTTCAAAATACGATCGTGGATAAATCGACTAAAGAGCGCCTTCGAGCTGAGCATTTTACGCATCCAGATGCCTATGCGTCATATTATGACTCCATTGCGTCTGATCCAGATTTTTGGACAACGGACTCGCAAAAATTCTCAGACTATGAACAATTGATCCACCTTGGACTAATGACACGTGGTATTCGACGCTAAACACTGGATTTGGGTGGAAAAAATCGCTACCACTCAGGGGGTGAATACTCTTAGAGTATGGGATCGTTTTCAACGTTGGGCAGAAGTAAAGCTTGGATCTCTTTGATAAATATCTTTTGAGATGGCGTCGCCGGCGCTGGTTGTATCGCGCCGTACGGAAGCGGCGGCAGCTAAAGCCGATCTCTAACAGAACGGATACTATCCGCACGGACGACATTCTTTTGTGCGTGACGGTGCGCGATGAGATGCTGCGTCTGCCCTATTTTCTGAAATACTATCGAAATCTTGGGGTAGAGCATTTCCTGATTATTGATAATGGCAGTACCGACGGGACCGTAAATTATCTAAAAGACCAGAGAGACGTTTCCATTTGGAGAACTAAGGCGAGCTACAAGCGTGCCCGTTTTGGGGTGGATTGGATCAACTGGCTATTGCTTCGGTATGCGCGCAACCATTGGGTTATTACTGTCGATGTGGATGAGTTTTTTGTTTATCCATTTTGCGATACGCGGTCACTGCGCGCTTTGACCGATTGGTTGGATTCCAGCGATATGCCATCCTTTGGCGCGATGATGCTGGATATGTACCCCAAAGGCAGTATTGATCAGGTCCCCTATCGATCAGGTCAAGACCCCATGGAGATCCTATCTTGGTTTGACGCTGGAAATTATTCGATTACGCGAAACCCAAAGTTCAAAAACCTGTGGATTCAAGGGGGGCCTCGTTCACGGGTCTTTTTTTCGGAAAACCCCCATCAAGCCCCCGCGTTAAACAAGTTACCGTTGGTGAAGTGGGACTGGCGGTACGCTTATGAATCGTCGACACATATGCTATTGCCGCGGTCGTTAAACGTGACCTATGAACGCAATGGCGGTGAGGTGGCTTCGGGTATTCTGTTGCACACCAAATTTTTGCCAACTTTCGATGGCAAGGTCGCAGAAGAAATGGTGCGCAATCAGCACTATGGCAACAGCAAAGAATATAAAACCTACCATGATGGCTTACAGGATAATCCAGAGTTCTGGTGCAAGTGGTCAGAAAAATACATTAACTGGCGTCAGTTGGAGATTTTAGGTTTAATGTCAAAAGGGAACTGGGCGTAGGCAAGATCGAATGACCGTAGGAATTGTTATGCTGGCGCATACGGCGCTTGAGCGTGCAGCAGAGGTTGCGCGACACTGGCACGATTACGGTTGTCCGGTGGTTATACACGTGGATAAACGGGTACCAGCTCATGAATTTGATCCCTTTGTCGAAAGCCTCTCGGATCTTGAAAACCTTCGTTTCATTCGCCGTTTGAAATGTCAGTGGGGCAGGTGGTCGTTGGTTGAGGCGTCGCAGATTGCGTCGACCAAGATTTTGGCAGACTTTCCAGACGTCAGCCACGTTTATCTGTCCTCAGGGTCTTGTCTGCCATTGCGTCCGGTCAAAGAGTTGGTCGACTATTTGGCGGAGCGTCCCAAGACAGATTTCATTGAATCTGTGACCACCAAAGATGTCCCATGGACCGTTGGTGGCTTAGATGCTGAAAGATTTACCTTACGGTTTCCGTTCTCGTGGAAAAACCAACGCCGATTGTTTGATGCCTATGTACGAGTGCAAAGGGCGGTTCGTTTTAAACGCAAAATTCCCTTGGGTTTGGTGCCGCATATGGGCTCGCAGTGGTGGTGCCTGACGCGCCAGACTCTGTCTGCAATCCTAGAGGACCCGGAGCGGCGAACCTACGATAGATATTTTCGACGCGTTTGGATACCGGATGAATCCTATTACCAGACTTTGGCCCGGCAGTATTCGACCCGCATTGAAAGCCGTTCCTTGACGCTGTCGAAATTTGACTTTCAAGGTAAGCCCCACATTTTCTATGATGACCACCTTCAGATGCTGCGTCGCTCAGACTGTTTTGTTGCTCGCAAGATCTGGCCTCAGGCGGATAAATTGTATGCAGCGTTTCTAACGTCTCCGGAAGGGGCGATGAAGCGGGCTGAGCCAAATCCCGGTAAAATTGACCGTATATTCTCAAAGGCCGTGGAAAGACGGACTCAGGGGCGTCCGGGTCTGTTTATGCAAAGTCGTTTTCCCAAAAAAGGCAGTGAAAATGGGCTGACGTCGGCCTCTTATGCTGTCCTTGAAGGGTTTTCTGACCTGTTCGTGGATTTTGATGTTTGGTTGGCCAAGGCAACAGGGATGCGGGTGCACGGCCATCTTTTTGCTCAAGACCGTGCGCATTTCACCAAAGGGCAGACGGTTTTTAGTGGCTCCCTGAGTGAAAGTGCAAAGCTGCGCGATTACAACCCAGAGGCCTTTTTGACCAGCCTGATTTGGAACACCCGTGGAGAACGGCAGTGTTTTCAATTTGGACCGCGTGACAGTCAACGGATTGGTGGGTTTCTTGCGAATGATACCAATGCAAATATCGCGGTTATTACCGGGGCTTGGGCGATCCCTTTGTTCAATTCGAACAAAAACTTTGGCGAAATACGAGAGCAGGCAGCAGCGTTTCAAAAAATCGAAAATGAACATTTGCAATTGCTGCGGGCATCGTGGGCAAAAGCTCGGATTCGGATCTGGACTATGGCGGATTTTGTCGAGGCCCCAATGGAACCATTGCAGATGGTGATCGATGAAATCAGCCCGCGTCCGATGCGTCGCTTAAACGAGGCCCCAAAGATGGTGGATTTGACTGGTTTCGGGCAATTCTTGCAAAACCTAAAGAACCAAGGGATGCATCCGTATTTGATGGGCGATTTCCCGGTTGGTGATGACCCTCTGCCCGGCAAACCGACACGTCGTAAACCCTATTTGGTGAAACATTGATTTATGTCTCAACGTTTTGATTATTTCGTCATTTTGGCGGGGATGCGTACAGGATCCAATTTTCTGGAATCTAACCTAAATGCATTTGAGGATATCACTTGCTACGGTGAGGCTTTCAATCCTTATTTTATTGGGGTGCCAGACCAAGAAAACGTTCTGGGGATTACCGTTGAACAACGGGACGACGACCCCTTCCGTTTGTTAAATGCTATGGTTGCAGAAACAAAAGGCATGCCCGGTTTCCGACTGTTCCATAATCATGATCCTAGGATCCTTGAACATGTATTAAAAGATCATCATTGTGCCAAAGTCGTTTTGACCCGCAACCCAGTGGAAAGTTTCGTGTCCTTACGTATCGCAAAGGAAACGGGACAGTGGAAGCTGACCAATGTCAAACACCAAAAAAGTGCGGATGTCCGATTTGACCCAGAACAGTTCACGCATTTTCTGACCGAACATCAGGCGTATCACGGCCACATCCGTGAGGTGCTTCAGTCCGGGGGGCAGACGGCCTTTCACATAGATTATGCCGACCTTCAAAAAATTGAAGTTGTGAATGGTCTTGGCCAGTATTTGGGTGCGTCTCAGCCTTTGGACAAATTGCAAAACACATTGAAAAGACAAAATCCGGGCGCGCTTCGCGATAAAGTGCGTAACCCAGGCGAAATGGATAAAGCACTGGCGGATGTAGATTTGTTCGAAGTTGACGTCGTTTCGGTTGCAGAGCCAGCCCGTGGGGCTTCGGTCCCGAGCTACATTGCAGCGCCAAAGACGCCGTTAATGTTTCAGCCTATTCCAGGCGGGCCAACGCAGGTCGTGAAGCAGTGGATGGCGGATCTTGACGATGTATCCCCTGATGCGTTGATCACAGGATTCACACAAAAAACGCTCCGAAAATGGATGCGGGAAAATAGGGGGCACCGCGTATTTACGGTCGTCCGCCACCCGGTGGAGCGGGTGTATCAAACTTTTTGCAATAAAATTTTGTCGCAGAATGAACAATCTTATCCTGAAATACGGGCCAAGCTGACGAAAGCGTTTAATATCCCTCTTCCCCAAGATCCATTTGATCCGGGGTACGATATTGATGCGCATAGAGAGGCCTTCTTAGGGTTTTTGAAATTCCTGAAGGGAAACCTTTCTGGACAAACTGCCCTGCGTGTAGATAGCGCTTGGGCAAGCCAGACACATATTATTCAGGGCTTGTCCCAAGTTGCCCCACCTGATTTGGTGGTGCGGGAGAACAACCTGACATTGGCATTAGCGTATTTAGCTGCGGAAATTGGTGGGCAAGCGCCAGCCTTAACAGAACCGCAAAACAACACGCCATATACCTTGATAGAGACCTATTCTGGAGACGTCGAAAAACAGACCAAAGATGTCTACAGCCGGGACTATTTGAATTTTGGTTTTAAACCGTGGGGTAAGTCTAAATCTATCTAGGCTGCTTGTGCATTTTCTGAGGCGACCAAAATCGCATGGAGCGTGGCAGAATCTTCGTTGGCACGCAATTTAGCACAAATAGATGAATCACGCATGGTGCGAGACACTAGGGCGAGTGCCTTGAGGTGCTCAACACCAGAATCCACCGGTGCAAACAGGGCAAAGACAAGATCAACCGGTTTGCGGTCCACAGATTCATAGTCCAATGGTTTTTCGATTTTAAGAAATACGCCTACGACGGAGTCGATCCCGTCCAGACGGGCATGGGGGAGGGCAATTCCATTGCCCACCCCTGTCGGGCCTAGAGATTCACGCTCTAACAGCGCTTCGACGGCAATCCGAGAAGAAACACCACAGCATGCTTCAGCGGTATCACCAAGGTCTTGAAAAAGACGCTTCTTGCTAGATGCGTTGCTCACAACCTTGACGGCTGTGGACTTTAGGATGCTCGAAAGTACCATGTCCATGCTCTTTTTTGCCTGTAGACCCCATTTTCGCGTTAACCCGCGTTTTGAGGATCAATCCACCCGATGTTCCCATCTTCACGACGGTAAACGACGTTTATTCCACTGTTGCCTTCTTTGCGAAACACCAGCAAGGGTGATCCACCAATTTCCATTTGCATAACCGCTTCACCCACTGACAGTTCTGGAACTTGTGTTTCCATCTCTGCGATGATCATCGGCTGCAGGGAGTCAGGCTCCCCGCCATCCGAATCCTCGGATGAGGCGAGGATATACGAGGATGCCCCGAAAAGTTCAACAGGTTGTGAACGCTCACGGTGGTGGTCCTTTAGGCGACGTTTATAACGTCTAAGCTGTTTTTCCATCTTTGCGTTGCAGCTGTCAAATGCGGCATAAATTTCAGTCGCATGGGCCCGCGCCTGTGCGGTTAGCCCGGTTGATAAATGTACTGTAGCTTCGCAAACATATTCATGTGCGCTCTTTGAAAACACGATATTTGCATCAGTCGGTCGTTCAGCATATTTGTCCACAACGACTCCGAGCTCATCTTTGACGTGCGATTGAAGAGCATTGCCAATGTCGATTTGCTTGCCACTGATTTGATAACGCATGAAACCTCCTTATTTCCAAAAAAAGGACAGTACTTTAGCCTAATTGGCAAAGTTCTAAATAAACGTTGATCCTGATTGGGTGTGTGACACTTGTCGTGCTGGCAACCCTCGTTGCGCACATGCCTTGACTGCTGATCTGGGACGTTTTTTTTAGCCTGTCCATATACTCATTTGGCGCTAGCAAGCAGGGGTCTGTCAATCACTTACCGCACTTGAATAGGACAAATTTTCAAAATCAGGTGCCGAAGTGCTGAAATTAAAGGATAAATATGGAGCGGATTTTGGCCGTGTTTTGAAGGACCACAGGTTTAGCCGATTGAAAAGTTATCGCCAAGGTAGACGCGTCGAACGTTTTCATCTTTGACAACTTCTTCGGTTGTACCGCTCATCAGGATAATCCCATCATGGAGGATGTATGCACGGTCCACAATTTCAAGGGTTTCGCGGACATTGTGGTCAGTGATGAGGACACCGATCCCTCGATTCTTGAGGTCCGCGACAAGTCCGCGAATTTCACCAACGGCGATTGGATCTACCCCAGCAAATGGTTCATCCAAGAGGACAAAACGCGGATTCGCGGCAAGGCACCGGGCGATTTCAACGCGACGTCTTTCCCCTCCAGATAGAGCTAACGCTGGCGCGCGCCGTAAATGACTGATTGAAAACTCACTCAATAAATCATCAAGACGTTCGCGTCGTTTATGCAATCCAGAGACAGAAATTTCGAGGATCGCCATGATGTTTTCTTCGACGCTCAACCCTCGAAAAATCGAAACTTCTTGCGGCAAATATCCGATTCCTAGTTTGGCCCGCCGATACATAGGAAGCATTGTGACGTCACGTCCATCTATCAGAACTTGGCCGCCTTCGGGGGTGACAAGGCCTGCAATTGAGTAAAAGCAGGTGGTTTTCCCTGATCCATTTGGTCCCAACAGCGCAACGACTTCACCGCGTTGTAGTTCTAGGTTTACGTCGCGGATCACCATGCGTTTGCGATAGCTCTTGCGGAGGGAACGAATAACAAGACCGCCCTGTGGGTTTGTTTCTTGCGGAGAGTTGTCTTTCATTTTTTGGGTGCGCCGCCAAGGGTGGTCTTTACGCGTCCTTCAAGCCGCGCAGTGCCATTTGTAATATCCGCGACCAATTTTTCGGCGGACATGACATTCTGTCCCTGAGTTAACAAAACGTTGCCGGTCATCTCTATTTCGCCGGACGCGATTGTATAGACGGCGTTATCTGCTTCTGCCGCCTCAAGACCATTCACGAGGATAACATTGCCACTGGCAAACAGCTTTGAAATTCCATTGGCGGCGTTGTCAGCTGAGTTCGCATATTCCACGCGCATTGTATTTGCGGATAATTTCATTTCCCCCTGAATGACAATGACGTTGCCGGAAAATAGTGCTGAGCCATCGGTTTGATCGACCTCAAGTTGATCTGCGGCCACTTCTACGGGTTGGGACGCATCCCCCGTGAAACCACCAAAACCGACTTGGGCTGATTGCGCTGAGATCATCCCCGGCATCAATACGCACAGGGCTAACCCCCGTAGAAAATGTTGTAACATAATTAGTCCCCAGACGCTTCTTCAGGAGTGTATATCAGCTTAACCCCTTTGCTGAAAACCATAAGATATTGTTGATTCTTTAGAATAAGTTCCATTTGGCCTGCATCAAACACGCCAAGAGGGCCAATTGCGCGAATGGGTCCCATGGATGTAAGTTCTGTGGTCTTTAGGCCTAAACTAAGGTCAGGGGCCGTGATCAAATACCCGTTCGAGCTTAGGATTTCGACTCCATTTTCAAGGTCAACACGACCCTTTGACCCGAAAAGGACCCCATCCAACGCGCTGATGTCCAGGCGTGCGCCGTCCTGATTGATCCAAGTTGCTGAAATGTTTTCGGCTTGTACTGTTTGTAGATCTTCCAAACTGGGGGAGGCGTGATCCGCGGAAACCGCTATGCTTGCGCCATCTTCTGTGACACCGGAGAATTCTGGGGCTGTGACCCTTTGTTCGCGTGCGAGCTCTTCAATTTCTACCGCCGCGTAGGGGATGCCGTCCCCAGGTTCTTTGGTTTCTGAGAGTAAAAACAAAGTGGAAAATAGCCCTAGGGCGATCAGTGGCAGGATCACTTTGGCCCACGCGACAAAGCGGGAATAACTGTCATTATGTTGGGCCATAGCTGGGATCAGTGCGCAAAAATGTCGGTATCAGGCCAACCGTCAAGGTCCAGTTTTGCCCGAGTTGGAAGGAAATTGAAACAGGCTTGGGCCGTCTGTGTTCGGCCTTCTCGGGCCAGGCGAACATCAAGCGCCTTGCGTAGTCGGTGCAAATACAAGACATCGCTTGCAGCATATTCTGTTTGCGCTTTGGTTAGGTTTTTCGCGCCCCAGTCAGAACTTTGTTGATGTTTGGAGATATCAACAGATAGCAATTCGGTTAGCAAGTTTTTCAACCCGTGGCGATCTGTGTAGGTGCGGACAAGTTTTGAGGCAATTTTTGTACAGTAAACCGGTGCCGTCAACACGCCAAATGTGTTGTACATGGCTGCGATGTCGAACCGTCCAAAGTGAAAAAGTTTTAAGACTTCGGGGTTTTCCAAAATCTTGCAGAGGTTCAGCGCTTCGGTTTGGCCAGGGAGGATTTGCACGAGGTGCGCATTGCCGTCACCACTAGACAATTGGACCAAGCATAAGCGGTCCCGATGAGGATTTAGCCCCATGGTTTCGCAATCAATGGCGACGATGGGGCCAAGATCTAACCCGTCAGGGAGATCCTTTTTATATATTTGTATCGTCATGGCTGCCTCAAATGAACATAAGACCAACTGTTCCGGTCCAAATAAGGGGTCGGATGCAAAAACTCAACTCTCGTTGACGTGAAGGTAGGGTTATCCAATGATGACATCGGTTTCCCAATTTTTGCATTTTTGCATCAAATCACCTGGCAATGGCGCGTCGCAAAATACCGTGGATATTTCAACAAGAGACGCGATGCGGGCGGGGGCGGACCGCGCAAATTTGCTTTGATCTGCAACCAGCAGAGTTTTGCGGGCATGACGAATGATGGCTTTACTGACACCGACTTCTTGGACGTCAAAATCTAAAAGGTCACCGTCTTCGTCCACGGCGGAACAACCGATGACCGCGAAATCGACCTTAAACTGTTCAATCGCCTGCGTGGTTAAATTTCCAGTGAGCCCTCCGTCAGAACGCCGCAGCATTCCGCCTGCCAACATGATGTCGCAGTTTTTGTTCGCCACCAGAATATTGGCGACATTCATATTATTGGTCACGACCATCAGATTTTGGTGGTTCAAGAGTTCTCTTGCCACGGCCTCTGTGCTGGTGCCGATGTTTAAAAAGAGAGATGCGTCGTTGGGAATGGTCTGAGCCACGAGTTTTGCGATGGAGTTTTTACCCTCTGAGTTTAAATCGCGGCGATCTTCATACCCAATATTGGAGACGCCAGATGGCAAAACGGCCCCACCATGCACGCGTTCAAGCTTGCCTTCGTCCGCCAATTCGGTGAGATCACGCCGGATCGTCTGAACAGTGACATCAAACCGGCGCGCCAGATCCTCGACTTTGACCCGGCCTTCGGTGCGGGCAATCTCCAAAATCTGAGGCTCTCGAAAGCTTTGTACCATATTCACATCCTATTCATCTGCCGCACACAGTGTTCGTTTTTGTTCGTGCTCGCAACCAGCAATCGAAATCGCATTTTCCCTAAACGGACAGGTAAAATCTGGCGGATTGTTGCAGTTGATCCGGAGAGGGTGCACAATTTAGATGCATGCGTTGCGTGATTTGCAATGCAACTCAACACAAGAGGACTTTCCGTGCTCAACGCCCGATTCTTACGGCTGCCCGATGCCTCAACAGACAATCTGCGGACCCAAGTCTGCGAGCTCATTAGTTCGGCTATCGCACGGGATTTGTTTCCGGTGACTGAACCTTTGCCGTCCTGTCGTGCCTTGGCAAAACATTTAGGGGTCTCACGCAATACCGTACATGATGCTTATTGCCATATGATTGATATTGGCCTTGTCACTGCACGCGACCGCAGTGGTTATTTCGTGAATGATGTTGTGGCTGGGTCTACAGCCGTGCAAACCCAACCCAAAGGTGTTCGCGCGGGACACTCGCCGCTCGAACTGATGATGGGTGATCATAAACGTCCGACCAGCATGGCCAAAGTAGACCATCCGACCAATTGGCAAAGCTACGATTACCCTTTTGTTTACAATCAGATCGAACGGGATCGTTTCCCTATTCAAGCGTGGCGTGAAAGCATGCGGGTGGCGATGGCATCTTCTAATCTAGAAATCTGGACTAGGGATTCTGCGGGTACAGGAAGCGAGAAGCTCGTCAAACAACTGCAGCAAAGATTGCTTGGATATCGCGGGATTTCTGCGAGTTATGATCAATTGCTCATCACGTCTGGTGCACAAAATGCGATTTATTTGTTGGGATGCCTGACCGCCTATATGGGCCGGAACGTGGCCGTCGAAGATCCGTGTTATCCAGAGGCACGAAACGCATTTGAGGTGGCGGGAAACAAAGTTGTGAATGTCCCTCTGGATGACAAGGGGTTGATGGTATCCAAAATTCCTACCGATGTGGGGCTAGTCTATACGACCCCTAGTCATCAGTTCCCAACGACCGTGACCATGCCACAAGAACGTCGGCTGGAACTTTGCGAACGCGCGGAAAGGGACAACTTTTTAATCTGCGAGGATGACTATGAAGCCGAGATGAATTTCGTGCGCGCCAAAGGACGTCCTATCCGATCAATCGACAGGTCTGGACGTACGATTTATATCGGGAGTCTTTCTAAAAGTGTCGCACCCGGATTGCGCATTGGATATATGGTCGCCCATGAGGACATAATTCAAGAAATCAAAGCGATACGTCGGTTTATGATGCGCCATCCTCCGATTTTGATGCAAGAGGCTATGGCCCATTTTATTGCCAGCGGCGCGTTGGATGTTCATCTGCGGAAAATGGAGCGTCGTTATCGGTCTCGCTGGGAAATTACGCGCAATGCACTTACAGAATTCCTACCTGGATTTAAGATCCAGGCCTCTCAGGGTGGAACGTGCTTTTGGCTCACTGGCCCGGATTATACCAACAGCACAATTCTTGCGCAGAACCTCAAGGCGCGGAGTGTGTTGATTGATGACGGGTCCGTCTTTTTTATGGATCCAGCACAAGGGCGACGCAATTTTCGCATTGGTTTTGCTGCTCTTCCCAAAGCCGATATCCGCGAGGGGATTAAAATTATTGCAGAAGAAGTTTCAAAGCTTCGGAAAAATCCAACAATCTAATCTGTCCTGATAAATGTGCAAATCTGTCCATTACCAAGATGGGAATCCTTTGTAATGCTCGGTGTTGTAGATCAGACTTTATGGGTAATCGATAAATCATTTAGCCCATCTGACAGTGATATTGGAGGAGCAGTAGGCATATGACGAAGGCAGTTGATTGGTCGACGCAAGCAATTATCGACAGGCGAGACACCTATTATGCAGCGTCCCAGCGCGCTTTTGTGCCCTATCAAAAACCGTTGATTCTGAAAAAAGGACAGATGCAATATTGCTGGGATGAAAAAGGCAATAAACTGATTGACCTCTTGGGAATGAACCTGTGTATCAGTGTGGGGCACGCCCACCCCAAAGTGGTTGAAGCTGTAACAGACCAGGTTCAGCATCTGACACATTGCACCACAATGTTCCACCATCCAGTTCCGGCGCACCTCGCCGAAGAGCTGGCTGCGACGATGCCCAAAGGGCACGATTGGGTTGTGCATTTCACTAACTCTGGCGCTGAAGCAATTGATTTAGCGATCATGATGGCGCGGGCGTCAACTGGAAATCAGGACATCATTGCGCTTCGGAACTCTTATCATGGAGCCACCTATGGGGCGCAGGCCCTAACCGGCGTGCAGGGCTTCCGTCATAATGTGACACAGCTGTCAAATATTTCCTTTGCCGCAGAGCCAAACCAATATCGTGGAATTTTTGGAGAAGGGACTGACCCTTATCTCGCCGAAATTGACCGCACGATTGCCTATACAACCAGCGGCGCGTTGGCGGCGATGTTTATTGAATCTGTCCAAGGTTATGGCGGTATCATTCAAATGCCTCAGGGATATTTGAAAGGTGCGGCTGAAAAGGTTCGCGCAGGGGGCGGCCTGCTGATTATGGATGAAGTCCAGTCGGGTTTTGGGAAGACCGGCGATGCGATGTGGTGCTTTGATCATCATGGGATTGTACCGGACATGATGGTGATCGCCAAAGGCCTTGGGAACGGGATTCCTATCGGTGCGGTCGTTGTCAAGAAAGAGATCGCTGAAAGCATGGCGGGCAAATTGCTGTTCCATACTTATGGGGCGAACCCGGTTGCTTGTGCCGCTGCACGGGCCGTAGTGCAGGTCATAGAAGAAGATGAACTGATCAACAACGCCAAGACTGTGGGTGCGAAATTGCACGAAGGTTTGCATCAGTTGAAGGATCGCTATGAGATCATTGGCGATGTGCGCGGACGCGGGTTCATGCAGGCGATTGAACTTGTTACAGATCGAGAGACGAAAGAGCCCGCGCCTGACCATACTGCTTATGTTTTTGAACGAACGCGCGAAAATGGGTTAATTCTATCAAAATCTGGTACATTCAAGAATGTATTGCGGATGGTTCCACCGTTGTGTTTGCAAATGACGGATGTTCAGCCCGTGATTGATGCTCTGGACCGCAGCTTCTCAGACCTAGAAAAAGCAAATCTGGTATAAGAATTATGACTCAATCGCCGACAGATCATTCCCCATCTCAAAGGCCACATATTGTTGTGGTTGGTGGGGGTATGGTCGGAATTGCGACAGCGATTTGGTCGTTGCGTGAGGGCTGTCGGGTTACTTTGATTGATAAGGGTCGCGCCGAAGACCGGGCCAGTTTTGGCAACGCCGGTGTTTTGGCGTCTGCCTCCGTTTTACCTGTGACGATGCCGGGGTTGATCGGCAAAATTCCGAAACTGGTACTGAGTCCCACTGAACCGATCTTTCTGCGCTGGGCCTATCTGGCGCGGCTTATGCCTTGGGCATTGCGGTATTTGTCTCATGCTACATTGTCTGAGGCCCAACGCATCGCGCGTGCGTTGATCCCGATTGTCGGGAATAGTCTGGAAAACCATCTGGCGCTGACCGATGGTGCAAAGGCGCGTCGACATATCAACCCCTGTGATTTTGCCGTGCTGTATCAAGACAGGGCGGCGTTTCGTAAGGATGCACATGCATGGGACATTCGCAAAGGTCTTGGCTTTGAATGGACTGAATATGACGGCGCGGCGCGACGACGTTATGACCCTATTTTTACAGATAACCTTGGCTTTGTGGCGACATTGTCTGGCCATGGTCAAATCACGGATCCCGGCGCTTATGTTAAGGATCTCCACGCTCATTTTGAGGAGGCCGGCGGGGTAATTCTGAACCGTGAAGTCACGGGTATTCTGCAACAGGACGGGCACATCACAGCTGTGCAAACTTTGGAAGGGGCCGTGACGGCAGACCGTGTTGCGATCACGGCGGGGGCATGGTCGCCACTGTTGACTAAAAAATTAGGTGTGAAAATTCCAGCTGAGGCTGAAAGCGGTTATCACCTGGAGTTCTGGGATCCGTCCTTTTTGCCCCGTGTTCCGACGCTTGTATCCAGAAAAAAGATGATTTTTTCGCCGATGAAGGGCCGGTTGCGGGTCGCTGGCGCGGTGGAGTTCGGTGGATTGAAGAATCAAGGGCAAGATAAAGTCTTTGACCTTTTGAAATCCGTAGTGACCGAAGTTCTGCCTGGGTTTACCTATTCGAAGGAAACACGATGGTTCGGGCACCGCCCCGCTCCGACGGATTCAGTCCCCATTATTGATGAACTGCCCTCTGTCAAAGGCGTGTTTCTTGGGTTTGGACATCAACATGTGGGCCTAACCGGGTCCGCACGGACGGGTCAAATTTTGGCGCAGCTCATGAACGATAAGCGCCCCAATATCGACCTATCCCCCTATAGTGCGCGCCGATTCACTGGCGTAGCCCTAAACATGCGCCCACAATCCACATCTGCCCAAAAGAAGGGGAGCGTCTAATATGGAATGGAATTTCGCACCGGTTTTAGGGAGCTTTGATCTATTGCTTCTGGGGCTGGTGAACACCCTAAAGATTACGAGTTTAGCGCTGATGTTCGGCGTTCCTCTGGGGCTTGTCCTTGCTTTGTCTCGGTTGTCGGAAAACCGTCCTTTGTCGGCGATCTCTGCCTTTATCATCGAATTCTTTAGAACAACCCCACCATTGGTTCAGCTGTTTTGGTTCTTCTTTGCGTTTCCGATTTTATTTAACGTCAACATGACACCGTTTACCACGGCGATTGTGACCTTTTCGATCCAATCATCGGCATTTTTTGCAGAGATATTTCGAAGTGGCATCCAATCCATTGATCGGGGGCAGTGGGAGGGCGCGCGTGCCATTGGTATGACCCGAAATCAAAGTTTAAAACGGGTAATCCTGCCGCAGGCTGTCAAACGGATGATACCAGCCTTCATGGAGCGTTCGATTGAACTTTTAAAAACAACAACTTTGGTGTCCACCATCGCCTATACGGACTTGATGTATCAGGCCAATGATATCGCCCAGCGGACCTTTCGCCCGCTTGAAGTCTATACCGTCATTGCGCTGATTTATTTTGTGATGATTTTCGTCTTTAGCCAATTGTCGATTGTGGTGGAACGCAAGTTGGCGAAATCCGGCGAAGGAACGGTGCATTAACATGGGATATAACTGGGACTTCGCAACAATTTTTCAAAACTGGCCTGTCTTTTGGGTCGGCCTCAAGGGCACTCTGTTGATGTTTGGTATCACGGTGGTTCTTGGGATGTCCGGCGGGTTGGTCGTTGGTGTACTGCGTTACCTTAGATCTCCTTTTGCTGCTTGGC
This sequence comes from Pseudoruegeria sp., assembly GCA_039972875.1. Taxonomy (GTDB): domain Bacteria; phylum Pseudomonadota; class Alphaproteobacteria; order Rhodobacterales; family Rhodobacteraceae; genus Pseudoruegeria. The sequence goes on from JBDWMA010000052.1 coordinate 190,451, forward strand.
CTGCGCGGGCCTTTGTAGAGGTGTTTCGCAATACGCCCGTTTTGGTTCAGATCATCTGGTTCTATTATGCGTTTCCGATCCTGACAGGGATTGAAACCTCGCCATTCCTCGCAGCGATGTTAGGCATTTCGCTAAATACAATGGCATTTTCCGCGGAGATTTATCGGGCGGGGATCCAATCCATTGAGAAAGGTCAGTGGGAGGCAGGCAAAGCCATTGGCATGACATTTGCGCAAACCATGCGCCGAATTATCCTGCCTGTTGCCCTAAAACGGGTTCTGCCAGCCCTGACCAATCGCGGGATTGAGGTATTCAAGATGTCAACTCTAGCGTCCGTCGTGGCCTATGTTGAGACCCTAAACCAAGCCAAGTTGATCGCTGATCTCAACTATAATCCAATCGAATCTTATACCGCTGTCGCGCTGATCTTCTTTGTGGTGCTCTACCCTGTTGTACAGGCCACCTATGTAATCGAGCGCAAGCTAAGCCGGAGTGACCAATGAGCGAACTCGTCCGTGTCGATAATCTACATAAAAGTTTTGGTGAACTAGAAGTTTTGAAAGGCATTGATTTAACAGTCAATGCCGGAGAGACCGTCGTTTTGTTAGGCTCTAGCGGGTCCGGGAAATCAACCTTGTTGCGTTGCATCAATTTCATGGAAACCCCGACAAGTGGTCGGGTTCATTTGAACGGCGAGTCGGTTGGCGCAGAGGTCAATGGCACAATGCGTTACAAAGAAGCCGACCTTTGCAAATTGCGCGCGCGCATTGGGATGGTGTTCCAGCATTTTAATCTATTTCCTCACATGACGGTCCTGCAAAACGTCATGGAGGGTCAGATTACTGTTCTGGGACGCGGCAAAGAAGAAGCCAAAGACAAATCCATGGCACAACTGCAACGGGTCGGACTGGCAGACAAAGCAAGTGAATTTCCTGCGCGTTTGTCTGGGGGGCAAAAACAACGGGTTGCCATTGCACGGGCTTTGGCAATGGATCCTGAGGTCATGCTTTTTGATGAGGTCACATCGGCCCTTGATCCAGAATTGGTCGGAGAGGTGCTAAAGACGATGCGCCAGTTGGCCGACGAAGGCATGACAATGATTTGTGTCACCCACGAGTTGGGCTTTGCCTATCACGTTGCTAACCGTGTTTTGTTTTTGAACAAAGGGTTGATCCACGAAGAAGGCGAGCCGCAAAAGCTGCTGAAAAACCCAAAAACACAACGCATGAAGGAATTTTTGGACGGGCATGCACTTTTTAAGCTGCCAGAATAACACTCAATCAACGGAGAGGACGAAACAATGAAACAGACACTTAGGAAAACAGCGACCTGGCTTACTGGGCTGGTCACAGCTGCGATGCTAACGGCGGCGCCCGGCGTCGCACAAGATGTGTCCACCTGGGAGCAAATTCAGGAATCCGGCACCCTACGCATTGGCGTGACACAGGCTCCGCCCTGGTTCAGTAAAAACCCTGCAACCGGCACTTGGGACAGTGGTCTGGGTGTGACTATTGGTAAGAACATGGCTGAAACACTTGGTGTGGAGCTGGAATTCGTAGAGGTGACTTGGGGCACGGCTGTTGCCGCGCTGCAGGCTAACAAAATTGACGCGATGCCAGTGCTTGACCCAAAGCCTGATCGGGCCGTGTCAGTGGCGTTTCCATCAAATCCGTTGCTCTATATTTCTTTAGCTGTTCTTGCGAATGAGGATCTGGCAGCGGGTACTTGGGCAGAATTGAATAACCCGGATGTTTCCATCGCAGTCCCCCAAGGATCCAGCATGGACACATATGTGACAGCAAATCTGCCGGATGCTGATATTCAACGTTTCCCAGACAATGGGGCGTCTATCGCGGCGTTTCAGTCCGGTCGTGTTGATGCGGTTTCCTTATTTCACCCACCTCTGCTGGCGGCACGTCAGAAATTGGGCCGTGGACAGCTTGTGATCCCAACGCCAGCGTTTTCTTCGCCGACATCCGTGGCAGTACGTCAGGAATCCGATCAACGGTTCCTCAACTGGGTCGATACGTCGATTTCCTATTGGTATGAAACAGGTCGCACACAGGGATGGTACGCTGATTTCCTAACCGAATTTGGTTTGGACCCCAAAGCATCCCCAGTTATCCAGCGTGAATTGCTGTTCAACAAATAGTCCGTCAGAGCGGATCTGAATGCCGGGCGCACTTATGGCCCGGCATTTCATATTTCAAAGCCAATCCGGAAGATCCGACGACAGATGCCCCTCAACAGCCGCCCGTGCACAATCCACAAGCCGTGCAAATCGTACGGTCCGGCCAGACAGTCCGGGCGCGTAATGAGCGTATTTTCCAGAGTTTGTGACCAAATGACGGACCGTCGGCGGAAAAACTGGTTCGGAGATCGAGCACCAGCAAAGGTCTCGCAGGATCTGCACACCAGAGCGTTCCAACACCTCAATCAACCCCTCACTTCGGGCGCGTGCCTCGGTTTCACGACCCATAGTGATGATGCAAGCTGTAGTCGCTGCGCAGCTGCGACCCTCCATCAACGCCGCAAATCTACGGGTTTCATTCAGAGAGAAATGAGGACTCCCCAATGCGACCAAATCCACCTGCTCGGGTCCAAAGTTCAGTACCGACCAAGCTTTAACAAGCATGTCTCTGGTGATGTGAAGGGTCGGAGCATCCGAACAAGGCGGCTCGTTTCCTTCAGGGGTTACGCCCTGAATATGCAACATTGGCGCGGCAGAGGTTGTTCCGAACGCCGCACAAAGCGCTTTGAGGTCATCCTCATTCATCTGGGTCTTTTGTACGCCCAGGATCAACGGAATTCGATCAGGGGCCAACTGCCCTGTTACCCATCCGACCAATGGCCAGAGAGAATCGTCAAATTGCGCAGGCACATCCAAAGTGATTGTGACACGCGCGCGCCGGTTTTCGGTCAAATAAACCCCAGAAAGCGGGGCGCGTCCGGTCATGGCGACGAACAGATCAAAGAAATCCGGATGCTTTACACTTCGCGCGCCCAGAACACTGTTGGCAAAAATCACAGCGTTGGACTCCGACCATCCAATGTCCTCTCCAGCCGTGGGGCGATCGGCAGACAGATAAGGCGCGCAGGTAAAGGTCGGTTGTGCTCCCATGGAGACATAAGCCTGCGCAAGTTGACTGGCCGGGGTACCAAACACCGGCGGAACGCCCTGATTTTGCCAATGATCGAAATCCACCGAAATCGCATTCATGGTGGTGGGAACTTTAACCTGCGCGCCCATCTTTTCCATGGCGTCGGCAAAGGTCAAATTGGCGGGGCCCGCATAGATACACCCGTCGATATGGACGCGTGTTACATCAATCAACCGGCTCGCTCCTTGCGCAGCCCCCATGGTTTGAATGACCTCCATCGCCAATTGAACAGCCTCACCATTCGTGCCGCCCAGCATTGCCTTGTCTGCAGATGTCAATTCCAGAGAATTGATGTCCAACGGGGCAAGTTTAATGACTTGTTCACCCGCGAGGATTTGATCATCCGCAATCAGGGCATGGCTCTCGTTCGCGAGACGGGCATAGCTGTCTTTATTCAATTGCAGAACAGCCACCGGGCGGTTAAACATGCGTCCCGCAATCAAAGCGCCAAGCGTCAGGATGTCTTCCCCTTCGTGAAACACCAAAGCTGCAGGGGCATTGCCGTTCATGGCCAGTTCCAACAAAACACCACTGCCCGAACAAGATCCACGACTGCTGGGCATCAATACGATTTTACCCGCCAAAGACTGCCCTTGTTGCGGATGATGTGCATCTTGAACGACACCGGTTTGTGCGTTTACACCGCCCCAGAAACTAATGCCTTCCTCACAGGTCAAAATGGCCCCGCTGGCGTCGCTCGAGACGATGATCTGATTCAACACTGGGTTCATTTTTCCGCCTTTATTTGGGTATCGATAGGCCCCTTTCCACAACAAATACATCCGAATTAGTAAAAAGGATAACCTCAATGTCAGACGTCAGAAAAACCACACATGATTCAGATGATGATCCCCGTAATCAGGACATTAAAATCTATGTGAACGGCGAGTTGTTTCACCGAGATGAGGCCAAAGTTTCAGTCTATGACAGTGGCTTTATGTTGGGGGACGGCATGTGGGAAGGCCTGCGTCTATACAACGGAAAATGGTGCTTTTTTGAAGAACATATGGATCGTTTTTTCGGATCCTGTAAGGCGGTATCCATTGATGTTGGTATGGATCGCACCGGTATCCTTGAGGCGTTGAATATGACGGCAGAGGCCAATGGCATGACCACTGACGCGCATTGTCGATTAATGCTGACCCGTGGCCGCAAGATTAAACCATTTCAGCATCCCTCGCTGAGCAGATCGGGGCCGACGCTGGTCATCATCGTGGAGCACTCGAAACCGGCGAGCGAATTGCGAAAAGGTATTCGTTTGGCCACGGTGCCACAGGTCCGCGGGTTGCCCATGAGCCAGGATGCAAAATACAACAGTCATTCCAAATTGAACTGTGTATTAGCCTGTTTGCAGGCCGAACAATTTGGGGCAGACGAAGGGTTGATGTTGGACCCTCATGGATTTGTGAACACCACCAATGCCTGCAATTTTTTCATCGTCCGGAAAGGCGCGGTTTGGACCTCAACAGGCGATTACTGCATGAACGGTGTAACCCGTCAAAAAGTGATTGATCTCTGCCGTGACAACGACATTCCGGTGTTTGAACGGAATTATTCTTTGTTTGAGACTTACAGCGCAGACGAAGCATTTTTGACAGGCACATTTGGGGCTCAAACACCGGTGTCAGAGATCGACGGAAAGCAAATTGGCACAGGCGAACGACCTGTGATGGACCGTATTCGAGTGTTGTACAAAGATTTAATTACGGCTGATACTGGAGCGACGTTTTAGAACAGAAAAGTCACTGCTGCGTACATCATTTGCGTAAAGCTGATGGTGTACGGCGAACATTACAGTGGTCGGTCTGGTTTATGGTATAGGCATGATGATTAATTTGGCCAATCACATTTTTTACACCTGATTACTGTGTTGGGTTTGTCTGGTTCTCTTGACATATTTTGGGTGCCCTTTGTAAACCTGTGATGGGGCATATAAGCCCATCAATTTCCAACATCCTCCCTAAATCCTAATCGGACATTTCAACGATGACTCAGATCTGCCTTACTGTTACGTGTGTCTCCCAGCGGGGGATTATTGCTGCGATCTCAACATTTCTGGCCGAACAGGGCTGCAACATTTCAGACAGTTCTCAATTTGATGATCGGGAGACAGGCCAGTTTTTTATGCGCGTGTCTTTTGCCTCAGAAGAGGGCAAGAATTTGGATGATTTGCACGCGGCCTTTGCAAAAATTTCCGGTGTATTTGATATGCAATTTGCATTTCATGACGAAGGGGTGAAAATGAAAGTCGTGATCATGGTCAGTCGGTTTGGCCATTGTCTGAATGATCTTTTGTATCGCGTCCGCATTGGTGCCTTACCGGTTGAAGTCGTGGCTGTAATCTCTAATCACATGGATTATCAAAAGGTTGTCGTAAACAGCGATATCCCCTTTCATTGTATCCGTGTCACCAAAGAGAACAAAGTTGAAGCCGAACGCGCTATCATGCGCGTGGTCGAGGATGCCGGAGCCGAGTTGATTGTACTGGCCCGCTATATGCAAATTCTTTCTGATGATATGTGTCAGAAAATGTCGGGTCGGATCATCAATATTCACCACTCCTTTTTGCCTTCCTTTAAGGGGGCAAATCCCTACAAGCAGGCCTTTGAACGTGGTGTGAAACTGATCGGCGCAACATCGCATTATGTAACGGCTGATCTGGATGAAGGGCCGATCATTGAACAGGACATCGTCCGCGTCACCCATGCGCAAAACGCGTCAGATTATGTCTCATTGGGGCGTGATGTCGAAAGCAAAGTTCTGGCAAGCGCCATCCATGCCCACGTGAACCATCGGGTTCTGTTGAATGGCAATAAAACTGTGGTCTTTCCTGCGTCACCCGGCAGCTACAGCTCTGAACGCATGGGGTAATTCTGACGTCCCTGTCCCTCATCAGAAACCTGGGTGTGGGATCGGGACGATCTGATCTTAAACGCGGACGCAGAACAAAATTGGTAGGTTTATTCGTCCACAGAACCGTGGATTGCAAATTGCGAAATATCGGCACTTTGGGCTTCGATCACCCGATAGCTTTCACGTACCCCAGCATCGGTTAATTCACGGGAAATGGTCAACAAGGTGCCGTCGGGATGCTCGTCGCATAGTTCAGACATATGTGCGATTTCTTTCGCGGCGACGGGCCGGGCAGCCGTCACATCAGGTGCGCCGTAATAGGTGACGAAATGCTGCGCCAAAAGGTCGGTCAGACGTTCAATTTCTGCAGGCTCAATCGTGGTGATCGCGACAAAAGTTACACGTCCGTTGGTCTCTAGCCCCAGCCAACCGTTGGCAAAGGCTTGGCGGGCTTTACCTGCCAGATCAGTCTCGCCCCAATTAGAAAATTCAAACCCACCTGAGAGGCACCATTCACCGGTGCGGGCATGGGTTGCGAAAACGCGCATATCGCTTTCATCGAGGTGGGTTGCAATCGCAAGTTTCATCATGTGATTTCCAAAAGAGTGGTCAGGGGAATCAATTTTGTCAGGCCCTTGTCGGTGCGCAGCAGCATTCCGAAATCCTCATCCACGCCCATAAAAGTGCCGGATTGATCGTTTTGCGGGATGGGTTCGCCCAGCCCATGGGCTAGACCGCGCCATTCATCGTGAAGGGCGCGAGGGCCATCGATTTCCCACCGGTTGATCCAATTGAGGGTATGACGCGCCCATGCCTCAAGCAACTGAGGTGCCTGCACATCAACGCAGCCCTCTGCATAGAGCGCGGTTGCATCCGGGGTTTCGCCGGGCCGATCATTGTCAGGCCAAAGGGGCAAAGTAAATCCGATGACCAACCAATCTGGGGTTAAGGTGGGATCAACCTCAGAACTCATTGCCTTAAATTGACCGCACCGTGCCCCATTGATGCGAATGCCACCAGTCCACTCCAAATGCACTGCAACCTCGGGCGGAGCTAACGCACCAAGGGCGTTTTGAAATCCGATGCCACAGGTTGGCAACATTGACATTGCACGTGACAAAGGCACCTCGGGCGCAAAGACCAGCGCCGCAGACAAAGCGTTTGGCGCGAGGTTATAGACGATCAACCCCGCATCACAGCCCATCGCCGCCTTTGCACAGGCCGTGTCAAACGGATCAATCGGTCCTGTAACCTCTAATCCAGCCATCAAGGGGGGAAACAAGAGCTGTTCGCTCACGCGTATCCTCCGTCAATCAAAGCACTGGCCACTGTGTGGAACCCTGCCGCATGGGCACTGTCCGGTGCACTGGCCACTATGGGCGCGCCGCCATCTGCAGCCAGGCGAATTTGAAGATCCAGCGGAATTTCCGCCAACAGGGGAACGCCCAATTTTTCAGCCTCTGTTGCCACGCCACCATGGCCAAATGTGTGTTCCTCATGACCACATTGAGAGCAAATATGCGTCGACATATTTTCGATCATACCGACGATTGGTACTTTCATTTGGTTGAACATATCAATGCCCTTGCGCGCATCCAAAAGCGCCACATCTTGCGGCGTCGAGACGATCACCGCCCCATCGACATGTGCTTTTTGAGCTAAGGTCATTTGCACATCACCAGTGCCCGGTGGTAAATCGATTATCAGCACATCCAATGCCCCCCATTGCACTTGGGTCAGCATTTGTTGCAGCGCACCCATCAGCATCGGACCACGCCACACAACCGCCTGATCATCATTGGTCATTAGACCAATCGACATCATTGTGACCCCGTGATTGCGCAGCGGTAAAATGGTCTTTCCATCTGGGCTGGACGGACGTCCTGATACACCCAACATGCGCGGTTGAGACGGACCATACACATCTGCATCCAACAGCCCAACACGCCGCCCTTGCGCCGCAAGCGCACAAGCAAGGTTCGCCGATACCGTGGATTTCCCGACGCCACCCTTGCCTGAGGCAATGGCCAGAATACGGTCGATGCCCGGAATTTTAGCTGGACCCTGTGGCGCTGATGTTGCTTGTGGTTTCAAGTCCGGAGGGGGGGCTTGCGTACTGTGGGCTGTCATCACCACGTTTGGTGTGGCACCCATTGCTTTCAGCACAGCTTTAGCGTCCGATTTCACTTTGGTATAGGCCTCTGCCAGTGCGGGATCGATTTCCATTACAAACCGTACGTCCACACCCTCGACATGCAACGCACGTGCGACGCCAGCCGTGATGATGTCTGAACCGCTGGACGGATCAACGACTTCTCTTAGCGCAGAAAGGACCTGCTCTCGTGTAATTGTCATTTATTCTTGTTCCTTGATCGTACCTTCGACCTCGTGGGTTAGACCTAACTCTTCAATTGTGATCACAGCCCGCGCCGTAAAGCTACGCCCTTTGGTTTCATCCGCGTTGCGCAGCGCATCCTCAATCGCTTGTTGGGAGGTAACCCCAACCTGCTTTAGAAACTTGCGCATCGACATGTTGAATTCATCGCTCATGGTCGTCTCCTAGTTCTTTAGATCGCGGCGCTTGGCCAAATAATCTTCGGTGGTGCGTGGTTTGGGCCGACTGCCGCCTTGAAAGGGATTGTTTTCCGATTTGAACTGTTGATTGACTCGGCAGTCATCGCACATCTGAATAAGCTTGGCCGCCTCGGGGTTTTTGAACATCGAATGATGACCGGCGAGCTTTTCGGTGATCTTTTCAATGGTAGACTTAACTCCGAACAAGGACCCACATTCAACGCAGGCAAAGGGTTCTTCTTCATTGAGGATTACCTGATCCAAGGCGCTGTCGGATAGGTTCATCTGCGGTGTGAGCACGATTGCTTTTTCGGGGCAGGTTGAGGCGCAGATCCCACATTGCAAACAGGCATCTTCTTGAAAACGCAGCTGAGGTAGGTCCGGATTATCCCCGAGCGCGCCCGAGGGGCATAGAGACACACAGGACAAACACAGAGTGCATGCGTCGGTGTTGACCAACACCGCACCATAGGGCGCGCCTTCGGGAAGAGGCAGGGTAATGGCATCTGGGTTCAGCGATTGGGCTGCCTGACGCGAGATCTGTCTGCGAGTGCCAATCGGGCGTACAGGCGTGTCGACGGATTTAGCCGTCGGCGTATCATAAAGGGCATCAGACAGCGCGTCAGGGTCTTGCAAGTCAAGTAGGTGTACCGTTGCCCCCATGGCCCGCGCCAACGTGGCCTCATGGGTGGCAACATCGCGGTCAGAAGTCGGTGCCAGCAAGATATAGATATCGGCAAATCCGGCACCTGCAGCAGCCAGGATTTCAGCATGTCCAAATGCGCCGAGGGCCGAGATCTTTAGCGGAATTGTATCGGCGGGCAGGCCGCGCCCATGACGGGCCGCAAGCTCGATCATTTCAGAGCCGTGATCATTCACGACCAACAGACGCGGCGCAGATTGAGCGGCTTCGATATACGTCTTTGCAAGCGTTTGAACGCGCCGCATTGTCTGATCGACAGGTGGTGCGTCGTAGGAAATGGCCCCAGAGGGGCACAAGGACGAACACGCCCCACACCCAGCGCAGATCATCGGATCAATGGTGACGTGATCCCCATTCGGGGTAATCGCACCAGTCGGGCAGATATCAAGGCAGCGAGAACACCCTTTTTGTTCCGCTCGCGAATGGGCGCATAGGGTTGGTTCCGCTTTGATATAGAGCGGTTTTACAAACGTACCAACAAGGTGAGAGGCAGCCAAAACCACCGCGCTCACTGCTTGAGGGTGAGCGGGATCAGCCCGCAGATATCCTTCGCGTTTCTCATGGGCCGAAAACAACGGGGATTGGCCTGAGAGGTCCAGTATAATGTCGCATTGAGACAGGCTTGCATCTTGTGGGGGCGCAAAGTCGAATGCGCGATGGCCTATGGGATTAAGCTGCTCGAGAGCATCAATCTTGACCGAAAACCCGCCGAGCGCGCCACTTGCCTGTTTCAATGTGCCCCGAATGACATCATAGGCGCGGGTGTCGGGGGCGGCTGCCCCGTCTGTGATCAGGACGGTTACGCCAAGGTAATCTTTCAGGCTTTCCGCCGCTGCCAGAGCCGTTTCACTTGCTCCTATGATCAGGCAAAGTCCCTCGGATACCACATCCAGGGTTTTTTCAATCGCCGCAGGCAGCGTGGCCTCCGCCACCAACGCGGCCATTTTGGGTAGTTTTGAGGCCTCATCCGCAGACCATCCGGCCCGATCTCGTAGGTCAAGAACGGCCGGAGTGGCCCCCCCAATCTCATCAGCGAGAGCATCAAAAAGGCGTTGTTCTTGGGTGCAGCAAATAATTGCATCCCCCGCCTGTATGGCCTTAGCGGCGATGTCAATTTCACCGGCACAGAGCGATGTGTGCAATGCCGACACCTTTAAATTACATGCCTTGGACAACCCGTCAGCATCAATGGCTTGACTGCCTTCACAATCACATAAAATCAGTGACTTAGACATGAAATTCCTCCCTCAAGGTTGCCGCTATTTTGAGCCCAAAGCTGGTGTCAGGCGTAATTCAACTACACATGATTCCTTTCGTTCGTAAACCTGTTTTCTGTCTCGACGTTGGCAAGATAAACACCGAAACCATCCAAATGATTCGCCTGTTTTGGACGCGGAGGTTTTTCCGACTAAAACACTTGGGATGGACAATATGACCGACGTGCCGTGATGTGCAAATAAGGTCGTGTCAATTTGTCTGGATTTGTCTGCACCCTCAACAAAGTTCTTTTTTGGATGAATCTCCGATGACATGTTTGTGATGTTGGAGGACATTAAGATTTTTATTCACGACCCCGATAGGTTTGAAACGATGCCGGTAGGCATTGTATTGCGTCGTCGTGCTGGCGTGACCCGCTGGTCTGCATGGTCTTGGAAGGCCGTGGATGTTTTGCCCGGTGCTGGGGATGCGGATTGGCGGGTGTTGCGTCAAGAAGAAGACGTGATCGATTTCCATGCAGCAACTCCGGTCGTTGAGTTACATGGAGCAGAGACCGAAGCTTACTTGCATGGTCTCGCCGCGAAAGTGCCAGCAATTTATGTGGTTCTGCGTGAAAGTGAAAATGCCGAACACCCTCTTGAGGTCCTTCTGGCTACGGTATCCCCCTATGAGGCGCAGGATTATGCGGACAGTGGCGAAGAGCTCATCGAAAAAATTGCAATGCCCGCTGCCATTATTGCTTGGGTTCAAGATTTTGTAGAAGCCCATCACCGCGACGAAGTTTTCAAAAAACGCAAACGGGACAAGAAAGATATTGGTCTTGTTGAGGACGGCGTGGGGGATGCGCGGATCTCGCAGATGACGGATGTCTATCGCTCCCCACTTCAGGCCAAGAAGGAGCGTTTGCAATGAGCGACTTCTGGACCCGCCGCAAAGCTGCTGCATTGGCCGAAGAGCGCGAAGAGGAGCAGGCGCTAATAGCGTTGGAGCAAAATCACCGTGATGCGGAACTGGCTGAACGTAGCGATGCGGAGATCCTTGCGGAACTTAATTTGCCCGATCCAGACACACTTGAGAAGGGCGATGATTTCAAAGTGTTCCTAAAGGACGCCGTGCCTGCCCGGATTCGGACCCGCGCATTGCGGCGGCTGTGGCGGTTGAATCCTGTCCTCGCGAATGTTGATGGTCTGGTGGATTATGGTGAGGATTTTAACGATGCCTCTTTCATTATTGAAAATATGCAGACTGCCTATCAGGTGGGTAAGGGCATGACCGAACATGTCAAAGAATTGGCGCGCAAACTCGAAGAAGCGGATCAGCAACACGATGTCGTTGCCCCGGATGCTGAATTGACAGAGGCCGAGACGCCCCCCCCTACAGTGCAAGAGATGATCGCGGAGACTCCTGAGACGGACGTCGCCGAGCAGACCACCACAATCCCAACATTTGTTTCCCCAGATGACAGCCCTGTTGCCGTGCCTTCGCGCCGGATGCGGTTTGTCATTGATCCCCAAGCCGATGCGCCGAAAGGTGCGACGGGTCTATGAGCGAGGAGCTAAAAATGAGTGCCGCTGAAGATATCCGTATCGCAGAAGAGGATCGGTTGCGGGCCGATATTTATAATTTCCTCGGGGTCCTTTTGGCATCCCCGGCCAATACCGAAACGCTCACCATGTGTGCTGGCTTAAAAGGGGATGGCACTCCTCTTGGTGCGGCGGTCAATGCTTTGGCCAAGATCGCCAAACTGTCAAAACCAGCCGCCGTTGAAAGTGAGTTCAACAAACTTTTCATCGGTTTGGGGCGCGGCGAATTGCTGCCTTATGCCAGTTATTATTTGACTGGGTTTTTAAATGAAAAACCGCTCGCACGATTGCGCCAAGATATGGCGGCTCGGGGGCTGACACGTGCCCAGAACGTCTATGAGCCGGAAGATAACATTGCCAGCCTTATGGTCATGATGGGGGCAATGATCGTTGGGCGCTTTGGGCCGGCGCGTGAGATTTCCGATCAAAAGACGTTTTTCAATACACACATCGGCCCTTGGGCCGGTCACTTTTTCACCGATTTGGAAACCGCTCAAAACTCGGTGTTCTATGCTGCCGTTGGCCAGATAGGCCACGTCTTCATGGAGATTGAGAGCGAAGGTTTCCGGATGAGCGCGGAGTGATCCGTATAACGGCGGTTCGCCGCCATCACCATAGAAGGGAGGAACTCTTATGACACAGAAGGACAAGGAAGCGACAAGCCGCCGCGACTTTCTGAAATTGGCCGGTACGGCTGTTCCAGCGGCCGCTGCAACAGTTTTGGCCACGGGGCAGGAGGCTGAGGCCGCCAACGCTCCGGATTCGCAGGCAACTGCTTTGCAAGACACGGCGCACACCCGCGCCTATTTCGACAGCGCCCGGTTTTAACCGGACATTGTTTTCACTCCGGATGCGACTGGTTGCGATAGGCCCGACTGCAGAAGGAATAGTTCAACCCAGCCCGCCCCGTTGGGGCAGCAAGGGAGGTTAATATGTTAAGGAAAAAGACCAACGGGGTTGCGAGACGCCCCCAGCGGACCAGTATCCTTTCGGATGTCGCTGAGACATCTGTCGATCGCCGCGCGTTCCTGCGCGGAAGTGGCTTGGCTATTGGTGGTCTGGCTGCGGTCAGCGCCACAGGCGGAATGGTGACACAAGCAACTGCCGCGACAGCAGCCAAAGGCGCTGTCGAATCGATTAAATCCATTTGTACACACTGCTCTGTCGGCTGCACTGTTGTTGCCGAAGTTGAAAGTGGTGTGTGGACAGGACAAGAGCCCGGCTATGATAGCCCGTTCAACCTTGGCGCACATTGTGCCAAAGGCGCATCTGTTCGTGAGCACGCCCACGGGGAGCGTCGCCTGAAATACCCGATGAAAAAAGAAGGTGGCGAGTGGAAGCGCATCAGCTGGGAGCAAGCGATCGATGAGATCGGCGAGGGCATGATGAATATCCGCGAAGAAAGCGGCCCGGATAGTGTCTATTGGCTGGGATCAGCCAAACATTCAAATGAACAGGCTTATTTGTTCCGTAAATTCGCGGCTTATTGGGGCACCAATAACGTGGATCATCAGGCGCGGATTTGCCACTCGACCACGGTTGCTGGTGTTGCAAACACATGGGGCTACGGCGCCATGACAAACAGTTACAACGACATCCACAATTCGAAATCTATTTTCATTATCGGTGGCAACCCTGCTGAGGCGCATCCGGTTTCGCTATTGCATCTATTAAAAGCAAAAGAAGAAAACAACGCCCCCGTGATTGTCTGCGATCCACGCTTTACACGGACGGCTGCACATGCCGATGAATATGTACGGTTCCGTCCGGGTACAGATGTAGCGCTCGTTTGGGGTATCCTATGGCATATCTTTGACAATGGTTGGGAAGACAAAGAATTCATTCGCACCCGCGTTTGGGGAATGGACGAAATTCGTGACGAAGTCGCCGCTTGGACACCCGAAGAGGTAGAACGCGTTACCGGTGCACCCGGTGAGCAATTGCGTCGTGTGGCAAAAACCTTGGCTAACAACCGTCCTGGTACGGTGATCTGGTGTATGGGTGGCACACAGCACACCAACGGTAACAACAATACCCGTGCGTATTGCATCCTGCAGCTTGCGCTGGGGAACATGGGCACAGAGGGCGGTGGTACGAACATTTTCCGGGGCCACGACAACGTTCAGGGCGCAACGGACCTTGGTGTTCTGAGCCACACTTTGCCGGGGTATTATGGTCTGTCTGCTGGCGCATGGGCACATTGGGCCCGTGTTTGGGAAGAAGACCCAGATTGGCTTGGTGCGCAGTTCGCAAAAGTGACGGGCGCTGATGGCAAAGAAAAGAGCCTGCAGAACCTGAAAGGCATCCCCGTTAGTCGTTGGATTGATGGTGTGCTCGAAGACCCAGCCAACATGGACAACCCCAATAAGGTGCGTGCTATGGTGCTTTGGGGGCATGCGCCGAACTCACAAACGCGTGGGACGGAAATGAAAACGGCAATGGAAAAGCTGGACATGCTGGTCGTGGTTGACCCGTATCCAACGGTTTCAGCAGTTATGCAGGATCGTACCGATGGCGTATATCTGTTGCCTGCGGCGACGCAGTTTGAAACTCGTGGTTCTGTCACGGCGTCAAATCGGTCGCTCCAATGGCGTGATCAGGTGGTTCAACCTTTGTTTGAATCCAAACCAGATCATACGATTATTGGAATGTTCGCCAAGAAATTCGGTTGGGAGGATCGTCTTTTCCGAAATATCGAAATGGAAGACGACGTCACGCCGAATGTCGAAAGCATCACGCGCGAGCTCAACAAAGGTCTTTGGACGATTGGCTATACAGGCCAAAGCCCAGAACGTTTGAAACTGCACATGCAGAACCAACACACGTTTGATCGCACAACGTTGAAAGCGATCGGCGGTCCAGCTGATGGGGACTATTACGGTCTGCCATGGCCATGTTGGGGCACTCCGGACATGAACCATCCAGGCACGCCAAACCTATACGACATGTCAAAACCCGTTTCTGAAGGGGGCCTTACGTTCCGCGCTCGCTTTGGTGTTGAATGGGATGGTGATAATCTCTTGGCTGAAGGCGTTTATTCCAAGAATTCCGAAATCCAAGATGGATATCCGGAATTCACCATGCAGATGCTGATGGATCTGGGGTGGGATGGCGATTTGACCGTCGAGGAACGTGCTGCGATTGATGCGGTTGCGGGGCCTAAGACCAACTGGAAAACCGACTTGTCTGGCGGTATTCAGCGGGTCGCGATCAAACATGAATGTGCGCCCTTTGGTAATGCCAAAGCGCGGGCCGTTGTGTGGACGTTCCCTGATCCTGTCCCCATTCACCGTGAGCCGCTCTATACGCCGCGCCGTGATTTGGTGGCAGACTACCCAACCTATGAGGATCGTCACGACTATCGTCTGCCAACCCTATATGCGTCGATCCAGAAGAATGATTTCTCCAAGGATTATCCGATCATTTTAACCTCTGGTCGTCTCGTCGAATACGAAGGCGGAGGTGAAGAAACGCGGTCGAACCCTTGGCTTGCAGAGCTTCAGCAAGACATGTTTGTCGAGATCAACACGCGCGATGCTAATAACCTTGGTGTGCGTGATGGCAAACAGGTCTGGGTCGAAGGCCCAGAAGGCGGCAAAGTCAAAGTCATGGCGATGGTGACAGAGCGGGTCGGTGAAGGCGTTGCCTTTATGCCGTTCCACTTTGGCGGTCATTTTCAAGGCGAGGATTTGCGCAGCAAATACCCCGATGGGGCCGATCCATATGTCTTGGGCGAAAGCACAAATACCGCCCAGACCTATGGTTATGATTCAGTAACCCAGATGCAAGAGACCAAAAGTACACTCTGCAAAATCTGGGCAGCGTAAGGAGAAAGAGAAATGGCAAGAGCTAAGTTCCTCTGCGACGCCGAACGCTGCATTGAATGCAACGCCTGCGTCACGGCCTGTAAAAACGAACACGAAGTGCCTTGGGGCATCAATCGTCGCCGCGTTGTGACCATCGAAGATGGCAAACCCGGCGAACGGTCGATCTCAGTGGCCTGTATGCACTGTTCGGATGCGCCTTGTATGGCGGTGTGCCCTGTGGATTGCTTCTACCAAACCGACGAAGGTGTGGTTCTGCACTCCAAGGATCTGTGCATCGGCTGTGGGTATTGTTTCTATGCGTGCCCGTTTGGTGCGCCACAATATCCGCAGGCAGGTAACTTTGGATCACGCGGCAAGATGGACAAATGTACCTTTTGCGCTGGTGGACCCGAAGAAAACCATTCCAATGCAGAGTTTTCCAAATACGGGCGCAACCGTCTGGCAGAAGGCAAATTGCCGATCTGCGCAGAGATGTGTTCAACCAAAGCATTGCTGGCAGGCGATGGCGATATGGTCTCTGAGATTTATCGCGAACGTGTTGTGGCCCGCGGCTTTGGCGCGGGTGCATGGGGTTGGGGTACAGCCTACGAAAGTAAGGGTGGCTAAATCAGCCGAACACCCGGTTGAGGCGGCCTTTTGGGGCCGTCTCGCTTTTCAGATTTTTTGAGGAAGGAGCGAGCATGCTACGCATGGCACTCGCAATTATTCTGGCGCTTTCGCTGGCGATATCTGCGCAGGCTCAGGACACAAGCATCCCTGAGGAAAGCGGCGTTAACCCCCGTGCATCTACAGGCGGTGCGCAAACTCTGAACGATATTATGGCGCGTCAGGCGAATCAAAAGCTAGACGATTCATTTCGGAGCGACGCTGTGGGTGACCCCAATAGGGCCGCCGGTCTCACGCAGCAATTGGGCACGCTTGGCGGCGTGTCTGATGCCGAGCATTGGCGAGCGTTGCGCTACGGTACTGCGGACATAAATGTATCCGCAGGCGGGGCGGTTGCGACGGTTCTGGTCCAGGACGGCGGAATGAGTTGGCTAACCTTCCGAGACGGTCCACTGCGGACCTACGGGGGCTGGCTTTTGCTCGGTACAATTGGCGCGCTCTTGCTGTTTTATGTGCTGCGGGGGCAAGTCAAAGTGGATGCCGAAATGACAGGTCACAAAGTGACCCGGTTCAAATCGATTGAACGCTTTGCCCATTGGTTGCTGGCGGGGTCGTTCCTGTTGCTTGGCTTTACTGGATTGGCGGTTTTGTTTGGCCGTGTCTTTATCGCGCCCTCCTTGGGCAAGGATGTGAATGCTGCGGTATTGGGGTGGTCAAAATGGGTCCATAACAACGTTGCTTGGGCCTTTATCATCGCCCTTGTGATGATTTTTGTGATGTGGGTCGCCCATAATATCCCCAATCGTCTTGATCTTGTCTGGCTGCGTCAGTTCGGGGGAATTATTGGGAAAAACCACCCCCCTGCCAAAAAGTTCAACGCCGGACAAAAGGTCATTTTCTGGTCGGTGATCCTTTTCGGCAGCTCTATTGCGGTCTCTGGTGTTGCCTTGCTGTTTCCGTTTGAAATTCAGCTATTCGCCAAAACCTTTGGCGTGTTAAATGCGACTGGATTACCGGAAATGGTTGGTTTTGGGGCCTTGCCCGAAACCCTTGCGCCCCAAGAAGAAATGCAGCTGGCCCAACTCTGGCACGCAATCCTTGCTTTTGTTCTGATGTCGATCATCATTGCCCATATTTATATCGGTTCTATTGGGATGGAAGGTGCCTATGATGCCATGGGCTCGGGCGAAGTGGATGAAGCATGGGCCCATCAACACCATTCGATCTGGCTGGATGAGTTGCAAAACAACGATCAGGGTAAACCGACAAAGATTATGTCGGCAGAGTAATACCAATCGCTTATCCCCTATGATACCATTGGGTTAAGCGTTCCAAAACCTAAACTGGAGACATGAAATGAAAGCCATGCTGACAGGATTTGCAGCGGTTGTTTTCGTGGCGATCGCCTCATCCGCTATACTCGATACTCTTGGGTTTGACTCAAGTGCCGTTCACTCTGGACCGTCTGTGCGATTGGATTAAAACATGGTGTCGCGGGTTCAGGGGGAATATGGCGAAAGCCTTGCGGGGGCCTCAATTTTGGTCATCGACGATGAACCGGGCATGCGCAATTTTCTGACAAAAATCCTTCAACCACGTTGCAAACGGGTGGAGCAGGCGGCATCGGCGGCAGAGGCATCTGAAATCTTGAACCGCTATCATTTTGATATTGTCGTGCTGGACAATATCATGCCCGGAAAAACTGGGTTGGACTGGCTTCGCGAGCAGGGCAAAGTTGGATTTTTCTCTGATGCGATTTTGATTACGGCCTATGCTGATTTGGAAACCGCTATTGAAGCTTTGCAGATCGGCGTTGCTGATTTTGTCTTAAAGCCCTTTCGAGCCAATCAGATCTTGAACGCGGTTGCGCGTGCGTTGGATCGCAAAATTCTACGTCGTGATAACTCTCTATTGAAATATGAACTGTCGTTTGAACAAAGCTCTGCACGGGCGCGGTTGTTGGGTAAATCCCGGCCCATTGAACAAATCCGCGTAGTGCTTGCGCGTCTTGCGCATTTGCCAACGCCAGTTCTGTTTACGGGGCAATCTGGAACAGGCAAAGAAGTCGCCGCGCGGACGCTGCATGCGATGTCTGACCGGGCGAGCAACCCGTTTGTGGCGGTCAACTGCGCAGCTCTCTCTCCCAGTAAAGGGGCCGAGGAATTATTCGGTATGATTGACGGGGATGGGCGCAGCAGGGACGGTTTGTTCCTTTTGGCCGATGGTGGCGTGTTATTTCTGGACGAAGTTGCACAACTCTCCGAGCAGACCCAAGCAGCATTGCTGCGGGTGCTGGAGGATAAATGCATCCGCCCCATTGGTGCAGAACGGGATATCCCGCTGAATATTCGGGTGTTTTTTGCCACCAATTCGAATTTGAAACAGGCCATCGAGAGTGGTACATTCCGAGCAGACCTGTATCACCGTATGAACGTCGTCGGCATTGAAATGCCCCCGCTGAAAGATCGTACAGAGGACATCGTTGAGCTGGCAGCCCATTTCATGAAACAACTCTCAAGGTCCTTGGCACTGCCATCACTTGCACTTGATGAAGAAACATTGCTGAAATTGTGTCGCTACGAATGGCCTGGAAATGTCCGTGAATTGCGCAATACGGTTGAACGCTCCTTAATCCTTGGTAGCTTTCCCGATGAATTCAAAGGCGAAGGCAAAATCAAAGGTGCCAAAGCAATTGAGACGCTGGATCTCGTTGAAAAACGTCATATTCTGCAAGTGTTGGACGCTTGTGATGGCAATCGTGCAGAGGCATCACGGCGGTTGGGTGTTTCACGTAAAACTGTTGACCGAAAATGCGCATCTTGGGGCATGTGACGGCCCAACGTTGGTCCGCAATCTGATTGAACCAGTTAATCGGTCTGTGCCTCAGGTAACCAGATTCTAAACAATGCTCCGCCAGTCGGACGATTTTCGGCTGACATGACGCCCCCAGCTTGGCGGATCAATGTTTGACTAATTGATAAACCCAGTCCCGAACCTTCGCCCAGTTTTGTGGTGTGGAACGGATCAAATATGTGATTGATGTGATCGGCGTTGATGCCGGGACCGGTATCGGCCACGGTTAATTCAACACCTTTTTGAGTATTGCGTCGCTGTTCGCGCACAGCAATCGAAATCTGGCCGATCCCATCCATGGCCTGCACCGCATTCACCATAAGGTTTACGATGACCTGCTGCATCTCCCCCCCACCAATCGCAACATTCGAAACGGGCTCAAAATCGGTTTGAAAAGTGACATCTTGTTTGGGATGCACGTGACTGACTAAGGCTGTACAGTCCTCGATTGTAGGTCGGAGCGCGATGCCACCGCTTGAAGCATCATAATCAGAAGGGCGGGCAAACTGCAGGAGTTTCCCGACGATTCCGTCGATACGCTGAACTTGCTGGTCAATCAGGTCCATTTCCGTTTTTACATTGGTCACGTCTGCGCCCATGATCTCTCGCATGACATCAATGTTGCCTTGAATAACTGCAACGGGATTGTTGATTTCATGGGCCACACCTGCGGTGATTTCACCGATAGAGGCGAGCTTTTCTGACATTACCAATTGTTGAAATGTCTCTTCTAGCTTTTCATTTGTGGTGCGAAGTTCCGCTGTTCGTCGATCCACTCGATCGTTGAGCTCTTCCGCCCAATCTCTAAGGGCCTGATCTCGTTCTTGAACTTGATCAAGCAACGTGTCCAAATGTGCCGCGACGAGCCCGATTTCATCTTTTGCGCCTACAATCCCGTTTCGCGCGGCTAGATCTCCACGCTCCACGCGTTTCATTGTGCGGGTCATTTGTTCCAGTGGGGCGAAAATACCACGGGCCATTAGCAGGAAAAGAGGCACTGATAGGATGAGGACCGCGGCAATCGCCCCTAACATGGTTAGATAAGCCGCCCGCTTTGCATTGGAAAACGGCGCTTCAAGAAACCCGACATAAAGCATGCCAACCCGGTTATCAAAGCTGTCTGTCAGGGGCAGGTAGCCCGAGATATACCAATCATTCACCACAAAAGCGCGATCCAACCACGTTTTCCCTTCGTCCAAAACAGATCTACGGACTTCTTCGGAAACGCGGGTTCCCAGGGCGCGCACATTTTTGAATAGGCGTACATTTGTCGATATGCGGACATCGTCCAAAAACAGTGTGGCGGTGCCCTGACGATGACCGTCAGCCGCGTTATTAAGATAGACCAACTGATTGATCGTATCGATAAAGCCGAGGTTTCGATTTAGCAGGATACCTCCGACAAGCACTCCTTTATGGAGTGGTACGTCAACGGGTGCTGCAGTGTGAATAACCATTCCGCGATCCTCTGCCGTGCGATCAGACGGCGAGGCGGCAACGGTTTCTTTCAGATCAACATAGGCGCGTTTTTCCAAACCAGAAAACTGAGACAAAGTATCCACTTGGAAAATATCGATGCGTGAGGAGAGCTTGCCATCAAAGGCGTCTTGTATGACCGGCCACTTCTCAGCTTGATCAGCTTTGTGGGACGGGATGAAATATAGAAAGTCGAGCGCTTGATCCGTACGGGTTTTTTCCAGAAACCGGTTGAGCTCTGCTGTTGATGCATTGCTCGCCGTTTGAAACTGACGTGAATTCGCGATGGCCGCTACGTTCGTACCTGTGTCTGCGAGAATACGACCAAGGTATTGCTCTGCAATCAATAGGTCGCTGTTGACCTTGGAAATCAGCAATTTGTCATAGTCTGACGTCCAACGCGTTATCGCCATTAGCATTAGCAACGGCAACAGAACTGTCAGCGGTGCAAGGGCGAGAAAAAACAGTTTCAAACGTATGGAATTCAAAGCATTCTCCCCTGCTTTTGCAGCCTGCAATATAGATAGTCTATCAGACCGATATGTTGAAACCAGTCATTGCCAAACCCGCGCAAAGAAAGAAGGTCGAAATGACCAATTTCATGTGTTGAAGGCAAAATGTCAGGACAAAATGACCTTACGGCCTGTTGTTTTTAGATCCGCGTTTTTCCGACGGAAAAGATGTGGTTGGAATACACCATAATCGCAATTTAAACCGTCAATCAAACTAGGGTCAAAAGAGCAAATGTCCGATTTATGGTCCGGCGTATCTCAGGCGTTCTGGTTGTTACTGACTCTGGATGCTGATTTGCTTGAAATCACATTGCGTTCGTTGCGTGTAACGCTCAGCGCACTCTGTATCGCGTGTCTGATTGCATTGCCTTTGAGTGCATATTTAGCCGTTCGTAGATTTAGAGCGCGCCGTGCAACGATTGCGATTGTGAACGCATTTATGGGATTGCCGCCTGTCGTTGTTGGGTTAACGGTCTATGTTCTTCTTAGCCGTTCAGGCCCATTTGGGGTGTTCGGCTTATTGTTTACGCCAACAGCCATGATCATTGCGCAAGTTATTATCATCACACCGCTAATAATTTCGATCGCACATCAGTCCTTGCGAGATCTTTGGGCAGAATACCACGACCTGTTGATTTCAATGAACGCGAGCCGAATGCAACGTATGCAGACGCTTTTGTG
Source organism: Pseudoruegeria sp. (assembly GCA_039972875.1). Classification (GTDB taxonomy): domain Bacteria; phylum Pseudomonadota; class Alphaproteobacteria; order Rhodobacterales; family Rhodobacteraceae; genus Pseudoruegeria. Next base: position 212,498 of record JBDWMA010000052.1, read on the forward strand.
GGACGGGCGTCGTGCGCTTTTGACGGCGGCGTTGGCAGGGTTTGGACGTGCCATCGGCGAAGTAGGTGCAATCATGGTCGTGGGGGGGAACATTGACCATCATACACGCGTACTTACCACGGCAATAGCGTTGGAAACGGGTAAGGGCGATTTCGCTTTGGCATTGGGGCTTGGTTTTGTTCTGATCTTCATCGCCATTGTGTTGAATTTAACAATCCACATCGTTGGGCGAACCGAACGCGGGGCGCAATGGTAAAGAGCATGTTTCCGCTAACACTTGAAAACGCGACTGTTCGTCAACGTGGGAAAATACTGGTTGGACCTGTTAATCTGGTTCTTGATGGACCCGGGGTCACTATTGTGATTGGACCAAACGGAGCAGGGAAAACGACGTTTCTAAGGATGTTGCACGGGATTGCAAAGCAGCGCAGCGGTACGCTGAAATGGGCGTGTCCAGAAAAAGTGGCGCGTGCGAGGCAAGCCTTTGTTTTTCAACATCCAATTATGCTGCGACGTTCGGTGTTGGGAAATTTGATCTACCCTCTTTGCGTGTCAGGAGTTGCGCGCAAAGACGCAGTGAAACGGGCAGTCGAGGCAGCAGATAACGTAGGTTTAGGGACTATGTTGCATCGAGGGGCCCCGCAATTGTCTGGGGGTGAACGTCAAAAACTTGCCCTTGCCCGTGCATTGATTTCAAAGCCAGATGTGGTGTTTTTGGATGAACCTTGCGCTTCTCTTGATGGGCGCGCCATTCGGGAAATCGAAGCAATCTTGCGAGATGCCGTCGCTGCAGGCACACGGTTGATTATGTCGACCCATGATCTGGGACAGGCGCGCCGATTGGCGACAGAAGTGCTTTTCCTTTTAAAGGGAAAAGTTCATGAACATAGCCAAGCGCAAATCTTTTTTACACATCCCCAAACGTCGCAAGCCGATGCATTTTTAAAAGGAGACATTGTCGAATGAAACAATTCATATTAGGGGCGCTTGGTTTGGTTTTTTTAACGACGCCAACGATAGCCGAAGAGATGAAACTGGCGGTTACAACGTCATTTCATAATTCAGGTTTGGCGGATGTTTTATTGCCACAGATCAAACTAGATACGGGTCTTGATGTTCAGCTTCTTGTTGTGGGGACGGGGCAGGCGATCAAACTGGGTGAAAAAGGCGACGTGGATGCGATATTGGTGCATTCTCGTTCAGCCGAAGAAGCCTTTCTTGAAGGTGGTTTTGGCACCCACCGCCGAGAGATTATGTACAATGATTTTGTTTTTATTGGACCAGTTGAGGATAAAGCAAAAATTGCTGAGGCCCTAAATGCAGTTGACGCCTTGCGGCACATTGAGGCGGCGGATGTTGCGTTTGTCAGTCGCGGAGATGGCAGTGGAACGCATTCAATGGAGCGCGCGCTTTGGCAAGACGCTGATATTGTGCCTGATGGCACATGGTACAATGAAGTCGGGGCTGGGATGGGCGCATCGCTTAACATTGCCGTTGGGATGAATGCATATATTCTGTCTGATCGCGCAAGCTGGTTAAATTTTAGCAACAAAGGGGACTTGGATATTCTCTTTGAAGGTGACCCTGTATTGTTCAACCAATATGCTTACTTGCCTGTGAATGCTGAAAAACACCCTCACGTCAAATCGGCGTCCGTCGCAAATCTAGAGGCTTGGCTGGTTTCGGCCACTGCGCAGACGCTGATTGACGGTTACACCATCGATGATCAAGCGTTGTTTGTATTTAACGCAGAATAACCCTGCCTAGGGAATGCACAAAGCGATGTACCTTATAGCGTAAGCCTTCGATATTTAATGAACTTGGATCGCGGGCCCCAAGGCCCGTATCGGTTCGTCTGCTCGCGCTCATGTGTACAACTGGGCATGCCTATTCGTTTTAATTCAGCGCCCTTACGTGTAGACTCCTCAAAAAGAGGCCGCTTTTAGTTTGGGTCTATTTTTGTGGGTTGGGGACAATATGACGTCAGTTTGGTTTGAGCATATCATGCGCAGTGGTTTTCTGTTTTTTGCTGTGCTGGTGTTGACCTCATGTGCGGGCCCCAAGGTTTTGGTGGACACCCCCAATATTTACTCTGAACAAACACCCTATCCGGCTGAAGCTGTTCCGGCCGCGAACCGCCGTTCGTCTGCCGAAATTCTCTATGTTACAGACCGCGTTCGGGATAAGGATGCGTTTTATGGTGCGGATCGATCAAAGTCGATGGTTGCGGGCACGGCCTCTGTGCAATTGGGCGCGCACGTAAGCTGGGATGAACTGGCACTTGCCAGTAGCCAAAACCCCCGTTCGAAATCGCTCCGTATGACGATTAGCCAAACCAAGGAACAAGTGTCGTTCCCTGCAACGCCTTTGCCGTTCGATTTGAAAAACAATCAGCCTGTCGTAAAGGCCGGTCCGCAGCGTGATTACCGCTCTGCATCGGATCAATTTAAAACATTGGTGCGTGGCCGACTGAGGCAGTCCGGCAGTGGCGATGTTTTGCTTTTGGTTCATGGCGTTAGCACCGATTTTGAAACCGGTGTGTTCTCGCTTGCGGATGTTTGGCATTTTACAGGACGGCGTAGCGTGCCGATCCTCTATTCTTGGCCCTCTGGGCGTGGAGGGCTATTTGGGTATTTTACGGATCGGGAATCTGGCGAGTTTACGATTTTTCACTTGAAGGAAACGCTGCGAATTTTGCGCGGGATGCCTGAAGTAAAACGGATAAATATCATCGCTCATAGTCGAGGAACGGATGTTACGACATCGGCATTGCGTGAATTGGTGATCGAGGCACGGGCGTCGGGACAAAATCCACGTCAGGTTTTGAAAGTTGAAAACCTGATTATGGCCGCCCCTGATCTGGATTTTGGAGTGGTGGGTCAGCGGTTGATTGCTGAGCAGTTCGGCCCCGCAATTGGGCGTATAACAATTTACACCAACCAAGGAGATAATGCGCTTGGTCTGTCACAACGATTGATGGCCGGCGTACGTGTCGGGCGGCTTGACGACGGCGAAGTTGATGCTGCTGAAGCCGAAATATTTCAGAATGTTCGCAATGTGCATTTCATTGATGTCAAAGGATCTTCGGATATTCTCGGACATACCTATTACCGTGATAATCCAGCTGCCCTATCAGATATTGCCTTGTTGCTAGAAACCAGTGCACAGCCGGGGAGTCAAACGCGTCCGTTGCAATTTGTGCGGGATAATTTTTGGGAGTTACCAATAGAGTATCCGAATTGATTTATGGTTTGGTGCGCTATGGCGTGTTGAGTAGACGGTAAAACGGCACCGTGATGAAACTTGATGAAAAGAGGCCTCCCCTAGCCCGTTTCGCCTCTTATACTGATTTCAACTTAGTGGGGCCATTTGGGACATGACATTTACGACACTCTTTGATCCGTACATTCAGGATCATCCAGTGCTGGCTATTGTGGTCGTTTTGATCCTAGCGCTCTGGTTGTTTGGCAAGCGCACAGCTGTATTGCGACGGGCGGTTGCGTCTCATCCGGTGGCACCTGCAGTGGTTGATCTCTTTGCTGCACCGTTATTGGTACTGCACCTAGGAAGCCTTCTACGTCAGATAACCGTCCAAGTGGGCGGGTTTGATGTTAGTCGCCAGATCATAGAGATGACATTGCTAAGTCTTTTGATTTCTCTCGCCTGGCGCTTTGCCCGGTTAGCAGAGCTCTTTTTTCTATCGTTGCGCAATCAGGACGATGCTGCCTATTTGCCGGGTCTGCAACGTGGTTTGCTGTTTGGCGGATTCCTGTTTTTGGGCATTGTATCCTTTCTGTATATCCAAGGGTATTCTATTACGGGCCTGTATATTTCGACCGGAGCGGTGGCTGCGCTGGTGGCTTTTGCGATGCAGCGCACGTTGGGAGATTTGTTTTCCGGTATCGCGTTGAGCATTGAACATCCGTTTAAGCTCGGTGAAATTATTCGGTTGGCAGATGGGTCCGAAGGCAAGGTTGTCGACATCAATTGGCGGGCAACGCGGTTGCTCGGATGGGACAATTCTACGTTGGTGGTTCCCAATAGTGAATTGGCGCAACAGGGGTTTAAAAATCTTCACGGTTCGGATCATATTTATGCCCCGTGGTATGAGGTGAAAATACCGGCGGAGGTCGACCCCCGTCTTGCCAAAGCGTTATTGTTGGAAGCAGCACTTCGGTGTGACAAAATTCTTAAACATCCGTTACCGTTGGTGCGTCTTTTGGATGCGACGACTGTGCCCTATACGTATATGGTCTGGGTTCATTACCCGAATTATCATGCAATGTTTTCAGGCCGTGAACAGCTATTTGATGCCATTCATTATGCCCTTAAGGATGTTGGGGCGCAGGTTTCGCCAAGCATTCATGAACTTCATACTCGACGGGCGGGTACGACTGCGGTCGATCCCCCAACGACTTTGCTCGCGCTTAAAATGCTTGATATCGCCAAGTCTTTGTCAGACGAAGAATTGGAACATCTGGCTGAAATGAGTAACCGAATTACTTTCGAGGCAGGCACCATTATTGTCGCAGAAGGCGCAATTGCGCGATCTGTTGATATCATAAGTCACGGGGTCGTTGAGACGAGCATTCGTATGCCAAAAGGGGCGCAAAAAATCGTTGATCAGTTAAGGTCCGGTCAGTATTTTGGTTTGACCTCAATGCTTATGGATAATCCCGCATTTTTGCAGTTCAAGGCGTCAACAAATGTAACATTGATACGCATTGATATTGATTGCCTTCGCCTTATTCTGGCCAATCGGACTGATCTGCACGCAGAGTTTGCCGGAATAATGAAACAACGGATGGATGCGGCACATAACGTACGACTGTCGAGTGATCAGGTCGAAAAAAGATTCACGTTTCAGGATTTTCTGCGTCGCTTAGAAAAGTTTGCGCATTAAAACGACCACTGCAAATGCTATCAGTTTGCCGTTTTGACTGCCCCAATATATCACCTTAGGCGATTAAGGGAGCTGTCGATCCAATACTAATGCCAAAGTTGAGCCAGGAGGCAATATGGTTCGGGATGATTGGACATGCTCCCAAAGGTCACGCTTTTGCATGAAGTGTTAGATGATGGGATAACGGCGTCGTATTAACCGTTGATTGCCGATTTTACGTCACTATGAATCCTGTTGTTGCTAACGAAAACGGCACCCCCTACATTGATAAATTCTGAATAGGGTGGATGTTCCACATTGCCCCCTGCTTCTTGGGCAATGAGTATACCGGCCATAGCGTCCCAGGGGTTTAAATGAGCCTCATAAAATGCATCTGCCCGACCTAGCGCTACCATGGACAAACTAAAAGCCGCAGAGCCATTGCGCCTGTATTCCAACCCCTTTTCGAATATTCGGTTCAACATCTGGAGGTATCCGTCCGTTTTGCAGCGCGCTGAACGACCAAGAAGTACCAGCGCGTTTGCCGCTGTATCACAGATTGAAACGTTGATGGGTTCGTCCCAGACGAATGCTCCTTTTCCAGATCGCGCCCATACCAAGGTGTCAATGTCCGGCGCAAAAATTGCTGCGTATTCAATTTTCCCGCCGATGCAAAACGCAATAGAGACGGCCCAATCAGCAAGACCATGCATATAATTCGTTGTGCCATCGATCGGATCAATCACCCATAGGGCATCGCCCGTTCCGGTTGTCCCATTTTCTTCTCCCAGAACGCTGTCTTCGGGGAACACGGATGCGATACGAGCCCTAATCAGGGTCTCTACCGCCAGATCGGCTGCTGTAACAAAATCCTGATGGCCCTTTTCTTTCGCAAATCCTTTGTCTGCGGTCAGCCTCATTTCGATGGCCAGATGGCCGGCCTCGACCGCGATATCCTTGGCCAGATGCAAGCGTAGCCCTTTCCCCTTATTCATTGTTTTTCCTTGTTGTATTACGGAAAATCGGGGTGCCTAATTGCCGATGCAATCGGGGGGTGCGATTTGGGTTTTGAATGCGATCAACCATCAATTCTACAGCTAATCGGGAAAGCTCATCTGCATCTTGCCGAATGGTTGACAGTTGGTAACTTTGCCAGCTGGCCTGTTCAATGTCATCGAAACCAACGATTTCAAGTTGAGCCGGAATCTTTGTATTCCAATCGCTTCGAAGTCGATCAATGGTTCCCAATGCGATCAGATCTGTTGAACAAAAAATTCCATCAAGTTTTTCTAATTCAACACCGATGACACCGGCGATGTCGTATCCGCCGGAGTAACTCTGAGAGGATGCGTAAAATACTTGGACATCCACGTCATTTTCATGGCAACGCGCACGGAATGCATTTGCCCGCCCCGTCACCGAGAAAGATTGTGTTTCAGGTTGGATGACGGCCAAACGTTTTGCGCCCGATCTTGTTAACATGTCGAATGCCAAATTTCCGACCTGATCGAGGTCAGTCTGAAGAATATCTGGGCCTTCAACGTCACATTCTTTGTTGATGAGCACGATCGGAACCGAAAGCGAATTTGCCTCTTCTATGATTTTTGAAGAAGGGGCAGCAGAAGTGATAATCATTCCCGCAACATTGTAGTTAAACAACATGGTTACAAGCTGTTCGATTTCATCTGGTTTCTCGACGACCATAAGGATTGGTCGATACCCTTGCCGGATACATTCGCGCGCCGCTGTTTTGACTTGTCGGGATCGGAAGGGTGTATCAAGCGCTGACGCTACAATTCCAACAAGATCTGTTTGTTTTGATTGCAATCCTCGGGCCAGATAATTGACGCGGTACCCAAGTTCCTGCGCGGCCGCTTTAACCTTGGTGCGCGAGTCTTCGGATATTTCCGAACCTTCAGTAAAGGCGCGGGAAACCATTGAACGGGAAACACCCGCGCGTTTGGCGACGTCAAATGATGTTACATTTTTTCGGCCTTTTTCAGCCATTGTGGACCTCGATTTGAAAAATTTCTTGAACGAATCTAAATGGGTGATGCAGATTAATTAGCTCAGGTTTGTGTGCGGCGATCCTGCGGAAAACATCCGGATCTTGCCCGTTATAGGCAATCATCGAAGGGATGCCTTTTTCTTTTAAAGTTTTGATTTCCGATAGATCTTCTTGGGGGGTGAATTCAATTAAGGATGGATCAAGGCTCGCAAGTGCTGCATCCAAGTTCTCAAAATCTTGCCGTCGCATCATGATGTTAGCATCGGGTGAAATTGCCCTCATGTCTCTTAACAAATGATGATTGAAGGACCAGAAAAAACAATGATCCTGAAGAGCGTATCGAGTCACTTTATCCCAGATAAGAGCTGCAGGAGATGTCTTTAGTTCAATGTACAGATGCCCGCCCCACGCGTTCGCCAACTGCAAGAATTCTTCGAGGGTCGGTATGGGTTCTTGTTTATAATGATCCGAGAACCAAGCGCCGATACTAAGGGTCCGAAGTGCCCTGAGTTGTTTTGATGTGATGGCTCCCGTGCCGTTTGATGTACGATTTAGTGTGTGATCGTGGAAGACAACCAATTCTTCGTCGCTTGTGATATGAACATCAAGTTCAACATGGCTAAAACCTGCGGCAAAACAGGCAAGGGCACCGGTGAGCGAGTTCTCGGGTGAAATTGAATTTGCACCTCGATGACATACGATCTGAACGGGCCAATCATCGTGTGGATGGAAAGGATTGACCATTTGCGGTAAATCGGAACAAATTCCGAGTACGGGAAGATTTCGGAGGTCCGCCATGCGCTCGGGGTTTTCTTCATGCCAAAGAACAACCTTTTTACCCATTTCCTCACAACGGTCAAAAAAAGCCTTATCCAATAAGTCCTGAGGCCTCTCTAGGGTCTCCCAGCACAAGTGAATGATTTCAGCGTCGCCAGAAAATTCAAACGGATCCACACCGACCGGTACTAGAATTGCCAGCAGATAGGGGCATCCGGTACGTCTTAATTCCGAAACGATGGTCGCGTTAAAAGCGCCTAGGATCGCCTTTTCAAACCCACGATCCCGGAGCATATCGCAGACAGGTTCGGCAGCCTCAAACGCTTTGATATCAGCGTAAAGACCGGCGTTATGTTCCTGCGCCAGATCGATAACTTCCGAAAAACATGGTGCATCGCCCCTTGGCAATGCGGCGTTGACCTCAGCATGTGTCAGTTCCGAAATCTTTTGGCCATCTTTAAGGCGATCATCATGATATGCGATGATTACTTGGTCGGCGGTAAGACGTAGATCAACCTCCCACATATCCGCACCCAGTTGGGCGGCGAACTCAAAGGCTTGCAGAGAGTTTGCCGGCGCGTATGCGCTGGCCCCTCTATGTGCAATGGAGAGGGGGCGGTCGGTGTTTAACCAATCATTCAAAGCCGAGTCCCTTCTAGAGAAAAGGCCAGTAAGTTATCTGAAGATATCCCCCAGGCAACTTCTTCACCTAGCTTTTTACGTGGTCCGGCAGGTTGGATTGAACGAAGGATCGATCCATCGGCCAATGTGACATTATACAGATCTTCACGGCCCTGAGTTTCAACAAAACTGATGCGGCCAGTGATGTGATTGCCAAATTGAGGCCCGAAGAATTCCGGGCGTAAGCCAAGCTTAATGTCGCCAGAGACTCTATTTTTTAACGAGTCAGAGATTTTAATTTTGTTTCCTTGCAGTACAAAGTTATCGCCTTCGACGCCTACGTTCAGGAATGATATTGGAGGGTTGCCAAGAAAACTCGCGACAAAGCTATCTGCGGGATTTGTATACATTTCATCGGGCTCTGAAAGCTGGACAATTTTTCCCTCTTTCATCAACGCAATCCGATCACACATCGACATAGCTTCGATCTGATCATGGGTGACCAGAACTGCTGTGATACCAGTTTCGAGTTGAATACGTCGAATTTCCGAGCGCATTTCAAGTCGAAGTTTAGCGTCGAGATTGGCCAAGGGTTCATCTAACAACAGGACATCTGGTTTGCGGACCAAGGCTCGGGCTAGTGCAACACGTTGCTGTTGACCTCCCGACAGCTGCGCAGGTTTGCGCTGAAGGAGTTCTGGAATGTGAACAAGCTCAGCGATCTCATCGACTTTGCGGGCGATACTCGCTGCATCCTCTTTCTGAACTTTCAAAGGAAAGGCAATATTCTCCCGGATATTCATGTGAGGGTAGAGCGCATAGTTTTGGAAGACGACGCCGACATTTCGTTTCTGAGAAGGTACATTTGAAACGTCGCGATCATCGAAATGAAGTGTGCCTCCGTTCATGCGATGAATGCCACAGATTGTGAACAGCGTTGTGGATTTTCCACACCCCGACGGACCAAGAAGGGCGATCATTTCACCGCTTTCTACGGTCAGGTTGAGTTTGTCGATGACGGTGAGTGCGCCAAAAGACTTTGTGAAGTTAGAGAGTTTTAATCGCATTAGCCTTTCGTACCTCCGCCGTAAATGTTCATTAGTTTCTTTTGGAATATCAAATAGATAACGATAACAGGAATGGCGTAAAACATGCCGACAGATTTAAACAAGTTGAAGTCGGGTTTTGTGTCATCAAGGATCAGCGCTGACAGATAAGTTGAAAGGACTTGCGCCTCGTTTCCGGGTGCCAGAACCAAGGGTAAAACGAATTCGCTCCAACCGGAAAGGAAAGAGAAAATCAATAGGGCGGCTAAACCAGGCTGGACCTGAGGCAAAACCAACTTCCACCAAACCATGAACCGGCTGGCTCCGTCTTGGACGCCCGCCATTTCGATTTCCCAGGGCACAGTGTCGTAGAACCCTTTCATAATCCAAATCCCAAACGGCAGTTCGAGCGCCGATTTTACAAGGATAACGCCGATTAGCGTATTATAAAGCCCAAGGAACTGAAGGATCAAAAAGATGGCAATAATCAATGTAATGGTCGGAAAGGCGTGCAGAATGATTAACCCGCCAAGGAAAAAACGCCTTGCAGGAAAGTTCAGCCGAGAGAGAGCATAGGCTGCCGTGAGGGAAATTGAGGTCACCGCCAGAGATGTAGTTCCAGCAAACACAAATGTGTTCCATGTCACTCCCCAGATGCTCGATCGACCGGACGCGGGTTTTTCCCAGAGGAAGCTCCAGTGTTCGACCGTGATTTCCATGGGCCAGATCGTTCCAGGATAGGGGTTGGTGAACGTGTCGACGATCTGAAAAGTGAACATGATCAGTAGGGGCACCGATACAAGTGCCAAAATTAGAACCATGGGCCAAGATTTGAAGTTCGAATTCATGTTTCCAATGCTCCTATTGTTCGATTCGCGGTTTTGCGACGAGTTCTTTGAAGTTGAAGAATCGTAAATAGAGGAGGCTCGCAGCGACCCCAATTATCACAAGGATCAAGGCATAAGCTGCGCCGAATCCGTATTGCAGGTTTCCGCCGTAATTATTCAGCGCGGTATGATAAGCCGCGAGCGCCCAAACTTCGGTTGATCGTCCCGGTCCGCCTTCAGTCGCGAGAAGGATGTATTCAAATGAGGTCAACAGAGACAACGTTTGATAGGACGTCGTAAACAGGATAGGCCAACGGAGCTGAGGCAGAATAATGTATCGGATTTGCTGCCAACGATTGGCTCCATCAACTTCTGATGCATAAAGCATTGAGCTTGGGATGGCCTTAATCGCTGAGGAGAACAGGATCATTCCAAGAGATGCGCCAACAAATCCGTTGATGAGAACAACAAAAAACCATGCGTTTGCTGCTGTGTCCAACATCCAGTTTTTCGGTGCGATCCCAAAATATCCAGTAACGGTCGCGATGAAGCCCGTGTCCCAAGTGAACCATTTCCACATAAGGACATAGAGAACGGGTGGCAGGATACGCGGTAGGAACCATATGGTTCTAAACGTGGAGGCAAGCCCGCTGGGTAGGTAAAAAGTAGAAATCGCCAGAAAGAGACCAAATCCAACGTTAAAGGCCAGAGTCAGCGCCACATAAAAAACCGTGTTTGCGGCATACCGATATGAGGAACCAAGTGAAAACAAAAGTTTGACGTTTTCGGTTGTCCAACTCCACCCGGTGTATGCAAGTGCCGTCAATGCATCCTGATCGCCAGTTGAAATACCTGATTGGCTCAAAGCTAAACGGAATTCGCTTTCAGTATTGTATCGTGTATCCATTACGCTGGTTTTAAATAGGTCCGCGATCGCCTTGCGGTCTCGGGTGGATCGAATGCGATTTTCGCGCAAATCTTTCAATGCACTCTCGATATCGCGCCGCTTTTCGAACACGGTATCCAAATGAAGGGTCCGAAACTCTTTTGCGGCCACCGGGCTAAGCGCATCACTCATACGTGCTAGGCCCTCGTCATTGACTGCATATGCAGAGTTTTCCAAGGCATCACGCGCTTCAACCGAAATTTGGCCTTCGGACAGCGATCTGAGGCTGGACTGCGTGAGTAAATAGTCTCCGCCTCGAATACCTGTCGATGTCGACATATTTGTAAACGCAAAAAAGAACGTCAGGACGACCGGTGCGAGGAAGAAGAGGATCACGACGATGAATGCTGGGGTCAGAAAACCAAAACCAAGCGCGTTGTGTCTATTCATTGAATGCTCCAGGAATAGTATGTCACCGGGGCCGAATTAGACCGCCCCGGTGTGTTCTGCTTAGCGAATTATAAGTTCATCGCCGAGTTTGGCTGTGAGCTCAGCTTCCAATTGTTCAACAGCTTCGGACGGTGACAAGACACCTGTCCAAGATGCTTCTAGGCCAGACCACATAGCCTCCGAGTAAACCCCATAGTTCAGGTTGTTGGGTTGAGCTCCGGCGCTACCAAGAAGTCGCTCCGTCGCTTCAGATGCCCAACGATCATTGGCGTAGAGTTCGATGTTGGATTGTTGTGCTGAAATTCCAAGATGGGCAGATTTGATCGCGTGCAAAGAATTCAGGCGCGGTTCAGACGCAATTTTTATCAATTGGGAAGCGATGTCTTCATGATCGTCGTTTGCTTGATCGGTGACAAGGTAAACCAAAGGGTGTGTGATCGTGTTTGGTCGACCGTTTTCGTCACCAGCAGGGATCAGTGAAAATTCGATAGTTCCAAAGAAGTCAGTGTTGCCTTCTTTACCGGTGTAACGGGCGTAATGCCATGTTCCGCCGTGCCAAAGGGCTGCTTTGCCATTCGCGACTTCGCTATACCACTGCCCCCAGTCGGTCCCAATGTGGTTCTTGCGTGTAACGCCAGCATCGACGGCATCAGCAAAGAACTGGTAAAAGTTCTTCATCGCGGCTTTGTCTAGAACCAATTTCCCGCTGTCTGGGTCTTGTAGAACACCACCAAATGATTGGTAGAACTGCCCCCAATCTGGTCCATTAGATGGACGTGGGTAGAAACCATACCCAGGTTCAACCACGCCCATTTCTACGGCTTTTGTTGCATCTTCTAGAACATTCTGCAGGGTATAGTCACCGGATGCGACCCGATCCGGAAGCGCCCCGATCTCGTCGTCGGAATATCCAATGGCGCGCATTGTTTCCTTCCAGAAAAAGAACGGGCGGCTTTCGGCGTCCTGAGGTAGACCCCACTGAATGCCATTATATGCGGCGATCTCAAGCAGGTTGGGATAAATGTCATTGAGCGGCCATGAATCGAAATCCAAATAATCCTCGACAGGAACAATATATCCAGCTTGGCTCCATGGTGCGATGTCAAGGTGTGATGTCACAACTATGTTGGGGGCTGTTCCTGCTTCTGCAGCAAGGGTTACACCTTGTTTGAATTCTTCCCAGCCGCCGAAATCACGCTTGCCTTCAATTGTAATGTTCAATTCTTCGCCGGCGATGGCTGCCTCACGCATTAGAATATCTGCGGCCATGCTGATCGCGTCAATGCGGTAGGCGTCATTGTCATTTGTCCCTCCGGCCCAAACGGTGATCGCGACATCTTCGGAGGCAGCAGGAACTGCGGCAACGGAGATCATTAGAGCGACGAACGCTCCGGTTACTTTTTTAGTCATCTTTCAAAAGCTCCCTATTATTCTAGTTTCCAAAAGCAGCACACGTGTGCAGCCCATTAGAAAGGAACGACAATGCCGCCAGTAAAACGCGTCAATTATTCCATATAGTTGCGAAAAATCAACTAGCGCATATATGCAGCAGACCGAACACGTGTGCGACTTTATCCGATTCTCGGCAGGTTTCAAGTGTTAGGCGCGACGAGGCGGGGCGTCATGCATTTGTCTTTTCCTGCTGTAGTTTAGGTAGATAGGCTATAGCGGGACCAAAAGAGGGTATTGCAGTAAGATAAGTATGAAAGGTGTCGATGCGCCGATTTTTCACGCTGGCGATAACGTTGCCATCAACGGTGCCGGTTTAGTTGCGACGAAGGTTACACATGTTGGAGTTACCCCAGAGGGCAGTAAAGAACTGAAGTAATTGTGTGGGTTGCTTGAGTTTGCGCCTGAGTGTTAAACGTCTAATTGAAAATTTGGACAGATATAAATGGCAGTAGATCAAAGCGATAATCCGGAAAATGAAAAGGACAAGTATAAACTGGACGATCAGGTCGGGTTTAACCTTCGTTTGGCCTATCAGCGGCATATGGCAATTTTTTCCGAACATATGTCCGGCAATCTTACTGCGATGCAATTTTCGACTTTAATTCGACTAACTGATACTGATGGTCCTGTTTCCCAAAATGCGCTGGGCCGACTTGTTGGTATGGATGCTGCGACCACAAAGGGCGTGATCTCGCGATTATTGGCGCGCGATTTGGTCCATATAGAACGCGATGCGGTCGATCGACGTCGCTATCTATTGTCAACGACGGAAAAGGGGCGTGAATTGTTGGCTCAAGTTCTTCCCGATGTTCGCCAAATTACCGAGGAGACATTATCTCCTCTAGGCCCTTCTGAACGGCGCAGCCTTCTTAAACTGCTCAAGAAAATTAACTAAACGTTGCTATTCCATATTGTGGGATCTTTCCGCAGAGCCTGTGTTCCGGGCGAACTTCAACGAAATTAACAAAGAACTGCATGTGCAGCGTTCCCTTTGGGCTGACCTATGGCTGTTCAGTGATGTCGTTTAATCTGATTGGATAAGGGCTAGCGCTGCCAAAACCGAAAAAGCCACCCATCGCCCGCAACATTATTTCTGCTGGGGTGAGGCGAATCGTGGAGTTTTGTCGAACTGCTATAACTTATCTACGGGGATCTCATTTATTGATCGGATATGGCCTAAGTCGGTATGCGTGGCTGTGGATCTGGACTGGTAGAGAGCCCCGCAACTGCAACGCGACGTTGGTGAGAAATAAGCAGTTTGTCGTTTTGTATTTGGAGAGTGTGGTATTAGGGATGTCTCCGCATGTAACCATTTGAATTCACTAGTATAATTTTCCAATCGATTTGAGGTGCGGGGAATTATTGATGGCGAAGTCAAAAATTAATCGAATATGAATTTGGTTCGAATGCAGTCTCCGGAAGGAGAGGTTGTCGCAGCCTTATCTCGAAAAAACTTGTATCTATACAAACAAAATAGTATTGATGGTTTTATGCTCGTGGTCAGTGATGAGATCTGAACACACTTCGTCCCGTATTGGTTGTGAAGTCAGATTTCTCTCAGCTGATTGAGGATAAATAATGCACGCACTTCGCAACATGTGGAGTGCCCGTAATCGGAGGCACGTTGATGACAATCGTGAATATCGGTTCGATGGACTACAGCACAGGGTGCGCGAACGTATTTATTGACTGTCATGGTGACAATGCGATCATCATCAGCACCGGCGCGAATGCAGACATTCCAGATGGGCCGGTCGCTCAAGTTTTGGCGCAATCAGATCCCGCGGACTGGCTTTTGTTTCAAAATGAAGCAAAGCTCCCCCCAATGGCCATCGCACAAGCAAAAGCTGGCGGATTAAAGATCACCAGTTGTGCAGCCGCGCTTCAGGTTGCGCGGTTGGGCGCAGCCGATGTTATCCCAACGGTCGCAGAGGTGGAAGCGTTTGCACGGCACAGCGCGGTAAGGGAGGCAACGTATCAATGAAATATATCATTGATACAGACCCTGGTCATGATGACTTCTTTGCCATTCTTTATGCAATGCGTAGACTTGATGTGATCGGATTGACGACAGTGTTCGGCAATTCAACGGTTGAGAATACAACGCGGAATGCAATGCGCATTTGCGATTTGGCAGAGTTTGAGATCCCAGTTGTAATGGGGGCTGGCATGCCAATTGTGGGTGACTTCGTTGTCTCTGCTATCCATGGCAATGACGGATTGGAAGGGGGTAAATCCATTCCTCAGGCCGTGCGGAGCGTGGACCCGCGCAGCGCTGTCAGCTTTCTGATTGAGATGGCACGCGTCCATGCGGGAAATCTCTCTTTGATTGTGCTCGGGCCGATGACCAATATCGCATTGGCCCTTCGCATTGAGCCAAAGCTCGCCGAATGGATTTCCGAAATATCGTTTATGGGAGGATCAACAGGGACTGGTAATGTGACCGCTTTCGCAGAGGCCAATATTTGGAAGGATCCCGAAGCGGCGCAAATGGTTCTGAACTCTGGGATTCCCTTGCGCATGGCGGGGCTGAACTTGACGGGGCAGGCGCGTTTATCACAGGCTCACGTAGATCGTCTGGCCAAAGCAGGGACGAAGGTCGGTTCGCATGCTGCCCGGATTTTGGCCTTTTATTTAAAACAGCATTCAGCGCGCTACATGCGCCCGGATGCTCCAATGCATGATCCGTCTGCTGTTGTTTCGTTGGTTCACCCTGATTTGTTTGCGTTTCGAGACACACCTGTGTCCATCGAACTGGCCAGCCCGCAGCTTCGCGGCATGACAATATGTGACATGCGTGACATCGAACCTTTCCCAGGAGAAATACTTCCAATGCCGAATGTAAAAGTCGGCGTTCATGTCGATGGTCCAGCCAGTGTTGAGGCTATGATCGAGGCTATCCTCGAATATCGATAGAAATTCAGTTTCAAATAGATGCCCCGCAGAAGGGCCTGTTGCCGCGCAGATCTCGGCTTACCACCAAGGAGTACAAATGAAACACTTAAGAGAATTTACGTTCGCATTGGCAGCTTCGACTTTTGTTGCAGGTGCAGCTACAGCAGATGATACCGAACTTAGTGCTATTGGTTTGTCTTTTTCGGATGGAGCTTTGACAAACCTTTTGAGTGATGCTGCCGCGAATACTGGCGGCGTCTCGATTGAAACCGAACTGTTGCCTTTTGGGCAGTTATTCTCGGCAATTGAGGTTCGCCTTCAAGCGCGGAATGAGAATCCTGATCTATTCTATGTCGATGGTCCATTGACGGCCTCATACACGGTGCGCGGGCATCTCGCCCCTCTTGATGAAATCCTGCCAAATGCCTCTGAAATTTACACGTCGGCTGCCCTACAGCAGGGCACTGTCGATGGTAAATTGATGTCTGTTCCAGTTGAAAGCAGCACCGTTGTAATGCTGGTGAACAACGCGTTGTTTGAACAAGCAGGGATCGACGCACCGACTAACGACCCGGACGATCGGTGGACTTGGGAGCAAATCGCTGACGCAGGTAAGACAATTTCTGCATTGGGCGAAGACACCTGGGGGTTTAATTTCCATTTCGGGGATAGCCCGTACATGGCTCTGGTGATGCCACAATCCAAAGGCGCAACTTTGATCGGTGACGATGGCGTGACCGCAACCGGATACGTCAACAGCCCCGAGTTCATTGAGGCGATATCTGCCTATTCTGCATTGTATAGCGACGGTATCGCTCCTGCGGGCATGTACGACTACAGCCTCGCTTTGGAACTTTTCCTGAATGGTAAGGTGGGTATGTTCGCTGGGGTCGTGTCAGATGCAGTTGCCGCAAGTAAACGTGACGGTTTGGACTTCACGGTTGCACCCCTTCCTTATTTCGAAGGAGGGACCCCTGTGACGCCAACCGGTAGCTGGCATATTGGCATCAACCCGCGCACAGAACACCCAGAAGAAGCTGCATTGTTGGTTCAAACTTTGGCTCAGCCAGAATTCGTGGCGGCTTACTTTGAGGCGCGCGCCAACCCACCGGTTCTAAACTCAGTTTGGGACAGTCTTAGCACTCAGATGGATGATCCGCTTTGGACGTTGGCTCGTTACGAGATCAACAACACGGCGGTGGCACGTCCTTCTATTGGTGGCTGGCTTGAATATGACTCAATCTTGCGCAACGCATTGCGTGAAATTCAGGGTGGTGCCGATGTCGAGGAACGGCTAAATGCGGCCGCTGCTGAAATGGATCGTGAACTTCAAAAATACAAGAAATGAGATCAGAGATGACTGACTCGCCTGTCGCAACTTCAGTGGCTAAATCGGCCACGAGGGCATCTAGAAAACGATCTATGCTTGATCCGCAGCGGCCAAGCTGGGCAACGCTTCTGATGTTTCTCCTGCCGGCGATCAGTCTTCTCGTTGTCTTCCGACTGGCCCCGATAGCTATTTCTATCGGGGGCAGTTTTAGTACCCAATCCTTGATGGGAGAAACGACGTTCCACGGGTTGGAGAACTATCGAAAGTTATTCACAGACTTTGGGTTTTGGAATTCGGTTCGAGTGACTCTGTTGTTCAACATCATCATCAATCCACTCCAGATCTTTGTTGCGTTTGTTATGGCGCTTCTGGTCTTTGCACCGGGACGATTTTTGACGTTTTTCCGGGTTTCTTTTTTCCTACCGATGACCATGTCGACGGCACTCGTTGCTGTGATGTGGAATCTGCTGTTCGATCCGAACCTTGGTCTCGTGAACGCGATCCTTGCACAGACCCCAATAGGTCGCCAGGGGTTCTTTTTCGATGAAGATCAAGCTCTTGGGGCTATGATCTGGATATCGACGTGGAAGGGGGCTGGATACTATATGATCTTTCTCTTGGCCGGTTTGTTCCGTATCTCAGAAGAGCTATACGAGGCTGCCCATGTTGATGGGGCGAGCGCGTGGCAACAACTTCGATTGATCACCTTGCCGCAAATGAAACGCACTTTTTTGTTTGTTTTTGTAGCCGATACCACCGTCAACCTGCTCTTCTTTGCGCCTGTCTATATAATCAC
Organism: Pseudoruegeria sp.; assembly: GCA_039972875.1. Classification (GTDB taxonomy): domain Bacteria; phylum Pseudomonadota; class Alphaproteobacteria; order Rhodobacterales; family Rhodobacteraceae; genus Pseudoruegeria. Next base: position 230,468 of record JBDWMA010000052.1, read on the forward strand.
CCGAGGTGGCCCAAACGGCTCCACCGATACGCTCATGTACAGAGCCTACGAAAGTTCCTTTACATTTGTTGATTGGGGCCGCGCGCTGTCTTTGTCATGCATTCTTCTGGCTCTGGTTGCCATCGTGGCTTGCGCCCAGATGTTGTTCTTTAAACCCGGAGAAGGCGAATGACCGATAGACTCCGCCCTGGTGCGCATCATCCGGCCAAACATGTTGGACGCTATGCCCTCATGTGGGTCTTGGCCTTTCTTGCGCTGACCCCACTGCTTTGGATGTTCTTGTCTTCACTACGCCCGACACAAGAAATGTTCTCATACGCGGGCAGTTTCTCATGGCACACAATTTGGCCTAAGACTTTTACTTTGGAAAACTACACGGGTCTTCTTGAAACTGGTTTTCCGCGCGCCATTGGGAACTCTCTCTTTGTGGCTGGGGTGACCATGGTTATCGGTGTATTGGTCAATGCGGCTGCGGCGTTTGCTTTCGCCACGTTCCAGTTTCCTTTCCGTGGTCCATTGTTTCTTTTGGTTCTTTTGACCGCGATGATGCCCTTTGAAGCCATCGTACTGCCGCTCTATATGCTGGTGAACAAACTGGGAATGATTGATAGCTACTCAGTCCTTATTGTGCCTGAACTCGCGAATGGTTTTGTTATCTTGATGTTCCGGCAGTTTTTTGCAGCGATCCCTCGTGAGCTCTATGAGGCGGGTCGGATAGACGGGGCATCTTGGTTTCGGATTTTCTTTTTCATCGCCTTACCTGTGTCTTGGCCGGTCATCCTGACTGGGTCGATTATGATTTTCATCACACAGTTCGAAGCATTTTTCTGGCCGTTAGTGGCCGCACCGTCAGCAGAGCTAACAGTGGCTCAAGTGGAAATTGCAAAGAACATCAGCCTAGAAGGCGCGAATTGGGGATTGTTGTTCTCTTCGATGAGCATCGTTTGCGTGATTGCTGCGCTACCGTTTCTTGTTTTTCAGCGTTTCTACATCCGCAACGTCGCATCCAGCGGCATCAAATAAAAAGGGCTTATCTACAATGGCTCAAGTCAAAATCGCGCAAGTCCGCAAAGCATACGGTACACTTGAAGTCCTTCACGGTGTCGACATTGATATACCTGATGGCAGCTTTTCGATCTTGGTCGGGCCTTCGGGCTGCGGAAAGTCCACGTTGCTACGGATGATTGCAGGGCTTGAAGTTATCACTAGTGGTGACATTATCATCGGCGATAAAGTTGTAAATGATCTCTCTTCTCCGAAGCGTGACATTGCGATGGTGTTTCAGAATTACGCGCTCTACCCGCACTTGACTGTAGCGCAAAACATGGGCTTTTCGCTTAAGGTGGCGAGGGTTCCAAAAGCTATTATCGCGGAAAAGGTCAAAGACGCGGCGGAAATGCTGGGTTTGACTGACTACTTGAACCGGCGTCCCCAGAAGCTTTCTGGTGGGCAACGTCAACGCGTTGCCATGGGACGCGCGATCGTACGTGACCCTTCGGTGTTTCTTTTCGATGAACCGCTTTCAAATCTTGATGCAAAAATGCGCGGTCAGATGCGAACGGAATTGCGGGCAATGCACCGACGTTTGGGCTCGACGATGATCTATGTAACACATGACCAAATTGAGGCCATGACGATGGCGGATCAGATCATTGTGATGAACGATGGTTATGCACAGCAAGTGGGCCCGCCGTTAGAGCTATATGATCGTCCGGCAAATTTATTTGTGGCGGGATTTATTGGTGCGCCGGCTATGAATTTCCTGTCGGCCAAAGCCGTTGGGGGGGAAGTAACTCTTTTAGACGGAACGCCCATGCAAATGCGTGTCGCCGACAATGTCACAGGCGATGTGATCGTTGGAATTCGGCCAGAGCATTTGACCCTAGATCCTAAGGGACCATTAGTGATCACCGTAGACGAAATCGAGCCGACCGGCTCTGAAACGCATGTTTCTGCAACCACGCAGTTGGGGGTGCCTATAAAAATGGTGACATCTAGCCGGGTGACGGCCGATCCGGGGACGCAACTTGTTGCAGGTTATGAGGCCGAAAAATTGCATTTGTTTGACGCCAAAACCACAAACCGGATCCCGAGCTATGAAGTGTGAATTGCTGATAGGGTACGGAGGATTTTTGCATGATAACTTGTTGTCGTTCCGGCATGCACTTTACCAAGCAGAGAGTGTTTTTTGGGGTTAGGTCAGCCGAAGCTAACCCATTCGATTTCATGTTCAAACGCGTGACACGCCGAAGATAGTTGAAAACAGTAGAGCGGCGTCCACGCGGTTTCACTAATGATATGTCACCAAGCGCCTCAGTCGTTGAGTACTTGTAAACGTGCAATCAATTGTACCTTGGCTTTTGTTTGAAGGCTGAAACGCAATGCATGCTTCGCTGAATCAGGTTGACACAGGCAGAGTACTTTTAATATTGTTTGTATGCTAACAAAATGAGGATATACGCCTTGACGTACTTCACTCGGACGGAGTTGCGAGCATCGCTTGTTCTACAACTCAGAAAAAATGTTGCTGATCGTACAGATGCTCAGCCAGCGGTTAAGCAACAGATTATGTATGCAATGCCGCTGTCTATGGGGTATTTGACTATTGGAGATGCGACATGACTGCCGTCGTTAAGCCTGAAAAAATTCGCTGCGACGCCTGTCCCGTAATGTGTTTTATCTCCGAGGGTAAATCTGGTGCCTGTGATCGCTATGCCAACCATGATGGTGAACTGGTGCGGCTTGATCCACTGACAATCATTCAAGGTACAGATCAAAAACTTGTCCCTTTTATGAAGGGCGGCGAGTCTGACAGTTGGGATGGGGATATCATCAAAGGCGAACGGCCCTTTGTGACGGCCGTTGGTGCGGGCACGACTTACCCAGATTATAAACCAGCACCATTTATTGTCAGCCAGAATAACAATGGCGTGGATATGGTGACGGTCGTAACCGAAGGTATATTTAGCTATTGCGGCGTGAAAGTGAAAATCGACACGGACAGGCATCTTGGACATGAACGGGATATTGTGTACGCGGATGGTGAGCCGATTGGCCATGTGATGACCTCGGAATATGGTTCGAAAATGCTGTCCCTTGGTGGCGTTGAGCACCTGACCGGGGGGTCCAAAAAAGAAGGTCGTATAACTTGTGACGCACTGTTGCGGTTGTGTAATCGCGAGGCCGTGACACTGACGATTGGCGAAGCGGATCATCAGATTGAATTGGTTGTTGAAGCAGGCAAAGCACCCATTGTTAACGGAGCCGAAGAAAAGCTGATGCGCGTTGGTTGCGGATCGGCGACGATTGGGATGTTCGCGATGCAATGGATTGGTCATGTGGATGAGGTTGTTGTTGTGGATGACCACATCACTGGCATCCTGTCAGAACACGAGGCGGGAAAGCAGTTAGATGTGCCCCCCACTGGTATCAAAATAAATGGACGTAGATCGACACCCGGGCGCTATTTTCAAGTGGCGGAACCGGGAACTGGCTGGGGTGGAACAAACATTGAAGACCCCGCGACGATCCTTAAACCGTTTAATCCCAAAGTTGCTTGGGAAGGTCTGCGCCTTTTGATGGTCTCAACGACGGGGGAGCAATATGCGTATTTTGAATTGGATGCTGACCTCATTCCTCAGCTTAAACCCATACCGTCAGCTATGAGATCCTCAGCCGAGCTGATTGCAGAAAATTGTGAGCCGTCTGTGTGTTCAGTATTATTCATGGGGGGAGCGGGCGGCAGTCTACGGGCTGGGGTCACGGAAAACCCGGTCCGATTAACACGGTCGGTGAAGGATGCTCTGACACACGTGTCTTGTGGTGGTGCTGAGGCGTATGTCTGGCCGGGCGGGGGAATTACGGTCATGGTTGATATCTTGGATATGCCGACGCAATCCTTTGGCTATGTACCAACGCCTGCTTTGGTTGCGCCCATTGAATTCACATTGCGCGTTAGCGATTACAAAACTTTGGGCGGCCATATGAGTCAAATCAAACCTGTGGGCGAAATAACCGCTGGTGTCCCGCGGACAGTTAAACAAGATCGCCACGCCCATAACCCGATGTCCCCTTCTAACTATCGGTGGGCCAAGGATAAAGAGATTTAGTGTCCCCAACGGCGGTCATATTACCCTGCGGGACAAGGCTACATCTTCAGCATGGCCCGATAGATTTGATCATCAGTGCGGATGGCCAACGCGACCGCGCATTTGAGGCAGCCAATGCGCGATTTCAGACGATCTTGACGGAGCTTGTGAGCGAGTTAGACACATTAAGGCAACCGATGACATCTGTCATGCCTTATCCCAACGGAGAGACCGCTCAACGTATGCATCAGTCGGCGATTTTCTTTACCGGCGACGAGTTTTTCACACGTATGGCGGCGGTTGCGGGGGCTGTTGCCGATACGGTATTGGATGCAATGATCGATAGTGCTGACCTGAAGCGGGCGTATGTGAACAACGGTGGCGACATTGCGTTGCATTTGGAGTCTGGCGAAAGATATTCCTCAGTGATCGCAAGTCATGATGGTCGAGAGCTTGGACAAATCGTTATCCAGTCATCAGACAAAGTTGGTGGCATTGCAACAAGTGGGCGGCATGGGCGCAGTCTTAGCCGTGGCATCGCTGATAGTGTGACTGTGTTGTCGTCGAACGCCACAAATGCTGATTTGGCTGCGACGTTGATTGCCAACGCCGTGGACCTACGAGATCATCCCACGATCTTAAGGAGTCCCGCCAATGAGGTGGTCGATGACAGCGATCTCGGAACGCTTCCGGTTGTTACCAGTTGCGGGTGCCTTTCTGCCTTAGACCGAAAGGCGGCATTGCGTACTGGTCTTGATCGCGCCTTAGATATGATCGGCCAAAACAGCATCTTGGGGGCCGCACTGTATCTGCAGGGTGAGGTTTTAGCAACTGATACAAACATGATCTCTTCCCAAATGAGGACCAAAGAATATGCATGATGTCATTCTCAGAAAGACCGCTTTTTCACTCGAGGAGACTTTTCATGAAGGGGGGCCGGTTTCGATCAACCCGCCACGTCGTGCTTCGGCGATTGCGGTTATTCAGAATCCTTTTGCCGGAAGATATGAAGCCGAAATTCAAGGCTTCATGGATGATTTGAAACCACTTGGCCTTATGCTCGCGACGCGTCTGGTTGAAATGCTCGGCGGTGCAAACAAAGTTGAGGGATACGGAAAAGGGGCGCTGGTTGGTGCCGACGGAGAGCTGGAACACGGTGCACTTTGGCATGCACCTGGTGGCTATGCGATGCGTGAATTATTGAACAATTCCAGCGCGATCGTTCCTTCAACAAAAAAAGTTGGGGGCGTCGGCTCTCACCTTGATGTTCCAATTACCCACATCAACGCATCTTATGTTCGCAGCCATTTCGATTCGATGGAAGTTGGATTGAATGATGGGCCAAAGGCCAATGAAATGGCCTTGATCTTGGTGATGAGCACAGGTGCGCGTGTCCACAATCGCGCCGGCGGATTGGCAGCTCAAGATATTGTCGGAAAGGATGGCTTAAGATGACGATGAAGGTCAGGAAAATTGCGGTGAGCATCGAAGAAACACATCGTGAAATCGGGCGGGAAGTCTCTCCTGCGACGCGTAAAGCTGTTGCCGTTGCCGTGATTGAGAACCCTTATGCTGGGCACTATGAAGAGGACTTGACGGTCCTGATGGATTTTGGGGCGGAGTTGGGAACTCTGCTGGGACGCAAATGTGTTGAGGCGCTAAGGATCGCGCCGGCACAGGCGGAAAGCTATGGAAAATCCGCAATGGTTGGCGAGAATGGCGAGTTGGAACATGCAGCCGCTATTCTGCACCCTAAACTTGGCGCTCCACTGCGGGCCGAGGTTGAAAAGGGAGCGGCGCTTGTGGCGTCATCCAAAAAGATGGGGAGTCCTGGCCAGGTTTTGGACGTGCCATTGGGTCACAAAGATGCGGCCTATGTGCGTAGCCATTTTGACGGAATGGAAGTCCGCCTGAACGATGCTCCGCGTGCTAACGAAATCATGGTCGCGGTTGCAGTAACGGACAGTGGACGCCCGCTGCCACGTGTGGGTGGTTTGACCCATGAAGCGGCCATTGGTCAAGACGGCCTTAAATAATGCCGGACTTAATCAGAGATTCTGCCAATGGGTCGCTAGCCATCCATGAATGCGGCCACCTGAAAGTGGGTCGTGGCCAAAGTATGGATTAATGCGCTGTACAGAGCCGAAGTGTGGGTGCCCAAATTGGCATTGGTGCTACGATGCAAAGTAGCCCGTAAAAAGCCTGCTATATTGACGCCGAAAACTTCATTTCCGCCGCGGTCTTTTGGGGGCTGCACGAGAAAGAGATAACTTTGATCTTGAGAAGGTCAACGGGGTTCTTAATCCTGGCACGCCGTCGGGATTAATCTGAAGGCTTCGATGAACGATCTGTGGGTCGTTCAAAGCTTCAGCAACAGTATTAATTGGTCCACCTGGGACCACAGCTGATTCTAGTGCCTGTAGGATGTCGTGCTTTGTCCATTCTTGAATCGCAGTACCAAGCATGGACGTCAAAGCCTTGCGATTGCGAACACGTTCGGGGTTGGTCGCAAACTTAGGATCAGTTCCCAAATGATCGAGGTCTAGGACGCCACAAAGCGCCCTGAATTGTCTGTCATTTCCACAAGCAATTATGATGTCGCCATCACTGGTTTCAAAGGTCTGATAGGGCGCAATATTGGGATGCGTATTTCCAAGTCGTTTTGGCGTATTTCCGGAAGCCAGATAGTTCATCGCCTGATTGGCCAAAACGCCGGTCATACAATCAAGCAGCGAGATATCGATGTGTTGTCCCAGCCCGCTGGTATTGCGCTCTGCTAGAGCGGCTTGGATGCCAATGACGCCGTATAGGCCGGAAAAAACATCTGCGAAGGCGACACCAATTTTCTGCGGGGGGCCGTCTGGTTCACCCGTCAGGCTCATGATCCCGGACATGCCTTGGATTAAAAAATCGTAACCAGCACGGCTTGCATAGGGACCGTCTTGTCCGAAACCGGTAACCGAACAATAGATCAACTTGGGATTATCGGCCTGAAGGCGATCATAGTCCAACCCAAATTTTTTAAGCCCGCCCACTTTAAAGTTCTCGATCAGAACATCCGCATCGGCAATGATTGCTTTCAATTTTTCAAGGTCGGCGGCATCCGCGAAATCGATTACGATGCTGTCTTTTCCTCTGTTGGCACAATGAAAATATGCGGCCGTGTGATCGTCTTCGCGGTCAATGAAAGGAGGGCCCCACGTGCGGGTGTCGTCGCCTTGCGGGCTTTCAATTTTGAGTACATCGGCACCCAGGTCTGCCAAAGTTTGGCCAATCCAAGGGCCGGCAAGAATGCGGGCAAGTTCGACAACCTTTAGTCCGGAAAGTGGTGCGCTCATTGGATTTGTTCTGGTAGGCGGTCGGCTGGTGGCGTGTTGCGAGACCGGCCTGAAGTAACCTCTCCGTCAATCACTGTCATGCCAATGCCGGGGAGATTCCCGAGTTGTACAGAGTCGAGCATAGTTTTACCGGGGGCGTGTTGGGCTTTATCCAGAAGGACAAAATCGGCGGCATATCCAACCTCAATTAAGCCTGTATTCAGATTGCGTTGTCTCGATGTGTTTCCATGACCAAAGCAAAATGCTTTTGCCGCTGGGACATTTCCAAACGCCGATAGCATCGCGACCATGCGCATGATGCCAAGGGGTTGAACACCCGATCCGGCGGGACCATCGGTGCCAAGAATAACTTGGTCAAGCTTTCCGAGTTCACGCGCAGTGTTGATGGTTAAAACAGCTGAACGTTCGTTGCCGTTGTGGACAATCTCAAACGCAGACGAACAGCTTTCGCACAGGCAAATGATCTGATCATCGGGCAAGGCAGAATGGCCGCCATTGATGTGACCAATCACATCTGTGCCAGTTTCCATCACCATATCAGCGTCGATTAAGCCTGACCCCGGTATGGATGGCCCTCCCGTGTGTATTGTGCTTTGGATGCCGTATTTGCGCGCCCAGCCGACCATTTGCTGTGCGGTTTTTCCATCTTTGACCGTGCCAAGGCCAACTTCGCCCAGAAGCGTAACACCAGCGTCCGCCAAATCCTTAAAATCTTGCTCGACCATACCATGCTCAATCACTGGTGCCCCTGCATGGACCTTAACCCCTGAGGGGCGAAAATTTTCGTACCAGCGCTGCGCCGCAATTGCCATCGCCTTGAGACCGACGATGTCTTTGGGGCGTCCGGGCATGTGGACTTCGCCTGCAGAGATAAGTGTCGTCACACCTCCGTGCAGAGTAGAATCTATCCAGTTTAATTGTTGCTGGCGTGGGGTGTAATCGCCGATAACGGGGTGGATGTGGCTGTCAATGAGACCCGGCATAACCGTCACTCCATGAGCATCAACAAGGGTCGTGCTCCCTTCGCAATCCAGATCTTTTTCAGCGCCCCATTCGGTAATTTTACCATCAATCGCAATAATGCAATCGCCGTCAAAGATAGGGTTTTCCATTTTTCCCGAGAGGATTTGGCCAATATTTTTGATTACAAGCTTTTTCATAGAAGTCCCCTAAAACGATATGCCATGTCATTTGTATACCAATGTTTTAATCGACATACGTCAAGCCCTCTTCGCAATGATGCCGTGATAATTTCAGCAGGCTTGACAGGTGGAGTATATCCAAATATTTGTTAGCATACAAATGAAATAGATGGCGGATGATTTACGTGGTGACGGACTCTTGCATCAAGTGCAACTACCAAGATTGCGTTGAGCTATGTCCGGCGGATTGTTTTTACGAAAGTGAAGACATGATCGTAATTGATGCGGAAGAAAGTATTGATTGCGACGTACGCGAACCCGAATGTCCGGTTGATGCAATCAAATTTGATACTATTCCTGACGCCGCGAAATGGATCGTTCTAAATCAAAAACTCGCAAAGATTTGGCCAATTCTCTCTGAGAAGTGCACGCCGCCCGCTGATGCCGATGATTGGGCGGATACGCCACACAAGCTCGCCCATTTATCTGTAAATCCAGCCCTACACTAATATGAGGTGATCGATGTCCGTAGATCTTGTGTATGAAAAACCAGAATTTCCGATTCCAACAGGTGTTTTTGCCGAAACCGTTACGTCGGTCCATCACTACACTGACCGCTTGTTCAAATTTCGTATAACGCGCCCAGCATCACTGAGGTTCCGCTCGGGAGAGTTCATGATGATCGGGCTGCCCAATGCAGAAAAGCCTGTGTACCGCGCCTATTCGGTGGCTTCCCCAAGCTGGGATGAAGAGCTGGAATTCTATTCGATTAAGGTTCCTGACGGTCCTTTGACTGAGCACCTACAAAAGATAAAAGTGGGCGATACAATTCTACTGCGCAAAAAGCCAACTGGTACGTTGGTAAACGACGCCTTGTTGCCCGGTAATCGCCTGTGGATGTTTTCGACCGGCACCGGCATTGCACCTTTCGCTAGTCTGATCCGCGATCCTGAAACGTATGAAAAGTTCGATGAGGTCATTTTGACTCACACATGTCGCGAAGTTGCTGAGCTGAGCTATGGCAAAGAACTGGTGGCTGCGATTAAGGACGATCCTTTGGTCGGTGAAGTTGCACAGGGGTTGCGTCTTTATTGTTCGACGACCCGCGAAGATTATCCATTTAGGGGACGTATCACGGATTTGATGGCCTCTGGTAAAGTCTTTGATGACCTAGGAGTACCACCCATCTCACCCGAAACAGATCGCGGCATGATCTGCGGATCTATGGAAATGCTGCGAGATACAAAAGCGGCATTGGAAGAGTTTGGTCTGGTGGAAGGTTCGAACAGCCGTCCAGATACGTTCGTCGTCGAACGCGCATTTGTTGATTAGGAGAGCCACCGTGCCAAAAGATATCAGCCCACAAAGTCGTCCTGAGCTTTCTGGTTTCAATTGGGAAGATCCGTTTTTGATCGAAACCCAACTGAACGAAGACGAACGTATGATCCGCGACAGTGCGAACGCATATGCGCAGGAAAAACTCCAGCCACGTGTGGTGGATGCATTTGCATCAGAGCAGACGGACCCTCAGATTTTTGCAGAGATGGGGGAAATGGGGCTATTGGGGACAACTATTCCGGAGGAATATGGTGGGCTTGGCGCAGGCTATGTGGCTTACGGGCTGGTCGCTCGGGAAGTCGAGCGCGTGGACAGCGGATACCGCTCTATGATGTCTGTGCAATCCAGCTTGGTGATGTACCCAATTTATGCCTACGGTACAAAAGAACAGCGCGAGAAATACCTGCCTGGTTTGGCCGCAGGCACCTCAATCGGTTGTTTTGGTTTGACTGAACCTGATGCGGGCTCCGATCCAGGCGGTATGAAGACAACAGCCCGCAAAGTGGACGGTGGCTATGTTCTCAACGGAGCAAAGATGTGGATCTCCAATTCACCCATTGCGGATGTTTTTGTGGTTTGGGCCAAGTCCGATTCACATGATGGTAGGATCAAAGGCTTTGTACTTGAGAAAGGCATGAAGGGTCTGTCAGCGCCTAAGATTGCTGGAAAACTCTCGCTTCGTGCCTCGACCACAGGTCAGATTGTTATGGAAAACGTAGAGGTAAGTGACGAAGCGCTCCTGCCAAATGTATCGGGCCTAAAGGCGCCATTCGGATGCTTGAACCGCGCACGTTACGGTATAGCATGGGGCGTCATGGGGGCTGCCGAGGATTGTTGGTTCCGGTCTCGCCAATATGGGCTTGATCGCAAACAGTTTAACAAACCGCTGGCCGCAACGCAGCTTTTCCAACTTAAACTTGCGAATATGCAAACTGAGATCTCATTGGGTCTTCAGGCTGCATTGCGCGTTGGGCGGTTGATGGACGAGGCAAAAGCAGCACCCGAAATGATCTCGATGATCAAACGTAATAATTGCGGCAAAGCCCTCGAAATCGCGCGCCACGCGCGTGACATGCACGGCGGTAACGGGATCAGTCAAGAATTCCAAGTCATGCGTCACATGGTCAACCTCGAAACCGTTAACACTTATGAGGGCACACACGATGTCCACGCCTTGATTTTGGGGCGGGCTCAGACCGGCTTGCAGGCCTTCGGGTAAAGAAGGGTCAGAAGCAAGTCCTGCCGATGTTTGTGGGGCTCGATGGTAGCCAATATTTGATTTTCACCTTCTTATTCTAGCGGAAGATAAATTCAAAAGGTGGGGGCATCGTTAATTGTTTTCGCGGCAAAAAGGCTAGAGAGCTAGATGGTGCAGAGCGAGATGCTTCTATAGGAGAATGTGCTCGGCTACCGTCTTTTTGCCACACTATGTGGGCGGACCGATATCTTGGTAACTGGACTTGACGCGGAACGTGGTTGTGACGCTGGATTTCGTCTTATCTTTTTTAGAAATTGATTGGGGGCCGCTTAAAATGTGCTGCGCAGCCGATAACCGGGGGCATAGATCAGACTTACACGGGTGACGGAGGCCTCCCCGTCCCAAGTCTGTCGATCGGCTTTTAATACACCGACCCCAACGGGCGCACCTAAGTCCTCAGCGTCTTCTTGGGATAGTGTGCTTGCCCCAAAGCTCACCTCGCCGTGGGTAAAACAGGCCTGACTGACGAGCCACTCATTGGCGTTGACCGCGTTAAAGTCTATGTCTTGCGCATCCGGCACAGTGTCCAAGTTGATCCAGCGATCTTCAAGAACAAAAGGATGTCCATCCGCCAAATGCAGCGTTTTCAGATGCAAGGCATCCTGCCCTTGAACCAGTGCCAATGCGGCCTGAATCGGTGCAGGCGTTTGGGAAATCTGACGCGACAAAAGCGAATGGTTGTAGGTCTGCCCAAGCGACTCAACTTCGACCCGAATGATGGGAATGCTGAATCGCAGTTTGCGCGTCGGAAATTCCGCAACACGCGTCCCTGCCTTGCGTCGCCGGTCCAGTAATCCTTGATCCGCAAGGTCGCGCAGCGCACGGTTCACGGTTACCCGCGCGCAACCCAGTTCGATGGCCAGATCGGCCTCGGTTGGTAGTAAGTCTCCGGCCGTCCAGATCTTCTTTTGGATGCGGTGCTGCACTTCATCGCGCACAGATTGCCATGTCTGAGTTTCTTTGGGCATCGGTCAGAGTGTATCCGTCAGTTGGGTCAGCGTTTCGCGGTAAGCGGCCTCAATCTGGCTGCGGGCAGAGTGTCTGCCATTTGTCACCAGATGTCGACCAGCCGACCAAACATCCCGCACCAGTGCATCACTTCCTGCAAAGATGTAACTGTCGAGAATTTGATCACCGGTTCGACCATAAAGCTCAATATGATCGCCATCAAGACTCATCAGATCAGCCCAATGTCCCGCCGCAATCTCTCCGGTTTTACGACCTGCCGCGCGAGCGCCGCCTGTCACAATTGCATCAAACATCCGACGTCCTGTGGAATGTACCTCGGATGCAAGGGCTGCGCGGGAGTGATCGCGCAAACGTTGCGAATAATCAAGCATTCGAAGTTCTTCGCTCAAAGAGATCCGAATGTTGCTGTCCGACCCAATCGCAACATGGCCTCCTTCGTTAAGCCACTGCACCCCGTCAAAGATTCCATCGCCAAGGCTCGCTTCGGTCATGGGGCAAAGCCCAGCCACTGCGCCAGTTCTGGCAAGCAGCTGAGTCTCGTGGCGTTGCATCTGCGTGCAATGGATCAGGCACCACCGCTTGTCCAATTCCATATTCTCCAAGGCCCATTCAACAGGACGCGCCCCCCAATTGGATTGGACCTCCGCCACCTCTGCCTGTTGTTCTGCCAAATGCATATGTAACGGGCCCTTTGGTAAAAGTTCCGGCAATTGCACCAGATCACTGCGGGACACTGCCCGAAGGGAATGGGGGGCAAGACCAAGGGTTGCGTCGGCGGGTAAAGCTTGAAGCGCACGCCGGGCGCCATCCATCAAGAATGTCATTTGCGACAGATCATTGCGAAACCGGATTTGGCCAGGCCCAAGATCACGCTGATCACAACCGCCATATTGATACATCACAGGCAGTAGAGTCAGCCCAATGCCCGAACAATCCGCAGCCGCTGCAACGCGTTCAGACATCTCAGACAAAGCGTCATATGGAGCCCCGCCTGGTTGGTGGTGCAGGTAGTGGAACTCAACACTTGATGCATAGCCGGCCTCAAGCATTTCCATCTGAACGAACGCTGTGATGGCTTCGATATGATCAGGAGTCAACTGGTCCAAAAAACGGTACATAAGTCGTCGCCATGTCCAAAAACTGTCAGTACCGGCTGGACCTCGGCGTTCTGTTAGGCCTGCCATCGCACGCTGAAACCCATGGGAATGGGCATTGACTGGCGCGGGTACCAAAACACGAACCTCCGCTGCCTGTGATGATGCCTTGGTCCCTACGTGCACTGAACCAATGCGACCGTCCGACAGCACTTTAATCAATACGTCCTCGGCCCACCCGCTGGGCAACAAAGCTGTTTGTGCGAAAATCTTCATATCTCAAAGTGCCCCTTGACGAATTATTATGTATGTACTTATTCCTATTAAAAACACCACAGGAGGCGCAACATGATTCTTCACAACGCGGTTCTCACCACGCTTTCAGGTGATGAGGGCTACGGTCTTATCGTAGATGGGGCGATCGTTATCGTGGAGGATAAGATCGTTTGGGTCGGCGCTGCTTGTGATCTGTCCGCCAAATACGACCACATGGAACGGCACGATCAAGGTGGGCGCCTGATTACCCCGGCGTTGATTGATTGCCATACACATGTTGTTCATGGAGGTGATCGCGCGGTGGAATTTGAACAGCGCCTGACTGGCATAAGTTATGACGAAATCGCACGGCGCGGCGGCGGTATTCTATCCACCGTCAAAGCCACCCGCGTGGCGACCGTCGATCAATTGGTCCAATCCGCATTGCCACGTGTAGATGCTCTTTTGAGCGAAGGTATTGCCACCATTGAAATCAAATCGGGCTATGGTCTGGCTCCTGTGGCAGAGTTGAATATGTTGCGCGCTGCCCGAAAAATAACAAAGCTGCGCCCAGTCCAAGTGGTTACGACTTATCTTGCCGCGCATGCGATCCCACCGGAATTCGCAGGCCGTGCAAATGACTATATTGCAGAGGTTTGCCTGCCGACATTAAATGCCGCGCATGCTGAGGGCTTGGTGGATGCGGTAGACGGCTTTTGTGAACATATCGCATTCAGTGCTGAGGAGTTGGAACCGCTCTTTACGCGGGCCAAAGCCTTGGGCCTTCCGGTGAAACTACATGCCGAACAGCTCTCCCATCAACGAGGGACGGCCTTTGCCGCCTGCCAAGGTGCCATTTCTGTCGATCATATTGAATTCGCCACAGCAGAGGATGTCAAAGCCCTTAGCAACGCAGGCAGTGTTGCCGTGCTGCTACCCGGCGCTTATTACACCGTACGAGAGGCCCAACTGCCCCCCGTCTCAGACTTGCGAAAGTACAATGTACCGATAGCGCTGGCCACGGATTGCAACCCCGGATCATCACCTATGACGTCTGTGTTGCTGGCCATGAATATGGGCTGCACGTTGTTTGCTTTGACACCTGAGGAAGCCTTGCGGGGGACGACAGTGAATGCCGCACGGGCCCTTGGTCTGACGGATCGAGGTCAACTTGCACAAGACTTGCGCGCGGATTTGGCGATTTGGGATGTGCGGACACCAGCTGAATTATCCTATCGGATTGGATTCAATCCGCTGAATAGCCGCATGGTTGGAGGGGAATTCCAATGACTTACTGTGACCCTGGTGCCACCTCTTTGGAGCAATTGGACACGATCTGGCGCACGGGGGTGGCCGTTCGCCTTGATGAACGGTGCTATGAAGAAATCAACATGTCCGCTGCCCGTGTGTCCAAGGCTGTAGAGACTGGTGCACCCGTTTATGGCGTCAATACAGGCTTTGGCAAACTGGCCCATTTGTCCATTGATGCGGCCGACACCTCCACCCTTCAACGCAACCTGATCTTGTCCCATTGTTGCGGTGTTGGCGACCCCTTGGCGACTAGTACAGTGCGTCTGATGATGACCCTCAAGCTGTTATCATTGGGGCGCGGTGCATCTGGTGTGCGTGCAAAGACAGTGGCACTGATAGAGGAAATGTTGGCCCGCAACGTGACACCTGTGATCCCTCAACAAGGTTCGGTTGGCGCGTCGGGCGATTTGGCACCACTTGCGCATATGGCCGCTGTGATGATCGGTGAGGGGTTCGCAAGCTTTGATGGCAGTGCGATTTTACCCGGTGGGCAAGCTATGACGCAGGCTGGTTTGACGCCGCTTAAGCTTGGGCCGAAAGAAGGGCTTGCGCTGATCAATGGTACACAGTTTTCCACAGCCTGTGCGTTGGTGGGGTTGTTTTGCGCTTGGAATGCGGCGCGTGCGAATGTTGTTATCGCAGCCCTCTCGACAGATGCGATCATGGGGTCGGATGCGCCTTTGCATCCCGAAATCCACCGCCTACGCGGGCAGCCGGGCCAGGTCGCCGTTGCGCAACTGATGTCTGAACTGATGTCCGGATCAGAAATCAGAGAAAGCCACCGTAAGGGCGACACCCGTGTGCAGGACCCTTATTGCATCCGCTGCCAGCCCCAAGTGGCCGGAGCCGCTGTTGACCTGATACGGTTTGCCGCTCGGACGTTGGAGATCGAAGCCAATGCTGTGACCGACAACCCCCTTGTGCTGGCCGATGGACAGATTCTGTCAGGTGGCAATTTCCATGCGGAACCGGTGGCCTTTGCGGCCGATCAAATCGCCCTTGCCATTGCAGAGCTTGGGGCTATTTCGCAACGCCGTATTGCGTTGATGGTGGATCCAACGCTCAGCCATGATTTGCCGCCGTTTCTAACTCATGATCCCGGTTTGAATTCAGGATTAATGATTGCTGAAGTTACCTCCGCCGCTTTGATGAGCGAGAATAAACATCTGGCAAATCCCTGCTCCACAGATTCGACTCCGACTTCAGCCAACCAGGAGGACCACGTTTCCATGGCGGCGCATGCAGCCCTGCGTCTGCACCGGATGACCGACAACCTATCGCAGATTATCGGAATTGAGGCCATTTGTGCAGCTCAGGGCATAGAGACACGCGCCCCGCTTCTAACATCGGTTGCCTTGCAGGATGTTCTGCAAGCTATCCGCTCCAAAGTACCTGCCCTCGGGTCTGATCGATATATGGCGGGCGATCTTTTGGCCGCTGTTGACTTGGTCCGCTCCGGCACACTGGGCCAGTTCGCGGACATGCAATTGGGGGGTGCCGCATGAAACCTGTTACAGTCCTAAAGGGCACATTGCCTGTCGTTCTGGCTTTCCCTCATTCCAGTACGCAACTGCCCAACGATGCGGCCGATGATTTGAACGCAAACGGCCGCTTGCTCAGCGACACAGATTGGTATCTGCCGAAACTTTATGACGGAGTGTTGCCCCGCGCGACCCGCGTTGAGGCAAATTTCCATCGTTACGTTATCGACGCAAACCGCGCCCCAAGCGGAGAAAGCCTGTATCCCGGGCAAGCCACCACGGGATTGGTTCCTGACACTGATTTTGACGGCAATTCAATTCGCAAGACACCACTTGCGCGAGCTGCGCAAATGCAACGGCTGGCAACGTACCATGACGCTTATCACAGGGCACTAAAGGAACAGATTGGCCGCGTGCGCGAGACCTATGGTTTTGCCATACTTTATGATTGCCACTCCATCCGTGGTCAGATTCCCCGTTTGTTTGACGGGCTTTTACCTGACTTGAATATCGGTACTTTTGATGACGCAAGTTGCGACCCAACCATTGCGCATCGTGTTGAAGCATCCTGTAAGCAGGCACGTGACTTCACGTCAGTCCTGAATGGCCGATTCAAAGGGGGCTGGACAACTCGGCATTATGGAAAGCCCGAAAACGGCGTTCATGCGATTCAAATGGAGATTTCGCAATCTACCTACCTACGTTCAGAAAACGCACCTTGGATATATGATCCTCTAAAGGCTGAAAAACTGCGCAAGGTGTTGAAGACCGTCCTTGAAGAACTGAGCGAATGGAAGCCTTGATGAGAGAATTTGATGTGACCGTTAGCTTGAACAACCCCAAGGGCGTATCCGCCATCACAGAACCACCAGCTTTTGATCGTATAGGACATGACAGCCTGCAGAAGGATATGACTGACCCTGTGGGCCTGACCATGATCAGCACTTTGAGAAACCCAATTCAATTCACAACCAGATACAAGGAGATATCGCAGTGAAAACAGGACATAATAGCCGCGTCGTCCTCCCAGCTACAGGCTCCGAGATTAGCACCAAGAGCTGGTTGACCGAAGCCCCTTTGCGAATGCTGATGAACAATCTGCATCCCGATGTGGCTGAAAACCCGGATGCGCTCGTTGTCTATGGAGGGATTGGTCGTGCCGCGCGGAATTGGGAAGCCTTTGACCAGATTGTGGACAGCCTGCGAGCATTAGAAAACGACCAAACTTTGCTGGTCCAATCGGGCAAGCCCGTCGGCGTTTTTCGAACTCATGCAGATGCGCCGCGCGTTTTGATTGCCAATTCCAACCTCGTGCCCCACTGGGCCACTTGGGATCACTTCAACGAGCTCGATAAAAAAGGGCTTGCTATGTACGGGCAGATGACCGCTGGCTCGTGGATATACATTGGCACACAAGGCATCGTGCAAGGCACGTATGAAACTTTTGTTGAGGCGGGACGGCAGCACTACGGCGGCAGCCTAAAGGGGCGGTGGATCTTGACCGGTGGTTTGGGAGGCATGGGTGGCGCGCAGCCGCTTGCGGCCGTTATGGCGGGTGCTTGCTGTTTGGCCGTGGAGTGTGACGAGACTCGCGCCGATTTTCGCTTGCGCACAAAATATGTCGACGAAAAAACCGATAGTCTTGATGATGCGCTGGCCATGATCGCGCGTTGGACCGCAGCGGGTGAAGCTAAATCTGTGGCGTTGATCGGCAATGCTGCAGATGTGGTGCCCGAATTGGTTGCGCGTGGGGTTAAGCCTGACATCGTCACCGATCAAACCAGCGCCCATGACCCGATTCATGGGTATTTGCCGCTGGGTTGGAGTGTCGCAGAATGGCGCGCAAAGCAAGAAACCGATCCTAAGGAGGTTGAGGCCGCCGCGCGCGCGTCGATGAAAACACATGTGGCAGCGATGGTCGACTATTGGAACATGGGCGTGCCAACATTGGATTACGGCAACAACATCCGGCAAGTAGCGTTAGAGGAAGGGTTAGAGACTGCTTTTGCTTTCCCTGGATTTGTCCCTGCCTACATTCGCCCGCTCTTCTGTCGTGGGATAGGCCCGTTTCGCTGGTGTGCGCTGTCCGGCGACCCCGAAGATATCTACAAGACCGACGCCAAGGTTAAAGAGCTGATTGACGATGAACATCTGCATAATTGGCTTGATATGGCGCGCGATCGCATCGCCTTTCAGGGTTTGCCTGCGCGGATTTGTTGGGTCGGGCTGGGGTTGCGAGACAAGCTGGGGTTGGCCTTTAATGAGATGGTCCGTACTGGTGAATTGTCTGCCCCCATCGTCATTGGTAGGGACCATTTGGACAGCGGATCTGTCGCGTCACCCAATCGCGAAACCGAAGCAATGAAGGATGGGTCTGACGCGGTCAGTGATTGGCCTTTGCTCAATGCCCTTTTGAATACGGCGAGTGGCGCCACCTGGGTGTCCCTGCACCACGGCGGAGGCGTTGGCATGGGGTATTCGCAACATTCTGGTATGGTTATTTGTTGTGATGGCAGTGCGGATGCGGATCGCCGCATTGCAAATGTGCTCTGGAACGATCCTGCGACAGGTGTCATGCGACATGCTGATGCAGGCTATGATATCGCACGGGACTGCGCTCGCGAGAACGGGCTGAAATTACCGGGAATCCTTTAATATGAGTGAATTGGTCATTGGTGCGGGCCCTCTGACCCCGTTCGATGTGGCGTGTTCGGCGCGTGAACACCGGCCTGTGCGGTTATCGCCCGAAGCGTTGGCACGTGCCTTTAAAACCCGGAAAGTCATAGACGATATCGTCGCCTCTGGTACGCCGGTCTACGGAGTGAACACAGGTGTTGGATCGCAAAAGGACCATGCGGTGGCACCAGAGGACATTGCTGCTTATAACCGAGCGTTGGTTCGGGCGCATGGCACCCGTGTCCCGGGGCCCATCGCAGAATCTGTGACTATACGTGCGACTCTGATCTTGATGATCAACGAACACAGCCACGGGCTGTCTGGTTTGTCGCCAGCGTTGCTGGAGTTGTTGGTCGAAAAAGCCAACGAAGACCCGATGCCCCAGATTGATGCGAGCGGTTCAGTCGGCGCATCCGATTTGGTTCCGCTGGCCCAGCTGGCCGACTGGGTACTGTCCGACCCACGAGCCGCAGTGGCGGGATTGCCCGCTGCCAAAGACGCCCTGAGTTTGATCAATTGTAACGCTTTTGCGCTGGCCACGCTCTGCCTGTGTCTGGACGAGTTGAAAAATTTGATGGAAGCCTTCACTCATGCCGCAGCGTTGTCATTGGAAGGGCTGCGTGGCAATCTCGATGCGATGTCGTCTGCGGTGGCACAGGCTACGTTGAGGGGCGGCCAACATCACATGGCCGAACGATTGGCGGTTCTGTTTGCAGATAGCGCTTTGCATCAAAAAGGCGCAAACCGCTTTTTGCAGGATCCGTTGAGTTTTCGGAATGTCACGCAAGTACTGGGCGCTGTACAGGAATGTCTGGGTTGGCTTGAACAAGTCGTGGCGGATGAGATGCAAAGCACGGCTGTGAACCCGCTGGTGCTGGAGAACGGCAGAACTGCGTTAAGCCACGGCAATATGGACACCACACGTCTGACCCTCGCGATTGATATGATGCGACAGGCGTTGGGGAAATCTGCAGATATGGCAGGCGAGCGTGTCCAGAAACAACAATGGCCAGCATTTTCGGGTTTGCCTATCGGGCTTGCAAAGGACCATGCCCCCATGGGCGGCGTTCAATTCCTGAACCTAGGGCATATCACGGCATCGTTGGTCACTTCGGTTAAGATCTGGTCTGCACCATCTCTATTGCATTCAATAGGGCAAGTCGCAGATGGTGTCGAAGACACTTCAAGCAATGCCGTCCATGCCAGCTTTGACTTGTCGCGTCAGATTGATGCTTGCTTCAAGATCGCCACAATTGAAGCCATTGTTGCGATCTGGGCGATTGAGCGACGTGGCCTGACAGCCGATGATCTAGGTCGCGGACTGCGCCCCTTGTATCAAGCGTTGCTCGAAACACTTCCGCTCGCATCCGAAGGCGAACATGTATTTGATCTTGCTAATAGTTTAAAGATATTCAGAGAGAGCCTTTGATGGTGGGGCTTTTAAAATTCTGTAGGTAATTGTTCTGACGGCAGTAATTCGTTCCTCAACGGGTTGGGTCTCACGGCCTGTAAAGCCACGTGAGGGGTATCAAAACGTTGCTCATCGTCCAGGCCTGCTCCGAGATGATGATTGCTTAGACGAAGAAGCAAAGCGTATTGCGGGTCTGGGATATTCTCGCTTGATCGGGATGCGATCCATTGATTGCCCCCATTTAGCGATAGTAGAGTGATTTAGTGTCATGGAAAATTTGAATTTTGTCAGGTGCGGCTGTAAGAGCCATCGATTTTCCCCGGGTTTCGGTGTGAATGCCAGGTAGTTTTCCGATAACCGGTTCGTTTCTGTTTTGAGGTTCGAAATAGAGCAGTGTCACTTCACCCAATGCTTCTGAAAATTTGACGGTCCCGCTAAAAAGAGCGGTTCCATCTGTCGGAACGAGATCTTCGGGCCGCACGCCGATATTCACTTGCAGGCCTTTGTCGGCCTCTTGGGTTGGTACTGCAGAATAGGCTGTGCCCCCCCCGTCGAGCGTAACGGTTGTATGGTCGCCTGTCTCGGTGATCTTGCCTGGTAGCAGGTTCATCGCAGGTGAGCCGATGAATTGCGCAACGAATTCGTTTTCGGGGCGTTCGTAAAGTTCAAGCGGCGTGCCAACCTGAGCAATGCCCTTATTCGCGAGCACCACGATACGGCTCGCAAGCGTCATTGCCTCTACTTGATCATGGGTGACGTAGATCATGGTATTGTCGGGCATAGATTCTTTGAGCTGCGCGATTTCGATACGGGTTGCGACCCTTAGGCCCGCATCTAGGTTCGAAAGCGGTTCATCAAACAGATAGACTTTAGGATCACGGACAATGGAGCGGCCGATGGCGACCCGCTGACGTTGCCCGCCGGACAGTGCCTTTGGTAAACGATCCAGATAATCGTCAAGTTGCAGAATCTTAGCGGCTTTGGTGATGGCCGCGTCGATTTCAGCTTGGGATTTTTTGGCCAATTTCAATGCAAAGGACATGTTATCACGGACTGTCATATGCGGGTAGAGCGCGTAGGATTGGAACACCATAGCGATGCCGCGTTGTGCTGGAGGCACGTTATTGACTTCTTCGCCATCGATTTCAAGCACGCCACTCGTGATGCTTTCAAGTCCAGCAATCATTCGTAATAGAGTGGATTTTCCGCAACCAGATGGGCCAACGAAGACGATAAGCTCTCCCTTTTTGACATCAAGGTTGATGTTATTCAGGACGTTGACCGCACCAGCGTAGGTTTTTTCTATATTCGTGAGTTTGAGATCAGCCATTATGTGAACCCTTTATGAAAATCGTTGCGCCAAAAGCGGCTGCCAAGGTGCGAGTGCGATGGATGTGTCCTTGATGGGGGCACTGCCGAGGTTCGCGCCGATTTGTTGCCAGTTGCCCGCCGGTAAGGAGATGGTGGCAGGCGCGTCGGATAGATTGAAAGCACAGAATATTTCGGTGCCGTCTTGATGGCGTTGGAAGTGCAGCACGTCGCCCACGTTGCTAAGGTCGCTGTGGCGACCCGTTGCAAGTGCGGGATGCGCGTGTCGCAAGGCGATGGCGGCTTTGTAATGGTGCAGCATCGCGTCGGGATCGTTGGCTTGGGTCGCGACATTAATGTTTAAGTGGGTGTCAGACACAGGAAGCCATGGCTTAACGTCTGAAAACCCGGCGTTTTGGTTGTTGTTCTCCCAGACCATCGGTGTGCGGCAACCATCGCGGCCCTTGTATTCCGGCCAAAACTCGAGGCCGTAGGGATCTTGCAAGTCTTCCAATGAGACATCAGCTTCTGGGAGGCCAAGTTCTTCGCCTTGGTAAATGCAGACCGTTCCGCGCAAACAAACGATCAAAGTCGTCATCGCGCGGATAGCTGCGTCTGACAAAGACCAACGGCTGATGTGGCGCGGGACGTCGTGGTTGGAAAAGGCCCAGCAGGCCCAGCCATCTGCCGCCACATCGTCGACTTTGTTTAAAACCTCCGCGATGCGGGCCGCAGTTGGCTGATCTTTAGCTAAGAATTCAAATGCGTAACACATATGCATCAAATCGTCGCCGGCGGTATATTCGCCCAAAATTTCCAAACCACGCTGCGCGTCTCCGACTTCTCCGACAGCGGCAGCGTTGTATTCGTTCATTAAAGACCGAAGTTTACGCAGGAATGGGACGTTTTCGGGCCGGTTTTTAGAATACAGGTGTTCCTGATGGTTATAGGGGTTCACGGATGGCGCGATCGTTACGTTGCGCAATTCGGGCGGCAAGCTGGGATTATCTCGCAGTTCGGCATCGTGAACGTAGAAGTTGATCGTGTCCAAACGAAACCCATCGACTCCGCGGTTCAGCCAGAAACGTGCTGTATCAATGAGCGCGTCTTGCACGGCAGGTGTATGAAAATTCAGGTCCGGTTGGGAGGTAAGGAAATTGTGTAGGAAATATTGCTCTCTTCGTGTGTCCCACTGCCATGCGGAGCCACCAAAGATCGAAAGCCAATTGTTGGGGGGGGTGCCGTCAGGTTTTGGGTCGGACCACACGTACCAATCAGACTTGGGGTTGTCACGGCTGCTGCGCGATTGCACAAACCAGTCATGTTGATCGGATGTGTGTGAAAGCACCAGATCGATCATGACCTTGAGGTTCAGTTTATGTGCCGTCTCGATCAGGTGATCGAAGTCATCTAGTGTGCCAAACATCGGATCGACGTCGCAGTAATCGCTGACGTCATATCCAAAATCCTCCATGGGTGATTTGAAAAAGGGTGAAATCCAGATCGCATCTGCGCCAAGATCTGCAATATGCTGCAACCGGTTCGCGATTCCTTTCAGATCTCCGATCCCAGTGCCTGTGCTGTCCTGAAAACTGCGCGGGTAAATCTGATAGATGACCGCACCTCGCCACCAATCGGCGTCTTTCGTAAGGCCGTTGTGCACAAAATTTTTGTCAATTTTTGTCATAGTAGTCTCTATTTTACGGATCCCGCGAGCAAGCCGCGAACCAAGAAGCGTTGCATTGAAAAGAAAACCGCCAGCGGTACTGCGATTGAGACGAATGCGGCGGTTGCCAAGATTTCCCAATTGCCGCCTCTGGTGCCCAGAAGTTCGACAATCTGGTTGGTCATTACGGTTGTTTGGCCGCTCGCATCTATTAAGAAAACCTTAGCAACCAGCAGATCGTTCCATGTCCACAGGAATTGGAAAATAGCAAAGGAGGCGAGCGCGGGGAACGACAGCGGCAGGACGATCTTGGTAAAGATCTGGAAATCAGTCGCACCGTCTACTTTGGCGTTTTCGATGATGTCACGTGGCAGGCCGATCATGTAATTTCGCAACAGGTATATCGCGAGCGGCAGGCCAAACCCAGTGTGGGCCATCCACACTCCCAGATACCCCTTGCCGATGCCAATAGCGAGGTGCAATTTTAGCAATGGGATCAAGGCCAATTGGAGCGGTACAACAAGTAAGCCTACAACAACAGCAATCAGCAGAGCGCGTCCCGGAAATTCCATCCAGGCCAATGCATAGGCCGCAAAGGCGGCTATAGTGATTGGGATGATCGTCGCGGGGATCGTCACCGTGAGCGTATTGAAAAACGCTTTTGACATGCCTTCGGTGCTGTTGCCGGTAAAAAGAACGTTGGCGTAGTTGCCAAGGGTAAATTTCGGCGGGCTTTTTGCCGTGGCGAAGACACGTTGAGCACGACCAGAAATTTGGTCGTCGTTGCCTTTCCAGATGTAATCACCGTTGGCTTGCAAAGTCAGGGTTTCTCCCTCGCCCAAGTTAGCGGTTTCGCCTGCTTTGTAGTTGTCGATTGCGCGCGATGACGTCCCCCAAACAGAAATGACGGATTCAGAGCCTTCGTCGAACAAATTGTCTTCAACGACAAATTGATCACCTTGCGGGACACGGAAATCATCAGGGTCTGCGACCCGGATCACTAGGTTTTGGCTCGATGCGAACATCGAGCTCCACCAGCCAGAACCAGAGATTTGGTCTGCGGTGCGGAACGAAGAAACCAGCAATCCGACGGTGGGGAACAGCCACAGCGCGACGAGAAGAGCGGTGGAAATATGAACGATCCATGTAAGCGAAGATTTGGTACCTGCTATGTTGCTCATGTTATTTCTCCGTCATTTCTTTGCGGGCGTTGTAGACGTTCCAAACAAGAATTGGGCTAACGAGCAGCATAATGATGATCGCAGATGCAGACCCTACGCCCCAATCGTTGGCACGGAACAATTTGTCGAACATGTAGTTGGCCAGAACCTGTGTTTCCCACTGCCCATTGGTCATGGCGTAAACGATGTCGAAGATTTTCAGCACTACGAGGGTGATCGTGGTCCAAACCACGACGATCGTGGTTTTTATCTGTGGGACCTTAATCATGAAAAAGACTTCAAACGGGTTGGCACCATCGACAATTGCCGCTTCGATAGTTTCCTCGGGTACGCCGCGCAAAGCCGCAGAAAGGATAACCATGGCAAAACCAGTTTGGATCCAAATCAAGACGATCATCAGGAAGATTGAGTTCCAGAACGGGATGGTGAGCCATGTTTGTGGCTCGCCATAGGTGAATGTGGTTGTCAGAAGCTGAAAGACTGAGATCAACGTTTTGATGATCAGGCCCACGCCAAGACCGGCCGCAATGATGCACAATATTTTGGCCGCGCTGCTGTCTTTGGCGTAGCGGCTGCGCAGCGGTGCGATGACAGCATTCACAGCGTAGGCGACCATCGCAACAAACGCGAGCATGAGCAGCGTTGGTATGATTTTTAGGGCAATAGTGGTGCCGAAGCCGCCCTCGAAATTAAGCCAGACTGCGTTGAGAATTCCAATTTGTTCTTGGTCGACTGGTCGGGTGTCATAAACCAGTTTGAAGATCACTGAGGCCCCAACAAATGAAATCGCCATTGGCATAAATATCAGAGATTTGGCGATATTACCCCAACTGATGCGGTCGGTGAGCTGCGCTGCAAGCAGGCCAAACGCGGTGGAGCCCGCAGGTACAACGACGAGCCAGAGCATGTTGTTACGCATGGCTTCCCAGAACTTGGGTTCGCTGAACATCTTTTCGTAATTGGCCAAGCCTACAAACGCCCCATCCTGTGATCGGTCCGTAAGAGACAGGCGGAGTGTCTCAATCACAGGGTAGCCAAGGTATAAGCCGAGCGCGAACATGGCGGGAAACAGAAACAACCACGGGCGCACCATGTTGGCGCGTGTGATGTTGCGGCCCTTATCGCCGGCTTTAGGTGGGAAGATAACCTTGTCGAGCAGCAAGTTGGAAAAGTAGAAATATCCAAGACATGCACTGACGCCGACGATAACGGTCATAAGGCCAAGAAGAGCCGGGTTCATTGGAAAATCTTTCGTGAGGCGTGCGGTGCAAAACGGCCGGCACGCAGCGAGAGGGAACAGTGATCGAGACCCGAAATCAGTTTACTTTGACCGATCAGCACCGGTCAAAGCGGTGTTTCGAAACTCAGGCAGGTTTTTAGTTCGGCCAAGAGGCATCGATGTCCGCAGCAACATCCGCTGCTGCTTTTCCGCTGGTGTAATCCACCATGCCTGTCCAGAAGCTGCCTGCACCAACAGCACCGGGCATCAAGTCAGAGCCATCAAAGCGGAAGGTTGTCGCTCCTAACAAAACCTCGTTCAGAGCGCGGGATGTATCGTCAAGGAACTTTGCGGCATCTACACTTTTGTGAGGTGTTAAGAAGCCGCCGTAACCCATCCATACTTCGTGTGCAGCTGGATCACGAAGGAATTCGATCAGTTCCTGCGCGCCGTTTGATGGGTTTGTAATGGCAAATAATGTACCCGCACCTAAAACCGGCGAGCCCAGATCTTTTTCAGCAAAGGCTGGGAAGTAGAAAAAGTCAGCGTCTTCGCCAACTACAGTACCTTCAGGGAAGAACGCAGGGATGAAAGACGCCTGACGATGCATGTAGCACTGGGGCGGGCTATCAAACAGACCTTTTGGGCTGTCGCGGAAGTCCGTGGATGCAACGGCACCCGCGCCGCCAGCGACGTAATCGTCATTTAGGGCAAACGTGCCGAATGTTTCGATGGCTTCGATGACTTCTGGCGAGTTGAACTTGAGCTCATTTGACACCCATTGGTCATAGAGCTCTGGGGGCTGTGTTCGTAGCATCATATCTTCGACCCAGTCTGTGGCTGGCCAACCTGTTGCTGCACCTGATCCGAGACCGATGCACCATGGTGTGCCACCGTCTGCAACGATTTGATCTGACAAAGCGATCAGTTCCTCCATCGTTTCTGGGACTTCGTAGTCAGCGTCTTCGAAGTTCTCAGGCGAATACCAGACGAGTGATTTCAGATCGACGCGAAAGAACATACCATAAAGCTGGTCATCACCGTTTTCATCAGCAAAGGTGGCCAGATCAACCCAGGATTGACCAGCGGCATAATTTTCGCGCACCCAATCGCCTGTGCCCTCTTGCAATGGTGTTAGAAAACCACGCGATGCCATATCCGATGCTAGGCCAGGCTGTGGGAAAATAGAGATGTTTGGGGCTGAGCCAGCCTCAGCGTCAATTAGCACTTGCTGTTCAAAGCTGTCAGAACCGACATAGGACACTTCATGGCCAGTACGCTCTTCGAAAATGTCGAAAACTTCTTCTACAATCTCGGCTTCGGGGCTGAGCCATGTGCCAAAAACAGTGATTTGTTCTGCCGATGCGGCATGTGCGGTGATGGCAAGTGTTGCAACACTTGCGTAAAAAGCGGTTTTCATTTGGTTTCTCCCTATTAGCGCTATGAAATGAAAAAATGGCACCTCCCAGTGACAAATCCAAAGCGCTTTAAATACACTAAAAATTCCGATTCTGGGTGTCATGTCAACTCTTTTCGCAGAAAAGTTGAATATTTTGTAGATACACGTACAGTTTAGCCTTGACCAAAATAGAGAATTTGACAGAAGTTATTTCAAACATTGGAAGCGCTTTGGATATGACACGGACGGCGATATGAATCTAAAAGAACTGTCAAAACAACTTGGTTTGTCGCAAACAACCGTTTCTCGCGCACTTGGCGGGTATCCAGAAGTGAGCGCGAAGACACGCGCACGTGTTGCTCAAGCGGCGAAAGAGTTTGATTACCAACCGAATAAAAAGGCACGCGGGCTTGCAACGGGGCGATCGTTTAACATTGGGCACGTGCTGACCACTCATAATCGTTATGAGTTGGTAAACCCAATTTTTGGCGATTTTATAGGTGGGTTGACCGAAACAAGCGCGGCCGCTGGATATAGTTTGTCGCTATCTTTGACAGAGCAGGATGAAGAAGAGGCAACCTATCGTAAGTTGAAATCAGAAGGGTCCATTGATGGGATTGTACTGCAATCTCCGCGCCCCAATGACCTGCGGATAGCATTGATGCGAGATATCGGATTGCCGTTTGTGGTGCATGGCCGTGCAACGAATGTGTCGGATCCCTATGCTTGGGTGGATGTGAATAATCGCCGGGCCTTTGAGCGGGCGACCCAATTTCTGTTGGACCTAGGACATCGCCGGATCGGTTTGTTGAATGGTGACGAACGATTGGATTTCGCGATGCGCCGTCGCGCCGGTTATGAGGCGACTTTGCATTCCGCAGATATCACACCTGATCTAGATCTGATGTGGCGTGGACCAATGACAGAGGACCATGGTCACGCCGTGGCGAAGGATTATCTTGCACGCCATGAACGCCCGACTGCGCTATTGGTTTCGTCGATTATCTTAGCGATTGGTGCGCGTCGTGCGATCCAAGAGGCGGGATTGGAAATCGGGCGGGATGTGTCGTTGATCAGCTACGATGATGACCTGTCGTATCTCTCTAATCGTCAAAGTGTGCCAGTATTCACGGCCGTGCGATCGTCGGTCTTAAGCGCAGGTCGCGAAATTGCAAAGATGCTGATCGGGCAAATCGAAGATCCGACTGCCTCAAACATCCCCAACCTGCTTCTGGAGGC
Source organism: Pseudoruegeria sp. (assembly GCA_039972875.1). Taxonomy (GTDB): domain Bacteria; phylum Pseudomonadota; class Alphaproteobacteria; order Rhodobacterales; family Rhodobacteraceae; genus Pseudoruegeria. The sequence continues at coordinate 258,841 of JBDWMA010000052.1, forward strand.
AGAGTTGGTCGTCGGGATGTCCACGGGACCAGTGCCTGATGCCTTATAACACGCCCGACACGTGAGACCATTGTGCTGTAACGTGAATTCACGTGTCTCTGTGTAAGCTAAGGCTCTGGACCTAATGTCGTTTCGTCGCATTATGGTATTTTTGAACCACGAATGTGCTGTGCTAAGAATTAAAAATATATAGCAGTTGTACCCCATCGTTCCCCAAATAAAAATCCGCCTTTATGGGGGCACTTTGCCCGTAAAAAATGCAATTGTTTTGGATCAAACGATGCCGCCACCAGAGCTGGTGATTGCCGGGCGCACCTCAGCCACTTGTTTTCTGTAGCGAGACTCACGGTAAGCTGCGATGGGGTTAATCGCGCCGCCGTCCTTTAAGCGGGCCATTGCCATTATAGGGCTGACATCTGTGCGAAAGGCTGCGCGCAACGTGGCCGAGGCCATCAACGCGTCGTTATCCACCTGATATCCGGCAAGCGCCACACGATCTACAAGCCGGGCTTGGAGAGCTGCGCGTTGAATCTCAACACATGAAATCATTAGGCTTTCGATTGGGTCAGTCACATTGTGGGATTGGTCAATCATATGGGACAGATTAAGCGGTGTTGCGGTTTCCGCGTCGATAAGTTCGTTCCAAACAAGGAAAAGCCGGAACGGATCAATCGTACCGCTATCAAGGTCGTCATCGCCATATTTGCTGTCGTTGAAATGAAATCCACCCAGTTTGCCTGCGTGTATCAACCGCGAAACAATCATTTCTATATTCACATTGGGGGCGTGGTGGCCCAAATCGACCAGACACATGGCTTTTTCCCCCAGTTCCTGCGCGGTCAAAAGGGACGTGCCCCAGTCCTGCACAACGGTCGAATAGAACGCGGGTTCATAAATTTTGTGTTCTGAAAACAGTCGCCACTCGTTTGGCAATCCGGCGTAGATCTCTTTCATTGCGTCGAGATAACGCTCAAACTGCCGGCCCATGTGGGTCTGTCCGGGGAAATTGCTGCCGTCCCCAATCCAGACTGTCAGAGCTTTGGATCCGACCTCATCTCCGAAGTCGATACAGGCAAGGTTATGGTCTACGGCCTGTTGACGTGTCGGAGCGCTTGTGTGGCTGAGGGAGCCAAATTTGTAGCTATGAGGCTGGTCTTCGGCGTCCTGAAATGTGTTGGAATTGACAGCATCAAAGGTCAGCCCCATTTGGCGGGCCTTAGCTTTTAAGTCAGATGGCGGTGCCATATCCCAAGGGATGTGGAGCGATACCGAGGGGGCCGCTTGCGTTAGTTGATGAATCACACCGCAATCGTCAAGCTTGTCGAAAATTGTCGCGGGTTCACCAGGCCCCGGAAATCGCGCAAATCGCGTGCCCCCAGTGCCAGTGCCCCACGATGGGACCGCGACGCCAAAGGCGCGGGCATCTGTGACGAGCTGTTCGATTTTCACGCCCCTGCGGTCAAGCTGTTCACCCAATGCGTCAAAATCTGCTTGAAGGTCCGCAGTGTGTCGCGCGTTGTGCGACTCAATGAAAGTGGGGCTAATCATAATGTTTCCTCTTCAGGTTTCCCTCTAACGGGTGAACGCTTGCACGTTTCCAGCGTCTACATTCAAAATGTTACCCGTAGATTTTGCCGACTGTTCAGATGCAAAGAAATAAGCAGCCTCTGCGATGTCTTCAGGCAAAACCGACCTTTTGAGCAAGGAGCGTTGGCGATACATTTCTTCGAGCCCATCTTTGTTGGTTTCATAGGTTGAGGCGCGTTGATCCAACCAGTCACCCTCCCAGATTTTTGAGCCCCGTAGGACAGCATCCGGGTTTACGACGTTGACGCGTATGCCCGCTTCTGCACCTTCAAGGGCCAAACAGCGTGCAAGGTGGATTTCTGATGCTTTTGCCGTGCAATAGGCAGAAGCGTTTGGCGATGCCGCGAGCCCGTTTTTTGAAGCGACAAAAACAATGGATCCGCCGATGTCTTGTACCCGCAACATTTTGAACGCCGCGCGAGAGACAAGGAAATACCCCGTTGATAGGATCTCCATGTTCTTATTCCAAAGCGCTAATGTTGTGTCTTCGACGGGGGCGGATGAGGCGATCCCTGCATTCGAGACAAGAATGTCGATCCCGCCAAACTCTACAGCAATCTCAGTAAAGGCATCTTCCACCGCCGTTTCATTCGTCACATCCATCAAAACGCCACGCACCACATCGGGGCCATAGCGTTTTTCCAAATGGGTGGTCGTTGTTGTAAGGTTATCAGCGCTAATATCAGCCAATGCTACACAAGCGCCCTCAGCCAAATACCGCTCTGCTGTTGCCGCACCGATTCCACCTGCGCCGCCCGTCACCAAAGCGATGCGTCCCGCCAGTGATTTGGCTTTTGGCATGCGTTGAAGCTTTGCTTCTTCTAGCAGCCAATATTCGATGTCAAAGGCCTCTTGCTCTGGCAGGCCGCAATACTCAGATACCGCAGCCGCATTGCGCATCACGTTGATCGCATTCACGTAAAACTCGCCTGAAATACGCGCAGTAGCCCGGTCTTTTGCAAAAGTAATCATGCCCACGCCCGGTACCAAATACACGATTGCATTTGGATCACGCATTGCGGGACTATCGGCGTGTTTGCAGCGGTCATAATAGGCGGCATAATCAGCTCTGTAGTCTGCGATCTGCGTGCCCAATTCATCAAGAACACTCTCGATGTTATTGCTAGCGGGATCATACTTGACCACGAGGGGGCAGATTTTTGTACGCAAGAAATGGTCTGGGCAAGACGTGCCTAGGGCCGCCAGTGCAGGCATATCCGCTGCGTTTACAAAGTCTAGAACGGTATCGCTGTCATCAAAATTACCGACCATGTGCTGTGCTTCGGAAATAAAGCCGCGTATGGCAGGCATCAATCGTGCGGCTGTTGCGCGGCGCTCTGCGGGAGGTAGAGATGTGTGAACTTCACCGCCAAATGCCGGCACGTCTGCTGTTTCTTTTTCGAAATAAGCGATGGCTTTATTGATCACATCGAGGGTTAATTCATAACATTCCTGTGCGTCATCCGCCCAAGTGAAAAGCCCGTGGCTTTCTAAAACAGCACCCTTGGCATTTGGATTGTCCAAGCAGTATTTTTCCAACCAAAGCCCCAACTCATAGCCGGGTTTTTTCCAAGGAAGCCAGCCGATATCATCCCCAAACACTTTTGCAGTCAGTGCTTTACTGTCTTTGGCAGCGGCAATTGCAATGATGGCATCGGGATGCATGTGGTCTACGTGGCTATGGGGGACATATGCGTGAAGCGGTGTATCAATAGAAGCAGCGCGTGGATTCAAATTAAATGTGCAATGGGGCAAATACGCGACCATTTCATCTTCGTGATTTGGACCGCGATAGAGATCTTTGAGCTGGCGCAGCTTGTCCATATATAACGTCGAAAAGCCCTCTAATTTGATGGAGCCAATGTCGCCACCCGAGCCTTTGACCCATAGAACTTCGGCCGCAGAGCCTGTCAACGGATCGACTTGCGTCACTTTCGTCGAAGTGTTGCCGCCGCCATAATTTGTAACGCGCTTATCTGAACCTAACAAATTGGAGCGGTACAGCAGTAAGTCTGGTTCGCTCATAGTTGCGGCCAGCTTTGCATCCCAAAGTGATGGCAGTGCTGATGACGGTTGTTTTTGCATAGTGCTCTCCAAATTGCGGCCAAAGTGCTCTCAAGTTGCCCGATTGGTGAGCGAAGCGTGACGATTTGTCAACCAATAATGATCACCCATGACCGTTCTTGATTTAAAATGAGCAGTTTTTGGAATATTTTGATTTACTTTGATTGATTCTGCCGATACGGTTCACGAACACTCTCGTCCGAGATGTTCAAAAGGGGGCACGGAATGCACGAAAAAGAGCGCCATCATGTAATTTTATCTGCATTGCAAGATCGGTCGATCGCGACTGTCGTAGAGCTGTGCAGTCTTACCGGCGCATCAGAAGCAACTATCCGGCGTGACATTTCTGCGCTTCATTTGGAAAAAAAGCTACGCCGCATTCGTGGTGGCGCTGAATCGGTTGGGCCTAAAGCCTATCCGGGCCTTGCTGGCCGCCCGTTTTCAGTCAATGAAACGCTCAATATCGTGCAAAAGCAATCAATTGCGCGCGCCGCAGTCGATCTCTGTGATGAGGGGGACGCCATTATAATCAATGGTGGGACCACGACATTGCAAATGGTGCATCCGTTGGCGACGCGCCATTGTGAGGTGTTTACGAATTCGTTTCCCATTGCAGAGCATCTGCTGAAAAATTCAAAAAATACGGTGATGATGTCTGGCGGTATTGTGTATCGCGAGCAAAATATAGTGCTGTCGCCATTTGCCAATGATGTCACCGCGAATTTTTGTGCGCGCCGGATGTTTATGGGCGCACAAGGCATCGGCCCTCTAGGGGTAATGGAAGCAGACCCTCTTATCGTGCAGGCCGAACAAAAGCTGATTGGCCAAGCGGACGAGTTGGTTCTGTTGGTGGATTCATCAAAGTTTGAGGCACGTTCGAGTCTGATTTTATGCCCGCTTAAGCGGGTTGATATTTTGATTACGGATGAAGGCATTAGTGATCGGGCGGCAGCAATGATTGAGGAGGCCGAGATCCGGCTCATCGTTGCGCAGCCGAATAACGCAATCGAAAAAACGGCGTCTTAACGAAGTTTATGACGCCGTAAATATAAATTCCAAGGGAGGAAAACCATGAAGCTGAAGACATTACTATCAACGGTCGCAATCGGGTTGGTTGCATCACATGCTGCCGCAGCTGATGACATGCGTATTGCACTGGTTGTAAAGGCGCTGGGAATCGGATTCTTTGAAGCCGCGAATGAAGGCGCGCAAGAAGCTGCTGACGAGTTGGGCGGCGTTGAGATTATCTACACGGGTCCCACCGACACCACCGCAGAAGGTCAAATTGAGGTCATTAACTCACTGATCGCGCAAAGAGTGGATGCGATAGCAATCTCAGCCAATGATACAGACGCATTGGTGCCAATTTTGAAACGCGCTATGGATCGGGGCATTCCGGTTGTCTCATGGGATTCAGGTGTGGCGCCTGATGGTCGCATGATGCACTTGGATCCATCATCGCCTGCATTAATTGGCAACATGATCCTGAAAATGGCGGCGGACAATCTGCCAGATGGCGGTGAAGTTGCTCTTTTGTCCGCGACGACCACATCTACCGCGCAAAACCGCTGGATCGAAGAAATGACCGCCGTATTGCCCAACTATGATGGGATTGATCTTGTCGCAACCGTCTATGGTGATGATCTCGCGGATAAATCCTATCGTGAGGCCGTTGGTCTTATGCAGTCTCATCCTGATCTAGACGCCATTATTTCACCGACATCTGTTGGTATTGTTGCGGCAGCTCAAGCCGTTGCGGACCAAGGAAAAATTGGCGAAGTGAATGTCACTGGTCTTGGACTTCCATCCGAGATGGCCGGCGCAGTTCACTCTGGTGCCACCAAGAGCTTTGCGATCTGGAACCCAATAGATTTGGGTTATGCGATTACGGTGATTGCACATGATTTGGCTGCCGGTGAAACAGAGGCAAACCCAGGCGATACCCTCTCTATGGGGCGCATGGGTGAGGTGACTTTGGACGAAAATGGGACGGCAGCTATGGCTGATCCGTTTGTTTATGATCTGTCCAACATCGATGCGTTCAAGGACATTTTCTAAATCCTTGCTTGGGGTGGGACGTAATTCTGTCCCACCCTTCATACACACAGTGTTTCCCGTCGGAGTTGGTTATGGAAATTTGCAATTTGAGCAAGCCCAAAGCGGTGCTTGCCCTTTCAGGGATCACTAAGGAATTTCCCGGTGTGAAGGCATTAGATGGGGTTCAGCTCGAATTATTCCCAGGGCAAGTCACATCATTGATCGGGGAAAATGGCGCGGGAAAATCAACCGTCGTGAAAATTTTGACAGGTATTTATCAACCTGATGGCGGGGAAATATTACTAGACGGCCAGCCTGTATCCTTTGCGACCGCACAGGTTGCGGCGGATGCTGGAGTTACAGCCATTCACCAAGAAACTGTATTGTTCGAAGAGCTAACGGTCGCAGAGAACATTTTTGTCGGCCACGCTCCCCGCACGCGTTGGGGGCTTATCGACACAAAGAAACAATTGGAATTGTCGCGCGAGATTTTAGAAGGCATCGGGGCGCAAATCAATCCTGCGGTAAAACTTAAAGACCTGAGCATCGCCTCGCGCCATCTTGTTGCGATTGCGCGGGCGTTGTCTGTTGAGGCCCGCGTGGTCATTATGGATGAACCGACAGCAGCCTTAAGTCAAAGCGAAATCGAAGAGCTATATGTCTTGGTGCAAACACTGAAAAATCGTGGGAAGGCGATTTTGTTTATCTCGCATAAATTTGACGAAATATTCCGAATTTCCGATCATTTTACCGTTTTTCGCGATGGTCAGTTTATTGCCGCAGGCCCCATAAAAAACACGCATGAAGCCGCGCTTGTTCAAATGATGGTTGGCCGTCCCGTTGGTCAGATCTATCGCAAACGGACACCAAAAATTGGCAAAGAAGTTCTTAAGGTTGTTGGCTATTGTCATCCGACTGAATTCGAAGACATGGGCTTTACGCTCCGTGAGGGAGAAATTTTGGGGTTCTATGGTCTTATCGGGGCTGGGCGATCCGAGTTTATGCAAAGCCTCATCGGGATTACGCGCCCGTCAAAAGGCGTGACCAAAATTGATGGAAAAATCAAAGTTATCCGATCCCCCGCAGCGGCGATTGACGCGGGCATTGTCTACGTCCCCGAAGATCGCGGTAAACATGGTGCAATTTTGGAAATGCCAATTTTCCAGAACGTAACCTTACCATCTATGAAACAGACTTCGGCCAAAGGATTCATTCGTTTGGCTGAAGAGTTCGCATTGGCGCGTGAGTATACCGAACGATTGGATTTGCGCGCGGCGTCTCTTGAAACCACTGTTGGCAGTCTATCGGGTGGTAATCAACAAAAGGTCGTGATTGCCAAATGGTTGGCAACAACACCCCGTGTCATCATTCTAGATGAGCCGACGAAAGGGATCGACATCGGATCAAAGGCCGCTGTGCACGATTTTATGGCTGAACTCACCGAACTTGGCATGTCCATCATTATGGTGTCTTCGGAGATTCCCGAAGTTTTGGGCATGTCAGATCGGGTCATTGTTATGCGCGAAGGCCGCATTGCCGCCGAGCTTGATGGCGTCGATTTAACTCCGGAAAATCTTGTTCGTAACGCCGCAGGCATAGGTACAAAGGGAGCAGCCGCATGACGTTTCTAAAATCCCGCGAGGCGATTTTATTGGGCGCTTTGGTTGTGCTTTTGATCTTGATCGCGAGCCGCTTTCCAAGTTTTATTCTGCCCAGCAATCTAGTTGCAGTTTTCACCGATACTACCCCGCTTTTGATTTTGGCGCTCGGCCAGATGGCAGTTATTTTGACCCGTTGTATTGACTTGTCTGTCGCGGCAAATCTTGCGCTGACCGGCATGGTTTGTGCCATGATCAATGTGGCCGCACCGGGATTACCCATCGGTATTGTTCTTGTTGTTGCATTGAGCTTGGGCGCTGTCCTTGGGGCCATAAATGGCCTTTTTGTTTGGAAACTGGGCATACCCTCAATCGTTGTGACGCTTGGCACGATGACCATTTTCCGTGGGATGGTTTTTGTAATTTCAGAAGGCCAGTGGATCAATGCGCATGAAATGACAGCTGCTTTTACCGGTTGGCCCCGTCACATCATTTTGGGCGTGCCCGTCATGGCATGGATCGGACTGGCCGCATTTGCGATCATGGCTGTAGTGATGAACAGCACAACGCTTGGTCGCTCATTCTTTGCGGTGGGAGGGAACCCCCATGCAGCGGTTTATACGGGCCTGAATGTGGGGCGAACACAATTCTATGCCTTTGTTTTGTCCGGTATGTTGGCCGGGCTTTGCGGTTATCTTTGGGTGGCGCGCTATGCTGTGGCCTATGTTGATATCGCGGGCGGGTTTGAACTTGATGTTGTTGCAGCCTGTGTGATTGGTGGACTGTCAATCGCGGGGGGCGCGGGCACGGTGTTTGGTACTGTTTTGGGCGCTTTGTTCCTTGGCGTTGTAAAAAATGCCTTACCCGTGGTCAATATTTCACCATTTTGGCAGCTCGCCATTTCAGGGGCCGCCATCATTATTGCCGTCTTCTTTAATGCGCGCGCAGGAAAGGCCCGGCAAGGACGAGTCATTCTTAAATCAGCGGAGCGGACACAATGAGCGTACTCGACCTCAAACCTCAAATGCCCAATCGTTTGACAACGCCCTTTGAGCGTACGTTCAAAAGTTGGGAAATGCTTTTAGTCGGCGTGGCGGTCTTCATTTTCATTTTCAACTGCTTTGCGTCGCCTTATTTTCTTAATGCGTGGAATTTAAGTGACGCCACATTCAACTTTACTGAGAAAGCGATGATCGCTTTTGCGATGACTTTGTTGATCATTTCAGGCGAAATCGATCTTTCAGTTGCAGCCATCATTGCGCTGGCGTCAACTATGATGGGTGTCGCGATGGAAGCCGGGGCCACAACACCCGTGTTGGTCTTGGTTGGTCTGACAACGGGTGTCATGTGCGGCGCGTTTAATGGCGTTTTAATCACACGATTTGGGCTGCCATCGATTGTCGTCACCATTGGCACAATGAGTTTCTTTCGAGGTCTAAGTTACATCATTTTGGGGGACGGGGCCTATCGCGGGTATCCTGCGGACTTTGCATGGTTTGGACAAGGTTATGTATTTTGGGTGATTTCCGTCGAATTTGTGATCTTTGTGATCCTTGCGGTTTTTTACACGATTTTGTTGCACAAAACGAACTTTGGTCGCGCCATTTATGCGGTGGGAAACAATGCTACCGCAGCGGCGTTTTCGGGTATTCGCGTCGAACGCGTTAAGCTCATTTTATTCCTGCTAACCGGACTTATGTCAGGATTGGCCGCTGTGTGTCTCACATCGCGGTTGGGTTCGACCCGACCCTCAATCGCCTCAGGTATGGAATTAGAAGTCGTAACAATGGTCGTTTTAGGCGGGGTTAACATTCTGGGCGGATCCGGGTCTGTTCCCGGCGTTATCATTGCAGCATTTATTATGGGGCTAGTAACCTTTGGCCTTGGATTGTTGAATGTTCCAGGGATTGTCATGTCCATTTTCCTAGGTGTGTTATTGATTGGCGTTATCGCCTTGCCGCGACTTTGGTCACGGGTCAGGCGCGGATGATGGAAAAAATCGCGTTCCGTATGGAGCTCAAACCAAACTGTGTTGATCTGTACCGCCAACGTCATGATGAAATCTGGCCAGAGTTAACCGATCTTCTGACTAAGGCCGGCATTCGCGACTATTCGATTTTCCATGACCCTGAAACAAACGCATTGTTTGCAGTTTTGTACCGTAGTCCGTCTCACACAATGGCCAAACTACCCGCGCATGACGTGATGCAGCGATGGTGGGATTATATGGCGGATTTAATGGAAACCGATGCCAACAACCGACCTGTTGAAACGTCGCTAATCCCTGTTTTTCATCATCGTTAATTTCGATACGCTCAGGAGAGTACAATGCAATTGCATTTAGCAGATTTGGACGGCCTTATCGCATATTCACGCAAATTGGGCGCGACTCCAAGCATGATACAAGCGGCGGGGGGGAACACTTCGATCAAAGCGAATGGAACCATGTGGATCAAAGCATCGGGCCGCTGGCTAGGCGACATAAACGACCAAAGCGGCTTTGTGGAAATGGACGTGGACCGCATCCTTGAGCAGCTCGACGATCCTCAATCGACAGATGCGGATATGCGCGCTTGTCTGCGTAATCCAACGACAACCGCACGCCCATCCGTTGAAGTTCCCATGCACGCCGCAATACCCTATCGCTACGTTGTTCACAGCCATTGTATTGATGTTATTGCTATCGCAGTGCAGCGTGATGCAAAAGAGCGTTTAGATAAAATGCTGGACGGGATTGATTGGGAGTTTTTGCCTTATATAAAGCCCGGTGTCCCGCTTAGCCGGTTGGTTGCCAAGGTTGCTCAAAGGGGTGTTAAGGTTTTTATATTGGCCAATCATGGTTTGATCGTTGCTGCAGACACATTGGACGAAATCGATCAGATAACGAAAGACATTCTAGACCGTTTGGCCTGTAGGGATGCCCCGGAACCAGTGGCATTCGATCTGCCTGAAAGTGACCTCTCAGGGACAGGGTATAGATGGGCAACTGATGTAAAAAGTCATCAAATCGCGCAAAGCCAAGACTGGAGTGATCTTATGTCGCGCGGTAGTTTTGCGCCTGATCTTTTGGTATTCTTAGGACCAGCTTTGCCAGTTATTGACCCGAATTCATCCCATATATCTGCACAGCTCAAGAAGCTCTCGCAAGCGCCCCTGCCACTGAATAGTGCCCTTATTTTCCAAGGGGTTGGGGTTGCGATCCGCGAGGATGCCTTTGCTGGCACCGAAGAGTTACTGCGCAGTGCCCGTGATATTTTGATGCGCTTACCACAGTGCAGAGATATCGCGTATTTTGACGACGATAGTCGACATGCTTTGCTCAATTGGGATGCCGAAAAGTATCGCCAGGCACTAAATACGGTGGAGGCTTAAGTATCTATGTCTTCCAAACGACTGGCTATATTTGATCTTGGTAAAACCAACGCCAAAATGATCCTGCGCGATCCCGAAAACGATACAACACTTGCGTCTTTTTCCACCCCCAACACGGTGGTTACGGAGGGGCTATACCCACACTTTGACATCGAGGGGCTGAAAGCATTTGTACTTACATCCTTGACGGATTTTACGACGCATGGCCCGATTGATGCCATTATGGTGTCGACCCACGGTGCAGGTATTGCCTGCATGTCGGCAGACGATCTGGTTTTGCCTGTTATGGATTACGAATTTAGGGGGATCGAGGAATCTGCGGAGGCATATGATGTAATCCGGCCTGATATTTCAGTGACTGGATCTTATCGCATGCCGCGCGGTCTACATTTGGGGGCACAACTACATTGGCTTGCGTTAACCAAACCTGATGAGATCAAACACGTCGACCGTTTGCTGTTTTGGCCCCAATATTGGACGCATTGGTTGTCGGGTATTGCGACCAGCGAAATCGCGTATGCAGGCTGCCACACAGATTTATGGGATTTTGAAACAGCGTCATACCTAAGCTTGCCTGAGCTAGGATTGGATCTGCCGAATTTAATGCCACCCCTCGAGCAATCAGGTGCACCAGTTGGACAATTACGTTCTACACTATGTGATGCCATCGGGCAGAGCACCCCACCGCAAGTGCTGTGTGGCGGGCATGATAGTTCGCTCGCATTGCTGCCATTGGCGCTGGATCACACAGGGCCAGTCACCGTTTTGTCGACGGGGACGTGGATCTGCATCTTTGCGCTCAATGGTCAAAATTCGCCAGCGGTTGCAGGAAAAGGTCAAATGATTAGTCTCGACATTTTTGGGCGCCCTGTCACGAACGTGCGTTACATGGGGGGGGATATTCTGGCGCGGTTTATGGACATGCCATATCATGAAGGGGAGACCGCTCCTGCGCACAAATTAAACGATATTTTTGACTCTCAAACGGCATGGATTTCGGACTCAGCGGGCCTGTCCATTGACGCCACTCGGATACCGGTAAAGGATCGGGTTGAGTGTTTATCTGGGCTGCTTGGAACTGAAACGGCGACATGCATCAAAGATATTAACGCACAAGGACCAATTTTTATTGATGGTCCATTTGCTACAAACGAGCGCTATTTGACCGATCTTGAGGTGTCTTTAGGGGGCGGGCGGCTTCACGGACATGTCTCTCCCGGCGTGGTCGGTGGCATTGAACGCCTGACGATGGACAGCCTGGCGAGAGGGTGAAACGGATATAGATAGTCCACTCCTCACGACAAAATTACAGATGCATTGGCTGATTCAGTCTAAACATTAGAGCTGAGTCTTAAATTTTCTGTATCGGCCAAAATCATGTTCAGACGTGTATGGATGCGTGGTTGGATCAAGCCAAAGATGTTGCGGATTGAACCAAGCGCTAGATCGCTGGTGCCGCGTCAAACGTCGGAGCATTCCTCTCACGCTTTATGCTGGCCGGCAACGATGTCGTCATCGGTAACCATAAAAAAGTTTACCAAGTTGGCGAAATCAAAGGTGCTCATGTCCTAAAACTTTGCTGAAAAGGTTTTAAAACCCCAAGGGATAAGAGGATTTTCTTACCATCGAATTGAATGACCTAGAGAATCCCAATCAGTGTTGCCACACAGGAGGAATAAGTAAGAATTCAGGGGACCTAGAGTTTAATGGTGCTGCTGGAGAGAATCGAACTCTCGACCTCTCCCTTACCAAGGGAGTGCTCTACCTCTGAGCTACAGCAGCACGCTGTGTGGCGGGTGAGTACTGCCAATTTAAGGGCCACGCAAGCGTCTTTTCATAGATTCTTTGTGCTGGTTTCGAAATTTTAGTGACCAAAATCCATTCCTTCGCATGGTGTACGGCATCTGGACCAAAAGCAGTCTCTGCGATACAGAAGGCTTATGGAAAAGCAGACGCCGCAAAAGCCAGCCAAAACAGCCGCCCAAAGCCGAGAAGATCGGCTTAAGAAGGCGTTGAAAGAGAACATGCAGAAACGCAAATCACAGGCACGAGCGCGCAAGGCGACAGATAAAGAGTAAGGGCAGTACATGGATTCGATTCTTGTTAAGGGCAACGGCCCTCTGAATGGCAGTATACCGATCGCTGGCGCAAAGAACGCTTGCCTGACGCTGATGCCAGCAACGCTATTGAGCGAAGAGCCGCTGACGCTGACCAATGCGCCGCGCTTGTCAGATATCAAAACAATGACTGCCTTGCTGCAGTCCCTCGGTGCTGAGGTTTCTAGCCTTCAGGATGGGCAGGTTTTAGCTCTTTCAAGCCACGATATTCACAACCAAAAGGCAGATTACGACATTGTGCGGAAGATGCGCGCGTCGATTTTGGTTTTGGGGCCTTTGCTTGCACGGTTTGGCCATGCGGTTGTTTCGTTGCCCGGAGGGTGTGCCATCGGTGCGCGCCCTGTTGATTTGCATCTAAAAGCGCTGGAGGCGCTGGGCGCGGAGTTGGAATTAAAGGATGGCTATGTTCATGCCTCCGCTAAAAATGGTCTGAAAGGCGGGGTGGTCGATTTCCCAATTGTTTCCGTCGGTGCCACCGAGAACGCTTTGATGGCGGCGACCTTGGCCAAAGGGACGACCGTGATCAAAAACGCGGCCCGCGAACCAGAGATCGTTGATTTGGCCCATTGCCTACAAAAGATGGGTGCGCAAATTGACGGCGAAGGCACCAGCACAATTACAATTCAAGGCGTAGATCGTCTGAGCGGCGCGACTCACCCTGTGGTCACCGACCGCATTGAACTGGGTACCTATATGCTGGCCCCGGCTTTTACGGGTGGTGAAGTTGAGCTTCTTGGTGGCCGTATGGATCTGGTTGGTGCGTTCTGTGAAAAACTCGACGCAGCCGGCATTGAGGTTACCGAAACCGCCAAAGGCCTGAAGGTGGCCCGTCGCGGTGATCGCGTTAAGGCTGTTGATATCGTCACTGAACCCTTCCCCGGTTTTCCAACCGATTTACAGGCGCAAATGATGGCACTGCTCTGTACCGCCGAGGGAACAAGTGTTCTTGAGGAAAAAATCTTTGAAAACCGCTTTATGCACGCGCCGGAACTGACCAGGATGGGTGCGAATATTGAGGTCCATGGCGGCACGGCAACGGTACATGGTGTTGAACGTCTGCGCGGTGCTCCGGTGATGGCTACCGATTTAAGGGCCTCTGTGTCGCTCATTCTCGCCGGTCTTGCCGCCGAGGGGGAGACCATCGTTTCCCGCGTCTATCACCTTGATCGTGGATATGAGCGGGTAGAAGAGAAACTGCGGGCCTGTGGTGCGCAAATCGAAAGGATTCAAGGCTGATGGTCGAAGATGCTCGTTTCGAGGACGCGACAGACAAACCCCTGAACCTAAAGGCGTTGGACACAGATGACCTGCAAGTCATCGCGACGCTGTCACAGGATGCTGTATTTCCCGCTGCTGAAATGTCTTGGCGCCCGTCCGAACGACGGTTTGCCTTGTTGATCAACCGTTTTCGCTGGGAAGATCAGGCCGCCGCTGAAGTTGGCAAGCGCGCTTATGAACGCGTGCAGGCTGTTCTGGCATTTGATTCCGTTCTTAAGGTTCAAAGTCAGGGCATTCAGCGCGGAGATGAAGACACCATTTTGTCTTTGCTATCAATTGCATTTATCCCCGGAGATGATGGTGCAGGACGCATCGAGTTAACCCTTGCGGGCGATGGCGCGATAGCGTTGTCCGTGGAATGCATCGATGCGACACTCAAGGACGTGACGCGTCCCTATATTGCTCCATCCCGCGCGGCCCCCAAACACCCGGAATAATTCATTGCCTTTGTTTCTAAACACATCTGACGCAAATTTTGAGGCGGATTTCGCCGCATTTCTGACGACAAAGCGCGAGGATTCTCCGGATGTTGATGCTATTGTAGCAGACATTATTGCGGATGTGCGTTCGAACGGTGACGCGGCTGTTTTGGCGTTGACCGAACAGTTCGATCGGTTGACGCTTACCCCAGAGACCATGGCGTTTTCGGATGCGGAAATAGAAAAGGCGATTAGCGCCGTTACGAGCGAGGATCGCCAAGCGCTAGAGCTGGCAGCCGAACGTATCTGGGCCTATCACGAACGCCAATTGCCAGAGGATCAAAGCTGGACCGACGCGACCGGGGCAACACTGGGCTGGCGGTGGAGCGCCGTTTCAGCTGCTGGGCTCTATGTGCCTGGTGGCCTTGCCTCATATCCGTCCTCGGTTTTGATGAACGCAATACCAGCCAAAGTGGCAGGGGTTCAACGCCTTGCGATTGTGGTTCCAACTCCTGATGGCGTGACCAATCCTTTGGTGTTGTTGGCGGCCCGGTTGGCTGGTGTAAATGAAATCTATCGTATTGGTGGGGCGCAGGCCGTGGCCGCGCTGGCCTATGGCACAGAAACGATCGCCCCGGTCGATAAGATTACCGGCCCCGGCAATGCCTTTGTTGCCGCTGCGAAACGACGTGTGTTTGGCAAGGTCGGGATCGATATGATTGCAGGGCCCAGCGAAATTCTTGTAATCGCAGATAAAGACAACAACCCGGACTGGATTGCGGTGGATATGTTGTCTCAGGCGGAGCACGACGAAAGCGCTCAGGCCATTCTGATCACGGACAATGCCGCATTCGGCCATGCAGTTGCAGAGGCGATAGACGTACGGTTGAAAACTCTGGAGCGTCGGGACATTGCCCGCAAAAGTTGGCAGGACTTTGGGGCGATCATTACCGTTGAAAATCTGGATGAGGCGTCGGCGCTGTCCGACCGGATCGCGCCGGAGCATTTAGAGCTCTGCGTCAACGATGCAGAGACCTATGTAGATCAAATCACGCATGCAGGGGCGATTTTCATTGGGGCCTTTACCCCGGAAGCGATCGGCGATTACATCGGCGGTCCAAATCACGTGCTGCCTACCGCCAGATCTGCTCGTTTCTCATCGGGCCTGTCGGTTTTAGACTTTATGAAGCGCACCACTTTGTCCCGAATGACCCCTGCGGCGCTGCAAGCCATTGGCCCCGCAGCGGAACGGCTGGCGAAATCCGAGAGTCTGGAAGCCCATGGTCTATCGGTTCGAGCACGGCTAAATCACATCAACGAGAGGTGACCCATGAGCACCAACCGCCTGTTCCAAGTCGAAATTGACAATGCCGGATTGCCGGCCCCGACGCCCGAGATCGAACAAGAACGCAAAGTCGCAATCTTTGATCTCATTGAGGACAACAGCTTTACCCTCCCCAACCGAGAGGGAGTCGAGGTTCCGACTGGCCCCTATGCGTTGAATATTGCCATCCGCGAGCGCAAGTTGGTGCTGGAATTGAATACCGAATCCGGTGCCAAAGTTGTCGATTTTCACATGTCTCTTGGTCCGTTTCGGCAGGTGGTGAAAGATTACTTTCAAATTTGCAAAAGTTATTTTGACGCCGTTAAAAGCCTACCGCCCAGCCAAATCGAGGTTATCGACATGGCGCGACGTGGCATTCACAACGAAGGTGCGCGAATTCTCCAAGAAAGGCTCGAGGGCAAGGCTGATGTCGATATCGACACGGCACGCCGCCTGTTTACCCTGATCTGCGTTTTGCACTTCGGGCGGTAGGATGGATCAGCCGATTATCCCTACCTCTGTTTTGTTCTGCTGCGACCACAACGCGGTTCGCTCTCCTATGGCGGAGGGGATTACAAAACAACTGTGCGGTCAGGCGATATTCATCCAATCGGCGGGTGTTCGAAACGATCTGGAGATTGACGGGTTTGCGATTGCCGTTTGCGAAGAGATTGGTGTCGAAATCTCACGTCATCAGTCCCGGTCGTTTGAAGAAATGCAAGCCTGGGGCGATGATATTTCAGGGTATGATCTAATCGTTGCTTTATCCCCGGCAAGCCAGCGTGCTGCGCTTGAGCTGACCCGGTATTTTCACCTGGAAGTCGAATATTGGCCTGTTCTAGATCCAACTGGTTTGGCGGAAAATCGTGATATGAAACTGCACGCCTATCGGCAAACCCGCGATCAGATTCGCGACCGGATTCGCAGTCGGTTTGCACCTTTGTTGCTGGAAAACCAAAAGCAGAGTTAAAATTCGCGTCCCGGACGTCACATTTCGTGGATTCACTCAACGCAGGCCTTGAATCCTTTTGGGAATAGGCGCATTGAGGCCGCGCCCGTAAATTGACGGGCTTTTATTATGGAGCGAACATGGCCAAGGAAGAAGAACTCGAATTTCCGGGCATCGTTAGGGAACTCCTGCCAAATGCGACATTCCGGGTCGAGCTTGAGAACGGCCATGAGATCATCGCACATATGGCAGGTAAAATGCGTAAGAACCGCATCCGCGTTTTAGCGGGTGATAAGGTTCAGGTCGCTATGACGCCTTACGACCTTACCAAAGGTCGCATCAACTACCGCTTTAAGTAATCAGCCGATGCGGTTGGTTCTGGGCTCTGGCTCTCCTCGCCGCAAAGAGTTGCTGGCGCAGTTGGGTCTTGTCGCTGACGAGATCCGCGCGCCCGATATCAATGAGGACCCCTTTAAAGGGGAACTTCCTCGTCCTTATTGTACGCGCATGGCATATGAAAAGGTGCTGGCTGTCCCGTCGGTTGCCGATGAAGTCGTGCTTTGTGCGGATACAACGGTTGCCTTGGGCCGACGCATTCTGGGCAAACCGACGGACGAGAAGGAAGCGGCTGAATTCCTGACGAAATTATCTGGCCGTCGCCATAACGTTATTACCGCTGTTGCAGTGAAATGCGGCGAGAATATCTGGCAGAAAGACGTTGTTACGGCTGTCAAAATGAAACGTTTATCGAATGTTGAGCTAAACGCCTATCTTCGGTCTGAAGACTGGCGCGGCAAAGCAGGCGGATATGGAATTCAGGGCATGGCCGGCGCGTTTATTCCGTGGATCAGCGGTTCTTATAGTGCGGTCATGGGGTTGCCTGTGGTTGAAACCGCAACCCTATTAACCACTGCCGGATACCCCGTTTATGACCCGACTTCAGGAGACCCCTCATGAAGGGTGATATGATTGTTCTAGACCACCTTGGTGAACGTCAAGTGGCTGCGCGCCTGAGCAATGGGCGTGTTGATGATGTTTTGACGGAACCAACCGACGGCGACATGCCGCTTCCGGGTGCGATCTATCGCGCTATTGTGGATCGTCAGTTCAAAGGGCAAGGCGGTGTAATGCTGCGCCTTCCTAACGGGAATGCGTTTCTGCGGCAATCCAAGGGTCTTAGCCCGGGACAACCCGTGTTGGTTCAGGTCACCGGCTATGCCGAGGATGGCAAGGCCGTTCCTGTTACGCAGAAAATTCTGTTCAAAAGCCGGTATGCGATCGTAACGCCGGATGCGCCGGGCCTGAATGTCTCACGCGCGATACGGGACGAAGAAGTGCGCATTGCTCTGATGGCCTTGGCAACAGAGGGAATGGAGGACTCCGCATTTGGGTTGATTCTGCGTACCACCGCTGAGGGGGCACCAGAGGACGAAGTCTTTGAAGACATCACCGACATGCGAGCCGCGGCTGAAGCTGTGTTGGGTGATGCTGACGGTGATACTCCTGAGATGCTTCTTGAAGGGCCTTTGCCCCATGTACTAGCGTGGCGTGATTGGCCGGAAGCAGAAGTTGTTCATACGACAGCAGGCGGTTTAGAGACACTTGATGTGTTGGGGCAACTCGAAGTCCTTTGCGATGATTATGTCTCTTTGTCAGGTGGGGCCAGCATGTATATCGAACCCACGCGCGCGCTGGTGGCCGTTGACGTCAACACGGGGGGCGACACCTCTCCGGCGGCAGGCCTAAAAGCCAACCTCGCCGCAATACGAGAGCTGCCGCGACAATTGCGGTGTCGTGGTTTGGGTGGACAGGTTGTTCTTGACCTTGCACCCTTGTCCAAAAAGGACAGAAAACAAGTCGAACATACATTGCGATCAGCCTTCCGCACCGATCCCATTGAAACAGCTTTGGTCGGCTGGACACCACTGGGACACTTTGAATTACAGCGCAAACGGGAACGCTTGCCTTTGACCAAGCGAGATCTGGCATGACTTGCCCCATTTGTACCAACGCAAGCAAAGAAAAATATCGCCCGTTTTGCTCAAAACGCTGTGCAGATGTCGATCTCGGCAAATGGTTAAACGAAAGCTACACACTCCCCGCGACCCGAGAAGATGACCTGGAAGAGGCTGCAGAAGCCATTATTGAAATTTCTTCTAAACCACATTGAAAATTCAGCGATTCAGCTCTGGACACCGCCCCACGGCGCGTCTAGAAGGTCGCTACCCAACGCTAACAGCGTTTCCGGTGCCCGGGTAGCTCAGGGGTAGAGCAGTGGATTGAAAATCCTCGTGTCGGTGGTTCGATTCCGCCCCTGGGCACCATTTAACTCAAAATAAATCAACAACTTAATCTTGCTCCAATGTTCTGTTTAGTTTGATTGGCCGTAGCTGGGTGCCATTTGGGTGCCATTTGCTAAATCGCTTCAGCGGTAGAGAATGTGCAATCGGCTCATACCGAACATTTGAAGGAACCGGAGAGGACGGCTGCAGTTGGTCCAAACCAGACGTCGGTCGCAGGAATTTTCGACAGCGGTTAACAATCTAAGTGCCGGTAATATCGAACCCACAACTCGATTTGGCCTTGGTGCCCGCAATGGTGCCAAAATGGCGCAGCTTGCCTCGGTTCTGCGACCAGCACAAAAGTGTGTTTCAGCATGACTAATTTTTAACGACGCTGTTGCTGATAGCACATTGCGAGCATGGGAAATTCATCTAGTAGTTGTGAGATTGTTCCGTATAGTCATCTTATGGATACTAAAGCACATTTCTTGGTCAATCCTCGGCTAACAAGATTACTTGGTGAAACATACCGATCTAGCGAAGTCGCCCTCAAAGAGCTGGTTGACAACGCGTGGGATGCTGATGCTCAGAACGTTTGGGTTGCTTCACCTGGCGTTGGCACTGTTTCCACGGGAACGTCCGGCGTCTTGTCAAATTCACCCAACTCGATATCACGGGCGATTTCCATCGCGCGACGTCTGGCGTCAGCAAGGGAGACCACAGGATAGGGGCCGATCTTGATGCGCCTGCGCGCACCGTTCGGACGGACCATCGTGTAGAACACCTTTGCACCTGTGGTCGACACACGCACGTGCAGGCCATTTGTTTTTTGATCGCGCACCTCGTACCGTTTGGTGATCGCAGGAGGCAATGCGTCGAGTGATTTTGTTGTCAGTATCCGTGTCATACGAACACTGTAAGACACCCAGAATCCGCGTGTCAGGGTACAACTTGAAAGGGTGTGGCGGAGGGCGAAACAATACGCTCGTATATGCGACAATCAAACCAAACATTGACGGAAAAGATAATTGCCCAAGCGATCAATTTCCCAAAGGATCGGAGATCAAGCTGAACATATCGCGCAGGGTGCATTCCTTAATGCGCCGAACTGGATTTGCCGTGCCCAAACGCATGACTTTGGAGTGGACCTCGAAGCTGAACTTACAACCTCGGTAAATGGCGTGGAAGAGATGTCAGGTGCAATCTTGAAGCTCCAAGTCAAGGGTACGCTCAAACCCATCAGGAAAGACAATGGTTTCCAAATTCGCTTGAAAACAGACTATCTGAGCTACGCCAACCAGTTCCGTATCCCAGTGGTCCTTTTGTTGGTCAATGTTATGACTGGCAAAACTTATTTCTTGTGGCTTCAAGAATATCTGGTCGGTCGAGAGGAAATTCTCAGTGGGGCCAACAGCGTGTTAGTAAGGGTTCCAGAAGAAAACGAACTTCAGTGCGCGTATCCACGCGTTCTCCCAGACATAGCTCTTGGCGTAACCGAAGGCGCTCAATTGATGGCCGTGCAGCGCCTTTTCGAAGTGTTTTCAGCGAAATATGACCAGAAAGCACTTGAGCTTTCGGGTGACCTTTTGGAACATCTCAGCCAAGGTGGACACGTTTCGCATTTCAACAACACCGTTGACAAACTGGTCAAGCGAGGTCCGCACTTATCGAGGGTAGACTCTCAAGAATTCGGTAAAATCCTCATGGACTTGACCCGACGCTTCGGAGATCGAATGAACGTTGATCATGTCTTGAAGATGATCATACGCAACGAGTCCTTTTCTTGGGCAAGGCTGGATGGTTTGAGCGAACTTTACGATGCGTTTCCAGATCACGCCGCTAGCCTAAACCTCCCTGAATTGTTCGATAGTTTGGAGTTGCACGAATTGAGTTGGTATAGCCAATTTCGGGAAGCCAACGCTGGGCTTAATTCTATCCAAATTTGGAACCGAATTTCAAAATTGGACACAAGCTTTGAAACAGGGATGGGGATACCTCAAATTCCTGACGAAGATCGCGAGCACTGCTATCTGAAGTGGCCAAACCGAGCCGACATGGTTTAGCTTCAATCGTTACGTCTGCAAGAACCTAATGCCCAAAAACTCGCCGAAAAACTTGAGAATTAAGACATAGTATGACCACAGTTTTAGATTCAGACCGCGCACTCGAAAACGAAACTGAAGACCAATTTGGTTTCGTCGGCATGGCTAAACGACTAGCGCCATCAATCATTGAAGCGTCAAAAGGCGATGGCATGGTCATTGGGTTGGAAGGGAGGTGGGGATCGGGAAAGACCTCATTGTTGAACTTCCTTCGCTCCGAACTGGAAGGTGCCCAAGAGCAAGGGATTTACACGATTACAATCGCGCCTTGGCTGAATGGGGATTCGTCTTCGCTGGTTTCGTCGCTATTGGACCCAATGTCGGCAATACTGAAGTCCCGAGAAGATGAACTCGCTGCGGACAATGGCGAAGAAGGAAACGCTGCTCTGGAGGCGATGACAGAAGTAGGCCATCTGCTTCGCGATTATGGTCCCAAAACCGCCCGTAGGATCGCGTCAGTTGCGAACGTCGCAGGTTACGTCGTACCCGGCGCTCAGATTGTTGGTGGCGTGTTGCAAGCAGGAGCCGATGCTGCAGAACAGGTTCTGTCAACTGGCCCAACACCATCCGAGCTAAAGCGAAAGATATCTCAAAAAATTCAAGACTTGGATGTTGGCTTTGTTGTGATCCTTGACGACCTTGACCGTCTTGAACCCGAACAGGCGGTAGAGGTGGTCCGCTTGGTTCGGTCAGTCGCTGACTTTCCACGGGTCGCCTACCTCATGTGCTATGATCGTGAGGTGTTGGCTCAGGCTCTGAAGACTGGCCTCAAGGTTGCTGACGGCGATCTATTTCTTCAAAAAATTGTTCAACTCACTTTCAGTATTCCTCTTCCTGAACCATTTGATCTTCGCACTCAATTACTTGATGAAGCGAAAGCTATCTATGCCGAGGTCACGGAGTCGGATGCTGAAGGCCCTCTGCTCGACGACCTAAAGTCAGCAGTTGACCGAGAAGGAATGGGCCTATCCACACCGAGAGAAGTCAAGCTCGCCTTGAACAGCATTCGTTTTGTGTTTCCACAGGTCGCAGACGACGTGTACTTCCCAGATTTTTGTCGTCTTCATTTGATAAAAACGACAAACTTCAAGCTGTATCAATGGCTTGAGGTTTATCTTTCGGTGCGTTCTGTGCTGGTAACGGGAGACGCATCCATTGCAAATGACGAAAAAACCAAAATGGGTAATGAGCTAAAGAAGTTGCTGCCTTCTGAGGGTGCTGACTCAGGTCGTTCAATTTGGAACTTGAGGCGCTTTGTTCCCGGTGTGGCCGATGTGGAGGAAGCCGACAAGCGAGTGTTCAATACCATGAATACTGCAGCTATTTCGGAAGCGGTTGCGTTGAAGAGACTGGGAAGCCCTCTACACTATAGGTTTTACTTTGCTCTCACGGGCCCCAAAACAGTTATGCCGGATGCCGACTTTACTGGGCTATTGCAATTGGCAAGGGACAACCCAAGCCAGTTGACCACACGATTTATGGAAGAAGTTAGGAAGCGTCGGAGGTCGGGAAAAACTTGGTTTGAACACGTGCTCAACAGACTAGACGACGAGTGCATTGCTGCGCTGGACGAAGATCAACTGGCGGGGGTACTTAAAGCTCTTTCCGATATGATGGATGTTGCGTTGGAGGAAGATGGGGAGCATCGCGCTTTCGATCTATCGCTTGACGCAGTCGCGAACAAAGTTGCCAAGAGATGTCTCAGTCGCTTGGT
Organism: Pseudoruegeria sp.; assembly: GCA_039972875.1. Taxonomy (GTDB): domain Bacteria; phylum Pseudomonadota; class Alphaproteobacteria; order Rhodobacterales; family Rhodobacteraceae; genus Pseudoruegeria. The sequence goes on from JBDWMA010000052.1 coordinate 281,684, forward strand.
TGAATTGAATCCAGACAGACAGAACGAAGTTGTTCAAGAAATGGCAGCAGATGGCGTAGCCATAAACTGGTTGGTTGGAAAGTTCTTTAGGAGTCAGTTGTTTCAACATGGGAGGGTTGGAGATCAAGCCGAACACCATGAGGAATGGGCGATTTCTGACGAGGTCTTAAATGGTGCCGTTGAAATACTAAAAGAGCGCGTCAGTCGGCCAGAGACCAAAGCACTCATAGCAAATCTCCCCGATGTTTCAGGCTACGTGTACGGCTGGCTGAACCTAACAGAGGATGGTCAAGCCATTGATTGGGTTCAAGAACACACGGCTTCCGACGAAGGGTTTCTCCAAATCTTGGACCACCTCAGGAGTTGGGCAATGAGCGACAGGGTTTACTATCCCCTGTCCAAGGAATCCGTCTCTAGGTTCCTTGACTGGGAGCAAACTGAAGCGCGATTGGACGGCTTGAAGGATGGAGAATTTGCAGATCAGGTGGCTGAGCTACAACTGGCCATTCAGCAGTCACGGCATTGAGATCGACCTTTTGTCCTATGGCCACTACTTGGTATGGTTTTGTATTGTAAATGGTTGATGGGAGAAACTAACATGGATGAATTAACACCCGATCTTGTACGGCAGTCGATGAGTGGCTTTTACGATAACCTCGATAAACTTGATGTCGGAAACTTGCTGAATGAGGATCTAGAGAGGAGCAGAAACAGCTTTCTGCTCGTTTGCTTTGTGACGGTTTGCGTTGCGCTTCTTGATTTAGAGCAAATTTCAGCCTTTGGTGCCAAGCTTACCTTAAAGGACAGTGGCGAGCTTGTGTTGTTTGGGTTCCTTGTCGCAGCATCGGTTTTGATGGCAGTCTACTATCTGGTAAACGTCCGTAGCAGCCTTATTGACAAGAGCGCTAGGTTTCGGATGCTGTCCCTTGCCTTGGTGGGAACGAATTCGAAATTGTCGGAATACCTATTTGAAGCTAACAATGCGAAATCAACCAATAGTCAGAGTCTAACCAAAATTGATGGTGAGCTTCTGAAGGATTTGTCAGAAGAAATCAAAAAAAGCAAAGGTGCTATCAAGGAGTTCGAGAATGCATTCCGACGGCAACGAGCAATCGCTCAAGTGCTTCCATTTTCCTTTGTTTTTGTCGGTATAGTTGCGGAAGCTCTGGCGATTTGGTTCGGGGTTGGACACTATTAGCGTTGCTACTTACTCGATGTGCTGTAAGCCACAAGACCTCACAATAAGCTCACCATCGCCAAGATCGCTGTCACTGGCAAGATGGCTAAGGTGTAGGTAGCGAACACTGTCCCTGATGAATGATCGACGAGTGGTAGGTTCAAATTCATTCTCGCAGATTAGTTGACCGCCGTCTTGGAGAAGGAAAACTCGATCGTTTGCAGCCAATCGCGTCATGGTTACCAGCAAACAAGGTGCTTCACCGTTCTGTAATGTAACGACGAGTTCATCCGTGGTGATTTCGGATTGAGTGAATTCGCACCTGCCGCCTGAATGCTCGCTAAGATCATGACTCAACGAGGGGCTAGCTCCCGAGAACACGAACATGCAAAAAAAGGTAAATGGAATTAGTCGCATCAAAATAACCTCAAACTAAATCTCTCGCTCGCGCTTGCTCTCATTTTGAACCTGCATCCTCTGAAGCGTCAAGACTGTTCAGTTCCCGTCAAAGATCTGGGGTGCCAAATGGGTGCTCATGGCAGTGGGCTAGATTGGGGCAAAGTTATATGGATTGCTTGAGCGTGAAACCGGTAAAGGCTTGGCAATAAAAATCTTTCGCGTCGGACTGCGATGACTTGGCAGGAGATGCGTGGGAACCTAGGAAAATTGAAAATCCTCGTGTCGGTGGTTCGATTCCGCCCCTGGGCACCATTTAACTTCATGATAAAAATGAATAAAGACTGCCGTGAGTATGCCGGTTGTGCTTGTCGTATTTGACTTGGGTGCCATATGGGTGCCACCAGCCTGAGCCACAATGGATTGGTCAGATCAATTCCATTTGAATGGCCGCTATTCGGAACATCCTAGCAGTTTTGCCGAACTCGCCCTTGGGTAGCATTTTGTGAGTGAAGTCTAAGCAGCATATGGTTAGTCTTGAAATGAGTGGTTCCTGCTGCATCCTGAAAGTGCATCTGTTTCAGTGCGTTGTGGTCGCCATTCGCGGTTTTGCTAAAACTATTAGTGATGCGTTCCCAGCGATTTGGGGAAAGTGAATTTTAAGAAATGGATTATTAGCTAATGTCAAATAAAGGTTCAGAGTGGCGCAGGTGGGAGCCACATATTCATGCTCCCGGAACAGTCATGAACGATCAGTTCAAAGGGCCGACTGCATGGGAGGACTATCTCACAGCGCTCGAAAAAGCTGCGCCTAAAATCAAGGCATTGGGAGACACAGATTACTACCTGACGCATACTTACGAAAAAGTAATGGCAGCAAAGCGAAGCGGTCGACTACGTGAAATAGAATTGATCTTTCTGAATATCGAACTGCGTATCGGTGTCGGAACAACCAAGGGGGGCTGGGTAAACATGCACCTCATGGTCAGCCCAGAAGACCCCGATCATCTCGAAAAAGCGAAAGCGTTTGTTCGAAAACTCAGGTTTCGGGCACACGACGAACCTTTCACCTGTACAAGGGACGACCTGATCCGTTTGGGTCGTGCCTCCGATCCTTCAAAGGTGACGGACGAGCTAGCTTTGGAACAAGGTGCAACCCAGTTCAAAGTAAGTTTTGACCAGCTTCGAGAAGAGTTTGATCAATCGAAGTGGGCGCAAGAGAACATCCTAGTAGCCGTCGCGGGGGGCAAGGACGATGGTACATCTGGCGTAAAAGAAGCGGCAGATGCAACCTTGCGGACAGAGATTGAGAAATTCGCTGACATTATTTTCGCAAGCAGTGTTGCGCAGCGTGAATTTTGGTTGGGCCTTCGCGCAGCATCCCCAGAGGAACTCTTTTCCGATTATGGAAGCCTGAAGCCATGCATGCATGGAAGCGATAGTCATGAAGTAGCCACAGTGGGCAGACCAGACGGAAATCGGTTTTCTTGGATTAAAGGCGGCTTAGAGTTCGACGCCCTTCGGCAGGCCTGTATTGATCCGGCTGGACGCGCATTCGTTGGTGAAGCACCCCCATCCTCTGGAGCACCGTCTCAGCTCATCGACGAAATTGAACTTTTAAACGCACCGTGGGCGAAGACGCCTCGCATTGCTTTTAACCACGGGCTTGTTGCCGTGATTGGCGCGCGAGGTTCGGGAAAAACTGCGCTAGCTGATATCGTCGCCTCTGTTTGCGATGCGACGCCTCAGGCATCCGTTAGCGATCACAGTTCTAAGCCAAGTCCATCCTTCTTAAACCGCGCTATCGATCTGTTGGGTGACGCGCAAGTGAATGCGACGTGGCGGGCGGGTGAGCCGACCGCACGTTACCTAGATGGTCGAGACCAACCAGATGTTGTCAATCAGCGTGCTCGCTATCTTTCTCAGCAATTTGTGGAGGATCTATGCTCAGCAGACACGATGACAGACGGCCTCCTCCGTGAAATTGAACGTGTAATTTACGAGGCGCACACCCTGACAGATCGTGAGGGCGCACTTGATTTTCGTGAGCTGTTGGAGCTGAAGTCGGCTCGGTATCGTCACGCCAGAAGGCGCGAAGAAGAGACAATCGTTACCTTGTCGGATCGGGTAAGCACTGAATATGAGCAAGATCGGAAAATACCCAAGCTAACTTCAGATATTCAAAGTAAATCAAAGCTCATAACGCAGCTAACCGAAGATCGTAGCAAGCTGGTCGTCAAAGGCTCGGAGGATCGAATGGAGCGTTTGAACGCGCTCTCAACCGCGGCTGAAAAAGTTCGTGGCCATTTAAGGTTCTTCAACCAAAAGAAAGCAGCCCTCGACGGGCTTGCCGATGAGGTGAGCGACCTGAGGTCGGTGAAAGCGCCTGAAATGCTAAGAGGAACACAAGAGCGACACAAAGCCAGTCAGATGAAAGATAGTGACTGGAATGCGTTTCAGATTGACTACGCAGGTGATGTAGATGCGCAGATCGCTCAGCTGTTAAAAGACTGTGAAACCTCCATAGTGTCATGGAAAGGCGTGAAACCTCCAGCACCGACGACTCCTGAAACGCCTCTGATTCCAGAAGATGTTGACCTAGCCCAACAACCCTTAGCGCTCTTTCAAGCAGAAATTGAAAGGCTTGAAAAACTTGTTGCAGCCGACGCAGTAACAAAAAAGCAATTCTCTGCCCTCACGACGAGAATCTCTACAGAAACAACTTCGCTTACAATCTTGAAGGAAAAGCTTGAGGCCGCGCAAGGAGCTCGCACACGGATCACGAAGCTACAAGGCGAAAGAGATGAGGCATATTCTCGAGTATTCAGTGCGGTAACATCTGAGCAGAAGGTTCTCATAGAACTGTATGAGCCGCTACTGGATAGGCTTACTGGTTCAAAAGGAAGCCTAAATAAGATGTCATTTACGGTCTCCCGGTCAGTCGACGTGAACAGATGGGCAGAATTTGCAGAAAAACACCTTATTGATTTGCGCAGGGATACGCCGTTCAAAGGGGCTGGCACATTCCTTTCGCTGGTAAACAATCACCTTAAAACGGTTTGGGAAACTGGTGGGTCACAAGACGTCGGTGCGGCAATGGCAAGTTTTCGAACCGATTACATGTCTGCTTTGCTCGAACATGCCAATGTTACGAAATCGGATGAGAACGAATACCGTGAATGGCTCAAGCGTTTTGCTAAGTGGCTGTATTCGACAGATCATATTAGTCTTCAATACGGCATCGATTTTGATGGCGTTGATATTCGCAAGTTGTCGCCCGGTACGCGCGGAATTGTGCTTCTCCTACTTTACTTAGCGCTAGATGATGCCGATACACGTCCGCTTATCATCGATCAGCCAGAAGAAAATTTGGACCCAAAATCGGTCAACGATGAGTTAGTCGACTTGTTCATCGCGGCAAAGGCGAAGCGACAAGTGATCATGGTCACCCACAACGCAAATCTCGTAATCAATACAGACGCCGATCAAATCATCATTGCCAACGCCGAGAACCACACGAGGGGGAATTACCCGAAATAACCTACTTGTCGGGCGGTCTGGAAAACGCAGAAATACGAAAGGCGGTCTGCGACATTCTCGAAGGTGGTGAAGTCGCGTTCAAAGAACGGGCGCGTCGATTGCGGGTGCGGTTGAAAAGATGAACGTACAACAAAAAGCTCTAAGCCGTTTGGCAAATGCCATGCGGTTGTTTGGAGAGGCAAACCTTAAGTTTGAGGGCCTGAAGAAGATCGATCTTGAAGAAGCAGTGCACAATCTTGATCGAACGTTTGAAGCAAAGTTAGAAGCCTTCCATAGCCTTTACGATGTCGACAAAGCGGAATTCGACTACTTTGCTTACGCAGACACTGCTGTCCTCATCATGCCCCGAAACGCAATACATCACAGAGATCAAACGCTGTTTTCCAGTTGGAATGAAGAAATGGCTCTAAACGGGGGCATTGATCGAAGCCGGGGCGCAGAATTTATCTTTGCCGCTCACGAAGTGGTTGGCGCTGGTCACACCATGAGACAATGCTATCGACTCGATGACTTTTACCTCCGTCTCGATGGGACTTTAGCGTCGCCTCATTTGGAAGATAGGATGGGATTGCGCAACCGCGAGAAGTTACTGGCGCAGGTCAACTCTGAACTTAAATTCAAAGAAATATTGAGCCACGCGACAGCAAACCGCTATCCAAGCCACCAAGTCTACCTACGAGATGGCGATGAACCGGTCATGCTATGCCTTGGTTCCCAAGGACAATAAGACTTTTGTACATTGCTATTTTCTAGCTAGGAATCTAGTTGAACATCGCCGGGTTAAGGCCTCTGGTTCAGTTTTCAATTCGATTGTTTCTGCTGACATTGAGAGCACCAAGCTTGCAATCCCCAAGCCAGAATTGGTCCGAAAGTACTCACAGCTCGCAAATCCAATGTTTCAAAAAAATGAGTGTTTGTCCCGCGAGAATGTTGAACTGGCAAACTTGCGCGATTGGCTCTTGCCCATGTTGATGAACGGGCAAGTTGCTGTAGGTAAATGAATTTCCCTCTAGGCAGCGTCATCCTCCGCGCTGAGGTAAAGGACGCGACCACGCCCCAGCTTTTGCCCATCGGGCAACTCCCCACCGATGCTGACCTGTACGGCCAGTTGCATAGCGAGGAATGATTTGCCGACGCCGGGGTCGCCCTCCATGATCGTGATCATGCTGAACGGAATGAACGGTCCCTACAGCCATTCGACTTCTTTGGAGTCGATTGTGTCCAACCAAAGCCTGAAATGAAACCCTGGTCCATCTTAACAAGGCAGCAAACTAGTCGAAAAAGTAGGATTACCTCTCAAGATAGGCCAATCTAAACTTATGAAGCCGCCTGCAAGGAGGGTAAAATTAGAATGACGATGGGGTGCACGCACTGATTACTCTACACTTGCCAGGGCCTACGTTTCTGAACTGGTGCGGCAGTACGCTGGTAAAATAGTAGGAATCCCCAGGTCCAAGAATTCTTGTTTGCCCATCGACTGTTACCTCAAGTGTACCCTCTATAATGACACCACATTCTTCGCCCTCATGGGAGAGTGGTGCTCTCCCAGAATCCGTACCGGGGTCATATTCTTCAATCAGCATTTGTAGCTTTCTATTGCTCCGTTCACCCGCAACTAACAGGTAAGATATTCCCATGGAGCCGAGGTCTCGTAACTCGTCTTTAGTAAAGAACGCCCTCTCGTTGTCCTTCATTTCAAAACTGAAAAAGAACCCGAGATTTACGTCTACACCGTCCAAAATCTTCTTGAGCAAAGCCACAGAAGGTTGAGTTGATCCTGACTCGATTTGAGAAATTGTTCCGCTTCCCACCCCAGAGAGTTTTGCCAACTGTCGTTGGCTCATGGCCTTAGACGTTCGAATCAAACGAAGCCTTCTGGCGACATCGAGATCTCCCCGCGATTTTTTTGTCATAGTGATTTCCCGCTTTCTATCGAAAGCAATTTGGCAGCTAAATGACATTATTTCAATAGGTTGAAAATTTCAACAAAACCGACTGCTCAGGTGGGCGCTTATCTGCAACTATTTGTAAATTATAATTAATCCTGAGTATGAGGTGGACCCTTTTTGGACAAGCAGAACACAATGTCATCATTTTGGATGCCGTTCACAGCGAACCGTGATTTCCATGTTGAGCCTCGAATGATCGTATCAGCTGCTGGAATGTACTACACAAGTTCTGATGGTCGTCAGATCATGGACGGAACCGCTGGCCTTTGGTGTGTCAATGCTGGACACAGAGACACGCTGATAACTGCGGCAGTTCAGAAACAAGTTCACGAACTGGACTATGCGCCCAGCTTTCAGTTTTCGCATCCTCAAGCATTTGAACTCTCTTCAAAACTAGTATCATTGATGCCAGACGGGATGAATCACGTATTCTTCACCAACTCAGGGTCAGAGTCAGTAGATACGGCGCTAAAGATTGCTTTACATTATCACAAAATGCGGGGCGATGGTGCCAGGACCAGAATGATCGGTCGTGAACGTGGCTATCATGGCACTGGGTTTGGTGGCATATCAGTTGGTGGCATTGTTCCCAATCGCAAGCACTTCGGCACCTTGTTAACCGGTGTAGATCATCTTCGGCACACACATGATCTCGAACGTAATGCGTTTTCTCGTGGTTGTCCGACACATGGTGTAGAACTGGCTAATGACCTGGAGCGGATCGTAGGCTTACACGATGCTTCTACAATTGCTGCGGTCATTGTAGAGCCGATGGCCGGTTCAACTGGCGTATTATTGCCGCCGATCGGATATCTCCAACGCCTCCGAGAAATCTGCGACGAACATGGAATTTTGCTTATTTTTGATGAGGTTATTACCGCATTCGGTCGGCTTGGAACAGCAACGGCTTCCGAGTATTTTGATGTCATTCCCGATATCATTACGACCGCAAAGGGGTTGACCAACGGCGTCATTCCAATGGGCGCAGTTATCGTTCGAGATGAGATCTATCAGTCAGCAATGGAGAATGCGGACGCACCGATTGAGTTGTTCCACGGCTACACCTACTCAGCAAACCCGATCGCTTGCGCTGCAGCATTAGCCACATTGGAAAGCTATGCGTCCAACAATCTGTTTCACCGCGCGGCGATATTGTCCTCGGTTTGGGAAGAAGAGATTCATAAACTTCGCGAACTACCCAACGTTGTCGATATCCGAAATCTAGGGCTTGTCGGAGCAATTGAGCTTGGCCCACGGGAAGGAGAGGCACCTGGCGCGCGTGGCAATGATGCCATGAAACGCGCTTGGGATGAGGGATTAATGATCCGCGTCACAGGCGATATCATTGCTTTATCGCCTCCTCTTATCATTACCGAGCCTGAAGTGAAAAAACTGTTTGAGACGCTCTCAAACGTTCTCCGCGATCTTCCCTAAATAATCCCTCCGAAAAGGATCTCCGTGATGAAAGACGCTAAACCGATCACAAAGATCGGCCACTATATCTCTGGCCAAATCGCAACTTCTGATCACGAAAAAACTCAACCAGTGTTCAACCCCGCGACAGGGAAACATACCGGTGACGTTGTGCTTGCATCAGTCGAAACGGTTGATAAGGCTGTTGCAGCAGCGCAAGCCGCATTTCCGGCTTGGTCAAATATGCCAGCAATCCGTCGCGCTCGCTTGATGAACAATTTTCTGGGCCTCGTACGGGAAAACAAGGATGATCTTGCCCGCGCTATTACACTTGAACACGGTAAGGTTTTCACAGATGCGCAAGGTGAAGTTGAGCGGGGCATCGACATCATTGAATTTGCCTGTGGAATTCCGCAGTTGCTCAAAGGGGATTATACCGAACAGGTTTCGACCGGCATGGACAACTGGACCACACGTCAAGCGCTAGGGGTTGTTGCAGGCATCACGCCTTTCAACTTTCCCGTTATGGTCCCAATGTGGATGTTTCCAGTCGCAATCGCTGCGGGAAACACCTTCATTCTGAAGCCATCACCAACCGATCCTTCAGCTTCACTATTCTATGCGGATTTGATGAAACAGGCTGGTTTCCCGGATGGCGTTTTCAATGTCGTACAAGGCGACAAAGTAGCCGTCGATGCACTGCTGGAAAACGATGATGTAAAAGCAGTGTCCTTTGTCGGCTCTACTCCGATCGCAAATTACATTTACGAAACTGGCGCTCATCACGGGAAACGTGTCCAAGCGTTAGGTGGTGCAAAAAACCACATGTTGGTGATGCCTGACGCAGATATGAACAAAGCGGCTGACGCCTTGATCGGCGCAGCATTTGGATCTGCCGGCGAACGTTGTATGGCGATCTCTGTCGCTTTGTTGGTTGGCGACGCTGCAGACAGGTTGTTGCCTGTCCTGAAAGAACGCGCCGAAGCGTTGAAGATCAAGAATGGTCTCGAGCTGGATGCCGAAATGGGTCCAATCGTGACTGCAGCAGCGCGGGAACGGATAAAAGGCTACATCGACTCCGGGGTCGAAGAAGGTGCCACGCTCTTGGTTGATGGCCGCGACTACATCGTCAAAGGCCATGAAGATGGTTTTTTCCTTGGCGGGACACTTTTCGACAACGTGACGTCTGAAATGAAGATCTACAAAGAGGAGATCTTTGGCCCGGTCTTGGCTTGCATGCGGGTGTCCAATTTTGCCGAAGGTTTACAGCTGATCAATGATCATGAGTTTGGCAACGGCGTGTCCGTCTACACACGTGATGGCAACATTGCACGCGAGTTCGGAAAACAGGTTCAAGTCGGCATGGTCGGCGTAAATGTTCCAATACCAGTTCCGATGGCTTGGCACGGTTTTGGCGGCTGGAAGAGAAGTCTGTTTGGTGACATGCATGCTTACGGCGAAGAGGGTGTACGTTTTTACACCAAACAAAAATCGATCATGCAGCGTTGGCCGGAGAGCATTTCCGAAGGCGCTGAATTCGACATGCCAACAGCAAAGTAACCCCCGCAAATTTTAGGAGAGACGATGATGTTCATTGGTGTCCCCAAGGAAATCAAAAATCACGAATACAGGGTCGGTTTAACACCAGAAAGTGTAGCTGAACTGGTCGCGAACGGTCACAATGTGCTGGTGGAAAAGGGTGCTGGACTTGGCATCGGTGCTGATGATGACGCATATCGCGCATCAGGCGCAGAAATCGGCCCTACAGCTGAAGTCATTTTCGCCAACGCGGAAATGATCGTTAAGGTCAAAGAGCCTCAAGCTGTTGAACGTGCCATGCTACGTGAAGGGCAAATTCTCTACACTTATCTTCATTTGGCACCGGACCCGGACCAAACCAATGACCTGATAAATTCTGGTTCTGTTTGCATTGCATACGAAACAGTGACCGACGACAACGGTGGCCTGCCACTGCTTAAACCTATGAGCCAAGTTGCAGGTCGTATGTCAATTCAGGCTGGTGCTGGCGCTTTGGAGAAGGCGAAAGGCGGACGAGGTGTTTTGTTAGGTGGCGTGCCTGGTGTGAAGCCCGGCAAAGTTGTTGTCATTGGCGGTGGTGTTGTTGGCTTCAACGCTGCACAAATGGCGGTGGGTTTGCATGCTGATGTGACAATTCTGGATCGAAACCCTGCGGTTCTGGAAAAGCTTGAAAATCACTTCGAAGCCTCCGCCAAAGTTGTCTATTCAACGAATGCCGCTTTGGAGGAAGAAGTCATCAATGCAGATTTGGTGGTTGGGGCCGTCCTAATCCCGGGAGCAGCGGCACCCAAGCTGGTCACCCGTGAATTGATTTCACAAATGAGATCCGGTGCTGTTGTCGCAGACGTGGCCATCGATCAAGGTGGCTGCTTCGAAACATCAAAAGCAACCACCCATGCCGACCCAACATTTGTTGTGGATGATGTGGTTCATTATTGCGTAGCAAACATGCCAGGCGCAGTGGCACGGACATCCACATACGCACTCAACAACGTAATACTTCCCCACGCACTCGAAATTGCGAACAACGGTTGGAAACAAGCGTTGTTGAACAACAACCACCTCATGAATGGGCTGAACGTGGCTGAAGGCAAGGTCACATACAAGGCCGTTGCGGATGACCTCGGCTATGCCTTTGAGGATCCAAGGAATTTGCTTAGCTAAGCAAATCACCGCCTGTCACCGCAATTTGTGGTCGGGCGTTACTCGTCAACAAGGAGGAGAATTTTCGATGAGTTTTATCAAGATCACTAGCGGATTGGCAGTTGGTGCTGTCAGCATTTTGATGTCAACAGCGGCTTTCGCTGAAGATACGACATTGCGTTTCGCGGGTGTTTTCCCGATCGACCATCAGGGCACAAAGATGATGGAGCAAGTTGCCGCCGATGTTGCCGCAGCTGATGTCGGATTGAAAATTGATGTGTTTCCGGCCAACCAGCTGGGGTCGGGAGAGGCGCTGTTTGAAGATGTTGCGCGCGGAAATCTCGATCTGGCTGCAGCGTACATCTATGCTGATACCGATCCACGTCTGGAATTTTTGTCCATGCCATTCCTCATCGAGGGTTGGGGTGAAATGGATAGCATCCTGCGCAACCTGGATTCTGAATACAACCAAATCCTACAAGAGATTGCAGGGGAATATGGTGTCCGCATTATGGCACAGAACCCTGAAGGGTTTATCGGCATTGTTGCTTCCAAAGAGCCCACAAACTGGAACAGCTTTGGAGACAAAGGCATGAACATTCGTGTCTGGTCTTCAAGTGTTGTGAAGTCCATGGTTGAATCGCTTGGCTATCAGGCGACCACTATGGCTTGGGGCGATATTTTCCCCGCGCTGCAGTCTGGTATCGTTGATGGCGCAATTTGCTGTACCAAGACAGCGACCTATTCGATCTTCGCCAAATCGGACGTTGGTACGCATTTTGTTGAGTACAATTCGATCTCAGAGCTGACAACGTTCTATGCGTCTCAGCGCACACTCGACAAATTGAACGATGAGCAGCGTGTGGCCCTGCAATCTGCGATGACTAAAGCGTCTGATGATTTCTTCAAATACAATCGTGAGAACGACGACGCCTTCGGCCAGAAACTGATTGAGAAGGGCTACACCATCCTTAGCCTGAATACTGAAGAGCAGGCCGCGATGGCTGCATATGTTCAGGAGACAGTTTGGCCCTTGATGGCCAAGAGTGTTGGTCAGGACATTATCGACCGTTTGCTGGCTGCCAAAGAGCAATAACCTGTTGAAGAAGGGCCGGCAAATTTGTCGGCCCTACTTCTTTTGAAAAAAGGGGAGGGAGAAAAATGTCTACTAATGAAGATGAACGGCACGTTGCTATCGATACCGTCACACATCAAAGCCCGCTTGACATTACAGACCAACTACCGCGGCTTTTAGGCTTGCCGATGAAGGCCGTGGCCTTTGTCATGAGGCAAATTGTGACGATTTCTGGTTTTCTCATGGCATTCACTTTTGGAGCCGTGGTTGTGATTAGATACGGATTTGGCGGCGATCTTTTTGCCTATGAAGAATGGCTGTTGGGCTTCAGTATCATCGGCTTCTTCGCGGGTGCAGTTCTAGCCTCTGCTCGAAACTTGCACATCAATGCCGATATCCTCGGTATCGTTATTCAAAACCCCCGGTTGATCTGGTGGCGTGGTTTTATCGTTTTGATGATTGAGTTGCTGGTGATCCTTTTTCTGGTTTACGCGTGTTATGCCTCACTACTAGACGATTTCTCTTTTCCCCGCCTGCGCGCAACTCCGGTGCTGCGAATTCCGTTTGTTTCCTGGAGAATCTTTATCATGATTGCATTTGCTCTAATGGGTGCATTCACCGCCTCGTATCTTTACGTTCACATTCGTACGGGGCTGGGCCTTCCTTTGAAATCCAACATGACAAAAGGAGAAGCCTCATGATTATCACCGGGAGTCTACTCATTGTCTGCTTCATGTTGCTGGTTGGAGTCAGTGTCTATGTGGCGTTTGGTGCTGTCCTGATTTTCATCGCACTTGTTGGAGATCAATCAATTACCGGTTATCTACCGACAGGTTCCACAGGGATTCGTTCATTGGTTCTCTTGGCAATCCCCCTCTTCATGATCGCCGGTGGCATCATGGAAAAAGGCAAGATTGCTGCACCACTCGTTTCCATCGCCGAAATGTTCGTTGGTCATATTAAGGGGGGCTTGAGCGCCGCTGGAGTTCTTGCCTGTGGTGTCTTCGGTTCGATTTCTGGTAGCGCAAATGCAACTTTGACTTGCATAGGCGGCATCATGATGCCGCACTTGAAAAAAGCCAATTATCCAGGCGGTCAATCTGCTGCCCTAATTGTTTCCGCAAGTCCTCTGGGCCTTTTGATCCCGCCTAGTTCGACGCACATCCTTTATGGTTGGGTTGCTCAACAGCACGTGTTGAAATGCTTCTTATCGACTGTCATTCCCGCGATCATTCTCATAACGTTGCTGATTGTGGTCAATCAGTTCATGTTGAGGAAATACGAAAACATAAACCTTACGGACCGCCCCAAACCCTTCTTACCGACATTTGGGCGTCAGACGCGCTTGGCCGGGCCTGCTCTAATGATGCCTCTTATCATTCTTGGTGGAATCTACGGCGGCATCATGACTCCAACCGAAGCCGCTGGAATTGCTGTGGTGTACTCCATCCCGGTAGCAATTTATTTCTATCGTGGCCTGACCTGGAAGACTTTGGCACAGACCATCCAAAACTCAGGAGTAACGATCGGCGTCGTCATGATCATGATCTTTATGGTTTTGATCGTTTCTGACAATCTGATTGCTCAAGGTGCACCTCAATTGGCAAAAGATATGGTCTACTCCGTATCGGACAATCCGATAGTGGTTCTGATTATGATCAACATCGTAATGATCCTGATTGGGATGTTGATGGATGATATATCTGGTCTGCTTCTTGCAACACCGATTTTGTTGCCCATTGCGCAGAGTACTGGCATGGACCCAATCCACTTCGCGGCTGTAATAGGAGTAAACCTTGGCATGGCGAACATCACACCTCCAACTGCTCCGCTGCTTTACCTTGGAGCGCAGGTCTGTGATGAGCCGGTGTCGAGAATGCTTTGGCCAACATTGGTTTTCATCATTTTTGCTTGGCTACCGACGCTGCTTCTGACTACGTTTATTCCAGAGTTGGCGCTCTTCCTGCCCGAGCTCCTGTTAGGCGGTTGATTGGCGGTGATTTGAAACAGCCACACGCATCACAGAAAGACGCACCCAAATGCTGAACCGGGGTGCGTCCAGTCTCTTGCCAGTCTGACGCAGGGTCGAAACCCGAGTATCAAAAACCCTTGATACATCAACAAAATACAATCCAAGACATGAGGACAGATATGTATAACAACATCTTAGTAGCGCTCTCCTTAGAACATGGCATCAGTGAACATGCTTTTGCAGCGGCTCGCGCACTAGTTTCTGAAGGCGGAAAGATTACTGCGGCACATATACATGAGCCACCAAACAAACAAATTATGTACTATATGGAGGAAGGGGTGGCCGAAAAGTCTCATCGAAAAGCTGAGACCCGCTTGGCGACGCGATTGGAAAATGAGGACGATATCTCTTCGGTCTTGCTAGAAGGTCAATCAGCTGGGCGGGTAATTACGGAATACGCCAACAAACACGGCATCGACTGCATTGTTTTGGCCTCGCACAAACCTGGTATGAAGGAGTTCTTTTTGGGTTCGACAGCCGCTCTTGTCGTACGCCATGCACACTGCACGGTGCATGTCCTTCGTCTATGATTTTGTATGCATGGAAAGTCGTCAAATGTGGGTGTTGAAATCACCACATCATGGTTACCAAAACCATGTGGCTATCTGGGCTTGCACTTACATCCCCTAGATTCTGTTGCAGTCCTTTCTTTGTGGGGTATCTCGGTCATCAAACGAGGGGAAGGTGGTGCTTTGATAAAGCAGCCGCAAGACGGCGTTCATTAATTTGGTGCATGGCATGAAATACCTTTTTATTAACGCGAAACCCTGGAACGAATTCCTGCCGAAATACATGTTAGGCATTGATCATGTTCAATCAAAATACCCGAAAAAAACGATAAGGAAACCATCGCAGACTCCAGCGGCCAAGCGTCTAGAGCGTATCGAGAAGGATATTCGTCTGGGTGTTTAGGATCCCTTGAACCTCTCGGATGACGCGTAGCAACCGGTCGAACTCTGACAGGCTGGTGGATTCGATTTGAGCGATCAAATCCCACGCGCCGTTTGTGCTATGAATCGTGACGACTGCCGGTAACTTTTGCAATTCTTTGATCACAGAGCGGGTCATGTTTCCCTTTACTTCGATCAAGGTCACGGCCCGCACGATTTCGATGCCTGCGCCCGGGTCAACATCAATGGTGAAGCGTTGGATGACCCGTGTGTCCACCAGCTTTTTGAGACCTGTTTGTACCGTCGCACGGGATACGTTCAAATCTTGCGCCAAGGTTGTCACCGAAGCGCGGGCGTTTTTGCTCAATGCGAGAATAAGACGTTTTTCAGTTTGTGATAAGCTAGGCATTTTGTCACTTTGATTAATTGGCTGGTCATTATGTAAAAACATTATTCACAAATTGTGCAATTTGCCAACTATCTCCTGAGACTTGCTTCTTGGATACTGTTCGAAATTCCAAAGCTAAGGAGAGACTCTAGATGCGTCACTGCGTGTTAATTGGGGCACCCATTGATTGCGGTGCTAGCCAGGCGGGTTGCCTGATGGGGCCTGATGCATTTCGGACTGCCCGATTGCAGCCAACATTAGAAGCCCTTGGGCATGGTGTGTCAGATCTGGGAAATCTTGCACCTGCGCCAATCTCGGTTGACTCGCCACTGAACCCATCAATTCATGATTTGGACAATGTCGTTGGTTGGGCGCTGTCGCTTCAGGACGCCGCTTATAAGGTTGCGAAGTCTGGGCGGATGCCGGTTTTTCTGGGTGGTGATCACAGTCTGTCGATCGGCTCTGTCGCTGGTCTGGCTCGTTTTGCCGCTGAAAGCGAAACGCCGCTGTTTGTACTCTGGCTGGATGCGCATCCAGATATGCACACGCTCAACACAACGGATAGCGGAAACCTGCATGGAACACCCGTTGCTTATTTTACCGGGCACGCTGGATTTGAGGGATACTATCCAGAGCTTGAACATGCGGTAGATCCTGCGAATGTCTGCATGATGGGCATCCGTTCCGTTGATCCTGCTGAAAAAGCTCATATTGCTGAGGCCGGCATAGAGGTTCACGATATGCGGGCGATTGACGAACATGGCGTGGTTAAACCGCTCTATGCATTTTTGAAGCGGGTCAAAGCCGCTGGTGGTCGGTTACATGTCAGTCTGGATGTGGATTTCTTAGAACCGGGGATTGCGCCGGCCGTCGGCACAACTGTGCCAGGTGGGGCAACTTTCCGCGAGGCGCACCTGATTTTAGAAATGCTGTGTGACAGCGGATTGGTGACGTCCCTTGATCTGGTTGAGTTAAATCCATTCCTTGATGTCCGAGGCCGCACCGCCAATTTGATGGTGGATCTTTGTGCCAGCCTAATGGGCCGTACCGTCCTTGATCGTCCAACCCAAAGTTATTGATGCATACCGTCACGCCTGAGGAGTTTATCCGCATGACCAAACACACAAATCCCATTCCATCTGCTTTAGCGATGGTGCCTTTTGTCAGTGTCGATGACATGATGAAAATCGTAAACACAATTGGTGCGCCAAAAATGATCGCAGAAATTGCGGCCTATATCGAGGCGGATTTCAAACGATGGGAGCTCTTTGACAAAACGCCCCGGGTGGCCGCCCATTCAAAAGAGGGTGTCATTGAGCTGATGCCTACCAGCGACGGGGACACTTATGGGTTCAAATACGTTAACGGCCATCCCGCCAATATGGCGCGGGGTTTTCAGACCGTAACGGCCTTTGGTGTTTTGGCGCGGGTTGATAACGGTTACCCCGTATTGTTTTCGGAAATGACCATTCTTACTGCGTTGCGGACGGCGGCGACCTCGGCAGTGGTGGCCAGGCGACTTGCCCCCAAGGGGTCCAAAATTATGGGGATGATTGGCAATGGGGCGCAATGCGAATTTCAAGCTTTAGCATTCAAAGAAATTGTCGGAATAGAGACTGTAAAGCTTTATGATATAGACCCAGCTGCAACAGAAAAAGCCGCCCGCAATTTGGCCACTAGCGGATTGACCGTCGTGTGTTGTGCTTCTGCAGAAGAAGCCGTCACCGGGGCGCAGATTATCACGACCTGCACTGCTGACAAACAATGCGCCACGATTTTGACTGATAATATGATCGGCACCGGCGTTCATATCAATGCGATTGGTGGAGATTGTCCGGGCAAGACTGAGTTGCATCGGGACATCTTGTTGCGCTCTGACATTTTTGTGGAATACCCGCCGCAGACTCGTATCGAAGGTGAGATCCAGCAGCTTGAAGACGACCATCCCGTGACCCAGATGTGGCAAGTGTTCACGGATGTTGCATCGGGTCGGACCTCTCCGGATCAGATTACCCTGTTTGATAGCGTCGGTTTTGCAACCGAGGATTTCTCAGCATTGCGTTACATTCTCGATCAATTGCCAAAGGTCGGGCATTTTGTCGACCTTGACTTATTGGCCGACCCGGATGATCCGCGGGATCTGTTTGGCATGGTCAATCGTGCTGCAAGTGCACCTTCGTAGGGAGGCTCCACGAACACTATTAATTCGTTAGGTTGGCCCTATGCGTCTACACGAATGAACCCGGCTAAACCGGTTTTTTGATGTTCGATTACATGGCAGTGAAATGCCCAATCGCCGGGATTGTCCGCAACGAGGCAGACATCGATTGTTTCGTCTTTCAATAAGAGGACGGTGTCCGTCCAGTTCGAGGCAAGTTTGCGTTTGTTAGAACGTAACGGACGAAAGACAAGACCATGCAAGTGGATCGGATGTTGATTTGGGCTTTCATTGCGAAACCGAAGGATAACGCTTTCCCCCAGTCTTAGGGTGGCAAGCGGACCGGCCCCCAAGGCAGTCTCATCTGGGTTATCACCGGGGTATGGCTTGCGATTGATCGACCAAAAGGAATACCCAAGTGATCCGCAAAAGCCGTTTTGTTGTGCACCGCCTTCCGGTGTCCAGCCAAATACAAATTCCTCAAGGCGGGCATTTTCAAGCTTGGGATCAGGCACGTTGTTCTGCGGAAGTGGAGGGAGATCTTGTAGAGATCGCTCGATATGGGCGCCAGCTGCACGGATGCGTGCCAAGCGGCGCGGTCCCCCCGGAAAATCGCCCATAACATCGACAAATGCGCCTTCGATAGCGGGCATTTGAATGGCTATGTCGATGCGTTGACCAGGAGAGAGAAGATAAGGAGCGGCCTCTGAAGGCCAGTCCAACGCTTCGCGCAGGGGGTGCCCATCTGCAGCAATGATTCTACCTTCAATGGCCCCAACAACATAAGGCTTGTAAACGCGTGTGGTGTCGGTTGCCGCGATCCGAAGCCGAACTAGACCGCCGGTTTGACCTTCATAAACGGGGGCATTCTCCCAATTGGCGGTGATTGCGGTGCCAAATGTCCCAGATCGAGCCGCACCGCGCGCTGTCCATAGATCTAGCCATTCACCGTTTGGCCGCAGTCGAAAATCTCTTAGATTTAGAACGACTTCGCTGTCAAAACCCGGGTCGTCCTCTTCTTCGACAATCAAAACGCCCGTCAGACCCATCGCCATTTGGTTCATCGTCATGCAGTGCGGGTGATACCAATATGTTCCAGCATCCAGAGGTGTAAATCTATAATCAAACCTCTCCCCTTGGCCAAATGGGAACTGGGTGAGGTAGGGCACGCCGTCCATCTCATTTGGAAGCCGGATTCCATGCCAGTGCATGGTTGTGTAATCCGGTAAGGTGTTGGTCACGCGCGCAGCGAAAGGAACACCCTGCTTTGTTCGGATGACGGGGGGCGGGCCATCTGGGCGTGTCGAGATAAGATTAGGTGTTATAGCATCTGTAATTTTATAGGCGGATTTTTGAATGGTCAGATCGAGGGGGGCAATCTCTTGTGACCATGATTTTTTAACTCCCATCCCTACTGAAGCGAAAGCCATGCCAACCGCCGTCATACCAATCGCGGATCGTCTCGTTACCATATTGGACTGTTTTCTAGGGGCATATGTTTTAATCATTATTAGATCACAGCCTTACATTCTTGTGGTTTCTTAAGAGCAACTTTGCCCTCCCGCTGCAATAGCATAAGATCTGACCGTACCAGAATGAGGTAGTGGATAAATTGATGTTTTTGCATCTCAGATTTGGTCCTAAGGGCTCAGTGTAAGGCGGGCACTGGGTTCTCCCATGGTCGCAAAAACGTGTGAACTGTATATGGGTTTTGCAGGATTTACCCTTCGATTCAGTGGAATTTGGCAGGTATTGTGGGGCTTACAAGCGCCTGCACAAACTTTTGAAAATTAGTTGTTTTTTAGGTGTTTCTGGTGACCCCGATTGGATTCGAACCAATAACCTGCCCCTTAGGAGGGAACCGTTCATAGCGTTATTCCTTCTTTGATTTCGGTTGTTTGGGTGTTTGTACAGTGTCTTCCTGTACATGATTTGTACGAAAACGGGCCCTGACATCGGCCTCATCGGTCTCTGCATGGGCATAATTGCGCATAGGTAAATTGGGGTCGGACCAACGGCCAGCCTTCGCTGCTGTGACCGGATCGACCCCTTGTCGCACAACCAATTCTGTGAAGAACCCGTGCCGCCCTGCGGGGTGCGCTGACAAATACTGGATGCCTGCACGCTTGCAGATCGTTTTCCAGCGGGTGTTGTATCCTGTCGAACTGCCATAACCAAAAACGCGCGGCTTCATGAATTTGCCGGTTTTGCGGTTTTTGGGTCGCTTCGCTGGCAACGCCAACAGCTCGTCCATCATCTGCGGCGAAACAGTGATCCAGCTCTCTGGATGCCCCTTCTGAGCCTTCACCCTGACCTTGTTCTCGGCGGACCTCAGATCGTCAGGCTCTAATGATACGGCTTGATCGATCCGCGCCGCTGTCTCAAACATGAAACGCACCAACGCGGCGTTGTAAGGATCGGCTGCCCTACAAAACGCTTCGATCCACTCCTTGTCCGCTGGGGTTCGTTCCACCCTGCTGAGCTTACCTCGCCGCCTGTCCTGGGCAATCCGTTCAAACTTGTCATAGGGCTTCACCCGTATCAGTGGCGTGCCTTCCAACTCATGGGCGTTGTTGATCACCGCGCTCGCTGGCGTCACGATCTCGCGCCACCATGTGTCAGTAGACGCACTTGGCTTCAGTTTGGGTCCGAGCCCCTTCAAGAGTGCACCCGAGATTGCGCCTAAGGGCATATCGCCTATTTCTTCGACAATGGGGATCAATTGCTTCGCGGTCTTCGGGGACGCGTTGTAGAGCATGATAGCATCAGAGAAGGACTTGCTCGACTCGTTGCCAACCACATAACGGCGTATCTGAAGCTCGGTTTCACGGGCTACCCAGTCCCGTGCGCCTGCTTCTGTAGTCGATTTAGTGCTGTCGCGGTATGTGCGTGTGATCGGTCGGCCGTTGTACTCAATCTTGCCGTAGACGTAGTAGTATTGGCCCCTCTTGTAGATTTGGAGCGGCATGACTGACCTCCTTGAAAAATCGTGTCGATCTGCGCAGGTGTGATCAACATAGTCCGCCCGAGCCGATAGAACGCACCTGTCTCATTCGCTCGCTCGCGCAAGGTACGTTCGGAAATCTCTATCTCTCGCTCCGCCATGATCTCCACCCATTGAGCTGGCGTCTTTCCAAGTCCCAGAATTTGCGAGCTGTCGGTTTTGTCGATTTCTGCCATTTCAGTCATCCTCATCCGTTTGGGTTGAATTTTCTGTACGCATGGAATCGCTTGTTCCGCATCTTCTGACGTGGTCAGATGGGTTGAAACGTAAATGTACGTCATTTTGTGCTATGTTTATACAAAAGTGCGCAATGGTCAATTAGGAAACTTGCATGCCGCGAGAAGATGCTGATTTGTTTGCTGAGATAGGCGCACGCCTAGCGATCTGTCGCAGCGAAATAGGCGTCTCTCAGGCCGTGATGGCCGAAGCCATTGGCGTCTCGCATAGAGCTTACCACAGCTACGAAAAAGGAAAGCGCGGCGTTCCTGTCGAAGCCCTGGTCAAAATGCAGGACAAGTACGACGTTGACGTCGCTTGGCTGCTACTCGGCACACAATCGATCCGCGTTGGCCATGATTTCGAGGCTTTGAAGCGGATCGAATCTCAGCTCGATCAGCATCTCAACGAAGAAGCGATAAAAATCAAAAGCGAAAAACGCGGGGCCATCGTCGCCCGCTGGTATCAGTCACACGTCGAAGGGCGCGAAGTGGCCGACGATGACGTTCACACATGGATCGAACTTGTAAGGGAGTAGAGAAATGAAGAAAGCGAGCGAAAACTGGAAGCGTACTCGCCGAGCGGCTTTGGGGCGGGCGCAACGGACCGCTATCGACCCTTTGTCGCCGCTCTATGACCTATATTTAGGTGTCTGTGCCGTGTATCTCGCGGGCTTTCTTCATTTCAAGTTCTTTGAACACGGCACCGATTTCAATTGGTTCACAGCATGCATGATCATCTGTGTTGCCGTTGCGGGCGCTCTTGTTCCCTTGCTGACAGGCTCAATTCTGACCCTGCATTTCGCGAGCAAGAAATTGGAACGTTTGATTGCGGAGTGAGCAAAGGACCAAGAGCCATTTGACGGCTGGTCAGGCAAGCAGGAACCTATCCCACGCGATTGAGACTAAGCTCAACGCTATCTGCTGGGGACCCAGTTGACATGACTTTCGGAGTGTTCATTCACCGGACAGACTCGGTATACGATGACGTCCCATCGGAACGATACCAGTTCCCAAAAAAATACCTGACACGAGTGCAGCAATGTGAAGGCGACTGGATCGTCCACCTTGAGCCCACAAAGGTTAGAAACACCAAAGGCTACTTCGCTGTCGCCAAGGTACAGGAGGTCATCGCAGACCCCCGCAGCGCTGATATGTATTTGGCTGTCATCGAACCTGGGACCTACCTTGTTTTTGGCGACCCGGTTCCATTCCGCGATACTGACGGCATCGTTGAGCAAGGCGTCTTGAACGATCTAGGGAACATTTCCGGACGTGCTCAGGCTGCGGTACGGCCACTTTCGGCAGAAGATTTCGCGCGAATTGTAGAACGCGGACTTGGGCAAGACGATGATTTTCTACCTCGGGTCGATCCGACAAGCCAGATGCCTGGCTTCCAAGACTCGCAAGTACCCTTTCAGCATCTTGTAGCGCGAGATCGCGTCAACCAACTGACCAATCGTGCCGTGCGCGACCGCAACTTTAGAAAGAATGTCCTTCGCGCTTATGGCGAACGTTGCGCGATAACTGGACTACGCCTAATCAATGGTGGCGGCCGTGCCGAAGTTGAGGCCGCCCATATCAGGCCGGTTGAGCATGACGGCCCCGATATCGTGAGCAATGGGCTAGCGCTATCTGGAACAGCTCAATGGATGTTTGACAGGGGTTTGGTGGGGCTTGCCGATGATCTTTCCATCCTAGTGTCGAGGCAAAGTAACGATCTCGATGCGGTGACAGCGATGATAAATTCTTCAGGGAAGCTCTTGGCTCCTGAACGCGCAGCCAACCGATCTAGGGCCGAATTCGTCAACTGGCACCGGGAAAATTGCTTCAAACACTAGAATACGTTAGTCAAAATGCCCGAGGCGCCCCTGTTGTTTTCCGCGGATGAGTTCATAACGATGGCCGCGCTAAATGGTCGTCGGACCCGCTTATGCGGACTGAACGTGCCTTTCGAAAGGCAGTGTAAGGTTATAGAATTTGATGCGTCGTGGGCACATGAATTGATTTTTCAGCGTTTTGATGCTATATGTCGAACGTAGGGTTTGCATTTTGTTTACCGACAACTACGATCCTACTACCGAACTTGACTCTTGTGTTGATCCGTGTGATCAGCGCGAAAATTTTGTCTAAGGATGCCAGATGTCCCTTTCCCAGCGTGATACAGACCTGATCTTTCGTAAGCGGAAGATAGCTGGTCGTAGTGTGCTCACGTCACTGGAGCGGGACGCGCGCCTCCTTCAAGGCCCTGAGAAAGTTGCTAAGCGCCCGAGTGCGTCTGCCGCCGCGGGCAAGGCAAAGAAAGCTCCTGCTCGCTTCGTCGTCGAGAAGGGAACGGGTCTTTTGAGGTCTGGAAAGTAATCATCGTATGATCTAGCTTGGCTCAGAACATTCTGAGTTGGATTGCTAAGTGCGGATTACCACAGACCAAAAATTCCTTTTTATCAGCCTGCACCCTGCCGAAAGTGGTAAAGACTTCGAAACAACATTGTCGGTAATCGACAAGTTCGATGACGTGCTGTCAGGCTGGAATGCCGGCTCAAGGATGTCGCCTGTCTGGAGGGTCCAAAATGGCTCTCTAGTTGATGGTGGTGTCGCTATCTACCCAACAGGGTCGACCTTTTTCATTTCGATGACAAACCCTACCGAAATTGAGGTAGGCCTCTTCCCACGTGTTAAAGAAGAAGTGCCCAGTTTGCGTATGCTCAGCACCCTAGGAGTCTTTAACATCATATTGTCTGTTAGCAATGATACCGAAGCGGCCGTCGTGAGTGAATATCTTGATGGAAGCGACTTCGCGTTTGAAGAATGGCATCTGGAAGACAGTATTTGTCAGGAGATGTCAGTTCGAACTGCGGAGAGTGACAAGGCTCCAAAGGATTTTGACCTAGCACTCCTAAAGTCTGACGATCTGAAACTAAAATCTAAACACATTGAACTGGCGACAAATACGCTTGCCGCAGCTCGACGTGGCCAGATGTATTTTCCATGGGTAGAAGATGATTTGGAAAAAGTTCTGGCTTCTTACTGTCAAAGCCTAGCGGCGATACAAGATTGCGAAGAGGATGAACGAGCCCACTACTTAGACGTTGCTTACTATCGCATAATCAATGCGAACTCAGCGATTTCTCGATTCACATCACAGGCCTTGACCGGAATACAGCCAATAGAGAACTCGGAAGGTCACTATTGGCCGCATTCTGCACTCGGCGTCGGTGTGGCAAGTAACGCAGTGAGAAATGTTGCGGGATTCATCTCTGCTCGAGTTGGCGAGTTCGACTTCGTACAACGAATAGCAGACTTGGACGGCAAGCCCTATCCTTACAAGGAACGCCCGGTCGACTTGACTATGGATGAGATGAATGTGGACTTTCTCACATCGAAACCCGCCACAACAACCGAGAAGATGGTGCCAATCTGCTTCTTCAGCGGGCGGGACAGCTTCAAACACGATATCTATTCTTTAAGCTTGCCTTTGGAGACTATCGAAGCTGCAACCTGTCATCAGTGGTCGCTACGCACAGTAACACATGAGCTGACTCATCGAATTGTGGAGCCAATCTTAGGTCTGCTTTTGCCGGGAACACATGCGGAATTTCTGGATGCGGACACCAATTCGAAGATCCACATGAACTACAAACCAACTGATCTCTTAGATGCAGCAAAAGTTGGTGTGCTCGATTCACTCATGGCGCTTGCTCGAAGCCAATCACCCGATTTCGTAGACGAAGCAACGCGCGACTCCAAGCAATATCCTGAACTATACGGATACTTGATCGATTTCTCGGACCAAGTCGAAGAATTCATGGTCCATACCTTCGATTTCTTTTACTTCTATTCCCGCGACCCGGCTGAATATGTGCAGTCACTATGGCTGTCATGGGGCATAATACCCCACCTCGAAGGAAAGCTAGACGATTACATAGCCCGCACGATCGTGGCTTTGAGCGCGAATACACTGCATCTGAATGACGGTATTCAAGAAGCACGACGTCAATTCATCCATAACTTTGGCACAGATTATATCAAAGCGAACAACCCACACTTCGAAACCGTACTAGAGCGGGTAAGCTCTGATGCGTATTGGTCGGAAGTGCTGAACCCAATTATTACAGCTGGGAGCGTCGCAGCGCGATTTGTCGTGGTGTTTATGTATTCCGATGCAGCAAGTACACATCTATACCAAGATGCCGCACTAGAAGCGGGCAAAGGTTACGACGTTAAGAAAGGCATATATTCGACGAAGACTTACACCAACCCACTTAGGCTAATGCAAGAGTTCTCTGTCGCGGAAAAAGTCAGCCCGTCGGATAGCGCATGGTTGTTCCATCTGTTGACATTCAACGTTGGAGACTTCGAATGACTGTCTATCATGGTTACTTATATAGGTGGGGTACTGAGACGTCAGGCCTTTCAAAATCTGGCATTCAACAACAATGGGATACTCAATTCCGAAGTTCGGGAAATTTTGAGTTCAATGCTGAATACTCAGCATCAAAAAACCGCCATACTTGGAAGAACTATACGTTTCATTCTCCCGAGCCTCTTTCTAGGTTTCACAAATTTCAAAAGTCGGAACTGAAACATGAGGGACCTTTTCCCTATGAGGTCTTGGTCCGGGTAAATGAACTGACTGGGACTGTTGTGTTACTGTCTACAGGATCAGGAATTGTATATCATCTTGTGGACCGAGTATTGAACAGGTCTTTGTCTCCACGTTTGGTGCGCCTTCAAATTAACATATTGGACTTAACCAACCATCTTCTTGGAAAAGGCGTTGATGAATATGCTTTGACGTCCATCCGGGCTAGAGTGGTGGCATCGGGTCGCAATCTTGAAAAGATCAGCTTTGAGGGTAAAGACCTGGCGAACGCGTCAATTGTAAGGCAGCTCACTGATCTAATAACCCCGCACTACGTGGGCATGCGTTCCCGACGCGACCCTGTGGAAACGGAAGCAATTCGCCTTAGCAACCGAGGATACATCGCCATTTCATTTGGCGAAAGTGAAGAGGATCGGTTTGAGGACTCCAGCGCAGTGCAAGTCCCTTCCAGATCAACAGAGCCACCAGAAATTCACGTTTCTAGAGCTGAGAACTGCCTGCACTACATTAGTGAAAATGGGTTTTTTTGGAGTTGAAGGATGGCACAGTCATGGCCTCATAAAGGAGGGTGGGCCACTCCTGAAGCCCAAGTGCAAATTGCCAAGAAGCTCAATCAGGGTAACGTTGCCTTGGTGTTGGGGGCCGGAGTTTCATTCTTTTACGGGCTGCCGAGTTGGTCAAAGCTGCTTAAAGACCTCCAAAACGACGGTAATGGTCATTCAATTTCTGAAATAGATGACTACCCCCAATGGGCACAGATGATCTTAGACGCACTGTTTCCGGGCGATGAAGCAAAATTTTTAGAGGCAGTTCATACCGGACTATATGGTCCCGACCATGAAGCCCTCGAAATTCAAAAGATAGCCGATGACCCTTCACTTAGAGCAATCGGTGCTCTCGGCGTAGGTGGGCAGCGCGGAACCGTCGATACCATTGTTACTTTCAACTATGATAGCTTGCTTGAGAGTTATTTCCTGCATCATGGGCTAAGGGTGGTGCCCGTGATTAACGAGAACCAACCGACACGAAAGGCCGATGTCACTGTGTATCACCCTCATGGGTTTCTACCACATCCTGAGACCGGTTTTTCACGAAGCCAAGATATTGTTCTAGCTCAAAGCCAATACGACAAGACTGTTGCAACACCTTGGGAAAGCACACTAGAAAATTTGTTCGCAACACGCTTCTGCATTTTCATTGGTCTCTCAGGAAACGACGAACGCCTTGTGAGTTTGCTGAGTAAGGTCAACGACCGCAATGAACACGCGAAAGTTGAAAAATATTGGGGTTACCGTCTTTGTAGGAAACCCGATCACAATACCGAACTGTGGGACGACAACGGTGTTTACTCCGTAGAATTTGATGACTTAGCTGCGGGCATCAACGAAACGCTACTAAATATTTGTAGATTGGCCGCTGGAAAATAGCGCTCGGATAGTTGCTAGGCGTTCTTTGCCCGGTTTCTCTATCAATTTCGAGATAACCAACATAACCACTACAAAGGATACGTATTGATGAGCTTGCTTGAGGAACCAATGCACCCCGGTGAAGTCCTGAAAGGACTTTACCTTGATCCCCTGGACATTGGGGCAATCGCTTTCGCGCGGCGTCTCGGCGTGCCTCGGACGCGGATCGAGCGGGTGATTAAGGGCACGACGGGCATTTCGCCTGATACAGCGCTGCGTCTTGCCCGTGTGTTCAACACCACCCCGGTTTATTGGGTGAACTTGCAGACAAATTATGACATGGCGGTCGCCGCCAAGGAAATCGACGTTTCTGGCATTGAGCCCCTGATTGCAGCCTAGTGTGGATTAGCTGTTGATTGGGAAACAACATGAGTTTGTGGCACAGAGGCTTCTGCAGCACGGAAAATGTCCACATTGAGCCCACGCTAAGCAATACATAGGACGTTGGCTTTGAACCCCGAGCACAACTTATTGTGGACGTTCGCTGAAAAGAAGCCTCATTGTGCACCAAAGATAATTGTCATCGATACAAAACTAGGAATGCGAATGCCTGTCCTCGATTTTAAAGAAATCCCTGAGGCTCATGTCGCCAATGGAATGCAGGATACCTTCGAGCTGTTCGCTCGCGATTTTCTCAACTTCATGGGCTTTCAGGTCACCTCGGTACCTGATCGCGGGGCCGATGGTGGTAAAGACCTTATTGCTGAAGAGACCCGAGTTGGTGTTGGCGGCACGACAGCGGTGAAATGGCTTGTTAGCTGCAAGCACAAAGCGACAAGTGGTAACTCTGTCAGCCCTAATGTTGAATCTAATATCACAGACAGAGTCAGTGCAAATAAATGTGATGCATTCTTGGGTTTTTACTCAACGCTTCCCAGTGCTGGTCTGAACAATATATTGGAAGGGCTGGCCTTTGAGCAAACGGTTTACGACCGGGAGAGGATCGAGAGCAAATTATTGCATTCTAGTGCTGGGCTACAAATTGCTGAGCGGTACTTTCCCGATTCTCTAGCATCGTGGAAAACCAATAATCCGTTGCCAGCGCAGCTTTTCGCTGATCAAGGCAGCTTGGAATGCTATGTCTGTCACAAAGACCTTCTAGAACAAAAAGATAAGGGAATAATTACACTTTGGCAGCCAATGAAAAATGGGGACTACTCAAGGCCTGATGCCTTTGAGAGTATCCACTGGACATGTCGCGGACATTGTGACGACGTTCTGAGGAAGCAAAATCGAAATCTAGGGTTGATCGACGGCTGGGAAGACATAGCAGACGTGATGATGCCAACGGTCTTCGTCAAATGGATCATTTCCATTCTCAACGAACAGCGGGCCGGTGTGACTTACTCTGATGCAGCATTTGATTCGCTGAAACATTTCTTACTAGTTCTTTTCCCATACGTTTCTCGGCACCTATCCGACAGAGAGAAAGAGCGCATTCAATCCCTAACCCAAATTCCAGCTTTCTTAGGCGGGATGGGATATTAGGTTGATCCCTGTGTTGCAGGGAGGAGTTGAAAACACACTTACACTGCCGACGTATTTTTCGCCTTAATGCGTCAGCCCCCTGTCCATCTCCACTTCCCGCGTTTCTAACTCTGTCTCAGCCTCTCTTCTGCGTCCCTCGCTAAGCTCAAGCTCCTGCTCAACTGTTCGTCCAGCGTCGCGTAGCTCGCTTCCTCGGTCAACAATCCACGCAATGCTTTCAGTGACACGGCTTGCGAACGAATGAGCAGCGTCACGCATTGTGCGATACCATCCATCTGGCTCTGCATCTTGGTCGTCGATCGTGCCTCTAACCCGCTCAATTCCTTTGCTGAGACCTCGCAGGCCGTCACCAACCGCTCGACGCAGGCGAGCAAGTCGCGTTCCAAGGCTGTCAGGGGTGTCGTCATCTAATTCTCCTCGATCTTGATGCAGGTTACTGACCTGCCACCCAGTGTGCAGGTCCTCAGGCGCGTCTTGGTCGGGTCCAACACCAGCCATGTCCCGTCCTCCCTGTCGATCCGCGTCAGGCCCAAGTCCGTCATCTCCGAGCTGGCCAGCATCATCGTCCAAAGCAAGCTCGCGGCCATCATCGAGACGATCCCCACCAAGAACGTTCCCATGATCAGCCAGGGCGAGATCGTCAGCCAACTCTTGTTCTGTCGCAGAAAGCTGCGGGTATCGGTCTCGATTGTACGCTGCGCGTTGGTCGCAATTTTGCTCAAATCGCTCCTGAAGCTCTCCAGCTGGGATGACATCGAGGCGGCGTAGTCCTGTCGGATCGTGTCCAGTTCCGAGTTCAATTTCTCGCTCAGCCGTGTCGGCTTGCCAGTTTTCATGGAAAATCTCTCCTTTCAAACGCCAGCGCTCGCCGGTGTCGGGGTCTTGGGCGGTCAGGTAGGCTTTGCCAGCGCGCGGGATGTCGAAGCCCGCATCGGTAAGGGCATCGAGCATGCTGCCACGGTCAGTGATGAGGCCAACGCTGACTTGATCCAGAATCCACACATGCAGTTCGTCGCGGCCTTGGGCGCGGGTTGGGGTCTCGATGGTGTCGCGGACCTCTTGTGTGCGTTCCAGTTCCATCGGATCGGCCCAGCCGTGGCGCTGGTTCATCACGTCGCGCAAGCTATCGAAAGCGTCCTGATAGCCGGGCGGCGCGATGTTCAGGCTGCGGCCCGAGGTCAGCTCCAAGCGCGGTGTGCAGAAGTGGAGCTCGACACGGTCTTCGTGGGTATGTCGGACCCAAAGCACGTCATATTGCGTCGGGTCCAGCCCCGCGAAGGCCAGACGCTCGAAGTGGTCCATGACCTCGGACTGCTGTTCCTCAGTCGGGGCGTCGGTGGCGGCAAAGCTGATCACGCCTGCGCGGTAGGTCCATTGGTGGCGGCTGGCATCAATCAAGTCTTCAGTGCGGTCGGGGTTGCCGCGCAGGACATCGGGCAAGGGTTCGCGCGTGACCGTCATCGGCTGGCCGTCCGCATCCCGGATCAGGTCGCGGTTGTCATCATAGGCAAGCACCCTATCCGCGATGAGGTAGCCGACTGGACCAGCGCCCGCGCCTTTGCCGTTGCGGAAGAACTTGATCAGCATTGGCGGCTGGCCTCGACGATCTGGGCAAGCTGCCGCTCGATAGTCAGCAGGCGGCGGGCAACGGTCAGCGCGTCGAGGTCAACGCGACCCGCCAGCATCGCGCGGTTCAGCCAGCGGGCGATCTGGTTGAGGTTGTCGCCGATGCGCCTGACGGCCAGCACCAGCGCCGGATCAACGCGGGGGATCGGCTTGCGACGGCGGGCCTCAGTGAGGCCAAGCGCCTCGCGTAGCAGGATCGCGGCGGGCAGGCCAGCGGCGTCGGCCTTGGCACGCAGCTGGGCCTTCTCTGCGGCGCTGCACCGGAAGACGAAGGTCTCGGTCAGCGGCTCTTTGGTGCGAGGTTTGCCCGCGCCGGTGGGGTTCGAAGGGGAGGCATGCCGCCCCTCGCAAGGTCCCGTGTCAGCAGCGCCAGCGTATGACATGGGTCGCCTTGCTGATTGCTCTTCTGTCGGATCGGTAGTGGTCATCATCTGACGCCTGCGGCTTGGATTTGAGCCTGAGTCACCAGCTTCGACGCCAGCAATCCGTCGATCTGCTTGGCCGTGATGTGTTTGCACATCGGGCTGCGTTCACTGATCCAGCAAGCCAGCCGCGCATGGTGATCGGCTTGCAACGCTGCCGCCTTCTCCCGGTCTTCCGCTTGCTTCTCAACATAGGCCAGCCACCGCCGCGACTGAAACCAGTTGTCAGAGAAGCAGACCTTGGAGCGAGTGAAACCCGCGCTATCGGTGGCGTAGGCTTGGACGGCTTGCAGCAAGTCCTCCGGCTTGATCCCTTCCTTCACGGCCTCTTCGATCTGGGCAAGGCAGGCGGCTTTGCCGCGAAGTCGGTCCGGTGGATATGCCACCAAAACCTTCTCAGCTTTTTCATCCACCACAGCCTCGCGCTTGCGCGTAGGTGGTTTATGGATGGTTTTAGGATGGTTTGGGGGCCGTGGTGGCCCCGGTACCCCGGCCACAGTGACCCCCGTACCGAGGCCAGACTGGACGGGGGCCACTGTGGACCCCGTCTCAATCTCGGGCTCTGCGGTCGGTTCCAGCGCCTCAACCTTGGCCAGATCGATCCGGTAAACGACGGTGAAGCCGTTCTTGCAGGTCCGTGCGCGGTCTCGACGAGGATGCCTTCCATCAGGAAGGCGCGCACGGTTCGCTTGACCGTGGTCTCTCCCAGCTCGGTATGCCGCTGGATTGTACCCTTCGAACGCCAGATGCCGGATCCGTCATCGCTCGCCTTGTCGGCCAAGAACATGATGATCTGCTTGCGGGTGGCACTCCCGAACTTCCGTTCCGCGCATGTGTTTGCGACCCGCCAGCTCATTGGAAGGCCTCAAAAGGCGCAAAGACGTGCGAATTTTGTACAGGTTTTGTACGAGATTTCGTCCGTTCCCGCCGAATCCGGCCCGAAAGCTCACGGGACTTTCTGCAAGCTTCCACACAAAGCCCTGTAAATAAGTCATATTTTTCAGGTGTTTCTGGTGACCCCGATTGGATTTGAACCAATAACCTGCCCCTTAGGAGGGGGCTGCTCTATCCAGTTGAGCCACGGGGCCGTTGTCAGAACTACTGTCATATCTGAGGTGTGCCTGTAAACCAGATCAGCCACTGAGGGGCGAAAAATATCCGTACATCTGGCTTAAACAGTTTGTGCTGCCACTGAGGAGGGACAAGTGTGCGTGCATTCGAAGAGATATATCAACTTGTAGTGGATCGGCAGGGTGGGAGTGTTGCGTTTGCCAAAACTAAAGGGGGGGGGTGTCTGGTGGTTGAGGGCATTGTTGATCAACCGCCAATCTCTCTAAAAGCGTTTAACACTCGGCAAGACGAATCTGGCCGATCTCTGACAGAGATCAGCCGTGTTCAAGTGTTGAGTTCGGGTTAGCGTTTTAGGGTTTCGCCAAATTCGATTTTCGGAGACAGCTCAATTTTGGTCTCTGTCGATTCATATGTGCCTGCCGTACGTTCTGCGATAATCTTGGCTGCGATACGACCGATGTCCCGTCGACAAGCATCCATTGTGGCCAGCCGTTGCGGTAAGCCCTCTAGTAAATCAACGCCGTTGAACCCGGCCAACCCAATCTGATTGGGGATATCCACGCCTTGT
Source organism: Pseudoruegeria sp. (assembly GCA_039972875.1). Taxonomy (GTDB): domain Bacteria; phylum Pseudomonadota; class Alphaproteobacteria; order Rhodobacterales; family Rhodobacteraceae; genus Pseudoruegeria. The sequence goes on from JBDWMA010000052.1 coordinate 313,847, forward strand.
TCACGTAGGTGCAATAACCCACCAGCACCAATCATGTCGTTTGAGTAATACAGGAAATCGATATCCGGTGTCCGCTCAAGGATTTTTTGCGTCAATTCACGCCCTTTTGCCAAAGCAGAACCGCCAGAATAGAATTCCTGATCTGCCACTTCGAGACCAGCTTTTGCCAAACCGCCTGTGAACCCTTCGAACCGTTTTCGCGCCCGATGATCCAATGGCATTTTTGTGCCTAGAAATCCGATCCGTTTATAGCCAGCTTTGACGATTGCATCAGCCATGATCCGGCCGGCGCGTCGGTGGGAAATCCCCACAGCCGTATCGACCGGTTCTCCGTCGACATCCATGATCTCGACAACCGGTATTCCAGAATTTCGCAGCATTGCGCGCGCGGCATCGGTGTGTTCCAACCCGGCCAAAATGATGCCAGATGGCCGCCAAGACAGCATTTCGTAAAGAACTTTTTCTTCTTGCTCGGGGGTGTAATTGGTGAGGCCAACAACAGGCTGAAGCTCGGTTTCCTCAAGCTCTTCTGAAATGGCGGACATAACGGTTGGAAATACCATGTTGGACATGGAGGGAATGATGACAGCAACCAGATTGACCCGCTTGGAGGCCAATGCCCCCGCGATTTTATTTGGAACGTATCCAAGGCGTTTTGCGGCCTCGAGAACTTTTTTTCGCGTTCCTTGAGACACGTCGCCTCGATTTCGTAGAACGCGCGATACTGTCATTTCGCTTACGCCTGATGCTTCGGAAACATCGCGAAGGGTCAAAGATCGTTTTGGGTTTGTGGAGGTGCCGTTGGTCAATTTACTGTGCTCCCATGATAACACGTCCACCATTAGTAGCTGCGAAAAAACGGCTTGTCCAAGCGAATGAATTACGGTATGTTAGCGTTAACAGAACATCCGGCACGTCCTGCAAGCTCTCTTTCTCTTGACGTAACTGGATTTAAGGGGGGAACGGTGGGCCAAATTCGTTCCCCCTTACTTATTTTAAACCATTCGGATTACGTCTTTGTCGATTGCCAGTAGGTAGCCGCGTTTAGATATTGTTTTGACCAGCATTTCACTCACCATTTGATTGCCAAGTGCATCGCGCAGACGTTTGATTCGTGTGGCACCGGATGCCTCGTCACAGTTGTGGGTGTCTTTGCCGCTGATCATGGATTCGATCTGGATGCCGGAGAGGACATCTTCGTCCAGACGGGCTTCTGCCAATACAGAGAGTGTTTCAATCGCGCTGGCGGTCAGTTTGAATTCCATATTGTTCAAATAGACTGTTTTTTCCTCTCTGCTAATCAATAGCGAAGACACCTGAAGACCTGCACGTTCGATTTCCCCCATTTTGCGGTACAGCAACAAGAGCGCAAACAAAAAAACGATCGTGGCAATGAGCATTGCAGATGCAAATATCAACAGGACAAAAATCACCATGCGATAAGAGGACAGCGTTTCAGAAAAGGCAGTGCCGGATTGGGCAAGGATCTCTAGAAATTTGATGTCCCCGGAGGAGAACAAGGCGTCATTCTCAATAAATATCTGCTCAACCCGCGCGTTAAAAGCATTTGCGCTTGGCAGGCTGAGGATTAAAAAGACTCCGGCGGCGGCAAGTATGGCAACCACGGCGCTGACGCCAAGGGTCAAAACGCGAGTCGTGCCACGCCGTAGATCAGTAGCGGAGGAAGTAGTCACCGGCATTACCCTTCTTTGCATCCACCTTGGTCTCATCAAAAACGGAGACCACATTCAGCAACTCCCAGCCATCTTTTGCAACGCGTTTGCGCAAAGCTTTGGCGGCTTGCTGCCGAGTGCACTTTGCATCGGGGATCTTAGCCACACCATAGTGTAGGCGGAGAGGGTCGTCTTGTTTGGCCTTGTAGTCAGCAAAACAAGCGGCGGATACGGGGGAGGCCAACAACAGGGCACCCAGAAGGAATATAGCGTGTTTCATGTCTGCCATTTGACGGGATTGGCCGTTGTTATGCAATGACATTTCTTTGCTATGCGATATCAACATCCTGATATTGTTTATCTTTTTGTTTCGGTGCCACGTTGACCTCATCAGCGCCATATCGGCCAAGGTCAACTACAGGAGACGCCCCATGAACAAGACATTTATTACAATCATCGCAGTTACCACATTGTTGGTGACGTCTTTAAACGCCCGAACCGCAGAGGCATCAGACTCTGACATCGCGAAGCTCTTGTTTGGCGCAACGACCCTAATCATTCTTGGGGCAGCGATTAATGATCATCAGGATGACAAAAAGGACAACAAGCCTCGGCACTATTCAAAACCACCCAAACATCAACACTATGCGCCAAAACCTAAACCCAAACCGACAGCAGGGCATGCGCGCATTCCGGCCCGGTGTGAACGAGAGTATCGTCAACACAATGGTGGAACACATACTGGATATTCACAAGAATGCCTCGATTACCATTTTCGGAGCGCCCGCCCCTTACCCCAAGAATGCAAGCGAAACATTCACTCCCGTAAGTACGGGCGCGTGAAGACTTACAGTGCCACTTGCATGCAGCGCCATGGTTATAAGGTAGCCTATAAACACTGATTGACCTCAATCGAGCAGAGATCGCAGCAAGACGATCCAAAGGACGGGAGAGCCCCCGTCCTTTTTTGTTGCACTAACCCTCCGGGATTGCCTTATAGCCTTATGAGCAAATTGACCCCAGACGATAGTTTTGAACAACAGGCCATTATGAATGGCTTTTCCCGAATCGCCGGTGTGGATGAAGTTGGGCGTGGGCCCCTTTGTGGACCTGTGACCGCAGCCGCAGTTATCCTTGATCCGAATCGTATTCCCGACGGTTTGAACGACTCGAAAAAACTATCCGTTAAAAAACGAGAGGGCCTCTTTGAGGAGATCATGTCCACGGCACAGGTGTCTGTTGCCCATTCCTCTGTGGCCGAGATTGATGAGATCAACATCCTGCACGCATCAATGCTCGCAATGTCACGGGCTTTGGCGGGGTTAACCCCGACGGCAGATTATGCGTTGATTGACGGGAACCGTTTGCCCAAGGACCTCTCGATCTCTGCAGAGGCGATTGTGAAAGGCGATGCGCGATCCGTGTCGATTTCCGCCGCCTCAATCGTGGCGAAAATAACACGCGACCGCATCATGGTGGATTTAGCGCAACAGCATCCTGGTTATGGATGGGAGACAAACGCGGGATATGGGACCAAAACGCATCTAGAGGGGCTCAGGAAACTGGGCGTAACCCCACATCATAGACGTTCGTTCAAACCTATCCACAACATCTTGTATCAAGCCTAAATACCAACATCTTGATTTAATAAAGAAATTGACGATCTATCCACAATGACTCATCTTTATCCACAATAAGTAGGTGCCAAAAAGGCGCCACATATCGAGGCAGTAAAAAGATGAAAACTACGACAAAAGGGGCTCCAGAGCTCCCTTTAAATCAGATATTGGATGGCGACTGCATTGAGGCAATGAACAGTCTACCGGAGAACTCGGTCGATCTGATTTTCGCTGATCCCCCCTATAACCTTCAGCTAAAGGGCGATTTGCACCGTCCCGATAATTCTAAAGTTGATGCTGTGGATGATGAATGGGACCAGTTTTCGTCTTTCGCGGCGTATGATAAATTTACCCGTGGCTGGCTCAAAGCCGCGCGCCGCATCCTAAAGCCGGATGGGGCAATTTGGGTGATCGGATCCTATCACAATATTTTCCGAGTTGGGGCCTCGTTGCAGGATGCGGGTTATTGGATCCTAAATGATGTGGTCTGGCGTAAAAGCAATCCGATGCCGAACTTTCGCGGCAAACGGCTGACCAATGCCCATGAAACCATGATTTGGGCATCTAAATCAGAAGGCAGCAAAGCCACTTTTAACTATGAGGCGCTGAAGTCCCTTAATGAAGGCGTTCAAATGCGCAGCGATTGGGTTCTGCCGATCTGCAACGGGCACGAACGTCTGAAAGATAGCAACGGCGACAAAGCTCACCCCACGCAAAAACCAGAGAGCCTGCTGCATCGCGTTTTGGTTGGCGCAACCAACCCTGGTGACGTCGTGTTGGATCCATTCTTTGGGTCAGGCACCACAGGTGCCGTGGCTAAAAAATTGGGCCGAAATTTCATCGGAATTGAGCGCGAAGAAGTGTACCGCAAACTTGCAGCGAAACGCATTGCCAAAGCGCGCCCCTATGAAGCTGATAGCCTAAAAGTCGCGGCCTCTAAGCGCGCGCAACCTCGTGTTCCCTTTGGTCAGCTTGTGGAGCGCGGTATGCTTACTCCGGGCGACGAGCTGCAGTCCTTGAACGGTCGGTATCGCGCCAAGGTACGCGCCGATGGCACATTGGCAGCGCAGAAAACCAGCGGGTCGATCCATCAGGTCGGAGCCGCGTTAGAAGGTGCGCCTAGCTGCAATGGTTGGACTTATTGGTGTTACAAGCAGGACGGAAAACCTGTGCCGATTGATCAACTGCGTCAGCAGATCCGAGATGAAATGGGCGAACACGCCAACTAAGCTCTAAACAAAAAAGTTTACCGCCGGTGCCTGTAGCCTGACTCAGGGCGCCTACTTCCCCGCCGTATCTAACGGCGGGGCTTTTTCGACTCTAATACAGCGATTTAAGAATTTTGGGCTCTATTTAGGCATCGGATTACTTGCCGATTTATAGGCGGACCAGTCTGTGATTTCCGGATAATTGGTTTTGCGCCATTCTCGGACTTTGGGATTCATATATCGCCGCCAAGCCGGGGGGACCATCGCCAAAACTGTCATAATCGGGTAGCCGTATGGCAATTGCGGTGCATCGTCTTCGCTATAGGTCTGCAAAAGCGGAAACCGTCGGTTGGGCTTGTAGTGATGGTCAGAATGACGCTGTAGATTGATCAACAACCAATTGGAGGCTCTGTGTGCAGCATTCCAGCTATGGCGCGGCAGGACGTGTTCGTATTTTCCGTCCCCTAGGTGTTTTCGTGTGAGCCCGTAGTGTTCAATGTAATTCACCAGTTCTAGTTGCCAGATCGCGACAAAGGCTTGGTATAGAAATAGCAATATTCCAAACCAGCCTCCTATTGCAAAGGCCAAGCCAACAAAGACGGCTTGCAGTATCCAATACCGCAGGAATGGATTGCTGGGATGTAATACTGGTTGGTTCTTGCGCGCAAGCATTGACCTTTCTGCGCCCCAGGCGGATGCATAACATTGATGTAAAACACGCGGAAAAAATCGATGAAACCCTTCATTATAACGGGCTGTAACGGGATCGCGCGGGGTTGCGACATATCGATGATGAACCAACAAATGTTCGGATCGAAAATGGCTATACATTACAGTGGCCAAAAGCAGATCCGCCAACCAACGTTCGGACTTTGGCTTCTGATGCATGAGCTCATGGGAATAATTAATCCCAATGGTGCCGGAGATTACGCCGACGCCGAAAAACAGCAATATACTCTCACCCACACTTTGATGATCTGAATGTGTCACCCACCAGATCATGCCGAATATCGTAAGGAATTGGATCGGAAACCAAATCAGGGTGATTAAGCGATACCAATGCAATTGATCATCAGGTGTCTCGGGATCAATATTATCTGTGTTTAGTCCCGTAATCGCATCCAGTAAGGAAAAGCCGAGCCAACCATAAACGGGTAGGATGAGCACCCAAACGCCACCTTGTAATGCCGCCAAAATCGCCAACGGTACCATCAATAATGATGCCCAAAACGGTAGCGCTGTTCTGAATGTTAAAACGGGATCTTTCCGGGTCATATTCCGATGGCTCTTGTGCATTTAGGTTACGATCATCCTTTCTATTAACAATGGCTTATCTTTGGGCGCCTTGCGTCATATCAAAGGCTTTGCGCATGACCGTGGGCATGTCTGCGGGACGAAACTCGGATTTATCAAGGAAATACCCCCGGTTGGGTTGAGTATTCTGAGGCAGTTTTGCGGTCAAAACCTGCAGAATTAAGTGAAAATGAGTAAACGTATGACGAACCTCGGCGGATGTGTTTTGCCAATCGCCGGCGACAGGCGGGTCAGGGGCCGGCGCGTCATTCCAATCTGACCCTGGCCATGCCAACATCCCCCCCAATAATCCCTTGTCCGGACGCCGTTCAACCAAAAACGCCCCGTCTTCCCGCGTCGCGATATAGGCGTATCCCAAACGAATTGGTTTTGCCTTTTTGGGGCGTTTCTTGGGTAACTCCGCTGGATTAGTGCCTAAACGTGCCTTGCATCCCGTCATCCACGGGCAAATACCACAGGCAGGGGATTTCGGGGTGCAGATAGTGGCACCCAAATCCATGACCGCTTGTGCATAATCGCCAGGACGATCAATAGGTGTCAAGTGTTTCGCCAATTCTGTTAGCATTGGTTTGGCGTCTGGCAGCGGAGTGTGGATTTCATAAACACGGCTCATTACGCGTTCAACATTGCCGTCAACAACAACAGAAGGTTGATCAAAGGCAATCGCTGACAATGCTCCGGCCGTATAGGGTCCAATTCCCGGGAGCTTTAGCAGCGCTTCATGGTTGCTGGGAAATAGGCCACCATGTTCATCGGTGATGACTCGCGCACATTTCAACAAATTGCGGGCGCGGGCGTAATACCCAAGGCCGGCCCATTCCGCCATGACCTCGGCGTCCTCAGCCGCAGCAAGCGCATGGATCGTTGGCCATTTACTGATAAAACGGGTGAAATAGTCTCTGACTGCGGCGACGGTGGTTTGTTGCAACATGATTTCTGACAACCAAACCCGATAGGGGTCGGGTAATACCCCAGATAGACGATCCGCCGGAGGCACCCGCCATGGCATGTCGCGGGCGTGGGTGTCATACCACGCCAATAGCCCCTCTGATGAGATATGTTCACGCAATCTTTATTACCCCTGATTTGCTATTTCGCTGGTACCCCAACGCCGCAAGGCTAAGATATACCGAAGGAGTCGGAAAGACAGATGGCAAAACAGGTAAAAACACATTCCTTTACGCCTCAAAGGCGAAAGCGGGGGTTCGAACGAACCTCGGGCCTGTTGCAGAGCCATATTCGCAAAGCCACCGAATCCCGAGGATTCGCCGTGACGCGTTTGTTAACCCATTGGGAAGAGATCGTTGGCAAAGACGTGGCCTCGATGGCGCATCCTGTCAAAGTTGGCTACGGACGTGGCGGATTTGGGGCGACGCTAACGATTCTGACCAAGGGTGCTTATGCACCGATGTTGCAAAGCCAGCTGCCAGCTATCAAAGAAAAGGTGAATGCCTGTTACGGCTATGCTGCAATTTCCCGGATTCATGTGACACAAACCGCCCCAACCGGCTTTGCCGAGGGGCAGGTTCAGTTTCAGTCGGCTCCGAAAAAAGAAAGACTAGGCCCAACACCAGAGATTAAGGCCCGTGCCCATGAAACCACCGCTGACGTAGGCGATTCTGGGTTGCGCGCCGCACTGGATGCGTTGGGCGCTAATATCATAACCAAGCAAAAATCTGACTAAAGAGGCAAAGACATGCAAAGCAAATTTACCCTCGCCGCCCTCGCGGCCGTTGCCGTTGCTGGTGGCGCTTATCTGTTTACGACTTCGGCGCCCACCTCGACCGGGTTTGCCATGGCTGAGGCGCAGACCGCTGATATCGACACGTCAAGCATCACCGACATGTTTATTGGTGCGGAGGATGCACCCGTAGAGATCATCGAATACGCCTCTTATACTTGTCCGCATTGTGCCAACTTTCACAGTGCAGTGTTTAAGCAGCTAAAAGAGAACTACATCGACACTGGCAAAGTTAAATTCACTTATCGTGAGGTCTATTTTGATCGCTTTGGTCTTTGGGCCTCCATGGTTGCCCGTTGTGGGGGGGATATGCGGTTCTTTGGTATTTCTGATTTGCTTTATAGCGAACAAAAGGAATGGACCGGTTCCGGCGACCCTGCTGAAATCGCAGAAAACCTCAAGAAAATTGGACTGAAAGCGGGCCTATCCAGCGATGAGTTGGATGTCTGCATGCAAGACGGTGCAAAAGCCCAAACTCTGGTGGCTTGGTTCGAAGAAAACGCTAAGGCTGATGATGTTAATTCCACCCCCACGTTCATCGTTGACGGCAAAAAAGAGTCGAACATGAACTATGCAGATTTTTCTGCTCTACTAGATGAAAAATTGGGGGAGTAATGGTACCACCGCTTGTGGGCCAAAAGTTGTAGATTTGGCTGGTCCTTGGGCGGGCCAAACGCTGCATGATCTCGGTGCAGAAGTTATGAATGTTGAGGGTCCTGCTGGCGATGATACCCGTCAGTGGAGCCCCTACATTTCTGGATCATGATGCGACCAATAGGTGGCGGATGCGGAGATTCCGATTGAAAAGTTTCGGCCTCGACTATGCGAACTTGTCAGCTCTGATTTGGCATAACGACGAACTATTTTCACGTTTGTGAGGTTGCTGGTGTGCCTGCAGATTAGATTAAAGTATGAAAGACACCATTGCAGATCCACAAGTTCAGTATCGTGGGATGCAGACTAAACTGGACAGAATTTCCGGAGTATGCACGCCGATTTCATTTTCAGATGCAGAGCTGTCGTTGAAAAATAGTTACGTCCAAACACGCATCCGATTAACGTAACTGCGCAATGGCGCGATCTATTGAAGCCCAGTCAGGTATTTCTAATCGAACCGGAACCGTAAGCACTTTGGGGCGAAAACTGTCCGGCAACCGCACGGCATCTTTTTCTGTGGTCACCAATTGTGCTTGCCGTGCAAAAGCCTCGGCCTCTAGCCGCGCCATCAGAGCATCTGTCAGGGGTTGATGATCGTCTAGGGCTTCGGCGCGGGCAATATCGGCCCCCAATTCCCGCAACGTTGCGAAGAATTTTTCTGGATGACCGATGCCCGCAAACGCTAAAACACGCAGCCCGGAAAAGTTCATACCCATTTGCAATGGAGCCAAAACACCGCTCGCGTGGGGGAGCGTTAGAGATGTGCTCCAATCCGCCAGAAATGATGATTGCGCTGATTTAGAGCCTATTGAAACCAATATGTCTGCGCGATTTAACCCGACATCGACGGGCTCTCTGAGAGGTCCGGCTGGCAAAACGCGGCCATTTCCAAACCCTTTATTCGCGTCAACCACGATGATCGAGAGATCCATTTGAACCTCTGGGTTTTGAAATCCATCATCCAGCAAAATTATATCTGCCCCTGCGTTTTCGGCAGCCATTACACCTTTCGCACGATCCTTGGAGACCCAAGCCGTGGCAAAGGCAGATAGCAGGAGGGGCTCGTCTCCCGTTTCACCTGCTTGGTGTTTTATGGGATTAACTATTGTGGGCCCTGCAAGGGATCCGCCATATCCACGCGACACAAAATGCGGCGACCAACCTTGTGTCAACAGCCGCTGTGCCAGCGCAATCGCCGTCGGTGTTTTCCCGGTTCCCCCCGCGTTGATATTGCCGATGCAAATCACTGGGACCTTTGCTTTGTAACCGTCAGAATTTCTAAGCCGTTTCGCTGTTCCAAAGGCGTATAGCTGACTCAGGGGCGAGAGCAGCCGTGCCAGAGGTTTTGGCTTGTTAGGGGGGGTAAACCAAAAATCAGGCGCGCGCATGGCGAACTTCTGCAGCATCAAGAGATTCAAGGATAACTTCGAGCACACGGTCGGCAACTTCTGCACCGCGCGAACAAACGTCCCAAGCGGCATGCGCCATTTCCGCGGATTTATCGGCCGCCTGTAAATCCTTTAAATTGATCTCTAAACCAGTGGAATTCAGGACCAAACGGGCCGCTCCAGCTCTGACCAGACGAGCATAGGCGGGCTGATAGGGCGCGGTATGTTTACCGTAAACAATTGCAGAACCAAGGGCCGCAGGTTCAAACGGATGAGATCCTCCGCTACCCATCAGAGTGCCACCCATAAAGGTTGTTGGAGCCAGACGATACCAAAGGCCCAGATCCTCAGGTGCACCAAACACGATCTGCGTTTCTTCGGAAGGTTTTGTGCCAAAGCTATGAATGTGACTGTTCCACCCGTTTGCCGTTGCTTGGTCGTGTAATTCCTGTAGCCGAGATCCGTCGCGAGGTACAAAAATCAACAACAACCGGTGGCTGGTTCGCAAAAGGATCCGATGGATCTCTAGCAGTTGTTGCTCTTCTTCGGGGGAGGCGTTCGCAGCCAGCCAAACCGGCCGTGGAGTAATCGCATCGGCAAGAATGCGATAGGTAAGGTCATCATAAGGCAAAACAGTACTGCCTTCTTGCAGGGTTCCGGTGACCTCGATAGAGGCACGTTGTGCCCCCATGGCCTCATAGGTGCGTGCCGCTGATTCATTTGCGGCTAAAACGCGATCTATTTTTGCCAGAACCTTCTGGGCGACGGGGACAGTCCAGCCCCGTTTCTGAACCATAGCTGCCTTAGTTTCATTGGTGTCGATCAGTGTAATGTCTGCGCCAGAGGCTTTGGTTTGGGCCAACAAAGTCAGATGGGTCATGGACCCGGTCCACAAGCAAATATCGGGTTGCCAATGTTGTAAAAAGGCCCGACTGCTTTGAGGTGTTTCCTCTGGAACGATCTGGTGCATAATTCCAGGAGGTAGGGTATTTAACACCGTTATTCCGAGTGTTTTCGAAGGGGTTGTTATGAGAACATGAACTCGGTCGTCTTCTTCCTGAAGTTTCAGAAAGATCTCGACCGCCGATGTAACCTCTGCTTCGCTTGCGGCATGGAGCCACACCAGTGGGCCGGGAGGCCTGGAAATGGTCGCAATCCCCAGCCGTTGTTGTCGCTCAATCGAATCTGCGTCACGTAAATTACGGCGCGCCTTGCCGTAAAAACGGGCGCGTGCCGTCTGATAAAGGGAAAGAGTGAATGACACTGATCAATGGCTCAGGTTGAGGCGACGTCAGTGACGGACGCTTCCTGCTCTTCGTCTCGCAGTCGGTGTATATGTGCAATGAAATAACGCATATGTGCGTTGTCAACGGTCCGCTGTGCTTCGCTTTTCCATGCATTATAAGCGGTTTGGTAATCTGGAAACATGCCAACGATGTGAATGTCTTCGACGTTCTTGAATACGTTTTTGGAGGGATCAATAAGTTCTCCGCCAAAAACAAGGTGTAAACGCTGGGTCATACGGAGCCTTTCGGGCGAGTAAATCAAAACATCGACAGTTTATGCGAAGCGGCTCCGGTCGGAAAGCGCCAAAAAGGCAAATTACAATCCCTCAGGAGGGCGTAAACAATCCAGAAAAGCACAGTGCAGATCTGGCCCCGCCGCGATCATGCCCGCAAGTTTGGGTGTTGGATTATTAAAAATTGCGGGACCTCCATAGGCTGTGGTCACCAACGCACCGGCCTCTTGGGCGATTAACGCGCCAGCGGCGACATCCCATTCCCATGTGGAGCGGAGGGTCAACATCGCATCAAATCGCCCTTGGCCAACGAGGGAGAGGCGGTAGGCAAGAGAGGATCGAAAATGCCGATCAGGTGTCTGTACGTCAGGCGCCCAGAACACCGGATCAAGGTTTGGTTTCGCAGCCAGAACGGTCGCCGTACCGATATCGGATTGTTGGCTGACACCAATGGCCGCATCATTTAAAAACGCTCCGCCGCCACGCTCTGCGGTGAACAGCCTGTCCAACATTGGCAGGTACACGACGGCTGCTGTAACTTGTCCTTTTTCTGCAATGGCAATCGAATGAGCAAACGTCGGAGAGCCCTTTATAAAGGATCGAGTGCCATCAATGGGATCGACAATAAAGAGCCTATCACGGCTTAATCGATCCGTTCCATCCTCGGTTTCCTCTGATAGCCATCCATAATCAGGCCGGGCGGCGCAAAGTGTGTCGCGCAACATCGTATCGATTTGTAGATCAGCCTCAGTGACCGGCCCGGCATTGTCAGACTTATCCCAGATCTCAGGATCATGACGCCAGAATTGGGCCGCGATTTCCCCACTGGCCTGAGCAGCCTTGATCAACAGTTGTAAATCATGCCCCGGCAAGAATAAGACCTTCGACAAGAAGAGAAGGGATGACACGCGATAAATGTTGGCGGGCATCATTGGCAGGTGTGAGTGTTTTCAATATGTCATTCAGATTGCCTGCTACGGTGCACTCGTTGACTGGATACTGGATCTCTCCGTTTTCCACCCAAAATCCCGAAGCGCCCCGAGAGTAATCCCCGGTATTCGGGTTGATGGATGTGCCAATCATCGAGGTCACTAACAAACCGGTTCCCATGTCTGCCAGTAGTTCGCTTCGGGATTTTGTACCTTGCGTAATGGCGATATTGCCGACGCTGGGGGACGGTGGTGACGAAGGCCCGCGTGATGCGTTGGCTGTGCTGTCCATCCCAAGTTGCCGTGCAGAGGCCAAATCGAGGGTCCATCCAGTTAGGACGCCATTTTCAACGATCGTGCGATCTGCGGTCCGCAGGCCTTCGCCGTCAAAGGGACGCGACCCAGAAATCCGGGGACGATGGGGGGATTCGATGACGGACATAAAATCGGGCAAGACTTGTTGCCCCATAGCATTCCGCAACCAAGACCCGCCACGTACGATGGCTGAGCCGTTAATGGCGGCCAGCATGTGCCCAATTAACCCCGAAGAGATTCTCTCATCGTACAGAACAGGAAACGCCCCGGTGGGTGGCTTTCGAGATCCGGCCCGTTCAACTGCGCGATTTCCGGCTGTCCGGCCAATGTCTTCGGGGTCTCTCAGGTCGCTATAAAAAGTGCGTGAATCGCCGTCATAGTCTCTTTCCATGTTCGTACCCGAACCCGATATCGCGACACAGGAAACAGAAGTCCCGGTGCGATCATATCCACCGAAAAATCCACCTGAGGTGGCCAGCGCGATGCGGCGGTGGCTATAACCTGCAGCACTTGCCTGAACCTTATCAACGCCTGCGACGCTTCTGGCAGAGATCTCAGCACGTAACGCTAATTCTTGGAGGGTTTGAGCCGGAACCTCGTCCGCAGGATCAGCCAATTGCAAGGACTGAATGTCAACATCTGTGGCCAACTGCGATGGGTCGGCCAATCCGATCCAGGGATCTTCTGGGGCCTCTTTTGCCATCGCGACTGCGCGTTCTGCCATCGTTTGGATGGTGCTTGCGCTGATGTCGCTGGCTGACACGCAGGCCTGACGTTGCCCGATCATGACCCGAAGGCCGATTTCGATTCCCTCGGCCCGTTCAGCCTGTTCCAGTTTTCCGTCCAGGACGTCGATCTGAACAGAGGTGCCGTCCACCGCCAATGCATCGGCGTGATCGGCCCCCGCTTTGCGGGCGGCCTCTAGCAGAGTGTCAGTCACAGTGGATAGAGATACCGTCATGGGATGCCCGCTTTGTTTGATATTCTGTCCCACCGAGGTAGCGTTGCTGCGGCTTCGGTGCAAGAGCTGGACAGCAAAAGGGGGCCGTAAAGGCCCCCAATTGAACATGTGATTTGGTCAAACTGTTTAACGCAGGCGTTGACCGTTGGCCAAGACGGCCCCCTCTTCGTTGACTTCAATTGTGGACACAAGTGAATCGTCGCCCTCGCCGGGACGGGCAAATAGACCCATCATCATACGCGCACCCATTGCTTGTTCTTGGGGCAGCATACCCATGTCGACTAGAGTATCGATCAAACCGTTCGCCCCGAGAAGCTGCAGATCAATTTGCCCTTCTGGGCGCGGCATGCCTGGGAAAGTGGTCAGGTCAGAATTGTCAAAGGTAAAGGCACCCGTACCTGTTAAATCCGCACCTGCGGCTTTCAACTGAAGCTCTTTCAGTTCAAGTGAGTGCGCCTCGCCGGGCATTTCACCCATTGGCTGGGTTGCAGGATTTTCTGGATCAAAATTTATGATGTCGAAATTCCAGTTGCCCTTGCCGGCAAGCTCTACAATCAGCGTTGCAGGGTCGTGCGGTAGCGCACCAACTGGATCAACCAGACCCCAGATCATGTCAGAGACGCTCAGATCAACGATTTTTGTGGTTAACGCAAAATCTTCTGGTTCGTCAGATTTTGAGATCGGCATTAGCAAATTGAAAACATATTCACCCATGGTCACATCGATCGAGGGTAGGGGGATATCTGAACCGGAAACCGCCATGATAAGATCTGTCATCGACACTCCATAACCTAGGCCATCTTTGGACATCTTAAAGCTGAATGCGCCTTGGGATGCTTCTCCATTTGCGGCAACTGTACTTTCGTCGTTTTTACCGGAAATATCTAAAGTGGCAGAGTTATAGCTGGCCGTCAGGTCAACCGAAATTCCTTCGGCTATATAGGCTGCGGTGTCTTGAGGGTCTATATCTGTTGGCAGCGTTGCCTTAGATGTAGTCGTCAGATCTGTAACAGACATTGTGACTTTGGTCGCGCCTTCTTCTGGATCCATAACGTCGATCTCAAGGGACACACCGTCTGCTTTTGCGTTGCTCGAATAACTAATCGTTTCACCGGACATCAGCGAATAGGATCCGGATAGACCTGAAAATGCCAGCAAACCCAAATCTGTGATGTTGCCGTCGTCAAATTTGACCTCATCTAGGGTCAGGGCGACCTGCGCAGCCCCATAGTCATAGGTTGAATTGTCCGCATCGCCGCTGACGGTTAGTCCCAGATCTTCGTGAGAAAGCGTTATTTTGAGATCAACGGCATTGCCATCTTCGGTGACCTCCATCGCGATGGGATAGCTGGGGGGGACAACAACATTAACTGTACCGTCCCCATTTTCTTGGAACGTCAATTCGGGCAGCGAGACGTTCATAGTGCCTTCGGGTTCAAGCATCATTGAGATTTCGAGATCAGAAAGCGTCAACGTTCCGCCATTTACCTTCGAATCGCCGACGTCAACCTGATGTCCACTGGCACTCATTATGTCCTGCCATTGGGTCCAGACCTGTTCGGCCGTCAGATCAGCCAAAGCCACATTCGCGGAAAACACAGTCAGGGCGGAAATTGCAGCCCCAGTCATTAGATTACGTTTCATTGCAAAGACCTTTCGAAATTCTTTGATCAACGTTGTTTCGCACCCTTTTGCAGAACGCAAGGGGAATAGAAGGGTGGTAGCCGCATCCTGTCTGTCTTAAAATAGCACAAAATAGTGAGGAGGCACGCATGGGGAAATTACAGGGAAAAACAGCGGTGATCACAGGCGCAAGCCGTGGAATTGGGGCGGCGACTGCCCGCCTATTCGCGGCAGAGGGCGCAAACGTGGTGCTCGTCGCCCGGAGTGGCAACGCGATAACGGAACTCGCAACTGAGATTGGGCCGCAGGCGTTGGCCATCGCTGTCGATGTTTCAAATTTTGCAGCAATGCAGGCAATGATCAATACTGCGACGCAGAAGTTCGGTCAGGTAGATATTCTGATCAACAATGCCGGTGTGATCAAACCGATTTCGACCTTTCTAGACTCTGACCCCAATGGTTGGGGCAGCGTCATCGATATCAACGTCAAAGGTGTCTACAACGGATGTCGGGCGGTTGCCCCTCAAATGGCCGCACGTGGTGAGGGTACGATTTTGACGATTTCATCTGGGGCGGCTCATAACGCCTTAGAGGGGTGGAGTGCCTATTGTACGTCAAAAGCTGGCGCGGCGATGTTAACAGATTGCCTCCATTGGGAGTTGGCGACACGCGGGCTGCGGATTATGGGCATGTCTCCGGGGACTGTTGCCACCGAAATGCAAGTAGAGATCAAGGCGTCGGGCATAAACCCGGTCAGCCAACTTGATCCGTCTGTTCACATTCCTGCGGATTGGCCTGCAAAGTGTCTGTTATGGATGTGTCAGGCCGAATCCGATGCGCATCTAGGCACCGAGGTTTCGTTGCGTGATCCAGCTATTCGGACGACATTGGGTCTATCTGAGTGATTGAGCTAACGAAAGAAGGCGACCTTTGGATTGTGAGCCTAAATCGGCCCAATAAGGCAAATTCTCTGACTCTGCAGATGCTAGAGGACCTTATTTCAATCGTTGAAAAAGCACAGGGCATTAGGGTCCTTGTGTTGACGGGCGTAGGTAAGGTGTTTTCTGCGGGTGCCGATCTGGAGGAGATCAAAACAACCGACCTCGCCACGGCGGATGTCTGGGAACGGCTATCGCAAGCAATAGCGGATTTTTCAGGTCTGACGATTGCTGCTTTAAACGGCACGTTGGCTGGGGGGGCGTGTGGCATGGCCTTGGCGTGCGACATCCGGATCGCGGTTCCAATGGCCAAAGTCTTCTATCCGGTAATGAAACTTGGATATTTGCCACAACCCTCGGACCCTGCGCGGTTAACGGCGTTGGTTGGACCGGCTCGAGCTAAATTGGTTCTGATGGCGGGGCAAAAATTGTCAACGGAGGAGTCTTATCAGTTCGGTTTGTTTGATCGCATCGTTGAACCAGAGGACCTCTTACAAACGGCACGGGAACTGTCGGCGAATGTTCTTGCCGCCCGTCCAGAGATCGTCTCTGGGATAAAGGATCTCTGCCAAAGGAGGATATCATGAAAACAGCATTGGTCATTGGTGCTGGACCGGCGGGTTTGATGGCGGCGGATCGTCTGGCTGACAAGGGTCTAAAGGTTACCATCCAAGAGGCGAATCCCTCTGTCGGTCGAAAGTTGCTGATGGCGGGAAAATCTGGGCTGAACTTGACCAAGGATGAGCCAATTGAGGAATTCTTATCGGCCTATCAGCCTCATTTGGGTGTTTTAGAGCCTGTAATTCGTGAGTTTAGTTCAAAACAGGTCAAGGAATGGGCCGGGATGTTGGGCCAAGAGGTTTTTACCGGAAGCTCTCAACGTGTCTTTCCGGTCGCTATGAAAGCATCGCCGTTGTTGCGTGCGTGGTTACGCCGTCTTCATCTGGCTGGTGTACAGATAAACACACGCCATCGTTGGGTCGGGATATCCGATCAAGGATTTTGTTTTGATACTCCGGATGGCCCGGTGGCAAAAACCGCAGATGTCATTGTGTTGGCCTGTGGGGGGGCAAGTTGGTCCCGTCTTGGATCCGATGGGGCTTTTTCGTCGCTGTTGGAAAAAGTTGAGATGGTGCCGTTCAGGCCTGCGAATATGGGGTTTGTGGTCGACTGGTCCGACCATATGGCCCGGCATTTTGGGACACCGATCAAAGGCATCGCCTTATGTGTGAATGATAGGCGTGTCCGTGCAGAATTTATTCTGTCTCAGCGCGGACTCGAAGGTGGTGGCATCTATGCCGTGTCTGCGGCAATGCGTGAGGGTGCAACCTTGACTATCGATCTTGCACCGGATTTGTCCGTGGATGAAGTACACCGCAAATTGTCAAAAACGCCAGTAAAGCAAAGCCTTCCGAATAGGTTGCGCAAAGCCCTCGGGTTTGTTCCGGCTAAAACGGCCCTTTTGCAGGAATTTGGCCGACCTCTCCCTCCGATTGATAAAATCGGACATTTGTTAAAGGCCCTGCCCATTTCACATAAAGGCCCACGTCCTTTGGATGAGGCGATTTCTGTTGCGGGTGGTGTTGCAATAACAGCTTTAGAGCCATCCCTTATGCTCAAAGCGATGCCCGGTGTTTTTGCGGCGGGTGAAATGTTGGATTGGGAGGCCCCCACAGGTGGATATCTTTTGACTGGTTGTTTAGCGACAGGGCGGTGGGCCGGTGATCATGCTGCAGATTGGGCGTTAGCGCAGTAACTTATCGGCGGCCCATCATAGCAAGTCGAATCAAAGCGCGCTCCATAAGGGCCATATCCGGGGATTTTGCGGTGGACCGAAGTTGAAGGTCTGTGTCCAACAATAGGGTTATGGCTTGCTCAAGCTTCTGCGGCCCCCACCCTTGGGCTTGCCGGATCATACGATCCCGGCGTGGTCCAAAGACCGGAGGGCGAACACGAGACATACCCGCAGAGGGCCCCTTCGGGTCTGCCGACGCGGCATGGAGTGTTCTGAAGTGGCGCATTGCTCCAATGCATAGCCCAACGGGTTGCACGCCCTGAGCTCCAAGTTTGGCAAGAATAGGGCCTATTTCGGTGCTTCGACCCTCAGCAACGATGTTCAAAACATCATCAAGGCTCGCCTCGGTTGAGGTCGGGGCACAGGCCAAAACATCCTCAGAGGATACCGGGGTTGTATCCTGTAATTTATACAGTGACAGTTTTTCGATAGTTTGACGAAAATCGCCGGGGCCAAGCACGCGCGAAAGTCCTTCTAGATCTGTCATTGCTCCGGGCTCGATTGCATTGAGCCCCCCTTGTGCTAATTCGCTTTCGATTTCGACGCGGGTTGGCGGATCATCATAAAGGCCAACCGCAAAGGCGTTTTTGTGGCTCTCAAACAGTTTGCGTAATTTGGACGACGCTTTCAGCTGGCCTGCTGTGATGATGACTTGCGCGTCGCCAGCTTGCCAGTCTTGCAATGCGTTGGTCACGGTTTTGGCCAATGTGTCTGTGGCGTCCTCGACAAATGCAACACGCGGCCCGGGGAAAAAGCTCTGGGCTTTTATCGCATCTGACAACATGGCTGGATCTTTGCGTAATTCACTGGCTGGAATACGGGTAAGCCGCATTTCCTCTTCGCCTTCGGGCCCAATAAGGGTCGCGATCACCTCCTGCCGTTTGATTGCGACACGCATTGCGTCCGCCCCATAAATTAGCAAACCAGTTTTGGCCGGATCAGGGCGTTTAAAATAGCCGTTTGCCTCGCGTCCTGCGAGTTTCATGTGCGCCAATTTCCGCTGGACGCGATGAGCTTCGTGGTCATCTGATCCGCGATGATTACCATCAAACGTCTATACGCGTCTTCTTCGGCGGTGCGGGTCGAAACATTGGTGCCGGTCGCCGAATAGGAGGTAAAGCTCCTGACTTTGTCTTTATACAGGCTCTCTTTGGTTCTCAGATCGTAGATAGAGAAATCCGCTATCCCGGACAGATTATACCGTAATATTTCTTGGTCTTGGGTAATGGCCAGATCATCAAGGTCTAGCTCAAGGTCGATGGCCAACCCGTATTGAGCATTCACAGGCTGACCTAGACGGTCCTCCAGTTGTTTCACCAGATCGTAGCTGTTTTTTTCGGTTGGATCATCAACCCGAATGGTTCCGCGCAAACCGGCAGCGGATCCATTTGGCCCATAAGCGGGCTCAAACCCACACGCCGCAAGGCCTGTGAGTGAGAGTAAGAATGATCGACGGTTAAACAACGACATTGATAATGCGGCCCGGTACAACAATAAGCTTTTTGGGCTGACCTCCGGCCAGCGCTTTTTGTACAGCATCCTGTGTCAGAACAAGTTTTTCAATCTCTTCTTTTGACATGTCAGCTGGGATCTTAAGCTCTGAACGGCGTTTCCCATTGATTTGGATCGGCATTGTCACCGAATCTTCGATCAACAATTTTTCATCGGCAATGGGCCATGGTGCCAATGTGATTAGCCCGGATCCACCTTGTTGTGCCCAGATGTCCTCAGCCAAGTGTGGCGTTATGGGGCTCATCAATTGGGCGAGGATCTTGATCGCCTCTTGTTGGGCTGCCTTACCTGCCTTGGATTTGTTTAGAACAGCGGTAATGCCATAAAGTTTCGCGATAGCTGCGTTAAAGCCAAAGCTTTCGATGTCTTGGGTGATTCCTTTGATTGCTTTGTGAACAGCGCGGAGGAGGTCCCCATCACCTTTTCCTATGGTTGACTCGTCCATTTGGTCGATTTTATCGCTGATCGTCCAAACGCGATTCAGGTGTTTATATGCGGCTTCTGCACCAGATGCGGTCCATTCGACGTCCCGTTCTGGCGGGGAGTCGGACAAAACGAACCAGCGTGCTGTGTCTGCGCCAAAGGCATTGATGATATTGACCGGATCAACAACGTTCTTTTTGGATTTGGACATCTTCGCTGAGGGGATGATTTCCACAGTTTCGCCTGTGGCGATCAGTTTTCCGTTCTCAACGTCCTCTGGCAGGTGATAGACCGGACGATCTTTGTCATCACGTGTCTGATAGATTTCATGTGTGACCATACCCTGTGTAAATAGGGCGTTGAACGGTTCAACCGCGTTGTCGGGAAGGTGGCCGCAAATATTCATCGCCCGTGCGAAAAAGCGTGAATAGAGCAGGTGGAGGATCGCATGCTCAATGCCACCGATGTATTGGTCGACGTTCATCCAATAGCTGGCTTCAGCCAGATCCGTCGGCGTTTTTGCGTCTGGAGCTGTAAAGCGCGCGTAATACCAAGACGAATCGACAAAAGTGTCCATCGTGTCGGTTTCCCGCTTTGCGGGTGTGCCGCAGGATGGGCACGCACAGTCGCGCCACGTTGGGTGGCGGTCCAGCGGGTTACCCGGTTTGTCGAATGTGACATCATCCGGCAAGCGAATCGGAAGGTTTTCTTTCTTTTCAGGTACGACGCCGCAGTTCGGGCAATGCACAACAGGGATTGGGCAACCCCAATAGCGTTGACGGGAAAGACCCCAATCGCGTAGGCGGAATTTTGTTACCCCTGTGCCCCAGCCGGCGTTTTCTGCGAAATCGACTGTTGTATTGATGGCTTCATCGCCCGTGGAAACATCGAGACCTGCAAAATGATCCACCCAACGGACTGCTTCTGTTTTTGCAGGGACCAAGGCTTGATCTGCAACGGGGGTGTCATCATCCTGTAGGAAAAAGGCATTTTTCACCGGAAGGTCGTATTTACGGCAGAAATCGAGATCGCGTTGATCATGGGCCGGACAGGCGAAAATAGCACCTGTTCCGTAATCCATCAGGATAAAATTAGCGATCCAGACGGGTAATTCCCAGTCAGGGTTCAGTGGGTGTTTGACCTTGATCCCAGTATCATATCCCAGCTTTGGGGCCGTCTCGATGGCCTCAGCGGTGGTACCACCTTTTCGGCACTCTGCAACAAATGCGGCGATCTCAGCGTTTTCAGTCTCTAGCTGTTTGGCAATTGGATGGTCTGGGGAAATACCAACGAAGGACGCGCCATTCAGCGTGTCGGGCCGAGTCGTGTAGACGTCTATCGTTTCACCACCATCTGTGCGTTCAAATCCAAATTGTAACCCACGGGATTTGCCGATCCAGTTTTCCTGCATCAAACGGACCTTTGCAGGCCAGTTGTCTAAGCCGTCCAGTGCATCTAGCAATTCTTCCGAATAATCACTGATTTTAAAGAACCATTGAGTCAGCTCGCGTCGTTCAACCAATGCTCCAGAGCGCCAGCCGCGACCGGCTTCAACCTGTTCGTTGGCCAATACGGTCATGTCTACGGGATCCCAGTTCACCACAGCATTTTTACGATAAACTAAGCCTTTATCCAGAAAATCAATGAACATGCTTTGCTGTTGACCATAATATTCAGGGTCACAGGTTGCGAACTCTCGGGACCAGTCAATTGATAGGCCCAACGGTTTCATCTGCTCGCGCATGGTGGCGATATTGTCGTAAGTCCAGGTTTTGGGGTGGCCGCCAATGGCCATAGCCGCGTTTTCTGCAGGCATCCCAAAGGCATCCCAACCCATTGGGTGTAGCACCGAAAACCCGCATGACCCTTTATAACGGGCCACTACATCACCCATTGTGTAGTTCCGCACGTGACCCATGTGAATTCGGCCCGATGGGTAAGGGAACATCTCAAGGACATAGTATTTTTCTTTGGCGTCATCGCGCTTGGCCTTAAAGACCTCGGCCTCATTCCAGGCGGCTTGCCATTTGGATTCGATTTCAGAAGCAGAATAGCGGGACATGTGAGTCGGTCCTTTAAGTGAAAACGCCGGGCATTGGGCCCGGCGTGGTCATAATAACAGAAGGGGCGGAGGTCTAGAGGTCGCCGTCGCGGAGGCGCAGTTGTCTGGCGCGGGTTAGAATCGCATCCTCAACGGCACGAACCGCATCTGCGGAGGCGGGCCCCGATTTGGTATATAGCGCGATATTTAAAGAGCGGGCATCAAGTGCAGGGTCCTGTATGTATACTGTCGCACGATACGACCGACCTCCTCCTGGAGGTGTTCCGAATCCGGTGACGATAACACCTGAGAAAGGATCAGCTGCCTGAATCGGCAGGAAGTTAAGTACATCCAGAGACGCATTCCAGATATATTTGTTTACTTCCAGAGTGATATTGGGGTTGTCGACATCACCAAAGAGGTCCCAAATGTTGTCTTCTCCGGGGGCCGCACCGACTTCATCCTCATCGCGGTAGTAATCCGCAGGATCATCTGAAGAAGGTCCTAGCACGCCGCATGCTGAGACCACCAGTATACTGCTGATCATAAGGAAAACGGTGAATATCCGCGAAAATACCATGTGACTGCCCTAATTTCGTTTCTTGCTCCTAGTACCTAAGCCCTGAGAGACGGGCAAGTTTTTTCCATAAATTACTGTATAGTCTCCTTATTAAACGCCGTTTTAAGGTCGCCCAAAGTATGTGTGACAAAGCTGCACCATGATTTTAGTCAATGAAGGCAAACAGAAGGCATGACTTGCAAGGTCTGACGGAAAGAGCGAAAGAGTACGCCATACCCAGCACGGATTTACCCGAGTTGGGGCGCACCTTTAGAAAACGAGGGAAAACGATGAAAAAGGTACTTATTGCTACGACTGCGCTCGTTGCATCCGCAGGCTTCGCTTCTGCAGAAGTCGCACTGTCCGGCGACGGCCGCATGGGTCTGATCTATGATGGCGACGACGCTGCATTCACAAGCCGTGCACGTGTTACGTTCACATTGACTGGTGAAACAGACAACGGTCTGGCATTCGGCGGTTCATTCCGTGCTGACAACGCCTCCTCCGCGTCTTCCGGTTCCGCTGGTTCCGTGTTTATCTCTGGCGACTTTGGTAAACTGTCCATGGGCGACGTAGACTCCGGTGCAGAAGCCGCTGTTGGTGACGTTTCCGGTGTTGGCCTGACTGGCTTGGGCGATTACAACGAATCTTTGTTCATCACTTCTGGTGTTGACACTGATGGCGACGGCGACAACGATTTGGGTTCCGCTACTCCAAAAGCTCTGTATGAATTCACAACAGGTGCTTTCGGTCTCTATGTTGGTCTGGCTAACCCAGCTGGCGTTTTGCTGACTTCCACTATCTTTGATAGCGCAGCTGCTCCATTCCTGATCGAAGCTGATAACGCTTGGTCACTTGGTGCTTCCTATTCCGGTGACAACTGGAGAGTTGGTGCTGGTTACGAATCCATGGACATGACTGCGCTTACAGCCAGCGGCACTGTTGCAGTTGGCGACAGCGTAACCGTAGACGCTGTTACCATTGGTGGTAATGTTTCTTTCGGCGACGCAGTTGTTAAAGCTGTTTACGGTCAGTCCGACGATTTGGGTGACTACAAACAAGCAGCGATCTCCATCGACTATACATTCGATGCGACTACTCTGACTGCATTCTACCGCAAAACAGAATCCGATCTTGCGAACCTGGACAACGAATTCTGGGGCGTTGGCGCTTCCTATGACCTGGGTGGCGGTGCTTCCTTGGTTGGTGGTGTAGCTTCCGACGACGACGACGAGACTGCAGATTTCGGTATCTCATTCTCCTTCTAATCCAATCTGGATTTAGGGAAATGGAAGAGCGGGCCTTGGCCCGCTCTTTTCTTTTTGGAACATATAGTGTTGAACTCTGATCAAATTCGAGGAGTTTCACCATGTCCCTGTCAGACATTAAAAATCGCATTCATAAAGAAGAGCTTCGCGCGGGGCGTACCATCGGTGCAACTCAGTTGATCGCGGTATCTAAAATTCAACCCGTTGAACGTGTCGAAGCTGTTCTGGCTGAAGGTCACCGTCTGTTTGGCGAAAACCGTGTGCAAGAGGCCGCTGGAAAATGGCCTGCTCTCAAAGAGCAATTTGATGATGTGTCAGTACATTTGTTGGGCCCGCTTCAAACCAACAAAGTGCGGCAGGCATTTGGTTTGTTCGATGCAATTCATTCAGTCGATCGCCCAAAACTTGCCACCGCGATTGCCCGAATTGCCCAGGAAGAAGGGCATTGTCCCAAGGTGTTTTTGCAAATTAACACGGGAGAAGAGCAGCAAAAGGCAGGGGTTTTTCCAGCTGACGCCGATACATTCATAACGGACTGCAAGGCGCTCGATTTACCGATTTCCGGATTGATGTGTATTCCCCCCGCAGAGGAGGAACCATCACTCCACTTTATGCTTCTGCGCAAAATCGCAGAACGCAACGGAATCACTGGGCTCTCCATGGGGATGAGCGGAGATTTTGAGCGTGCAGTTGCTCTTGGGGCGACCCATGTCCGTGTGGGATCAGCGATTTTTGGAGCGCGGGAATACGGCTGACTAAATCTGCCGCCCCTGCATCAATTTAGGCAAATCCCCAGTGATTCCGGCGGCCTCTCGCATAAAGCGGCGGCGGGCGGAAGGCATTGCATTTACAGCGCCAATTCCCAAATCCCGCCCTAAGCGAAGCAGTGGGTTATCATTAGAAAACAGTCTGTTGAATACATCTGTCGCCATGGCTAGGGATGCGGTGTCAAATCGTCTCCACCCCTGATATCTCGATAGAACAGCGTCAGACCCGATGTCTTCTCCGCGGCGCCGGGCTTCTGTTAAAACTTCGGCCAAGGCGGCCACATCGCGCAATCCGAGGTTCAAACCTTGACCTGCAATGGGATGAACCCCATGAGCCGCGTCGCCTAACAATGCGATCCGTGGCGCAATAAATGCCTCTGTCAGAGTCTGCGTTAAAGGGTATGTGAAGCGAGGGCCAGCCAAGGAAATATCACCAAGAAAACTCCCGAATCTTGGCCGTAGCGCTTTAAGATATGCGTCATCATCTGATGCTTGTATGTCCGCGGCCGTATCTGTCTTTTCGCTCCAAACGATTGATGAACGGTTTCCCGGTAACGGTAGAATTGCAAGCGGCCCGGCTGGCATAAAGAATTGATGTGCGATGCCATTGTGGGGTCGTACATGGTTTATCGCGCAGACAAGAGCCGTCTGGTGGTAGTCAACATGACTACGTTTCACCCCTGCGCGTACCGCAGTTTGACTGCCGCGCCCGTCACTCCCCACCAAAATCTGAGCCGTGAGAGATCTGCCGTTGGCTAAGGTCGCGGTGACAGACGCAGTCCCGACAGAATGATCGGAGACTGTGGTCTCAACGTGTGTGATTTTTGGATGGGCGTCGATTCGATCCAAAAAGGCGCGCCGGAGGTGGCGGTCTTCGACCATGTAGCCCATTGGCCCTTCTTCCATTTCAGCATGGTCAAAGTGCAACAGAAACGGAGTGGGCCCCTCGCCGGGCCTCCCATCGGTGACCTTAATTTCCAAAATCGGTTGTGCGTGATCTGCTACATTGGGCCAGACATCAATCGTGGATAATAGCCGCTGACTCGCCAAGGCCAGCGCATAGCTCCGTCCGTCAAATGTGTCAGATCGCAAAATGTCTTGTGGGGTGGGGTCTACGAGTGTGACGTCAAACCCCGTATCCGCCAAGGCCAGTGCAAGAGCTGGGCCATTCAGGCCGCCGCCCACAATCAATATATCGGTATCAAGTTTCATAGGCCAAATATGGATGGATTGCGCCTATTGTCCATGAGGCGTCTGGCCGCTACGTTTCTGAAAACATAAAATAAGAGGCTGTTATGTCCCACGCTTGGCTGTCCCAAACCGCAACAGATCTTGGTCGCGGTATTGCCGCGTCTGAAATTGACCCCATTGAATTGTGCGAAACCTTCTTATCAGCGATTGAGGACAGTACCGTCGCAGGTCGCATCTATGCACGAACGACCGAGGCCCGCGCAAGAACCGAAGCCAATGCCGCGCGTCAAAGGCAGCGTGCGGGCAACCGATTGTCTTTGTTAGATGGCGTACCGATATCTTGGAAAGATCTGTTTGATTCTGCGGGAACTGCAACAGAGGCGGGCTCGGCATTGCTCAAGAATCGCGTGCCCCCTCGAGATGCAGAAGTTCTTCGCAATGCGAAGGCAATGGGTTTGGTGTGTTTGGGTAAGACGCATATGTCAGAGTTGGCCTTTTCTGGTCTGGGATACAATCCGATCACAGCGACGCCACCTTGCGTCAATGATCTGGAAGCGGTTTCTGGTGGGTCATCTTCTGGGGCCGCAGGGTCGGTTGCATTTAATCTCGCTGCGGCTGGAATCGGCTCTGATACAGGAGGATCAGTTCGAATTCCGGCGGCTTGGAATGACTTGGTAGGTTTGAAAACCACTGCAGGACGCGTCAGTCTGAAAGGGGTCGTTCCCCTTTGTGAAAAAATCGATACGGTGGGCCCTCTGTGTCGCTCGGTTGAGGATGCGGCCCATATTTTTGCGGCCCTAGAGGGTAAGCCCCCTATCGATCTTGGTGGGGCAGGGGGGGCGGATTTGCGCCTTGCTGTACTGGAAACTGTGGCGTTTGATGATCTTCGCGATCAACCGGCGCAAGGTTTTGAGCGAGCCGTCTCAAAGTTAGAAACCGCCGGAGCGCAAATTGACCGAATTCGAATAAACGCCGTTACGGATGTGATGCCGCTGGCCGCTGTCGTCTTTTCGTCAGAGGCCTATGGGATTTGGCACAACGTGATTGAGGCTGCACCAGATAAAATGTTTCCGGAGATCTTGGAGCGGTTTCGCAGTGGCGCTGCTGTTTCTGCAACTGACTATGTGGCGGCTTGGCGCAGCATCGGGCAGTTGCAGCAGGCGTATATGACAGCGACGGCGGCCTATGATGCAGTGATCTTACCGACCTCTCCGATTCTGCCGCCGAATTTGGATCGTTTGGCAAGCGATCACAGTTACTATGTCACAGAAAATCTTTTGGCCCTGCGCAACACGCGCATCGCAAATTTGCTGGGGCTATGTGCGATGACACTCCCAACTGGGATTTCGTCAGCTGGAATCATGCTTTTTGACCACCCAAATGCAGAGGAGCGGTTATTGCGCACAGCCCGTGCAGTTGAGATCGCGCTGACCTAAATGCCACAGACGCGCCTCCGATGCGTCGAAATTATACCCGTTTTTCTGGACCCTTAGCGTACCCCCGGCTATCCTAAGTACAAACGGGGCGAAAACGATCCCGAAATTTGAGGCTAAAATGGTTTATCCAGAGCGGTTTTCGGACCTGCCAGAATACGCGTTTCCGCGACTGCGGGGGCTTTTGGACGTGCATGCGCCCGGAGGTGACTCGATTGCAATGACCATCGGAGAACCGCAACATGCGTTTCCCGGTTGGGTTTCGTCGATTCTGGCGGCAAATGTTGATGGGTTCGGAAAATACCCACCAAATAACGGCTCCGAAGAACTGCTCAAGCAGATTTCAGGTTGGATTGAACGACGCTATTCGATCATAACAGACCCTGATACGCAGATCATGGCGCTGAATGGCACCCGAGAAGGGTTGTACAACGCGGCCATGGCGTTGTCGCCGGAAACAAAAAACGGTCAGAAGCCCGTTTTATTGATGCCGAACCCATTTTATCAGGTCTATGCCGTTGCGGCGCTCGCGGTTGGGGCAGAGCCGATCTATGTCCCGGCTACGGCTGAAACTGGTTTTTTACCGGACTATGCATCCCTGTCACCGGAGATCCTGAATAGAACAACAATTGCATATATTTGTTCCCCCGCGAATCCGCAGGGGGCTGTTGCAGATGTGGCCTATTGGAAAACTCTGATAGCCTTGGCTGAGCAATATGATTTCCGCATATTTGCCGATGAATGTTATTCAGAGATTTACCGTAATTCACCACCTGTCGGCGCGCTACAAGTGGCAGAGGCTGTTGCTGCTGATCCAGAACGGGTTGTGATTTTTCATTCATTGTCAAAACGGTCTAACTTGCCGGGAATACGGTCAGGTTTCGTGGCTAGTGGTCCAAAAAATATAAGCGCAATCAAGAAATTGCGCGCCTTTTCAGGATCTCCGATTCCGTTGCCTTTGCAACGTGTCTCAGAGCGGGTATGGCAGGAAGAAGAACATGTGGTTGAAAATCGCATGGCCTATGTTGAAAAATTTGCAATCGCTGACAAAATCTTTGCTGGGATCGATGGCTACGCCTCTCCTGAGGCAGGATTCTTTTTGTGGTTGGCGGTTAAAGATGGCGAAGAGGCTGCTTTGAAGCTCTGGAAAGAAACCGGTGTTCGGGTATTGCCGGGGGCCTATCTCAGCCGAAAAGTTGACGGATATAATCCGGGTACGGGCTACCTTCGGGTTGCTCTGGTTGCCCCAAAACAAGAAATGCAGCGCGGGCTTATTAAGCTCCGTGACTGTTTGTATGTGTGAGGAACAGGTAAAAGCATATGGCATATCAAGTCAGACAACGGGAACCTCTCCTGGATTCAAATATGCAAGCCGCGCTTGAACGACGAGGCAAAGAGCTCGTCGGCGTTGGGCTTATTGTTGCCTCTGTGCTTATTGGCATGATGCTGGCGTCATATTCCCCCGAAGATCCAAGTTGGTTGTCCGCCACGGATGCCCCGGCCAAAAACTGGTTGGGCCTATTCGGTGCATCGATTGCCTCGCCATTGTTTATTATCGTCGGCTTTGGGGCATGGGGCTTGCCGTTGACTTTATTGACTTGGGGCGTTCGCCTGACGGCTCATATCGGTGAGGACCGCGCCCTGTCTCGGGTTATCTTCGCCCCGATCGCAATTGCCATTGCTGCAGTCTATGCCTCGACGTTTGTCCCCGGATCAGACTGGACCCATAGCTTTGGGTTGGGCGGATTATTTGGGGACACTGTTCTTGGTGCTGTGCTGGGCGTTGCTCCGGTCAAGGCAACCTTTGGGCTGAAAGTTATGTCGTTCATTGTGGGATGTGGGATGGTTGGGATGATGTTGTTCGTCCTTGGCTTCACCATGTATGAAATCCGTACAATCATTCACCGCGTTTTGCTTGGAATCGTTTTAGCCTACGCCAGAGTGCTGTCTTTGTTGGGTGTTGCTATGCATCGTTCTGCTGATGGTATTCAGTCTTTGCGCGCCAACCAGCAAGAGCGTAAAGAAATAAAACGTCAAGCCGCCGAAGACGCACGCATTCAAGCTGAAGAAGCCGCGTATTTGCAGGCCTCTCTGCCGATTCAACATGAACCTTCTTATGCGCCAGAACCACGTGTTCGACGGGCTGAGGCACATGTTGCCCATCCCGATGATGCATTTGAATTGGTTGATTCAGAGCCTTATGCACATCCTGTTCCCGCGGCGGCAAAACCTTCGATCCTCACCAAAGTACCATCGCTGTTTAAACGTAAGCCTGTTGAGGCCGCGACTATGGGTGAGCCAGAGGTTTTTGCGGAAATGCCGACCGAAGCACCTCTTCCGATTGATGATGGTGATGATCGTATTAAGGCAAAGATTGCGGATGTGATCAAAGCGCGCGTGCGTCAGACACAGCCGTTGATTTCGGATCCACGGATTGAACCTAGCCTGACGCGGGGACGTGGACCGCAGCCTTTGATTGTTCCCAAAGAGCAGCCGGTAGCGGCGCACCCGCAACCCATTTCGCCGCCAATTCATCCGGCATATGCGCCGATGCAGACGCGGATTGAACCTGAAATTACACATCAGCCGACCGAGCCAGCCCCGCAGGTTGCTCCAACCATTCCGGTTGCACCGACGATACCTGTTGCGCGTACAGCGCCGGTTGTTCCCACACCGCCCGCTGCTGCACCACAAGCTCCGGTTGCGCAAGCAGAACCTATGCTTCAGGCTGTGAATCGGGTTATCCCGACTGCAGCTGTACAAAAGCCCGTGGTTCAGCATCCACCCTTGCAGCCCATTCTACCCTCTCGGCAGGCACAAGCAGAGGCGCAGCCAACTCTTCAGTTCGAAGAGAGCCGTCCGGCATATGAGTTGCCGCCCCTGAATTTATTACGTAGCCCATCCACTATTGAACGCCACCACCTGTCTGATGAAGCTCTCGAAGAGAACGCCCGGATGTTGGAAAATGTGTTGGATGATTATGGAGTAAAGGGTGAAATCGTCAGCGTACGTCCTGGTCCTGTCGTAACCATGTATGAACTTGAGCCTGCCCCAGGTTTGAAAGCCAGCCGTGTTATTGGCCTGTCCGATGACATTGCGCGTTCTATGTCGGCATTATCTGCCCGAGTGTCCACAGTACCTGGTAGGTCCGTCATCGGGATTGAATTGCCCAATGAAAACCGTGAGATGGTCGTCCTTCGAGAAATCCTATCCGCGCGTGACTTTGGTGACAGCAACATGAAGCTCCCGCTGGCCTTGGGTAAGGACATAGGCGGCGATTCTGTGGTGGCAAATCTGGCTAAGATGCCTCACTTGTTGATCGCGGGTACGACGGGTTCAGGTAAATCAGTTGCCATTAACACGATGATCTTGAGCTTGCTGTATAAATTGTCACCCGAAGAGTGTCGCCTGATTATGATCGATCCCAAAATGCTGGAGCTTTCGGTATATGACGGCATCCCGCACCTTTTGTCGCCGGTTGTGACTGATCCGAAAAAAGCTGTTGTAGCTCTGAAATGGGTCGTCGGTGAGATGGAAGAGCGTTATCGCAAAATGTCCAAAATGGGCGTGCGTAACATTGATGGTTACAATGGCCGGGTCAAAGAGACTTTGGCAAAAGGCGAGATGTTTAACCGCACGGTGCAAACCGGTTTTGATGATGAGACCGGCGAACCGGTCTTTGAAACCGAAGAAATCATGCCCGAAATCCTACCCTATATCGTTGTAGTTGTGGATGAGATGGCTGACTTGATGATGGTCGCAGGTAAAGAAATCGAGGCCTGTATTCAACGTCTGGCGCAGATGGCGCGGGCGTCTGGTATTCACTTGATCATGGCAACACAACGTCCATCCGTCGACGTGATTACCGGTACGATTAAGGCGAACTTCCCAACGCGGATCTCGTTCCAAGTCACCAGCAAAATCGATTCCCGCACAATCCTTGGAGAAATGGGGGCCGAACAGCTGTTGGGAATGGGGGATATGCTTTACATGGCTGGTGGTTCTAAAATCACGCGTGTGCATGGGCCTTTCTGTTCGGATGAAGAGGTTGAGGAAATCGTCAATTATCTTAAATCCTTTGGCCCGCCAGAGTATATGGGGGGCGTCGTTGACGGACCGGAAGAAGGCAAGGAAAGCGATATTGATTTGGTGCTTGGTCTAGGAGGTAACACCAACGGTGAGGATGCCCTTTATGATCAGGCCGTTGCTATTGTGATCAAAGATCGTAAATGTTCGACGTCCTACATTCAGCGCAAACTGTCGATTGGTTATAATAAGGCCGCACGTTTGGTTGAGCAAATGGAAGACGAAGGCCTGATCTCATCGGCAAACCATGTAGGGAAGCGGGAAATTCTTGTCCCGGAACAACAATAGGCAACTGTCCGCTTTGTGAACACGGCGGGGCTTTTGATTGCTGAATAAGGGGTTACATAGGAAATATGAAAAGACGTCATTTCCTGTTGGCCCCGCTTGCCTTTGCTGCCCTCGCTAGTCCTGCGATGGCAGATAAAATATCGCTGAACGCGCTGTCTGTTTATTTGAACAATCTTCAAACAGCCAAAGGCGGTTTCACTCAAATAAACGGTGATGGAACGATCTCAACCGGTGAGATTTTTATCCACCGCCCCGGTCGTGTTCGGTTCGAGTATAATCCTCCGGAAAAAAGCCTCGTTATGGCCGGCGGTAGCATGGTCGCCATTTTCGATGGGAAATCGAACACAGGCCCAGAGCAATATCCTTTGAAGCGCACACCGCTGAGTTTGATTCTTGAACGAAATGTGGATCTAAGTCGTCGCAAGATGGTTGTGGGGCACAGCACTGATGGCCCCAAAACAATCGTCAAAGCGCAGGATCCAGAACATCCAGAATACGGAAACATTCAATTGGTGTTTACGGATAACCCGGTGGAGTTGCGACAGTGGATCATCACAGATGGCAGCGGGTATCAAACGACGGTTGTGCTCGGAAATCTTGAAACGGGCATAAATCTATCTGCGCGGCTATTCAATATTACCGCAGAGGCCGAAAGCCGCTAAGTTTTCTTTTGGATAAGGCCGTATCAAATCAGCCTTATCCATTGTGTATCGTCTAGTCTTTGTTGCAGGCTTTTAGTTGGCGCTGATACATGTCGGCCCGATTTTGTACATTGCCGGCGACACGTACCAACCATGATTTGCTTTTGTAGGATCCGCGAGCATATCCAGTTTGCCCTTCGTGGTAGGCAAGATATTGATTGCGTGCATCATTCTTAGAAATGCCAAGGCGGCGGGTGGTTTCATTCATATACCAGCCCATGAAATCAGTTGCGTCTGTGATTTTATCACGATCAGCCCCTCGGTTGCCCGTCGATGCTTTGTATTCATCCCAAGTTCCATCTAACGCTTGGGCGTATCCATATGCCGAAGATTGCCGCCCCATTGGAATCACACCTACGGCGTAACGAATCGGTGTACGGGCATCGCCAACAAATTTACTTTCTTGATGGATCGTGGCCATCTGGACATGCATTGGAATGCCCCATTTGCGTTCAGTCTTTTTCATAGACCGCCGAAACTTAGGATATTGTTTTACGATTGAACATGCGTCGTTCAAATTCCGTGGTGGTGGCGGAGGCCCGCCACATGCCGAAAGTATGACCAGTAAACTGGCCCACATCATAAGGTGCTTCATGGTGATCTGCTCAATTTTCTCGTTTTTTTTCAGGGTAACCGATGTGGGCTAGTGTGGAAATGGGAAACCTTTGTGTTTCCAATCACATTTCGATAACATGCCAAAGCAACTATGGGGCGAGGCGCTCTATCCGCATCTCGCCTCTTGGTGCGTGTTGTATCTAAACAGCTGAATTTAAATAGATGTTGTCTTTAAATTGTTCGAAATGTGGCCACAGTGTGTTTCTAACAAAAGCGACGGCCTGCCGTGGACACGGAGCTCCATTAGGGTTCTAATAACCATAGTAGGAGCAATTTCCATGTTACCAATGCGCGCAAAATATCATATCGGTCAGGTCGTCCGACATAAAAAGCACCCGTTTCGGGGGGTTGTATTTGACGTCGACCCTCAGTTTTCAAACACCGAAGATTGGTACAACGCAATCCCTGAGGACGCGCGCCCCAAGCGGAATCAGCCCTTTTATCATTTGCTCGCAGAAAATGATCAAAGCTATTATGTCGCTTATGTTTCAGAACAAAACCTGATTGCTGATTATACAGGCAAGCCCGTGGAGCATCCTGATCTGCCAGATCTTTTTGGCGATTTCGAAGATGGGCATTATCCACTTCAGTTTCAGCTAAACTGATATGTGCCTTAATATGTCGGTACTATTTGGGGGCATCAACAAATAGTTTCGCGAGAATGACCCATTCGAATCACCCAATTTCCGATCAATTGACTTTTAGGTATAATCCGATGACCTAAATGTACATTTTATTGAAAACAGAAGGGCCGGACGGCTTTGTTTAGACTTTGGCTCTCAAGCAAGCAGATGAAAGCCCCGGTGCCGATCGTAAGGTGGGGGCTGTTTTGATTCGGCACCGGAGGCAGCATTTTCAGCTACGGGAATCACTCTAACAACGTATTGAGCCCGAGTTGCGGAATGAATGTGGCGAAAGCTTGGCAGGGCCTGTTGTAGGACGCTAGGGGACTATAAATTGCGGCGCTGTTTTTATAATTAATTGAGATGAGCACGAAACGTTACTCAGACAACGCCAGCTGAAATGTGAGAATATTTTTATCATTATTGCGACGGTAATTTAGATTCCTTGCGTATTCATTGATCAAAAGCCAACCAAACCCCCCTTCGGGAAGGTCCATTAAATCTGTGTCATCCTGTACGCCTCTCCCTTCCGGAAGCGTGTTGTTCGGCATTGGTTCCCCCGCGTCACTGATTAAACAGAATAACATATCTCCCTTTGGGGAGAGCGTGATTTCTATTTCACCGTCTTTGGATGCATATGCGTGTTCCACGACGTTGTTCAGGATTTCGGCTAGAACCATTTGTGCAGTACCGCAGACGGCGTCCGGTGCATTGATCGAGTGCAAACCATTTTCAATTTTGAGCAGAGCATCGCGAACCGATAAATCATCACTAGGTACAGTAAGCCGGATGGGGGCGGTATTCTGAGAAATATTCATGATTGGGCCCGTTCAAAGAGAGTTAAATGGCGGATGTCGATGCCAAGGCAGCATCTGACGTCGGATGAATTGTGAATACTTTATCCATCCTTGTGAGCTTCATGACTTGTGCAACTGCGCCCCCCAACTGGGCCAGTTCCAACTTTGCCTCTGGAGCCATGAGTTTCAGAACCGCAACCAAAGCACCAAGACCACTGCTGTCTAGAAATGTCACTTTCCCCAGGTCAAGAACGACCCTCGGCGGGGCATCCGCCGCAAGTTTGCGCATATCTTCTTTGAATTCTAGTGCGCCAGCAGCGTCAATTCTGCTCTCCTCGACAGTAACAAAGAGTACGTCGTTTTTGACGTCCGTTGAAAGATCCATGTAGCCCTCCGATGATTGTGTCGTGACGACGCTAATTTCCAAAGGTTACCATTCGGTATTCAGGAATCAGTCAATGGATGCAAAATAATGAAAAATGTTGTGATTGCAGGGGTAACCCACACACCGACGGCTGGCTTCCAAGGTGATTTTGCGACGTTATCGGCACCGGACTTGGGGGGCGCCATAAAACATGCACAATCTTCATCAAATCTAACCCCAGATAAGATTGATGAGATTATAATGGGTTGTGTTTTGTTGGCAGGCTTGGGTCTAGAGTCCGCACGCCAAGCGGGTTTTATAGCGGGGTGTTCAGAGGCCGTACTCGGGACAACCATTAATAAAATGTGTGGTTTTGGGATGCAGGCGATGATGATGGCTGCTGATCAAATCACGTTGGGACGCGCACAATTTGTGGTGGCGGGTGGTATGGAAAGCATACACAAGGCGCCTTATTTGCTCCCCAAAATGCGAGACGGCGCTCGAATAGGACATCAGAAGGTTCAAGATTCGATGTTTTTGGATGGGCTTGAAGATGCTTATGAGAAGGGGCGGCTCATGGGGACCTTTGCCGAGGATTGCGCCGAGAAATACCAATTTTCGCGTAAAAGTCAGGATCTTTATGCGTAAGAGACATTGTTTAATGCGTTAATGGCCCAATCTTCGAATGCCTTTATAAATGAAATTGCACTTGTTTTGTTATCAATCCGCCAAGGAGAAGTGACAATCTCAAAGGATGAGCAACCGGGACATGCGCGACCTGACAAAATCTTACATCTTAAACCCACCTTTCGGGACGATGGGACAGTGACGACGGCGAATTCTTCGTCAATCTCTGACGGTGGCGCTGCTTTGGTTTTAGCGGCTGAGATGGACGCACATGATAACGAGCTGACCGTTCGAGCGCGCATTTATGGTTATAGGACACACGCGCAAGAACCAGCATTGTTTACGACAGTTCCGATTCCTGCCGCGGAGAAACTTCTGGCGCAAGTCGGTTGGTCTGCTGAGGGTGTTGATTTGTGGAAAGTTAAGGAAGCTTTTGCCGTAGTGCCTATAGCATTTATGCGTGTGATGAACGTATCGGATGAAAAAATGAATGTTAATGACGGTGCTTGTGGGTTGGGACATCCAATTGGGGCCACTGGTGCGCGGATCATTGTGACGCTATTGAATGCGTTAGAAGCTCGTGATCTGAAACGCGGTGTTGCTGCAATTTGTATCGGTGGCGGTGAGGGTACTGCGATCGCAATAGAGAGACAATAATGACAGTTGATTACTCAAACTTACGGCAGGTCATTGAAAGCCTGACTGCAGGTGAAACGGATTCAATCGCCTTAATGGCAACTATTGCTTGCGAAGTACACCAGAGCGATTCACGGTTTGATTGGACTGGGTTCTATCGTCATGTTGGCGATGAAACGCTTAAGATCGGTCCGTATCAGGGTGGGCATGGTTGTTTGGTTATTCCGTTCTCGCGCGGAGTTTGTGGCGCTGCGGCAAAAACCGGCGAGGTGCAACTGATTGGGGATGTGGACACTTTTGCGGGGCACATCGCCTGTGCATCTTCCACACGGTCTGAATTGGTTATTCCCGTTTTCAACGCAACCGGAACACTTTTGGGTGTCTTTGATATCGATAGCAACCAACCAGACGCGTTTTCACGTGAAGATGCCAATCAATTGTCTGATATATTGGCCCAAGTATTCAAAGAGGTGGTATGAGCTTTGAGGCATGGGTCATTTTTGCTGTTTTCTGGCTGTTTTTTGTAACCACGCCCGGACCCAATGCGGTGAACTGCATTAATAATGGTATGAACCACGGGTTAAAGAGATCGATGTGGGGCGTTCTGGCGATTCTATGTCAGGCCACATTGTTTTTGGTGTTATCAGCCTTGGGTGTGACGACTCTTATCGCGGCGTCCCCGTCGCTCTTTCTTTTTATGAAATTGATGGGGGCCGGGTTTTTAATCTGGGTAGGACTGCGAGGATGGATATCTGCAGGACGCCCGCCACGGGTGCGGGATGTTTCCACAAAAGGGATTTTTGGAAAGGCTCTCTTGATCGCTGTGATTAATGCAAAAAGTGTTGCTGGATACCTTGCAGCGTTTACTCAATTTGTTGAGCCCGGTATTCCGATTTGGTCACAAATGATGGTGATCATGCCGACTGCTTTAACGTTAACGGCTTTGTCATACATTGGATATACGGCATTGGGTGCTAGGCTTGGAAAAACAGCGATGGGGGCGATGATGAATTTATGGTTCCGTCGTTTCATGTCTGGATGTTTTATTCTTTACGGCCTGTTGTTGGGCAGCTCGGCAATCCCATTAGGAGCAAAACCATGATACATTTCGGATCTTGCCTGTGTGGCGCGGTAACGTATGAGGTAAAAGGAGAGATGCGTCCGGTTTCGGCCTGCCATTGCGGTCAATGCCGCAAAACCAGCGGACATTATTGGGCTGCGACGCAGGTGCCAGATGATGCATTGATTCTTACCAACAAAAGCGGCCTGACGTGGTTCAAATCATCAGATTGGGCGGAGCGCGGATTTTGCAATCAGTGTGGGTCCAGCCTGTTCTGGCGCATGCCAAGCGAGGGGAAGACCTCAATCGCAGCGGGTTCGTTGGATGATAGTGCCGACCTGTCAATTGATAAACACATCTTTGTCGCGGACAAAGGTGGCTATTACGACATTGAAGCTGGACCAGAGCAAATCGACAAATACTAATTTCAGTGTTGGTGGGACTGCGTCACAGGATTTAGACGCAGGAAGTGTGCTGGAAACTCAGCTGGGTCTGGTTTAGGCAACTGTTATGAGCTCTGATTACAATCCCCCCGACACGCCACTGTCTATTCTTCATGATGATCATGAGGTGCTGATTATTGATAAGCCAGCAGGTTTATTGTCGGTTCCGGGCAAGGGGGAGCATCTGGCAGATTGCCTGATTGCCCGCGTACAAGCGGTGTTTCCGCAGGCTTTGCTTGTGCATCGACTTGATCGAGATACGTCTGGGGTAATGGTATTTGGGTTGACTCCTCATGCGCAACGGCATTTGGGATTGCAGTTTGAAAAGCGGCAAACAAAAAAGACATATATTGCAAGAGTCTTTGGCCTTATGGCGGAAAAAACGGGTACGGTTGATTTACCCTTGATCGTGGATTGGCCCAACCGGCCTCTTCAAAAGGTCGACCATGAAACGGGCAAACAGGCCCTTACAGACTGGAAAGTTATGCGCACCGAAGGGAATAGCACCCGTGTGCGGCTATTTCCGAAAACGGGGCGCAGTCATCAGTTGCGCGTTCATATGTTGGCGTTGGGCCATCCCATTCTGGGCGATCCGTTTTATGCAACAGGAGAAGCCCTAAATGCACCGCGTCTGATGCTGCATGCAGAATCTTTGCGATTTCGCCATCCTGATGGTGGCAAGGGCATGAATTTCCGCGCGCCGGTTCCCTTCTAGTATTCGGACTTGGCGGGACCTATCTATCGGTTATAACAATTTCGACGCCCACTGTCGGGCGATAGCATTGGGAGAGATAAGATGGCATTGCGCATCAATGATACGGCACCAGATTTCACAGCAGAAACAACCGAAGGCACAATCAAGTTTCACGACTGGATCGGCGATGGTTATGCTATTCTGTTTAGCCACCCCAAAGATTTTACCCCGGTTTGCACCACAGAACTGGGTTTAATGGCAGGTATGGCGGATCAATTCACTGCACGGAACGCTAAGATCATCGGTATTTCGGTCGATCCGGTTGAAAACCACCACAAGTGGAAGGCTGACATTGAAACCGTGTCCGGCAATTCCGTTGGGTATCCTATGATTGGCGATACTGACCTCGCCGTCGCTAAACTTTATGACATGCTGCCCGCTGCCACCGAAGGGAGCTCTGAAGGGCGCACCCCTGCAGACAATGCGACTGTACGGACTGTGTTCATCGTTGGCCCCGACAAAAAAGTGAAATTGTCTCTGACTTACCCAATGACCACAGGTCGGAATTTTGACGAAATCCTGCGGGCATTGGATTCCATTCAGTTAACTGCCAATCACCAAGTGGCAACGCCGGCGAATTGGAAAGACGGCGACGACGTAATTATTACCCCTGCGGTATCGAACGAAGATGCCACCGCGCGATTTGGAGAGTATGAGACTGTCCTGCCTTATTTGCGGAAAACCAAGCAGCCGAAATAAACAATCAAACAAAACAATGATTATTACGAGCGTCCAGTTTCTGGGCGCTCGTTTTACATTGCGGATCCAAAATTTGTGTTCTTTTGCGCGTGCACATCTAGATTGGGTGCAACCACGTCATCTTTCATACGTAGGATTTCACAATGTCTAAGCCACCAAATATGATAATCACCCTCATCCTCGCTATTGTTTGTGGAGCAAGCGGGGCTTTGGCGCAGGAGTATACGCCCTTAGGTGAACATGTGAATCGGATGCCAATCTTTGATGCACATATCCATTACAAAGAACCAGCTTGGCTCGAATACCCCGTCGAAAGCATCATTGAGTTGATGGATCGAAATGGTGTTG
Organism: Pseudoruegeria sp.; assembly: GCA_039972875.1. Taxonomy (GTDB): domain Bacteria; phylum Pseudomonadota; class Alphaproteobacteria; order Rhodobacterales; family Rhodobacteraceae; genus Pseudoruegeria. Next base: position 352,762 of record JBDWMA010000052.1, read on the forward strand.
CAATGGGCTTGGTGTCCTCCACACCAGATGAGGGGACTATAAAGCTATGGAAGTATGCGCCCAATCGTATCGTGCCGGAACTGCGTCCCTATCATGGAAAAGCGGGATCCTCGAACTGGGCAAAAACCGTTGGAATGACGAAATACCTCGAGGAAAGGCTGGACACCTATCCGCACGAGGGCATTGGCGAATTTCACATCCACAGATTGGATTTCGACGATGCGCCTCTGTTTCAAGACGTGATACAGATGGCGAAATCCCGAGACATCCCGTTGCATGTGCATTCTGGGCATGAAGCCATTCGCTGGCTGTATGGATTGGATCAAGATGTACAAATCATCTGGGCGCATGCCGGACTTGGCGAGCCTGCGGGCGAGGTCTATCGCCTGATGTCCGATTATCCCGCGCTCTATGCGGATACGTCGTTGCGCGAACATGCGATCATGGGAGGAGGGGGCAGACTTGATTCACAGTGGGAGCAAATCATATTTGAATTTCAGGATCGATTGATGGTTGGAAGCGATACATGGGTGAACAGCCAGTGGGACGACTACACAGCTATTATCCAGTCTAATCGGCTTTGGCTGGCAAAGCTGCCCAAAGAAGTCGCTGAAAAAATTGCCTATAAGAATGCAGAACGTTTGTTTGGGCGCAAAATCTCAATGTCCCAAATTGGGACGCGCTAATCTTCGTATGAATCGGAATGCGGACGAATGCTCAAATTCTGCATTTCTGAAGGGGGCGATACGAGTCTCTGTGTGAATCAATAGTGATCCTCAGATGAATACCATCGTCGCTCTGGTATTTTAGGTGCTGAAATTCCCGGGTAACGGCCAATGAAGGGAATATTCAAACGCGTTTTCTAATTTTATTGTTTAAAATTGGGTGGTTAGTTATTTTTTGATAAAAAGGTACGATTTATTGATTTTAGCGCTTGCGACTCTTTGGGAGTAACCTTAGAACCCCCTCTACCGGCGGCGCTGATGGCGCGGTTGGG
>JBDWMA010000053.1:0-4062 GCA_039972875.1 Pseudoruegeria sp.
CTACAACAACGCGAAAGGATCAAACGAAAGACACTCGAAGCGCGACGCTTGCATCACCGCCAGCACGCCGCATAATCAAACCAAACAGATGAGCCAAACTCTCAATCAGTTTAGGTCGCTCTTGGGCCCAAAAACCACGACGACGAAAACTTTGTTCAGAAAGGCTTTTGCCGCCATTGCATCCCGTCGCGCGGTGAGGCGAAAATCGTCCATCTGGCCGTTTGTGTCAACGGCGCGCCAAATATATCACCATATGCCGCCCACCCGGATGTACGTCTCATCTAAATGCCAATCTAAGTTGGCTCGACGCAAATGTTTTTCGGTTCGCTTTGTCAGTTCTAGGCCGAAATTCTGAACGCAAAGATACACCGTTGAACGATCGACCATGGCTCCCCGCTCAGCGAGAAGATCCACGATGCTTGATAAGACAGGGGCTAGCGCAAATACCACCGCACAGCACAAAGTATAATCTCGCGGGGGGATCATGGCATGGACACCTCCGACGGTAATCGTCTCATGGCACTTACGTGGATCATTCGCTCAATCCACACTAACGCTGTTGATGTCCTGATCGGGCGAGATTTGGTTCCAAATATCTGGCAACACGGGCGCATTTCCGACATTATCGCTGGTGACTTTAATGGTTCGAAATCGAACTTGCCGCACCTGCGAAGATTTACTGCACCAGCAATAGCTGCAGATGTATAAAACCCGGTTAGTCCCGCAGTCTGTGAATTCGGCCACTGATGCTCGCTGCGGTCTGCATGAATGACCGGTTCTTCCGCCTCTCTACGGCACCAGATTTTACGCTCACGCAGCATTTTTCGCGCTGCGAACGAGCGCAGCAAGAATCTGACACTTCTGGTGTGGACTCGAAACGGACCCTTGCTGCGAGATTAACGAACGGCTGTTTTTCTCATTCTGGTTCAACTGTGACAGTTGGGTCAGGTTCGTGTGACGTTCGACAAAATCTCTGTGGAATGTCGCGCAGCTTTGACTCGATGAACCGAATTTTCTGAATCTTATCAACGGGTGGCGTCACGCAATATTGGCCCGAACGTCAGGCATTTTTGACCAAAACCGGGCCTTCGGCGCGGTTTGGGTCAAAGTTGATAGGCAGGATGAAGCGACCTTATGCATGCACGACTATTGCTGGCGCAGCATCCCCTCGCTTGCATCGCAACAATTTCTCCGCGGCGCAGATTAGACCATGGAAGCAGTCATTGCTGGGCGGTTTTTTGCGCCGCATCCACAGCGCGTTTTAGCTGCAGGGTGCCTGAACCCCAAGAAAAACAGTGATTACAAAATTGAACGGGATGGCGCTTTCCAGTCTGGCGGTGGCATCGCCGACAACAGACAGGCGTGGTCATGAGCCGAAGGTTCAGGATTTCTCCATTAAGCTTTGGTTGATCTGTCCAAGGTCTTTAAACTCACATCGCACGCGATGATTAAGATTCCTATTGTTCCGGTTTGCTACTCTTCTGAGTTGCGGCAACAAGAAACCCTGATGCCATTATCAAGCCAGCCCCAAAGGATGCTAAAAGCGTTGGAGTTTCCAAAAAGAACACCAACCCAAAAAGAGCCGCCCAGATGTAAATTGTGTAGTCTAAAACTGCGACCGAAGACACATCAGACAGTTTGAATGCGAAAACGAAAAGAATGTTACTTGCACCACCAGCGAATCCCATCAACAAGCATAACGCAAGGTCGGCGGGCGAAAAAGGCACCCAATCCACTTGCGCTAACCAGATGCCAGATATCAGGACCAGCGTGACGTTTGTCTAAATCGACGTCACCAGAGTTGTATCAGTCTTTCCTAGAACGCGGGTCAGAACCGCAGCCAGAGCATAAAAACACGCCGAAAGAAATGCGAGACCGCCACCTATCATGGAAATCTCTCCTGAAGGTCGAACAATCATCAGAACTCCTACCATCCCCAGAAAGATGTACGCCACAATCTTAGGCCTAAACGTCTCTCTCAAAATAACCAACGCGAACACGACCATCAGGATCGGGCCCATCAGCGAAACCCCACGACATCTGCGAGCGGCATAAATTTTAGTGCAGCAAAGAAAGTTCCAACAGTGCCGGCAACAGCCAGTCCTCTCAGGACTTGGGCTCCCAGTGCTCCGGTTTTAAGCGATACTTCGCTTACCTTTTTGTCTTCAAATTTGAACAAGAACAAGTTGGGCACAAAAGCGAAATACTGCAATCAAATAAATCAACGTCCCGTTCATGAAGCAATCCTTGAGGGAATCAATAAAATCATACTCAACTTAAGGGGTGGGATGAGTTTGAAACAACAAGCGAATTTAGTAGGTGATTTATGGGCGACGAACTTTTTTCGAGTATCGCATGGAAGAACATTTACGACTACTTTTTAGATTAGACCGAGGACAACATGCAGAGCGAGCCGTAGCACGCGCGGTCTCAGCCGAAGACAAAGTTTTTGATGCAGGAACTGGATCAGGAATACTATCGTATTTTACTTTGCGCCATGGCGCTTCTTCCGTGGTGGCTGTCGATAATGCCAATCTGGATATGGCTCGTGAAATCTCTGACAGCAATGATCTATCGTCGGCGATTCAATTTTTGAACTGCGACTTATTGGATGATGCGTCATTACCAGATCTCGAAGCCGATTTCGACGTGTTGCTGGGCTTTATGTTTACAAACCATATTCTGCGAGATGAGGAGCGGATCAAGCGCGTGTCACTTCTTGCAATCAGGTATGGCAAGGACACATGCAAGATCGTACCCAGCAAAGTTCGCTACGCTGCCAAACTGGTTGAATGGCCTGCTATGGATATGGCGAATTATCGTCAAGATCTGAGAGCCGCCGGGGAAATGTTGGAATCCTGCTACGGTTTAAATTTTGCGCCTCTACTAGAGCGGGCCCTTGGGGAAATACCTTTTCAGGTCGCATGTCCGAACTATCATCGTCACTACAAATGGCAACTAGGCGAAGCTATGGCAATGGCGCGATTTGATCGCGGCGATTTTCGCGCCTTGGCGGAACCCGTCGAATTCGCTACCGCAGATATGCGTTTAGCCGCCGGAACAGCACTTCTAGTTGGCTCTTCGGGATCGACGGGTTCACCGAAATTGGTGCCGTTAAGTCATTCCAACATTCTCTCTGCAACTCACGCCATCGCATAGTTCTTTTCGTTAAATGATGCATCTTCGTGTGCAAATCTCATGCCTTTTTTTACGTACACGGGCTTATCATTGCGGGTATGTCAACGCTGGTATCAGGGAGCGAAGTCGTCGCCTTGGATGGAGTTCATGCTAAACAAGTGATTAGTTCTGGAGTATTGAGCCGCGCAACTTGAGTAACGGGTGTTCCAGCGCTTTATCATGGTCTGCTCGGAGAGCTTGAAATCAGCGGAAAAGGTTGGGCCAAGCCAAGCTTCTTTAGGGTCGCATCAGCTCCCCTTGATCCAACACTGCGTGCACGGCTCGAAAATCGTTTTGGTTGCCGCGTAACCCAACTTGACAAGCAATCCTTCAAACTAATTATCAAACTTTGGGCGACGAGAGGCAGCAGCAATCCCAACTTAATCCTTGGCTGCTGCTTACTCGCTGCAAAATCTACGAATGGCTGGTTTTCTCGCCGCGTTGCGATACCGAAACTTTGGCAGTTGCAGCATTAACCTTGCCGCGTGCGCATGCAGCGTAAATTTGACACCTCTGCTCTGGGCTCGCAGCCGCCGTTAGATCGCCCGCAGCATATTCACCTGGCTGGCGCTTTTTTCCCAGCATGGACAACCCAAACCGGACCTGCGATGGCATTGCTCCGAAGGTCTGGTCGCTTTTGTCGGGCGTGTGGCCTATTTGTGAGCTTAGATGACACACAATCTGGAAGCCACAAGCGGGGCTGGACTAACACGGTATCAGCACTAGCTGACCTTGGTGCAATCCGCAGCGAACTTCTGTTTTCCGCCTTTGGTGTCATTTTCAATTGATTTATTTACGGACCCTGTGCGGACAGGGGTATTTTGGCGCACAGAAGATGGTGATTATGCCATCTAACTTATTGATAAGTATTCTGATATATTTGGT
>JBDWMA010000054.1:0-151026 GCA_039972875.1 Pseudoruegeria sp.
AATGAACGAAGTCATCCTGCCGCAAATCCCGGTTGGACGTCTGGGCGAAGCCGAAGAAATGGCCCGATGCGTTGCATTCCTAGCCGCCGATGACGCGGGCTTCATCACTGGCTCAACACTTTCCGCCAATGGCGGCCAATACATGATCTAAACCATTATAAATTATTGAATTCGAAAGGGCCGACCTCCATGCAGAGGCCGGCCCTTTTCTTTCCGCGTCACACTGGAAACGATTAGCGGGAAGAATTCTTTAAGAAAACCCAATTCCAAATATCCACGGCCATTTTCCCTCGGCTTTCATGGGCAGCTCGAATGGCATCTCGTGTACGGGCATCTGTTGCAGCTTCAAACATTTTGGCCTCCTGAGTTAAATAAATATCTCTTGTCTAAACCCAATATGACCGTCGAGAAAAATGTTTACAAACGAGACTATTCAACGCGTCAGTTAAGATATACTTATGCATAATGAATGATAGGCTCCCTCCATTGACCGCATTACGTGCCTTTGAATCCGCAGCAAGGCATCTTAGTTTTGCCCGAGCGGCGGCAGAATTGAATGTCACGCCTGCAGCACTCAGCTTTCAGATTAAATCCATTGAAGAACACCTAGGACACCCTCTGTTTCATCGCCTTAACCGAGCTGTCGTCCTCACAGAAGCGGGCAAAGCTCTATCACCAGGTGCAAGTGAGGGCTTTAATGCTCTCCAAAAGGCTTGGCGGACGGCACAACGCGTCAATGACACAAAAACACTAACAATCACGGCCGGACCTGCCTTTACCGCAAAATGGCTCGCACCGCGCCTATATCAATTTGCACAAGATAATCCCGAAGTGGAACTCAGGTTCAGCGCCAGCCTTCGGCTTATGGATTTTGATCGTGACGACATCGATGTCGCCATCCGGTTTGGTTATGGGACTGAAGATAAGTTGTTTTCTGAACCTCTTGCGCTCGAATGGCTGACTCCCGTTATGTCACCGGCACTGGCCGAAAAATTTGCAACCACAGAAAGCCTCCGCGCGGCACCGATTCTGTTTGATGATTCAATTGCTTTTCTTGACCCGCCTTGCGATTGGGCTGCGTGGTTTCGCGCAATCGGGGACACCTATGAGCCCAAAACCGGCCCACGTTTTTCTCAAGCCGACCACGCCGTTGATGCCGCTGCAAATGGCGCGGGTGTGGTTTTAGGCCGTCGTAGTTTGGTCATTAAGGACATCGCCGAGGGACGGCTTGTCGCCCCATTCAAAACCGCCCTGACCACCGATGCTCATTTTCGGTTTGTGTGCCGTAGCGGATCTGAAAAAAGCCCCGCCGTGCGCGCTTTTCGCGATTGGATCGCCGCAGAGATCGAAAAACTGTCGGATATAAATTCTCGATTTCGTTTTGTTCCCGCAAAAGAGGTCGCCCTCATATGACACGCACTTCAACAACCTCCATCGGGGTTATCGCGGTTTTGCTAGGGTCCTTGCCGGCGTTGTTTACGGTTGGTTTTTGCGCCACTCCCGCCGTTGATACTAAACGCCATGTGCTTTAGCATTAGTGATGTGATTGGGTTAATCTGGACCGGCTACAATCGTGAATTTGGGCGGCTACGCATGGCCCCCTAGTACATCTATGCATTTGGTACAATCGGTCTATTTGGATATCATTTTCTTTACTTTTCAGCGCTCCGCCCTCCCCGGTTTCGCACTTGCATTTCTTGCAGCGCTGACATGGCCTGCTTATTCAATCCCCTCCCGACGGCTGGGCGATACCCCCTGTGGTGTTCTGCGTCCTAACCGCTGTGCTTTCAATCTGTGCGCACCTTTCATTGCCAACAACCGTTTGAACAGAAACCACCACAAGTTGGGTTTCTGTCTTGGCGCCTAGCCTTGGGCCAATCGGATTGGCATTTTATGTCCAGGGTTTTGGCGTAAAAAGAGGCAATATTCAGTTGCTGGGAGTGGCGTCCTATGCGGCGCTACTGCTGTCAACTTTGGGTTTGCTACTGGCTGGAATTACAACACCATCTTGGGCGTTGTTAGCGGCGGCAATCCTAATCACCGCCGGAGCAGCGCTGGCGGCCCGCGCCAGCGCTAAATGACTTATACTGTGGACAACCGCTGAATTTCTTCCTTCAGACGCAGTTTTTGTTTCTTCATCTCTGCAATTTGAATATCGCTACTTGAAGGACTTCGAAGCTCATTTTCCACGCGATCGGAAAGGTCCCGGTGCTTCTTTTGAAGTTCAGTTACGTGTGCGGTCACACTCATATTCGTCCTCCTGCTGGGTTAAGATAACACCCCAAGTGCAGCACAGAAATTGTGTCTTGTCACGCGGTTCTCCCCAGATAGATCAACTTAGACGGATTTTCGCCCATCTTTGGAATGGATCGCTGGAAATTCAAGAGGCGCGCCATCCCGCAATACACCTCTAATTCGGTCAGAATAGTCATCCCGATCAGAAGTATGCGACGCTCCGTCATGTAACGAGACTCCCGAATGCAGGCAAAATTCGGCATTGCCACTTTTTCGGGCACGCAAAAGGACCCGCCGCGCCCGACGGCCCTCGCGTGCAGCAAGAGGCAACACCTCGATGCTACCCAATTGCGACGGCATTGCTGCGAATAAATCCGGCAAACGTGGTGCATCCTGAATGACACTCAGGACCCCCTTAGGTGCCAACCGCTTTGCAGCGGCCATCAACCACTCAGACAGGGGCGTATCCTCCCACAGGGCACGATTTTTTCCAGCCTCGCGCGCCATTTTTCCACGGTCGCTCAGATAATAGGGTGGGTTGGCTATCACATGATCGTAGCTTTGTTGTTTCACAGCATCCGGCAGGGCGCAAAGATCAGCAGTATGAACAGAAAGTTTCAGCTCATTCTCTGTCGCGTTTCGCCGCGCAAGGTCGGCGTATTCTTCCTGTACTTCAATGCCAGTCAGGGTCAAATCCGCGACCCGTCGCCCCAAACAAAGACTGGCGGTACCGGCCCCGCACCCTAATTCCAGAACCGATTGCCCGCTGAAAGCTGGTGTCGCCGCTGCTAGAAAAACAGGATCAGCTCCTGCTCGATAGCCATTCACAGGCTGCCAAACTTTGACCTTTCCACCCAAGAATAGATCCTGAGTCAAACTAGCTAACATCACTTTCCAACCTCAGATACAGGAATTTCGTTATCCCGCAGAACAATACTTGCCCGAAAATAGTCTTTTCTGTGCACAAGGACCCTGCGCGGCAAGACGCCTATTGACCCTTCGAGCACGCTCATATTTACGTCCATTTCAAAGCAGTCTATACCCTCTCCTTGCAAGAGGGCCTTAGCAAAAGCAATGAGAGTCGGATCATTTGTACGCATTAATTCTTTCATGGCTGACAGTTAAGATGCAGACTCTATATTTGTCGAGGGCAGTGACGAAAGCGTGATGGCATTGGATACAGCGACGAAACCTCATGAGCGCCTAAGCGCTTATCTGTCTGGCGATCTGGACGCGGTGAACACACTCATTGCAGCACGGATGGCCTCAGAACATGCGCCTCGCATTCCCGAAGTGACCAAGCATTTGGTCGATGCTGGCGGCAAACGGTTGCGTCCTATGTTAACGTTGGCGGCAGCCCGGTTGTGCGGCTATGAAGGCGCTCACCATCTGAACCTCGCGGCGACGGTTGAATTCATCCACACGGCAACGCTGCTCCATGATGATGTTGTTGACGAAAGCGCCCAAAGGCGTGGCCGTCCGACTGCGAATTTGCTGTGGGACAATAAATCATCGGTCTTGGTTGGTGATTATCTATTCTCTCGTGCATTCCAACTGATGGTGGAAACCGGAAACCTTCGGGTTTTGGACATTCTTTCTAATGCCTCCGCCACAATTGCAGAGGGTGAGGTGCTTCAGCTGACTGCCGCGCAAGATCTAAAAACAGATGAACATATCTATCGTCAGGTTATTCGCGGCAAAACTGCGGCGTTGTTTTCTGCGGCCACTCAGGTAGGTGGCGTAATTTCGGATGCAGAAGAACCGTACAATCAGGCCTTGTTTGATTTTGGTGATGCCCTCGGTATGAGTTTTCAAATCGTCGATGATTTGCTTGATTATGGCGGCATATCGGAACAGACCGGTAAAAACGTTGGCGATGATTTCCGAGAAGGAAAGCTAACCCTTCCGGTCATCAAAGCCGTGGCACAGGCCACCGACGAAGAGCGTGCCTTCTGGAGCCGTGTCATTGAAAAACGCAAACAAAGTGACGGTGACCTCGATACCGCCATTGCATTGCTTAAAAAATACGACACCCTAGAAGCCACTCGACAAGAAGCGCTAGGCTGGGCTGACAAAGCCAAGGTCGCGATCCGGCAACTGCCCGCACATGAATTGCGGGACAACCTCGAAGATATTGCCGATTACGTGGTTGCGCGAATTAGCTAAACATTGGACCCGAAGTTGCCCACCACTCTGGATGGGTGTTTCGAAGTTTTGCCGCAGCGCGCGCTGCGTCCTTTGCCGTATTAAACAATCCGAAACAGGTTGCTCCTGATCCCGACATTCGGGAGAGCGCACAATTTTCTGTTTCTGCGATGACATTCAGAACGTCTGCAATAACGGGCCGCGTTTGTATTGCAGCAACCTGTAGGTCATTACGCTGCTGCTTTAGGAACCCGATCACTGTGTTGAAATCCGTTAACTCCGGTAATTCCGCTGGCATCGGTGCGTTGTCTTTTTGATCAAGTGCTCGAAACACATCAGGCGTGTGCACCTCGACCAAAGGATTTACCAGTAGGAAATGCATTGCCCCAAAAAGTCGAACCGGGGAAATCTGATCCCCAATTCCCTGCATGCGACAAGGTTGACTATTCAAACACACAGGTACGTCCGCGCCGAGCCTCAGCACCTCTTCAAACGTGGGTAATTCGCCCCCGGATACCGCCGACAACAACCGTAACGCCGCCGCCGCATCGGCGGAGCCGCCGCCGATCCCAGACGCCGCTGGCAGGTGTTTCTCTAGCTTAAACCGGGCACCAAAATCAGGCATCAGCGCGGCGGCCTTTAGGATCAAATTACGCCCATCCTCTGGCACACCAGCGGCGCGAGGCCCCGCTACAGACAACGAAGATGTCGGTGCGACCGTGGCCTCTAGCCAATCGCCAACACCTGCGAACACAACCAAAGAGTCCAATAGATGATACCCATCAGACCGTCGGCCCGTAACATGCAGCGTGAGATTGATTTTGGCCGGTGCGAATTCCTTAACCGTCATTTGCGACGGCAATTGGATCAGCGCCCTCTTCTTCTAAAACCACATCAAGTCCAACCTCAAGTTTACGACGGATGCGTTCTGCTTCTTCGTCAGTGGGATCAAAAGACAATGCACGACGCCATTGGAATTCTGCCTCCAGATGCCGACCGACAGCCCAATAAACATCACCAAGATGATCATTAACAATGGCATCCACCGGCTGTAATTCAGCAGCCCGCTCCATGTTTATAACCGCCTCATCATAACGCCCCAGACGATATTGAACCCACCCCAATGAATCCGTAATGTACCCATCATCTGGTCGGGCCTCAACGGCACGTTCAATCATATCAAGTGCTTCGTCCAACTTTTCGCCGCGCTCCACCAAGGAATAACCGAGGTAGTTCAACACCTGCGGTTGTCCCGGAACAAGCACCAAAGATTGCCGGAAATCAGCGTCGGCTTGCTCCCAACGTTTTTCGCGTTCATGGGTGATGCCACGGGCATAATAGACAAACCACTGGGATCGGTCCGGTTCCCCATAAAGATCCAACGCCGTATCATAAGCTTTGGACGCCAAATCAAAATCCTCTGACTGGCGATACCGATCTCCCAAAGTTGTATAAACCACAGGCAAATCCGAATGTGTTTTTGTAAGCTGTTTTAGAACTTCAACGGACGCCTCAATATGTCCGGCACTACGCAAAGCCTCAGAACGGCCAAGCTCTGCCGCATGAAACGAAGGATGAGACGGCGGAACCTTGTCATAGGTCTGAGTTGCCAAATCAAAACGTTCCATTTCCTCAAGCAAAGCCGCACTTTGCAACAGAGCCTCAATCTGATTTGGATTGAGCGCCTCAGCGATACGGGAGTACATCAAAGAGTAATTGGGGACAGCTTCGGCGCGCAAGGCCTCTACCACCATAAAGAACACCTCACCCAGCCCCTCTTGGGGGCTGCGCACAACATCAAATGGAATCGAACCCCCTTCGGCCAAAGCATCGCGTAAGGCTGCCAATTCGGGGTCAAGATCCTGACCGGCAACGGCATCAATCAGATCAATTGCATCTTGATTGCGTTCAAGCTGACTTAGTATCTGCGAATGCGCCATAATTCCGCGGCGCGTCGCCTGCATCGTTACGCCGGTTGAGCCCGAGAAAATCTTATCCGCACCCTCAAAATCACCGACAGAAGCCAAGGCAAGTGCTTTATGGAAAAGACCGAAGGCCGCTAACCCATCCTCTGCTGCAACGGAATCAAACGCTTTCAGAGCGTCTGTCATCTCGCCCTCTCCGACAAGAGCCCAAGCGACAGCCAACCCGTCAACGAGTGGCCCCACCGAACGACCGGCGTTTAAATCTGCGATGGCGCTTCCAAAATCATCTCGTAGAAATTGATCCGATAGCAACGTCATGTGGGCGACCTGACTGTTCAACCCATCGGCGGTCATTTTTCGTGCAATTGGCACGGCACGTTCCAGATCCCCCATTCCCACAAATGCGTTCAACGCGCTCTCAAGTAAAAAAGGGTTGGCCGGGTCGCGCAGCAAGGCCTGCGTATAATAGTTTGATGCCGCTTTGTAATCGCTAAACATCGTCGCATGACGGGCCGCAAGATAAGACCCTGCCAATCCGTTTGTATCCGCAATTGCAGACGTTACTGGCAACAGACTTGCCGTGAAAAGTGCCAGAATGCTCAAATGTCGACGGATCACGCGTGCGCCCCTTTGTTATTGGTTATCCAAAAACTAGGGTCTCATGGACCGCAAGGCAATGCGGGGCGCACAAATGAGCGCCCCTATGCCAAAGATTTTACATATTGGGATAATTGGGACCGTCGCCCCCCTGTGGCGTGACCCAATTTATGTTCTGGCTTGGGTCCTTGATGTCACATGTTTTACAATGCACGCAGTTCTGGAAATTAACCACAAACCGTGGGTCTTTGCCCTCTTCACGTACGACCTCATAAACTCCGGCGGGACAATAACGCTGCGCTGGTTCATCAAACTGCGGCAAGTTCACAGCAATTGGAACCGTCTTATCCTTAAGTTGAAGATGGCTCGGCTGGCTTTCCTCGTGATTGGTCATCGCAAAGCTGACGTTGGTCAAGCGATCAAAAGACAAGGTGCCGTCTGGTTTTGGATAGTCGATTTTTGGATAAAGCGACGCACGGCCTGTGGCATCTGCATCGTTCTTGCCGTGCTTTAATGTGCCCAGAAATGAGACCCCCAACAAAGTGTTGGTCCACATGTCAAACCCGCCAAGCACCAAAGAGGCCGTCAGACCAAATTTAGACCACAGGGGCTTAACGTTGCGCACGTTTTTAAGGTCTTTACCAATTGCGCCGGAACGAACCTCATCTTCGTAGGCGGACAGCTCATCGCCAGATCGATCCGCACGGATCGCGTCAAACGCTGCCTCCGCCGCCGCTTTGCCAGATAGCATCGCGTTGTGGTTGCCTTTAATGCGCGGCACATTGACCATACCAACAGAACATCCAAGCAAAGCAACACCCGGCGCGACCATTTTCGGCATCGACTGATAGCCACCTTCGGAAATCGCGCGCGCGCCATAAGCAATGCGTTTGCCACCCTTAAGAAGGTCCGCCACCATTGGGTGATGCTTAAAGCGCTGAAACTCCATGTACGGAAACAGGTGCGGGTTTTGATAATTCAAATGCACCACAAACCCGACATACACCTGATTGTTTTCCAGATGATAGATAAACGATCCACCACCTGCGTTGCTCTCCAATGGCCACCCCATTGTGTGAGTGACAGTGCCCTCTTTGTGCTTTGCAGGATCAATCTCCCAGATCTCTTTCATGCCCAAACCGAATTTTTGAGGATCATGTCCGTCTGACAGATTGTATTTTTCGATAACCTCTTTGGACAGAGATCCACGAACACCTTCCGACAGAAAGACGTATTTGCCCAAAAGTTCCATGCCCGGTTCGGTGTTGGGTCCGTACGAACCATCACTTTCAAGACCAAAAACCCCGGCAATTACACCTTTAACTTCGCCGGTGTCACCGTAAACCAGATCAGAACACGCCATCCCCGGAAAGATCTCAACGCCCAGTTCCTCGGCTTGCTCCGCCATCCAGCGGCATACATTACCCATTGAGACGATGTAATTGCCGTGGTTGCTCATGAGGGGTGGCATCGGGGAATTCGGAATACGAATTTTACCGGCGGCACCCAACATATAAAAATTGTCTTCGGTAACAGGCGTTTTTAGCGGGGCGCCTTTTTCTTCCCAATCCGGAATTAAAGCATCTAAACCGCAAGGATCAAGCACTGCACCTGACAGAATATGGGCCCCGACCTCTGACCCCTTTTCCAATACAACCACCTGCAATTCGGCATCCAGTTGCTTCAGACGGATGGCCGCCGACAGGCCTGCGGGGCCTGCTCCAACGATGACCACATCATATTCCATCGATTCGCGTTCGATCTCGGACATAAAATTATTCTCCACCGCGCAGCGCGCTCTGTTTATTTGTGGCTAGCTCTCCCCTTTCCCCTAACTGAACCCCTTAAACCCGGTCAATTGAAACGGCGCGTTATATCGGCAGATCGTGACATTCAGCCCCAGTTTTTTTTGCTTCGGACACAAATTCTAGCAAAGTCGCAGCGAATCCTCGCGTGTTCCCGGATCGACCTCTTGACTTTCACCCGTTCAATTGAGTTAACAGCAAGACGCTTAAGCCTGAAGAAACGTATAAAAAAACAGGTCCTCCATGGATAAAGTACCAATGACCCGCGCGGGTTTTACCGCGCTTGATGAAGAATTAAAGTTGCTCAAATCAGTCGAGCGCCCCGCAATCATTAAAGCGATTGCCGAGGCCCGCGAACATGGGGACCTCTCGGAAAATGCCGAGTACCATTCTGCGCGTGAAAAACAGAGCTTCATCGAAGGGCGCATCAAAGAAATCGAAGGATTGATCTCTTTAGCTGAAGTTATCGATCCAGCGAGCTTATCCGGGTCGATAAAATTCGGAGCCACCGTGACCCTCGTCGATGAAGACACCGATGAAGAGCGTACATATCAAATTGTAGGCGAACCGGAGGCTGATATCGAAAGAAGCTTGCTAAATCTGCGGTCTCCTCTTGCCCGAGCCTTGATCGGAAAAGAAGAAGGTGACAGCGTAGAAGTGCGCACCCCCGGTGGTGAACGCGGATACGAAATTCTGAGCGTAAAATTCGTTTAAGCACTTGACCGTTTGACGGTTAAAGGAGGCTTATTGTGGCCGAACCAGAGACAGAGCACCGGCAAGACGCCGGAATTTACGCGGTGCAATCCCACCGTGGTGGCCGTGACAAGGCAGATGTTATTGCCCTGTCACTGACCGCTGTCTGGGTTGTAATGGTGGGCGGTTTCTTTTTGGCCACACGAGGTCAATCCGTCACGACAGAGGTCTTTGATCCGCTGCGATTTGTCATGATCCTCATGGCACTATTTATGCCCGTTGCAATGATATTAGTCGGCGCATGGGCAGCCAAGAGCATCCGGCTCATGCGTGAGGAATCGGTACGATTACAAGCTGCGATTGACGCCATGCGTCAAACCTATATCGCCCAACAAAGAGCGATGGGTGCCACACGGCAACCCGAAGTCGATAAAAAGTTGGATGAAATTGTGGCAACGACAAAAGTCACCGAAGAACGCGTTGCGACCTTTGCATCGGCGCGCGATACGGGCCATCCGGTACGTTTGGCCAATGCATCTGCAGATGCCCAATCCGCTGAGGGTCAAGCCGCGCTCGCACTTGGAACCACCGCCGAAGACATGCAGCCGCCGTTGACGCGATCTGAACTGACACGCGCGATGAATTTTCCAGAAAACGCAGATGACATTGAGGGATTTGCCGCCCTTCGAATGGCGCTGCGCAATCGGCAGACTGCAAAGCTGATACAGGCATCCCAGGACGTGCTAACACTGCTGAGCGAAGAAGGCATTTATATGGACGACTTGCGACCAGATACAGCTCGCCCTGAAATCTGGCGCGCCTTCGCTCAAGGCGAACGCGGGCGCTCTATCGCACCATTGGGGGGTATACGTGACCGCTCAAGCCTTGCCCTGACCGCAGCACGTATGCGATCTGATCCGATCTTTCGGGATGCAAGTCACCATTTCCTGCGTCAATTCGATAGCCAATACGCCGCCTTTGCAGATGGTGCGAGCGACAGCGAAATCACAGAATTTGCAAGCACCCGCACCGCCAGAGCCTTTATGCTATTGGGGCGAGTATCAGGCACGTTTAACTAACGCAGACCAAATCCCGCAAACGGCAGGAACCGAACCATATCGCCAATCTCGATCTCCTGCGCTGCATCGCTTAGCTCTACCAACCCATTCGCCCAAGACAGGCTTGAAATCCGGCCTGATCCTTCTGATGCGAACGCTTCAACCTTTCCGCCGTGGGTCATCCGCGCGCGCAAGTACTCACGCCGCCCGGCCTTTTTCCTTTTGGAAAACCCTGCTGGCAACATCATCGCAAGTGGTTCGATCCAATCCCCTCCGGCCATAACGTTAAAGGCCGGTCGCGCAAAGATCAGTGAACAGACGAAGGCCGCAACCGGATTGCCTGGCAATCCGAACACCGGCACCCCCTCCCACATCGCAAGGGCCAAAGGTCGCCCCGGCTTCAGCGCCACGCGCCAGTTCTGCAAATCCCCCTCAGAGGACAATAAAGCCGACACATGATCCTCATCCCCAGCGGATGCACCGCCGGACGTTATAATAACGTCAACCTCTTTGGCGGCGCTGTTGAGTCGATGACGCAGCGCATTACGATCATCACCAATATGACCGAGATCCAGCGCCCCATAACCCCAATCACGGGCCAATGCCAAAAGCATGGGGCGGTTCGCATCATATGTCCGCGCAGGGTCAAACGTTGATCCGGGCGCTGCAAGCTCATCCCCCGTCGATAATACACCGACCTTTAGAACCCGATGACAGCTTACGGTTTGTACCCCCACAGCAGCCAACAGGGCCAATTCAGGCGCGCCAATAACCTGTCCAGCGGAGACCGCAATATGGGCTGCTTTGATATCCTCGCCAGCATCGCGAAGGTTTGCCCCCCGCTTGGGATGTCCTGAAAACTGGATTTCGCCGGCTTGTACTGCCACATCCTCGTCCATGATCACCGTATCCACACCATCTGGCGCCAACGCACCGGTTAAAATACGTACAGCCTGACCGTTTGGAACAATGCCTCCAAATGGTGCACCTGCGGCGGCCCTGCCTCCGATAAGTGGTACGCTATGATTTTTTTCAGCTGAGAGGCTGTCAAATGCGAACCCGTACCCATCAACGGCACAATTGCGCCCCGGTGGGTTCGCACGCACCGCCGCCACGTCGGTGGCTAAAACACGTCCATGTGCTTGATCAAGTGAAAGACTTTCGACGCCAACGACGGGTCTCATACGCCCCTTTAATCGTGCCAGCGCAGTATCAACCGGTGTCCAGTCCACCCCATCGGGCAATGCAAAACAATCATTGCGCAAACCAGAGCTCTTTTGGATGTCTGAAGCCAATAGACCTGTCTGTGTCAAAATAAAATCCGCAATGGATTCCGTATCATCTAGATCAAAAACAGGGAGAGCCGTTTCGCCGACAGCCGTATTGGTGGCAATGGCCTTTACCGTCTGATCATCGGGTGCGATCAGCGGGTTTCCGGCTTCTTTGCGATGGGCCTCCACTTTGGGGTGATCATCGCGTTTATACCCCTCTACAAGAACCAGATCGACCGGCGCCAATCGTGCCAACTGATCTGCTAAACTCGGTTCTTCTTCGTTGCGATGCTCATGCATCAAAGCCCAGCGATTGCGCGATGCCAAAAGTACCTCATTCGCACCCGCATGACGGTGACGATAGCTGTCCTTTCCCGGCTGATCCACATCGAACCGGTGGTGCGCGTGTTTCAATGTCGACACCGTAAAACCACGACCGGTGATTTCGGTCACCAATCGCTCCATCAACCCTGTTTTACCAGCGTTTTTCCATCCAACCACACCAAACACATTCACGAGGCATCTCCTGCAATCAACTGTTCTGCCCGTTGCAGATCCTCGGGGTTATTAACATTAAAAAACGGATCTAACCCCTGTGATGGAAAGACCGCCGATGCTGCCCCGTGTTTATCCGTCCAAAGGACAACCTTGCGCAGGCCATCGTTTAACGCTGCACGAAGGTCATCGCGGAGTGCAACAGGCCAAAGCCCAAACGTCGGGTGCCGCCAAAACGCACTTTCGCTTGGTTTTGGTGTTGCCGCCAACGCAATGGGTGTTTCGTTTATCTCTGACGCCAGCAACAGTTGTGGTGTCAAGTCCTGCGGAAAAAACGGTGTATCAGCCGCCACAGTCACAATGTGATCCGCCCCTTTTTCTGCGGCCCAATCTAACCCCGCCAAAACCCCCGCCAACGGACCGGCATATCCATCAATAGAATCCGCCAAAACCGGAAGACCATATGTTGCAAACCGGGATGCATCCCCATTTGCATTCAGTGCCAAACCAGCAACCTGAGGTTCCAACCGGTCAATAACATGGCTCAGCAAGGTTTTACCGCCAACTCGTAGCAGTGATTTGTCGCCACCGCCCATACGCGTGGCCAATCCACCCGCCAAAATAACGCCAAATGGTTGCTTCATTCTGGTGCCCCTTTGCGTCTGTTTTTGCGACCTTCTTCTGGCACAGAGGTCGGGTCTACATCGCGAATGAGCCGGTCTTCTCCGGCCAGACAGACAAACCGCTGCCCTCGCATCCGCCCAATAACCGTCAATCCAACTTGCTGAGCAATTTCCACACCCCAAGCGGTAAACCCAGACCGAGAAACCAGAACGGGAATGCCCATCTGGGCACATTTAATTACCATCTCAGAGGTCAATCGACCCGTCGTATAAAGGATCTTATCCGAAGCCGAGATGTTTTCTGCCATCATCCACCCTGCGATTTTATCTACAGCATTGTGTCGCCCGACATCCTCCATATAAACTAACGGCTTATCCCCTTGGCACAGAACCGTGCCATGGATTGCACCGGCCTCTAGATATAGGCTGGGCGTGCGGTTGATAATGGAAGACAACCCATACAGCCATGAGGTGCGCACCTCGGTGGCCGGCAATTGCACATCGGCTAGCCCCTCCATCATGTCACCAAATACAGTCCCGACAGCACAACCACTGGTTCGGGTCTTTTTCTGCAATTTCTCTTCGTAATCGGTTTCCCGCGCTGTACGCACTACAACGGTTTCCAGTTCTTCATCGTAATCGATGCCGGTAATTTCCTCATCAGCCGCGAGCATGCCCTGATTGCGCAGAAAACCTAACGCCAAATAGTTGGGATAGTCACCGATGGTCATCGCAGTGACAATTTCCTGCCGATTCAAATAGATGGTCAGAGGGCGCTCTTCGACCACCGAGATTGTAACCCGAGCACCGGTTTGATCGATCCCCTCAACGGATCTGGTTAAACCTGACGTCGCAGGTTGCGGTGCGATCAGATAGGACGCTGAGTTTGGAACGCTGGCCATTTGCATCTCCTGCCAAATACCCCTAGAGGCGTTTGGGTACTCTAGGGAAAAGATATGTCTGTCTCCACACCGAAAACAGCCTATTTGCGTGGCCTGCGACATGGTGCGCCGTTTCTTGTCATATTGCTTCCGTTTTCGATGTTGTTTGGCGTGGTTGCCATCGAAGCAAACCTGACAATCGCGCAGGCCATGGGGTTTTCTTTGCTGGTCATCGCTGGGGCCGCGCAATTCGCCGCCGTACAGCTGATGACAGAGAACGCCCCCATGTTGGTCATTGTCGCCACAGCCTTGGCCGTCAACATGCGCATGGCAATGTATTCAGCATCCCTCACCCCCCACATTGGCAAAGCCCCTCTTGGTGCGCGCGCTGCAATATCATATTTTTTGGTCGACCAGGGTTATGCGCTGTCGATCATGGAATATGAAAAACATCCGAATGAAACCACGGCAAATAAGGTGGCTTATTATTTTGGAACCATCAGCCTGATGTGCCCACTTTGGTACGTCTTTACTCTGGTCGGCGCCTTGATCGGCGCACGCATTCCAGAGGAGTTCGCCCTCGATTTTGCGGTTCCGATTGCATTTCTGGCGATGACTGCACCGATGTTGCGGACCCGGGCTCATATCACTGCCGCCGTTACCGCTGTTGTTCTCGCCATTTTATTCGCATGGGTCCCCTATAACGGAGGTCTGCTGATTGCCTCTATATCAGCGATGTGCGTCGGCGCATGGGTGGAAACACGCACGGAGCAACCATCATGACTTACACCACGGCTCAGATTTGGGTGATCATCATCTTGATGGGGGTTGGCTCTTTCCTTGTCCGATTTTCTTTTCTTGGTCTGATCGGAGACAAAGAGCTTCCCGCGTGGATATTACGCGTGTTGCGCTATACACCTGTGGCCGTCTTGCCTGCCCTCGTCGCGCCGTTGGTCATGTGGCCCACGGCCACAGACGGCACACCAGATCCGGCGCGATTATTGGCCGCTGTTGCCACTTTTAGCGCCGGATATTTGTCAAAAAATGTGTTTGTCGCGATCTTTTGCGGCGCGACGACCCTCTACACGATGCTCTATTTATTTGGGTAAATAGTACTTTGCTGCTCCAATACCGCCTCAAAGCTATCGGTATCGTCCTCGCAGATTCTTGTGGTTTCCACATCCGGAAGCTGGGCAAATGCTTTCATCAAATGAGAGGGGTAAAATTTGGACGGCATGGCTTCAAACCCTGGCACATTTTGCAGCAGTTTTCCGGTTGCCTTTGCGCAAAAAGCTTCCATAACAGATCCATTGTTTTTTGCGAGAGCAAGGGCACGTTCGGCCGTTTCAGGCGAGACTGTTTTGGTTTGCCTCACAACGGAATAGAGAGCCCGTGCATGGTATTCTTCATATAATCCTTGCGCCCCGGGTGAGAAGCCAAATTTGACATCATCCTGTTCTGGAACATTTGGGTGACGCCATGTGCCAGCTGGGTCAAACAGAACCCTTTGGGATCCGTCAATCATCAACGCAGAGTGCATACCCTGGCCAGTTTTATTGTTAACAACAGTGTAGAGCGTCAGGTTCGGGGGTGGATCACCGCGATAAGCAACCTGTTTAATTTGCTCATCAGTTCCACGTGTTGGTTCAGGGCTGCATGCGATCAATAAAATCGGAACAAATATCATGCGCCAAAGACACCTAAAATAGGTCCTCAACTTCAATACCTCAAATTTTTCACCTAATCTCAAGGTACATAAAATGCTTAAATAAATGCTTAAATTTCGGTCTGCCTCAACAGACCTTTATTATCATCCGTAGAATCATCATAAATCGTGCGCGATTCTACACCAGGAATCTTACCAAATCCTTCCATGACCGACAGAGGCCACATTGTTCTGGGCACCTCGTCAAAGCCGCCCAAATCTCTCAAAATACGAGAGACCGTATTCGCGCATTGAGTTTTGCTAACCGCTCCATTGGCCTGCACCAAACGGAGCGCCTCTTCTGCAACCTCTGGCGACACTTCAACCTTTTGGGCGATTACGCGAAAGGTTACTCGTGCGTGATAATCTTCATAAAAAATAACAGCACTGTCGACCATGCCAAAATGCACGTCGTTCCGTTCTGGCAGTGATGGGTGGTACCAAGTTCCGGCTGGATCAAAAATCAACCGTTGCGACCCATTGATCAACAACGAGGAGTGCGCACCTTCGTTGGATCTGTTGTTGATGACTGTATAAAGCGTAATTGAGGGCGGTGCATCATGATGATAAATACGCGCCGCGACGGCCTCATCAGGCGCCCAAGTCGGTTCAGCGGTACAGGCCGCTAGGCCCAAAAAAGCCGCCATCAAGATCAGGTTAGGACGCAAATGTTCTGCCTCAATTCGCCAACCCCTCGCGGAGCACGATCAGGTTATTAGCTGTTAAATACGGCCAAAATGATCAATACGCCGATTGAGATACACGCACCCCAAGTCACCATTTTGATAAAACCTGCAAAGGTTTTTTCTTGAACCGTG
This sequence comes from Pseudoruegeria sp., assembly GCA_039972875.1. Lineage (GTDB taxonomy): Bacteria > Pseudomonadota > Alphaproteobacteria > Rhodobacterales > Rhodobacteraceae > Pseudoruegeria. The sequence continues at coordinate 16,252 of JBDWMA010000054.1, forward strand.
ATATCCATATCGCCATGTTTGTGTTCGGCCATGTCCGTCGTCCTTCATTTCAGTGTCGCGGTTCAATTATACGAATTTCACCGCCCTGTCACGCCCACCGGGTGGTCTATTTTGCCGCTATTCCACCTCGAGATCCTGGGCCAACCGAAATCCAATGCGATTTGGTTCTTGTTCCGGCTCAGAAGTCTGCAACGGCATTGCACGCAACATGACGTTCAACTGACTGACATGTTGGATGAGTTGTGTCTTAGCGCCGCTTGGGTCGGTCCCATAGAACGTCACGATATCCGGATCAAAATACCCAAGGCCTTCGATCTTTAGCACACCCGCATCACCGCCGGTCATCCCGATTGCGACCTCATGCTGATTGTCCAATTGTTCCTCAAAATTGCGGATATATAAAACCAAACGTTCATAGGCCCATTCTGCCGGGCTTTTGTTTTTAACCGATTTTCCAGCCAATTTTGCAGGCAATGGCTTTTGTTCAGCGCTGGCCATTGTTGGATCTGTGTGCACCGCATGAGCACGGGGAAAAACGCCGTCTTCTTCGATCTCAGCCGTTGTTTTAATCGTATCGTCCATTCTCATCCTCGCTTTGCGCCTGCCATAGCCACGCGCCATCTGCCCTAAGTGTGCGGGTCAAGCGACCGGAAAGCCAGAGGTGATTTAAATGTGCCATGGTTTCAGACAACGCCAAACCATATTCGCCACCACGAATATCCCGCTTGAACATGGGGATAAAACAGTCACCCGCTGTATGAGGTGTTTTCAAATGCGTTAGCAACCGCCTCAGAGCGCTTTGGTGATTCTCGATTAAGTGGCGCATTCGTGTCGGGAGTCCAACGAAAGGCAACTTATGACCCGGCAAAACCAAATGATCCGCACGCGCCAGCCCAGCAAGGCGATGGCAAGCCTCATCCCACTCAGCCACAGGATCAGCATTCGGTTCGGTGGGATACAACCCAATATTCGGAGAAATTGAAGCAATGATCTGATCGCCGGCTATGACCAGATTATCGTCGCGGCTCCAGAAGGTTGCGTGTTCGGCGGCATGACCATGACCGATGTGAACATCCCAATCTCGCCCCCCCATCCGGATCACATCGTTCTGTTGAAGACGCTCATAGCCAATAGGCAAAAGGCCAACAATGTCAGCGAAATTAAAAGGTCGTTCTGCAATCCGTTTTTCAAAAACATCAGCAGCCATTCCAGCAGATCGCCAAAACGCAATTTGTGGTGCGGTTTGTCTTTCCTGCACGTCCAGCGTCAACATACGTGTGCTAAGATAGGTCGTTCGCGTGGACCAAAGAGAAGCACCATGTGTTTCCATCAGCCACGCGGCCGCGCCCACATGATCGGGATGATAATGGGTTAAAACAATACGGCCGATTGGCTTTTCCGCCAATACCTCTGCCAGTACAGATTCCCATTGCGCCCTAGATTTTTTGGTATCCACACCTGTGTCAACGATGGTCCAACTGTCCCCGTCATCCAGCGCGTAAACATTCACATGATCCAGCGCCATAGGCAGGCTTAGGCGAATCCAGAACACCCCGTTGGCAATTTGCACCGCCGCACCGGGTTCAGGCGGCGTTTCAATTGGGTATCGGATCCCTTTTGGCGTTGGCTTTTTCATACGGCGAGGCCTTCATCGCTCAGATCATAAAGGCCGGCGGCACCTTCCTGAACATGAGCAAGCAGCGCCGCATGTTCAGGGAGCAAACGTTTGATGTAAAACGTTGCCAAAACCGTACGCTGTCCTTCCCCATCAACAGCCATCGCTGCCTTAAGATGATAATGCGCGCCCAGAACCCGCGCAAAGGCGCGCAAATAGGGAACACAACCAGCAAAACGGTCGTTCAGTGTTTCTCGTGTCAGTAACCATTCGGTCGCTTCACGCAGGGATTCCGCCGCGGTCCAAACGGCTTCTGCCAAATCCGGCAATGTCTCTCTGGCGGCTTCGGCTTGGGCCTCGATCTCTTCGAGTATACGAAACGCAGCATCGCCACCGTCCATCAGTTTGCGGGCCACAAGATCCATGGCTTGTATTCCATTGGTACCCTCATAAATCGGCAAAATTCGGGCGTCCCGCGAAAACTGCGCCGCGCCCGTTTCTTCGATAAAACCCATACCACCGTGGATTTGCACCCCAAGGGAGGCGTTTTCATTGGCGATATCAGTGCTGTAAGCTTTGACAATAGGCGTCAAAAATGCCGCGCGCGCCGTCCACTCGTTTGATTTGGTTGCCGTTTGCATGTCGAGCGCCACGGCGCAAGACAGCGTCATTGACCGTGCGGCGAATATCTCCGCCTTCATCGTTGCCAACATGCGGCGCACATCCGCATGTTCTGCAATCGCGTCTGTTCCATCTTTAACCGGGGTTGCCCCTTGCTTGCGATCCATCGCGTATCCATAGGCATGTTGATACGCGGCATCGGCAATCGCCACCCCCTGCGCGGCCACGCCAACCCGCGCGTTGTTCATCATCGTAAACATGGCCTTCATACCGCCATGCTCTGTCCCCACGAGCCAACCTGTGGCTCCATCGAATTCCATGACCGCCGTCGGAGAGCCATGGATCCCCATTTTATGTTCGAGGGATACGACCTTTAGAGAGTTCCCAACACCGGGGCTCCCGTTCTCATCGAGCAACAATTTGGGTACAAGAAAAAGACTAATGCCTTTGGTGCCTGCTCCCCCGTCTGGCAAACGTGCCAAAACAAGATGGATCGTGTTGGAATGCAAATCGCTATCCCCCCACGTTATAAAAATCTTTTGCCCCGTAATGCTATAAGAGCCATCTTCGTTTGGGTCGGCCCTTGCACGCAACGCCCCAACATCGGAACCCGCATGGGGTTCAGTTAGGTTCATTGTCCCACTCCATTCACCCGAAATCAGGTTTGGAAGGAATTTGTCTTTTAAATCGTCACTGGCGTGATGTTCCAAAGCTTCAATCTGGCCCTGTGACAACAACGGGTTAAGTTGCAGCGCAAGACAAGACGCAGCCATCATGTCATTCACAGCCGTTCCAAGTGCAAAGGGCAATCCCATGCCGCCGAATTCAGGATCGGAACTCATGCCAACCCAACCACCTTCGCGGATGGCACCATATGCCTCAGAAAAACCAGGGGAGGATCTAACAACACCGTTTTCCAATCGAGCAGGATGTAAATCCCCGTTGCGATTGACGGGAGCAATAACTTCTTCGCACATTTTACCCGCCTCAGCCAGAATAGCGGCAACCATGTCTTCGGTGGCATCAGCGAACCTTTTGGTGCCACTAACGTGTTTCAGATCCACGATCTCATCAAAAATGAACCGAAAATCTTCAACCGGGGCGCGATATGGCATGACGTTCTCCTGAACTGTGCTTGGAATCTCGCGATTCCGACGTTACTCACAAAGTTGCAACGATCACTTTACCCCCGGTTGCCCTACCGGCAACCGGAACGCAACGTCAGAGTAAATGCACGTAACGACGAAACATCTATTGTCAGATAGCAACGGCCTGTCCGAGGCCGCGCAATTGTTGCGCGCAGGTGGTTTGGTCGCCTTTCCCACCGAAACCGTGTACGGGCTTGGGGCTGATGCCACGAATGGCACGGCTGTCGCACGGATTTTTGAGGCCAAACAACGCCCACAGTTTAATCCGCTGATCATTCACCTTCCGACACAAATTGCGGCACAACGATATGCCGATTTTTCCAGCGAAGCACTTAGCCTTGCCCAAGCGTTCTGGCCGGGGCCACTGACCTTAGTTTTACCGTTAAAACAAGGGCATGGATTATCTCCTCTGGTGACTTCGGGCTTGTCTACGGTTGGAATACGCATTCCGGATGCCCCGTTGGCCCACGACCTGCTTACACGTTGTGACCGTCCAATTGCCGCGCCTTCTGCCAACCCGTCGGGACAAATCAGCCCAACGCGGGCCACGCATGTTTTGGCCGGTCTGTCAGGCCGCATCGATGGGGTCGTCGACGGTGGGGCTTGCGGTGTAGGCGTTGAATCAACCATCATCGGCTTTGACGGCGGCCCAACCCTGCTGCGCCCCGGCGGGCTGGCCCTTGAACAAATCGAACACCATCTCGGATATGCCCTGCGCCGTCACTCTGAAACAGACCTCAACGCGCCGACGTCCCCGGGGCAGTTGCTTTCTCACTACGCCCCCGGTGCGGCCGTACGCTTAAATGCCATACAAAAGAACCCCGGCGAAGCGCTGTTGGGTTTTGGACCTGTAAAGGGCGCAGATCTGTCCTTATCCCCCACAGGCGATCTTATCGAAGCCGCTGCAAATCTGTTCGAGGCGTTACATGCGTTGGACAAATACGACACAGAAACGATTGCCGTATCCCCAATTCCGAATATAGGACTGGGTCGTGCCATCAATGATCGGCTTAGGCGGGCTGCAGCACCGCGGGTTTAGGCATGTCCTGCTGTCGACGATAGCATCAAAGGATTCACGCCCAGCTGTTTAAGCGCGGCCGTCCATTTTCCTGCGTTGTCATCTGAGAACAAAATATCATGGGTTGGATCGCACGTCAGCCAACCGTTTTGGGAAATCTCATCCTCCAACTGTCCCTCACCCCAACCGGCATACCCAAGCGCCATTAGAAATTCACGAGGGCCATCGCCTTCGGCTGCATCCTGTAATACCTCAAGGGAGGCCGTCATATTGGCAACCTCATCGACTCGCAACGTGATCCCCTTGCGAAAATAGTCAGAAGTATGCAGCACAAACCCACGATTTGTTTCAACGGGCCCGCCGAAATGTACCGGAGCCTCTGTATCAAACTGACCCGTGTTGATCGACAATTGTTCTAATAGCTCGCCCATCGTGACATCCGTCGCCACTTTGTTGATGATGACTCCCATGGACCCAGACGTGCTGTGATCACACAGATAAACCACACTATTTGAAAACCGCGGATCCCCCATATCGGGCATCGCAATTAGCAGTTTTCCGCTAAGGTTTTCGAATTCAGATGTTTCATTCATATTTTAAAGATGCGCCTTCACCGTCGCTCTTGCAAGTGCACAAGAGCGACAATCACCGCACGATGTCCGTTTTGTGATTTTCCATCAGCGCGTGCGTTGATATGTTCATCATTATGAATAAGTTTTCCACAGCATTTGTTTCTGTTTTGGCTGGCCTAAGCCTGAGCTCTGTCGCCATCCATGCGGACGTATTAGCGGTCAGCGATACCGTTCAGGCCGAATTCCTACCGGGGTGGAGGGATTCAAATGGCACGCATGTAGCCGGAATCAAAATCACTCTGGCTCCTGGGTGGAAAACCTATTGGCGGGCCCCAGGTGATGCGGGTATTCCCCCGCAACTTTCGTTAATGGGCTCAACAAATATACAAGAATCAGTGACCCATTGGCCTCGCCCTACGGTAAGCTCTCAAAACGGACTACAAGTTATTGGATATTCGGATCAAGTGGTGTTCCCACTTCGGATCACACCTAAAGATGCGAGCGCCCCAATCGATCTGACGGGTGAATTACAAATCGGCGTATGCGAAGATGTCTGTATTCCAGTGACACTGTCACTCTCGGCGAAATTGCCCACGACCGGACAACCCGTGCCCGTTATCAAAGCTGCCCTAAACGATCGGGCCAAAACAGCAAAAGAAGCTGGAGTTGTTTCGTCAGAGTGCACCATTGCGCCTATTGACGACGGCTTTCAAATAACAGCGACCATCAACATGCCCTCTGCCGGCGGGTCAGAGGTCGGCGTCTTTGAAATACCAGATAAAACAGTTTGGATTTCAGAGACCGACACGAAGCGCCAGGGAAAAGCATTGACCCTTGTGGCCGACATGGTCCCAGAAGTGGGGGCACCGTTCCTCCTCGATAGAAGTGACATTCGGATCTCTGTCTTAGGTCAGGACCACATGGTCGACATCCGCGGCTGCAGCCGCGGATAATAGTTTTCAACTTCCTAGCCTAAGACCGCAGGTTTGCGTTTCAACGCAAAGACCACCCCTCCTAACACAAACATCACAACAGAAATGGCCGCAGATCCGGCGATAAACACACCGAGTGCCAAAAAGACTGTTGGCTGCATATCAGGCTGAAGCTGCGCAATAATCTGTGGAAATGTTCCGGTCAGGATTACACTGCCCAAAGTCAGCGCAAACAGGCCCGCCATCGCCACAGCCGCAAGCCCAGTCGCAACGCCAACGAGCCGCCCACCCTTGCGCAATGTTAAGCTACGGCGAAGGGCTGCAATCTGGCGTGTCACGTCCAATTGCATTGCTACAAGTGCTGGCACCACGAGCAAAACAAGCACCATGCCAAAACCAAGCCCATAGACCAATGTAATCACCGTTGGTTTAAGGAATTGCGCCTGCGAAGAGGATTCATACAGCAGTGGTGCAAGCCCAAGAACCGTCGTCAGCGTAGTCAGCAATACCGCCCGCAAACGGTCCGCTGCCCCATCGACAATCGCCTGAACCAGACCGCGTTCTTTGGCGTATTGATCAATCGTGGTGACCAATACGATTGAGTCATTAATCACAATGCCGGTCATCCCGATTAACCCAACCACCGTAAACATAGACAGTGGCACATCCCAAATGTAATGCCCCCAGATTGTTCCCACGAGGCCAAACGGAATAATCGCCATAACAACCATTGGCCGGGTCCAGCTGGCAAATACCCAAGCCAGAACCAGATAAATACCGATCAAACACATACCAAACCCAAGCAGCGCATCGCTTAGGAAATCTTGTTCTTGTTCTGCCAGCCCCCCCAACTGCCAGGCGACACCAAATTCCGTCTCAATCTCGGGAAGGATCTCTTCCTGTAATTGGGTTACAATCGCTTGTGCACGGGTTGGATCATCTTCGGAAATATCACCGGTGACATTCACAAGACGCAGGCCATTTTCACGCAGTACGGTCGAAAACCCGGTTTTGGTTTTGACTGTTACAATGTCAGACAGCGCCACATATTCACCTGTTGGGGTGCGCATTCGTGTTCTATCAAGGAAATCTGCTGTCAATTCATCAGATGGAAGTTCCACGCGAATCGTCGCGGACCGTGGGCCATCTGGATAAGTCGCAGCCTCTATCCCGTTTAAACGATTCCGAAGAACAGTTCCCAAACCCGCAATATCAAAACCAAGCGCTTGGCCTTGGGGGGTCAATTCCAACACCAGCTCTTCTTTGTCATAAGCCAAGGAATCTTCGACAGCCGAAACCTCTGGGAACTGCGTGACTGCCGTTTTAATTGCTTCGGCCGCAGCTTTGAGTGTTTCAGAATCTGCACCATACAGCTCAACGTCCAGCGCATCACCGCCTGGACCAGAGCGGAACCCCCGGAAACTAACGGTTTCAGCAAGCGGGTGCTGCCGCACTTCTTCCTGCAACGCAGCCACAAAGGCAAACGACGAATAGGGACGTTGATCGGCATCGATAAGCTCGACAGCGATAGATCCCAGCATTTCGGCATCTTTATTCTCGGATCCGGCAATCGGACGCCCCGTATTCCCACCGACCTCAGCAACGACATAGGTTATCGGATTGGTACCGTGTTCGTCTGCGAACTGTTTAGCGGCGGCCTCTGTGGCGCGCTGCATTTCCTGCATCATCGCAAACGTATCATCGCGACTGGCCCCCGCCACCATCGCAAAATTACCCGAGATCGAGGACCGTTCAGGGGCGTTAAAGAACCGCCACTGCACATCCCCTTTTACAAACAGGACCGCCTGCGAAGTCAGCAAAACAATCACCGCCGCAAGTACAGGGTAACGCGCCAGAACCACGAGTTTCATCAGGGGGCGAAAAAGGGTATCACGCACCCAGCCAAAGCCACGGTTCACAACCCGATTAGGCCAATCATACCAATGCTCTTTTGCGGAATGGGAAATCGCATGGGCCATATGGTTTGGTAAGATCAGAAAACACTCGACCAAAGAAGCTGTCAGTACGGCGATTACAGTAAACGGTATGTCACTAATCAGATCGCCAAACCGGCCACTGATCGCGGTCAGCCCAAAAAATGCGATGATCGTTGTAATCGTTGCCGCAAACACCGGGGGCGCCATGCGTATCGCCGCATTTTCAGCAGCCTGCACAGGAGAATCCCCGCGCCGTCGCGCTCGAAAATCGGCGTGTTCACCTACCACGATGGCGTCATCCACTACGATCCCAAGAGTGATAATGAGCGCAAACAAAGAGATCATGTTAATCGTCAATCCAGCCGCATACATAATTGCGATGGTGGCAAGCATCGCGACCGGAATCCCCGCAGCCACCCAAATAGCTGTGCGAGCATTCAGGAATAAAAACAGCAATGTCACAACCAACCCAAGACCCATTAGGCCATTGTCCAGAAGCAAGTTCAAACGTCCTGTGATGGCCTCAGCTCTGGTGCGAATCAAATCGATGGACACAGAGGATGGCAACGTCAATGTCATCTCTTCGGTGACCTGTTCGACTTGTCGTTGAATACCGATAGCATCCCCTTGATTAGAACGGTCCACCCGTACAGAAATCGCTGGGTTCTCTCCGACATAATAGGCACGGTTGCGGTCGATCCCTTCGACCCGCACATCCGCCACATCCCCAATCCGCAGCTTTGATCCATCAGCGTTAGACCGCAAAACGATGTCAGAAATTTCATCGGCAGAGCGTTTGGCCACGCCGGTGCGAACCCGGGCCGCACCACCAGACACATCGCCGGCGGGATCAGCACTCGCTTCGGCGGCGATTGCGCTTGAAATCTGCGCCATGGTCACATCATTACGGATTAAGGCTAAGGTTTCGACTTCCACAACCGTTTCCGGTGCGGCAACCCCACGAATGCTGGTCCGCGTGACACCCTCAGCAAACAATCGAGACACAAATTCATCGGCAAACAGACCAAGTTGACTAACGCCAACAGGCCCAGAAATAACAACGTCAGTCACCCGATCGCGCCACGCTCCGCGACGAACTTCGGGATCCTCAGCGCCTTCCGGCAGGTTCGAAACAGAATCAACCGCACTTTGCACATCGTCCGCAGCACGCGACATGTCCCATCCGGGTTCAAATTCCATGGACAGCGACGCCTGCCCCTCCCGAGAGGTCGATGATGTGCTTTCCACACCTTCGACTGATAAAAGCGCTGGTTCAAGCAACTGAACAATTGCGGCGTCGACATCCTCGGCACCAGCGCCATCCCATGTCACAGAAACGGACACGTTATCAATGATCACATCTGGAAAAAACTGCGCGCGCATACGCGGGATCGCCGCAAGCCCCAGAACAATCAGAATAACCAAAAGCAGGTTGGCTGCCGTTTTATGACGCGTAAAATAAGAGAGCAATCCACCTGCTCCGTCCGATAGTTGCCGCGCCATGTCCTATCCTCCCATCCGGCTTTCGAGCCGTTCTACCACATTCAAGGGGATTTCTTTGTCCTCTAGCTGGCTTAGAATACGCTGCTTGACCTCAGCGGGCATCCGGTTGTTAGCCTCAACAAAAGCCACCAATTTTTCACGGCGCTCTGTGGTGAGGGACACCATTGCAGGCGCTTCGGGGATTGCAGCACTACCCGCTCGAATTGGTCGGATTTTTATCCCCGATCCCAAAAGAGGAGAGCGTTCTGTAACCACTTCGCGTCCGTACACTTCACGACCTCGGATCAAAACCACGTCGCCTTGGCGGCGCAACAGTTCGACTTGTGCGACCTCAAGCCGTTCTTCGTCCCCGACCACCAATACATGTGAAGCCGCATCCAACGCGCTTGACGGCAACCAAGCGACCCCACTCATCTCTGGTTCTTTGATTTCAACGGTTACAAAATCGCCAGGGCGAAACCCGCGTGAACTGTCTAATTGCGCAAACAAGAGGCGACCTGTTTGCCCGTCGGCAACGGATGCGCTTTCCCGCGAAACCACGCCTTGCGCACTCAGATTAACGCCAAGAACATCCAGCTTTGCGGTGACCGGTGCACCGATCAATGCGCCGTCTTCATCCAATAGTCGCGCATATTGCGCGGTAGAAATTCGAAACGACACCTCTAACGACAACGGATCCGTCAGCGTTGCCAGCCGTTCATTCGTGGCAACCAACCCACCTTCCACGACAATGACATCCGCCAGAGTACCCGTGAAACCTGCATAAACCTCTGTGTCTTCCAGACGACGATCTGCCTCAGCTACTGTAATTTCAGCCCGGTTCAAATCCGTTCCCGACTGATCAACCCGCGCTTCTGCCTGCGCCAAAGACTGCCTACGTGTTACCTCAGCTTGACGCGCGGCGGCCTCAGCCAAGGCGGCAATCTCTACGGCTGCCTCGGTCCCAACACCACGATTTTTCAGATCTTGTTGCCGCTTCAATGCAGCACTGCGCAAGGAGAGCTGTTCCTGCGCAGAGCCCAATTCGTCTTGCGCAAGGATGAGCCCGCGTTCGGCATCCCTGACTTCTGCCTGCGCCTCAGAATATCCGGCCTGCGCACGCCCCAATTCGGCCTCAGCATCAGCGGGATCAATGCGCAGCAACAGCTCGCCAACCTCTACCTGACCACCATCTTCAAAGGCCTCATTCAGCTCAACGATCCGACCACTTGTAGAGGCACGAATGTCCAAGGTGCGTCGGCTCAAAACCTCTCCGAATGTTTCAAGAACAGGAACCTCAACACCTGGCTCAACCAATTGGACCCCAGCCGCAAACACGCGTTCACGTGCGGGTCGCTGTCGTTGCTCTTGATTACGTTTCGCCTCAATCGCCCCATACATGGTGCTGCCCGCCCACGTCAAAAGTCCAACAGTAATCGAAAGCAAAAATAACCCGGTCAGGCTGCGCCCCAAAAATCGCATTCCGTGGTCCCTTTATTCTTTAAACGCCAAGCACTACAGCAAGCGGTCGCGAACCACCTCTGTGCGTCGGCTATATTTATATATTACGCGTTATACGAAGGCCGAGATCACTTCCGTCGCAATTTTTCGTCGAGTCGCGGAAAAATTTCAACAAAGTTACAGGGCCGATGTCGCATATCGAGCTGTAGGCTTAAAATTTCATCCCATGCGTCCTTGCAGGCACCTGGACTCCCCGGCAGTGCAAAGAGATACGTCCCCTGAGCAACGCCTCCAGTGGCGCGAGATTGCACCGCAGAGGTTCCGATTTTTTGCATCGAGACGATGGTGAAAACTGTGCCAAAAGCATCCATTTCCTTTTCGTAGACGTCCCGATGGGCTTCGACCGTGACATCACGCCCCGTAAGACCCGTGCCTCCTGTGGAAATTACCACATCAATGTTGGGGTTCGCACACCAAACCCGGAGCTGATCAGCAATGTCGCCGCGTTCATCCGGCAAAATTTGGCGATCAGCCAACACATGCCCAGCTTTTGTCAGACGATCCACTAGTGTTTGACCAGAGCGATCCTCCGCCAGATTCCGACTGTCAGATACGGTCAGCACTGCAATCCGTACCGGAATAAACTCAATGCTTTCATCTATGCCCATTTTCACCCCTGACGCATGACAGAAAGGCGCAGCGCAAGCGCGCCAAAAACCGTTGCGGAGGCCCAGCGAACCCCGCGTTCAAACCGATCTGATTGTAATAGCTTTTGACCAATGCCGCTGGCGAAAACACCAACCAATCCATTGACGATGAACCCGCCGGTCCCCAACATTGCACCCAAAATCAGAAATTGTGGCAAGGTTGGAAGGTTCGGATCTACAAATTGCGGCAAAAGGGCCAAAACAAAAAGGATGACCTTAGGATTCGTTAGATTGACCAACATCGCGTTCCGAAACGCATGCCCAATCTGGGCCCGAGGCGCATCTGAGGGGTGCGTCAAAGGAGAACGCAGCGTCGTGATCGCCAACCACAATAAGTATCCAACACCCAGCCAACGGATGATTTCAAACACGGGAGGATAAGCCGCGACCAAAGCCCCCAATCCAAGGCCCGCAAGGACAACGTGCACCATGCCCCCCGCTGAAACCCCGGCACTCGCAGCAACAGCAGCTTTTGGTCCACTCCGTAAACCCTGCCCAAAACAAAACAACATATCCGCCCCCGGCGTCAGATTAAGAGCCAAACAGGCAGGTAAAAAACTGAGCAACAGGATGGGATCGAACATCATGATTAATTTCCGATCAGGCGGGATTTCAGCGATAAAAGATCCTGCCAAGCCTCTCGTTTGGCAACTGGATTGCGCAGCAAGTTTTCTGGATGGAACATCGGCAGTGTCGGCAATCCATTCACCTCAACCCAAGTGCCACGAATGCGCGTAATCCCCCGTTTTCCTAACATCATCTGACAGGCTGCATTTCCCATCAGAATAAGCGCATCCGGCGCGACCAATTCGATGTGCTTATCCAAGAAGGGTCGTAACATCGCAATTTCATCTGGTGCAGCATCCCGGTTATGGGGTGGCCGCCACGGCAAAGCGGGCGTGATATAAATCGACGATCTATCATCTGCAGCATCGCGCGACATACCAATGGCATCAAACATACGATCCAGCAACCGCCCGGATTTTCCGACAAAAGGCTGACCTGCTTTGTCTTCTTCGCGATCCGGAGCCTCACCGATAATCATGACCCGCGCCGGAGCAGACCCATCGCCAAATACCAAATTTCGTGCCCCCCGCCGCAGTTCACAATGCTCAAACGATGCCAGAGCTGCCTTCAAAGATTCTAAGGAATTGGCCCGCGCAGCCGTATCCTTTGCAATTTGAACCACATCCACATCTGCCTTTTTGGGAATAGGAGGCGGAGCGGGCGATTTAGATATCGGCGTTTTTTGATTTTGTTCTGATGCGGCAGGTTTTGCCATTTTGGGCTGTGCTACGGGCAAATCGAAACGATTCACAGGGGATTCAGAGATGGCCTCATCAACGCCCATCTCTAACTGCCATTCCAGCAGCGCTTTTGCCGTGTGAAAATCCATGCCTTCAATCATGGCGCCACGCTACGCCGACCGCGCGTTAAGGTAAATGGTTCCTGCGCCCTTGCAGCCGTTCGTCAGCGTTTCTATAAGCAAATCAAGCACACTCGGAGGCAAAATGACATTCCGCGGCAAACATCTTCTTGGCATTGAACCCTTATATCCGGAAGAGATTCGCGAAATCCTTGATCTCGCAGATCAATATGTGGATTTAAACCGGCGCTCTGTTAAGCATTCTGATGCCCTTTCCGGGCTCACGCAGATCAATATGTTTTTCGAAAACTCAACCCGGACGCAAGCCAGTTTTGAATTGGCAGGCAAAAGGTTGGGCGCTGACGTCATGAATATGGCCATGCAGGCAAGCAGCATTAAGAAGGGTGAAACCCTTGTTGATACGGCGCTGACGTTAAATGCGATGCACCCAGACTTGCTGGTCGTGCGCCACCCGCATTCAGGTGCAGTGGATCTGTTAGCACAAAAAGTGAATTGTGCCGTGTTAAACGCCGGGGATGGTCGTCACGAACATCCGACTCAGGCGCTTTTGGATGCGCTGACCATCCGGCGCGCCAAAGGCAGACTTCATCGGCTGAATATTGCGATCTGTGGAGACATCGCCCATTCGAGGGTCGCGCGGTCCAACATCATGCTTTTGGGCAAAATGGAAAACCGAATTCGTCTGGTTGGTCCGCCCACGCTGATGCCTGCCCGAATCGATGAATTTGGCGTCGAAGTCTATGACGACATGCGCGAAGGCCTAAAGGATGTCGATGTTGTCATGATGTTGCGGCTTCAGCGTGAACGCATGGACGGCGGCTTCATCCCGTCAGAACGCGAATACTATCACCGGTACGGTCTTGATGCCGAAAAACTGGCTTTTGCCAAAGACGATGCCATTGTCATGCACCCCGGCCCAATGAACCGCGGCGTTGAAATCGACGGCACTATTGCCGATGACATCAACCGCTCGGTTATTCAGGAACAAGTTGAAATGGGGGTCGCCGTCCGTATGGCGGCAATGGATTTGCTGGCACGGAACCTGCGGGCAAAATCCCCCAAAACAGTCGAGGTCTAATCCCATGGAAGATCCCAAAGACCCAAAAATGAGCGGCCGCATCGCCATGATTGCACTGATTGTATTGTTCGCCCTAGTCGGCCTGATGATTTGGATCGGCGGATGACTAAGATGCAGGTTTCAGCCACAGAATTTGGTGTTGTTCGTATCTTTACGGTGGATATTTCTCAGGATGAGATCGACGCATTTATTGCCGCCAATAGCGATGGTCAAAGCCCACTCTCAACCGCGCTTGGGGCCACGACCCTTAACCCCACATATGTTGAAGTCTTTGACATCGACGACCTCGAAGAAATGGGACTGCCCCGTTATATGCATGAAGGGATCGGAATCTCCTTTGACGATGTCGCCCAACATCGCGCCCGGCTGGATCAAATCACTGGAACTGTCGTAATTATCCTGTCCAAGGCATTTGCCGGAACCACCCAAAGCCTGACACCTCAAGCGCCCCTGCGTTGGCTTGGCACCTATCAAGAAGAAACACCTGATCGTCGTATTGTTAAATTGCAAACCGACAGCGCCAACGGCGTGCTGACAGGACCCGCCACAAAAAATCGAAATCCACAGTTGACCTTGCTCTGGGCGTTGTTGGCCCTGCCCGTTGTGTGCATTGGGTTTGCCCTATTGCTTTGGTCGTTTTTGTAATGGAGGCGCAAGCGCCTTTGGGCATCGTCAACAAACTGTGGAAAGGTCTATTTAAGACAGGTCAAGGTTCTATTGTTATTGGACCTAAAGCCCGAGTTTCACGACTCTATTATCCTCAGGCCCGGATCGGTATTGTACGTAATCACGACGCCCGCAAGATCTATGATCTGCAGCGCAAAGTCCAAAGAGAACAGCTATGACATTGCTATTGCAAAACGCCAAACTGATTGATCCCGAAGCCGGAACAGTTTCTGATGGTTGGCTGCTTATTGACGATGGCGTGATTGTAGATCTGGGCGCGGGTCCCACCCCGCCCGCGGATCAAACCCATGATTGTGGCGGGCAATATCTGGCCCCCGGATTGATCGACATTGGCGTTAAGATCGGTGAACCCGGCGAACGTCACAAAGAAAGCTTTCGCACGGCGGGTCGCGCCGCCGCTGCCGGTGGCGTCACCACAGTGGTGACCCGCCCGGACACTATACCTGCAACAGACAGCCCCGAAACACTCGAATTTGTCACACGCCGCGCCAATCAAGTTGCGCCGGTGAACGTTCTGCCAATGGCAGCCCTCACCAAAGGCCGTTCCGGACGTGAAATGGTCGAAATCGGTTTCATGCAAGATGCCGGTGCGGTCGCCTTTACGGACTGCGATCATGTGGTGGAAAATACCAAAGTGCTTGCACGCTGCCTGACCTACGCAAAGTCACTGGGGGCCTTAGTGATGACGCACCCCCAAGAACCCGTCCTATCCGCCGGGGCAGCCGTGACATCGGGCAAATTTGCCTCTCTCAAAGGCCTGCCTGCCGTTTCCCCGCAAGCAGAACGCATGGGACTGGAACGTGACCTCGCCTTGGTGGAAATGACGGGTGCGCGCTACCATGCGGATGCCCTATCCACGGCCGCCTCTTTACCTGCATTGAAACGCGCCAAAGAGGCCGGTTTGGACGTCACTGCTGGGGTCAATATTCACCATCTAACCCTGAACGAACTCGACGTTGGAGGCTACCGGACTTTCTTTAAATTCAAACCTCCCTTGCGCAGTGAGGATGATCGGATTGCCATGGTCAATGCCGTGGCCTCCGGATTGATTGATATCATTTCCTCATTTCACACCCCGCAAGACGAAGAAAGCAAACGCCTTCCGTTTGAAGAAGCCGCCAGTGGCGCGGTGGGTTTGGAAACCCTTTTGCCCGCAGCTCTGCGCCTGTTCCACGCGGACCTTTTGGACTTACCGACTCTCTTTCGCGCTATGTCGCTAAATCCAGCAAAACGGCTTGGCCTAAAAGGCGGACGTTTGACCAAAGGCGCGCCAGCCGATTTGATCCTGTTTGATGCCCATGCTCCTTTTGTAATGGACCGGTTCAAATTAAACTCAAAATCCAAGAACACGCCCTTCGATGAGCAACGTCTTCAGGGCAAAGTTCGCGTAACCCTCGTGGCTGGCACCCCGGTATTCGGAGCGCTTTCATGATTCCCACGATCACCACCGCATTGCCGCTGCTCGGCCTCACGACTGTTTTTGCCTACCTCTTAGGCTCAGTTCCGTTTGGGATAGTCATGGCACGGATTTTCGGACTGGGTGACCTTCGGAAAATCGGCTCCGGGAACATTGGGGCGACCAATGTTCTACGCACGGGCAATAAACTTGCGGCCTTTCTGACGCTGATTTTGGATGCTGGTAAAGGTGGGATTGCTGTACTTATCGCTCGCGCCACCTTTGGAGAGGACGCCGCCCAACTTGCAGGGGGCGCTGCTTTCTTAGGTCATTGTTTTCCAATATTTCTAGGGTTCAAAGGTGGCAAAGGAGTCGCAACCTTTCTTGGAACCCTGCTGGCGTTAAACCCCTTGATCGGAATTGCGGCCTGCGGCGTCTGGCTGTTAACCGCAGCCGTCACGCGTATCTCATCATTGTCCGCTTTGACCGCTGCAGTGACATCCCCAACGATTGCAGTTGTCGCCGGGGATCCAAACGCAGTATTGCTATGCATTATTTTGGCCGGTCTTATCCTCTGGCGGCACAAGGCCAACATCAGCCGAATTCGGGACGGTTCTGAACCTAAAATTGGTGGGTCGAAAAAATAATTGGACCCTAGCATCTTGATCAAAGGCATTGAAACACGCCTTCGATCAGATGCCACATACCTCAGGTATCAGTAACTGTAATCGCCGTAGATGCGGCTAATATCACCATCCCAAGCACCCTTGTAACTGTCGAGCAGCTCATCTGCGGGCGCCTTGCCAGTCTCGATGCTTTCCTTCAATGCGCTTAAGAAGTGAGTTTCATCTGGTATAAGCCCCCCGGCCCCGGGACGCGCGCGATTTTGCAGACCAACTTCAGCGATATCAACAGCCTGCCGCGCAATGTCGTGGATTTTAAGCCCCCCTCCAACGCCTTGCAATCCGCCAACAGACGCCGCAACGCGCAATTCTTCGCGGGTTTCAGCATCCCAATTTTTGACTAAATCCCATGCTGCATCCAGTGCTGTTTGATCATAGGTCAGCCCCACCCAAAACGCAGGCAAAGCGCAAAGACGCCGCCATGGGCCGCCATCTGCCCCGCGCATTTCGATGAACTTTTTCACGCGCGCCTCTGGGAACAATGTGGTCAGATGATCCGCCCAATCTGACAACGTCGGGGTTTCCCCCGGAAGGGCCGGAAGCTCCCCTTTCAGGAAATCACGGAACGACATGCCCAGCGCATCGATATATTTCCCGTCGCGATAAACAAAATACATCGGCACATCGAGCGCATATTGCACCCAGCGTTCAAAACCGAACCCCTCTTCAAACACAAAAGGCACCATCCCCGTACGTGCCGCATCAAGATCCCGCCAGACGCGAGCGCGCCAAGATTTATGGCCATTGGTTTTATTTTCAAAAAATGGTGAATTTGCAAACAGAGCTGTCGCAATGGGTTGTAACGCTATGGCTACGCGCATTTTCTGAACCATGTCGACTTCTGATCCGAAATCAAGATTCACCTGAACAGTACACGTCCGCCGCATCATGGTTGTACCCATTGTGCCGACGCTTTGCATATAACTATCCATGAGCTGATAGCGTCCCTTTGGCATAAGAGGCATTTCCTCATGCTGCCAAATTGGAGCGGCACCCAGTCCGATGAAGCCAACGCCAATTTCATCAGCGATGTCTTTGACTTCGCGCAGGTGAACATTCACCTCGTCACATGTTTCATGGATTGTCTCAAGCGGGGCGCCGGATAGCTCCAAAGCGCCACCAGGTTCTAGCGAGACATTTGCGCCATCTTTTTCCAACCCGATAAGATGCCCGCCTTCGCGAACTTCAGACCATTCGTGGCGATCTCGCAATCCTTCTAGGACTGCTACAATGGAGCGCGTGCCTTCAAATGGAAGAGGTTTGTGTGTGTCTTTACAATAACCGAACTTTTCATGTTCGGTCCCAATCCGCCAGTCTTCTTTGGGTTTACACCCATCGGCTAAATATTGCGCCAGTTGATCGTGATGTTCGATCGGCCCACCGCCAGACTGAGGAATTGACATAATCTGCGCTCCGCTTCCACCTGTTTAAAGTCAAACAGGTGGAAGGAAATCGCAGGGAAGTCAATGGAGCATACGTTGCTCTTTTTGCCAGATCACAACAGGTTGTGAAGGTGGCTTCGTCAAGTACCCCAACATTTTTTGTGTTGGAAAGTTTTTGATTGAGGAAAACGCGTCAAACAGCGCATCCACACCTTCTGCATTGGCCGGAATAAACAGCGGAGGGCTTTCAACCCCTCGCAAAACCCAATGTGGTGCTGGATCCGGAACCGGATCAAGTTCAACTTTTGATAGACCATCTACCGACACTGCACCGCCGGAATATGGACCATAGTATGCGATTTGACCTTCTTTGACTTGCACAACGCCAGGGCCACCTTCGCCGAGCCGGAACCGACCACGTTGCACGCCAGCATAAGCCAACAGAGAACCCGTCACTCCGAGAATAATCCCAAGAGTTGGTACAAACCCCAACCCGTGAAAAATAAATACAACGCCAACTAGTCCAAAGAGCCCCCCAATAAGGAGCTCCCGCCAACGCCATACAACTTCTTTTACTTCACTTCTAATAACAGACATTACCAATCACCGTGTAAACTTTGCCAGATAGTCATTGCCGCAACTGCGGCGGTATCAGCCCTGAGTATTCGTGGACCAAGGCTAATTTGTGTCACAAAAGGGCGGCTTTTTAGGAAATTTCTTTCATTCAGAGAAAAACCACCCTCCGGGCCGATTAATATTGCGGCGGGCTTATCGCCCGCTTCAGCCTGCAACACCGTCCGGGCTGAGGCCAGAGTCTCATCGCAAAAGATCAATTGACGACCTTCAGGCCAGCCATCCAAGACCTTTTCGAGTTTCATTAAATCTGCAACTTCGGGCACAAACGTCCCACCGCATTGCTCTGCGGCCTCAACGGCATGGGCCTGTAACCGATCACGTCTAATCCTTTCTGAATTGGTGAACTCGGTCTGAACGGGACAAATTCGTGCTGCCCCCATCTCTGCTGCCTTTTCGACAATAAAATCTGTGCGCGCTTTTTTGATCGGCGCGAACAATAGCCAAAGGTCCGGCGGAAGCTGCAACGGTTTGGTAAGGTGCTGACAGGTCAGAACCCCCGCGCGCTTTCCGGCGGAAGTGACCTCAGACAGATATTCCCCGTCTTTGCCATTAAACACTGCAACCTGCGCCCCAAGGGATTGGCGCATCACGCCAAACAGATAATGCGCATGTTCCTTGCTTAAAGGAATTGTTTGCCCCTCGGACAAGGGTACGTCTACATAGAGCCTAATTTTTGCTGTCATGGATTGCAACATATGACCGAGCCAACAGAAATTCCAGAGCTGGATGATCGCGTATTCGACGCCCCCAAGGACAATTGGGTGGATCGCTATGCGCCGGCTCAGACTCGCCCCTATTTGCGTTTATCCCGCGCGGATCGTCCAATTGGGACGTGGCTATTATTGTTGCCGTGCTGGTGGGGAACATTGCTTGCGGCCCTTTCTGACGGCGGGTTTCGATTATTTGACCTTTGGATCATGATCGGGTGTTGTCTGGGCGCCTTTTTAATGCGCGGTGCAGGCTGCACTTGGAACGACATTACAGACCGAAACATTGATGCAAAGGTCGCGCGGACACGATCCCGACCCATCCCATCGGGACAGGTCAGTGTTCAGGGTGCCTTTGCCTGGATGGGACTACAATGTCTCATTTCACTGGCAATTTTGTTGACTTTCCCGCCCTTTGCCATCGTCCTTAGTATCGCTTCGCTGGTGCTCGTCGGAATTTATCCATTTGCGAAACGATTTACGTGGTGGCCACAAATGTTCCTTGGACTGGCCTTTAACTGGGGCGCTTTGGTCGGATGGAGCGCCCATAGTGGATCACTTTCGTGGCCAGGCATTGCATTATACTTCGGCGGAATCAGCTGGACGCTGTTCTACGATACGATCTATGCCCATCAAGACAAAGAAGACGATGCTCTCATAGGTGTAAAATCCACGGCTCGGTTGTTTGCCGAGGACACCCCCCGCTGGTTGCTTTGGTTTCTAATTGCGACCGTCTCCTTGCTTGCGGTTGCAGTGATCGGGGCCTTGAACCCGAAAGAGAGCATAACCGCATTTCTGGTTGCACTTTGCGGGATCTGGGCGATGGGATGGCATCTGGCTTGGCAAATTCGCCGATTGGACATGGATTCCCCTGAGATCTGTATGATCCTGTTCCGCAGTAACCGTGATGCAGGGCTGATTCCTGCGCTGTTTTTTGCCGTTGCCCTGTTCCTTTGATTGATCCTGCGTCACTCTGCCCGTAAAAGGTCTATGAAATACAAACAGAAAACGGCCCTGCCTTCATGCGCTTGAAACCTACCCTCATTGCAGGGGCTTCCTTTGCTATAGCGGCTGTCCTCTGTGTCGTTGCCGCCGGCAGCACTGTTGCAGTTATAGAAGAACGCACTCAGAATGACGTCAAACGCGCGCTTTCTCTGCAGGGCTTTGATTGGGTTGAAACATCAATTGACGGGCTTGTCGTTAATGTAACAGGCGTGGCCCCGACAGAGGCCACCCGCTTCAGAGCGTTATCCGTTGTGGGGACGGTTGTTGATCACACCCGTATCAATAGCGACTTAGAAGTGGTCGAAGCGGACTTGGTCCCGGCTCCGGATTTTTCTATCGAATTTTTGCGCAATGATGACGGCATCACACTTGTGGGGTTGATCCCAGCCAGTGGAAATCGGCGTCAGATCCTATCCGCAGTGTCGACCGCCGGAGGGGGGGCTGTTGTGACCGATCTTTTAGACACAGCAGATTATCCGATGCCCGATGGCTGGCCCCAAACCGTAGATTTTGCGATTGACGCCCTACGGGAACTGCCAAGGTCCAAAATCTCTATGTCCGCTGAAAAGATTCAGATTGCGGCGATGACGGACAGCACTTCAGCCCAACAAAAATTGCTAAAAGAGCTTGCGTTAGCGGCCCCCAACCATATTGACCTGAGCCTAGACCTTTCAGCCCCACGGCCTGTACTAACACCATTCACCCTTCGGTTTATCATGGACGAAGAAGGCGCGCGCTTCGACGATTGTTCTGTGGACACCGAAGAAGGGCGTCTTCGAATCCGATATGCGGGGGCATCGCTTGGCGCGCCAACCGCGGCGGCGTGTACAATCGGATTGGGCGTCCCCTCGGTCAACTGGACCGACGCGGTCGAAACGGCATTGGGCGCGGTTGGCAAACTCGGTGGTGGTACGCTGACCTTTCGCGACGCAGATGTCTCTTTGATTGCCCCTGAGAGCACGAAGCAGGCCGATTTTGATAAAATCATGGGCGAACTTGAGGCCGATCTACCCGAGGTATTCTCTCTGAGCGCTGAATTGCCTTTGGTAGAACAAGAACTCAGTGCGGAAGCAGTCGCCGCCTTGCCTGAATTCAACGCCTCTTTGAGCGAAGAAGGCCTGGTCCAAATTTGGGGGAAACTTGGAACCGATCTGGATCGAGATGCCTCTGAAAGCTATGCGCGGGCCCTATTTGGAAACGCGAATGTCTACGCGACCACGCGCCTAGGGGAAGGTCTGCCGCGTGGCTGGCCTGTGCGTGTCCTTTCAGGCCTGTCCGCGCTGGCCGAATTAAACAACGGTACTTTGAGCGTAACAGAAGACCGTATTGAGATCGCTGGTGTTACCGGGAACCCAGATGCACGCTCTGACATTGCGCGGATCTTTACAACCAAACTGGATGGCTCTGGCACATTTTCAATCAAAGTCGTTTATGAAGAAAAATTTGACCCTGTGGCGGCCTTGCCCACAGCTGATGAATGTGTGGCCGATCTAAATATGGCGCTTGCCGAAAATAAAATCACCTTTGAGCCCGGATCAGGAGATATCAACGCTGGATCCCTATCAACGATTGATAAATTGGCGGATACTCTAAAAACCTGTGCAGACGTTCCCATGCAGCTTGAGATTGCTGGATATACCGACAGTCAGGGTCGGGAAACCATGAACCTAAGCTTAAGCCAAAGCCGCGCAGATGCGGTTCTTTCGGGTCTGATGGCCCGCAGGGTCTTGACCGGTAACATCACGGCCCAAGGATACGGTGAAGAAAACCCAATAGCAGACAACGACACCGCCGACGGCCGGGAGGCCAACCGTCGGATTGAAATTACCATCGTTGTCCCCGAAGCCGAGGAAAACGCCGAAGAAGCCCCCTTACCAGCCGACCCTAGCACCGAGGATGCCGCGCCAGACGCGGCAGACACAACAACATCAGATGGCGAACCCATCGCCGATACGACCGACGCCACGGGAGAGGCGAGCAATGAATAGAGTTGAGTTTATCGCGGCCACCGCCCTGATCCTTTTTGTCGCCTTTTGTTTGGGATGGTTTGCAAATTGGCTGGTCCATCGTTTCAC
This sequence comes from Pseudoruegeria sp., assembly GCA_039972875.1. Classification (GTDB taxonomy): domain Bacteria; phylum Pseudomonadota; class Alphaproteobacteria; order Rhodobacterales; family Rhodobacteraceae; genus Pseudoruegeria. Next base: position 38,781 of record JBDWMA010000054.1, read on the forward strand.
GCGCGTGTCGCAATCAGACATGGGCGAATTGGATAAGATGGCGCAATCGCTGCATGAGGCCGAAGAACAGCGTGACGAATCCATTCTCTATTTACAACAGCGCGAGGCAGAGATGACGAACGCGCAAGTGCAGCTGGAAGCAGAGCTAAACGCTGCCATGGAAGGTCTTCGCGATGCCCGGCAAGAGGCTGAAGAACTACGAGCCTATATCGAAAAGCATATGCCGGGCGCTTAACGCGGCACCAATAGCCCACTGGGTAGCGATTCCGGTATCCCCATTCGACCCGATAGGGAAACCGGGTCTTCGAGCGCCTTTAAAAACGCCAACAACTGCTCAACCTGCAAATCGGTCAACGATTTTGGCACGAGGACATTAGCCGCTGCGATTGCATCAATTTCTGCAGGCCTATCTAGGATCCACTCATCCTCCGCCTCATTGAGCGGCAGCAGAATGGCGCTAGAAATATCATAACTTTTCACTCCGATGACCGGGTCTAGATGGTGAAGGATGACGTCCTTTAATTCTGAATATGCACCAGAATGACCAAAAGGGCTGGTCTGGGTAACATTGCGCAAAGACGGTGTGCGGAACTTATATGCATCCGCGTCATCTCCTGTGACCCGCATCCGCCCCGTATCCCGGTGGTGTGTTTCAAAACGTGCTCCTTTGCCCGGTCCAATCTGGGGCATCGCGATGGCGTGAAACCCCTGATCAGTTTGGAATTGCCCCGAATGGCAGTCGCTACAGCCAGCCTCTCCGTAGAATAAATTCATCCCATCGGCGGCAACGCCGTTTAACAAGATCTCTCCACGTAAATGCTGATCAAATGGGCTATTGTCGGCACGCCATTCTGCGACCATGAAATCCGCGATGACGTTGGAAATATCCGTGAACGTTATTTTTTTATCTGCTCCGATGACCTGATCAAACCGTTGACGATATTCTGGGAATGCCGAAACCCGCCCCGCAATCAAATCCCATGCGCCGCCATTGTGTGTCAAATGCCCAAGCCGCACCGCCTGTGCGATTGGGTTTTCGGAATAATGTCCCGCCATCTCATCACTGGACAGCACCGGAAACATCGCCTGCGCCGACAGGACTGATTTAAACCCTTTGACCATCTCATCGCCCAATGGCGTGCGAATACCGTTGGGTTTGGCTGGATCAGCCTCAAGACGCCCATCATGAAACATGACGGTGAACTCTGTCGCGCCAAGATTAAACAGCGCAGGTGCATTGCGCGGGATGCGCTGTTCAGGAGGATTGTCAGGATCGACCCGGCGGTCAGGCCCCAACCCCAGCGCTCCATCTCCTAGGGATAAGGACACGCCATCGGACGTGCCAAACCGTGGATGGTGACAGGTTGCGCAAGCAACCGTCTGATTACCCGATAAGACAGGATCATAAAACAGCAGCTGGCCTAATTCGATTGCCAATAGATCGGGTTCGACAAACACAGCATCCGGTTTTGGCAAATCCGCAGCATGCAGTGGCAAAGCGCTAAGCACCCCGATGACAAATCCGCGCCCGATCAATGCGCATCTCCGGTCAAAGAAATCTCCAGTCGTTGACTATAAGGCCGATCTGGTGTGCAAATAGGGGATGGGAAATGCGGCGTGTTCACCGCATTGGGATAGTTCTGGGGTTCCAGACAAATCCCTGAAAACGGTCCATATGCACGCCCCTCTATCCCGCCAGATATTGAGGCCAAACTGCCGCTTGTATAGATCTGCATGGCCGGCTGATCTGATTGTATACTCAACTTCAATCCGTTTGCTGCACTCAAAACTGCCAATGGTGCCCCTCTATCCGCAGATTTATCCAAAATTAGGTTTCGATCTAACCCTTGATACTCTGAATCTATGTTTTTTAACACTGCCCCGGATCGAAAATCGCAGTGTTGGTCTACTGGCACAACGCGTCCATCTGGAAGGTTACTTGCTGCTGTTGGTGTATATCGGTCCGCTTTCACCAACAGATGATGATCCCAGATATCTCCATGCCCCATAAGGTTATAGTAGTTATGTTGCGCCAGTGCGACCGGCGTGGGGCGATCAGGTGTTGCGGATAGATCGTAATGCAACACGCCATCCCTCAACGTCACAACATAACAAAGATCTAATGCGCCGGGAAAGCCCTCCTCCCCGTTGGGGGAATGGTAACTCATTTCAACGGCATTTGCAGCGCTGTCGATTTCCATCGAAAACACACGCCGGGACAAACCCTTTGGTCCTCCGTGCAAGACAATCCCATCATCGTCAGGAACAAGCGCATGAAACTGATCGTCCAATAGAAACCCACCACCACCAATGCGATTGGCCACCCGCCCGGCGATCGCCCCAAACCAAAACGGATTTTCCATATAAGCGCGGGGATCATCAAAGCCCAACAGAACTGGAAGATCACGACCGCCATGGGCAATACGCCAATCTTGAGTACACCCACCTATCGACAAAAGAGCAACCGACTGGTCACCATCTTCGAGAACGATGCGTTCAATACATTCACCGCTTGCCGTTTCGAAGATTTCTTTCAACGCCAATGCCCTTCAGCTATGGGGCCCGCCAAACCGCAGGCGGGCCATTTACGTATTATACAAACCGGTTCCAGAGGTTCTCTAGGTATTCTTGCTTACCCGATTTCGGCGCTGGGTTAACTTCCGCTTTATCAACGTATTCGGCGATCTCATCCAACGTATAATCACCATTCAACATTTTCTGGGCTTCGTCGCCCTTCCACCCCTCATATCGGCCGTTCAAAAACGCATCATAGGTGCCATCTTCGATGATCGCCGCCGCTGCTTTTAGCCCACGTGCACAAACATCCATACCGCCCACATGGGCAATGAGCAGATCCTCGGCGTCCAAAGATTGACGACGCAACTTTGCATCAAAATTGGTGCCGCCCTTGGTAAACCCACCCTGTTTCAATATGTGGTAATACGCTTGAGCAACCTCTGGCACATTATTGGGAAACTGATCGGTGTCCCAGCCTGACTGGTAGTCATTTCGGTTCATATCGATAGACCCGAAAATACCCAGCGCACAAGCCGTTGCGATTTCATGTTCAAAGCTATGCCCCGCGAGAACCGCATGCCCCTGCTCAAGGTTGGTTTTGACTTCATTCTCAAGCCCATGCCGTTTCAAGAAGCCGTACACTGTAGCAGTATCATAGTCGTACTGATGTTTAGAGGGTTCTTGCGGTTTGGGTTCAACCAGAATGTCACCCTTAAACCCGATCTTATGTTTGTATTCGACCACCATATTCAGCATACGACCCATTTGCTGATCCTCTTGGCCCAGATTGGTATTCAGCAAGGTTTCATACCCCTCGCGCCCGCCCCATAGAACATAATTTTCACCGCCCAGACGCATGGTCGCATCCAAACACGTTTTGATGGTCGCAGCTGAAAAGGCAAAGACATCGGGGTCCGGGTTGGTCGAGGCACCGCTCATAAAACGACGGTGGGTAAACAGGTTCGCGGTCCCCCACAAAAGTTTTACTCCGGTTTCCTCTTGCTTTTTGGCAAAGATGTCGACCATTTCGTTAAGCGCTTTTGTGTTGGCGGCAAAGGTGTTCATCTCGGGACGAACATCTGCATCATGGAAACAGTAATACGGCACACCAAGAGCTGTGAACATTTCAAATGCCACATCTGCCTTAAGCTTTGCCTTTTCCATTTCATCACCAAACCAGGGTCGATCAAATGTTTGCCCCCCAAACGGATCCCCACCCGGCCATGCAAACGAATGCCAATAGGCCGCTGCAAATCGCAGGTGATCCTCGAGACGCTTGCCCATTACAATCTCATCAGGATTATAATGCTGAAACGCGAGAGGATTAGTGGAGTCAGGGCCTTCGTAAGCGATTTTTTCTACGGGAAAGAAACCAGTGCTCATGTGTTCAGTACCTTTAATGCTGGGTAAAGCGCGCGGTATTTAGAGTAGGCTTCGTCATATGCCCCCGTCAGATCTGCACGCGGTTCTATGGTTTCGGCCACAATCGGCCGTGTCATTACGTCTGCTAGGGATGCGCCTGTTACGCCGACCATTGCTAATCGCGCGGCACCTAGGGCCGCTCCAAAATCGCCTGCCTCGGGCAGATCAACAGGGACATTCAAAAGTGTGGCGATCAATTCGATCCAATAGCGGCTGTTGGCACCGCCCCCAATGCCGAGGACCCGAGTTAAATCAGTTCCCGTCGATTTCAACGCCTCGAAATTGTCACGAAGCGCGAACCCTACGCCTTCCATTACGGCCTGTGTCAGGGCGGCGTGGTCTGTCGATATATCGAGTCCCACCAAAGCCCCACGGATGGAGCTATCGTTATGGGGGGTCCGCTCTCCTGACAGATACGGCAGAAATTTCACCGCACCCGGGCCTGTAACGCGATCTGATAACAGGCCCGAAAGTGCGGCTGGACTCTGACCTAGGTTCCCCGCCAACCAATTCATACAATCGGTGGCGGCCAAGATCACACCCATTTGATACCATGTGTCTGGGACAGCGTGGCAAAATGTGTGAACCGCGGTTGCGGGACTAGGGCTAAAATTGCTTTTGGCGGCCAAAACCACACCAGAGGTCCCGAGCGATACAAACCCGTCGCCTTCGGAAAAACACCCTACACCGCATGCAGCCACTGCATTGTCACCGCCACCGCCAACAACGGCGACTGGTGCGGTGATCCCCCACTCGGAGGACAACGCGGAACGCAACATGCCAGAGATTTCGCTGCCCTCAACCAAGGCCGGCATCTGATCCCTATCCATCCCCGAAGCCTCAAGCAATTGATTTGACCAATCCCGTGCGCCAACGTCCAGCCAGCTGGTCCCCGCCGCATCAGACATGTCCCCACACAATTCTCCAGTCAGCCAAAATCGCAAATAATCTTTGGGTAAAAGCACTTTGCGCACTTTGGCAAAAACGTCTGGTTCATGTTTGGCCAACCACATCAGCTTTGGCGCGGTAAATCCCGGAAAGACGATATTGCCCGAAAGATCGCGGACGCCCTTTGTCTGATCCAGTGCGGCGGCTTCTTCAGCGGATCGGGTGTCATTCCATAGAATGCAGGGCCGAAGCACCTGATCATCCGCCCCCAGCAACGTCGCACCGTGCATGTGCCCAGACAATCCGATGCCTCTCAGAGCGGATAGCTCTTCTGGAAATCGCGATTTCAATGCGCCAACAGCACCTTCGCAGGCTGCAATCCACTCCGCTGGATTTTGCTCACTCCACCCCGAAAAGGGATGTTGAACGCTACAGCTTTGCTCTGCCGAGCCGATAATGACGCCACTGGCATTCACCAACAATGCCCGCAGTCCAGACGTACCAAGATCTAGCCCCAGATACATGGAACTCCCCCCTCATGATCCCCAAGTCTCCTCCGACTTAGGTTTATTTTAATCGCTAAAATATATTCATGGATCCCAATTCCTGTCAATCATTGTTCTGCAATATCCACACGAAGATCAGACGGTCATCTCTGAAAATCAGAAATTTTCAGACGAAATTCAAAGGGATCACAGGATCAGTCAAACCATTGCAATTTTGGCAATGATCAAACACGCCACCCTCTCTCAACACGTTACTCGTAAGAATTTCCGCCTGAAATGCGTATGGCAAAACGAGACGCCGAAGATTCGTTTAGATTGGTTTTCGAGAAAGATTTAACGCATTTTTCAAAGAAAATGGACCACCCGCCAAATTCGACGACCATTGAAATTGCTCCTCTTGCAAAGGTAACAATTCCAGAATTGCCCCAAAGGAAATATTCCTCCATGCCTCGTAAATATAGATCAATGTTCACCTCAGTCGCATCTGGACCGAACATTCAACTCAACTGGATTCATATGATGGAATTTTTTATTCGCTATTTTCCCACATTTACGGCAAAAAGCCGCAACGAGGGTCAGTGATAAAGCTACGCCCAAAATGATTATAGAGGGTCGCATTTCAGCATGACACATCAACAGCCTGATCTGAACCTCTCTCCCAAAGTCTCCGACGAAATCCGAAAAACCACATGTTACATGTGCGCCTGCCGGTGCGGAATCAACGTCCACATGAAAAGCGGAAAGGTTGCCTATATTGAGGGCAACCGTGATCACCCCGTAAACAAAGGCGTACTCTGCGCCAAGGGATCTTCGGGAATTATGCAAGTCAACGCGCCGTCCCGATTGCGCGCGCCTTTGAAACGTGTCGGACCCCGCGGGTCTGGTGCATTCGAAGAAATCAGCTGGAACGAAGCACTGGAAATGGCAACCGGCATTCTAGAGCCGATCCGCAAAGACGCCCCCGAAAAGCTCGCGTTTTTCACAGGGCGCGACCAATCCCAGAGCTTTACCAGTTTTTGGGCTCAGGGGTTCGGAACCCCGAACTATGCCGCCCATGGTGGGTTTTGTTCGGTGAATATGGCCGCTGGTGGGATCTATACGATGGGGGGCGCATTCTGGGAATTTGGTCAACCAGATTGGGATCGTGCAAAACTGTTTATGCTGTTCGGTGTGGCCGAAGACCATGACAGCAATCCAATCAAAATGGGTTTGGGAAAGCTGAAAAAACGGGGTGCTAAAGTAATTGGCGTCAATCCAATCCGGTCTGGCTATAACGCTATTGCGGATGAATGGGTTGGCATCACGCCGGGCACCGACGGCTTGTTCATTTTGGCGTTGGTCCATTGCCTGATGAAGGCCGGGAAAATTGATCTGGAGTACCTGACATGGTTCACCGATGCGCCTTGCCTCGTAAATTGTGACCCTAATTCAGACGAATTTGGTCTGATCCTGCGGGACGAAGAGGGCCGTGCGCTGGTCTGGGACCGTATCGAACGCCGCCCGCGCTGCTTTGACAAACCGGATGTGTGTCCTGATTTGGGTGGTACATGGGTCAACGAAGGTGTTTCCCATAAATCTGTCTTTCAATTAATGATCGAACGTTACTTGGGTGAGGAATACGCGCCAGAAGCGGTCGCAGAACGCTGCGGTGTTTCCGCTGGCCGTATCCGCAAAATCGCCAGTGAATTGGCCCGTGTCGCCTTTGAAGAGGCCTTTGAGATCGATCAGGAATGGACTGATTTCCGCGGCAAAAAACATAAAACCATGAAAGGTCGCCCGGTTGCCATGCATGCCATGCGCGGGATATCAGCCCATGCCAACGGGTTCCAAACCTGCCGCGCATTGCACACATTGCAGATCATTCTTGGCACGGTTGAGGCCCCCGGGGGATTCCGGTTCAAACCGCCCTACCCCAAACCCGTTGAGGCTCATCCCGTCCCTCATTGCAAAGTCACCCCAGGACAACCGCTTGACGGTCCGCACCTTGGGTTTGTAAGGGGGCCAGAACATTTGGCCCTAAAAGAGGACGGAACCCCCGCACGCATCGACAAAGCGTTTACGTGGGAAAACCCGATGTCCTCTCACGGGCTCATGCATATGGTGATCAGCAATGCCCACGCGGGGGATCCGTATAAAATCGATACGCTGTTCATGTATATGGCGAATATGTCGTGGAACTCTTCGATGAACACCAAAGGTGTGATGGAGATGCTGACAGACAAAGATGAGAACGGCGATTACGTCATCCCCAACATCATCTATTCAGACGCTTATTCCTCGGAAATGGTAGCCTATGCGGATCTGATCCTGCCGGACACGACATATCTGGAGCGTCATGACTGTATCTCGCTGCTGGATCGTCCCATTTGTGAGGCCGACGGGGCTGCCGACGCTATCCGCTGGCCAGTGATTGAACCGGATCGTGATGTACGCGGGTTCCAATCTGTACTTTGTGATCTGGGTGCGCGTCTTAACTTACCTGGATTTATCAATGAAGACGGCAGTCAAAAATACGACGACTACGCCGATTACATTACCAACCATCAGCGACGTCCGGGGATTGGCCCGCTGTTTGGCTGGCGCGGTGAGGACGGAGACGCCGCCGGTCGCGGTGCGCCAAACCCAAAACAGCTTGAGCGTTACATTGAAAATGGCGGTTTCCATTTACAGCATATTCCAGATGAGGCGCTGTACTACAAACCGTGGAACAAAGCCTATCAGGATTGGGCGGTCAAAATGGGCATCTTTGATGTGCCGCAACCTTATCTATTTACGCTGTATTGTGAGCCGATGCGCAAATTCCAACTGGCCGCCGAGGGTCACGGGGAACGACAGCCTCCCGATCATATGCGAGAACGGATCAAAACCACCATGGACCCGCTGCCGATCTGGTGGGATACCAATGACGACAATCTTGGCGAAGAATACCCGGTCCATGCCCTGACCCAACGCCCTATGGCAATGTATCACAGCTGGGGCAGTCAAAATGCATGGCTGCGCCAAATCCACGGTCGCAACCCGCTATATGTCCCCACAAAGATCTGGGAGGCCAATGGATTTACCGAGGGCGATTGGGCACGTGTTACCTCTCCTCACGGCGACATCACCGTCCCTGTCGCCCATATGGCGGCACTGAACGAGAACACAATCTGGACGTGGAATGCGATCGGCAAACGCAAAGGGGCTTGGGCGCTTGAAAATGACGCCCCAGAAGCAACCAAAGGGTTCTTACTGAACCATTTGATCCATGAATTGCTCCCCCCCAAAGGCGATGGTCAACGTTGGGCAAATTCAGACCCGATCACGGGTCAGGCCGCATGGTTTGATCTGCGGGTTAAGGTCGAAAAAGTCGACGCCCCTACCGAGGCCCAACCCGTCTTTGAGCCAATCAAATCGCCCGTTGGAACTGGCCCGAAAGTCAACCGTCAGAAAGTTGAGGGCTAACGCATGACAACTCTCCCGCAAAGCACTGAGAAAAAACTTGGGCTGGTGATCGATCTGGACACCTGTGTTGGCTGTCATGCCTGCGTGACCGCCTGCAAAGGCTGGAATACACAGAATGAAGACACACCATTGGCAGACGTCGACGCCTATGGCGCAGAACCTGTTGGCAGTTTTCTGAACCGAGTCCATAGTTTTGAATTACAACCCGAAGTCGGACCAGCCCAAACCATCCATTTCCCGAAATCTTGTCTACATTGCGATGATGCGCCCTGCGTGACTGTCTGCCCCACTGGCGCCAGCTACAAACGGGTCGAAGATGGCATTGTTTTGGTCAATGAAGACGCGTGCATGGGCTGCGGGCTCTGCGCTTGGGCCTGTCCATACGGAGCACGGGAACTGGACCCAGATGCAGGCGTAATGAAAAAATGTACGCTTTGCGTTGACCGGATTTACAACGAAAACCTGCCTGAAATAGATCGCCAACCTGCATGTGTCCGCACATGCCCGGCCGGCGCGCGTCATTTTGGCGATTTGAGCGATCCAGAAAGCGATGTTAGCAAACTGGTTGCTGAACGCGACGGCATGCCGTTAATGCCTGAGTTGGGCACACAGCCTGTGAACCGATATCTGCCGCCGCGCCCAAAAGACACTTGGGAAGAAGTCGACGTTCTGGCCCCCTTCTTACAACCCGTCGCCGAGGAACCGAAAGGGTTCCTAGGTTGGCTTGATAAAGCTCTGGAGAAACTCTGATGCATCCGGCACCTTCTGTTATTCTCTTTACTGTTTTATCCGGCCTTGGGTTTGGGTTGCTGACGTTTCTCGGTCTCGGTCTACCTGATGTATCCGGCTGGGTTGCCTTTTTCTTTTTCTTCTTAGGCTATGCGCTGGCCGTCGGAGGATTGCTTGCCTCAACCTTTCACCTAGGAAACCGCAAGAACGCAATTAAATCCTTCAGCCAATGGCGCAGCAGTTGGTTGTCGCGTGAGGCATGGCTGTCGGTTTTAGCCCTCTGTTTTTCGGGCCTTTATGCGGCCAGCCTGATCTTTTTGGGAATACGCATTCACCTGATTGGCGCACTTGGGGCGGTACTATGTGTGGCGACCGTGCTGTCGACTTCGATGATCTACACCCAGCTGACCACCATTCCCCGCTGGAACCATTGGTCCACTCCGATCCTATTTTTGGCTTTGTCACTCGGTGGGGGAGCGCTTTTGGCCAGTCAAATCACACTGGCGGGCATATTGCTTGCTTTTGTCGGGATCCTGCAAGCTTGGGTCTGGTGGGACGGCGATCAACGATTTGCCCGTGCAGGATCGAATATCGGAACCGCAACAGGTTTGGGCGACCGCGGCGATGTACGTCTGTTTGAGGCTCCGCACACGGGAACAAACTATCTGCTCACCGAAATGGTCTACGTTGTAGGCCGCAAACATGCCGACAAACTCCGCATGATCGCATTGGCCTGTATGAGCATCTTTCCCGCGCTTATTTTGTTGTTTCTGCCCGTCGGCCACGTCCTTGCCCTGATTGTGGTCGTGCTCCATATTGGCGGAGTAATGGCGGCCCGTTGGTTGTTTTTTGCAGAGGCCGAACATGTCGTTGGCCTGTATTACGACAAACGTTAAACCCTGCGTTTAATGCCCAGGGTCAAGAGAAACAAAACGCCGGCGGCCAAAACAATACTTGGCCCCGCAGGTGTGTCCGCGTAAAGCGACATCCCCAAACCTCCACAACTTGCCAATATCCCCAAAACAACGGCCATAATCGCCATGTGTTCAGGCGTGCGGGACAGGTTGCGTGCAGAGGCCGCCGGGATCAACAGCATCGCAGTGATCAACAAAGCCCCGACAACCTTTAACGCAACGGCCACAACAATGGCCAATGCCAGCGTTAACACCAACTGTTCCCGTTGGGGATTAATGCCAGACGATTGTGCCAGATCTGGGCTAAGCGTTGAGGTCAGCAAAGGCTGCCAGCGCCACGTCAGCAAGGCCAGAACCAAAGCGGCTCCACCCCAAATCACCCAAAGATCAGTTTTCGAAACGGCCAAAATATCACCAAACAGAAATGCTGACAGATCGACGCGGACCCCTGATAAAAATGACACCGCCACCAAACCTAGAGCCAAGGCGGAATGTGACAAAACCCCAAGAGAGGTCTCGATGGCATGTCCACGTGCGCTCAGCGCTGAAATTGACAACCCCATACCAACGGCCGTCAACACCGTCCCTACGTAGATAGATGTGGAAAACCCCAACGATATAGCCACGCCAAGTATCGCGGCATGGGCCGTTGCATCGCCGAAATATGCCATACGCCGCCACACAACGAACGCCCCCAAAGGACCCGCAGCCAAGGATACGCCGATACCCGCGCACAGTGCCCGGATTAGAAAATCGTCAAACATCGTGATCCTCGTGTTCGTGATCGCAGTTGGCATGGTCGTGGGCCAAATCGTGGCTATGATTATGTACGTGTTGGTACAGCGCCAGAGAGCCCCCTGTCCCGCCACCGAACAACGCACGGTATTCTGGGGTTTCAGAGACCACAGTTGGTGCACCCTCACAGCAAATATGACCATTTAGACAAATGACTCGATCTGTTGCGCTCATCACCACATGGAGATCATGGCTCACCATCAAAACTGCACACCCCAACTCTTTGCGGATCACTTCGATCAACCGGTAGAACGCAGCGACACCGGGCTGATCGAGTCCCTGCGTGGCTTCGTCGAGGATCAAAACCTCAGGCCGTACCAACAGGGCGCGGGCCAACAAAACACGCTGAAACTGTCCGCCAGACAGTGTGGTCATTTGCTGCCCGGCGACATCAGGCACTCCTACCGTCTCAAGCATATCCGCTATGTCTTGGGCTGTTTGCCGTTGGGGCAAAGATAAAAACCGTTTTACTGTTAGGGGCATATTTGCGTCCAACGACAGTTTTTGCGGCACGTAACCGATGCGTATGCCCTGTTTTCGCTTAATCCAGCCCTCGCTTGGCACCACGACCCCTAACAAGGCTTTGATCAGTGTTGATTTTCCGGACCCATTCGGCCCAATTACAGTGACAATCTCACCAGGCTCCAAGGCAAAACTCACATGTCTTAGGGCTGGCGCCCCTGTGTAAGACACAGACATATTCTGGGCGGTGATCAAGCTCATAGGGGAGCATCCGCACAGGCCGGGCAAACCCCGACCGCTTCGATCGTGCTTTGCTCAATGGTGAACCCAAGAGTATCAGCAGCGGCGCTCAACGCTGATTGAACACCATCCGACGGGGCTTCTGCAACGGCTTTGCAGGCTTCGCAAATCAAGAACGCCGGGTTATGAGGTTCTCCGGGATGAACACAAGCCGTATAGGCATTTAGCCGTTGAATCCGATGGGCTAATCCATGTTCAACCAAGAATTCAAGCGCGCGATAGGCCACTGGCGGCTGACTGCCAAACCCGCTTTCCGACAACGCCTCTAAGATGTCATATGCCCCAAGAGCGCGATGTTCCTGCAGCAGAATTTCAAGCGTCCGGCGTCGAACAGGCGTCAATCGCAACCCTTGCGTCTTTGCCAATTTTTCGGCATGAGCCAACCCATGAACTTTACACGACTTGTGGTCATGGGTCTGAAACGCGTGGGATTGTGGCATTAAGCTACTCCGGCACATTTAGGATTGTAATAATATCACATCACAGATAAGTCGTCGCTTCGTAGCCAAAACCCGTGAGTGGAACAAGGACTCTTTTGAATGAAACCGCATTTTGTTGTCGCATTGATGGCCATGGCGCAAGGCGCCTCTGCCGAACCGCCCCGTGTTGTGACCGATATCGCACCGGTCCATTCACTCGTGTCACAAGTCATGGGAGATCTCGGTGATCCAGTACTTCTTGTCGACGGGGCCGCTGATCCGCATTCATTTCAATTGCGGCCGTCACAAACACGCGTTTTGGCAAACAGTGATCTTTTAATTTGGATTGGACCAGAATTTACCCCATGGCTCGAAAGAGCTGCAGACGGGGCTAGTTTTGCTGGCGTTTCTCTTGCGTTGACCGGGATAGAACCTTCTGCCCATGACACGATGGCGTCGCACAAGACGGAACACAACGAAGAGCATGCCAACGAAGACCACGAACATCATGATGAACATGAGGCCGAAGGTCACGACGAACACGAACATCATGATGAGCACGAAAGCGATGAGCATCATGACGAGCACACAGATCATGATGAAGAAGAGCATCATGATGAACACGCAGCCGATGATCATGAATCCGAAGGGCATGGTGAAGATCATCACCACGCACATGGTGCAGATATTCACGCGTGGCTCGACCCCGTTGTCGCCCAAACTTGGCTGGTAGAAATCGCAGAACATCTCAGCGAAGCAGACCCTGAGAATGCAGCCGTTTACGGGTCCAACGCTCTGTCTGCTCAACTGCGTATCGATGATCTGACCTTAAACGTACAATCCCAGCTCGACAAAGCTAACGTGGGTCCAATTTTGGTTTATCACGATGCCTACGCCCCATTTGCGGATCGGTTCGAGGTTGAGGTCGCCGGCGCTCTAAGGAAAGAAGATCACAGCGCGCCCAGCGCCGCCCATCTAAGAGAGCTACAGGAAACCATCGAAACCACTGGCGTAGAATGTGTGTTCCTTGAGCCACAACAAGATAGCGGCTTGATGGATTCAATTATCGGGGATCAGGCTGTCGGACGTGGCGTGCTTGATCCGACAGGCGCGACGCTTTTACCGGGACCGCATTTATATGATGCGCTGATCTTAGGCCTCGCGGTTAGTATCGCAACCTGTAAAGACTCCTAAATAGAAAACCCCGACCCATTGGTCGGGGTTTTTTTTGTTCTACAGATCCTTAGCGAAGACGGATTTCAGTTTCACCGTCAAAGAGCATCATATCTTTCTCTTCAAAGGTCACACTGACCCTACCGCCTTTAGGCATCGGATCATCCTCATGAGCCTCTATCACCAGGCGGTCACCGTTTTCCGCATTCAGGTAAACATAAGAAACGCCACCAAGTGACTCTGTGATGTCGACCGTGTGGCTATCGCCCTCAGGTACAACCCGCAAATGTTGCGGACGCACCCCTGCGATAACCTTGGCGCCGTTCTCCCTGAGGTTCACATCAGTTCCCACCAACAGATTGCCCATCCCTGGCAAGCGCACTTTGCCTCCCTCAACTATGCCTTGGACAAAATTCATCGCCGGGGACCCTATAAAACCCGCAACAAATTTGTTGTCAGGGTCTTTATACAGCTCTAACGGCGCACCGACTTGCTCGATCACCCCAAAACGCAGAACCACGATTTTATCTGCCAGCGTCATCGCCTCAACCTGATCATGGGTCACATAGATCATGGTCGCGCCGATTTCTTTGTGCAAACGGGCGATCTCGACACGCATTTCCACACGCAATTCCGCATCAAGGTTTGAAAGCGGCTCATCAAAAAGGAACACCTCAGGACCACGCACAATGGCACGCCCGATGGCAACCCGTTGACGTTGCCCCCCCGAAAGTGCTTTTGGCTTACGTTTGAGGTAGTCATCCAGTTTTAGGATCTTTGACGCCTCGGACACTTTGCGTTTAATTTCGTCCTTGGGGTGCCCCGTCATTTTCAGACCAAACCCCATGTTTTCTTCGACCGTCATATGCGGATAGAGCGCATAAGTTTGAAACACCATCGCCACCCCCCGATCTGCCGGGTCCGCGCGGGTGACATCCCGTTCACCAATACGCATGGTCCCTTGGGTGGTTTCCTCTAACCCCGCCACCATGCGTAACAATGTGGATTTGCCACAGCCCGATGGCCCAACAAATACGCAAAATTCACCGTCTTCGATGTCCAGATTAACACCATGGATCACCTGAACGTTGCCATAACGCTTGATCACATTCTCTAGCTTAACTCCTGACATTCCTTAGATCTCCGTCCTTTGATTTTGCGATCCAGCGTCTGGGAATCGCCAATCCTCAGCAACCTCCGCGATTCGTCTGGCCGTATCCCGAATGATCGGAGCCAGTTCGGCCATGTCATCCAAAGTGTTTCGGTTGGTGGTACTGGTAATTGACAAAGCCCCAAGCACCCGATGTTTTCGGGTTAAGATCGGCAACGCCACGCAAATGATACCCGGCTCATGCTCTTCCCGATCAAACGCAAATCCACGCACGCGGATGTCGGCAAGCTCCGCTCGAATATCCGCATCGTTGCACAATGTTTGCTCCGTAAACCGGTGAAAGCTCTGCTGCGCGATTACGTTGGTTAACGCTTGCTCATCCAGAAACGCCATCATGGCCTTACCCACGCCAGTGCAATAGGCTGGCCCGACTTTCCCAGCTTGGGAATACATCTCAACCGGGACTTTGGCATTTCGCTTATCCACATACAGAACTTGCGCATGATCTAACTGCGCCAAATGGACAGTTTCCCCGACAGACAAACTGAGCTCATCCAGCAATGGCCGCGCGATCGGGGCCAATGACGATTGTGTCCAAGCCGCATGGGCCATGCGCACCAACCGCAACCCAGGCGCATAAGTATGCATATCTGGGTCAAAGGACAGCATCCGCTGATTTGTTAGGGTCTGAATAAGACGATAGGTCGTCGCCTTAGGATACGCAGAACGTTCCTCTATTTCTGAGAACCTCACTGGCCGTTCAAAAGACGAAACAATATCAAGCACTTCAAGTGCTTTTCCCACCGTTCCGTCGCCCCCTCCCGAAGCCGACATAATCAAAATCCCTCCGTGTTAGTCGGGTCATGTTTAACCACCCGCCACTTGACAACCATAGCTGATTCGCAGTTATGTTTTCAATATGCGAAATTAAGTTTCACATAATGAGACAAAAATGAGGACACCACGGGAGGACAAGATGGTTTCCAAAATGAAAATGACGCTTGCTGCTTTAGCGAGCTCTGTCGCATTGGTCGGACCGGCAGCTGCCGAACTGACCGGCGATCTTTCGATTTTCCTAGACACTTCTAACCCGGCCCCACGCGCGACCATGGAGGATGCGATCGCGACGTTTGGAGCCATGCACCCGGACCTGAACATCGAGACCACGGTGATCGACCGTGAGGCGTATAAAACGCAGATCCGGAACTTCCTGACAGCCAATGCTCCGGACGTTGCCACATGGTATGCGGCGAACCGTATGCGCCCTTATGTTGAGGCGGGTTTGTTTGAAGATGTTTCCGACCTGTGGGCAGAACCTGCAATTGCTGAAAATCTGGCATCCACCAAAGGTGCGATGACCATCGATAACAAGCAGTGGGGTGTGCCATATACATATTATCAATGGGGTATTTATTACCGCAAAGATATCTTTGACGAGCTGGGCTTGTCTGAGCCAACAAACTGGGCCGAAGAAAAAGAAAACTGCGAGAAAATCGTGGCGTCTGGCCGTGCTTGTTACACGATTGGGACCAAATTCCTTTGGACCGCAGGCGGCTGGTTTGACTATCTGAACATGCGCACAAATGGCTTTGATTTCCACATGCAATTGCTACAAGGCGATGCATCATGGGAAAGCGATGAGGTCCGCGCGACGTTCGCAAACTGGCGAGAGCTGATCGACATGGGCGGCTTTGTTGCTGACCACCAGACATACAGCTGGCAAGAAGCCCTGCCCTTCATGGTCAAAGGCGAAGCAGCATCATACTTAATGGGTAACTTTGCTGTTGCCCCTCTGCGCGAAGCTGGCCTGACCGATGATCAGCTGGACTTCTATCAGTTCCCGACCATCAACGAAGCTGTAGAGCTGTCGGAAGATGCGCCGACGGATACGTTCCACATTCCAGCGGCTGCGAAAAACAAAGAAGCCGCGCGTGAATTCTTGCGCTTTATCGTGTCAGCAGACGTTCAGACCGTCCTCAACGACGGCAAAAACCTCGGTCAGCTGCCTGTGAACGCAACATCGTCTGTCGATGACGACAAGTTCCTGCAACAGGGTTTTACAATGCTGTCCACCAATTCTCCGGGTGGCGTTGCGCAGTTCTTTGACCGTGATGCGCCTGCCGAAATGGCCAAAGTTGCCATGGAAGGTTTCCAGGAATTCATGGTAAAACCTGATGAGCTGGACAAAATCCTTGCCAAGCTCGAACGGTCCCGTGGCCGTATCTACAAATAGGCTTATTGCTTAATTCCATACCCCGGCCTGCGCCTCTCTCTCTGCAGGTCGAGGTTCCTCTGGCAACAGGATACCTGTCATGGCCGATACAGCCGCAAAACAGACATCCGTAGACAACCGGAGCTGGTTCCACAGAAACCAACAAGCAGTCGCACCCTGGCTTTTTCTTGCACCAGGCATTCTGTTTTTCCTTGTCTACGTCATCTTCCCAGTTTTTCAGTCGTTCAACCTATCCCTCTATGAATGGGATGGTCTTGGAACGCGCGAATATGTTGGGCTCCGCAATTACGAGGACCTCTATTGGGAGTTTCAGGATCGCGACGCCTTTTACACATCGATGAAAAACAACATCATCTGGCTGGTCCTGTATCTGCTTGCGATCCCCGCAGGTTTATTCATCGCACTGTTCTTGAACCAAACTGTTGTGGGCATCCGCCTCTATAAATCGTTGTTTTTCTTTCCATTCGTCATTTCACAAGTCGTTGTTGGCTTGGTGTTTTCTTGGTTTTACGACCCCAATTTTGGACTCTTTAACAGCATCATAGGGGTTGTTGGCCTTGGTCCTGTGAATGTCTTGGGCAATGAACATTTGGTAACCTATGGGATCATCGCCGCTGGCCTTTGGCCTCAGACGGCCTATTGCATGATCCTATACCTCACCGGGTTAAATGCGGTTGACCCCGAACAAATCGAAGCGGGCCGTCTCGACAATGCCAAAGGCCTGAAAATGTTGTGGTACATCATCATTCCACAACTCAAACCTGCGACCTTTATCGCGTTTGTGGTGACAATTATCGGTGCACTGCGGTCGTTTGATCTGATCTCGATTATGACTGGTGGTGGGCCGTTTGGTTCCTCTCGCGTGTTGGCCTACTACATGTTTGAAGTGGCTCTGTCCGAATACGGGTTTCGCATGGGGTATGGTGCTGCCATTGCTGTCGTACTCTTTCTGATCATGTTGTGTTTTATCACCTATTTCCTGTGGTCCATGTACACCGAAGAAAAGGGGCGCTGAGATGTTTCCAACACCGATTGAAAAACAAAGCCGCGCCGCACAAATTTCCTATCAAACCGTTTTGCCAATCGCCCTGCTCCTTTGGTTGGCACCATTGCTTGCGGTTGCGATTTTTTCCATCAAGCCTGAAGCTGATTTCACAAATGCCAACTACTGGGGCATGCCATCCTCCATAGAGGCCAGCGCAAATTATGGACGCGTATTCTTTGACAGCGATATGCCGCGTTATCTGTTAAATTCATTCATGATTACAATCCCGACCGTAATCGGCGCTGTGACCTTATCTTGCATGACTGGCTTTGCCCTTGGCGTGTATAAATTCAAATCCAACATCTGGATATTTTTCCTGTTTGTGGCCGGGAACTTTGTCCCGTTTCAGATTCTCATGGTTCCGGTTCGCGATTTGACGCTGAACCTTGGCCTCTACAATACAAAAACCGGGCTTGTCCTCTTTCATGTGGCCTTTCAAACCGGGTTTTGCACGCTGTTCATGCGCAACTTTATCCGCGCCCTGCCGTTCGAGTTGATCGAAGCCGCCCGAGTCGAAGGAATCGCAGAATGGCGGATCTTTTGGTTTGTCGTGCTCCCTCTGATGAAACCTGCGTTGGCAGCATTGGCGGTTCTGATTTTCACCTTTATCTGGAACGATTATTTCTGGGCCGTTGTCTTGACCCAAGGCGCGGAAAGCCAACCCATCACAGCAGGAATTACATCGTTCAACGCACAATACCGCGCCGCCTATCACCTCATGAGTGCAGGCTCCATTGTGGCGGCCCTTCCACCGGTTGCAATGTTCTTTCTGATGCAAAAACACTTTATTGCGGGCTTAACCCTCGGAGCTGTGAAATGATCCAATGCTGGCGACTTGATGACACGCGCCAAACGCTTGTTCTGGGGTCCCACGCAGGCCACCTCGCAGAGGTGGTCTACTGGGGCGCGCGCTTGCCCCAAAGTGAGGATCTTGAAACCCTATATAAGGCGTATCAGGTCGACGTTACGGGGGGCATGCTCGACCAAAACCCTTCACTGTCAATATGCCCTGAGGCAGCGCGTACATTCCCTGGGCAAGCAGGGTTAGGTCTTCGGGCTGCTAATGGCGTACCGATCCGACCCAAATTCAACTTTCAAAAGGCCGATGAAACGGGCGGTACACTTGTGCTGGCCTATACCGACGCCACCCTTGCGCTGACATATGAAGCCCGGTTCCGCATTGACGCTGAAACCCATGTCATTGAAACACAGGCGGCGGTCACTTCTGACGCCCCGATACATCTAAATTGGCTCGCAGCCCCTGTATTACCTGCCCCGCAACTGTCCGATGAAATGATAGATTTCTCGGGTCGCTGGTGCGGCGAATTTATGCTCAATCGTATTCCTTGGTCACCCGGATCCCATCAACGCGAAAACCGAACAGGACGCACAGGACATGAACATTTTCCGGGCCTGATAGTCCCCTGCCGCGGGACAACCAACACATCCGGTCAAGCCTATGGCTTTCACTATGGCTGGTCCGGCGGACACAAGATGATCGCCGAAGAACTGCCCGACGGCCGTCGTCAGATCCAATTTGGCAACGCGAGTGAATTGGAGTTGGAACCGAAAACACGTTTTGAAACGGCCAAACTGTTTGCGACGTTTTCAGGCGAAGGGCTCAATGGGTGCGCCGTTGCCTTCCAGCGGCACCTCCGCGATCGCATTGTCACGTGGCCCGATGCAAATCGTCCAAGACCTGTGCATTACAATTGTTGGGAAGCTGTCTATTTCCGCCATAACCTACCGGAACTCAAAGACATTGCCACCCGAGCCGCAAAACTTGGGGCGGAGCGGTTCGTGTTGGATGATGGTTGGTTTGGCACCCGCGACGATGACACCCAGGCCTTGGCAGATTGGGATATCGACACCCGCAAATACCCCGATGGCTTAACCCCACTGATCGATCATGTTCACAGCGAAGGCATGCATTTTGGCATTTGGTTTGAGCCTGAAATGATTAACCCGGACTCAAAGACCTATCGTTTGCACCCTGACTGGGTGCTTGGCGATGCTGATCAAACTCTGGGACGACAGCAAATGGTTCTGAACATGGCCATGCCAGAGGTGCGAAACTTTCTGTTTGATAAAATCTCAGCCACCCTGCGCGATCACGACATCGACTATATTAAATGGGACCACAACCGCGTGTTGCCCAGTCCCGATGCGGCCCAGACACGGGGCACCTACGCGCTGTTTGACGCCCTACGAAAGGCTTTTCCAAAGGTTGAGATCGAAAGCTGCGCCTCCGGTGGGGCCCGAATAGACTATGGGATTCTGTCGCGCACTCATCGTGTTTGGTTGTCCGATAGCAATGATGCATTGGAACGTCTTAAAATCCAACACAACGCGGCCCTTTTCTTGCCTTTGGCGGTCACCGGCAGTCATGTCGGTCCGCGCACATGTCACACGTCTGATCGAGTCTTTGACGTCCGGTTCCGGGCATGGGTTGCGGCCCAACGGCATATGGGGTTCGAAATGGATCCCCGTGAATTAACCAACGAAGAGGCACAGATCCTGCGCGACGTGACCAACTGGTGGAAGGCCAACCGCGATTGGATGTCATCGGCCGATATATTGCGCCTTGATAGTGCCGATCCTGCGGTGATTGCCGAGCAGCAATTGTCCCTTGAAGGTGATCAGTTTGTGGTTTTTGCAGGCAAGGCTGCGACGTCGGATCAAATCTCTCCGCGCCCCCTCAGATTGACCCGATTGGCCCCGAATAAAATGTACCGTATCGATTTGGTCAACCGCGCGGACACCGTGGATTTATCCCGCGGCTCACCTCTGCTAAAAACCGACCCCATAACTGTCAGCGGTACATTTCTGATGAACCAAGGCCTCTCACTGCCATGGAGTTTTCCAAACTCAATGTGGGTCATCCAAGGGACGCGTCTATGACCAACAACCGCAGTACCGTTTTCGTTTTACACAAGG
Source organism: Pseudoruegeria sp. (assembly GCA_039972875.1). Taxonomy (GTDB): domain Bacteria; phylum Pseudomonadota; class Alphaproteobacteria; order Rhodobacterales; family Rhodobacteraceae; genus Pseudoruegeria. The sequence goes on from JBDWMA010000054.1 coordinate 59,676, forward strand.
ACAATCGTATAAATCTTGATTTTCCTGCCTGTAAAGTTACACATCCCACCACCCGCGAACGCCATCAACGCCAAGAGGATTTGTCATGACGGCCAAATACCCCGATCTTGAGGGAAAATCAGTATTCATCACCGGCGGCGGGGATGGCATCGGTGCTCTTCTGACCGAAGGATTTATCCTTCAAGGTGCAAAGGTCGCCTTTGTCCAACGTTCTGACGCGACTGAATTTTGCGACCAGATGGAGGCAAAACACGGTATACGTCCGTATTACATGCAGTGCGACGTCACCGACCTTGACCGTCTGCGCGCCTGTATGGCAGAGGCCCGAGAGGTCAACGGACCAATCGCTGTGCTTGTAAACAATGCAGCCAACGACAAACGTCATTTAACAGAAGACGTCACAGAGGAATTTTGGGACTGGTCGCAGGCCGTAAACCTAAAGGCCTATTTCTTCAGCTGTCAGGCGGTCATTGCCGATATGAAGGAACTCGGAGGCGGATCAATCATCAATTTTACATCCATCTCTTACATGATGGGCAACGCAGGCTACCCCGCCTACACAACGGCCAATTCAGGGATCAATGGCCTGTGTCGGTCATTGGCCCGTGAATTCGGGTCTGATAAAATTCGTGTCAACGCCTTGGCCCCAGGCTGGGTGCTTACACAAAAACAAAAGGATCTTTGGGTCACCGAGGATGGGCTGGCCGCACATTTAGATCGTCAATGTCTCAAAGATACGCTTGATCCGTCTGACATCGTTGGCGGCACGCTGTTCTTGGCCTCGGACTCTTCAAAAATGATGACCGGTCAATCGCTTGTGATTGATGGCGGCGTAGTGGTGACAGGCTGATGGTTGGCGAGGCTGCATATGCCGATTGGATCGCCGTGGATTGGGGCACCTCACATCTACGCGTTTATGCTGTCGATGAGGATGGGTCCGTCAAAGCCGACGCCGCATCCGACATGGGCATGGCATCACTTAATCCCGATCAGTTTGAGGGCGCGTTGCTGGATTTGATCGAACCTTGGCTGGGCGCTGGCGCGGTTGATATTCTTGCCTGTGGCATGGTGGGCTCCCGGCAGGGATGGGTAGAGGCTCCTTATCAAACGACCCCTTGCACCCCGTTGGGCAATGGCCTTGTCAGCCCGGACACAACAGATTCACGCCTGAACATACGTGTCGTTCCAGGGGTACGTCAGTTGTCACCTACGCCAGATGTGATGCGCGGCGAAGAGACACAAATCGCTGGAACCTTGGCCAAATACTCTGATTTTGACGGCGTATTGTGCTTGCCCGGTACGCATACAAAATGGGTTCAGGTCAGCGCCGGGGAAATCGTGAGCTTTCAAACGTTCATGACAGGTGAGTTGTTCGCGTTGCTGGCACATCAAAGCGTCCTTCGCCATTCCGTGCAAAGCAGTGATTGGAACGAAGAGGCGTTTGACGCCGCTGTATCCGATACGATTTCACGCCCAGAACGCCTTGCTGCGCGTTTGTTTTCACTGCGCGCGGGATCACTGATAGCAGACCTACAAGCAGCAGAAGCCCGCGCCCGCTTATCCGGTGCCTTGATCGGGGCAGAACTTTCAGCCGCCCGCCCTTACTGGCTTGGACAAACGATCATCTTAATCGGAACCCCAGAACTAAACGCCTATTATGCCAGAGCTTTGTCCGCGCAAGGTGTCCCCATTCAAAGCGAAAACAGTGCCGAGATGACGCTTGCTGGGCTGACCACCGCCCGTGCAACCCTAAAAGAAAGCCAAGGATGAGCCGTCCGATTATCGCCATTCTACGGGGCATTACCCCTGAGGAATCCACCCCGATTTGCAACGCTTTGATAGATGCCGGCATTGACCGGATCGAAGTTCCGATGAATTCGCCTGACCCGCTGATCAGCATCAAAAACATGGTCGATGCTTTTGGAGACGCCGCGCTCATCGGTGCTGGAACTGTGCTAACTCCTGATGTCGTTAAGCAAGTGCACGCAACGGGAGCAAAGCTGATTGTTTCTCCGAATGCAGACGCCGATGTCATTCGGACGTCCAAATCCCTTGATATGCAGAGCTTTCCCGGCGTTCTAACCCCGACGGAGTGTTTTGCTGCGCTTGCCGCTGGTGCGGATGGTCTAAAAATCTTTCCGGGCTTTCTGCTGGGAATAGAAGGTCTAAAAGCCATCAAAGCTGTGCTTCCTCCTGCCGTACCTGTTTATATGGTGGGCGGAGCCGGGCCAGATAATTTTCGGGAATATGTTGCCGGAGGTGCTGCCGGTTTTGGCATTGGCTCCAACATCTATAAACCCGGATATTCTGTGGCAGATGTCGCGATGCGTGCTCGAGACATCGTTGCAGCCTATGAAGAGGCAACCCGTTAAGATGAACGATATTCTGTTTGATGACCGTAAAGCCTCACTTGGCGAAGGCCCCTTGTGGCACCCGCAGCGGAAGCAGTTTTTCTGGTTCGATATTTTGGGAAAACAACTGTGCTCTCGGGTTGGCGATACCCCCCTGACTTGGCAATTCGATGAATTTGTCAGTGCGGCCGGATGGATCGACCAAAGTCGCTTGTTAATTGCTTCGCAAACCAAACTGTTCAGTTTCAACGTCGATACATGTGAAAGCATCGATGTTGCCCCACTCGAGGCCAAAGACAGCCGGACACGGTCAAATGATGGCCGCGCGGATCCTTGGGGTGGGTTCTGGATTGGCACAATGGGGATCAATGCAGAATATGAAGCAGGGGCGATCCACCGGTATTACAAGGGTGAGCTGCGCCTGCTGTTTCCCGAAATCACCATTTCTAATTCCATTTGCTTTTCGCCGGATCGGCTGTACGCCTATTTCGTCGATACCGACATCGGCATCATTCAACGCCAAACGCTGCGGCCTGACACAGGCTGGCCGACTGGCCCCGCTGAGGACTGGCTTGATCTAGGCGCAGATGGCTTAAATCCGGACGGCTCTGTCGTTGATGCAAATGGTAATTTTTGGAACGCACAATGGGGCGCAGGACGGGTCGCATGCTACAATCCCGGCGGCACTTTATTACGGACGGTGTCCTTTCCAGCAACACAAACCAGTTGCCTTGCCTTTGGAGGAGAAGACGGCACCGATCTCTATGTGACGACTGCGGCTGTTGGTCTGCCTGACGAGGCCCCTGCGGGTCAAACGTTTGTCATAAAAGACCTGACCAAGGGCCAGACAGAACATCAGGTAATTCTATGAGCCAAACACTTGGCGTATGCTACTATCCGGAACATTGGCCTGACACCCAATGGGCCGAAGACGCCCAACGTATGGTTGACACGGGTCTGGCATGGGTTCGTATCGGGGAATTTGCATGGTCCCGTATGGAACCATCCCCCGGAAATCTGCAATTCGATTGGCTGGATCGCGCAATTGAGGTTCTTGGCAACGCCGGTCTAAAGGTCATTCTCGGGACACCGACTGCGACGCCCCCGCGCTGGATGCTAACAAAACATTCCGACATGCTTGCAGTAGATGAAAACGGAAATCCGCGTAAATTCGGTTCGCGTCGGCATTATTCCTTTAGCCACGAAGGCTACCGAGAGGAATGCCGTCGTATCACAACCATTTTAGGGGAACGATACGGCAAAAACCCACATGTCGTAGCCTGGCAAACCGACAATGAATACGGCTGCCACGACACCGTGCTGTCATATGCCGAATGCGACACCAAAGCCTTTCGCAACTGGCTCGCACAAAAATATCAATCAACCGACGCGTTGAACCGCGCTTGGGGCAATATCTTTTGGTCGATGGAATACGCCAGTTTTGATGAGATCGATTTGCCCAATCTCACCGTAACAGAGGCAAATCCCAGCCATGTGCTGGCCTACCGCCGTTTTGCCTCTGATATGGTTGTCGAATTCAACCGTATTCAAGCGCAGATTTTACGTCGTTTTACCAATGCGCCACTGATCCACAATTACATGGGTCGGGTCACGGAGTTTGACCATTTCGCCGTGGGCGCAGATCTTGATATCGCCAGTTGGGACAGTTATCCGATTGGGTTCTTATCTGACCGTCTCGAAGGATCAGATGAACACAAGGCAAGGTTCCTACGTCAGGGCGATCCGGATATGCAGGCCTTTCACCATGATCTGTACCGCAGCGTCGGCAAAGGGCGGTGGTGGGTGATGGAACAACAGCCAGGCCCGGTAAATTGGGCCCCTTACAACCCAGCTCCCCTACCGGGCATGATGCGCCTATGGGCGTGGGAGGCTTTTGCCCATGGAGCCGAAACCGTTTGTTATTTTCGATGGCGACAAGCCCCCTTTGCACAGGAACAACTGCACGCAGGGTTGCTGCGCCCCGATAGTATCGCATCGCCGGCCCTCGCCGAAGCTGCCCAAGTTGCCGAAGAACTTAACTCTTTACCCGCCCAACAGACCGCCAAAGCATCGGTTGCGCTGGTCTTTGATTACGTCTCAGCTTGGGCATGGGATGTTCAGCCGCAAGGAGCGGATTTTGACTATTTCCGTCTATGCTTTGCGTTTTACCGAGCATTGCGCCGGGCTGGATTATCAGTCGACATCTTGTCGCCAGATGTCACAGATTTATCCGACTACAAACTAATTCTTGCCCCCGGCGTATTGAATTTCACCGATGCGTTTAAATCTGCCCTCACGAATTTCAAGGGTACCGCATTGATAGGGCCACGCAGCAACAGCAAAACACCTGAGTTGGATATTCCGGTCCCAATGCCTCCTGCATTGAATGGACTCGACGCGGTGATCACCCAGGTCGAGAGTTTTCCTCCAAACAGTGACATCAAGCTCACCAATGGCGGTCGATTTTTGCACTGGTTTGAGCACATAGAAAGCACGGCGGAAGTCGTTCTTGCAACGCAAAGCGGACAACCGGCCCTCATCAAATCCGGGGCAATTCATTACCTTGCGGGCTGGCCGGATGATAACACCCTCACCCGTTTGATTAAGGATCAATGCGATGATCTTGGTATTGAGACCCTAAATTTGCCCGATGGCCTGCGTGTAAGGGACACTGCCTCCCACCGGTTTTTCATCAACTATGCACCAGAAACCCTGCATTTTGAAGGGCGCGATATCGCGTCTGCGGATGTGGTCTGGGTCAAACTGTAAGAGGCATCAGCGACGGCGGCGCACTGACGTTCTGTCGCCTCTTGCCACGGCGCGCTGTACCGGCAAAGATATTTTTGCTAATAAAATGAGGCACTAATCCCTTTCCCGCCAAAGGTGGAATTCGTTTGTCCTACGTCAACAACATCAAAATGTTCGTCCGTGTCTATGAGTTAGGCAACATGAGCGCCGCAGCCCGTGATCAGCGCACCTCGCCCGCTGTGGCCTCGTCTCGGATTGCAGAACTGGAAAAACACCTTGGCGTGCGGTTGTTCAATCGGACAACACGGGCACTGCAACCCACCGAAAATGGTCAGTTATTTTACAATGGCGCCACTGGAATACTCGAGGCAATCTCAGCCGCAGAGGCAGAAATCATCGACGCCAATCAAAACCCACGCGGAACGGTTTATCTTGCGGCTCCCTTGGGAGTTGGGCGTCGCCTTATTGCGCCTCATGTTCCGACCTTCAAAGAAGAAAACCCGTTAATTGATGTGCGTATGCGCCTGTCGGACCGCCAAGTAGATTTGACCGGCGAAGGACTGGACGTGGCCTTTCACATGGGCCCGTTAGAGGACAGCAATTTGAAAATGCGGGTCTTAGCGGATTGCCCGCGATTACTGTGCGCTGCACCGGATTACATTGCCCGGCGCGGCATGCCCGAAAATGGAACGGCATTGATTCATGACGACCATGATTGCCTGAACCTTCGGTTTCCTGGCGCACCTGAATATCAATGGACCTTGCAAACCGGTGATGGTTTACAGCGATACCCGATCTCCGGGCCTTTTGAGTCTGATGACGGCGATGTCCTGACTGGCTGGGCGCTCGATGGTCATGGTATCATTATGAAACCAACGTTTGAGGTGATCGATCATATCCGGTCAGGCAGATTGGTCCCGGTTGCAACGGCGACCCCACCGACCCCGACGCAACTGGTGTGCCTCTACCCCCATCGTAAACTACGGGAGGCCAAAATCCTGCGGTTCATGGAGTATATTACGGGTCGCATTCAAAAAGATCTAAATGATCTGATGCGCGAAAACTGACCCTAAGCGCTTTGCCACCGTATGTTCCATTGATAACTTGACCAATGCAGATGCAGTTCTCACTTGTAGCCTATAACCTACAACCCAAGAGGTATCCAAAATGTCCCCTTATAAAATCGCACTGTCAGCAGCTGCATTGACTGTTATGTCCTTTTCCGCCGCTTTGGCAGAAGGTTATGAGAAGTTTGGTGAAGTCGAATCGTGGAAGGTCTTCGCCGATCTTGAGAAAAAATCCTGCTTAATCGAACGCTCCGATGTTGCCGGTAGCGTTGTACAAATGGGTCTCACTGAGGACCGCGGGGTTGGCTATGTCGGTGTCTTTACCAGCGCGGAAACCAACATCAAAAAAGGCGACGAAACCGCTGTTGCAATCCTAATCGGAGAGCATGTTTACACTGGCGAGGCCACCGGCATGAAAGGCAACATCACCGAAGGTTACAGCGGTGGATACGTGTTGTCGGATGATCCTCAATTTTTAGAAGATATCGAACAACAGCATGAAATGATCGTATTTCCAGACACCGATTACTTTTTCATCGTTGATCTAACTGGCACGAAAAAAGCCATCGAAATGGCAAGAGAATGCAACGCTAGCTTATTGTAACAAATTGGGCGCTGTCTCGGCGGCGTCTTTACCGTTCCAGTACGGACAACGGCAATGCGCGGATATTTTTTTGTTTTGCGCTCCATAGGAACCATTCTAAATCGTCTGGGCGCATGTGTTCTGCACTATTTGCGTCCTCCGACCGACAAATCCCGTTTCCTGAGAAAACGCTTAAACCCGTACGATTGAGGGTCTGTCGAAAACATTTTTGATAATAATCTTCGGTCAAGGTTCCATCAGACCCCATATTCAAGCTGCCCATACAATCCACAACGTTCTGCGCAGCTTTGTGGTAAACACGCCCCCCCGGTCGTCCTGCAGGAGGGAGGCGACGTAACACGCCAAATTGAGTCAGAAGGGGGATGACCAGACGTTGTTCAATCTCTTCCGCGGGGCACGCAAAACAGCGCACCCTAAATCCAAAATCTGAAAAGGTTTGCAAACCAGATTTAACCTCATTTTTCAGATAATCCCGAGGCGTCTTCTTTTGTAGATATTCCGCAAAGCTGCCGTCGACCTGCCCCATCATGCCAATTTCGTGCCCATCTCCTTGTAGCAAACGCAAGGACTCTGTCGTGGCATCATTCAATTGATCCGGGGTCACGAAAAACGTAGCTCGCACTTGATATGTCGCAAAAAGCCCACGCGCCATCCGCCATTGGGCGATGTGGGGTCCATCAAAGGTCAAAGAAATCGCTGGCACATCCATGGAACTTTAGCTGCCTCTATAGGTCGAATAACCAAACGGCGAGAGTAACAGTGGAACGTGGTAATGGGAATCGGCATCATTGATTCCAAATCGGATCGGAATTTGGTCCAAGAACTTTACATCGTCATCATTCAGGCCATGTTTCTCTAAATATGCACCGGTAAAAAAAATCAGCTCATATTGCCCAGCTTTGAATGCCTTGGATCCAAGAATCGGCGCATCGGTCCGGCCATCGGCATTGGTGATCATGGTCGCAATCTTTTTATGGCTGTTGCCGCTGACGCGGTACAAATCGATTTCGATCCCCTCTGCGGGCACACCTCGGGCCGTGTCCAGCACATGTGTCGACAGAAACCCAGTGGCGTTATTCATACTTTGATCCTTTTGTGACAGGCTCATCCCACCAATTGCCTAGAAAACCGTCAAGATACGCATGATTTTCGATCTGGAAAGTCCTTCAACCTTTTTTTGAAAAAATTACAGTTCGCAATGGATTACAAGCAGAAACAAATAACAGGAGATGCAGACCGTTGAACCGTTATCCACGAAATATGGCAGGCTATGGCCCGACCCCTCCCGATGCCAACTGGCCGGGTGGTGCTAAAATTGCCGTGCAATTTGTCCTGAACTACGAAGAGGGCGGCGAAAACAACGTGTTGCATGGGGATGCCGCCTCCGAGGCATTTCTTTCTGAAATCGTCGGGGCGGCTCAGTGGCCGGGACAGCGTCACTGGAACATGGAATCCATCTACGAATACGGTGCACGGTCCGGGTTTTGGCGACTACACCGGTTGTTTAACGAAAAGAAAATCCCTGTAACGGTTTATGGGGTTGCCACGGCCTTGGCCCGCTCCCCTGTTCAGGTGGCGGCCATGCAGGATTCAGACTGGGAAATCGCAAGTCATGGTCTGAAATGGGTAGAACACAAGGATATGTCCGCCCAAGATGAAAGTGCCGCCATACAAGAGGCGATTGCCTTGCACACAGAGGTTACTGGAGAACGCCCGCGTGGCTGGTATACAGGACGGTGCTCGTTGAACACGGTGGCCCTTGTCGCGCATGAAGGTGGCTTTGATTATATCAGTGACACTTATGACGACGACCTACCCTATTGGCAGTCGATCAACGGGCGCGATCAACTGATCATCCCCTATACGTTGGATGCCAATGACATGCGGTTTGCGACACCGCAGGGGTTTAACACTGGCGAGCAGTTTTATACCTACCTCAAAGACAGCTTTGATGCCCTCTATGCCGAGGGTCAGTCAGGGGCGGCCAAAATGATGTCGATCGGTCTGCATTGTCGTTTGATCGGACGCCCCGGCCGCGTGCAAGCTCTGCGCCGGTTTATCGAATACGCCCAGAGCCACACAGATGTTTGGTTTCCTCGTCGCATCGATATTGCGAAACATTGGGCCACAAAACACCCGGCCCCAACCACTGTTGAGCGCCCAACTGACATGACACAAAGACGGTTCATTGAATGCTATGGCAGCATTTTCGAACATTCCCCTTGGATTGCTCAAGGTGCCCATGGATTAGAACTTGGCCCCTCGCATGATACGGCTCTTGGCCTGCACAATGCGCTTTGTCGGGTATTTCGGTCCGCATCAAAGGAACAACGCCTAAGCGTTCTGACTGCCCACCCTGACCTTGCTGGTAAACTAGCTGCGGCCAAACGTCTAACGGCGGAATCCACGGCCGAACAAGCCGGAGCAGGACTGGATTCCTTAACTGATGCCGAACGTGCCACCTTTACAGATTTGAACACCTGCTACGTTGAGAAACACGGGTTTCCCTTTATCATTGCCGTTCGTGATCACGACAAGCAAAGCATTCTAAATGCTTTTCATCAACGGCTGGAAAATGATGGTGACGTAGAATTCTGTGCTGCTTGCAAACAGGTAGAGCGGATCGCGCTCCATCGATTGAAAGACATGTTGCCATGACAAAATACGCTTCTGCGCCCGGCGGGTTGCCCGCACAATCCAGTCTGACTACATCTCGCGCGGTGTTCACCAATTCTTATGCCGTGATCCCCGCCGATGTCATGACTGACATTGTGACATCGAACCTTCCGTTCTGGAATGACACGCGCGCTTGGATCATCGCCCGCCCCATGTCTGGTTTTGCTGAAACTTTTGCACAATACGTCATGGAAACCGCCCCTGGTGGCGGTTCCCAACATCCCGAACCAGATGCTGATGCACAGGCCGTGCTTTTGGTGACAGAGGGAGATATGACCCTGACCATCGACGCAACAGAACATACGTTGAGCGCTGGAGGGTACGCCTATATTCCCGCAGGTGCCGTGTGGACCGTTCTAAATACTGGGGCCGGCCTGCTAAAATTCCACTGGGTACGCAAACGCTACGAAGCCGTTGCCGGAATTGATGCACCCTCCGCTTTTGTCACACGCGATCAAGACCACACGCCCCAACCTATGCCCGAAACCGAGGGTCGCTGGGCCACCACCCGGTTTGTCGATGCCTCTGACATGGGGCATGATATGCAAGTCAACATCGTGACATTTCAACCCGGCGGCGTGATCCCATTTCCAGAAACACATGTCATGGAGCACGGCCTCTACGTGCTTGAAGGCAAGGCAAATTATCTGCTGAACAAAGAATGGATCGAAGTACAGGCCGGTGATTTCATGTGGCTGCGTGCCTTTTGCCCCCAAGCTTGCTACGCCTCTGGGCCCGGCCCCTTTCGGTATCTGCTTTACAAAGATATCAACCGGCACCCGAAATTGGGGCTCTGAGCATGACCGTGATCGCAACTCAACCTTTGACACCCGCAGCCTTTGCCCCGTTCGGAGATGTTCTGGAGGCCACAGGCATCCCGGTTAAAATCATTAATCAGGGGTTTTGCGAACGGTTCCATGACCGGGCACGAATGGATTTTGGTCAGGGCGGACAAGCTGGTATCAGCCTATTTCAGGCCAAACCGCGCAAGTTACCCTATACCGTGGATTTACTGGAACGCCACCCTGACGGCTCACAGGCCTTTGTTCCGATGTCTATGGACCCGTTTCTGGTGATAGTCGCCAACGACATCAATGGCACACCAGGTCAGCCGCTTGCTTTTATGACCACCCCCGGACAAGGCATCAACTTTCATCGCAACATCTGGCACGGCGTTCTCACCCCCCTGTCAGCACCGGGTCTGTTTGCAGTCATCGACCGCATTGGAAACACACCAAACCTAGAAGAATACAAACTAGAAGCCCCTTATACTATTGAAAAATAATAAAAGAGCGGGACACCCCGCCACCCAAGTCTAACGAAGGCTGATGAAAAGTGCTCCCGTAGCGGACGCATATAATAAACGGAGAGGGTTATGACTGACACATCTATAGGAACGCCGGAGCAACTCCGCGATCCGAATTATACACCCCCATTGGCAAAAGCCATTCCATTGGGGATACAACACGTCTTGGCCATGTTTGTCTCAAACGTCACGCCCGCGATTATTGTCGCGGGTGCGGCTGGTTTTGGGTTCGGCTCCGGTTCTGCGGACTTTCCAGAACTGCTGTATCTGATCCAGATGTCAATGTTGTTTGCGGGCGTTGCGACGCTCTTGCAGACGATCACGCTCGGTCCGGTTGGGGCCGCGCTGCCAATCGTACAAGGCACCAGCTTTGCCTTTTTGCCGATCATGATCCCGCTTGTTGCGGGAAAGGGTGTTGACGGGCTCGCGGCATTGTTCACCGGCGTCATTATTGGGGGGCTGTTTCACGCCTTTATCGGAACCTTTGTCGGGAAGATCCGTTTTGCTTTGCCGCCTCTTGTCACCGGCTTGGTCGTCACAATGATCGGTTTGGCGTTGGTCAAAGTTGGCATTCAATATGCAGCAGGCGGTGTGCCCGCTATTGGCACGCCAGAATACGGCAGCTTGTTAAACTGGTCTGCGGCTTTGGTCGTGATTATTGTCACTTTAGGCTTAAAATTCTTTACCAAAGGCATGCTGTCGATCTCAGCTGTCTTGCTTGGGTTGATCGTTGGCTACATCTACGCGCTGATGACTGGTATGATCAGCTTTGGTGGAGATTTCGGGATCATCGCAAGCTGGAACAAGGCTGCGGTTTTCGCTTTGCCTATGCCCTTCAAATACGGATTTGAATTATCTGCAGCAGCCATCATCGGGTTCTGCTTGATGGCATTCATCTCTGCGATTGAAACCGTTGGCGATGTGTCTGGCATCACCAAGGGCGGCGCCGGTCGAGAGGCCACCGAAAAAGAAATCACAGGCGCAACCTATGCCGATGGGTTTGGGTCTGCACTTGCGGGTGTTTTTGGCGGTTTTCCGAATACATCGTTCAGCCAGAACGTTGGACTGATCGCAATGACCGGTGTCATGAGCCGCCATGTGGTAACCTGCGGCGCCTTGTTCCTGATCCTTTGCGGGCTAGTTCCCAAAGTGGGTGCGATCATTCGGACTGTCCCAATTGAAGTCCTTGGTGGGGGCGTTATCGTGATGTTTGGCATGGTGGTTGCGGCAGGTATGTCGATGCTTGCTGATGTCAACTGGGATCGCCGGAATATGGTGATTTTCGCGATTGCCATTTCGGTTGGCCTTGGCCTGCAACTTGAACCCGGCGCGGTTCAACATTTGCCAGACACAGCGCGAATCCTGATGACCTCGGGCCTGCTGCCAGCAGCCCTTATCGCCATCGTACTGAACCTCGTATTACCAACTCCAATTGATGAGACTCAGACAGAAGAAATTTCCGGCGGAATGGCCGGTAAAGCCGAATAAATCGAATTGGCCCGCCTCTTAAACATGGGGGCGGGCTGATTTAATGAGATTAAATTTGCTACACGGTTTCGGATCACGACCTTAAACTGATCCTATGAACACGGTCAACCTCAACATGTCGACCACCACGCAAACAAGCGCGCCGTCTCATACGCTCTTGAACCGATCAGCATGGACATTGCGCTGGCGGGACAGACGGCAAAGCAAAGAATTAGCCGAACAAATTTGCTCAAATGCCGATGCCGCCTCTCATGCCGATCCCTCTCATATTGGTCTCGCGCTGCGCACTTTGGCTTGGCATCTCAATTGGACGGGACGTAGCCATGACTCCATTGCCCTTGCGCAAAAGGCTGATCGCGCCTTGATAGAGGCTCACTCTCAAACCGCACGAATAGATATTTATACTACCCTAAGCAGCCTCTTTCTCAGCCAAGAAAAACCTAAGCAGGCCCACCAGTGCCATGAGATAGCTGTCTCTCTCTTGTCAGAACAGACGCCAGATGACACCCATGCTTGCCATCTGGCCAGCCACGCAATTCTGTTGTTTTCAGAAAACAACAGAAATGGCGCATTGGATAAACTGTATGAGGCCAGAACACGGGCACATGGTCCCGAAGTGGCGCTTATTCAAACCTATATCGCAAACGCCTATTGTCAGGGGCAAAACACAGACCTTGCGCTTGAGGCGGCCGAATTCGCGCATGCATTGGCACGCCATCACCGCAATGAGGTTGTCCAACCCTATATTCAGAATGTCCTTGGGAAATCCTGGCTGCAGTCCCAGAACCTGAAAGAGGCTGAAACTGCACTGCGCAAAGGGATGAGACTTGCAGACCATGACGGAGACCAGCGCGCCAAATGCCATTTGCTGCAGTCTCAAGGACTATTGGCGCTAAAACAGGGCCGCAATTCACTGGCCTTGCGGCGTTTAAAACAGGGGAAACGATTGGCTGTTTCCTTGAATTACCCACATTGGCAAATTCAATTTCTCAAACTGTTGGGAAGTGAGCACGAAAAACTTGGTGAAGATCGCAGTGCTATGCTCGCTTATAAGGAAATCCTGCGTATAAAACGACTGCTTTGCGACTAGACCTCGTCGGCCCCCGGCGGGTGGCCGTCTTCGCTCAACAAAACAGCGAAAGCCTGTCCTGATGGGAAAGATCCACAAAGGATCATCAACGTAGATGTCAAGGGCACCGACAGGATCGCCCCCGGAATGCCCCACATCACCCCCCAAGCTGCCAAAGAGATCATGATGACAAGTGGGCTTAGATTCAGATGCTTCCCAAGCAAACGCGGTTCAATGTAATACCCAACGATATTTTGCATAAGGATCAGATAAATCGCCAGAGATACGGTGGTTTCCAATGATTCAAATTGACCAACAGAGACAAACACCGGAAGCATCACAGCAATTAAGGATCCAACATAAGGGATATAGTTGAACACCCCAGTCAGGATCGCCCAAAACGCAGCCAATTCGATACCAAATGCCCAAAGGACCGCAAAACAGGCCAGTGCCAAAATCGCATTCACCAGCGTTTTGAGCGCCATGTAGGCGCCGACTTTTCCAACAATCAAATGCGCAACTGTGCGGGCGCGGCGTTCGGATTCTGGTGTTTTAAAGATCGCTTTGATTTTTGAATCAAAATGACGCGCCTCTAAAAGGAAAAACAAAGCATACACAAAGACCAAAAACACATAGGCCAATGAACCACTTATCGCACCAACCCCATAACGGACGACAGACTGGATCTTTAGGGATTCCCCCATGAGGGATTGCACCCCCTGCCATGTCACGTCGATTTCAAACCCAAACCGTTCAGCCGTCGAGGTAATCATAGTGCCAAATGCTTGACCGTACCCTGGTGCAACACGCGCCGCCTGATCCAAATTTCGCGCGATTAACAGCACCAATACCAACAAAAACAGGAATACGATCAGAAACGAAATCGTCATTCTCAGCCAAAAGGGAAACCTCGGTCCGATAACTGGAAGCCGCGCAGTTGCCTGTGTCACCGATGTCAAAAGAAAGGCCAGAAGTGCCCCTAAAATGATAGGGATTACAATGCCTTCACTGACATTCAGCATCCATCCCCCTGCAGCTAGGGCAAGAATGACGGTGCAAAAGGTCAAGAGACGGACAGGTATGTTTTCAGTCATACCTAGGGCTAGCACAGACACACCCGCTGAGAAAGTAAAAGCCCCAATTCGAAAATCGATTGTTTGAGCAGACAATAATGATAACTTAAATCCGAAAAGACTACACCTTGGGGGAGATATCATGACTGAGACCACCACAGCCGAGCGACCAGTTATCCCTCTGGAAAAACTATATAAACATAAAAATATCCACGTGCTACAAACGGCGATAGCTGGATTGGCCGGCTTCTCTGCATTGCTCTATCCATTATTTGGAAGTGTGCTGGAAACCACTCTTTTGGGGTGGCTTATGGTGGGCAATGGGGCTGCAATATTTCTGACTCTGTTTGTCAGCTGGAAACTCCCATTTTTTTGGGTGCGTTGCCTGTCGGTCGTCACCTCTGCGCTCCTTGGATTTTTCACCGTTATTCACCTGTCAGAAGCCAAAGGCCTCGTGGTCGGGATGCTCGTTGTCTTCCTTGGCCTTGAGGCATTGGCACAGCTGTTTCTGGCCCGGCATGTGTCTAAAGTGGCGTCGAGAAATATCCTTTACGCCAGTGCAATGATTGCGCTTATCGTTGCGATGTTCATGAACATCCTTCCGGACCCCACTGCAACGCAAATGGCATTGTGTCTTGGAATCGCATTGATCTGCGAAGCCTTTGCAATGATGCGCCTCCTCCTCCGCGGTCCTTGACCAACCCCATTGAACCAATCAAGCGGTTTGGCCAAAAACGACAGGGGGGCACCATTTATTTTGGAAACTGAACCTCGACAGAGACCAGAAACAGCCTATTTCGCGCCTGTTTCTGCCGAAAATCGCTATGTTACGATATGCATGAACCTTACAGGTTATAATTTTCAGAATTTATTTAGTATCTTCCAGCCTAGCCCGAATAAAATATTTTTATATATTTCAAATAGATACATCTACCTTGCCCTTTTCTTTGTGTCCCTGCATCTTTCAAAGTGATCCATTCATGAAATTTTCTTTGACTTTTTCACACATTCGTATGAAATTTTTAAAAAAAATTTCACGGAGCTAACATGTCTTTTGATTCTCAGTCACCCTCACTGGGCGCAGATTTGCGAGCATTGCGCAAAGCACGCAAGATTACCCTTGAGGTTTTGGCAGAGGTTCTAGGGAAATCAGTGGGCTGGCTTAGCCAGGTTGAACGGGGTATTTCAGAACCAAGTTATGACGAGCTAAAGGCCCTCGCCGCTCATTATGAAGTGCCTTTATCAATGCTTTTTGGGCAGGCCATAGCGCCAGTTCATGAATTGGGTCGGGTTGTTCGCAAAGACGCACGGCGCAAAGTCGGGAACACTCAGGCCAGCCTCGTAGAGGAACTGCTTTCTCCGGATTTGACAGATAGTTTTGAAGTCATTCATTCAACGTTCCAGCCGGGCTCCAAAAGCGATGCCCCCATCACCCGTCCAACCCAAGAGGTCGGCTATCTGATTTCTGGCCAGCTAAACATCTGGCTGGATGAGCAGGAATTTCTCATCACTCCCGGCGACAGCTTTCGCATTCGCAAACAGACATTGCGCTGGGAAAACCCTTTTGACATTGCAGCAGTGGCCATCTGGGTCATTTCCCCGCCCGTTTACTGAAGACGACCAACTAGAGGAGCCGATCATGGCAGAGTTTCCCACCACAGCGCGCGTTGTTATCATCGGCGGCGGAGCCGTTGGCGCCAGCAGCCTCTATCATTTGGCCAAAGCCGGATGGACTGATTGCGTCTTGCTCGAAAAGAACGAGCTGACGGCAGGGTCCACATGGCACGCGGCAGGCAACATTCCGACGTTTTCCAACAGTTGGGCTATTATGAATCTGCAGCGATATTCCACCGATCTCTATAGGACCATCGGCGATGATGTGAATTATCCAATCAATTACGCTGTTACCGGTTCTGTACGATTGGCCCATTCCAAAGAGCGGATGCAAGAATTTGAGCGCGCTCGCGGCATGGGTATATCGCAAGGCATGGACGTGGAAATGATGAGCGTTCAAGACCTTAAAGATGCGTATCCGTTCATGGAAACTCATGATCTTGCAGGCGGCTTTTGGGATCCGATGGATGGCGACATGGATCCATCCCAGATAACCCAAGCCTACGCAAAAGGCGCACGCGATATGGGGGCTAAAATTCTGCGTTTCACCCCAGCCACGGGGGTACGCCGCGAGAATGGCGAATGGGTCGTGGAAACGGAAAAGGGAGAAATTCGCTGCGAATATGTCGTCAATGCCGCGGGTTATTACGCCCAGCGCGTAGGGGAATGGTTTAAACCCTATGGCGGACGCACGGTCCCTATGATGGTGATGAGCCACCAGTATATGTTGACCGATGAAATACCAGAAATCGCAGAATGGACCAAAGACAACGGAAAAAAACTTCCGCTGCTACGCGATGTGGATTCGTCCTATTATTTACGTCAGGAGAAAACCGGCCTGAACCTTGGCCCTTATGAACGGAACTGTAAGGCGCATTGGGTGACGCCTGATGATCCAATGCCTGATGATTTCAGCTTTCAACTCTATCCTGATGATCTGGAACGCCTTGAATGGTATATTGAGGACGCCATGGCGCGGGTGCCATTGTTAGGTCAAACGGGCATCAACAAAGTGATCAACGGCCCCATTCCCTATGCGCCAGATGGATTGCCACTGATCGGGCCAATGCCCGGTGTCCCCAACGCGTTTGAGGCCTGCGTCTTTACATTTGGTATCGCCCAATCCGGGGGGGCCGGCAAAGTATTGGCTGAATGGATCACCGAAGGTCAGACCGAATGGGATATGTGGGCCGTCGATCCTCGACGATACACCGATTACACCGACAATGATTACTGCATTCAAAAAGGCATGGAGGTCTACGGACACGAATATGCCATCCATTTCCCGCATCATGAATGGCCGGCTGGTCGGAATAAAAAGCTCTCTCCGAACCACCAAAGCCTGATTGATGCGGGAGCCCAATTGGGTACTTACAACGGTTGGGAGCGGGCCAATTGGTTTGCCAAAGACGGCGATAACACATCCGTAACTGCGACCCATACTTTTGAACGTAATGGCCCATGGGAACCGCGTGTTCGCGCGGAATGTGAGGCTGTACGTGATAGCGTCGGCGTCTTGGATCTTCCCGGATTTTCTCGGTTTAATCTAACGGGCGAAGGGGCTGCAGAATGGTTACGGGGCTTGATTGCCGGTGCCTTGCCCAAAGCCGGCCGGATGACTCTCGGATATTTCGCGACACCCCACGGCCGGATCCTGACCGAAATGTCCATTATGCGTCACGCAGAGGATGAATTTACCCTGATCACTGCGGCCGCCGCGCAGTGGCATGACCGGGATATGTTAAGGAACGCCCTGCCCAAGGATGGCAGCCTGACGTTGACAGATCACACCGCAGAGTTTTCGACTTTGATCGTTACAGGTCCCAAATCCCGTATTATTTTTGAGGCAATCTCTGACGGGGATCTCACCCTTGGTTGGTTATCTTTACAGAAGGCAAACGTCGCTGGAAAACCAGCACGGCTTGCACGAGTTTCCTTTGCGGGCGAACTTGGCTGGGAAATCCATGCGACAATGGCGGATATGCCAGACATCTATGACGCTGTTTTGAAAGCAGGCGCCACACCCTTCGGCATGTATGCGCTCGAGAGTCTGCGCCTCGAAAAGGGATACCGCAGTTGGAAGGGCGATCTGTCTACTGACTATTCATTGCTACAAGGCGGATTGGATAGGTTTATTCGCCTGAACAAACCACACGATTTCCCCGGCAAAGCCGCGCTACTGACAGAACACCAACAAGGTGTGTCCAAACGATTTGCAACACTCACGATAGACAGTTCAGACTTTGACGCGCCTTACATGTCCAACATCTGGCTCGGCGACGAAATTGTCGGGGAAACCACCTCGGGTGGGTATGGCTACCGCGTCGATGCCTCCATTGCTTTGGCTATGTTGCGCAGCGATTTGCATACACCTGGCATCAAACTAGAGGTCGAGATATTTGGCGTCCGTTACCCAGCAACCGTACACGCTGATGAACCTCTTTGGGATCCGAAAAACACCCGTATCCGCGCTTAAAGGAAAGCAGTTATGTCACAAATTTTGCTAAAGGATGGGGGCACTGGACAAGAACTCCTGAAACGCTCCTCAATGCCACCACACCCTTTGTGGTCAGCGAAAGTCATGATGGAGGAACCTGAAGTCGTTCAGAGAGTCCACGAGGATTTTTTGCGCGCCGGAGCCAGTGTACTGACATTAAACACCTATTCCGCAACGCCAGAACGGCTGGAACGTGAAGGCGCGGCAGAGATGTATATACCGTTGGTATCTCGTGCCATAGATCTGGGGAATGCGGCCCGCGATGCCGTCGGAACAGGGGCTCAATTGGCTGGATGCTTGCCGCCCTTGCACGGATCGTATCGCCCGGACATGCAGATCAGCCCCGCAGAACTCCTGCCACTATACCAAGAGATAGTCGAACATCAAGCCGAGGCATGTGATCTGTTTCTATGTGAAACCCTGTCGTCGATCACAGAAATCATTGCCGCCACACAGGCGGCTGTAGAAACGGGCAAACCCACTTGGGTCGCGATTTCTGTGGCAGACGACAACAGCGCAAACCTGCGATCCGGGGAGGCATTAATCGATGCCTTAGAAGCGATTGAAGGAATGGGACAGGCCGGTGTGATGCTGAACTGTTCCAAACCTGAGGCTGTAGATGCAAATCTAGAGGCATTGGCAACGACCGGAACGCCGTTTGGGGCCTATGCAAATGGATTCACAGGCATCGACGCATTGACAATTGGCGGTACGGTGGATGGGTTGAACGCTCGGCTCGATTTGACACCAAATGCCTATGCAGATTTTGCGTTGGGATGGGTCCATTCCGGTGCCAAATTTGTTGGCGGATGCTGCGAGGTTGGTCCCACACATATCACCGAATTAGCGCGACAATTGCGAATTGCGGGCCACACCATCACAAGGGATCTATGATGCTTGATCATTTTGCAAAAGACCTCATTGCAACCTTTCCATTGGGATTTGTCGCAACGATCACCCCAGGTGGCCACCCAAGTCTGTCACCAAAAGGTACCTTTTTAGTGTTGGACGACAAAACCATTGCCTTTGGAGAGATCCGTTCCCCCCAGACCTTAAGTCATCTGTCGATCAACCCAGAGGTTGAGGTTAATTTCATCGATCAATGGAAACGCAAAGGCCTTCGGGTTCGCGGCTCCACTCAAACGCTGCGCCGCGGCACCGCACCTTTTGAGGACTTGATCCCGCAATGGCAAAACCAATGGGGCGACTTAGCGAACCGGATCAACGCATTGGTGATCATCAATGTTTCATCTGCCAGCCAGATGACGACACCACCCTATGACGATGGCGTGTCCGAAGAGGAAATGATCGCGCTTTACAAAGCCAAATATGTGGAGATCTACCCATGACCCCACCAACCACAGCCCGCGTTGTCATCATTGGCGGAGGCGTCATCGGATGCTCTGTCGCCTATCATTTGGCAAAGAAAGGGTGGGAAGACATCGTACTGCTTGAGCGAAAGCAATTGACCAGTGGCACCACTTGGCATGCCGCCGGTTTGATCGCACAGCTCCGCGCCACCAAGAACATGACCAAACTCGCGAAATATTCGCAGGAACTATATGGAGAGCTTGAGGCCGAAACCGGCGTCGCGACCGGGTTTAAACGCTGCGGATCGATTACCGTGGCACTGACCGAACACCGCAAGGAAGAAATCCTAAGGCAAGCTTCTATGGCGCGCGCATTTGGCGTCGAGGTTGATGAGGTTTCACCTCAGGACGTCAAAGACAAATATCCACATCTAAACATCGAAGATGTGTTGGCCGGGGTCTATTTGCCTAAAGATGGCCAAGGTGATCCAGCCAATATTGCCCATGCACTGGCCAAGGGTGCAAAACAAAACGGTGCGAAGATCATCGAACGCACCAAGGTCACAAAAATCCACAAACAGAGACGCAAAGTCATCGGCGTAGACTGGGCACAAGGGAATGAAACCGGCCATATCGCCTGTGATATGATCGTAAACTGTGCTGGCATGTGGGGCCATGACGTCGGGCGCATGGCGGGGGTGAATGTCCCCCTGCACGCCTGTGAACATTTTTACATCGTAACCGAAAATATCCCGAACCTAACCCAACTGCCAGTGCTTCGAGTCCCCGATGAATGCGCCTATTACAAAGAAGATGCTGGTAAAATACTGCTTGGGGCCTTTGAACCCAACGCCAAACCCTGGGGCATGCAGGGGATAGCCGAGGAATTTGAGTTCGACCAACTTCCAGAGGATTTTGACCACTTTGAACCGATCCTAGAGGCTGCTGTGAACCGGTTACCTATATTGGCAGAGGCCGGTATACACACTTTTTTTAACGGCCCCGAAAGCTTTACTCCTGATGATGCCTACCACCTTGGTTTAGCGCCTGAAATGGACAACGTCTGGGTCGCTGCAGGCTTTAACTCCATTGGCATTCAGTCGGCTGGTGGTGCAGGCATGGCCCTTGCAGAATGGATGGACAGCGGCGACAAACCTTTTGATCTAGGCGATGTTGACATCTCTCGCATGCAGCCTTTTCAAGGCAATAAAACTTATCTTTTTGAACGCTCCAAAGAAACACTCGGCTTGCTATATGCTGATCACTACCCGTTTCGTCAAAAAGCCACTGCCCGCGGTATTCGTCGTTCCCCCGTCCACACCCATCTTATACAAAACGGCGCCGTCATGGGGGAAATCGCCGGTTGGGAACGCGCGAATTGGTTTGCTGATCCCGGCCAAAAGGCCGAATATGAATACAGCTGGAAACGGCAAAATTGGTTTGAAAATCGCGCTCGCGAACATCACGCCATTCGTGAAAATGTCGGCATGTACGACATGTCGTCTTTTGGTAAAATTCGGATCGAAGGTCGCGATGCTGAAGCGTTCCTAAATTACACCTGTGGGGGCGATATGTCTGTCTCCACAGGTAAAATCGTCTACACGCAAATGCTCAACCGCAATGGCGGAATTGAAGCCGACATCACCGTAACGCGCCTATCTGAAACCGCTTATTTGATGGTCACCCCTGCGGCCACGCGGTTGGCCGACGAAACGTGGCTGCGAAGACATGTGGGAGATTTCAATGTTGTCATCACCGATGTCACCAATGGTGAGGCGGTCTTGGCCGTCATGGGCCCCAATTCCCGCGCCCTCCTGCAAAAGGTTTCGCCGAATGACTTTACCAATGCCATAAATCCGTTTGGGACAGCCCAAAATATCGAAATCGGCATGGGTTTGGCTCGCGTTCACCGCGTGACATATGTCGGTGAACTTGGATGGGAGGTCTACGTTGGCTCCGATATGGCGGGACATGTGTTTGAAACACTTCACATGGCAGGTCAGGATATAGGTCTAAAACTTTGCGGCATGCATATGATGGACAGCTGCCGGATCGAAAAAGGGTATCGCCATTTCGGCCATGACATCACCGCCGAAGATAATCCGGTGGACGCAGGTCTTGGTTTTGCCGTGAAACTCGACAAAAAGGATTTTATCGGTAAATCCGCCGTCGCGGCCCGCAAAGAAAGCGGCCCCCATAGCAGGCTTCTTCAATTTAAACTGATGGACTCTGAGCCACTCCTGTATCACGCAGAACCCATCTTACGAGATGGTGAATTTGTCGGAGAACTGACCAGTGGAAGTTACGGCCACACACTTGGGGCGGCCATTGGGCTGGGCTATGTCCCCTCCAAGGGGGAAAAAGCGGCCGACGTTTTGGCATCAACCTATGAGATCGAGGTCGCCGGGCAACGTATAAAGGCTGAGGCGTCCTTACGACCGATGTATGATCCCAAGTCGGAACGGGTTAAAAATTAGCCTTAAGAGCTCTCCTTTTACGCGAATACACCAGCGGCTAACCATCGGTGGCGGGGATGCGCGCATCAAACCGCCTGTTAGAAAAATGCACGGTCCTTTTGCAAAAAAAGCCGTTAGGCTTACGGCAAGATGATACGCAATGAATGTACATATGACGTTTTAATTGTCGGCGGTGGCCCGGCCGGTTTGTCCGTAGCAGAGACTCTTTCCCCAAATTTGCGGTGTTTGATTGTCCATCAAGATGCCGAAATCGGTTTACCTGTTCGAACAAGCGGATGTTCTTGGGAACAGGACCTCAGGGTCCTGAACATCCCTCGTCATCTTTACCATCTGCTCGACCAGATGGAATTTTACGCCGACACCTCTCAGTCAGCGCACACTTTAACCAAAAACAAAGCCGCCGTGTTAGATGTTACCGCGCTTTACCGGTATTTGGCGGACAACTCAAACCACCCCAACCGTCATCTGCGTTGTGCCACCAAATATCTAAAATCCACGCCGATTAAGGGGGGGTACTCCGTCACGCTTCGCCCAAAATCAGAATCTGTTTACAAAATCAATTGCCGCATGATCGTGGATGCGTCTGGCTGGCAAAATGCCGTGGTTTCTGAACTCGGACATGCGCCCAAGCCTACGCGAATAGGGGTCGGAGTCGAATATGAAATGCCGATAGGCACCATGCGACCTGATACGGGCATATTATTTCTGGGCACCGCCATTCCGTCTGGATACGGCTGGGCCTTCCCAGATGCCAATGGACACATCCGGATCGGCGCAGGCATCATAAAACCAAACATCAATAGCAACCCCCGCGCCCTATTGGATCAGTACCTACAAAGCGACGCGCCCGCGCGAATGGGCCTTACGCCCGGACCGATCCTACAGGTCAATGCCGGCACTTTACCCTCCGAACCCTATGATCCCCAATTGGTCTATGGAAATATTGTACGCACCGGTGATTCAGCCAATTTTGCCACACCAACTGTCGGCGAAGGATTACGGCTTGTGATTGAATACGGGCGTTTGCTCGGTGAATGCTTAAACGCGCACCTGCAACAAGGGGACCCGTTGGCGTTGAAACGTTATGAGGCTGTTTGTGCAAAAGCATTTGTCCACAATTATCGCATCGGTTTTGCAACGAACCGCCGCATAGCACGTTACGCACCGGCAGATTTTGATGCAACCGTTCACCGTATCGCATCCCTCAGCGAACAAGAAGCCGTCGCGTTGATCCGAAGCGAGTTCCCACAAGCAATGATCCTCGATTTGGGGCGTCGCTATCTATTAGGTCGCCTAAAACGAATACTTCGACGTTAAAAGCGTGTCAGCGCCCGATTAATCTGGTAAATCTATGATTAAAACCTGATCTTATTTATCACCTAACTGCGTGACATCTATGACAAAGACAGCCTCACATCTTGGGCATCATTTATGAATGATATCCTGAGCGGCCTAATACAGGCCGCCCACCTTGTGATGTCTTTTGACCCCGATTTGATCGAAATTACGGGTCGATCTCTTCAGGTCACGATCACAGCAACTCTTATCGCATCAGCCATTGGGTTACCCTTTGGCGCTTGGCTGGCCGTAAACCGGTTTCGATATCGACGCACAACGATTGCAGTCATGAACGCCCTTATGGGCCTGCCCCCTGTGGTGGTTGGCTTGCTTGTATACATCCTTTTGTCACGCTCCGGCCCTTTTGGCGTTTTTGGGCTTTTGTTTACGCCGTCGGCCATGATCATCGCCCAAGTGATCATCATTACCCCACTTATCGCGTCGGTTGCCCATCAGGCACTGCGTGACCTTTGGGCGGAATATCATGACCTGTTAATCTCACTCAACACCACGAAAAAACAACGTGTAGCCGCGTTACTTTGGGATGGGCGTCGCGCACTGTTGACGGCAGCCCTGGCGGGGTTTGGGCGGGCCATAGGAGAGGTCGGGGCCATCATGATTGTAGGCGGAAACATCGACCACGCGACGCGTGTTCTCACCACCGCAATAGCCTTGGAAACGGGGAAAGGTGATTTTGCTCTGGCACTCGCACTTGGTTTCATCTTGATTGCACTGGCCGTCATCATCAATTTGGCAATCCACAGCCTATCCAAAACAGAGCGGGGAAGCCGATGGTGAATATCCTTCCACTGACCCTGACCCAAGCCATCGTAAAAAAGCGGGGCAAAAAGCTCATCGGACCAGTGAGCCATACGTTTAGCGATACCGGGACCACCATCGTCATGGGCCCAAATGGGAGCGGGAAAACCACGCTACTGCGATTGATGCACGGGTTGGAACGGGCGCGCGACGGTCGCGTGGATTGGCATGTCAACACAGAAGAGGCACGCCATCATCAGGCCTATGTCTTTCAGCAACCCATTATGATGCGCCGCTCTGTACAGGCATGCCTTGCCTACCCCCTGCGACTGCAAGGCACCCCCAAAGCGCACGCCAACCAGAAAGCCATAGAATGGGCAGAGCGTGTCGGGATCGCCCATGCCCTGAATCGCAGCGCGATGGTTCTCTCCGGAGGAGAAAAACAGAAACTCGCACTGGCCCGCGCTTTAATCCGTAGCCCTCAGGTACTATTTCTAGATGAACCCTGTGCAAATTTGGATGGGGCAGCAACCCGAGACATTGAAACCATTTTGTTGAACGCACATCACAACGGTACTCGGATTTTCATGGCCACTCATGATATGGGACAGGCGAGACGTCTCGCAGATACAGTCGTCTTTATGCTGCATGGAAAAATCCACGAGGCCTCTGACGCTGAACCCTTTTTCGAAACGCCAAAAACCACCGAAGCCCTGGCATTTCTGAATGGCGACATCATCTCTTAGGGCCTTCATCGGCGTTTAAAGAAACCTCAATAAACAAAATGTAAAACCATGACTTCACACCCAAACCAAAAGAAGTAGGTATTTTTTGCCAAAATCATAGACTGGCCTACATTATCGGGAAGCGAAGACCCAGAAAGGAAGTTTATCCAATGACATTGTTGAGATTCATAGCCCAAGCCATAGCAATCGTTCTAATGGGCATCCCCGTTTTCGCTGATACTGCAACAGTGGATAGAGTATTTACCACCGCGCAAACTGCGGCAGAAAAGGCAGGGTTTAAACAAATCATCGATATCGATCACGCCCGTTTGGCACAAGATGCCGGCGTTGCAATGCCTGCATCACGTGTGCAGCTGTTCATGGATCCCGAATTAACGGCAAACTTGATGGCAACGAACGTGCGGGTCGGACTGGATTTGCCCTTCCGCGTATTGGCTTTTGATACAGGGTTAGAAACACGAGCAACTTACACAAACAGCAAATTTTTGCAGATACGACACGGTCTTCCATCCTCAGAGGATCTGACCGCATTCGACCGCGCACTTGCACCGGTTTTGGCGTCTATTGACGCTCCTTTCGCACCCGCCCCCACCGAAAGCTTAGTCTTGGATTACGGGATTTTGTCATTAACGTCTGATCGCGACTTCTCAGATACAATCGATAACCTGAAAAAGATCGTGAATTCTCAGGGGGATACAATTTGGTTCGGAGAGATCGATTTCACTGCCATACATGGTGCCTCAGATGGGTCAAAGGCAACTCTGTTGTTGTTCGGAGGTCCCGCACCGGGCGGTATTGCAATGGCGGATTACCCGAGCATCGGGCTTGACGCATTTTGTCAAAAATTGCTGGTATATGAAAATAAAAGTGGCTTAGTTCAGGTCATCTACAACAGCATCGTATCGATGGCAGATTTGCACTACGGCCAGCATATAAAACCCCATCAAGAACTAGATGAACGGCTGACTGCAACCTTCTCTAAGGCGATCCACAAACATTAGGCTGCTGACATCATTGGACGGTGGCGATTTAGGATAGAGCATCCCAAGCCACCAAAGCGCCCAATTCGCAAAATAGGATGCTCGCTTCAAATCGCCAACACCCTAACTCTTGTAACGTCAAAATGCGCCTAATGCGCTTCAGCCCAGTTAGCCCCTTGACCAGCATCAACTGTCAGCGGGATATCCAAATGAACAGCCGGTGCCGCTGCCCCCTCCATCACATCACGGATCACCTCTATTGATTGATCCACCGCATCGGTATCGATTTCAAAAATCAATTCATCATGAACCTGTAACAACATTTTCACAGGCAAGCCTTCAATTGCGGCAGGCATACGCACCATTGCACGACGAATAATATCAGCCGCTGCCCCTTGAATAGGCGCATTGATGGCCGCGCGTTTGGCGAACCCCGCCCGAGGGCCCTTTGCAGCAATTTCCGGCGTGTTAATACGACGCCCGAACAGTGTCTTCACGTAACCATGTTCTTTGGCGAAACTGACCGTTTCATCCATATAGGTCCGAATACCGGGGAACCGCTCAAAGTAGCGGTCGATAAAGGCTTGTGCCTCTTTGCGAGGGATCCGTAAGTTGCGCGCCAACCCAAACCCAGAGATCCCATAGATGACGCCAAAGTTAATCGCCTTGGCCTGTCGACGCACCATCGGGTCCATCCCTTCAAGCGGTACGTCAAACATTTCAGCAGCGGTCATTGCGTGAATATCCAACCCATCCCGAAACGCCTGTTTCAGCGCATCGATCCCGGCAACCTGCGCCAATATGCGCAGCTCGATCTGAGAATAATCCAGCGAAACTAGAACTTTTCCCTCATCAGCAACAAAGGCCTCGCGGATACGACGACCCTCTTCACTTCGGACCGGAATATTCTGCAAGTTTGGATCGGTTGAAGCCAATCGTCCGGTGTTGGCCCCAGCAATCGAATAAGACGTATGAACCCGTCCGGTATCCGGATTGATGTGGTCTTGCAGCGCATCAGTGTAAGTGGATTTCAGCTTGGACAGCTGTCGCCAATCCAATACCAATCCGGGTAATTCGTGTTCAGTGGCCAGATCCTCTAGGATATCAGCACCGGTAGAATACTTTCCGTTCTTGCCGCGCTTGCCGCCTGGCAGTTCCAGCCTGTCGAACAGAACCTCCCCTAATTGTGCGGGCGAACCAACATTGAAAGTCTGCCCTGCCTTTTCGTGAATGTCCGCCTCTAAACCAGCCATTTTTTGCGAAAACGAATTAGACATCCGGCTCAGAACGTCACGGTCAACTTTGATGCCGTGCATCTCCATCTGGGCAAGAACAGGGACAAGTGGCCGTTCAAGCGTTTCATAAACCGTCGTAACTTTGCGCTGATGAAGGTTCGGCTTAAACAACTGCCACAAACGCAGGGTGATATCGGCGTCCTCTGCCGCATATTTAACGGCATCTTCAACAGGAACCTTGTCAAAGGTGATCGCGGATTTCCCCGTCCCCAACAAAGATTTGATCGGAATCGGTGTGTGATTCAAATACCGTTGGGACAGCGTGTCCATACCGTGGTTATGCTCGCCAGCATACATTGCATAAGACATCAGCATCGTGTCATCAACGGGCGCAACATTCACGCCATATCGCGCGAAAATTTTCGCGTCATATTTCATGTTCTGACCGATTTTCAGGATCGATGGATCCTCAAGCATCGGTTTCAACATATCCAACGCCACTTGCAACGGCATTTGACCTTCGGCCAGCTCATCACTGGCAAAGAGATCATCCCCCGCAGACGATTTGTGGATCAAAGGAATGTAACAGGCATCGCCCGCATTTACACAAAGCGATATACCGACCAAATCGACAATCATGTCATTCAAACCGGTGGTTTCAGTATCCACCGCGACCCAACCTCGCGCATAGGTCAAATCGATCCAGCGCTGCAACGCCGTTGCCTCTTTGACCCATTCGTATTTTTCTGGATCAATTTCCGGGGCCTCAAGGGCATCCTCTGCGGCAGGTGCTTCAGTCTCGGGGATCGTCGGCGTATCAACACCTAGTTTTTTCGCAGCCCGATTGGTGAGTGTTCGGAACTCCATTTCCGACAAAAATCCTAACAAAGCCTCAGCCTCAGGCGCGCGGCACTCTAGGCTATCAAGGCCAAAATCCAGTTCCATCGCCCCATCCAGCTGCACTAAGTCACGGGAAATGCGGATTAAATCTTTGTTGTCGAGCAGCGATTGGCGACGCTTGGGCTGTTTGATTTCATCCGCCCGTGAGAGCAAACTTTCAAGATCGCCATATTCGTTAATCAACAGGGCAGCGGTTTTAATACCGATCCCCGGCGCGCCGGGGACGTTATCTACGCTATCACCAGCAAGTGCCTGCACATCAACGACCCGCTCAGGGCCGACACCAAATTTTTCCTGTACACCGTCAATATCGATGCGTTTATTTTTCATCACATCCAGCATTGTGACGCCGCCGCCAACCAACTGCATCATATCCTTATCAGATGAGATAATGGTGACCTGGCCACCGGCATCTCGGGCCTGATTGGCAAGGGTCGCAATGATGTCGTCTGCCTCATAGTTCTCAACTTCAACACAGGCGATGTTAAAGGCCCGTGTCGCGTCCCGCGTCAAAGGAAATTGCGGACGTAAATCTTCAGGCGCTGGAGGACGATTGGCTTTGTATTTATCATACAGATCGTTCCGAAAGGTTTTGCCCGAATGATCAAACACAACCGCAACATGGGTTGGCGCATTGGGACCGGTGGTGTCCTCTATCTGCTTGAACAACATATTACAGAAGCCAGACACCGCACCAATCGGCAAGCCATCCGATTTACGCGTCAGCGGCGGAAGCGCATGATAGGCCCGAAAGATAAACGCAGACCCATCGATCAAATGCAGATGATGACCTTTTCCAAAACTCATAACATGCCCTCCCCGGGGCGCTTTTAAGGGCACGGAGGCCACCGGTTTGTTTCGAAGTTTGGTTCGCTTAGGTGCGGTCAGCAAAATCCTGATGCACGATTTTCTTATCGCAATAGGGACATTCGACAACACCAGTCTCTGGCGATAAGGACAACCAAACACGTGGATGTCCTAGTGCCCCTTCTCCGCCATCACAAGACACACGCCAGCTGTCAACAATAACGATTTCTGGAGCTTGAGTTGTCATGGTTTTTTCCATTGCTGTTGAGGTCTGTCGGTATAGGCCGTAATTAATCCCATGATAGCGATCCGTCCGTCACGGGCAAGGCCACAAAGGGGCATAAGATGCGTGAAACCGCCATTGAGATCACCGGCCTGAAAAAGACCTATACCGGGCATAAAAATACTGCCCCAAAAGAAGCGCTAAAAGGCATTGATCTTTCGATTCCAGCGGGCTCAATATTTGGCCTTCTTGGGCCAAATGGCGCAGGAAAATCCACGCTGATCAATATCCTAGCCGGACTGGTCCTCAAATCCTCGGGATCGGTCAACATCTGGGGATTTGATCAAGACGTGAATCCGCGACAATCCCGTGCCTCGATCGGCGTAATGCCGCAAGAGTTGAATCTTGATCCATTCTTCTCCCCTAGAGAGGCATTAGAAGTACAGGCTGGCCTTTACGGTGTCCCCAAATCCGCCCGTCGTAGTGATGAAATCCTCGAAATGATCGGTCTTAGCGACAAAGCAAATGCCTATGCCCGATCCCTATCCGGTGGAATGCGTCGGCGTCTCTTGTTGGGCAAAGCACTGGTGCATCATCCTCGTATTTTGGTCTTGGATGAACCCACAGCAGGGGTCGACATCGAATTACGCCAAATGCTGTGGAGCAACGTGCGCAAACTAAACGATCAGGGTATGACGATCATTCTAACCACCCATTACCTCGAAGAGGCTGAGGAAATGTGCGATGAAATTGCCATAATCAACCATGGTGAAAAAATCGCACAAGAAAAAACATCCGACCTTATCGGACGCCTAGATCAGAAAACGTTGATTATTCAACCAGCGACACCGCCTTCTGATCTGGCCCTTCCTGTTGGGGTTTCAATGAAACCGAACCACAACGGAAGCCTGATCTTTTCTTATCGGACCTCCGTCACATCCCCAGAGGAAATCTTTAGTTGCCTCAGAGACAGCAAAGTTCAAATCCAAGATGTACGCACCGAGGAACCAGATCTTGAGGATATCTTTCTCGCCCTCACAAAACGCGAAAGCTGAATACATCACATATCAAAAATGGCAACTTTCCCCTTCGGGAAAGTGATGCCTCTTTAGGGTGGTATTGGCACGCCAGCGCGAGCTGAAGTGCCACACACAAAATTAGGAGCGCGGTGCCAACATAGGGCCAAGCACATGTCCCGCCAAAATATGCACATGCAAATGCGGCACTTCCTGTACTCCATCATTTCCTGCATTCGCGATGAGCCGGTATCCAGCACCACCCTCTCCGGGTTGAACGCCCAGATCCGCGCAAATTTTGCCGACTAAACGAGTAAAATCTAGGATCTCGGCATCAGAGGCCTCCAGCGCAAAATGATCATAACACACATATGCGCCTTTCGGGACAACAAGGATATGCTCCGGTGCCTGAGGTGCAATATCCCGAAAAGCTAGAGAATATTCGGTTTCTGCAACGGTTGAATTTGGAATTTCGCCGCGTAATATTTTGGCAAAAATGTTTTGTTCATCATAGGCGTAAGGCATGTAAGTCAGTCCACAAAAAGATAAGGGGTTTGAGCAATTTCAGTGGCTTTGTCCAAAGGAAGCTTAAGGAATTCGGAAATAGAGACAGCATTCTCCTCAACCGAGCTCGCTTCCCGAATTCGGACATACCCTGGAAAATTTGAATCTCGGATTCGGTCACTTTCAAAGATAACATCACCACGGATGGTTGGCAGCAGGTTATCGATTGTTTCTTGGGTTGTTCGTTCGCCGGCCAGCCCCACCCTTTTCGCGTGACCAACAAGATAATCGTCACTAAAGTTGCAATCAATCTCAAGCATTCGGGTCTTGCTTCGGTCCGAAAAAAAGTCCTGCATCAGTTCGATATTGGTAGGGTCAAGGCAAATCACCAACCGATCCGTTTCATAATATTCAAACAACAGCCGGACCACGGCACGTCTATGCCGCGTACGTTTAGTAAGCGTACGTTGGATACCGCCCAAATCGGGTAATTCGGTATTCTCTTCGTCGAAAATATACTCGACCATCGGCACATTGCTGACATGTCGTGCGCGGTCTAACAGTCGCTTGGCCACGTGCCATTTTTTACATGTAACGATCATCAATTCCCGCTCCGGCCCGAGGGAGCTTTCAGTTTCCCAAAAACGAGGGGCAAACCGACGCCCATTTCGCCCCCGATCGGAAAGAAACTTATAAAGGCTTCGGCCTTCGTTGCTGATACTAAAATCTGCGCGATCATTGGAAAACAACGTTCCCAAATTTCCTTTCAACTCTTTGGCATCTGGAGAGATCTTTCGGGCGAACAAAAAGTCCTGATTTAGCAACATCTCGTAGTGATCGTTATAGAACGTCACCGGCATCCCGTAGTCTGAAAACATCAAAAATGTCAGCGTTCGGCATTCAATTTCTTCGGATGGCACCAAATGACGTACAAGGGTCTGGAAAAAAGTCTCATCCGGAATCCAAGTTGTTTTGAAGAATCGCATGACGTCTTTGCGTTCTCGTGTGAACTGAAGGATCCACTCCGCAGTGCGTCTGCGCAAACACCACCACTGACTACCAATCATGATTTGCAAATCAGCAGGCACGTCTCGCGTAAGCTTAAATCTCTCTTGAAATTCGAAACTCCGGTAGAACAGCCATTTTTGCGTCCGTTCGTTGAAAAAATGGCGGTAGATCAACCGCTCTTCTTTCATCCCGGTTTTGATCCAGTCGCTGTTGAAATAATCAAAACTCTCAATGTAGTCTTTCTCATTGGCCTCAAGAAAGTCATGGGTGTATTTTGCCGACTTAATTGGCATGCAGTCCCCTGACAGCATGTAAAAATGTGTACACCGAGGAAAACTGTCGACAGCGGCCTCCAGCGCATGGAGCGTTGCCTGCACTAACGACCATTCGCCCCAACCACATTTTATCCGTTTTTTAGAGAAAGCGACATTTGGATTATCATCCAAAGCCTTGCGAATTTTTTGATAATGTTCCGATTTGGCACGCGCATCAAAGTGAATTGCGATGCAATCCCCCATGGCCGTCAACTGTTCGGCCTGCTGGATAATTGCCTCAGGATCCTTGTGGCACAATAAAATAAAGGCAATTTTAGCCATAACCGAAACCCGTACTCCACAGTTTGTAGATTGTTTATACAGATAGCGCTAAGAGAGATTGAATAAAAACCCGTTGTTTGGTTTTTTGGAGAAAATTGTAGCCGGATGACATTTTTGTTCGTTCGGATCTGGAGGCGTAAATATTATGGGTTTTCCTGGCACCTGGATGACAGAGAGCGAAAGCGTGCTTTACCGCGTGGTACCAAAGTGTGCATGTTCATCGATTGGGCAGATCATGTACTACTCTGATCACGGTGAGTTTTTCGAGGGTGATATCCACGATGCAAAAACCGGTTTGCACAAATGGTCCCATGAACATAGCCAACCGCGCATCACCGCTCAGGTCAAAAGTCATGATACCTATGCTTTTACTTGTGTCCGAAACCCATACACTCGAATCCTGTCATCGTTTTTTGACAAAATCTGTGGCATTCAAAGAAATGGAAAACGCTATCGTGGTAACCTCGTTCCATTATTGATCCAGAAATATGGGATCGAAGTTGGCGACCCCGATACCGGCTTTGAATTTGACCAAATTGCGAGTTTTCGTCGGTTTTTATTGTTTTCACGGGACACCATTCGTTGGAAACGCCCGATGGAGCCTGACATTCATTGGTCAGCCATGTCGGGCCATATTTCAACGTTCATCGTAAATGGTGGCCGCTACAACAACATCTTCTTCACCGAAAAATTTGACGAAGGGATGCAGTCTGTTCTTAACAACATCGATGTGCCGCACGGCGTTGATCTCTCTAACATCCCCCGGTTCAATGAATCCGAAGGGCACGGCCCCAAGCGGGCTCATCCTGTTGAGGACTATTTTGACGACCTTTCACGGCATCTCGTCTATGAAATGTACAAACGCGATTTCGATTTATTTAAATACGACTTTGAGGATCCTTCAAACAAATACCCAATCGGTGAAATCGATCTTGACGAAGTGCACGCAAAATTGGGTCAATAAAAAAGGGGGCATTCAATCCCCTCTTGGTCTCTGACCAGTTGTTCCATGTGGATATTTAACCGACAGAGAATCATAGGGTGCCCGCGCATTTGACGCGGTGCACCCATTTCAATTTTACGGCCCTAGATCAGACCAGATTTCGCAAACAATGTCTTAATATCTGTCTCAGGACGTGCCCCAAAATGGCTAATGACCTCAGCGGCTGCGACACACCCCATGCGACCGCTGGTCTCAAGGGATTGTCCTGTCGCAATGCCGTATAGGAAACCGGCGGCGAATTGATCCCCTGCGCCTGTGGCATCTACGGGAACCACACGATTCACTGGAACTGTGGCTTTCTCAGCACCTTGCAGCAAGACAACTTCGTCACCTGATCGGGTACAAACGACAAGACCGCTTTCAGCTGCTGCTTGAGCCAAGGCATCATCTAGGTTTTCAACTTGATACAACGATTTCCATTCGTGTTCATTGCCGATGACGTAATCCAAATCACGCACCAAACGACGGAAATCGTCACGATGGCGATCAACACAGAACGGGTCTGACAACGCAATCCCAGCTTTACCTCCATTCACACGACAAACTTTGGCGGCACGTTCGAAAGCGGCCTTGCCTTTGTCTTTGTCATAAAGATACCCCTCAAGGAACAGTAATTCAGCTTGACCTGCGACATCCTCAGCCACGTCATCAGGACCAAGTTCCGCCGAAATCCCAAGGTAAGTATTCATAGACCGCTCACCATCCGGAGAAACAAAGATCATAGAGCGAGACGTTGGCAGCTCACCACCAGAGACTGGCGGGTTTACAAAAGCCGTTCCGCCAGCAACCATTTCTTTGGCATAGAATTGACCAAGTGCGTCATCATGAACACGCCCGATAAACCCCGTGGTCAAGCCCATATTGCCCAATCCTGCCAAGGTATTGGCGACAGAGCCACCCGGCGCCTGCGTACGATTGCTCATCGCTCCGTAAAGCACCTCACCGCGCTCGCGCTCAACGAGCTGCATGATGCCTTTTTCGATGCCCATCAATTCTAGGAAATTGTCGTCCGACTGGGTCAGGACGTCAACGATGGCATTGCCGATACCGACAACCTGGTAGGTCTTGCTCATAAGTTCTTTTCCTCAAACTCGCAGAGATCGCGGATGATACAGTTACCGCACATCGGTTTGCGGGCCTTACAGACATAACGCCCGTGCAGGATTAGCCAGTGATGTGCGTGGTGCTGATACTCGGCAGGGATGTTGTCTTCAATAGCGCGTTCAACGACATCAACATTTTTTCCCGGACATATACCTGTGCGATTGCCGATCCGAAAGATATGCGTGTCCACAGCCTGCGCAGGTACGCCCCACCACATGTTTAGGACAACATTCGCTGTCTTACGCCCTACGCCTGGCAAGCTTTGCAACGCGGCACGGGAACTGGGAACCACCCCCCCATATTCATCGACCAAAATCCGACTCATCTTAATCACGTTTTTGGCTTTTTGCTTATAAAGCCCGATGGTTTTGATATGTTCGATCAGCGCTTCTTCGCCCAACTCCAGCATTTGTTCGGGCGTATCTACGACGGCGAATAGGGCTTTGGTGGCTTTGTTGACCCCAACATCCGTGGATTGCGCTGATAACGCAACTGCGACCACCAGAGTATAGGCGTTGGTGTGGTCTAATTCACCTTTGGGTTCGGGTTCCTGCTCTTTGAAACGTTCAAAGATGCGGCAAATACTGTTGTAATCGAGCTGTTTCATCATGGCCGCGACCCTGCATGTGCCGTTTAGGTTTGACAAGGCTTCCGCATCGCAATGCGCAAAAAACGGATCGTAGTTGCCCTATTCCACACTTACGTTGAAGGTAAGACAGGAGAACGATCATGCAACAAAGCGAAAACAGCTATCACTACGGGATCATCAAACGCGCGATCGAATTGATCGACGCGCAGGATGACGCCCACCTTTCGCTTGATGACATCTCAGCGCAGATGCAAATGAGCCCGGCGCATTTCCAGCGGGTCTTTAGCCGGTGGGCCGGTGTGTCCCCCAAACGGTATCAACAGTATCTGTCTTTGACCCACGCCAAATCTCTTTTGAGGGACAATTTCACAACATTGGAAACCGTCAACGAACTTGGGCTGTCAGGGAATGGTCGATTACATGATCTATTCCTGCGCTGGGAGGCCATGAGCCCTGGTGAATTTGCGCGCAAAGGCGACGGGCTTACGATTCGTTATGGTTGGTTTGACAGCCCATTTGGGGCAGCCCTTGCCATGGGGACGCAGAAAGGGCTGTGCGGGATGGCTTTTGGCGACGACACCGGCGCGGCAACCGCAATGAAAGATATGAAAAGCAGATGGCCCGCGGCAGATTTCATCGAAGATCCAGCAGCAATTTCCCCATGGGTA
This sequence comes from Pseudoruegeria sp., assembly GCA_039972875.1. Classification (GTDB taxonomy): domain Bacteria; phylum Pseudomonadota; class Alphaproteobacteria; order Rhodobacterales; family Rhodobacteraceae; genus Pseudoruegeria. Next base: position 95,432 of record JBDWMA010000054.1, read on the forward strand.
TCGGCTGCGTTGAACCAAAATGGAGAGGCGCGGCTGCACCTCATTGGCGCACCCTTTCAAATCAAAGTTTGGGAGGCTTTGTTAAGCATCCCCTCGGGACAGGTCACCACCTATTCTGAAATAGCCCAGGCCGTGGGAAACCCAAAGGCGGTGCGCGCTGTTGGCACCGCTGTCGGTCGCAATCCGGTAAGCTGGCTCATTCCGTGCCATCGGGCCTTGCGCAAATCAGGAGGATTGGGTGGGTATCATTGGGGGCTTCCGATCAAACGAGCCATGCTTGCCTATGAATCTGCGCGCTCCGAAGGGGACATTCGCCAAAGCGCCTGAGATGGCAAGAAGCTGCCGACGCCGCTGAATTACGGGCTTGGTGCTTTTTTATCCCATGCTATAGTTTGCCCATCGAAAGCTATAAAACACGAGGCAAAAATGACCCGAGCAAAAATGACAATCACAGTTCTAGCGACCAGCATTCTGGCGCTTAGCGCGTGCGATTCAATGTCGACAACCGAAACACGTGCAGCTCAGGGGGCCACTGCTGGCGCCCTTATTGGGGCAGCGACTGCTGGTGGTGACTCAACCAAAAGTGCTGCAACGGGCGCTCTGATTGGTGGCGCAGCTGGTGCCCTTCTTGGCAACGCCGAAGAAAACAACTCCTAAAAACGCGGCACTGCCAAGGAATGACAATGACCAAACTTATGAAACCCATCGCACTGGCTGCGGCCAGCAGTTTGGTATTGGCCGCCTGTACAGATCCGGCCTACCTAAACAGCACCGGTGAAAACACCGACAAAGGCGTCATCTATGGCGGCATCGTTGGTGGCTTAGCCGGTTTGGCAACCGCTGGGAGCGATCCTGCCAAAAGTGCCGCAATCGGTGCTGTCGCGGGTGCTGCAGCAGGTGGCCTAATTGGCGCTCAGCTCGACAAACAAGAGGCCGAGCTGCGTCAGACCCTAACCAACGGCGACATTCAAATCATCAACACGGGCAGTGAACTAAAGGTAATTATGCCACAAGGCATTCTCTTTGCCTCTGACAGTGCTGTCGTGAATTCCGGTATCTACGGGGATATGTCCGCTCTTGCATCGAATTTGAACCAAAATCCAGATTCCGTGGTTGAGGTCATCGGTCATACCGACAACACGGGCGAAGCGGCTTACAATTTAAGCCTGTCACAGCAGCGTGCCACTTCGGTCTCAACGCTATTGATTAATAACGGTGTCAGCTCTAGCCGCGTTGTTCCCATTGGCAAAGGTGAGGATGAACCAGTTGCATCCAACCTAACCGAAGAAGGCAAAGCCCAGAACAGACGAGTTGAGATTATCATTCGTCCAACCGTTTAATCTGAGCAGATCCAATACATTAAAAGGCCGAAGGCGTTTCCCTTCGGCCTTTTTTATTGCTGCCCCAATTAATTGGTCATATATATTGACCACCTGTCAGGGGGACCTATGCCGTTTCACAAGATCGAAGCTGAAAAACTCTCGCAATCTGTCGTTCGTCAAATCGAACAACTGATCCTGCGCGGTGTTTTGCGTCCCGGGGAACGGTTGCCCTCTGAACGCGAAATGTCCGAACGCATGGGCGTATCTCGACCGTCCTTACGTGAAGCAGTGGCAGAACTGCAGAACCGTGGGCTGTTGGAAACCCGTGCTGGGGCTGGGATTTTTGTTGCCAGCATTTTGGACTCGGCCTTTTCGGATACGCTTGTTGCCCTGTTTGCCTCACATAACGAAGCGGTTTTTGACTACATTGAATTTCGCCGCGACCTAGAAGGCATGGCTGCAGAACGCGCGGCGCGAATGGGCTCAAACATAGATCTGCAGCTTATTGATACGGTATACCGGAAAATGGAGGCGGCCCATATCAAGCGAAATCCTGCGGATGAAGCCGCCCTGGATGCAGAATTTCATCTGTCAATTGTTGAGGCGAGCCACAACGTCATCATGCTGCACATGATGAGATCTATGTTTAACCTTTTACGCGAAGGTGTTTTTTACAACCGTCAGATCATGTTTAAGCAACGCACCACACGGGACAGCCTGCTGCGTCAGCACAAGACCATTAATGACGCCATTCAAGCACGTGATCCGCGTGCCGCCCGCGCTGCCGTAGAGGACCACATGACGTTTGTTGAACGCTCCTTAAGTGATCAGCAGAAAGCCGACAAACACGAGGGCATGGCCCGCCGTCGATTGGAACATGAGCAAAACAGATGAGAAGTCGACGGACCATCGGGGCACAGACGTTAAAGCCCACAGTAAATCGTTTTTTCTGACCACATCTGACTGTTGATATATTTCAATTCGACACAAAAAAACCCGACCGAAAAAGGCCGGGTTTTTATTTTGTCTGTCAGAAAAGCTTAGTGAAGTTTTTCTGACACATCTTTGATTGCTGCATCGATAAGAGCATTGCCCTCGGCCGCAGTCATTTGCTTGGCAACCACATCAGAAGCCGCTTTCACAGCAACAGTCGCGGCTGTATCGCGAACATCTTTCACCGCAGAGGCCTGCGCAGAAGCAATCTGGTCTTCGGCTGCTGCCAAACGGCGAGCAATCGATTTTTCCAGTTCAACTTTGGCAGCAACAGCCGCCTGTTTGGCTTCTTCTTTGGCTTGGGCAACAATACGTTCGGATTGCTCCTGAACTTCTTTTTGCTTGCGCTCATAAGAGGCCAAAACTGACTGAGCTTCTTCGCGTAGGACACGAGCTTCATCAAGATCAGATTTGATCTCCTCAGCGCGTTTGTCCAACATGCCACCAATCATTCCGGGCACTTTGAAGTAGAACAAAACCGCAATGAACAGCAAGAAGCCGAGCGTTACGATAAAGTTCGTATTCCCCAGAGAGAAGAACGGACCAGAGGCTGCGAACGCTGGTGAACCAGCAACAGCAAGAGTAAGGATCAGTTTTTTCATCTCGCTTACCCTTTCATCCGGTCGGTCACAGCCGCCGCAATGGCGTCAGCATCTGCACCCATGCCCAAAGAGGACACGATTTCGGCAGCTGCGTCTTTGGCGACTTCCTCAACGGCGGCCAAAGCCCCGTCGCGAATGTCAGCAATCGCCTTTTCAGACTCAGCAGCTTTGGCAGCGATTTCTGCATCGGCCTTGGCCGTTGCTACATCAAGCTCTGCCTGAATTTCAGCTTTGGTATCGGCAACAATTTTTGCTGCTTCTACGCGGGCGTCTGCCAGAGCCTTTTGATAGGCTTCCTCGGCTTCAACCGCTTTTTGCTTTAGCTCTTCGGCAGCGGCAACATCATTGGTGATGGTGCCCTGACGTTCGGACAATACCGCCGCAACGCGGGGCAACGCCACTTTTGTCAGGATCAGATAGATCGCAACGAGCGTAAGCACGAGCCAGAAAATCTGGTTCGCATAAGTGTCGAAATTAAGCTGCGGCATGCCCGCGGCTTCGGTCGCGTGTTCGACCAGATTTTCGGCAATATCGTGGCTGTCGTGTGCAGCCGCAGTGGTGTCGCTTGCCATCTTGGCCTCCGGATAACCTTGGATGAGAACGGGTAAGCCTAAAAAGGCCTACCCGACCGTAAGGATGGTACGGAGTTCTTAGACGGCGAACATCAGAAGCAGAGCGACGAGGAACGAGAAGATCCCCAGAGCTTCTGCAAAAGCGATGCCGATGAACAGAGTAGCAGTTTGACCGCCAGCGGCGGATGGGTTGCGCAGTGCGCCGGACAAGAAGCTGCCAGCTACATTACCAACACCGATAGCGGCTGCGCCGGAACCGATTGCTGCCAGACCTGCGCCGATGTGTGCGAGTTCGCCTTCCATTGTGAATTCTCCTTACAGTTGGAAGTTAGATATCTTGAGATATAAGTAAATCGTTTGATCAGGCGGGGATGGCCCCGCCCTTTTGCTTAGTGTGATGGGTGCAGAGCATCCTTCAAATACACACAAGTCAAAATTGTGAAGACATAGGCCTGAATAAAGGCAACCAGAACCTCAAGCCCGTACATCGCTGTAATTGCAACAACCGAAAGAGGCGAAACAACTGCGATGGCGGCGAAGCCTGCGAAAACCTTGATCACTGCGTGACCTGCCATGACGTTACCAGCCAGACGAATACAGTGGCTAACCGGACGTACAAAGTATGAGATTAGCTCGATCAGAGCGAGAACCGGGCGCAAAGCCAACGGTGCAGACGCGACCCAGAACAGACCCAAAAATTTCGTGCCGTTCAGGACAAAACCAAGAACCGTTACTGTGATAAACACGGCAAGCGCCAGAACCGCGGTAACCGCGAAATGTGATGTCGTGGTAAAGCTGCCCGGGATCAAACCCAAGAAGTTTGCAAAGACAATGAACAAGAACAGCGTAAAGATATAAGGGAAGAAACGCACAGCGTCTTTGCCGGTCACATCCTCAATCATCTTATAAACAAAGCCGTAAGCCAATTCAGCCACGGACTGGATCCGCGAAGGTACGATCGCGCGGCCCCGTGTGCCTAGAACCATCAGAGCAAAGATCCCCAAGATGGCAAGACCCATCCACAGAGTCACGTTTGTGATGGTGTACCAATGTACATCGCCATGCCCAAACAGGGGCTTCACGATAAATTGGTCCATCGGATGGAAAACCAATCCGCCTTCTTCATGTGCGTCTGTTGCCACGCTCAGACCCTCTCGTCGTCCTGTGCGGCTTGCGCCGCGTGTTTCTCTTGGATCTCATTTGCCGAACGAAGCATAGTTTTCACCCCGGCAACAAAACCCAACAATATGAACAGCACCAAAAACAAAGGCATAGTCCCAAACATGGTATCCAGCCCAAATCCGATGCCAAAGCCGATCCCGAGACCAGCCACAAGCTCGATCACCATTCGCCAACCATGTTGGGCCATTGAATAATGCTCTTCCTGTTCCTTAGGGCGGTCCTGTGTCTTTTTCAGACCCTCAATACGATCATGAAGCCGTTGTAGACGTTCTGGATCATGTGGATCGGACACCGTTTTGCACCCTTCGGAAACTTGTCGGCAAACTAGGCAGAGAGGCACGGCGAGTCAAGCAGAGTCCGAAGTAATCGCAACTCCTGCAACATATTGAATTTAAAAGAAAATACCAAAAATCGCGACAGTCACCTGCGACAAGATCATCTCTGGGCTACACCCCAATGGACGCCATCCGTTATTCAACCAATTGGTTGATTAAAGCTTTTCCACCGCAACAACGGACCTTCGGCAGCAAAGCCTATCCGGAACCAAATCCGAAATTTATCAGCTTTGCTAGGTGGCGCATTTAAACCATTTTGCTACAGAGAATTTTTGTCGTACGCTTCAACAAGCTAAAAACTAGAAACGACAATAGCAACAAAGTCGGCAACACAAATGAACAGGCGCGGATTTTTAGCGGGGAGCAGTGCGACCTTCGTCGCAATTGGCGGCTGTACGGTCGGCGAAGATTTCCGTTCGCCGGAAAAAGACCTCCCTGAACAGTTTTTCACGTCAAACGCAGTATCCTCTGGGGCCCGAGGTCGCGCGAAATGGTGGTTGGCTTATCAAGACCCCAAACTAAACCGACTTACAGAAATTGGCTTAGAACAAAATCTCGACGTGAAACGCACCCTCGCGCGCATCGAACAATCTCGTGCAATTTACGATGGCGCGGGATACCCGATCTCTGGCGCGACTAGGGTCGCTGAGATCAAAGCTTCGGGGGGCGGTGAAGATGGCCGAAGCGATAGTGGATTTGTGCGCGCAGAGGCAAGCTGGCAACTTGACCTATTCGGTCGGCTCACCCGTGAGCGCGAAGCGGCCAATTATCGCCTCGAAGCCGCCTTTGCAGATGCCAACGTCGCCCGGACAACGCTGTTATCCGAATTGGCCATCGCCTACATCGACGCCCGCTTCTTTCAAGAGCTGATCCGGATCAATCATCGTGTTTTGCAGTCCCGGGAACAAACCCTTTCCGCGACGGAGCAAGCACGTTCAATTGTGGTCGCGCGGAAGGGTGCAGAAAACGGCGCCAAACCAGATGAAAACATTCCAGAAGTGACGGAGCTTGAAGTTGCGCAGGCCAGATCGCTTGTTGCCACAGCCCGTGCCGAACTGCCCGAATCCAAAATCCTGTTCTTCAAATCTGTTTCTCGGGTTGGCGCGCTTTTGGGGCAGGCTTGGGATCGTCCCAGAGAAGGATTGGATAAAAACGCCCCACAACCTGTGCCAAAAATTACCGATATCAACACAGGAATTCCAGCCGATCTGGTTCGCAGCCGTCCAGACGTTATCCAAGCGGAAAAAAAATTGGCCGAGGCTGTCGCTCTTGCGGGTCTTGCAGAAGCTGAACTTTATCCAGAATTGATCCTGACCGGAAATATCAACGCCAACTATTCTGACGGCGCCTTTGTACCGATTGCTGGTTTTGGACGGCTCGGCCTCGATATTCCTTTGTTTGATCTTCCAGAACGCCGTTCACGCGTTCGGTATCAAAAGGCACGTGTCGATGAATTCCGGCTGCTGTGGGAGGAAGAGATTATAAATGCGGTTGAGGAAGTTCAAGATTCTCTCGTGAGCTTGAAAAACCACAAAGAGGCGATGGAATTCACAGCTCAGGCAATAGAAGAACTTCGGACCGTTCTGGACCTCGCACGGAAATCCTACATCGCTGGCAATACAAGCTTCCTCCAGGTTCTTGACGCAGAACGCGCACTCCTTGCGGCGGAAAACGCGCTGGCCTTAGATAAAAGGAACTTCGCTGTTGATTTTGTTGACTTAAACGTCGCGCTTGGAGGCAATTACAGCTGATGTCAGGGAATCAACACACCTTAAATCAGACAAAGCCTCCCAGCCCGCACGCCGTCTTTGTCAGAATTGACCACATACAGTCGTGCCCAAATTGGCAATTCTAAAATGGAAAGAACATTCTAGCCCCTTGCTCTCCCAATCGAACGAATTGCCCAACACAGGAAAACAAAGGGAAGATTTGGATATTTCGTTGCATAAGATATGTCTAATGGCCCCAACCCGGTACCATTGGAACATCAAAAGGCTGCTCCCCAGCTTTCCCCTTGCGGATATTTGAACACATATCACCGGAATTGGGAAAAGGCCTCCCAAAGTTCCCTGCTCTCTTACTTCTAGTCTGAAAGAGGCAAGGTGGCCAAAATCAATGCTCTAAATCAGCCATGATGTGCGCAACAATCGTTGTGTGAACAGCTTCTCTATTTGTTCCTTCTGGATCAGTACAAACCGGATCGTCTTGTTCTTCGATCAAAATGGCTTCTGCCATTGGTTTGCACAGCGGCAGCGCTGAAAAATGCATGGCGGGAGCAATGTTGTCGATTTCTGCATTTGGCAACAGAGTAGAAAATCCGCTACTGTCAAAATCAGTGGCCAATAGGCGGTCGTTGCCCTGCCCCAAGCCTATCAGGCGGACATTCTCGACAACATCCTTGATATCAGCCTGATCCAACCCCCAAATCAGACCTGGATCAATCGCCGTGACATGGGTTACGCGCGGGTCCGCATAGGATGCATCCCAATCGGCTTGCTTGATGTCTGATATTGCAACATTTGCCCGGTTTAAATCGCCACAGTGACTGGATTCTGTACCGTGGACCTCACAATGGTCTATGTACCCCTCGTGATCTCCGAGCAGTCCTCCCAGCGACAGCGCAGTCCAGCCGCCATAGGAAAATCCAGCCGCCATGATCCGAGTGTCGTCAAGATGCCCTGCGAATTTAGGGTCGTCTAACAGAGTATCTAACGCAAGGCTTAGGTCTTGGGCTCGTGTCCAATGCTCTAAGCCAAGGGCCATGTCTAAATCGCCCCATGTCGAATTGGGATGATTTACAGCGACAACAATCACACCCTGTTCGGCCAGATCAGTGGCCAACCAGGCTAATGACCGAATGTTTCCACCCATGCCATGACTCAGCAATACAACTGGATGTGTTCCATCTTGCAGCGTTGCCTCTTCCTCGACAGTCACGCCTTGGAAAACCGCACTATCGGCAAACTCAAAAGCACGGCCACCGCCCATTGAAGGATACCAGATCGCGCCGATCATACCTCGCCCGTGATGTGGTGCTTGTATCCCAAAAGGGGTGTAGCCCGCAGGTGCTGAGATCGCCGTCGTTGCGGCAAGGCAAAGCGCAGATGTTGTGATAAAAGTCAGCTTCATACGTTTACTCCAAAAGGTTTATGATGACCCCTTCTGGCCTGAGCTCTAATGACAGCGCGTCCTAAAACCGGTTTGAGGTCGCCACAATCCTATCTTAGGTCCTAGGTCTAAACGACATTTCTAAAAACGGAACCACAAGTATGCCAAGCCTTCCTATTCCGATGATCAGCTCGATTTTTCTAGGTTTTTTACTTGTGCGTGTGTGGTTCATTGATCGCCGTCATGGGCCGTTGGTCGTGCTTTTGGGACTCTGTGCCGTACAGGGAGTCATAATTTCGATGGCTCAGCACTACGGCGTATCGGCGTTTATGATGATTCAACCAGTCACGGCGACTTTTGTTCCACCAATGGCGTGGGTCGCATTCCAAACAACTGCCTTGCGAAATTTCTCAACACAAGATTACCTCAACATTTTGGGACCAATTTGTGCCTTGGTTAGCCTCGTTGTCGCCCCGAATTTTCTCGATTCTTTGATCCCTGCGTTATCTGTCGGTTATGGCGTTGCCATCCTATGGGTTAGCCTGCAGGGCACTGACGCAATGCCGCGCATGCGACTGGATGCAGGTGATCTTCCCAGTTATATCTGGCAGATCATTGGGGCAGCATTGATCGCTGCGGCACTCAGTGATGTGCTTATTGTCACGGCCCAATTGATGGGAGCTCCACATCTGCAACCTTGGATCATAAGTCTGTATTCCAGCGCAATGCTATTAATTGTGGGCGGGTTAAGCCTGTCATCAGCGCTTGATACAGACATAACCGCAGCAGACGAGCCCCCAGAACCGCCGGTATCAGATCAGGATGTTGAAATCCTGGGTAAATTGGACGAATTGATGGTGACCCATCAACTTTATCTAAACCCCGACTTGACCTTGTCATTGCTCTCACGCCGATTGCTTGTTCCCGCCAAACAATTGTCCTCAGCAATCAACAGAAGTACAGGAAGCAACGTATCGCGCTATATCAACGCAGCACGCATCAAAACGGCCCAAGATCGCCTAATTGCAGGGGATACAATTACCAATGCGATGTTGTCATCTGGCTTTAATACCAAATCAAATTTCAACCGAGAGTTCCTGCGCGTCTCAGGCAAAAATCCAAGCGATTGGCTTGTCGATCAAAACACCGGCAACACACGGGCCATGGACCCTTAGTCCAGCTCAGGCGTTGTCTGATCTATCTCAAAAACCACGAAAAACCTTCGGTTTTAGTGCATTTGAAGATTTTCAAATAAACAATCATAAGTTTCAGACAATTATTGGTTCTTTAACTCACTAATTGGCTCGTTAAGAGACGCGTGTATTGTCGAAGCACGAATCAGAAACCAGTGAACAGCAGGATATTGGAATTGAATTAATTGCACTCTCTCGAGTAAAGCAGATACGCGCGACAATACAATGGTTAATAGCAAAGATTGGCAAGTAGTGATCAAGCAAACAGCTGAATGGCAATGTCTTAAACATTCCGAACTGGACCATTGATGCGCACCCCTCAAGTTCTGACGTAAAAGAGCCTTACGCGCATTTACTTGGATCGTTCTACTGCACTTGTCGTGCAAAAGGCGCAGATGATTGAGAAAGTGAATTAGGCGTTTGGCACCACAGTTGGCGATCTGTGGGATCAGGGCCCTGATACAGTCTTTTAGAATTTTTACGCCGGCTAATACTTAAAAGGCACAACGCAACATTCATGAAGGCTTCTTGTTTTTACATGGAAATTTTTCAAAGGGGCGTGGTTCGTTGAAAACGGAACGCTACTTCATCAATTTGAAGAAGGTGACACAGAACGCCGCGAATTCTTATCAAACGAAACAATCTCATATCATTTTCAAGAAAAAAGTGGTGAGCCGTGATGGGTTCGAACCATCGACCTACTGATTAAAAGTCAGTTGCTCTACCAACTGAGCTAACGGCCCACACTTTGTGCCGCTTCTCTAAGGTTCTGGCAGAGTGGGGTCAAGCGGATTCGGAACATTATTTTCAAAGTCTGGTAAAAAAAATTTCGAAGGCCTATATGCACCCTATGAATAGGACTTCTGACACTGACCGCCTGACCTTCATGAAAATGCACGGATTGGGAAATGACTTCGTGGTAATCGATTCACGCGGAGGAAATTCTGTTGTCACAGCGACGCTTGCCCGCGCCCTTGGGGATCGCAACCGTGGGGTTGGATTCGATCAGCTTGCTGAAATTCGCGACAGCGCCACCGCCGACATTGACCTGGATTTCTGGAACAATGATGGCAGCCGGGCCGGGGCCTGCGGCAACGCCAGCCGCTGTGTTGGTCAATATATGATGCAACAGCTCAAGCAGGACCATCTAACGATGCAGACGGAACGCGGGCTATTGTCTGTGCGTCAGGTAACTGACGATTTAGTCTCAGTGAATATGGGGCATCCGCAGCTTGACTGGCGCGAAGTTCCATTATCCAAAGAACTAGATACATTGCATCTTCCACTAGAGGGTGATCCTGTCGCAGTTGGAATGGGCAACCCACATTGTGTGCTGTTCGTACCCGACGCCGAAGCCGTCGATGTCGCCGGGCGCGGTCCCGGATATGAAACCGATGCCTTGTTTCCAAATCGGACCAACGTAGAATTTGCAGAAGTTCGGGCCCGTGACGAAATTCGCATGCGGGTTTGGGAACGTGGCACTGGCATTACCTTGGCTTGCGGCTCTGGGGCCTGCGCGACGGCGGTCGCCGCCCATCAACGAGGTCTAACTGATAAGTCCGTACGGATGGAAGTTGACGGCGGTTGGTTGACGCTTGACTGGCGAGACGATGGGGTCTGGATGACGGGCCCCGCAACCCATGTGTTTGATGCGTCGATTACTCAGGCGTTTCTGGAGTCTTTCTGAATGACCACCAATGCTCCAAAATTCGCGACCCTCGGCTGTCGTTTGAATGCCTATGAGACAGAGGCGATGAAGGAACTGTCCGCGGCGGCCGGTGTGGAAAACGCCGTCGTGGTCAACACCTGCGCCGTCACCGCCGAAGCGGTGCGTAAAGCCCGCCAAGAAATCCGCAAACTACGGCGTGATAACCCAAACGCCAAATTAATCGTCACCGGTTGCGCCGCGCAAACCGAGCCTGAGACCTTTGCCAAAATGGATGAGGTCGATTTGGTGGTCGGCAACACCGAGAAAATGCAGGCAAATACGTGGGAAAACCTACGGGGGCCAGATTTCATCGGGACAACTGAAAAAGTACAAGTCGATGACATCATGTCGGTCACGGAAACAGCGGGCCACCTGATTGATGGCTTTGGCACCCGCTCGCGTGCTTATGTTCAAGTTCAAAATGGCTGCGACCACCGTTGCACCTTTTGTATCATTCCCTTTGGTCGGGGCAATTCACGCTCGGTCCCTGCTGGCGTTGTCGTTGAACAAATCAAACGGCTGGTAGGCAAAGGCTATAATGAGGTCGTTCTGACCGGTGTCGACCTGACGAGCTGGGGTGCAGATCTACCTGCGACGCCAAAGCTTGGCGATTTGGTTATGCGCATCCTTAAATTGGTTCCGGATTTGCCACGTCTGCGGATCAGTTCCATTGATTCTATCGAAGTCGATGAGAACCTAATGCAAGCCATTGCGACCGAACCAAGGTTGATGCCGCATTTGCACTTATCCCTGCAGGCAGGCGATAACATGATCCTTAAACGGATGAAACGCCGCCACATGCGCGAGGACGCCATCCGATTTTGCGAAGACGCCAGAAAGCTACGCCCGGATATGACCTATGGCGCTGATATCATTGCGGGGTTTCCAACGGAAACCGAGGCTATGTTTCAGAACTCTCTGGATTTGGTCAAAGACTGCGATCTGACGTGGTTGCATGTCTTCCCCTACTCTGCCCGCGAAGGCACCCCAGCGGCACGGATGCCCGCCGTCAACGGCACCGCAATTAAGGATCGCGCCGCACGTCTACGTGCAGCGGGTGCGGCTCAGGTTGCGATGCACCTGCAGTCACAAGTGGGGCAAACACATCATATCCTTATGGAAAACACCCATATGGGTCGTACCCAGCAGTTTACTGAGGTTACATTTGACACGGCCCAATCCGAAGGCCGGATCATTACCGCGAAAATTACCGGTGTGACCGACAATCAATTACGCGTCGCATGACAGAACAAACGATCCTCTACACGTTTCGGCGTTGTCCTTATGCAATGCGGGCGCGCTTGGCGCTTCATGTTGCGGGCATTCCTTGCGAGCTCCGCGAAATAGTATTGCGCGATAAAGCGCCAGAATTCCTTGCGCTGTCCCCCAAAGGCACCGTCCCTGTGCTACAGCAAGGGGAGACTTTGCTAGAGGAAAGCCTCGACATCATGCTTTGGGCCCTCTCCCAAAATGACCCCGAAGGCTGGCTTGCCCATAAGGGTGTTGCCTTGCCCCTGATCAAGCAAAGTGATGGTCCGTTTAAAACCGCGCTTGACCGCTATAAATATGGCAGCCGATTTCCGGGGTCCGATGCATCAGATGAACGGGACACTGCATCAGAATTCCTGCGTCACCTCAATCGATTGCTAACGCAATCAGAGTTTTTGCATGGTGCGCGACCGACTTTAGCCGATATGGCAATTGTTACCTTTGTCCGGCAATTCGCGTTTGTTGATAAAGAGTGGTTCGACGCACAGGATTGGCCAGAGCTTTTGCGCTGGCTATCAGTGTTTTTAGAATCACCTCGGTTCGCGGCAATCATGCATAAATATCCAAAATGGGTGGCCAACGCCCCCGTTACGCCCTTTCCCGGTCTCTAAAGAAGACAGCTCGCGCCACAAAAACACGCATCTTCGATACATCTTGCTGCAATTTTTGTGCGAATTTTGCTTACCAATTATAAAGCTTTCACAAAAACTCTATCTTATTGGAAAGCAGGAATTCTTCTTGCACCTTTGACAATGATCTGGACAATTGGTCCATGGAAAATACGATTTATAAAAGCTGGCCCGAAAGCGCGGCCAAATTGGTGGCTGTGGCCGCCGGACGTGAACCCGCAGACCTTGTGATTAAGGGCGGCACATGGGTGAACGTCCATACCCGAGAGATCCTCGAAAACCACGACATTGCGATTTCTGAGGGGCGCTTTGCCTATTGCGGGCCTGATGCCTCTCATTGCATCGGAGAGATGACCGACATCATAGAGGCCAACGGGCGTTACATGATCCCCGGGCTGTGCGACGGGCACATGCATATCGAAAGCGGCATGCTCACTCCGGCTGAATTTGCCCGCGCCGTCATCCCCCATGGCACTACGAGCATGTTTACCGACCCCCATGAGATCGCCAATGTTCTTGGCTTGCGCGGAGTGCGGCTTATGCACGATGAGGCAATGATGCAGCCCATCAACATTTTCACCCAGATGCCTTCCTGCGCCCCGTCAGCACCGGGTCTGGAAACTACAGGGTATGAAATCTCTGCCGAAGACGTCGCAGAGGCAATGACATGGCCGGGTATCATCGGCCTAGGTGAAATGATGAATTTCCCAGGCGTAATCAATGGCGACCCACAAATGCTCGCTGAGATCGCGGCAACCCAAAACGCCGGTAAAACCGTAGGGGGCCACTATGCGAGCCCCGATTTAGGCCCAGCATTCCACGCCTATGCGGCCGGCGGACCCGCGGATGATCACGAGGGCACCTGCGAGGCAGACGCCATCGCCCGCGTACGTCAGGGTATGCGCCACATGATGCGCCTTGGATCGGCGTGGTATGATGTCGAAAGCCAGATTACTGCGGTCACCGAAAAGGGTCTGGATTCGCGCGGTTTTATTCTGTGCACCGATGACAGCCACTCCGGCACCCTGATAAACGATGGTCATATGAACCGCGTGTTGCGTCATGCAATTGATTGCGGATGTGATCCGGTGATCGCTCTGCAAATGGCCACGATCAACACCGCCACGCACTTTGGTCTCGAACGCGAACTCGGATCCATTGCACCAGGCCGACGGGCGGATGTGATTCTGACCAGCGATCTAAAAACCCTCCCGATAGAGCAGGTCATCGCCCGAGGAATTCCCGTCGCGATGAACGGTGAAATCACTGTCGATTGCCCACATTTGGACTGGCCCGCAGATTCCAAGACAACCGTGCATCTAGGCAAGACCCTCAACGCCGCAGATTTTGAGATCGCAGCCCCGGACGGTGCCAACGCGGTGACTGCCAAAGTCATTGGTGTTGTCGAAAATCAGGCCCCCACCAAGGCATTAACAGCAGAGCTTTCAGTCACCGATGGCCGCGTAGACGCAGATGTTTCACAAGACGTCAGCCAAATCGCTCTTGTAGAACGCCATCAGGGCACCGGCGGAGTAACAAACGGATTTGTATCTGGTTTCGGTTACACCGGTGACATGGCCATTGCATCGACCGTCGCTCATGACAGCCACCATATGATCGTCGTCGGTACCAACCGCTCCGATATGGCCTTGGCCGCGAACCGACTTGGCGATGTTGGGGGTGGAATTGTGGTATTCAAAGATGGCAAAGAGCTTGCACTGGTTGAATTACCCGTTGCTGGGCTAATGTCTGATGCCCCCGCCTCTGAGGTCGCCGCAAAAGCAGATGGAATGGTTGCCGCTATGGCCGACTGTGGGTGCACATTGAACAACGCTTATATGCAGCATTCTCTGTTAGCGCTGGTGGTCATCCCAGAATTGCGGATCTCAGATCTAGGTTTGGTGGATGTGCGCAGCTTTGAACTGACGTCGCTATTTGAACAAAAAGGATAATAAAAAATGGCTATAAAATCCATGAACCTGCCCCTACACACACCAGCCACCCCGAGCCCCGAAACCTTTGATGACCCTAAAAAGGCGGTCGAACGACTGCTGGAGCTTTACCGATCTGCAACCATCTATCTAACAGAACGGTTTGCAGACGCGGTCTCAGGCAAAGAGCCCAAAGCACGGTTTCGCGCCTTTTACCCCGAAATCCGGCTTACGACGACAAGCTATGCAAAAATTGACAGCCGCTTGAGCTATGGGCATGTAGCGGCACCTGGAACCTATGCCACCACGGTTACACGTCCAGATCTGTTTGCAAATTATCTGGAACAACAGCTCTCGCTTTTGATCGAAAATCACGGTGTTCCAGTAACCATTGATGTCTCTTCCACTCCGATGCCCGTGCATTTTGCAGTGGCCAACGTGCCAGAGATCAAAGTCCCCCAAGAGGGGGCGCTAACGTTTACATTGCGCGACTATTTTGATGTTCCGGATCTGCAGACGACCAACGACGATATCGCAAATGGAAACCTCGAAGAAGACGCCGATGGCGTGCACCCCCTCGCCCCCTTTACCGCACAACGGGTCGACTATTCACTTGCACGACTCTCCCACTACACCGCTACGGATGCAGAACATTTTCAAAACCACGTGTTGTTCACCAACTACCAGTTCTACGTCGAAGAATTCGAAGCATACGCGCGCGCCATGCTTGCTGATCCAAAATCTGGTTACGTCAGCTTTGTCAGCACCGGCAATATAGAAATCTCAGATGCAGAGACCCCGATCACGGCACCCGACAAGCTGCCGCAAATGCCAACCTATCATCTGAAACGCGCAGATGGTGGTGGCATTACCTTGGTCAACATTGGCGTAGGCCCTTCGAATGCAAAAACTGCCACGGATCACATCGCCGTGCTACGGCCCCATGCTTGGCTAATGGTCGGGCACTGCGCTGGCTTGCGGAATTCGCAAAGCCTTGGTGATTTTGTCCTCGCCCACGCCTATCTGCGCGAAGATCACGTTTTGGATGACGACCTTCCAGTGTGGGTACCGATCCCAGCGTTGGCTGAGATCCAAATTGCCCTAGAAGACGCCGTCGCATCCGTGACCGAACTAAAGGGATACGAGTTAAAACGGATCATGCGCACTGGCACAGTGGCAACAATTGACAATCGCAACTGGGAGCTGCGAGATCATTCAGGTCCGGTCAAAAGGCTCTCACAATCACGGGCAATTGCACTGGATATGGAAAGTGCAACAATTGCCGCCAATGGATTCCGATTCCGCGTGCCATATGGCACTTTACTTTGTGTCTCAGACAAACCATTGCATGGCGAGTTAAAGCTCCCTGGGATGGCGTCGGATTTCTATAAAACACAGGTCTCTCGGCACTTGCAGATCGGAATTCATGCGATGGAGTTGCTCCGAGAAATGCCCCTTGAACGCATCCATTCTCGGAAATTGCGCAGTTTTGAGGAAACCGCTTTCCTTTGACACCACGTAAATCCACAAAAACGCGCAAAATCCGCCGATTTCACCAAGAATGTATACACAGATTGTTGTGTCTTACCCCAACATTGCGTTTAATGCCGGTCATAAGGCCCCAAGTATCGGGCAGAAATGAGGAGACCATATAAATGGCAAAACCAATGACAAAAACCCAACTCGTAGCTGCTCTGGCCGAGGAACTGGGCGGTGATAAGAAATCTGCATCCGCTGCACTGGACGCGGTAATTGGCGTGATTACCAAAGAAGTTTCCGCAGGCGGTGCTGTAACCCTTCCAGGCGTTGGTAAAATCTATTGCCGTGAACGTCCTGAGCGTATGGTACGCAATCCTGCCACAGGTGAACAAATCAAAAAAGAAGCCGACAAGGTTGTTAAAATGACAATCGCAAAAGCGCTGAAAGATAGCGTGAATGGCTAACGCATCCACATGTGATGTGTTTTGCAGGCCGCCCAGTGGGCGGCCTTTTTCTTTGCGCAGTCTTTGTCTGCTCATTTTGCATATAACATAATTTCCCAATTCACGCCGGTGACGTGGTTGTGAACACAGTAAATACAATGTTGAGGTGACAGCCTTAGCTGATTTCGCCACAAAGACACCATGGACCTTTTGTTCGCATATGGTGCCGGTCTTTTGACCCTTATTAACCCCTGTGTTTTGCCGGTGTTGCCAATTGTATTGGCGACTGCATTGCAGGCTGATGCACGTGGACCTATAGCTCTTGCGGCTGGTATGAGCCTTGCTTTTGTTAGCCTTGGGCTTTTAATTAGCTCTGCTGGATATGCGCTTGGCCTTTCAGAGGAACTGGTGTCACAGGCTGCCGCAGTGATGATGATTGTATTTGGGGTCGTTCTTCTTTTTTCAAGGCTCAGCGCCGTATTTGCATCGGCAACGTCAGGACTTTCATCACGCGCTGATTCAGAAATTGACGGATTGGATCGCGGTACATTACGTGGCCAATTTCTAGGCGGAATCCTATTGGGTGCTGTTTGGAGCCCCTGCGTCGGCCCCACCCTTGGCGGCGCTATATCGCTGGCCTCACAAGGCGGCAGTCTAATCTGGGCCGGGTCGGTTATGTTCGCATTCGCCATTGGTGTATCCACAATCATCCTGTTTCTGGCATATGGCACCCGGTCCGTTTTGGTTAAACGACAAGCGACCATGCGCAAAATTGCCACGCGCTCCCGCCCTATTCTTGGAGGGGTCTTTATTTTCGTTGGGGTCGCGATACTGATGCGCTGGCATCATATTGCCGAAGCATGGGCCGTCCAAAACTTGCCAGCATGGCTCACTGATTTATCTGTTTCTTTGTAACACTAGGAGGAATATTATGAACAGAAGACAATTCACGATTTTGGCAGGTGCATCTGCGCTGGTTCCAGTTTGGGCTCAAGCTAAAACAACCAACTATTCACCCGGCCTCGTAGATCAAGAACTGGCCGCCGGAAAAACCGTGTTTTTAGATTTTAGAGCTGATTGGTGTTCAACCTGCGCTTCGCAAGAGCGTACAATCGAAAAACTGATGTCAGAAAACCCCGACTATGCGGCGAATGTAAGTTTTATCAACGTCGATTGGGATCAGTTTCGTTCGGCAGAATTAACAAAGCGCCTCAAGATTCCACGTCGGTCCACGTTGGTAGTTTTAAAAGGCGACAAAGAATTGGGGCGGATCGTTGCGGGTGTCTCAAAGAAAGATATCAAAGCCTTGATGGACACGGCCCTGGCCGCCGCCCAAAGCGCATAAGATGAAAATCTTCGACAGCCGGAGGTTTTCGTTAAAATAAATGTGGGGCCTATTTGGTCTAATTAATCTTGCCTCCATGCATCTGGAAGTTCACAACCGATTTCTTCGGCAAAACCTTCCAGAAAGCTGACCATTCTCTGGACACGCACTTGTCCGATCGCTTGGCCTGTTGGTGTGGCAAGCCCCTGTGCAAGGACCAATAGTTTAACCTTCCAATGGTCGATTGAATATTTGTAGTCATCTAAATCGCGAGAGCACGCAAACGGATCCTCTGGATGATACAGCGTTCGACGCATGGCACCCGCTACTGAAAACGTACGGGCAATACCGACAGCTCCAAGTGCATCCAAGCGATCTGCATCCCGAAGTATCAGTGCATCGATTGATCTGGGAAGAATACCCGCCGAAAAACTGTGCGCCTCTATAGCATGTTGTGTCGCTTGAATTTCCGACTCATCATACCCTAGGGAGTCCAAATGGAGCGCCGCTGCCTCTGCCGAAAGTGAAGAGGCATGAGCACGGTTTTCACTGTTTTTGGGAATATTGATAAGATCATGCAAATATGACCCCGCAAGTAAAACCCTAGGGTTTCCTGCGCGTTCACCCTGAGAAATATGTTGGCAGGACAGCCAGACCCGATCCAGATGAGCAAGATCATGGGCGCTGTCCTGGACCATTTCTGTTTCAGCAATACGCCTGAGCGATGCTCTTAGGGGTTCGTATTCAGCCAATATGGCCCCGGTTTTCGCCGATTTGACCGCGATGCAAGAGCATGTGGTCCAAGATGACGCAAGCCATCATCGCCTCTCCCACGGGGACAGCTCTGATGCCGACACAGGGGTCGTGGCGTCCTTTTGTAATGATTTCGGCAGCCTGTCCAGATTTCGTGATGGTTTGGCGGGTGTTCAGGATCGATGACGTCGGCTTTACAGCAAAGCGAACCACCAGATCCTGACCAGTGCTAATGCCACCTAAAATACCGCCTGCGTGATTTGAGGAAAAGGTTGGTTTGCCATCGTTGCCCATGAATATTTCATCAGCGTTTTCAACCCCCGTCAGATTGGCCGCAGCCATGCCTTCCCCGATCTCAACACCTTTGACCGCATTGATTGACATCATAGCCGCTGCAAGGTCTGTATCAATCTTAGCATAGACTGGGGCACCCAAGCCCGCAGGGACGCCTCTGGCGACAACTTCTACAACACCACCAACAGAATTACCGTCTTTGCGGAGGGCGTTCAGATACTCCTCCCAGTCTTTGGCAGCTTGGGCATCCGGAGTCCAAAACGGGTTCTGTTCGATCTGATCCCAATCAAAGCGATTCCGATCAATACTATGAGGGCCAATCTGCGTCATGTATCCGGTAATCTGAATATTCGGAGCAATGGCCTTTATTGCTTCACGCGCAAGGCCGCCAGCCGCTACACGCGCTGCGGTTTCCCGAGCAGAAGAACGCCCACCACCGCGATGGTCGCGAATACCGTATTTCTGCCAATAGGTGATATCTGCATGGCCGGGACGGAATTTTTCAACAATTTCGCCATAATCCTTTGAGCGCTGATCCGTGTTTTCGATCATCAGCTGAATAGGCGTTCCGGTGGTTTGCCCCTCAAACACCCCAGATAGGATTCTCACTGCGTCCGGTTCTTTGCGTTGGGTCGTGAATTTGTTCTGACCCGGTTTGCGTTTATCCAACCAATGCTGGATCATTTCTTCTGTGATAGCCACGCCCGGAGGACATCCATCGACAGTGGCTCCAAGGGCGGGGCCATGGCTCTCTCCCCAAGTGGTGACGCGGAATAGGTGACCGAATGTATTCATCGACATGGGGTGTGCTCCTTAGTTTCAACGGGGTTTAACGCTTTGACCAAGAGGGCTCAAGTGAAAGCCATCCACAAACAAAAAACGCGCCCCGAATAGGGACGCGTTTCAAAATTGTTCACACAGGAAAAGAAATTAGGCTTCTTTTGCCTTTTTCTTGATCGGTGCCCAAAGACGTTTGTTGGTCAGATACATCAAAACCGCAAAGATTGTCAGAAACAAAACACCTGTGAAGCCCGCTTGTTTACGTGCCATCATTTTTGGTTCTGCTGTCCACATTAAGAATGCGGAGACATCTTCAGCCATGTGATGTGCTGAATTGGAGTGACCATCGTCAAAATCAACCAGTTCTTCGGACAATGGGGGTGCCATAGCAATCCAGCCGCCCGGGAAGGCCGTGTTTTCATAAAACACAGAACCCGCCTGCTCTTTCTCTTCACCGGTGTAGCCTGTGAGTATCGAAGCAATATATTCCGGGCCACCCATGCCTTTGACGATCTGATTGATCCCCAGACCAGCAGGTCCGTGGAATCCTGCACGAGCTTTGGCCATCAAGGTCAAATCGGGCGCATTTTCCAAGTTGGACGGTGGAAATTTATCCGCAGGCGTAGCAGGGCGTGTGTCATCCAAAGCTGGATCGAAAACATCAAAGCCTTCGGCATAGGCTCGGACTTCGTCAGCAGTGTAATGCGGTCCACCATCATCACCAAGGTTACGGAAGTTCAGGAATTTCATGCCGTGGCACGCTGAACAAACCTCAGTGTAGATTTTCAGACCCCGACGCAGCTGTTCCTGATCGAATTTGCCAAATGGCCCCTCGAAAGAAAACGCAAAGTCTTCGATGTGCTGTTCGCCACCGCCAGCGGCATATGCGCCACCGGTGGTCAGAGCCAGCGCTGTAAGCGCGGTGAGTGCGAGTTTCTTGATCATTGTTCTCTTGATCCTCTTTCTCACTCGGCGGGCGACGCGTCAGCGTCTTTGCCGTAGTGCGCATTAAAGTCTTCTTCGATGGTCGCAGGCGGTGTGGTTGGTTTTTCCAGAACACCCAGCAGCGGCAGGATGACAAGGAAGTAGCCGAACCAATAGGCAGATGCGATCAGAGAGATCCAGTCATATGGGAATTCTGTTGGCTGTGCGCCAACCCACATCAGAACCATAAAGTCCACGCAAAGGATGAAGAACCACCATTTGAACATTGGACGGAACCGACCAGAGCGAACCGAAGATGTATCCAACCAAGGGGCAACAGCCATCACAGCAATCGCGCCAAACATTGCAAGAACACCAAAGAATTTCGCATCAACGATGCCACCGGTTACAATGCTGACCAGCTGAACCAACCATACGTCAGCCGTAAAGGCCCGCAGGATCGCGTAGAAGGGCAAGAAGTACCATTCAGGAACAATGTGCGCTGGTGTAGCGAGCGGGTTCGCTTCGATATAGTTGTCTGGGTGGCCAAGGTAGTTTGGCATAAAGCCAACGATGGCAAAGAAAACAACAAGGATCACAGCCAATGCGAATACGTCTTTGATCACAAAGTAAGGCCAGAACGGCAATGTGTCTTTCTTTGCTTCTTCTTTAGAACCGCGACGCACTTCAACACCCGTTGGGTTATTGTTGCCTGTGGTGTGGAATGCCCAGATGTGAACAATCACAAGGCCGGCCAGAACAAATGGCAGCAAATAATGCAGTGAGAAGAAGCGGTTCAAAGCAGGTTGGCCAACAGCGCCAGCGCCCAGCAGCCAAGTTTGGATGGCTTCACCGATACCAGGGATCGCACCAAACAGACCTGTAATAACAGCTGTACCGTGGAAGGACATCTGTCCCCAAGGCAGTACGTAACCCATAAAGGCTGTGCCCATCATCACAAGGTAGATCAACATACCGATGATCCATGTGACTTCACGAGGAGCTTTATATGACCCGTAATAAAGGCCACGGAAAATATGGGCATACACAGCAACAAAGAACAGCGATGCGCCATTCATGTGCATGTAGCGGATCATATGACCGCCATTGACGTCGCGCATGATGTGTTCAATTGACGCAAAGGCCAGATCAACATGCGGCGTATAGTGCATAACCAGCACAACGCCGGTTGCGATTTGCAAAACCAGACAGAATGCAAGAACGATGCCCCAGATCCACATCCAGTTCAGGTTCTTTGGTGTCGGGATCATCAGAGTGTCGTAGACAAGGCCTACAACATTCAGACGGGAGTGTAGCCACTTTTCGATACCCGTTTTGGGTTCGTAGTGATCGTGCGGAATTCCGGCCATTGTTGCCTCCCTTATCCGAGCTGGATCGTTGTTTCGTCGATGATTTCGACGGCGGGAATGTGCAGGTTTTGGGGCGCGGGGCCCTTACGGATACGACCTGCAGTGTCATAGTGGCTGCCGTGACATGGGCAGAACCAACCATGGAAATCACCGGCGCCGTCACCCAAAGGCACGCAGCCAAGGTGTGTACAGACGCCCATCATTACCAACCATTCGCCGGCTTCATCCAGCGCGCGGTTTTCATCCGTTGCCTCAAGGCCAGGTTTATTGGCATTGCGATCATCGGTATCGATCAGTTCAGACAATTCGACCGAACGGGCTTCGTCGATCTCTTCCTGCGTGCGGCGCCGGATAAAGACCGGTTTGCCTTGAAACAGGACGGTGACCTGAGTCCCAACTTCGACGCCAGAGACGTCTACGCGGATCGAGGCAAGGGCCTGCACATCAGCTGAAGGGTTCATTTGATTGACCAGCGGCCATACAGCGGCGCCTGCGGTGACCGCACCTGCGCCAGCGGTCGCATAGTACAGGAAATCCCGGCGGGTGCCTGCGTGATCTTCTGCGTGGGACACGTGTTTACTCCATTCCTCGGCCACGATTCGGGCCAAATACGTCGACGAACCTCAAAATAGAGGCCTGCTTGGGCGGCTGTTTAGCTGTCCAGAATGCTCACGTCCAGCGGACATTCGGGCGCAGTGGGTTTAAAAATGCTAATTTCAAGTGGGTGTGGGAAATTGGTTGCGTCTCTTTAACGTCTTTATCGCAGGTGGTTGCACACAATTAAAAGTCCCAGCCGGTGTGTTTGCATTGGGGTACACAGCCCAGCTCCCTCCTCCGAAACAAATTTGCACCTGCTCTTTGGGTGACCCTCCCTTCCCCTTTAGGAGTACTCTGTAAACCAAATCCCCACCGATTATACTTTAGAACGCTGCCTTCGTTGCACCAACTGACTTACCCCTCATTTCATATGTAAATGGGAGCGATGAAATGCCGAGGAATATCTATGGGACGCTCGAGGCGGACACAATTTCCGGGGGAGCGGGCAAAGATGTGGTTTTTGGAAAGTCCGGCGATGATGTGATTACCAGCGGATCAAGCGCCGATCTAGTATTTGGAAACGCCGGTGACGATGTGATCGAACTCGGCAGTGGTGCAGATAAAACCATTTCCGGATCGGGAGATGATCTTGTTTTAGGAGGTTTAGGCGCAGATCAGATCCATGGAAATGGTGGCGATGATACGCTTTACGGCGGCAATACCTCGGGCAGTGAAACATCTGAAGGGTCTGGTGGAGTTGACGACCAACTTTGGGGAGGTTCAGGAGCAGATGAACTGCATGGTCAAAGTGGCAACGATAAACTCTACGGCGGAAGCGGGAGCGATGCCCTATTTGGCGAAATTGGATCTGACAAATTGTTTGGGGGGGCGGATGACGACTCCCTCAGTGGCGGCAGTGGCAACGATTCCCTTCATGGGGGACAATCAAATGATATTTTGTGGGGGGAACAGGGCCTCGACAAATTGTTTGGGGCACTGGGTGACGATGTCTTAAACGGCGGTCTTGGACATGATTCCCTGTTTGGCGGACAGGGCGCGGATCAACTTTCGGGCGCTTTGGGTCACGATAAGCTTTTCGGGGCCTCTGGCGATGATTCCCTTGATGGGGGATCAGGAAATGATCTGCTGTACGGCGGCGCGGGCCATGACACATTGAACGCAAGCGATGGAACAGACTTTGCCTTTGGGGGCATGGGAAACGATACCCTTAAGGGTGGCAATGGCAATGATCGCCTTTTCGGAATGGACGATAATGACACGCTCTTTGGCGATTCTGGCTCTGACGACATATACGGCGGCCGAGGCGCTGACAGTCTGGATGGCGGAACTGGAAATGATAATTTGCACGGTGGCATCGGGAATGATTCTTTATCCGGTGGAGATGGCAACGATGATTTACGAGGAGGTGACGGGGACGACTCGGTAAACGGCAACACCGGAAACGACGTCATCACGGGCGGTGCAGGCAATGATGTTTTGGAAGGCGGGGACGGGCTCGATACGCTAACCGGTGGCGATGGAGACGATACCATAAGTGGCGGCAGTGGCGGCGATTACTTGGTGGGGAAACGTGGGTTGGACATACTGAATGGCGACGCCGGGAATGATATTCTGGAAGGCGGTTCCGGCGCTGATATCCTAAATGGTGGTGTCGGCGAAGACGATTTGGACGGTGGGTCCGGGGACGACATATTGAATGGGGAATCGGGAGCCGATACTTTAATTGGAGGATACGGCGCGGACACATTGTCTGGTGGCACAGGAAATGATGTGCTTGATGGCGGGGACGGCACCGACATCTTAGAAGGGGGAAGTGGGTTAAACACGCTCTCAGGCGGCAAAAGCGCCGATAGCTTTGTTTTCCTTTCTGATGGGCTTTATTCCGTCGACACAATTACCGATTTTAAATCCAAGGGCGGTGCAGCGGATTCGATTGATTTGTCTGACTTTTCCTTGCTCAACTCTTACTCTGATTTTGACGCTTGGTTCACAGCCAATGTCAGCACCACGGAGGACGGTGTTAAGATAAAACTCTCAAACAAAGAAAGTATTCTGGTGCACGACGCCTATGATCTTGGAGAGACCTTTCAGACCTCTCTCTCAGATACGATCCTTTTGTAGGCAACATCAGTTGAGCCGGCCTTATCCCTCAGGCTGGCTCATAAGCATACTGTCACGCGTCGCGAAATCAGCATACCACTGAGCAAGCCCATCGCGGCCCTGACGCCAGTTTCTGGCATCATGACGCAAATCCAAATAGGCCAACGCGCAACCAACCGCGATCTGTCCGGCATCCAGTGGACCGACAAGATGGCTCACCCATCGCGTGTTCAAAACATCCAAAGCCTGAATGATTTTGCGCCACTGTGCATCAACGAAATCTGGGAATTGTTTATCCTCAGGGCGAAGGCGGGACTCATACACCATCAGCAAAGCCGCATCCAGAATACCATCAGCCGTGGCCTCTATGGTCAAAATATCAAAATAGCGGGATTGCGGGTACAAGGCGGCACCAGCGCGTGCGTTCAAAAACTGTGTTATGACCCGGCTATCATATAATGCAGGCCCATCCGGTCGCTCCAATGCCGGAACTTTCCCCAATGGATTGACCGCCGGAAGCTTATCCGCTGGGGCAAGTGGCGTTCCAGAGGATGGGATTTGTTCCACATCTTCAAACTGTCCAGTCTCATGCAATGTCACGATAACCTTACGCACATAGGGCGAGGTCCCGCTGGAATAGAGCTTCATTTTATACCTTTTTGAATTTGATGCGGCCAAAGGTCGTTAAATCGACTTCAACCCCCGGACCGTCGGACCCGATTCGGATCACACGGCGTAAACGGGCAGTGCCGTTCACTTGTTCTTCGTCTCGACGCAGCGTCATACCTTCATCTATCTCATCCATCACATCCTCGGCACGCTGATCTCTGCGCCCTTTGGACAGGGATCGAGAAACAGCATAAGTCGCCAATGCAACGGTTCCGTATCGCAATGCGATCCCGGCTATAGGGGCAAGGGGTAACGCCATGTAAATGTCTCCTCCAGTTGTCCGTCTGCATAATGTAGGCGCTGATCCATGAATTGCCTAGTCCTCGGGCGGATGTCGCATCCCCTCGGCCAATTGCTGCACATGATGACCAATGCCGTTTTGTTCAACGTGATCTGCGGCCATCAAGCGCAGGGCATCGGGTTTGTTTTGGTTCAGCTTCCATGTGCCTTCTATCGATTGGATTACGAACCTATAGGGACAGATCATCCGCAACATCCGATCAAGCCCCTCATCGGTCATTTTATCTAATTTCCACTGCGGCTTAGGTGAAAGCTGCGATTCAAAAACCTCCGTTAAAATGGCAAGATCCTCACGCAGTCGCCCCTGTGGAACAGCGCGCAATACCCCACGCAGATGGACAGCCACATAGTTCCATGTGGGCACCTGTTCCGGGTCATCATACCAATCCGGAGAAATATAGCTATCAGGGCCGGAAACGACGATGACAGCTGGAACAGCCTCATCCCCATTGCGCACAATCGGATTGGATCGCACCAAATGCAACCGCGCGAATTTAGCGTCATCATCCAACACAAAAGGCACATGAGAGAGCAGCGGACCATCTTGCCCGTTAACCGACAAAATCCCAAAACCTCTCCCCCGTGCAAATTCAATATTGCGCGCCTTGGTGGGTTTTCGGAAAGCTGGATTTGGATGCATGTCACGACTCTGATCAATTTTGCCTCGACCATACCTTGCGTCAGGGAAAAACCCAGCCTAAACAGGAGGTGTTCTCAGGGCGGGGTGAAATTCCCCACCGGCGGTAAGGGGCATTTGCCCCAAAGCCCGCGAGCGCCTTTGATACCAAAGGGTCAGCAGATCTGGTGTAACTCCAGAGCCGACGGTCATAGTCCGGATGAGAGAGAACGTATGGATCGCAGACATGTCGTCTGCGCTTTCCTGCGTGATCGCGCCTTGGGCTGATGTCGTAACGCAAAAGGAAAGACCATGACACAGACCCGATATGCTTTCATCAAGGCACAATGGCACGCCGATATTGTCGATCAGGCCCTCAGGGGCTTTTGCGAGTTAATACCCGCAGAAAATGTCGACGTTTTCGATGTGCCCGGTGCTTTTGAAATGCCTCTTTTAGCAAGAGATTTGGCCGAATCCGGCCAGTACTCTGCTGTTGCCGCTGCCGCATTCGTGGTGGACGGAGGAATTTACCGACATGATTTTGTTGCCCAAGCCGTGGTGGACGGCCTTATGCGTGCAAGTCTGGATTCAGGTGTTCCTGTGCTATCTGTCTCTTTGACACCGCACCACTATCAGGAAACCGACCATCACAATGAAATCTATCGCGCGCATTTTGTGGAAAAAGGTCGTGAAGCGGCCCGTGCGGCGTTGATGATCGGCAAAGCGCGCGCATCTCTGGCCGCCTGATCGGCCTGACACAAAGCACGATGACGCTTTTACAACGGGCTATGATTCCAAATCACGGCCCGTTTTTTATTGATGTCGCGCATTCACATTGACAAAATCTCAACAACTTCTGCAGAGCCAGTACCATCCACCACCATGGGACATTGTTCCGCAATTTTGCACGCAGCGGCTTGGTCCGCAGCGTCGATGATCGTCAAACCTGCGACGGGGTTTGAGCCGCCGTTATCCGCTGTTCCTTCGCGGCTAACCGTTTTTGACAGCCCTGCTGGGCCGCCTCCGTCCACCAACGCTTCCCCCATAGATCCGTACCATGCATTCCAAGCCGTCATGATTTTTTCAAAATCAGCTGGGTCAGATGGTTTTGCGCCTCCGTGATATACAAATGCAAATCTAGCCATGTCATGTACTCCTTTATTAAAAGTTCAGTTTGCGATTGCGTTGAGTCTCCGAAGCGAAGAAGTCCAACCCTCAACATGGTTTTGCGCCACTTCATCCCCCGGTAATTCTGCATGCGTCAGGGTAAACTTGGTCCCACCCGATTGATCCGGAACCAGTTTAATCGTCACGTGACTTTCAACACCCCGTGCATTGTTTTCATCATGCCACGCCCACGTAAACCCAACCGAATGTGGCGCTTCTACGTGGGTGACATGACCAGAGACTTTGAACTTCTGACCCTCTTCGTTTTGCATGGTCGACATCCACGGGCCCTTGGCCTCAAACGACAGATTGTGCTCTGGGACATGCATTCCCTCTGGACCCCACCATCGCAACAGATGATCAGTCTGGGTGACGAATTTGAAAACAGTATCCGGCGCCGCCTTAAAAACGCGTTCCATCGTTACAGTGGTCATGATTTGTCGTGCTCCTCTAATGCTGCCTCAAGCCGTTCAAGACTTCCGGTCCAGAATGTTTCGTGATCCATTGTCCACCCATGAATGGCCTGCACAGCAGCGGGCACCACCGAATAGATCCGACTTTGACCAGCCACACGTTGGTGAACTAAACCTGCGTCTCTCAGAATCTTGAGATGACGCGAAATCGCCGGAGCCGACATTTCTGCGACGGATTGCAATTGCCCTGCAGGCTGTGCGCCGTCCCGCAACAATTTGGTCACGATTGCAAAACGGGTTGGATCCCCAAGAGCGGAAAACAGATGGGTTATTTCGATCATTCATTTCTCCACTTCGTTAATTAACGTATCAGTTAAATAAATTATGTCAATAGTATCGGATTTTCTCAGATTTATGTCGGTTTGGGATCGACGACTTTTGATTTCCTGACTACATTTTGACCATGACGCGCGCACTGCTTTCCTTTGGCCACGGCTATTCCGCTCAGGCCTTGTCCCGACACCTTTTGCCACGTGGTTGGCATGTGATGGGAACCACCCGCAGCCAAGACAAATTAGCCACTTTGGAAGCCGAAGGTGTATCGCCCATCCAATGGCCCGGCGGTCACCCTGAAGACGTTCAAACCGCGCTAAACCGTGCGAGTTTCATTCTGGTGTCTGCTGGTCCCAATGATGCAGGTGATCCAGTACTAGCCCAATGGCGCGATCAGATCGCTGAGACAGCCGACCATGTGGAATGGATCGGGTACCTGTCAACAACCGGCGTTTATGGTGACCATCAAGGCGGATGGGTCGATGAAACGACTCAATTGACGCCCTCAACAAAGCGTGGCCAAGCGCGTGTTGAGGCTGAACACCAGTGGCAAGAGTTGGCCGCGCGCGTAGGGTTGCCGCTTCATATCTTTCGGTTGGCCGGGATCTATGGACCTGGACGCGGACCATTTTCCAAGGTGCGAAACGGCACCGCACGCCGAATACTAAAACCAAACCAAGTCTTTTCCCGCATCCACGTAGAGGACATTGCACAAACCTTACATGCGTCAATGCGCAATCTAAATCCCGGCGCGGTTTATAATCTTTGTGATGATGACCCTGCCCCGCCAGAAGATGTGATTGGTTATGCTGCGCATTTGCTAAACCTGCCCCTAGCCCCCGCAGAAGATTTTGAGACCGCCGAAATGACCCCCATGGCACGCAGCTTTTACGCAGAAAGCAAACGTGTGCGAAATGATCGGATCAAACAGGAACTTGGCGTTACATTGAAATACCCGACCTATCGGGATGGCTTACAGGCGCTCTTGGCTGAGGAAAACAGCTAGCCCCTAATCTTAGTATTCATACGAAAAAGGGGCCAACAGGCCCCTTAAAAGATATCAAGCAAAAATGGATCTAAGCCCGACGTGACGATAGATTAGCCACGCCAAGAACATCCAAAACTTTGGCCTCGATCTCCAGGGCATTCATCCCAGCAGAGGCATACATATCTGCAGGGCTGGCATGATCGATAAACGTATCCGGGAATACCATAGAACGATATTTCAGACCGTGGTCAAACACGCCTTCATCCGCAAGCAACTGCGCCACATGGCTGCCAAATCCGCCAGTTGCCCCTTCTTCGATGGTGATCAACGCCTCATGATCCGCAGCCAGTTTCAGGATTAATTCCCGATCCAACGGTTTTGCGAAACGGGCATCGGCAATTGTCGGCGTAATGCCTTTGGCGGCCAGCGCCTCGCAGGCCTTTTCAACCTCTGCCAGACGGGTTCCAAAGGACAAAATCGCAACTTTATGACCCTCACGGATCATCCGGCCTTTACCAATTTCCAATGGCTCACCGCGTTCGGGCATTTCAACCCCAACGCCTTCGCCTCTTGGAAAACGAAAGGCCGACGGTCGATCGTTAATGCTGGCAGCAGTGGCCACCATATGTACCAACTCTGCCTCATCAGCGGCGGCCATCACGACGAATTCTGGCAAGTTAGCCAAAAACGCGATATCAAAGGACCCCGCATGAGTAGCGCCGTCTGCACCGACAAGCCCGGCCCGATCAATAGCAAAGCGCACAGGCAACCGTTGGATTGCAACATCATGAACAACTTGATCATAGCCCCGTTGCAAAAAGGTCGAATACATCGCGCAAAAGGGCTTCATCCCGCCAGCAGCCAAGGCCGCGCTAAAAGTTACGCCATGTTGTTCGGCAATACCAACGTCGAAACAACGACTGGGATATCGTTCAGCAAATAGGTTCAACCCGGTGCCATCTGGCATCGCCGCAGTTACGGCTACAATCTTATCATCATCGGCAGCCTGTTTCAGCAGGCTATCAGCAAATACCTTTGTATAGCTTGGCGCATTGCTGGGGGCTTTGTCCTGTTTACCAGTGATAACATCAAACTTTGCCGTAGCGTGACCTCGATCCGGCGCGTTTTCTGCCGGATGATACCCTTTGCCCTTTTTTGTGATGGCATGAATCAGAATGGGGCCTGTCGCACGTGCGCGGACCGTGCGCAGTACGGACAACAATTGATCCATATCGTGCCCGTCAATCGGACCCAAATAGGAAAAACCCAATTCTTCGAACAACGTCCCTCCGACGGTCATACCTTTCAGCATTTCCTTAGCGCGGCGCGCCCCTTCTTGGAACGGTTCGGGCAACAGGCTCACCGCGCCTTTGGCGGCCGCTTTGAATTCCTGAAAGGGCTCTCCTGCATAGAGCCTCGACAAATAAGAAGACAACGCACCAACCGGTGGAGCAATTGACATCTCATTGTCGTTCAGGATCACAATCATACGTTTTTTCAGATGGCCGGCATTGTTCATCGCCTCAAAAGCCATGCCCGCTGACATGGAGCCATCACCGATCACGGCGATACAATCACCAATGCCGTGTTCAGGAGCACCGCCAAGATCACGGGCAACCGCAAAACCCAGTGCCGCTGAGATAGAAGTGGAACTATGGGCCGCCCCAAATGGATCAAATGCGCTCTCTGATCTTTTTGTAAAGCCGCTTAACCCGTCCTTTTGGCGTAGACTGCGGATACGATCCCGACGCCCCGTAAGGATCTTGTGCGGATAACACTGATGACCCACATCCCAGATCAAACGATCCCTTGGCGTATCGAATACAGCGTGAATTGCAGTGGTCAGTTCCACAACCCCTAAACCAGCCCCAAGATGGCCACCGGTTTCCGACACCGCCGAAATGGTTTCTTCTCGGACTTCATGAGCCAGCTGAGTCAGCTCTGCATCAGAAAACTGTTTCATGTCTGCCGGGATGGTGACCCGATCGAGGATCGGTGTATCTGGGTACTGACTCATAAAATTAAATGTCCCCTTCGGGCAAAACTATTTGTCTCGCGCAATAACGAAACGCGCGGCCTGCTTCAAGGCCATGGCGTCATCACCGTAAGGTTCAAGAGCGGCCTCGGCCTGTTCAACCAGCACCTTAGCACGAGATTTCGCCCCCTCCAAACCGAGCAAAGAAACGAACGTTGCCTTGCCAGCATCAGCGTCTTTTCCGACAGCCTTACCAACATGGGCTGCATCGCCCTCAACATCGAGAATATCATCAGCGATCTGAAAGGCTGCGCCCAGCGCGTGAGCATAGGTGGTCAATGGCACCGGATCTGCTTGGCCCAATAATGCCCCGGCGGCACCAGACCAACAAATCAACGCCCCGGTTTTATTAACCTGTAGCTCTGTTATCTCGTCTAGATTTAACGCGCGACCAGCCGTTTCTGCGGCAATATCTTGCGCCTGGCCTAACACCATTCCTTCGGCCCCAACGGCCTTGGCAAAGCTAGAAATCAGCGCGATCCGAACTGCTGGATCAGCGGCGCAAGCAGGACGGGCAAGCAAATCAAACGCCAGAGTCTGCAATGCATCTCCGACTAAAACACCTGTTGCTTCATCCCATTTCACATGAACGGTCGGTTGACCGCGGCGCAGATCATCGTCGTCCATGCAGGGTAAATCGTCATGAACAAGCGAATACGCATGAAGCGTTTCCGCAGCACAAGCAGCAATCACCGATTGTTCAGGAGCAATACCATGCAGGCGCGCGCCTTCCATGACTAAAAAACCGCGCAACCTTTTGCCACCAAGACAAGCGTACCGCATACCATCAATGACAGGTTGGTCCGCCATAGGCGCCATAATGTCCGCCAACGCAGTTTCGATCTGCGTTGCTGCCCTAGAAATTGACGTCTTAAACATGACTATAGCCCGTCAACTGCGGTCGTGCCTTTAGGCACACCACCCTCACCCAAAGTAATTGCCGCAACTTTTTCTTCTGCTTCTTTCAGCTTTGTTTCACAACGCTTCTTGAGCAATGCCCCGCGCTCATACAAAGCGATTGATTGTTCCAACGGAACATCACCACGTTCCAGCTGACCAACAACCTGTTCTAATTCAGCCATAGCTTGCTCAAAGCTCATGTCGTCTACAGAAACATCGTTCATGTGCCGACTCCTGTTCAGTTTTTTCTGCGTGAAACTGCACGCCATATTCGCGACACCCAGACCACATCCCGACATTAAAGTCGAGTCGGGGACGCGCGACATTTCGAATAGCTCGGCGAAAATCCGTTCACTCGCGCAGGGCGCGCTCCATCAACACCTGCACATGTATTGCCACGGCCCGACCCAACGCTGCCAGATCATACCCGCCCTCAAGCGAAGAGACGATGCGCCCCCCACATACCTGATCCGCAACATCGCAGATCCGGTGGGTCAGCCAATGAAAATCCTCATCCGACCAGTTTAGATTGGCCAATGGATCGTCCCTATGGGCATCAAATCCGGCAGAAATCAAAATCAAATCCGGCTTAAATGCAAGCACTGCAGGCAATATTTCACCTTCATACACCGCCTGCATCCCCTGCCCTGTACTGTCGGGTGGCAAAGGTACGTTCAACACATTGCCATAGGCACCCGTTTCGGTGCGCGCACCACTGCCTGGCCATAATGGCATTTGGTGTGTGGAACAAAACAAACTCCGGCTTTCCTTCCACAAAAGATCCTGCGTACCATTCCCATGGTGAACGTCGAAATCAATCACTGCGACACGCTTTGCGCCGGAGACAGTTAAAGCGTGCTGCGCTGCCAAAGCAATGTTGCCAAACAGACAAAAGCCCATAGCACGCGTTGTTTCTGCGTGATGCCCAGGAGGACGAAGCGCACAAAAAGCGTTTCCAGCCGCCCCTTGCATCACCAAATCAACCGCAGCTAAATTTGCCCCCACCGCGCGGAATGCGGCTTCTAAAGTTCCCGGTGACATATGTGTGTCGGCATCGATCGCCACTGTTCCCGTAACTGGCGCCGCGCCAACCAATTTCTGCACATAGACAGGATCATGCAACTTCAGCACATCAGCCTTGGTGGCCAATGGGGCCTCAAAACGAGTGAGCCCATCAAACATCGGAGCATTCAAGGCATTTAGAATAGATTCGATCCGCGCCACCTGTTCGGGATGACCCGGCGGCATAATATGCTGCGTGCTAGAAGCGTGCGTATAAAGGGCCGTTGTCATAACGTTATGTATCCCGCTTGCAAATCAATCCGGAACCAACATGTAACCCGCTCCACGGACTGTTTGCAGGTATCGCGGCTGTTTGGGTTCTGCCTCAAACTTTCGGCGCAATCGTGTAATTTGCACATCAACAGCGCGCTCCTGCGCCTGACCTTTGTCTCGCCCAAGGTCCTCAACAAGCTGAGCACGGCTGATCGGTTCACCGGTATTGGCCGAAAAGATCTTCATCAAGGCGGATTCCGTGGCCGTCAGGCGGATGAGTGTCTCACCCTCCCACATTTCCCCGCGCACAACATCATACCGAACCGGCCCAAGAGATAGGATTTTGGGGCTATCCAAATCCGTAGCCGCCGCCGGGGCGCGGCGTAAAATGGCATTGATCCGCAAAAGCAATTCTTTGGGTTCAAAAGGTTTGGGCAAATAATCATCCGCCCCCGCCTCAAGTCCAGCAATCCGATCCTCTGTTTCGCCACGCGCCGTCAACAACAAGATCGGGGTTGCCAAATCTTCTCGCAAGGATCGCGTCAGGGAAATACCGTCCTCTCCCGGCATCATCACATCCATAACAATGAGATCAAATTCCAACCCCGACAAGATACGCCGCGCGTGCGCTGCATCCCGTGCGGACGTCACCCAAAACCCGTTCCGCATCAAAAACTTCTGCAATAAGCCTCGGATACGCTCATCATCATCCACAATCAGCAGATGCGCTTCGGAATGATCTGCCATCAAGTTTCTTCCTTAATTTTTTTAAATTGCGTCCGCGCTTCAGGGTCCATCATTGCCTCAAGTACCTGCCTGAACCCAACCACAGCGTCTGGACCCACAGCGCGATACGCGGAACGCATCCGCGCACATTGCGCATCGCTAAGCGCACGCTCTAACGTCTGCCCTGTGTCAGTTAAAAACAAATGACGCTCACGCTTATCCCGGACTCCAACTCGCGACTCCACCAGACCATCATCTATTAAGGCCCGCAATACGCGATTTAGCGACTGCTTGGTAACCCCAAGAATAGACAGCAGATTATTCACCGTGGTACCTGGCGTACGATTAATGAAATGAATGGCACGATGATGTGCGCGGCCATAGGCATGATTTTCAAGAATGCGATCCGGATCAGCGGTAAAGCCACGGTAGGCAAAGAACATCGCCTCAATGCCTTTTCGCAATTGCTCATCGGTCAGGAATAACAGGCTTTCTCCGCCCTGCCTGCCTTCGATCATAGCTTTTTTCCTCTGTTGCGGGGTCTACCTTCTGGTCATAGACTTTATGTCAGCCTTGTTGACTTTCCAAGAATCAATGTGTAACTACTTTAAGATTTTGAGCAACATTGTGTCCGAACCGGACTTATATTGCGCAACTTTTGCAAACCAACTGCCGAAGCCTCGGTATTTCGAAGGGAAAAACAATGTCCGCCGCATATGATGATCGTGATGGAAAGATCTGGATGGATGGTCAACTGGTGGATTGGCGCGCTGCCAATGTCCATATTTTGACCCACGCCATGCATTATGCCTCATCTGTTTTCGAAGGGGAACGTGCTTATAACGGTAAGATCTTTGAGTCTGTGAAACATTCGGAGCGGCTTCATTTTTCCGGTGAACAACTAGACATGCCGATCCCCTATTCTGTCGAAGACATCGAAAAAGCAAAATACGATGTGTTAAAAGCCAATGGTTGGGACGACGCCTATGTCCGCGTTGTGGCGTGGCGTGGTGCTGGCGAAGACATGGGCGTTGCCTCTAATCTCAATCCTGTACGGATGGCCGTCGCGGCTTGGGAATGGGGAGCCTATTACGGGGACGCCAAAATGAAGGGGGCAAAGCTCGACATTTCAAAATGGAAACGACCAAGCCCGGAAACCATCCCAAGCCATGCAAAAGCCGCTGGTTTGTATATGATCTGCACTATGTCCAAGCACGCCGCAGAAGCCAAAGGTTGCTCGGATGCTATGATGCTTGATTATCGCGGCTATGTTGCAGAGGCGACTGGCGCAAATATGTTCTTTGTCAAAGACGGAGAGGTCCACACTCCAAAGGCTGATTGCTTTTTGAATGGTATCACCCGTCAGACGGTCATAAAAATGCTGAATGAGCGCGACATAACTGTTCATGAACGCCACATCATGCCCGAAGAACTCGACAGCTTTGAGCAATGCTGGCTTACCGGGACAGCGGCAGAAGTGACCCCTGTCGGACAAATCGGCGATCACAATTTTGAGGTTGGCGCACTGGCCCGTGATATCTCAGATTCATACGAAAAGCTTGTGCGCCTCTGAATGTCACAGCGCTGGCAAACTTTAATTGGCACGTGATACAAGTCACGTGCCAATTTTTGTTACGCTTGTTGTGTATCCAGACGGGTAAATTCTCGCATCCGCGTATTCTTTGGCGGGCGGTCCTGGGTACGGCGTTGCAACTCAAGCGTCGCCTGACTGGGGCCTGAGCCACCAGAATGACGGGCAACATCCGCAAAAGTAACAGCCATCCGGCCATCTGTTTTTGGGGCAAGTCGGTCAAGGATATGCTTTGTCATTGTTCTGATCTCCCGAAATTGGATGATGACCATACCATATTTGCTCACCCGCCCAAAGGAACCTAAGGGAAACTGGAAAACACATCCTTAACACTGCACTTGCAGAGAGCGAAGAAACCCTACCGGTTCAAAACCATATACGGGGTTCCATCCGAAATCTTTCTGCGACTGCGCCCATCTGGTCCGACGACCACTGTCACCTGTTTACGCAGTGCCGAAAAACTATCATGACTTACAACATCCACAGCATTTTCGAATCGCACATTCAACCGAACAAACCCCTCAGGCAGAGCGGACGCCCCCACCACGGTCCCCTCGAATGCGTGCCCCATGTACTCACCGCTAAGCCTGTCACCCAATGCGATCCGCCGTGGATCTTGTTGCTTTGTCACCGCCGCAGACAGAGTGTTCCAATCCCGAAACCCCCATTGCTGCGCTGTAATCTCTAGCGCGCGGCTGTGGTTGATCGAACAATTGTCCCAACTCAGGGCTTGTCGCAACCGTTTGGCCTGCGCCTTTAGCGCATCCACATCTGGTATATTTGATGTCATCATTTCTCTGTCCGTCTTCTCAGAAGAACGGGTCCTATCCGGGTGCTCGCATTGCCATCACCCCGTTCAATTGAATAAGAAGATGATCCAGTTCATTCAGAGCTTCACCATAGCGCGAGCGGCCGGGGCTCTATCCCGATGCGCTTTCTTAGCGGGTGCTCTTCCCCACGTCAATTCTGTGCCATTTTTTGCTCTCGCCACAGGATAGCCAAACCTGCGGCAATAACGATTGCGGCTCCGATCAGAGTTTGAACAGTCGGTAGATCTCCGAAGACGAAAAACCCCAGTACAATCGCCCAAAGCATCGAAGAATAGGTAAATGGTGACAACAAGGAGGCATCGCCATAGCGAAAGGAAGCCGTCAACAACAGTTGGCCGGCGCTGCCTGCGATGCTGCCTATCATCAGTAAAATGAATTCTTTAGCTGTGGGAAACACCCATCCAAACGGTGCGGTTAACATCGACAGACAGAGCGACGTCAAAGAAAAATAGAATACGATAGCGCCGGTCGTTTCAGTCCGTGACAAATATTTAACCTGAACATGGGCCAGTGACGCCGAAATGGCTGCAATCAAAGTCAACAGAGCACCTATCTGGGCGCCTTCACCCGTCGACATCGTCAGACGTGGGGCTAGAATAATGCAGACACCAAACAGGCCGATGACAACGGCAGACAGTCGAAACAGCCGCACGTGCTCCCCCAAGAGAACCACAGCAAAAATCGTCACGAATATAGGTGAGGCAAATCGGATCGCCGTGGCTTCTGGTAAAGAAATATAGGCGAGCCCCGCAAACCCGAGTCCCACCCCTAGCGTGCCTGCCAGACCACGCCCCAAATGGCCAAGGGGAATCGTGGTTTTTAAACCATCTCTGAGCTGCCCTTGAAACCAAAGCATAATCAAGACAACAGGCAATGCCACCAGTGACCGAAAAAACACCGCCTCCCCGGCGGGTACGCGGCCAGACACAAGTTTGACCATGGTGCCCATAACGGTAAAGAAACCCACCGCCATCACAACCATCACAATGCCCCTAAGGGGATTCATAACTTACCCCTGCGGTGTCATATTCGGGCGAGCCCTACCGCGCTTAAGACCCAACTGGCGTTCCCGCCAAATAATCAGAAAGCCGGCCGATACAATTAAAGTGGCACCCATCAACATCATAGGCGTCGGAACTTCGGCAAAGACAAAATATCCTATTCCGAGTGCAAGGATCATAGACGTGTAATCAAACGGAGCCACAACAGAGGCATCGGCGTGCCGATAAGAGTTGGTTAAAAGAATCTGTCCCACCCCTCCGAGCAAACCAGACAACACAAGCAAGGCAAATTCCGTCCCAGTCGGCACAACCCACCCAAAGGGCAGCGACAGTAATCCCATCACCGTTGCTGTGATTGAGAACCAAAAGACGATAGAGGATGTCGTCTCCGTCGCAACCATCCGTCGAATAGTAATCTGCGCAAAAGCCGCAAGCGTGGCGGAGCACAACACACAGATCGCGCCCAGCGCGGCAGCGTCCCCTGTGTTTCCGTCGGCGAAAAATGCGCCCAACCGCGGCCATAGCACAATCAAAACCCCGACCATTCCTAGAACAACCGCTCCGATACGGAACGCCCGCACCTGTTCGCCTAAAATAAAGGCCGCAAACACAACAGTTAAAAGCGGCATCGCGTAGCCAATCGCGGTA
Source organism: Pseudoruegeria sp. (assembly GCA_039972875.1). Taxonomy (GTDB): domain Bacteria; phylum Pseudomonadota; class Alphaproteobacteria; order Rhodobacterales; family Rhodobacteraceae; genus Pseudoruegeria. The sequence goes on from JBDWMA010000054.1 coordinate 133,793, forward strand.
ACCTCTGGAAGAGGCAGTAGCCCCAATCCAGCAAAACCAAATCCCATGGCCACCGTTCCCGAAATGCCTCGGATCATGTGAACGCACCGAGAGTTTACACGAATTCCATTGGCCAATTGCCCCTGCCATGCCAACCACAGGACAATAACAGGTAGGGCAAAAAGCGATCTAAAAAACACCGTTTCACCAGCCGGCACATGATCCGCCACGGCCTTAATGCACGTTTGCATTAAAACGAACAGTACAACGGCACCAATTTTAAATAAAATACCACGCAGGGGGTTCATAACAGGCCTAAAGGCGAAAACAGGACACGAGGCTTAAGCCCTAAGCCGCAGGTAGCACTTTGACAACCCCGATTGATTATTCTTGGAGCCGCGCCACAGCCCAACGGGCCGCATCTGCAACAACAGGATCTTCATCGAGACATCGATCCTGCGCGACCGTTTTTAAAGACAGTTGGCCAGAATTGCCGATGGCATATAATACATTTCGCACAAATCGATTGCGACCGATGCGTTTCACGGGTGACCCTGAAAACAAGGCGCGAAACGCAGGATCGTCAAGTTGCGCTAACGCTTCCAACTCCGGCGCCACAAGTTCTGGCCGTGCCTCATATCGGAGCTCTTTTGCATCCACCGCGAATTTGTTCCACGGACAGACGGACAAACAATCATCACATCCATAGATCCGGTTTCCCAATCGTTCTCGCAGATCTTCAGCGATCGGTCCGTGATGTTCAATCGTAAGGTAGGAAATACATTTACGAGCATCCAGTTGAAACGGACCGACAAATGCGTCTGTTGGGCAAACGTCCAGACAAGACCGACACGAGCCACAATTTTCTTTGGCAGGGGCATCTGGTGACAGTTCAATCGTCGTAAAAATGGCACCGAGAAAAAACCAATTGCCAAGCTCACGGCTAAGGACATTTGTATGTTTGCCCTGCCATCCGATTCCGGCAGCGGCTGCCAAGGGTTTTTCCATGACTGGGGCTGTATCCACAAAAACTTTGATAGACTCGTCTTGGCCTTGCTCCAACAACCAGCGGCCAACGCGTTTCAGGCGCTTTTTAACAATGTCATGATAATCACGATTCTGCGCATATACGGAAATAGCCGCCCGATCTGGCGTCTCAAGAACCGCCATCGGATCATGGGCCGGCGTATAAGCCTCGGCCAGCATAATGACGGATTTTGCCTCTGGCCACAGCGCTGCCGGATCCCCGCGCCAGGCCATACGTTCCGCCATCCACCCCATCTGCCCATGATAGCCCGCATCCACGAACTGTTGCAGACGCTCAGCAATATCCGGAACCGCATCTGGTCGGGTGATTTTACAAGCGGAGAACCCCTCCTCCAAGGCCTTGGCGATCAACGCATTTTTTAGGCCATCCATGGATCAGGCTTTCACGTTAGCAGACTCGAATCTAAGGCGTTCCGATATATAGAGAACGTCCTAGGATACGTATCCTAAAAATCTAAATCTGCATAATGTGCAGGCGGTGGGAACCCCGGAACTTGGTCCGCCAAAATGCCTCGAAACGCCGGGCGTGATTTGATCTTGGCGTACCAGTCGCGCAAATTCGCATTCCGGTTCCAATCCACGTCTGAAATATAATCAAGACAAGACAGATGCGCGGCGGCCGCGAAATCCGCCAACGACAGACTGTTCCCCGCCAACCACCGGCGCTGATCCAGCAACCATCCCATATAATCAAGGTGATACTTGATCCGAACAGCACCGGCTTTGACGTTCTTACTGTCCGGATACCCTTGTTTCATGATCTTTTTATTGACCCGTTCATACAAAAGCTTGGAGGTCACTTCTTGTTGAAACTTATCATCAAACCAACTGACCAGACGCCGCACTTCAAAACGCTCTTCTGGGGTAGACGGCATCAACGAAGGATCAGGATAGGCCTCTTCGAGGTATTCACATATCGCTGCGGACTCTGACAGGATTTTACCGTCGAGCTTTAACACAGGAACCTTACCCGCCGGATTGCGACGCAGAAAATCACTATCCTGTTCCCAATACCGTTCTTCGACCAGCTCAACTTCGATCTTCTTTTCCGCCAAAGACAGGCGGACTTTTCGACAATAAGGGGAAAGCGGAACATGATACAGTCTGTTCATGGCGGGGGCGTTACTCATACAATTGTTTTTTCTGTCTTGCCTTGATCCTGCAACGAATTCAACTCTCGAAACACGCTGAGCGGCCATCCGCTTGAATAGTCGCAGCCCCATCAGCGATAGATTTGGCACGTTTTCGCAACCATGTCGCAGGCGCTCCGGCAGAGCGTTCCTTGGGGTTGGGTAAAACAGCTGCCATCAGCGCAGATTGCTGTGCGTTCAGTTTTCCCGAATGTCTATCGAAATAGGTTTGCGATCCAGCTTCGGCACCAAAGACACCCTTATCAAATTCAATGACGTTTAGATACACTTCTAGAATCCGCTTTTTAGACCACACCAACTCAACGACCGGTGTAATCAGTGCCTCCAATGCTTTGCGTGGCCAGCTTCGACCGTGCCACAGATAGACATTTTTCACCGTCTGTTGCGTAATCGTTGATGCCCCGCGATTACCGCCAGATTCAAGGGCAGATCGGATGGCAGAAACGTCAAACCCCCAATGCAGACAGTAATTCGCATCCTCTGCTGCAACAACGGAGCGTGCCAAATACGGCGACATATCCTCGATATCGACCCAGTCCTTTTGAATGCCCCCTAGCCGCGCAGCCTCAGACAGCATGAACGGGGTCGTGGGTGGTGAAAACACCGCATAGAGCAGAACAAAAAACAGCACGGTCCCATAAAAGACGAGGGCCGCACGAAACACCCATTTAAAGACAAAACCAAACACGCGTGAAAACACACGGCCAATGAATACACACAACAAGCCAAAGTCACTTCTGACAGTGGGGTCAGATGTGGTTTGTTTCGACTTTGCCCCAGCCTTTTTCTTGGAGGCTGCGGGTTTCTGTTTCACCTGTTTCGCCACTCTTCATCCTAATAGGTCGCCCCGACTGGGACCAATAGACATCGCTGCAGGGTTACTGGCAATTAAGTTCCACACGCAACAGTCAATTGTTAGGTCTACCCTGATGCGAACGCCCACGCACAAGAATAAACAACCCGGACGTCACAATCAGGCAAGACCCAAAGAACATCGGTGCTGTGAGGGTCTCATCAAAAACGAGCACACCAAGGCCGATGCCAAACAAAAGTCGTGAATACCGAAAGGGAGTTACCGCGGAAACTTCGCCTGTACGCATGGCCTTCATCAGACAACTATAGGCCACGACGCCAACCCCTACGGCTACAATTAACCCAGCGGCCGTATTCCGATCTGGCCAAACAAAAGGGGCCGCTTCCCAAAATGCATATAATGCCCCGGACAGGATGACCGCCAGAAATCCATACAACCCGAGAATCAAAGCGCTCAGGGCGGCTGGTGCAACGCGACTCGCCAGATCGCGTCCAGCAAAACCAAGCATGCCCAATACCGCCAAAATGGACAGTGGTGTAAACCCTTCGGCGCCGGGCCGCAAAATGATCAATACACCCGATAGCCCTATCGCGATTGCGGTCCAACGTCGCCACCCCACCGGCTCGGCAAACAATACCGCCGCCGCCCCCACAACGACGATGGGTGTGGCTTGCAAAATTACGGTTGTGGCAGACAACGGTGTGAGAGCCAGCGCAAGGATATAAAACAAACGCCCCAAAACCTCGAAAACCGCCCGAATGCCCATCGCTTTGGATAGGACTTCTTTCGGGAACAAGTGTTCACCCCGAACCAAAATAACGGCAGAAAATACGCCCGCCCCGCCAAGGCCAAATAAAATCAACATTTGTGCCACGGGCATGCCCTGCGACACGGCTTTTAACAATGTGTCCTCAACCGCAAATGCAGCCATGGCCCCAATCATCCAAAGGCTCCCAATGACATTAGAGCCAGCGCCCATTCTCAGTGCTTTTAACACAGTTGATCCTTTACAAAATCGTGCTCCCCTCCCGCATGAGCCAGCACAACAGTCTCGTCAACCAGGGACAACGTAAAAAGGCGCCCCGAGGGACGCCTTCTTTTTTCAGAACCGATTTATGAAAACCGTGAGGCTTACCTAGGCTTAAGCGCTCGCCGCGTCTTTCTCGAGGCCCAAAGGTGCAGGTATATGCACCAACATCTCTTTCGGGCAGACCTGCAAGAATTTGGATTTCTCCAAATCCCAGTGCTGCAGAATTTCTGCCGCTTTGGTGCTGCCTGTTTCCGCGATGTGGCGTTCGATCAGCGCTTTTAGGTCTGCTTCCCAATGGTCAACGGTGACAGGACAAGTCACGAGTGTCTCAAGGTTCATCATCTTAAGGGCTTCGCCTTCAGGATCGTATAGATACGCCATCCCGCCCGTCATGCCCGCGCCAAAGTTGGCACCGATAGACCCAAGGATAACAGCGGTACCACCAGTCATATATTCACAACCGTTGGACCCGCAGCCCTCAATGACGACGTTCGCACCGGAGTTTCGGACTCCAAAGCGTTCACCTGCCCGGCCAGCTGCAAACAGATACCCATCTGTGGCCCCATACAGTACAGTGTTACCGATGATGGTGTTCTCCGCCGCTGTTAACGGGCTGGCCATCGGAGGCCGTACAACAACGGTGCCGCCAGAAAGCCCCTTGCCCACATAGTCGTTGGCATCACCGGACACCTCAAGTTTTAAGCCAGGGGCTGCAAAAGCGCCCAAAGACTGACCCGCGGACCCCGTAAGTTTCACGGTCAGGTGATCCTCTTGAAGTGTATTGCGCATGCCAAAGTTCTGCACGATGTGGCTAGAAGTACGTGTACCGATTGTACGATGCGTATTCTGCACCGCATATTGCAGCTGCATCTTTTCACCATCGTTCAAGAAACGCGCCGCGTCTTTGACGATGTCCGCATCCAGCGTATCAGGCACAAAATTCCGATCTTTGTCGCGGTTATAAACGATATCCGCTGCCCCATCGACAGTGATCAACAGCGGGTTAAGGTCCAGATCATCCAGATGCGCCGCCCCACGAGAGACCTGACTCAGTAGATCAGCCCGACCAATAACATCGTCGAGTGAACGCGCGCCAATAGACGCAAGGATTTCCCGCACTTCTTGCGCATAGAAGGTGATCAAGTTGACAACCTTATCGGCATTGCCCGTGAACTTCGCCCGCAGATCATCGTCCTGCGTACAAACGCCGACTGGACAGGTATTGGACTGGCACTGACGAACCATAATACAACCCATGGCGATCAACGCTGCAGTCCCAATGCCGTATTCCTCGGCCCCCATCATGGCCGCCATGACGATGTCACGACCTGTGCGCAAACCACCATCGGTCCGCAGAGTGACCCGCTCGCGCAAGTTGTTCATTGCCAGAACCTGATGCGCCTCTGTCAGGCCCATTTCCCATGGCAGACCCGCGTATTTAATCGAAGTCGCAGGGGATGCACCTGTGCCACCGTTGTGACCAGAGATCAGAATGATGTCGGCCTTTGCTTTCGCAACACCGGCAGCAATCGTTCCAACACCAGACGACGCCACGAGTTTCACAGTCACCTTACAGGCTGGATTGATCTGTTTAAGGTCATAGATCAGCTGCGCCAAGTCCTCGATCGAATAGATATCGTGGTGTGGTGGTGGTGAAATCAGCGTCACGCCTTTGGTCGAATGACGCAGCGTTGCAATCAGGTCTGTGACCTTCATACCAGGCAGCTGACCACCCTCACCGGGTTTTGCACCCTGTGCAACTTTGATCTCAAGCTCTTCGCAGGCCAGCAGATATTCGGCTGTGACGCCGAACCGGCCAGAAGCCACCTGTTTGATCTTGGCTGATGCGTTGTCACCATTGGGTTCTGGCGTGAAATCATCAGGGCTTTCGCCACCTTCACCGGAATCCGATTTGGCACCAATCCGGTTCATCGCAATAGACAAAGTCCGGTGCGCTTCGGGCGACAATGCCCCCAAAGACATGCCCGGTGTCACAAAACGTTTGCGGATCGATGTAATGCTTTCCACTTCCTCCAACGGGATAGCGGTCCCAATAGGTTTAATGTCGAGCAAGTCGCGCAAATGGATCGGTGGATTGGCCCGCATACGAGCAGAATACTGTTTCCACATCTCATAAGAGGCACGGGTGCAGGCCGCCTGCAACATATGCATCGACTGCGCTTCCCATGCGTGTTTTTCACCGGAACGACGGGCTTTGTAAAAACCACCGATGGGCAAAACGTCAGAGCCAGCAAGCCAGCCTTTGGCGTGCACCTCTTCGACTTTGCCTTGGATACCGGACACACCAATGCCAGAAATCCGCGAATGCATGCCGGGAAAATATTCAGCAACCATGGCACGAGACAGGCCAACGGCCTCAAAGTTCAAACCACCACGATAAGAGGAAATTACCGAAATCCCCATCTTAGCCATGATCTTGAGCAAACCTTGGTCAATCGCATTCCGATAACGCGCAACGTTTTCAGTCAGTGTTCCATCCAGCAAGCCGCGATCGATACGATCGGCGAGTGAATCTTCGGCAAGATAAGCGTTGACGATGGTCGCGCCAGAACCAACCAGAACCGCAAAGTAATGTGGGTCGATACATTCCGCTGAGCGCACAGATATCGAACAGAATGTCCGTAACCCTTTGCGAGTCAGATGAGAATGCACCGCAGATGTTGCCAAAATCATTGGCATCGCAACGCTCTCTGTGCCCTGCTTATGATCGGTCAGAACGATGTGACCTGCGCCAGAGCGCACCGCATCTTCTGCCTCTGCGCGAATTCGTGCCAGCGCTGCATTCAATGCGCCTGCGCCAGCCCCTGCAGGGAAGGTACAGTCAATTTTAGTGACACTGTCCCCAAAATGATCAAGCAATGCCTGATATTGCGCGTTACCCACGAAGGGGCTGTCGAGCACCAGAATTTCTGTCTGGCTGGAGTCCTCATCCAGAACGTTTTTTAGATTGCCGAACCGGGTCTTTAGGCTCATCACGCGGAATTCACGCAGCGAGTCAATCGGAGGATTGGTCACCTGAGAGAAGTTCTGCCGAAAGAAATGGCTTAGCGGACGATACATTTTTGACAAAACCGCCGAGGGAGTGTCATCGCCCATAGACGCCAAAGCTTCTTTTGCATCCTCAGCCATGGGGGCAAGAATCTGCTCCAGCTCTTCGATAGAATACCCAGCAGCAACTTGACGTTTCTTTAGTTCTTCGCCCGAGAAAACGGCGGTCTCGGTGATGGCATCAAGCTTTTCGCTCAAATTGTTGACCTGCTCGGTCCACTCGCCAAACGGCTGCGATGCGGCCAGTTTATCTTTGATCTCTTCGTCGTGGAACAAAGCACCCTTATCCATGTCCACCGCTATCATCTGTCCTGGCCCCAAAGCGCCCTTTTCGACAACAATAGATTCGTCCACGGTGACCATGCCGGCCTCGGATCCTGCAATCAGCAGGCCGTCGCCAGTAACGACATAACGCATTGGACGCAGACCGTTCCGATCCAAACCCGCACAAACCCAACGACCATCGGTCATCGCCAAAGCAGCCGGGCCATCCCATGGTTCCATCACGGCGTTGCAATAGTTGTACATATCGCGCCAGGATTTAGGCAGCTCAACAGCCTGTTGGCTCCAGCTTTCGGGCACCAGCATGGTTTTAACCATCGGCGCACTGCGGCCAGCACGTACCATGACTTCGAACACAGCATCCAACGCGGCAGAGTCCGATGACCCTGCAGGAATGATCGGCTTGATATCCTCAGCCGTGTCGCCGAATGACGCCGAAGAGATGCGGATCTCATGGCTTTTCATCCAGTTGACGTTGCCTTTTAGAGTGTTGATTTCACCATTATGGGCCAGCATCCGGAATGGCTGCGCCAGCCACCACTGTGGGAACGTGTTGGTGGAATACCGTTGGTGATAGATCGCAAAACGGGATACGAACCGCTCATCCATCAGATCCGGGTAAAATACCGCAACTTGCTCTGCCAACATCATGCCTTTGTAGATCAAGGAACGACAGGACAAAGAACAGATATAAAAGCCCGCGATGCCAGCGGCAGTAACCGCTTTTTCGATCCGACGTCGGATGACATACAACTCACGCTCAAACGCCTCTTCGTCCAAACCCTTTGAGTTAGAGATCAGGATCTGTTCGATCTCTGGGCGTGTGACATTCGCCTTTTCCCCAAGACATGTCACATCGACAGGCACATGGCGCCAGCCATAAATCATATAACCCATGCGCAGCACTTCGGATTCTACGATCGTCCGGCAGGCTTCTTGGGCCCCAAAATCTGTTCGCGGCAAGAACACCTGACCGACGGCAATCAGATTATCCATGTCTGGTTCATGGCCTGTACGGCGGATCTGGTCGTAAAAGAACTCAACCGGGATCTCAACGTGGATCCCCGCGCCATCACCGGTTTTGCCGTCAGCATCAACAGCACCCCGGTGCCAGATCGCCTTTAGCGCATCAATGCCACCCTCGACGACTTTACGGCTCGCTTTGCCATTGACAGAGACCACAAGCCCAACCCCACAAGAGGCGTGCTCATCATCTTCACGATATAGACCATTCTCGGCCATATAAGCGCGTTTTGCTTCTTCGTCTGCCAACCAGGCCTGATCAAATTTGGTCATATTCTTAACCTTTCGTTCTGCGGCAAGCCGGAGCTATGGCTCTATCTACTTGCCGAATGTTCAGTGAGTGCCCGAAGGCCTTTATTCAGCTGCAACCGATGCCGGTGCGTTCAACTGCGCAAGGATCGAGGCAGCAGCTTCACGGCCATCCGCAATCGCCCAAACAACCAGCGATGCCCCACGCACAATGTCCCCAACAGCATAAACACCTGGAAGGCTGGTTTCATGACTACGGAAGTCCGCCTTGATCGTCCCCCAACGGGTCACTTCCAATGCTTCTTCACCCCAGAGCGTTGGGATATCCTCTGGCTCAAAACCAAGGGCTTTAACAACCAAATCGGCTTTTTCAATGTAGTCAGACCCTTCGATAACCTCGGGGCTGCGACGCCCAGATGCATCAGGTGCGCCCAGACGCATACGCTGGACCATTACACCGTCAACGGTGTCGCCGGTAAACCCCTTGGGTGCGGTCAACCATTCGAACTGCACGCCTTCTTCCTCGGCGTTTTTGACTTCGCGCTGAGATCCGGGCATGTTTTCACGGTCTCGACGATACAGACATTTCACGCTGTCTGCCCCTTGGCGGATCGCTGTACGGACACAATCCATCGCTGTGTCACCGCCACCTATGACAACAACATGTTTGCCTTCGGCGTTCAAATCACCGTTCTCATACTCCACAACGGTATCCCCAAAGGACACTTTGTTAGAGGCTGTGAGATAATCAATCGCGCGAACGATACCTTTAGCGCCAGAACCAGGTCCTTGCAGGTCGCGGGTTTTATATACTCCGGTCGCAATCAATACTGCATCATGTTCCGCCCGGATATCTGCAAAGCTGATGTCGTCGCCTATATTACAGTTCAAAACGAATTTTACTCCGCCTTTTTCCAGCTGCTCAATCCGTTGCATAACGACAGGTTTCTCAAGCTTGAAGCCCGGAATACCATAAGTTAGCAAGCCACCAGCTCGGTCATAACGGTCATACACAGTGACCTGAATTCCAGCGCGACGCAGGTTATCCGCAGCGGCGAGTCCACCCGGTCCCGCACCAATGATGCCTACGCTTTCAGTGCGTTCCTGCGCAGGGGTAATCGCCTTGACCCAGCCATTTTCCCATGCGGTGTCGGTGATATATTTCTCAACGCTGCCGATTGTAACGGTCCCATGGCCGGACTGTTCAATCACGCAGTTGCCCTCACACAGGCGATCCTGCGGGCAAATGCGGCCGCAAATCTCTGGGAAAGTATTGGTAGCCTGAGACACTTCATAGGCTTCTTGCAAACGCCCTTCGGCGGTCAAACGCAGCCAATCCGGAATATTGTTATGAAGCGGACAATGAGACTGACAATACGGAACACCACACTGGCTACAACGGCTCGCCTGTTCTTCGGCTTTGGTCGTGGCATATTCCTTGTAGATTTCATCGAAATCCTTATTGCGTAGATTGGGCGGCCGTTTCTCCGGCATATCCCGATCAACGTTCACAAACTGGAGCATTTGCTGTTTTGCCATGGCTGAGTCTCCTAAATCTTAAAGTTGCGCTTCTTTACCGCGACCCTAGCAGAATGAAAAGTCAGATGTGCTTACCTATTTTTAGAGATACACGTCAAATAATGTTTCATTCGGGGAAGTTATGCGAAATATAGGTAAATAATGGTTACCTATAATGAAAATCACCAATGTTTTTCAACACCCTAGAATAATGGACAAATCGAGTTAGAATAAAGACATGTCTCTTCTCCATCTTCTTCTTATTGCAATAATTCAGGGCGTAACCGAGTTTTTACCGGTTTCTTCCTCCGGGCATTTGATTCTTTTGCCGGCACTGACGGGCCTAAAAGATCAGGGGCAAGTGATCGATGGTGCGGTTCATGTCGGCACCCTTCTCGCTGTGATGCTCTACTTTCGAAAGGATGTTTTGGCTGCGATATGCGGCCTGCCCCGACTGCTGACTGGCAAAACGGACACCGAAGGATCGCGCCTTGCCTTCTTACTGATCCTTGCCACCATTCCGGTTATTCTGTTTGGCCTGTTTCTGGCCCTAACAGGCCTTGATGACGCGATACGCAGCATCAAAACCATCGGCTGGACCATGCTTGGCTTTGGGATTGTCCTCTATTTCACCGATCAAAAAGGGGGCCAAACCAAAACGACAGCCAATTGGTCAATCAAAGACGCACTGCTGTTGGGATTATGGCAAGCTCTTGCTTTGATACCGGGGACGTCAAGATCCGGTGCAACCATTTCCGGCGCACGCGCTCTTGGTTACAAAAGGGAAGACGCTGCAAAAATTTCGATGCTCATGTCAATCCCAACGATTATTGCATCCGGGACGTTTATTGCCGGGGGTGTAATTGCCGACGCCAACGTACAAGCCGCAAAAGACGGTGCTATAGCAGCCCTTTTTGCGTTTCTGGCCGCCCTATTAGCCTTGAGCCTAATGATGCGTCTGCTTAAAACGGTCAGCTTTACGCCCTACGTTATCTACCGCATCATTCTTGGTGTAGTTTTGCTGTGGGTCGCCTATCTGTAGCGCCTCAACAACTGTGCCCTCTAATTAGGGGCGCAGGTTGCTCGCAGAATTTTTAATGTCATCGTATTGGCCCGCAGGGCGAAACTTCCAAAGATAAGTTGGCAAAATCGCACTGATTGCTGTTGTCTGGACATCCAGATCAGCAAGCGTTTTCGCATCCTTGCCAACGACATTATCATTACGCAGATTTTTGACCTGATCTCTGGTCAACACGCCGTTTTTAACCAACCCGCCGGTCAATATTTGAAGGCCATCAAAGACAGTCCCCAAAATACGCCCAACAAAGAACGGCTGATTCAAGATCAAACGGCGTCGATAAATGACTTTCAGCATATCCTTGATCAGACCGCTCAGCGTATTCACCTCCGGCCCACCCAACTCATAAATCCCCGGAGCAGCCCGCCCCAGAACCGCGTGCTCAGCCGCCTTGGCAACATCATCCACATATACCGGTTGAAATTTTGTTTCTCCGCCGACGAGCGGTAGGATCGGTCCCATGCGGGACATTGAGGCAAAGCGATTAAAGAATTCATCCTCAGCACCAAAAATGACCGAAGGACGTAGGATCACAGCATTCGGCATGAACCCCAATACGGCTTCTTCACCTGCTGCCTTAGTTTGAGCATAGGCACTATCGCTATCAGCACTCGCACCAATCGCGGACATATGCACAAGCGTGCCAATACCAAGTTCAGCGGATATGCGAGCAATACGCGCCGCACCCTCGGTTTGGACGGCTGCAAATTTATTTTTACCTGCCTCGTTCAGGATGCCAACACAGTTCACGACAGCATCAGCCCCGAGCATCGCAGATCTGACAGATGCGTCATCTCTGATATTGCACAAGATTGGCTCAACTTGGCCAACAGCGCCATAGGGTTTTACAAACATAGCCTCATTTGGACGACGCACCGCAACACGAACCCGCCACCCTTGTTTGGCCATCCGCTGCGCAATGTATCTGCCGACAAATCCGGATCCACCGTAAATGGTCACTAGTTTGGACATGCTTGCCTCCCGATAAGATAAGACAGGAATAGCCGCCAGAGCCGTTCAGAACAAGCTGCAATTCAGCGCAGGCCTTAGACGTCAAACTCCAATTCAAAATTAATTACGTTTCTCAATCGAATCGCGTTGACAGCTCCGTTCATTGGCCTTAATTCCGCCCCACGACACCTGCCCAGGTGGCGGAATTGGTAGACGCGCTAGCTTCAGGTGCTAGTGTCTGTATGGACGTGGAGGTTCGAGTCCTCTCCTGGGCACCAGACTTTTCAAACGTCACAATTTGAGTAAATTGTCTGCGCACCTCTACCTAAGGCAGCCTAGGTTGGATCTCTATCCCCTCCCCCGCTAAACAACCCATGCCACGACATCGAATACATTCGACCTGATAGTTCTTGGCGGATGTGCAAAGAAAGCTACCGAAAGAGCCCGCGTAGGTCGCGTCGCGCTTATTTATGACCCGTCTTTAAGTCGGCTCGGAAGACAACTTATCCTGAAACGCGCTTACGGCCCAAAAGCATCACACCCAAAGCGTAGTCTTAAAATGGCCTACCGCTAGAAACGCCAACGCACGCCAGTCAACACGGCAAGACTATCGAAGTAATCGGCATCCTCGTCGTCATATTCGTACCTACGAATTGCGCCATAGACGTCAAAATTTTTCTCCTTGAACTGCTGTACAACCGCAATCCCGACAGAATTCCCAGTCCACTCGGCCGTTTTGCCGTCTTCTGTCACGTAATAATCAATTGAGGCTGCCGTCCAACCATAGGGCAAAAGCTTATACCAGCGCCGCCCTAGCTTGGCATACCCGTAAGTCCCGCCGTCTTTTTCGACGCCATAGGCCATCGTTACGTTGAACCGCGATGGCCGGTGTAGGACAGAGCCAGATCCAATTAGGCTAATCTGCTCATCTTGGAAATTTGTATCTGAATTTCCTCCAGCCCATCGCAAAGCCGCCGCAGCTTTTATCCGGTAATCGCCTTTGGTGGCATCATATCGCACAGCTGCATCAGCGTAAAAGCGACCATCTCTGTCATTCAACACCTCTTTGCCTGCGGCTATTGAATAACTGATATTGTTCTTGACCGGCGTATCAAACCGTAACCGCAATCGTCGACTGCTGCCTAAAGTGCGAAACCTGTCTTGAATACGAAAACGGGTCAGATCACCGTCCGTGGAACGGAAATACATTCCTCCGGCCATATCTTTTACGGCAGCCCCAGCCACCACAGTGGTCAACGAAAGGTCCTGCCCAGTGACTCCATCGCTGGCCATTGCACCCTGTCCGACAAAAAATGTTCCGATATCAGGTTGGGTAAATGATATTTCGAGTTTGCGCAGAACCTGACGGTTGAATTCATAGGCGGATGGATCTGGATTATCTTGACTAACCTCGTTCGTTTCTTCCCAAGTCAGCCCAATTTCCGCACGAGATTGAAACTGCCAACCATTATCGAGCGAATGGTCATAGGTCACTCCGACTCGCGATACGGATTTTGAATTATCTATGAAAACATCGGTGAATTCTTCTTGGCCATCATCATAATGCCGAATGGCGCGATTAATTTGGCCATACACCTGAAATCCTGATGCAATGTCAGGGTCATCTTGCGACCAAGCGGGGCAAACAAAGTACCCGACCATTACCATAGCCAAGGCGCACGCGCCCAAATTCAACATTCGACACATCTCGCGAAAGTAGAAAAATAGAGGGGCAAAGAACACGTGAAAACTCACATTATGGATACGATACAAGCCTTAATAATAAACTGGATTTGAAGTTGAATAAAGACATGTGTGGTGGGGGCAATACTTGTGTGACAATTTCTCATTTTGTTATAAAAACATACACACACCGACATATCTGGTTAATTTACACCTCTTCTATTCTTCACATGAATTTTCCTTTTAATATCCGACCTAATTTTATACGGATTCAAGAAAAAAAGAAGACATGGCTGCCTGCCAACTTTTAGAACCGTTCGTCTATAGGATGTATATTGATCGGTAAGCCCTATTGGCTACAATTCAATATTTTAATGGTCTTTCATTGTGTTTCCGCAGAGTTCTTTTCTCTATCCAACTGCATTATTAAGAACCGCAGATATTTATACATTAGATTGATCGCAGATCTTGAAAGAAATTGAACTAAAGCGTTTCGAGTTGAACCTGAGTCGCGGGGAATTCCGATGAATGCCTAAATTTGATTCACCCTAATCGGGAGGATGGATCATATCAGCACCTTTGCCATTAGCACTCAGGACGCGGTTTCAATGATATATTGAAGGAGGGTTATTCATGGATTAGAAGGGGTCCGCGCCCGCGTAAAAGCCTTGCTTCAGGCATTCGACTCTATGCGCCTGACGCGGCATACAACATCTCCCGCGCCGACCTAGCGGTTGATTTTTTGGCCCCCGGCTTTGTCTTGTCGCCTGAGAAATTCGTAATGCATTCCCGGTCCTCCCGAAGGTCATTCGATCTGATTACTGACATTGAAACAAATGGGCATTCTTCACGTACCACATCTGTGACCGTCGGGAAAATGCCCAACCGTCAAGCTATCCTCTACGACAAGCGAGAGGAGGTTCTGGCGCGCGGAAAAATCGAATGGCCTGCAATATGGGCCAAGACATTATATGGGACCCATGCAAAGCCGCTAGATTTAAGCAATCGAAAAATGGCCCAAATCTGGCGCATTGAAATTCGGGTTGCCAAGCGCCACCTCAAAGACGTTTGGGGCATTAAGGGATGGGAGAGCTTTTACTCTTTGCTCCCGGATGTGTTTGGCAGCCTCCTTCAGGGCATAAGGTATTGCGTACCGACAACGGATGAAAACCGGTCTAGATGGCCGACACACCCCATGTGGAGTGTAGTCAAAGAAATCGTTGATACAAGACTATTTGAGTTCGTTCCAAATCTGATGCCTGAAGAATACGTGGCCATCAAACGAGATCAAAAACTCGACGAACTTCGTTTACAAATTTTCGGCTTGGCAATTGCTACTGCCGCCATCGAAGGCATAAATTCACCGGACATCCGGGACTATCTTGCCCAAGTCGGACCACAAATCAAAAGTGCTATCCCGAACAGCAACGATAAGCTTTGTTCCAAACTCACCCGGGCAAAGGGCAAATATGGGTATTTGGTTGAGTAAAGGACAAAATTGGCCCAAAGCCGACCTTCAAAACTGTATCAGGATGCTGCGATGCGGCTCACAATTGCAGCCATTAGTGCATGGCGCAGCATTCTTTTTGGTCAGAACATCAGAGTGTGGTCGAAATCTGCCTCTGCTGCAAAGAATAATTCGGGCAACCCCCAAATCGATGCGAATGTCGTTATCACGTTGATATTGTGTAGGTGCCCTATCTGCCAGACATGCGTGCGAAAATTAAAGAGAAAACAGCCCTAGATTGAAGGTTGGTTTCAAACTAGCCTGTGTAATCCAGCAAATGAATCGGATTATCATGCCACGCTTAAACCCACCAACACCTAACATCGAACTTTACAAACACGGGTTTACGGATGCCAAAGATCAACTTGAACGCATCCAAACAGGTGTCGTGTTATCTGAACTTGTTGAACGGATCGAAGATCCTATGGTTATTGCATTAGACGGCGGATGGGGGACGGGTAAAAGTTTCTTCCTGCAATGCTGGGTCGGCCAACACTTGAAGGAAGAAAAACACCAAGCACAAACGGTGTATTTTGATGCGTTCAAGCATGACTTTGTTGATAGTCCGCTTGCATCGTTGATGGGAGTTATTGCAGACCGGCTGGAAGGAACCGAGAATGGGCCCAACTTCGCTCAACAAGCCATTCAAAAAGTTCGCACCGCGGCATTGCCCTTAACAAGGCTTGCTCTTGCTGTGGCCAGTTATGGGGCGACTGAGGCTGGCGGCGCACTATTCGATGCACTGACAAAACAAGCCAGTAAAGAGTTGGATAAAGCTGCCGCAGATTTTTGGACGCGGGAAAGCGGGACACGTGTCGCAATGGAACAGTTTCGCAAGGCTCTGATCGCGTTGACCGTTCCTGCCGAAGGATGCGACATTCCGCGAAAGCTTGTCATCGTCATAGATGAATTGGACCGATGCCGACCTGACTATGCGCTGTCTTTGCTTGAAATCATCAAGCATTTCTTTGATGTGCCGCATGTGCATTTTGTTCTGGGTGCGAATATGCGTGAATTGCAGAATAGTGTTAGCGCACGATACGGGACGGGAATTGATGCCGCGCTTTATTTGCAGAAATTTGTAACGCTGACAATGAGATTGCCTGCGCACCTAAATCGAGGCCGGGGCGGAGGAGTAGCGGAACGATACTTCGAACAAATATCATCGAAAATGGGATTAGAAACAGGGCAACAACGTTTAGTTCTAAAGATAACGTCTTGGATCAAAGAGCCAAACGCAATTTCGTTTAGAAGTTTTGAACGACTCGCAAGTGTATTGGCGATCACACCATCTATCTGGCATCCTAACGACTTTAGTTCTCAGTATTATAACGAAATTTCACAGGAGGTTTTGGTTTTGCTAATAATAGTAAAAACTTGGTTTCCAGAAATATTCCTTAAAGCAAGTGATGGAAGCTTAACAATGGAAGACCTTCACTCTGTATTTGAAATCGAATCTTTTAGCACAAAGAGAGAATCGAATGGAGACTATCAAATCGTTGATGAACTAGAATACCATCTTGCACCTGAGATTTACGATGCACGTTCGCCTGATCGAACAAGGAATAAGCCAAGAGTACGAGCGAAAACTATGAGAGACTTTCGGTTCCTTGTTGTCCAAGCGCTTGAGGTTTTTGAAATAAGCTAATGCAAAACAGCGCGCAGTGAAACCAAGTGGATGTCTGGCACCAAGCAACGCGCTAGTTGCGATTGCAGCGAACTTCTGTTTTCCGCCTTTGGTGTCATTTTCAATTGATTTATTTACGGACCCTGTGCGGACAGGGGTATTTTGGCGCACAGAAGATGGTGATTATGCCATCTAACTTATTGATAAGTATTCTGATATATTTGGT
>JBDWMA010000055.1:0-99396 GCA_039972875.1 Pseudoruegeria sp.
CGGCAACCAAGCGTGGCTTCTTTTTCAGCATATTCGCAAGCCAAGGATCATCGCAACGACCTTTTCGCTCCGATGCACTGATCACCGACATGGCGCCGGTGACGAGTAACCGGCGTACGTCGCGCTGCCCCATTTTGGTGATCCTGCCAAAACGGTCTTTGCCACCCGTCGAATTTTGCCGGGGTACCAACCCGAGCCAGGCTGCAAAACCGCGGCCACTATCAAAATTATCTGCTGCCGGACAGAACGCCTGGATCGCAACTGCCGTTTGACGCAGATAGAGATCACGGCTCCGGAACATAACAGCCTGCGCCTGCTGTTCTTTTGTTTTTACGGCGACAAAGCTCATCGATGGACGGAGTGCGGCCTCAACGATCGCTTCGGCGTCCACAGCATCGTTCTTATGTCGCTTCACGAAAGGCTTCACATAATTTGGCGGGATCAAACGAACGATGTGACCTGCTTCTTGCGCCTCGCGCCCCCAATTGTGGGACGTCGCGCAAGCCTCCATGGCAATGGTGCAGCTCGGGATCTCAAACAGAAATTTTTTGAACTACAGGCGGCTGAGTTTCTTGCGAAACAAGACGTGCCCCGCCCTGTCCGATCCATGTACTTGGAAAACCCGCTTGGCCAGGTCCACGCCGATGATATGAAGTTCTTCCATTTCGCCCTCCTTTGTTTCCTGACTAGTCTTGGCCAGATCGGTTCAATTGTGAATCGACAGGAGGGGCATCCAATCCATCACTTATCGTTCGTTGGCTTGTGAAATTCGCGCGCGCACGAAAACGCAACAGTATTGCTCTTCAGGGCTGTTAGTGACTTTTTCCAGTCCCTAGAGCCTAAGTAGCCTGGCTAACGTTGATATCTACACGCCTGCCGCTTTTCCACCTCGGAACACGCTCGCCAGTATTCCATTCGTACATCCACCCAACGACTTCCTGTGTTTGTGGGTCACGGATGCTACCTATCATCTGCGCCTCAAGCCGCACGTAGGCCTCACAAATTGCTGGGATCGTTAGGTTCTGTTTCGCGCCGTCCGCCACATCAATGACCTCCTCTTGCTCACTCAGTTCACAGTTTTGGGAAGAATACCGCTCGTTTTCCGGCAAACTACCCGCTTTAGTTGAAACTGGGCCTTCGGAAAATGCACGATAAGGAACGAAGCCTAACGAAATACAACGCAACGAAAGAACTTAGATCGTTGATAAAGGAGGGAAAATACTTCCTGCATCCAAAAAGAGACGATCATGATTTCAAAGAACTGTTCAAGAAGTTAACGTCTGCTGGAGCGGGGCGACCTGTTGACAAAGATGGGTTCCCCCAAGGTGCATGGACGGCTGATCTTTTGGCTGAAGCGATAACGCGGATATTGTGATTTTGAGCCTGCAATGGTGCGGATTGTGCAATTGATCCATACAGGGAAAACGCTTGGCTTTAAGTATTGAGAGCGGGACAATATCGCCCTCGCTGTATCGGATACAGGGCTTAGCGCGGATCAAACGGCGGATCTTTTACGCGAGAAGCTGCAAGAGGTTGATCACCGGATGTCAGAGCTTACCCAACTCAGGGTGTTGCTGTCGGATATGTTGGATCAAGCTTGCCCCTTGCAAGGGTAGAACCCGCGCCGTCCTGCTGATTTTCTAACCCTTCAGCCGCGCATCGGTGTTTTCCTTTGTGTTACCTTCCGCCATGCGGGCAAACGCGTCACGCCACCCCTGCGCCAAGAGAGGCAACTCCGCCAAGATCGCAGCGTCTTCCCGTGAAACCCGGCGGGTCAAACGCGCCCGCGTCACCGTCTCAACGGTCCATTCCGGGCAAGGTCGCTCAAACAAAACAATCGGATCATCCGCCGAGACATGGCCGCCTTGCAGTACACGATAATACCACCCCGTTCGCCCCGTTTTTTGGAACAGATAGGCCATCTTCTCGTTTTCGGTATGCTCGCTTACCTTCCAACAGGGCTGTCTGCCTTGACTAACTTCAACCACAGCAGTCCCAAGGCGCAGTTTGTCACCAATACAAATATTGGTTTCTGTCATCCCTAACGTGGCAAGGTTTTCGCCAAAGGCCGCTGGGATTGTCCCTGTCGGAATATGCCCTTCGGCGATCCAATTGGGATAATGATCTGAGGGATAATGATGAATGGCCTTATCGCGCCCACCATGGTGTTCAAGGTCCGCCTGTGCATCTCCAAGGAAACCCATCTCGCCAATTTCCTGACGACCCAAGACAAGAGTTTTGCCAATGGCGGAGGGCGCTTTGCCCGCCCAACGATCCACGATTTCCCCAAAAAAGATGCCGTTAAGTGTGGTCGAAATGTCTGGTGCGCTCATGCTGGGTCCTGTTCATGGCAAATAAGATCTGTTTCTTGCGGGGTCAGGTGCTCTGACAGAAGTTGGCAAAATGATTGGCCTTCATTCTTTTGGAAATGTCGACAATCACGACACAGCCCAAAGGGCTTGCCGTCGTTTTGGTCCAAAATTGAGCGAAGTGTCTGCCTCAATGTGGTTTCAAGGCTGGTCAATTGCTGTCCGTCCAGGCCTTCGATCCCCCCTATCAGCCGAAGCGGTTGCGCGACCAAAGCCTCGCCCTTTTCGGTGATCTGATACTGAACAACCCGCTTGTCGGTCGAAGACCTTCGTTCGGTTACATAGCCCTTTGCCGACAACGACTTAAGCGTTTGGGACACGGTGCCACGGGTGCTGCCCAGATAATCAGCCACATGGGACGGGCTGCGCGAGAAGCGATTTGCTTGTGTCAGGTAATCCAACACGGATCGTTGGGCCGGGTTCACATCATCAGACCAGCTTTCGGTCGCATCAAGCCGCGCCAAGCGGGTCAGAAGTTCTCGGATACGGAGTTCTTGTGTCATGTTGATAAAGTAGCGAGTCGAAATAAAACTTGCAATAGTTTCGACTCGCTATTATTTGAATCACATCAAAAAGAAAGGATGAACCATGAACTATTCAATACCCCTCGTGCCCCTCGCACTGGTATTCACCGCGTCGGTTGCGGGTGCTGATGGCAACCACGCCTCCCACGCGGTCAATCAAGCAGGGGCAATCCTGTCCGAGGAGAGCGTGGACACAATTGCCGCCTTTGACATTTTAGCGGCCCATGCACACGGCACTGGAAACATCGTGACCTTTCATATGACGACCAATGGTTTGGCCGGTGACACCGTCCCGGCCGCCACGGGCGAGGTCGGCGGATCCGATGTTCTGTCCTACGTTTGGCCCACATCGCTGGACCCTTCCACTGTGGGTTTCGAAGGTGGCACAGGTATTCTCGCGCTGGCCGCAACCAGCCACCCCGACTTTGACGACACTCCGCTTTATGATGAAAACAACGATGGTGATCCGGCAAACGACGGGATCGTCTGGCATAGCCACTGGGTTGTGTTGACCCCAACCGAAACCTGTGGGCCCGGCGCATTGGCCGTCCGTGACATTCCCGAAGGTAGCACCCCACAACTGCCCGCGACGTGGCCTGGATTTCCAATCTTCCTCGACAGCCCCGGCTTTTCTCCGCTGTTTGACGGCCCCGAGATTTCCGTCACCGTAGCCTTTGACCGGGCGGTGCAGCTAGATGGGTTGTCTTACGACGGCGTCACCTCGGCTTTGAAAGTAAACGCCAATATCCACGCACCATTGCTGTGTGTTGTGGATGTCTTTGACGTGGCATCGGGCGACCTAAGCCTGCCGGGTACGCTTAACTAAATCGGGATGCGGCGGTTAGCGCCGCATTGTCCTGCCATTTCTCAATGACTGATCACAAAATGTAACCGATCATAGAAAGGACCGCGTAATGAAAGCCCCCGAACTACAGATTCAACAATGGTTCAACACCAAAGACAGCCCAACACTTGCAGCATTACGCGGCAAGGTTGTCGTGATCGAAGCTTTTCAAATGTTGTGTCCGGGCTGCGTGTCGCATGGGCTGCCGCTGGCCCAAAAAATCCACAACATGTTCCCTAAAGATAAAGTCGCCGTACTGGGTCTGCATACGGTGTTTGAACATCATGATGCGATGCAACCTGTATCCCTCGCCGCGTTCTTGCATGAATACCAGATCACATTTCCAGTCGCCGTCGATTTGCCCGGTACCGGAGCGATGCCAGAAACCATGCAGTCCTATCAAATGCGGGGCACTCCAAGCCTTATCCTGATCGACAAAGCAGGGGATATACGCGCCAATCACTTTGGTAACGTATCAGAGCTGATGCTGGGCGCTGAAATCGCAACTTTGATAGGCGCAGTCGCCCCTGATGACATTGAGCCGTCCACAGAAGGGTCTGCCCAACCAGGCTGCAACGAAGAAGGTTGTTCTTTGCCTTAAGGCAGCAGGGTCAAATGATCTTTCATCGGGGAGTTGGCCATTTTCTCTCCGATGAAAGCCCCAAAATCGGCGATGTACTCAGTCCGTGGATCGCTTTTGCGCCATACGAGACGAACCTGTCTGCCGATATTTTTTTCGCTGATGGGATGTAGCGTTGCTAGACCACCAAAACGATCTGGTGTTCCAACAGACAACACTGGAAACAACGCAGCCCCCTCCCCCAGCGCAACAAAGTGGCGCAACATTTCTAGACTGCTTGCCACCCTTTGCCCTTGCAAACCGGGTAGATTGCAAAGCGCAACGGTTTGGTCAGTCAAACAATGTTCTTGCGACAGTAAAACGAGCTTGGATTGCATTACCTCCACCATCTCAATGGGGCTGTCAGGTACTCGGTTCAGCTCAATCGGGCTTGCAAAGACGAAAGGTTCAAAGAACAAATCTGTGCAAGCGAGGTGTTCCTGTTTCGGAGCCGTCGCAATGAACGCAACATCCAATTCCCGATCCGCCAACATCTGTTCAAGTGTTTGTGTGGGTTCTTCAAACAGGTTCCACTGAACATTCGGGTAGTCTGTTCTTAGCGATTTGAGGATAAGTGGCAGCAAGTACGGCCCCAGCGTCGGGATCACCCCAACTTTCAATTCCCCATCAAATCTATTGTTCAGGCTTACAGATAGATCCAGGAATTCGCGCGCCTCGTTCAAAAGAAGATCGGCCTTTCGCAAAACAATCCGGCCATTGGGCGTCAACGCAACATGCTTGCCTTGACGTTCAAAAATAGAGAATCCCAATCGGGCCTCAAGCTTCATGATCTGTTGGCTAATCGCGGGTTGCGACACACCGCAAACAGATGCTGCCATACCAAAATTGCCGTGCTGCGCTACGCTCTGCACATATTCAAGATCCCGCAGTGATAGACCCGAAACTGACGTTGTTTTCTTCATGTATTACCTTTGATTATCGGTGCAATAACGTACATGACTTGGACCGTTTCTAGCTCTTCTGATCTTTTGCAACCAGACAGAAAGAATGGAGACGACTATGACCAAGACACCTAAGTTGACCACAGCGTTTGGTGCGCCAGTACCTGACAATCAAAACATCATGACAGCAGGGCCCCGCGGCCCGGCTTTGCTGCAAGACGTTTGGTTCCTCGAAAAGATGGCGCATTTTGACCGGGAGGTCATCCCCGAACGCCGCATGCATGCCAAAGGATCTGCCGCATTCGGTAAATTCACCGTGACCCACGACATCACCAAATACACGCGGGCCAAGCTGTTCTCAGATGTTGGCAAACAAACCGATCTGTTTTTGCGGTTCTCAACGGTCGCAGGCGAACGTGGCGCCGCCGATGCTGAACGGGATATTCGCGGATTTGCCGTCAAGTTCTATACCGAAGAAGGTAATTGGGATTTGGTTGGCAACAACACGCCTGTCTTCTTTTTGCGTGACCCTATGAAGTTCCCTGACCTGAACCATGCGGTCAAACGTGATCCGCGCACTAACATGCGCAGCGCGGACAACAACTGGGATTTCTGGACAAACCTACCCGAGGCTTTGCATCAAGTGACCATTGTCATGTCGGATCGCGGCCTGCCTGCCACCTATCGACATATGGATGGTTTTGGCAGCCACACTTACAGCTTCATCAACGCTGATAACGAACGGTTCTGGGTGAAATTCCACTTCAAGACACAGCAAGGCATCAAAAACCTGACAGATGAGGAAGCCGCACAAATTGTGGCAGGTGATCGCGAAAGCCATCAACGCGATCTGTTTGACAGCATCGAGGGTAATGATTTCCCAAAATGGACCCTGTCAGTACAAATCATGCCTGAGGCCGACGCAGGATCGTATCATGTTAACCCATTTGATCTGACCAAGGTTTGGCCTCATGCGGATTATCCACTCATCGAAGTGGGTGAGCTTGAGCTGAACCGTAACCCAGACAATTATCATGCCGAGGTTGAACAATCCGCCTTTGCACCATCCACCATTGTACCCGGTATCGGATTTTCTCCTGACAAAATGTTGCAAGGCCGCTTGTTTTCTTACGGTGACACACAACGATATCGTTTGGGCGTGAACCACGCGCAAATTCCGGTGAATGCGCCACGTTGCCCCTACCATTCTTATCACCGTGATGGCGCAATGCGGGTGGACAGCAACGCTGGATCACGCATCGGATATGAACCGAACATGTTCGGTGAATGGCAGGAACAACCCGATTTCTCTGAGCCACCGTTGAGTGTTGAAGGTGCGGCGGATCACTGGAACCATCGAGAGGACGAAGATTACTACTCGCAACCAGGTGATCTATTTCGTTTGATGTCTGCAGCCCAACAACAAGTTTTGTTTGAAAATACGGCGCGGGCGATTGGGCCTGCTCGGCTTGAAATTCAGCATCGTCATATCCGCAACTGCACAAAGGCTGACCCAGCTTATGGTGCGGGGATCGCAGCTGCGCTTGGCTTGGAAATAGCAGATATCGCAGATTAAGACATGGGCCCGCGCGGACGACGTTTGCGCGGGCGACCTTACTGTTTTTGGTTTATTTCAACACCTCAAGCAAAGTGTCTCTCGCCCCTAAGATATGGGCTTTTGTGAGGTCGCTTGCGAGGCTGGCTTGGCCTTTTTCACAGGCTTCAAGGATGGCTGCATGTTCTTCGTTCGCCCGCGCTTTGCCGTCAGTCATTGTGATTTGTGCCCGTAGATAGCGATCTACACGATCCAGCGAATTGTTAATGATCTTGAGGTGATATTTTAGTTCGCTCGCATTATATAGTTCATAGTGGAATTCGCGGTTTAGGTCGCCCCATTCCATCGGATCTGTTGATGTCGAAAACGCTTCGAAAAATCCGCGTGCCCGCGCCAATGCTTCCGGTGAAATATCAGACACGGCACGTTCAATCACTGCGCCTTCAACCAATGCTCGGAATTCGAAAATCTCGCTGGCGTCACTTCGTGATAGCCCAGCGACAACCGCTCCCTTAAATCGCTGTGTCGAAACAAAACCCTGCACTTCCAACATTGTGATCGCTTCACGTACAGGAATACGACTGGTGTTGAACGTTTTGGCAATTTCGTCCTGCCGCAGCGGCATGCCGTCCTCCAACTCACCATCAATGATTGCCTGTCTCAGCGCCTCAAATACGATGGTCGCCGCCGAGGCAGATTTCGAAATATCAACGGCATAGGACTTCATTCAATTACTCCCAATATGCCTTTTCCTAGAGGCTCTTCAGACTATAGCGCAAGTTTTTATATTGTATATTGGATCCAATATGCATTATGCAGTATCCATAACGCAGACTCCCGCGCTCTTGGCGAGGCGAGCCCGCAACAAGATGAGAAAACTCATCAATGCGCATCACGCGCAAATCAAAGGGGCAATTGCCCTCAACGGGAGGACTTTTATGAGACATACGATAACAATCGCGGCACTAACGCTGGCAAGCACGCTGGGGGTGACGGCCTACGCAGACACCATTGAATGGAAAATGACTGCCGCGATTGGCGAGGGATCGTTTTTCTACCAGAACTTCATGGAACGCTTTGCTGCCAATGTTGGTTCAATGACCGCTGGCGGCATGGAAATTCAGCCCTTTGGTGCTGGCGTTCTGGCCCCAGCCTTCAAGGCGTTTGAGGTCGTGCAGGACGGTATTGTCGAAGCTGGCCACTCAACCCCATCTTATCTGGTGAACCAAGACCCAACCAATGCAATTTTTGCCAGCTTCCCTGGCGGCATGTCCGGCGAGGCAACATTGCACTGGATCTACGAAGGTGGCGGCGAAGAAATGCTGCAAGAATTCCGTCGCGAGGAGATGGGCCTGCACTCTATGGTTGTGGGTATCGGCACGTCCGAGATCATGGCGCATTCAAACGTCAAAATTGAAACAACGGCCGACCTCGAAGGCGTGAAATATCGCACATCCGGCGCTTGGGCCGCTGTTTTGAAGGACTCTTTTGGTGGCGTTCCCACCGTTGTTCCAGGCAACGAGATTTATACGTTACTCCAACGTGGAGGCGTAGACGCGGTTGAATGGTCCACGCCTGGCGGCAATATCTCTGAAGGTTTCCACGAGGTGGCCCCCTATATGATCATGCCTGGGGTGCACCAACCGTCATTCTTGTGGGAGGTTTTCGTCAAACAGGAAACATGGGATGCCCTGCCGGAAGACATTCAAGCGCAGGTGACGGCGGCAGCAAAGCTTACGACATATGAAAGCTTCACCCACTTTGGTCACGAAGACGTACTGGCGATGGCCGCGTTCCGCGACACCAATGTAGAGATCATCAATATGGATCCTGCTGAATCAGAAAAAATCCGCGCCGCAGGCCGTGATTGGGCCAGTGCTCAAGCTGCAGAACTGGCTGAAGGCGGCAACGCGCGGATGCAAGAGGTCTTGGACAGCTACATCGCATATCAAGCGAATTGGGCAGAAAACTCTGGCTACCTTGTTCGCGACAGCGCGAACTAAGTCGGCACCAAAAACGTGTTGATGGCTGGCCCCTAAGGGTCGGCCATCACAAGTCAGGGGGGTCCAATGACGCACTTTCTAAACATTATTGACGCAATTGCAGAGGGTCTAGCCGCGTGTGGACGGCTTGTGATTTTCGTCTTAATCATTGCCATGCTTTACGAAGTAGTCGCGCGCTATGGTTTTGGTGCGCCGACCCTTTGGGCCTTCGACATCTCTTACATGCTGAACGGATCAATCTTTCTGCTTGGTGCCGCGTATGCGTTGCGCAGCGATGTTCATGTGCGGATCGACTTTTTGTCGCAGCGCTTACCGATGCGGGTGCAGCAGTTGTTAAATGGCATCGTTTTCCTTTTCATCATGATGCCCATCACATCGGTTTTCGCATTCGTTGCTGGGAAGAAAGCTCTCAAAGCTTTCACCTCCGGCGAAGTCGAAGCGGTGAGCCCATGGGCCCCGGTTGTCTGGCCATTCTACTCAATCATCGCCATCGGTCTTGCTGCGTTTGCTCTGCAATTTCTTGGTGAGGCAATCAAACTTTTGAGCGGACGCAAGAATCCCGGTGAAGCCCCCGGAGAGCTTGACGAAATGGGACAAGCACAATGACCCCCCTTTTGATGTTTGCCGCTCTTTTCGTGCTGGTTTTCGCAGGCGTGCCTGTGGCGTTTTCCCTGATCATCATCGCGATTGCGTTCGGGTTTAGCGTTTTCGGGGAACTGATTTTCTTGCAGCTTTACGGTCCACTGTTGCACACGGCCTCGAACTTCGTTCTGGCCGCGATCCCATTGTTTATCTTCATGGGTGCAATCTTGGAGCGCTCTGGAATTGCCAAACGTTTGTTCTACGCTTTGCAATTGTGGCTTGGTGGGCTGCCCGGTGGATTGGCTTTATCTACCATCGCAATGTGCGCGATCTTTGCGGCCGCCTCTGGCGTCGTTGGCGCAGTTGAGATTGTCGTCGGGTTGATGGCTATCCCAGCCATGACAAAGGCGGGTTATCGAAATGACCTGATCGCGGGCACAATATGTGCGGGCGGCTCGCTTGGCACGATTATTCCCCCTTCGGTGATTGTTGTGGTCTATGCCTCGATTGCGCAGCTTTCCATCGGCAAACTCTTTGCTGCGTCCATCCTGCCTGGATTGCTAATGGTTGCGTTTTTCGTGGGTTACATAGTGATCCGCAGTCTTTTGCATCCGACCGACGCACCTGCTCTTCCCAAAGAAGAACGCGATGTGCCGCTCCCTGAAAAGTGGAAAATCACACTGACTGCGATGCTGCCGCCATTGGCTTTGATTGTGCTCGTTTTGGGGTCGCTGTTGGCTGGGGCGGCCTCTGCCACCGAAGCCGCCGCCGTCGGTGCTGCCGGCACAATTGTTCTGGCGTTTCTGTTCCGCGAACTAAACCTTAAGCTGCTTAAGGAAGCGCTGAATGTAACATTGCGAATTACGACTATGATCATGTTGATCGTTGCTGGCGGTACAATGTTCACGAGCATCTTTGCGGTCACGGGTGGCGGTCAACTGGTCCGAGAAACTGTCGCAAGCATCGGTTTTGGCAATGCGGGCATTATTGCGTTCTTTCTTGTGGTGGTCTTTTTCGCAGGCTTCGTGCTGGACTGGGTTTCGATCGTTTTGATCTTTATCCCGATCTTTGCGCCAATCGTGAAGTCCGCTGGGATCGACCCGATCTGGTTTGCGATGCTGGTGCTTGTCGTCATTCAAACCTCATACCTGACACCGCCCATGGCACCGTCGATCTTCTACCTGCGATCTATCGCCCCGCGCGATATGACCTATGGCCAGATGTATCGCGGAGTCTTGCCGTTTGTTGGGGCACAAATGCTAGTGCTGATTGTCATCATCGCCTTCCCCGCCGTTGCAACTTGGTTGCCCGATCTTTTGGTCGGCCTTTAACGGAACGCCCCTGTCCCCTTCACATCTCGTCTTATCGGCGTGATCAAATTCGGAGATTTTTATGTCTACTAATATCTTTACGGGCACCATGCCCGCCCTAATGACCCCTTGCGATGCGCAGGGCACTCCAAACTTTGACGCTCTTGTGAGCAAGGGCAAAGACATGATCGCAGCAGGCATGTCAGCTGTCGTCTATTGCGGCTCTATGGGTGATTGGCCCCTGTTGACCGACGCACAACGCATGGAAGGCGTCGAACGCCTCGTCAATGCTGATCTGCCTGTCATTGTGGGCACCGGTGCAATCAATCCACAATCTGCCGTGGCCCACGCGGCCCACGCCCAGAAAGTTGGAGCCGCCGGTTTGATGGTTATTCCACGAGTGCTGTCGCGTGGTGCATCATCCGCAGCACAAAAGCAGCACTTCAAAGCGATCCTTGATGTGTCACCTGACATTCCTTCGATCATCTACAACAGCCCAGTCTACGGTTTCGCCACCAAAGCCGAGTTGTTCTTTGAGCTGCGCGCCGAATACGCCAACTTGATCGGCTTCAAAGAATTCGGCGGCAAAGATGATCTGCGCTATGCAGCCGAGCATATCACCAGTCGAGATGATCAGGTTACTTTGATGGTAGGCGTCGATACCGAAGTCTACCACGGCTATGTCAACTGTGGTGCGACCGGTTCGATCACGGGGATTGGAACGGCGTTGCCAAAAGAAGCACTGCTTTTGGCGAACCTCTCCAAAAAAGCGGCCGCTGGATCAGCAGAGGCACGCCAACGGGCGTTGGAACTGGAAGAAGCATTCGGTGTTTTGGCTAGCTTTGACGAAGGCACAGATCTTGTTCTGTATTACAAATACCTTCTCGTCCTGAATGGCGAGGAAGAATACCGCCATCACTTCGTGCCCACCGATGCTTTGTCAGATGCGCAGCGCCACTACTGTGAAACGCAATATGAGTTGTTCAAAACGTGGTTCGCGGATTGGTCAGCTCAGGGCGGGATCATCGCTGAATGCGCGTAATCGACAGTCATACCGGTGGTGAACCAACCCGGGTCATCTTGAACGGTGGTCCTGACCTTGGGTCAGGTCCGCTGTCAGAACGGGCACGACGTCTATCACAAGATCATATGGAGTTTTGCCATACCCTTCTACGCGAGCCGCGTGGTCAGGTTGCGATGGTGGGCGCTTTGCTTGTGGAACCGGTTGATCCGCGGTGTCTAACTGGTGTGATCTTCTTTGATGTCGCAGCCGTCTTGGACATGTGCGGCCATGGCACAATTGGGTTGGCGGTCACACTGGCGCATCTGGGCATGGCGACGCCGGGTTCTCATCTGATCGAAACACCGGCAGGTGTCATCAAGGTGCATCTACAAGACAATAGTACCGTCTCTGTGACCAATATAGAAAGCCGAGTGATCCAGTCGGATGTCACCGTCGAAATCGCGGATCAGGGGCCTGTGACGGGAACAATCGCCTATGGCGGAAACTGGTTTTACATCGTCGAAACATATCCAGTACCCGTGCTTCCCGAAAATATTGCGGGCCTAACACAGGCTGGCGTGGCTATCCGAACCCAGCTTAACGCCACACTGCACGGCGCAAAGGTTGACCATGTCATCTTTCAAGGGCACCCAGTCAGCGCCGATAATTTCAGCCGAAATTACGTGCTGTGCCCGGACGATACCTACGACAGATCCCCATGCGGAACCGGCAGTTCGGCCTTTCTCGCTTGCTTGGCCGATCAAGGGCGATTGCCCCCAGACCAACAAATTACCCAAGAGAGCATCATAGGCAGCGAGTATCAATTGTCATACCAACACGGACCCACTGGCGGAATTATCCCCACCATCACCGGGAACGCCTATGTCTTGGCCGACACTACAATGATCTTTTCGGCCAATGATCCGTTTCCCAACGGTATCGCGGTCTGACCAATGGCAGGAGCAACCGACATCATTGTCATCGGTGCTGGTGTGATCGGCATCAGCATCGCGCTTGAAATTCAGGCACGAGGCCGGCAGGTTCATGTGATTGACGCCCTAGGCGTTTGCGCCGGTGCATCGCAAGGCAATGCTGGGGCTTTCGCCTTCTCCGACGTTTTGCCTTTGGCCACGCCCCGGATCATGCGTCAGGCACCGTATTGGTTGCTTAATCCGATGGGGCCCCTGTCCATTCCACTTTCTTATGTGCCTCAGATCTCACCTTGGCTTTGGAAGTTTTGGAGGGCCAGCCGACCGTCGAAATTCGCTCAGGCCGTATCGGCGCAATCAGAATTGATGAACCTATCGCGGGCTGCGCTTGAACGTCAGATCAAGCGCGTTGATGGGGAACATCTGATGCGTCGTGAAGGTCAACTACAGCTTTATGATACCAAGCGCAGTTTTGATAACAGCCTGACCGACTGGGAATTACGAAAATCCCATGGCATCGCCTTTGATCTCGTTCAAAGTGCAGGAGCTTTGGCAGATATCCAACCTGGTTTGGCCGCACAGTTCAAATACGGCGTCTACACGCCTGATTGGATGAATACCGTTAATCCAAAATCATGGGTCGCGCATCTGGCTGATCGTTTTATTCAAGGTGGCGGCACACTCTCTATCGGCAAAGTAAACTCGATCGCATTCGGTGAAACGGGTGTTTCGGTGGAAACAGACACATATACGATAGGCGTGCGCCAGATTGTTGTGGCCGCAGGCGCGCATTCCCATCAGTTGGCGCGAACCCTCGGGGACATCATCCCGCTTGAAACCGAACGCGGTTACAACACAACTTTGCCCAAAGGCGCATTTGAATTGAACACGCATTTAACTTTTGCGGACCACGGGTTTGTGGTGAGCAAAATCGATGATGGTGTACGGGTCGGAGGCTCGGTCGAATTGGGTGGCTTGAAGATGCAACCCAACTACCGGCGCGCCACACATCTGTTGAACAAGGCAGCCGGTTTCCTGCCGGCATTAAATACACATGGCGGAAAACAATGGATGGGCTTTCGCCCGTCTCTTCCTGACAGCCTACCTGTGATCAGCTGTTCCAAGAAATCCCGAAACGTAATCTATGCGTTTGGGCACGGCCACTTGGGCCTGACCCAAGCGGCTGCCACAGCCGAAATCGCTGCTGATTTAGCGACGGATACCCCAACTCCAATTGGCATCGCGCCGTTCGCTGCGAGCCGTTTCGAGCGGATCAAACACGCCTACCCAACCTAATCCATACTAGACTCATAACTGTAGAAAAGGGCCTGCACATGTCAGAAGGCAGTACATCCATCAGCCAAGATTATCGTGACCAAGTTAACTGCCGCGTAGAAGCTGCAGAAGACGCATTCTGGAGCTTCGGATACAGCGACCGTGCAGTACGTGGCAAATTCTTATCTGCAATTGCCAATCACATCGATGCCAACGCGGACGCGATTGTTGCAGTGTCCCAAAAGGAAAGCGCCCTGCCCGAGGCCCGGATGCGTGGGGAACTTGGACGCACCACGGGGCAATTGCGTATGTTTGCCGATCACATTCAGAGTAACGATTATCTGGATATTCGCCACGATGCTGCCCTGCCAGATCGTGCGCCATTACCTCGGCCTGAGATGTTCCTGATGCAACGCCCTATCGGTCCAGTTGCTGTCTTTGGCGCGTCCAATTTTCCATTGGCATTCTCAACTGCGGGTGGCGATACGGCATCCGCACTTGCTGCTGGTTGCCCTGTCGTTGTGAAAGGACACGAGGCACACCCCGAAACGACAGCGCTTGTGGCTTCTGCTGTTCAAAATGCAATCAAAGAATGTGATCTTCACCACGGTGTCTTTTCTGTTGTCCAAGGACAGGGAAATGAAATCGGGGCCGCTCTTGTGCAACATCCGCTGATCAAAGCTGTTGGTTTTACCGGATCGTTGCGCGGTGGCCGCGCCTTGTTTGATCTATGTGCATGGCGCCCGGAACCTATTCCCTTCTTTGGTGAACTTGGATCCATCAATCCGGTGTTCGTTTTGGATCATGCATTGGCGGATCGTGGCGCGGCGATTGCAAATGGTTGGGCTGCATCATTGACGATGGGTGCCGGGCAGTTTTGCACAAACCCCGGTGTTGTTTTCTTGCCAGCAGGCGAAGCCGCCAATGCTTTTATAGAAACAGCCAAGGCCGCACTTGATCAAAGCGAGCCTCAGACGATGCTGACTGACGGTATTGCGGCTGCTTATTGTAAAGGCCGAGATCGGGTTGCTGGAACATCCGGTGTGGTAACCCAACTGGCAACCCGCACGTCTGGTCGCAATGCGGACCCGTCTTTGTTTGTGACAGACGGGCAAACATGGCTGTCTAATCCGTCGCTCGAAGATGAGGTTTTCGGCCCACTCGGCATTGTTGTTACCGTATCGTCCGCCGGCGAAATGCTAAAAATCGCCCACGGACTGCAAGGCCAACTGACGTGTACATTAATGGTTGATGACGCGGATGTTTCGGCTGCCACCACTTTGATGCCTGTTCTTGAACGCAAAGCAGGTCGAATTCTGGCAAACGGTTTTCCGACCGGCGTCGAAGTTTGCGACGCAATGGTTCACGGTGGTCCCTACCCCGCGTCCACAAACTTTGGGGCAACCTCAGTTGGCAGTATGGCGATCCGCCGGTTCTTGCGGCCAGTAAGTTATCAAAACCTTCCACACAGCTTGCATCCGACCGATCTTTGATCGGCCTCTAAGGGCCGCATCAACATGCGATGATCAACGATCCACAGACCGTCCGCATTGCGTTAAAATTCGAACCGGTCGACGCCTGGGCGCAATTCCACATCGCCCAGAATACGTCCTGACCCAGTTCTTTAGCAACCGAAACGGATGCGATCGACGCCGTACTGCGAAGCTGGTGTGTACTCGCTCAGCCGTTCTGGTGGCGAATTTGGCGACCCGAGCGATCAGGCTTACAGAGTGGCGCAGGGCCCTAAGTGCCGCCGCTCTCTGCCAACCATTCCAAAATTGTCCGGGTCGTTTCTTTCGGTTTTTCCTGCTGAATCCAATGCCCGCAATCAAGGCTGACCACATCCACGTTTTGCACGAAATCCGCCAGATTTTCCGATTTCGGGATCATGTCCTGTTCGCCGTAGATCATAAGCGCAGGCTGATGGATGATCGGGTCCACGTCTGCGAGTATCTGCCAATTGCGGTCCATGTTCCGATACCAGTTGATACTGCTGGTGAAACCAGCGTTCTCGAAGGCTGCGACGTAAACCGCAAGTTCTTCGTCGCTGAGGATAGGCTCACCCAAGGGTGCTGCGGCCTGCGCGAGGTTGATCATCGTCATGCCGGGCTCGGGCGGAGATAGCGGGACGTTTTTGCGATATAAATTGCTTAGAAATCGAGAGGTGTTCTGGTCAAGCACTGCATCAGCAACGCCCGGTTGCCGGTTGAAGTGGACGAAGTAGTTATCGGCACCAAAGAACTCTTCCATGAACGCGATCCAAGGCTTTGGGGTGCGTGCCTGATAAGGCAATGCGAGGTTTATGATTTTGGACACCCGATCTGGATGCAGCTGTGCCAAGCTCCATACGACATTCGCGCCCCAATCATGGCCGACAAAAACGGAATCGTCATACCCAAAGTGATCAAGCAATGCGGCAAGATCACCTGTCAGATAAGATATATCATAATCCGTGACCTGATCGGGACGTGATGATTTGCCATAACCCCGCTGGTTCGGGGCGATGACATGGAAACCCGCGTCGGCAAGAGCAGGCATCTGGTGACGCCATGAATAGGCGTGCTCTGGCCAACCATGGCAAAGGACAATCGGGTTGCCCACATTTTCCTGACCGGCTTCAAATATTTCAAGTTCGACGCCGTTCACTGAAATGAGTGTGGGCGTTGGTAAATTCGTAATCTTAGACATTTTCAGGTTCCCTTTCAGATGCATCCTGATTGCCTAAGATGAAAACATTCCAGAATTTGATACCTTTTGTGCTATGTTCCCTGTATGAAAACACGCAGCCGACAAGACGCCATTGTGCGCAACCTCCGCCGCAACGGCACCTCAACAATCGAGGTGCTTGCATCAACGGTCGGCGCGTCCCGCAGCACGATCATTCGCGACATTGCAGCGCTGCGTGACGAAGGGTTCCTCATTCAGACCGAACCGGGGCGCGGCGGCGGGATCAGCCTGGATGCGTCTTCCATCCAGACCACTGCGCGGCTGTCTGTGGCAGAGGTGTTCGCGTTGATCATTGGTGTCTCAGCAATGCGTGCGGCCGGAAACCTGCCGTTTTCGCGCCTTGCCGACGCGGGGCTATCCAAAATTGAGAAGGCCCTTCCATCTGACAAGATCCGCGATCTACGCCGCTTGCTGGAATGCCTTTATGTCGGGCCTCTCGCGCCGCAAGTAAACACATCTAATCTCGCAGACATGGCGCCTGATTTGCTACCCGCATTTGAGACAGCATTTCTCAAGGGGTTTTTCTTGCAGTTCCGATATCGCGACGCCAAAGGTGTGGAGACCGAACGGCATGTCGAACCGCAAGCGATGCTGATCCTGCCGCCGCTTTGGTATCTGGTCGCTTGGGACCCTTCACGCGAAGATTTTCGCCACTTCCGCATGGACCGAATTCGGGAACCCGTTTGTGATGAGGGTCACTCATTTCGCCGGCGCATCGTTCCCTTTGATGATGGGGTCCGGCCCATTCGGATCGTGTAGCACCAATTTACGCAATGCGCTGAGCCCGTTGCGCCGCCGCACGACCTCTAATCAAGAAGGCCACCATCACCGCGGCTGTCGTCAGACCAGATTTTCCAACCGTCGCAATACTGCAGGTATAGACAAGCGGTGCAGAGAGGTCGAACCAACTCAAAATCATTGCACTAATGCCAAGCATCTTCATTAGAAAAGACACCTGTAATATTGCTTCGGGGTGCGCAAGTTATTGGGGCTGTTTTGTTTTCTAGTCTAGGCATGATGGCCCTGTGGATGTGTCGATTTACGGATGACGAATTCAGCGACCGCCAAGTTGGGCACCCAACAAAGCCAAGCAACAACTGGATAAGCGACGTCTATTGAAATGCCTCCCAAAAGCTGAACAGGCAATATTACCCTCAAAGTCACACCTGCAAACGTCAATGCGATTGAGCGGATCAGCCATTCTTGATGAAGCGCGATCTGACCGCGCATGACGATTTGCATCGCGCGGAACATTGCAAGCAAACAAAGCACTACCAGCAATGATATGCAAGTAGAACGCTTCTTCAGATGTCAGAAGCTGATGGGCCGTACCTGCATATGCCTGATCCATCCCCTGCACGACAAATCGATAGGAAACAAGAGCGACAACAATAGATAAGAACCAGAACATGACTTGTCTGAGGCCAATGGTGCCTTACGGGACGCATTAAACTAGAAAGCGGATCTTGAATGATGTCTTGCGGCCCTTGGTGGGGCAGATCAACTAAGTTGGTTTCGCGAAACCTATCCGGGTTTTGAGGACATCTTCAATCACGCGCTTATCGCGTCGCTTTTGGGTATCACGCCAGTGACACTCAGCCGGTTGCGCAATAGCTAGCGCTTCAACTCTTCGATCAGAAAATCATAGACCCGCCGGATGCGGCGGCTTGTCGTCAATTCGCGGTGGGCGACCAGCCAGATCGGGAAAGACAGCGGTTCCAGATCAGGCAGGACTCTCACCACATCAGGTTCGGCGTCCCCAATGTAGGCATCCAGAATACCGATGGCAGCCCCCTGCTTTACCAACTCCCACATCACCAGATAGCTTTCCGTCAGCAGCGGGAAATTCGCCTCCGTCAGGCCCAGCCCAAGGCTATTGAGGCCCTTCAGCATCATGCCATTGCGATCCATGTTCACGAAGTCAGCGTGGCGCAAATCATATGGCTTGGTCGGGTGGCCCAGTTTTTCGATATAGCTAGGCGCGGCATATAAGATCGCGTCCGCCATGCCGATCTTCTTTGCGATCAGGTCAGGTTCAGTTGGGCGAAAATGGCGGATTGCAATGTCCGCCTCGCGGCGTAGCAAATCACTCGCATGATTAGAAACGACGATCTCGACCTGAATACCCGGTTCTTCAACGCGCAGCTTGGCAACAATCGGCGACAACAGAACAGTGGCATAAATTTCACTCGCGGATATGCTGATCGACCCTTCCAGCGCTTGGCTTTGGCCAAGGGCAGTTAGCGATACACGGCCCGCAGCTTCGCCCATGCCGCGCACATGGTCCAATAACTCCATGCCACTTGGCGTTAAAGTCAGGCCGCGACCCACACGTTCAAATAGGACGACACCAAGCTCCTGTTCCAATCCTTCAACCTGACGCCCAAGCGTCGGTTGTGCCATGCCCAAAGCACGAGCTGCGGCAGACAAGGATCCTTCTTCCGCCGTCACCAAAAAGGCCCGGGCTTTGTTCCAGTCGAATTTTACAGCACGCCAATCCATGCAGATATGCATATCAAAAATGGAAATCTGGTCAATTCGCATAGCTGGTTTTGAGTCGTAGACCTTTCGCAACGCCAACTGGAAACAAGAAAGGAAAGACCATGACGACTATTCCACATACAAACTGGGATCCTGTCGCTGCGCGCACTGCTGGCGCTCTCTACCTCGCCATCGCCGTCTGCGGCGGTTTCAGCGTCGGCTTTGTTCCAATGCAAATCGTTGCCACTGATGCGGCTACGTCAGCCGCGAACCTTATGGCCAATCAAGGGCTGTTCAAAATTGGCATCATCGCAGACGGCTTGGTGATCCTGTTTGAACTGGCGATCACCGCGATTCTTTATCAGATGTTCCGGAACGTTGGGCCAAAGATGGCGATGGTCGCGCTGATCTCTCGTGCGGGCATGATTTCCGTCATGGGGATTAACATCCTGCTTTGGGTGATGCCTTACATGTTGCTGACCCGTGACACCGGCTGGGACACAGCGCAACAGCACGACCTTGTTCAAATATTTTTTGATGCGCATGCGACGGGCGTCTTTGTCTGGCAGCTGTTCTTTGGGGCGCACCTGCTAGCGCTTGGCTGGCTGGCGATGAAATCCGATGTCGTTCCACAAATTCTGGGTCGGGGTCTGTTCATCGGTGCTTTTGGCTATCTGTTGCAAGGTATCGTCGAGTTGACGTTCACGGATGTCGCCGCACTCGACTACACCTACATCGCGCTACTGGTCATCGTCACGATTTCCGAAATCAGCTTTGGCCTTTGGCTGCTGATCCGCGGTGGCCGGACTTCCCCCCAATTCTCAACTGCACCCGCATAAAGGAGACTTTCAATGCTGGCCTATTCATACAAACAATACGGATCACCCGACGTGATCAAACAAGTCACACTGCCCCAACCAACACCAAAACCAAATGAGGTTTTGATCCGCATCTTCACTACGACTGTCAGCGCGGGTGACTGGCGGGCGCGCAGCCTGACAATGCCGAAGGGTCTTGGCCTGATGGGGCGTGTGGTGTTTGGCCTACGCGGGCCGCGCAAGCCGATCCTCGGCACTGAATTTTCGGGTGTGATCGAGGCGGTTGGCGCAAATGTCACCCATTACCTAACCAGCGACGCCGTGATTGGATTTCCGGGTGCTGCATTTGGGGCACATGCAGAATTCATCACGATGCCTGCGAACGGAAAGCTGACCCTGAAGCCGGACAACATCGGCTTTATACACGCAGCAGCGATCCCGTTTGGTGCAACCACGGCTTACGACTTTTTGGTCAATAAGGCGAAACTACAACGGGGTGAGACTGTGCTGATCAACGGGGCCTCTGGGTCGGTTGGGTCGGCCTGTGTGCAAATCGCCAAACATCTCGGCGCGCATGTGACCGCTGTCTGTAGCGGTGGTAACGCGGAAATGGTGCGCACTTTGGGTGCAGATCACGTGATCAATTATCGTGCGCAAAACGTCGTTGAGAAGGGCACCCAATACGACATGGTTGTCGACACGGTCGGAACGCTGCCTTGGGCCAAGGCCAAGCACGCCATCAAACGCGGCGGAAAAATGGTCCTGATCGCGGGTATAACATCGGACATGTTCTTTGGCAGTCTCAAGGCGCGCCTTGCGGGCAAGAAAATGGTGGGCGGCGTCGCGTCTGAGGATCGGGATATCTTGGAGGCGGTCGTAATACTCGCCCATCAAGGTGTTTTTCAGCCCGTCATTGACAGAAGCTACGCGTTTGAGGATATGAAAGCTGCACATGCCCATGTCGATACGGGGCGTAAGAAGGGGAACGTGGTCGTCACTGTGACATCTCAAGACAGGACGCGTTCGCCCATTGAAATGGAACTTCAGTCAAAGGATGTGGTCTATGCCTGATCCAAACATGAATTTTGAACTTCTATTCTCATTGGCTGGCGTTCTGGCGATGGCAGGCTGGTTAGTCTTGCTTGTATCGCCTCTTATTCCACTGTGGTCTGATCGGATTTCGGGGCTCCTCATTCCGTCGGTGCTATCGGCTGGCTATGTGGTGCTAGCGGTTTTCTTTCCTTCAGGTGGGGACGGCGGGTTTGGCAGCCTCGACGCTGTTATGACTCTCTTTTCGCAGCCGAGTGCGATGTTGGCTGGTTGGATCCACTACCTTGCATTTGACCTTCTGATCGGAGCTTGGATATGCCGGACAGCGAGACACGATGGTTTGACCTTCTGGTTGGTTGCGCCGTGCCTTCCACTGACCTTTCTTCTTGGCCCAGCAGGTTTCCTCGCCTTCTTATTCGTCCGCACAATTGCGAAGCCCAAAGCGGCTTAGACCTCAGTGAAATGAAGAAAGGTGTCTCCTAATGACATACAATGAAACACAGCTTGCTCATCTGATCTGCGGTTCAACGGGCGCCGGCAAAACGATTTATGCGCAAGAGTTGGCAAAGGCGTATTGCCAAGTTGTTGACTGGGTTTGATAAAGCTATGTTGGCCCCATGAATATTCCAATTGAATTGCCACGCTTGAAGGGCTTTCGTTATCCTTGTGGGATTATTGCGTAGGCTGTTTGGGCGTACCATCGGTTAGCTCTGAGCACAGCTGATGTTGAAGACCTGTTGGCCGCGCGGGGCGTGATCGACGCCAGCAAAGGCGCGGCAATCCTCCCAAACCCCATGCCCGTCGATGTCTGAAACATTGCGGCGAGAACGACGATGCAGTTCGCGACCAAGAGGGAGGAAAACGGCTGTGGGGACTTTATGTTGTCCTTTCTTGACCTCAAAAATTCATTGCGGCAGCCGTATTACGGCGTTGAAGCGCCCGTGAACTTGTCCGCAATAATCCGAATACCTTTGGCTATGCGATTGACGGGAATGGAAGAATACCCAAGTCTGAAATACTCGTTCGGTTGGTTATCGCCACTAAAGAACGGTGCCCCCGGTTCGATCACAACACCATCGCTCAAAAGCTCTTGCGCTAAAATTTCAGTATCTGTCCCATCCGGCACTTTGATCCAAAGACTTGTTCCACCGAATTTGGCAGCACCTGCCGTTTCCAAAACAGTGTCCTTCAAAGCATCAACTGCCGCCGTACGCCGTTTTGCAAATTCCCGCCGCATATCCCGGATCAGCAGGTCATAATGCCCTTGTGCCAGGAAATACGCAGCCGTCCGTTGTAGATGCCCGGGAGGATGGCGGAGCATCATCGATCGTAGTTCTTTGGCCTCAGCGATAACTCTTTCTGGTCCAACGAGATAGCCTAACCTTAAGCCAGGGAACAGCGCTTTGGAAAAGCTGCCCGCGTAAAGGACACACTCGTCCTTGTCGATCGCCTTAAGTGCAGGGCTTGGTGGTTCGATAAAGCTCATTTCGAACTCGTAGTCATCTTCAACGATCACAAAATCATTGTCGCGTGCCTGCTCAAGAAGACGGATGCGCCTCTCTCGGGACAAGGTCGCTCCTGTCGGTGCGTGGTGGCTGGGTGTCACAAAGACAGCTTGCGTTCCAGCGGGTATCTTATTCGGGGGAAGGCCATATTGATCGACATCTACGGTTGTCACTTCTGCACCGCACCACCGCAAAGTCTGTGCTGTATCCGGGTAGCCGGGATTCTCACAGACGGCTTTCAAAGGGTTGCGGGTCAAAAGTTCCGTTGCAAGCCAAAGCGCGTTTTGCGCGCCAACGGTAATCAGGATTTGTTCGCGCCTAGCGGTAATGCCGCGACGCGGTAGCATACGTGCCAAGATATAGTCCACGAGCAGCGGATCATCGGTCGCCTCATTGCTTGCCATAAGCTCAAAGTCGCGTTTCCCCATTGCTTGGCGCGCACATTCACGCCAAGCGGTGTGTTTGAACAAGCTGCTGTCCATCTCGCCGAACACAAAAGGGTAGGGCATAGACCGCCAGTCGGCAGGTTTGATAATCCGGCGCCGCTTTGCGAGGTTTTCTGACAAAACGTTTTTCCAGACGGTGCTAGTATTGGCTACGTCTGCTACGTTGCCTTTCGGAAGCTGTGGAACCGCACCGTTATCGACAACAAGATACCCACTGCGATCTTTAGTTTCGAGGAATCCCTGATCGACTAAGTCCTGAAAAGCCAGCGTCACAGTCATGCGGGCCACTCCTAGGTGGTCTGCAAGCTTGCGTGAAGAGGGCATCAAAGAGCCAGGCATGGCTTGCTTTGATAGAATCGACGCGATGACGGTTTCGCGTATCTGTGTTTGCAGCGGTCTTTTGGATTTTCGATCCAAAAAGAAGACATCTGCTGCGATGCGTGGTTTGGCCATGATTCAGTGTGTTAGCTGATCTGGTCTAAGTCAATAAAATTTCTGGCCCTAACGCTAGGTTAATGATTCCCCCTAGGCGATGCGTAGCTTGGGGGTGGGCGATGCAAATTCTCCGCAATCTGAGCAATTCTTGCTTAAGCAACAATGGAGGACACTCAATGACACTTCTTTCACGGATGACGTCAACTGCGGCAGTCGCACTAACGGCAACTTTCCTAAGCATCGGCGCTGCTGATGCGAAAAACTTCAAAATCGCAGTTGGAGACAGCGGCGGCAGCAGCCAGGAAGCAACTGGTTTGGCATTTGTTGAAGCTCTCGAAGAGCTTTCAGATGGCAACCACACCGCGACCTTGTTCCTCAACGGCCAGCTTGGCTCCGAGCAGGACACAGTCAACGAAGCGGCCATCGGCACGCTCGACATGTCGATCCTCGCGATCAACAACGTTACACCATTCTCACCAACTGTTGGCGT
This sequence comes from Pseudoruegeria sp., assembly GCA_039972875.1. Lineage (GTDB taxonomy): Bacteria > Pseudomonadota > Alphaproteobacteria > Rhodobacterales > Rhodobacteraceae > Pseudoruegeria. The sequence goes on from JBDWMA010000055.1 coordinate 23,868, forward strand.
GTTCTCACTGCCTTACGTTATTCTGAGCTTGGAAGATGCTGAAAAACTGACACAAGGCCCAATCGGTCAGGAACTGACGGAAAACACAATCAACGACGCCGGCGTGCGCGTTATTGCATGGACTTACACAGGCTTCCGTCGCCTGACCAACTCCAAAAAGCCGGTGAAATCCGTTGCTGATTTGCAGGGTCTGGTGATCCGCGTTCCCAAGAACGAAATCATGATCGACACGTACAAAGCCTGGGGCATCAGCCCGACACCAATGGCATGGTCAGAGACTTTCGCTGGTTTGCAGACCAAAGTTGTTGACGGTCAGGACAACCCATACACAACCATCAACGCGATGAAGTTCTATGAAGTGCAAAAGTACGTCACGAACATCCGCTACATCTTCTCGATTGAGCCGCTGATCGTGTCCGAGCAAGTCTTCCAAGGCCTGTCCGCTGCCGATCAGGAGATCATCCTTGAAGCAGGCAAAAAAGCCACTGCGGCATCTGCACAGTTCCTGCGCGACAAGGAAGCCGAGATCAAGCAGATCCTGTTGGACCAAGGCATGCAGATTGATGACCCAGAAAACAATGAGCAAGAGTTCATTGACCTGGCGACAGCTGCTGTTTGGCCAAAATTCTACGAGAGCATCGGCGGCATTGAAAAGCTGAACGCTGTTTTGGCTGAAATCGGCCGTGATCCCGTCTCTGAATAAGTCTGACTTAAAGCGAACGACAAGCGCTCATGAGCGCTTGTCTCATCTCAGTGGGAGGGGACAATGGCTAAACTTTGGTACATCGTAGACAATATCGAAAGCTACATCTGTCGTACGCTTTTGGCGATTTTCGTGTGCTTGCTGTTCTTGCAGGTTATCGTGCGCACGTTGTTCGATTTTTCATTCTCGTGGGTCGAAGAACTGTCGATCTACATGTTCGTCTGGTTCGTCTTCTTTGGGGCGAGCTATGCGGCCAAGATGGGTGCCCACAACCGCGTCACCTTCCAATTCAAGTTTTTGCCACCTTCGAAAATCAAATACATTGCGGCCTTTGCCGATCTGTTCTGGATCTTCTTCAACGTCTACTTTGTCTACCTCTCGATAGATTTCATCTTCAACAAGATGAACCGTTTTCAGTCGTCCCAAACCATGGGGTTCCACCTGAGCTGGGTCTACATCGTGCTGCCGATTGCGTTCACTTTGATGACCATCCGGGTCATTCAGGTGAATTACAAAAAAATCATTCTGGGCGAAGATTTGCGCGACCCTGATGCAATCGACCTCGAAGAAGTGCGCGCAGAAATTACCGAAGATTCTGGCAAGCCAGATCTTGATGGGGAGCAAAGATAATGGAAAGCCAAATCATCCTGGTCCTCTTTGGAGGGTTCTTGCTGTTGTTGTTCATGGGCGCGCCGATCACGGTTGCCTTGGGTGTCTCAACACTTATCTCATTTCTCTATCTGGACGAAAACCCGATCAAATTTGTGCAGATCGCCTTTACCTCGGTGGGCTCGTTCCCATTGATGGCCTTGCCTGCCTTCATCCTTGCAGGGGCGCTGATGGAAGCGTCCGGCCTATCGAGGCGTCTCATCAACGTAGCCGAGAGTTTCGCGGGCCCTTTCACTGGCGGCATGTCTGCAGCTACTGTTTTTGCCTGTTTGTTTTTTGGAGCGATCTCGGGCTCTGGCCCGGCAACGACGGCGGCCGTTGGCATGCTGATGATCCCAGCGATGATTGAACGCGGATATGGGCGCAGTTACGCATCCGCAATCACTGCGTCGTCTGGTGGCCTCGGTATCGTTATTCCGCCATCCATCCCGTTGATCATTTTCGGTATTGCAGCCCTTGGTATGCCTGCCCCACCTGAAGCGGTTGAAAAATTCGGTCAATTCCAGACTGTTTCGATCCCAAAGCTGTTTATCGCCGGATTCATGCCAGCGTTTCTGATCGCAGGCAGCCTTTTGATCATGAACTATATTCTTGCCAAAAAGCACGGCTACAAAGGCTCTGCTGAAGGTTGGTCTGCACGTCAGATCTGGTGTGAATTGTATCGTGGCTTCTGGGCGCTGATGGCTCCTGTTGTGATCCTTGGTGGCATCTATTCCGGCTTCTTTACGCCGACCGAGGCAGCCATCGTAGCAATCTTTTACACGCTTATCATTGGTACGTTTATTTATCGCGAACTCAGCTGGACAAAACTGTTTACCGCTCTTGAAACGACAACCTGGCTAACGGGCCGAGTTCTGTTGATCATGTTCACCGCAACTGTTTTTGGTCGCCTTCTCGTGGAAAACCAAATCCCGGCAGTCATTGCTGACAGCATGCTGTCTGTGACTGACAACATCTACATCATCTGGGCGCTGGTGATCTTTTTCCTGCTGTTCGTCGGCATGTTCATGGAGACGCTTGCCACCATTTTGATCTTGGTGCCGGTTATGTTGCCTGTAGCGTACAGCGTCGGGATTGATCCAATCCACTTTGGCGTGGTCATGGTCTGCTGCCTTGGCATCGGGTTCCAAACACCTCCGTTGGGAGAGAACCTCTTCATTGCTTCGGGCATCTCAAACATCTCGATCGAAAAGATCTCGGTCGCGGCGCTGCCGTTCGCGTTCATCAACACGATCGCGATTTTTATCATCGCATTTGTTCCCGAAATCTCGCTCTGGCTGCCACGGTTCTTTGGCTATTGATCCGCGATTGGAAAGGAGTTCCCTATGAAACAGACGATTACACATATCCTTTGTGCGACGGACTTGTCCAAGCATTCCGCATACACGATGTGTCATGCGGCCAGCCTTGCGGCATCAACCGGAGCCAAGCTGCATCTGGTGCATGCGGTCCAGCCTATGAGTGACGAAACAAGGACCGCACTGCAAATGTACATGCAGACAACGGGGTCAAGTGAAACCGCGCAAAAAGCGCGGCATGAGCACGTGCGCACGATCATGGCAGAGCGGCAGAAAGAGTTCTGGCAGCATGTCAGCGAGGAAAACAAGGATGTCCAGAAGCAGGTTGCGTCCATCGAGCTTGTCGATGGCTACCCAGCAGAAGTGATCCTGCGTCGTGCCTCCGAGCTCGGATGCGATTTGATCGTGATTGGCGCGCATGAACACGGGTTCTCGCAAACCTTTCTAGGGACCGTCGCGAAACGAGTGCTGCGACGATCCCCCATACCAACACTGGTCGTCCCGTATCGGGACACCGACCCAAGCACCTAAATTCACTTAAAAATCAGGAGACTACCATGACCAAGACACTGACAGTTCAAGACTTGTCCGATACCTTTGATGCCTTCAACCGTCACGATGTTGATGGCGTCATGACCCACTTCGCCGACGATTGCGTATTCTACACTGTTGGCGGTGACGAAGTGTATGGCGGCAAAGTTGAAGGCGCAGACGCTATTGCGACAGCTTTCTCTGGCGTTTGGGCCGGTATGAAAGACGCGCATTGGGACCACCACAGCCACTTTGTTCACGGTGATCGCGCGGTATCTGAATGGACATTCTCAGGCACGGGCGCTGATGGCATGCGCGTCGAAGCACAGGGTGCTGATCTGTTCACCCTGCGCGATGGCATGATCATCGTAAAGCAAGCCCTGCGCAAATCCCGCCCGCCTTTCAAAGCGTAATTTTCATCTCGCTCAAGGAGTTGCAAAATGCCGAACAGACCCAAGCACTGGCCCAAGGCCAGCTACGATCCTAGATACGATCCGATTGTCGATTCTGGTCCCGGGCACAACCGGGATCATGCGCCGACGTATTGGATCGGCACGGCGGGCACTCCGCCTGAAGACGATGGCCCTGTGACTGGTGATATCGACGTGGATGTTGTTGTCATCGGCTCCGGCTACACAGGTCTGTCGACCGCAATTCATCTGGCCAAAGAACACGGTATCAAAGCGCATGTTCTTGAAGCCAACACAGTCGCTTGGGGCTGTTCCACCCGCAATGGTGGTCAGGCGCAGATTTCGTCTGGCCGCCTGAAGCGATCCGAGTGGATCAAGCGTTGGGGTGTTGATGTTGCGAAGGGCATGCATGCAGAAGTCACCGAAGCATTTGAGCTATTCAACGACCTGATTGGGTCGGACGACATTGATTGCGACCCTCAGACTGGTGGTCATTTCTATTTGGCGCACCGCGAAAAGGTGATGTCAAAGCTGGAAAAGGAATGCGGACTGCTGAACGATGTGTTCGGTTACGGTTCGCGCATGGTTTCAAAAGGCGAGTTGCACGAGAAATACGTGCGCGACCAAGAAGCAAACGGTGCGATGTGGGAGCCTGATGGTACCTCCATCCATGCCGCGAAGCTGGCGTTCAGCTATGTGCGTCTTGCGCGCAAACTCGGCGCGAAAATCCACACCGCAAGCCCTGTGATGGGTTGGAAAACCGTGGACGGGGTGCATCATCTCACTACGCCCGGCGGCACTGTGCGCGCGCGCGCAGTTGCGTTGGCAACCGCTGGCTACACACCGCCCGGCCTGAACGAAAAAACCAAACATCGCCTTATGCCGATTTTGTCGAACTCTATCGTGACGCGCCCGCTGACCGAAGAAGAGAAAGCAGAATGCGGGTTTAAGGTGAAATCCCCACTGACAGACACGCGCACCTTGCGGCACTACTATCGCTTTCTGCCCGACGACCGTGTTCAGATCGGAAGCCGCAGCGCCATCACTGGAACGGATGCGGAAAATCCCAAGCACCTCGCGCTGTTGCAAAAGGGCCTTTATCGCAAGTTCCCTGTACTGGAAGGGATCGAGCTTGATTACTCTTGGTGGGGATGGGTGGATGTCAGTCATGACATGATGCCACGCATTTTCCAGCCAAATCCAAAACAAACGATCTTTTATGCGATGGGCTATGGCGGCAACGGTGTGATGTATTCTGCACAAGCTGGTAAGCGCATGGCGCAGATGGTGGCAGGTGAAGGCAAAGACCTCAAGCTTCCCATCTTTACGTCACAACTGCCAAGCCATGGCATTTTGACTCCGTTCCGTCGGTTGGGTCAGCGAATGGCCTATCCTTATTACTATCTTCAAGACGAAATTCTCTAACGCCCTGACACAAGGATTACAGACATGAAAATGACCACCGAAGAGGCCTTTGTTAAGGTTCTGCAAATGCACGGTATCGACAACGCCTTTGGCATTATCGGTTCCGCAATGATGCCGATTTCGAATATCTTTCCTGATGCAGGAATCAAATTCTGGGACTGCGCACATGAAACATCTGGCGGTATGATCGCGGATGGTTACACACGCGCGTCCGGCAAGATGTCCATGGCAATTGCGCAAAACGGCCCTGGCATCACCAACTTCGTTACGCCGATCAAAACAGCCTATTGGAACCACACGCCGCTGTTGTTGGTGACACCGCAGGCCGCAAACAAGACCATCGGTCAGGGCGGCTTTCAGGAAATCGAGCAGATGAAATTGTTCGAAGACATGGTTTGCTATCAGGAAGAAGTGCGCGATCCGTCTCGCATGGCCGAAGTCTTGAACCGCGTGATTGAAAAAGCGTGGCGCGGTTCTGCCCCTGCGCAGATCAACATCCCGCGCGACTACTGGACGCAAGTCATCGACATCGAGCTGCCCCAGATCATCCGTCTGGAGCGCCCGCAAGGGGGCGAGCAAGCGGTCAAAGACGCGGCCAAGCTGCTGTCAGAGGCTGAATTCCCCGTTATCCTGAACGGTGCAGGTGTGGTTCTGTCCGGTGGGATCGATGCAAGTGCCAAACTGGCAGAAGCATTGGATGCGCCCGTTGCTTGTAACTATCAGCACAACGATGCGTTCCCGGGTTCGCACCCGCTGGGCGTTGGACCTTTGGGCTACAATGGCTCGAAAGCGGCGATGGAGTTGATCCAGAAGGCAGACGTGGTCCTTGCCCTTGGCAACCGTCTGAACCCGTTTTCCACGCTGCCCGGGTACGGCATTGATTACTGGCCTACGGATGCAAAGGTCATTCAGGTCGACATCAACTCTGACCGCATCGGCTTAACCAAAAAGGTTGACGTGGCCATTCAGGGTGACGCCAAGCGTGTGGCCGAGCAACTGTTGGAAAACCTTGCGGATGGCGCAGGCGACAAGGGCCGCAAAGAGCGTACCGAGCTGGTGGCGCTGACAAAATCCCGCTGGGCGCAAGAACTGTCGTCTATGGTTCACGAAGACGATGCGGACGAAGGCATCGACTGGAACGAGCGTGCGCGCAAGGCCAAGCCAGAACACATGGCACCGCGTCAGGCCTGGCTTGCAATCATGTCAGCGCTGCCAAAGGATGCGATCATCTCGTCCGACATCGGCAACAATTGCGCGATTGGCAACGCCTATCCGTCTTTTGATCAAGGCCGCAAATATTTGGCACCTGGTCTATTTGGCCCATGTGGGTATGGCTTGCCTGCGATCCTCGGCGCGAAAATCGGCTGCCCGGATGTTCCGGTTGTCGGCTTTGCCGGTGACGGAGCATTTGGCATCTCAATGAACGAGATGACAGCCTGTGGCCGCGGCGATTGGCCTGCGATCACCATGATCATCTTCCGCAACTACCAGTGGGGCGCTGAAAAGCGGAACACAACACTGTGGTTTGACGATAACTTTGTCGGCACGGAGCTGAACGAAGGTGTGAACTATGCAGAGATTGCAAAGGGTTGTGGCCTTAAAGGCGTGCAGGTCACTGGTATGGATCAACTGACAGACGCGCTTAACACAGCCGTCAAAGAGCAGATGAAAGACAACGTCACGACGTTCATCGAAGTTGTCCTGAACCAAGAGCTAGGTGAACCTTTCCGCCGCGACGCGATGAAAAAGCCGGTTTCGGTGGCAGGCATCAACAAAGGCGACATGCAAAAGCAGCAGTTCGTCTAAGCCCATTACAAAACGGAGAGGCGGCCGCTTGGGTGCCTCTCCGACAATATTCTGTGAGTGACGCGATCACTCTTTCTTACCACTTAACATATGTTGACGTGCCGGACTGATCTGGTGCGGTCACGGAAAGCATGTCTGATGACATCGATTGCAAGTTCCTCCCAGACCTTCATGAACCGCGTCCCTGCGTTTTTCTCAACCAACGGGCCGGGGTTTGCCGTTTCGGTTGTGATCGCAGTTTGTGCGCAGTTCTTGTCAGAGCACTACGGCGCGCCCGCGATGCTTATGGCTTTGCTGTTGGGGATTGCTTTCCATTTCTTGGCTGAAGAAGGGCGTTGCGTTCCGGGCATCGCTTTTACGTCCAAAACAGTGTTGCGAATTGGCGTGGCTTTGTTGGGTGCGCGCATCAGCGTTGAGCTGCTCATTGGGCTGGGGCCAAAGCTGATTGGGCTTGTCGTTGCAGGTGTCATTCTGACTATTCTGTTTGGCCTTCTGGGCGCAAAACTGCTGGGGCGGGGGTGGCGTTTTGCGCTGCTGACGGGCGGATCTGTGGCCATCTGTGGCGCATCAGCTGCGATGGCGATTGCAGCCGTTCTGCCCAAGAACGAGCATTCTGAACGAAATCTGATTTTTACCGTGTTGAGTGTCACGATCTTGTCCACCATCGCGATGATCGCCTATCCAATCATCACGGATTGGCTTGAGTTGGATGATCTTGCCGCTGGTGTTTTCCTTGGTGGAACGATCCACGATGTGGCGCAAGTCGTTGGTGCTGGCTTCTCGGTCAGCAATGAGACCGGAGAAACCGCGACGCTTGTGAAATTGATCCGCGTGACCATGCTTGCGCCGGTCGTGCTGGTGTTCGCACTTATCATCCGCACCTATGCTGACGATGATCCTCAGGCAGACGGCAAACGTCCGCCGCTTATGCCATTTTTTGTCATCATGTTTTTGATCCTCGCCGCAATCAATTCTTTCGGTCTGATCCCAGCATTCATGCAAGGTTTCCTTGCTGATATGTCAAAGTGGGCACTGCTGGTGTCTATTGCCGCCGTCGGCATGAAGACCTCACTCAAGACAATTTTCGATGTCGGCGGGCAGGCAATCATTCTTATCGTGGCCCAGACAATCTTCATCGCAGGCTTCATCCTTTATGGCATTACCCATTTCGCCAACTAAACAGAAAAGAACACCGTTATGCGTATTGTAGACTTTCAAGAAGACGTATCGATCACAAAGCGGCGTCTCGCCGATTTGCCTGACCGCGTTGTCGAAGGTGACCCACATCACGAAACACAGATGCGATTTACAAGCGCTGATGGCACTTTGCTGGCGGGGACGTGGACCAGTACGCCGGGTAAATGGCATGCCTTCGCCGACCGAGACGAGTTTTGCTATTTCCTTTCAGGCCACGCACAGCTGATTTCCGAAGACGGCACGGTGCAGGATTTTCGCGCGGGCGACAGTTTTCTGATCCCAAACGGCTTCGTTGGATACTGGAATGTGTTGGAAACAACTACCAAGCATTTCGTAATTCGCGACTACAGCGCCGATTGACCCACACGACTGGCATTTGAGGACATGACAATGAACCCGATGACGCGCATTCTGAATACAGCTGTTCGGCTGAACCGCAAAATTGTTTTGAGCGAGGGTGAAGATCCTCGGGTCATCGCAGCGGCAATAGAGGCGCGCAAGCAGGGCCTTGCGCAAGTGGTGCTGGTCGGGAACAAAAGCGCCATTGATGCAGCTCTCTCCACCAAAGGCGGGCAAGAACTCGACGGGATTGAAATCCATGATCCAACGGACAGCGATCTCAGAACTCCCATGGCAGACTATTTCCACAATTTGCGCAAACACAAAGGTGTCACAATCGATCTTGCTGCAAAAGCTGTGGAAAACCCGCACGTTTACGCGGCACTTCTGGTAAAACTGGGCCATGCTGACGGTACATTAGGTGGTGCCGCAACATCCACCGCCGAGATCGTTCGTACAGCCATTCAGGTCATAGGCACAGCGGCGGATGCCAAAATGGTTTCCAGCTTCTTCCTGATGATCCTAGATCAGGACCATCATCCCAAACAAGGCGTGCATGTCTTTTCCGATGCGGGACTTGTGATCGACCCCGACGCAGACGAGTTGGCGCAGATTGCAATGGCGTCTGCAACGTCGTTTGCTCAATTAACCCAAGATGCGCCTCGCGTGGCGATGCTGTCCTTTTCGACAAAAGGCAGTGCTAGAGGGGAAAGAGTTTCGAAAGTCGTAAAAGCAACACGACTTGTACGCGATACCGCCCCAGATTTGATGGTCGATGGCGAGTTACAGTTCGATGCAGCTTTTATGCCGGCCGTCGCTGCATCAAAGGCTCCCGACTCTGTTCTGGGTGGTGGTGCCAATGTATTCGTTTTTCCAAATCTGGACGCAGGCAACATCGCCTACAAAGTGGCACAACGTATTGGCGGCGCCACTGCCGTGGGGCCAGTTCTTCAAGGGCTATCGCAGCCCGCGAACGATCTTTCACGGGGATGCAGCACTGAGGATATTGTACTGATGGTCGCTGTAACCGCAGCACAGTGCGCTGGATAATATTCTGACTTGAGTAGGTATCTGGTGTCATTTCAAGTTTAGGTATTGCCTGCCGAAGAACCGGTATCTGCACGCCTGAGAAACCGGATCGGAAGCCAAGCCCAGCGTCAGAGAATGGATCGAGTTCTACAATCACAAACGCCCACATTCTGCACTTGGCGGCAAACCACCTGCCGTGGACTATTGGCAGACAAATGTAACAACAAACCCCGATCAGCAGGTGCAAAGAGTAGCTCAGATCCTGTCCAACAAATAGGGAGTAGCTCAGTCCCGACAACCTCTGGGGCTTAGACCTCTTAGTCGCCATCTGGGTCTTCCGCTTTCATAACCATGGCACATCTCAAGTTATTGGCGCGACGAAACCCAACTGGAAAAGAGCGATCTGGTGATAGCGATCAGGGCGACGATAACAATCAGAACAACGGATATTGCTGCAATCGCCGGGTCGATGTTGTCACGCAATCCCATCCACATCAGGCGCGGCAATGTCACTGCATCCACTGAGGTGATAAAGATGGTGACAGCAATTTCCTCCCACGACAAAACGAAGGTCAGGAAGAAGGATACAATCAGACCAAAACGGATGTTGGGGATGATCACTCTGAGGATGCGGGTCGCTAAACCTGCACCCATGGCACGGGCCGCCAGATCAATGCGCCGGTCAACCTGGGCCAGTGAGACGGAAATCATCACAACCGCAAAAGGGGCGATCATCACCGAATGCGCCAACACGACGCCTGCCAAGGTGTCATAGGCGATAATGCCATTGTATTGGCTCAGAGTGATCAGAAAGAAATAGAGCGTCAACGCCGAGACAACAGGTGGGGCCACCATCGGCAGCAACGCAATGCCCATCAAAAGTCCCGCAAATCGCGGCCGCATCATCCAGATACCAAGCGCGAAAAACAGCCCCAACAAGGTAGACACGGCAGCGCTGAGCAGTCCAACGCGGACAGAAAGCCAGATGCCATTCACCCATGCCGGATTTTCGATCAGGGTGCGGTAATGTCGCCACGACCATTCATCCGTGGGGATCGACAAAAACCGCTTTGGCGTGAATGAAACGGGCACAACTGCGAGCAAAGGCATCATCAGAAAAATGGCAACAACAGCGGCAAGAAGCGCTGCTATCAGACCGGGGCGCAGGGTTGTCATTTCGCGCCCCCCGGTTGCAGCTGTCGCAGCAGCAGCGCCAGCAATGCGGCAATTGACAGCATCAGAACAACGCTGATGGCCGCCGCAAGACCCCAGTTCGGGCTTTGAAAGATACGCAGGTAGATGAGCTCAGCAATCATCACGCTGCGCCCGCCGCCTAGGATTGCCGGCGTCACAAAGAACCCAATGGCAAAAACAAAGACCAACAGCGCCCCGCCAAGGATGCCCGGCGCAGTCATCGGTACAAAGACTTGCCAGAAAATGCGCGCACGGCCAGCCCCCATCCCACGCGCGGCCATCACGGCGCGTTCATCGACATTTCGCATCGCGGTGGCAATTGGAAAGACGGCAAAGGGGATCAGGAAATGCACCATTCCGATGACCACGCCGATCTCATTTCGTACCAGTGCCAGCGGGCCATCCAGTAGACCGATAGATTGCAGCCAACTGTTGATCAGGCCGCGATTTGACAGCAGCGCAAGCCAACCAAAAGCGCGGGTTAGAACCGATATCCAGAATGGAATGAAGATACATAATTCACACAAAAGCCGGGCCAGCGTGCCACCCCGCACCCAAAGCAAGGCAATCATGTAGCCCGCCGTCACACTGATCAGCGTGACCATCGCGCAAATCCGCAAGGTGCGCCAAAACACCGAAAGAATGAGCGGATCGCTCAGTGCGGTTGCATATTGATCAACCCCGACCTCGGGGAGCGTCACGCTCCAGCTGATCACGCCAAGAAACGGCAGGATGTACGTCAGAGCCAGGAACAACAGGAGCGGGCCCAGCAGAACAGCAGATTTTGACAATCTCGGCATATCAGTCCTCAGATGGACGCTGCATTTTGTGGGAGAGCCAAGTGCAGCGCCCTTTGGTTAGGCAGAGACAATACCGAGATACTCATCAAGCGCCGCACCATAATTGGCCTCGTACCATTCCATTTGTAACGGAACCTGCACGGAAAAATTGGCCGGATCGACTGGGTTGAACCTTTTGCGGTCCGCCGGGATCAACGCATCAGCTGCTGGGTTCGCCGGACCATTTGACAGGATGTCAAACAAGGCAATCTGACGCGCGGGATCCTGCGCCGAGGCAATGAAATTCATCGCCGTCTCAGCGCCACCCGGGTTGCCCTTTAACACGGCCATGGACCCGGGGGCCAACAACCCATCCACCCAGATGAACTTGATATCGCCTTCGCTATCCTCTTCCAGCAGCTTGGCCCGTGTTGACCAGACCAACGCCATTGAGGCTTCGCCCTCCAACATCAGCGTCTGGCTTTCAGCACCACCGCCCCAGAAGGCCACGACATTGTCCTTGAATGCGCGCAGCTTGTCGTGGGCGCGGGCAATGTCCAATGGATAGAGATCCCCCTGTGCCACACCGTCGCCCATCAGCAAGGCTTCCCAAACGCCAACACCCCATTTGTACATGGCGCGCTTGCCTGGGAAATTTTCAACGTCAAAGAAATCGGCCATACCGGTTGGGGGATTGTCACCGAATTTGGTCGCGTCATAGGCGATGACATATGAATAGAAATAGGATGATGCGGCGTAATCCCAGCCAAAGCCTTCGCGCATTTTGCCACGATCAACCACGTTGTAGTCAATCGGTTCCATCATGCCCTTGCGACCCAATGCCTGCGCCGAGAATGGATCAGCATCAACAATATCCCAGGTTGGATTGCCGCTTTCGATCTGGGCTTGGATAGCGCCTTCAGTTGGGCCGGATCCATCCTGTTTTACGACCACGCCGCCGTCTTCCTGAAATGGCTGACCAAAGGCGGTGTCAAAGGCCGTAATGGCATCCCCACCCCAGTTGACGAACACCAGCTCACCACTATCAGCCAGTACCGGCGTGCCCTGCAGTCCAAGAGCCGTTGTGCCCAAAAGGGCAGTTGCCAGCGTGGTAAAGCTGCGTCGCGAAATATCACCTTTCTGGGTTTTGGTAGCCAGAATATCAAGGCAGTCCTTCTGAAAATTTCCGTCCATGTGTCTTTCTCCCTATTGAAAATTGGTCGTCTTTCGCAGTCCGGGCGGCCCCTCGCGCTATAGTAGAATGCCCTTGTCTTCGGACCAGCCTGCCCACACCTCAGATCCGGGGCCAAACCCTTGAGGCAAGTCGGCCGTGACCTGAGACAGTATCAAATGCGTGCCACCACGGGTTGTGAGATCAAGCCGGGTTTCCGCGCCCAGATACGTCAGGCCGGTGATCGTTGCCGCGATGGAATTGCCGTTTGACTGCTGTTTGTTCGTCAGATGCATGTACTCGGGCCGCACGGCCAAGGTTTGACCGAACGACTGTGCCGGGCGCACAATGCGCAGGGCCTGATCTTCGAACAGCCCTTCTGTAAACCTGCCGTGGCTTTTGACGTCACTCATTGGCAGGATGTTGATATCCCCCAAAAATTCCGCAACAAATCGGTTTTGGGGTTGTTCGTAAACATCACGTGGCGTGCCGATCTGTTGCAGCTTGCCCTGTTCAAATATCGCAACCTTGTTAGACAACGCCAAGGCTTCTGACTGATCATGGGTGACGAAAATGAAGGTGGTACCGGTTTCCTGATGTAACCTGCGCACCTCGTCCTGCATCTGGTTGCGCAGGTTCTTGTCCAAAGCTGAAAACGGCTCGTCCAGTAAAAGCACCGATGGCTCACAGGCCAAAGCCCGCGCAAGGGCCACGCGTTGTTGCTGGCCACCCGACAGGGCGGATGGGCGTTTTTGGCCGTGGCCCCCAAGACCCACCATTTCAATCATCTCTGCGACGCGGCGCTTAGTGTCGGATGCACTGCGGCGCTGGACCTTGAGGGGGAATGCAATGTTCTGCGCGACGCTCATATGCGGGAACAGGGCATAGCCCTGAAACACCATGCCAAATCCGCGATCTTCGGGTGGGACATGCGTGACATCACGCCCATCCAGCGTCATCCGCCCACGGGTCGCCGCCTCAAAGCCGGCCAAAACCATCAGGAAGGTTGTCTTGCCGGACCCCGACGGCCCCAGCAGGGTCAGAAACTCACCGCAGCCAACAGTCAAGGAGATATCATCAAGCGCTGTAAAGCTGCCAAAATCCTTGCCGACGTTTTGGGCGTCAATCTCAGCTGCGCGTGTTTTAGCAAGCATGGCTTCCTCCGTGTGGCCTAAGCTAGAAGGAGGAAATACTTCCTGACAAACGAATTGTTTTTACATCATTGGCAAATAGAATTTGCCAAAGGCAGATATTTAGGTGTTCGAACGTGATAATTCATCCAAGATCCAATCTCGGAATGCGACCACGCTGGCAAAGTCGGATTTCGCGGATGGGATTGCCAGATAATATGCCTTGGGTGACTTGATGGACAAATCAAACAACCGCACCAGGTGGCCGGTCTCCATCGCCTCGCGGCAGATGAATTCATCCCCCATCGCCAAACCCTGAGCGTTCATTGCAGCCCCATAAACCAGATTCATGTCTGCAAAAAAGACACCGGAATTTGTCAAATCAGGAGAGCAACCAGCAGCTTGGAACCACGCTTTCCAGTCTTCCTGATCGGCTAGATGCAAAAGATCGCCCCGCAAAACGTCACCTGGTTCCTGAAACGCGCCCAACCTATTCAGCAGAACCGGGCTGATCAAAGGGGTGAACTCAACTTCCTTTAATAACTCGACTTCTACATCTTTCATGGTGCTTTCACCAAAGGCTATAAACACATCCACATCGGGGTTTGTAACATCTTCAAGCAGTTTTGGTGTGATTATAGAAAGGGCTATTTCGGGAAAGTTCCGCCTGAACTTTCCGATTTTTGTGCTAAGCCAGGTCGCGGCAAAACCGGGGGTACAGCTGATACATAATTGGCCGGACAATTCCTGCCCGGCATTGCGCGCAGCGGACAAGCTGATCAATGACAGAGCAGCGGATACGTCATTGGCGTAGGTGCTCCCACGAGTGGTAAGTTCGATCCGGGTTCCCACGCGATTAAACAGCGCGAACCCAAGATCGCGTTCCAGCAAACGCAGTTGATGGCTAACTGCGCTGCGGGTGAGGTTCAGTTCATCCGCAGCTTTCCAAACCGCCCCGTGCCGCAAAAAACTCTCAAGAGCGCGCAGCGCTTGAGTTGAAGGTAGCCGTTTCATATCACATCTCTCACTTTAGGGTAGGTATACAACATGCGTTTGGTGAAACCAGCCACGAGGTGAACCAAATTTGCAGGTTGATTGAAATGATTTCACTTTTCTATCTGCTGTAGCGCTGCGTTACTTGGCACCATGAAAAATCCGATGCCCCTGTCGAATGCACAATCAAGCGCACTGGCTGTTGTCGACTCTCGGCAAGCCGAGCTGTCGGATTGGTGCGCGACAATATTCAATTTCGCTGAACCGGCCTGGCGCGAGTACCGCTCGGCAGAATGGTATGTGAAACGGCTGCGCGCCGAAGGTTTTAGGGTTGAAGAAGGTTCTGGCGGTATGCCTACGGCCTTTTGCGCGGAATGGTCAAACGGCGCTGGTCCGGTAATCGGCATGTATGCAGAGTACGACGCTGTTCCGGGCAATTGTCAGGCGGCATCGACCCGTCGAGAACCGCGCGAAGGGTTGGGATTTCAAGCAGGCGGGCATACCGACCCGCACTCGGGGCTTGGCATTGCGACGCTGGGTGGGCTGCTGGCCGCCAAAGCGGCGATGGAAAAACACGGCATCAAGGGCGGTCTGCGTTATACCGGAGAGCCGGCGGAAAAGGTGCGGGGATCAAAGCCGATCCATGCGGCCAAAGGATACTACGACGGGCTGGCAGCGATGCTGTCGTTCCATCCGTTCTACATGCTGCCAATGTGCAATACGGTGCGTTGGGATACGCATTGTGGCGCTGCTTATGCGATGGTTTACCGCTTTATCTGTGATGCTCCTGAGAGCTGGGGCAGCAGCGATGGTGCGCCCATTCCCCAATCTCATTCCGCCGTGCGTGCCCCTGGCGCGAATGACGCGTTGATGACAATGTATCAGTCTTCAAAGGCGCTGCGCGAGGCGATGCTGCCCCATCAAGGCGGCTGGTCAGTATCCGAAGCGATCCTGACCGCCGGGCAGGCCACCGCAGACAACCTGCCAGCAGGTCTGGCAGAGATCCAATATATGATGCGCGTGCCAACTGTGGCGATGGCCGAACAGATCACCGCCGTTCTGGACCGCAACGCCGCCGCCAGTGCTGCAATGACCGGCTGTAGATGGGAGCGCCACTGGGTCAGCAAATCCCGCCCTGGTTTGGCAAATCATGCGATGGCAAATGTCGTGTGGGGCGCCTTGCAACAGGTCGGGGCTCCGGTTTGGGACGAAGCGGCTAAAGGTGTAGCGCGCGACATTCAGCGCAATCTGGGGATGGTCCCGATGGAGGAACCATTCATCAACGCTCTGACGCAGTTGGTTGAACCACAGCAGGCCGAAGCGATCCTACGTCGGGATTTGCCACCCTCTCAGCTGAATTCAACATCTGATGATTATACCGATATGACCTGGCACACGCCAACTGCACGGTTCTATATCGCCCGCCCGGCGCTAAAGGCACCAGAAACGGGCGCCTATCCGCCTTGGGTAATGAACGCGCTTGGCGGCATACCCGCCACAATTGATCCAATGGTGCAAACCGCCGCCAAGGTACTGGCTTGCGTAGCAATCCGGTTGCTCGAAGACGAAGGCGCACGCGATGCGGCTATGGAAGAGTTCCAGACACGAACGGGTGGCGGCATTGGCGGCACCACGTGGCACCCACCACTTTGTGATTATGATCCACCGATCCATTTTCGCTGGCCCGAATATATCAACACCCCGCGCGGACAAGATTGGTGGATCCCCTCCACCGTGCCCGACGCTTGATTTAGCAGGAGAACACAATGGCCCTTGATAAACACTCAGACACCTTCAGCCTTCAGCGCCGCAATCAAAACGGAAGCACGGCACCCCTAACAAACTGGGGGTTTCGCAACGAGACGGATCCGCTCACCGACGTTCTGCTTGGCTCGCCTGCGCATTTGTTTCACCGCGCAACGTCCAGTTTGTCGCGCAAGCATCTGCGCGAAGCGCCTTGCAACATTCAGGTGGCTCAGGCCCAACATGCCGAACTTGTCTCGGCCTATAAACACTTCAACGTGAATGTTCATATGCTTGAGCCTGAACCAGAACTGACCATGCAGGTCTATTCACGCGATTCCAGCGTGATGACGCCTTACGGGGCCTTCATCACGGCCATGTCACAATGGTGGCGACGCGGTGAAAACTATGCGGCCATCCGTGCCTATGAAAAGCTGGGTATCCCGATCTACGACATGGTGACAGCCGGTACTTTCGAGGGCGGCGATTTCAATGTGATCGAAGAGGGCTGCGTGCTGATCGGCTGCGGGGATGCCCGGACCAATGAGCCGGGGGCGCGTCAGGTGGCAGGGTGGTTCGAGGCTGAAGGCTGGGAAGTGCGTCTTGCCTTCATCGACGAATACTACGTCCATATTGATCTGATGGTCGTACCCATTGCCGAAAAACTGACCGCCGTGTGCCTTGCGTGTACGGAACCGGGCATCGTGGAATGGCTTGAGGCGAAGGGACATGAGATTATCGACGTGCCATTTCCACAGACTATGGCCTTGGGCTGCAACCTGATGTCGCTGGGCAATGATAAAGTGATCGCGCCAACGTCATCCACCTATCTGATTGACCAGCTGCGCGCACGCGGTTTTGAGGTCGCTGCGGTCGAAACAGCGGAGATTTCAAAAACCGGTGGTGGCATTCACTGTATGGCGCAGGCGCTT
This sequence comes from Pseudoruegeria sp., assembly GCA_039972875.1. Lineage (GTDB taxonomy): Bacteria > Pseudomonadota > Alphaproteobacteria > Rhodobacterales > Rhodobacteraceae > Pseudoruegeria. The sequence goes on from JBDWMA010000055.1 coordinate 41,217, forward strand.
AGACGCGGTGATTGATTTGCGAACCCCAAACCAAAACAGCTGAGAACATCACATGTCGATAGCGGCTGGCGACGTATCGTCCTTCCGCTATCTGGCACACCATCAAGTGAGGTCTTGTGCTGGGTATTGCCAAGTTGTTGGCGTCAGTTTGTGAAGCTTGGCAAAGGCAGGATCATGCCACCATTTCCGCGGCGTAATCTGCCCTGAGGCTGAATGCATCGGAGCGGGCGTGGCGGTATGAAGTTGCATTCAGTTGAGAGCAACGAGGACGCAAGAGCAGGTTGATCTGGTCATGTGCGGCCAAAAACCTCTGAGCCTGCCGGTGGGATTTGAATCTGCCGAAGATCTTCTCTCGTTTACGTGTCGGCCGGTGCGACACTTCAATCGCGTTGTTCAAGCCCTTGTGCGCGCGATGGTCAGCGTTCGGGGTCAGTGTTTTGACCGGCTTGATATAGCTGCGCAGTTTGTCGGTTATGATCACCCTCGGCTCGCCAAACTGTGAAATCAATCTTTGGAAGAGGTGCTTTGCTGCTTTGGCACTGCGGCGTGTTTGCAGGAGAATATCGAGGATGTCTCCATCCGCGTCGATCGCGCCTCGCGCGGCCAACAGGTCTTCAACATCAGCCGTGCTCAGAGCTAAAGCAATGAGATCTAGATTTGTCGAAGAACACAGGTCCAGCTTTCCAGCCAATCGGTTGCGTAAGGTTCGTGGCGTCAGTACACGTGGTTTGCGTGCGTTCCGCAGCCGTCCAGCCAGCCGCAGACAGCGATCTGATTTGATCACGTTGGCCGTCTGATGCGTCAGAACGGCATATCCGTTGTGCGAACGCGCAAACACAAGGTCACAACCGATAGCGATTACAAGTTCAACATCGCGCCTAATCTGTTGGATCGTGACTTCGTGGCGGATGCACCAAACCAGAAATACACGTAAAGTCTGCTTCCACCTCCGACCAATTGAAAGCGAAGAGCCTCAGACCTGAACTGTCTGTGTCTCCTCACCCGCCTTTCCAACAGCCAATTCAAGCTCTGGAAGATCCCGCAATGTCTGCAGATCAAACGTTGCCAAAAACGTTTCCGTGGTCACGAAAGTATGCGGCGCCCCGGGCCGAGGTGACCGCGGACCTGACGCTATTAGATCCTTGAAGCGCAATCGCGCCAGTAGGTCGCGGCTGACATCTTTGCCAAAAATGTCCTTCAACCCTGCCCGGTCAATCGGTTGGTGATAGGCGATGGCGCAAAGCACGCCCATTTCTATATCAGTGAACCCGAGGGATTGATCGTCAAGATCAGCTGCCGCCTTGATTGCCTCGGCGAACTGGATCCTCGTGCGGAACATCCAGCCATGGGCGACTTGAGCCAACTCGTAGGGTCTACCGGTGAGTTCGGACTGGATGTCATCGATCAGCATCTCGACCGAGACCCCCTGCCCCACCACACGGGCGAGGTCGTGGCGGTCGACCGGCGACGCGCTGGCAAACAGCACCGCTTCGATCCGCCCCATCCACTCGCGCCAGCGTAGCTCTTGAGGCAAATCGTCGAGCTCACGATCAAAGACGGCTTCACCTTCATCCGCGGGTTTCCGTTTCCTGGTCGCCAGCGTCATGATGCGATCCCGTAAAGCCGGAAGGTCGGGCGTCCGGTCAGTTCCCGCGCCACACCAAGTTCGACAAGCCGATCGCAGAACCGCCGTGCCGCCCGGTCGGTCATCGGGAAATTCGTCCCTTGGATCATTGGGGACAGCATCGTTGAGGGCGCCACGGCATCCTCGGCGAGGAAGAGATCGACCGCTGCGTCCGATCCTTTTGCGCGGAGCCTCGGGGCGACGCTGCGAAGCGTTTCGGCACGACGGGCCAGATCCCGGGCTAGCCGTATTGTGCTCTCGATGGACTCGAGGATCCGCACTTGGACTGCCAGTTCGGCCCCCTGCCCTTCTCCGTTCAGGTTGCGCAGCGTCGCCTTTGTCAGCCGCTGCGCAGTTATCGGCAGCACCATTTTCCAGTTCAGAACCCGCGCTAAATCGATATCAGAGAGCAGACACGCCGCACGCTCCGCTCGGTCGTCGGCATCCAGAACGGAACGAAGAACAGCCACGCATCCGGCCAATGGCCCATGGGTTCGGGCCTGATCCTGTCCTGCCTTCAGCCCTGCGCCCACCTCGCCCGCGAAGCCCGCACCAGCCAAGTCGAAAATCTCGCCAGTCCCGTTCGCACGAAATCGCCCCGCATCGCGCCAAAAGGCCAAAAGATCGCCATCGGGACCCCGCGCTTCGCCTGGGGGCGTCAGGTGGTAGGCGTCGCGGATATCAGCTTCTCGCGCCAACCGCCCCTCCAGTTTCGAGGTCGCTGTGGCGGCTGTCAGGGCAAGGCGATTGGCCAGCAGTTTCACCGGCACACCATGGTTGGGGTCCGAGACCAATGTATCCAGCACGGTCAGGGCCGCCCCTGACCGAAATGCCACAGTTTCAAGGGTTTCTGCCCGCCCGGTGGTGACCCATGCGGGCAGTTTCGGTAGGGTGATCGGGTCGTCAGAGCTCACGGTTGGCTGATAGGTCATACCACAAGACTATCGCAAGGCGGCGCTTACGTCCACAATATGATGTGCAAACCGCCCCACCTTGCACCTCTTTTCTATGTCCAATAAGTTTGCATTATCGGACACTAAAATATAGACTGGGAAGCACTTCAATTTCATCGCTGAGTTCACTGGAAAATGACCATAGAGGACGAGAAACCGACGTCGTCACACTCTGATGCAGGTGATACTTCTCGGGGCGACGAGAGAGATCAAGAAAAAGGCGATGGCATCGCCCTGCCCTCTCATGTTGCAGGCTCGGGCACCCTCGATCGCCTTGCCGATACCGCGCGCGATTACGCCAAGGCCGCCACAGCCGAAAACACCAACAAGGCTTACGCGGCCGACTGGAAACACTTTGGGCGATGGTGCCGGATCAAGGGTTTGGATCTCCTGCCCCCCTCTCCCGAAATGGTTGGTCTCTATCTGGCGGACTTGGCAGCACCCGTTGGCAAGGCTCCGGCAATCACCGTCTCGACAATTGAGCGCCGCCTGTCTGGCCTTGCCTGGCACTACCAGCAGCGCGGTTTCACACTTGACCGCAAGAACCGCCACATCGTCACCGTGCTGGCCGGGATCAAACGCAAACATGGCAAGCCGCCGGTGCAGAAGGAAGCGATTCTGCGCGACGATATCCTCGCCATGGTGGCCACCCTGCCCCAAGACCTACGGGGGCTAAGAGATCGGGCAATCCTGCTCATCGGATACGCGGGAGGGTTGCGGCGTTCCGAGATCGTCAGCCTGGATGTCTACAAAGACGACACTCCGGATTCAGGCGGCTGGGTAGATATTACCGACGAAGGGGCCCTGCTGACGCTGAATGCCAAGACCGGCTGGCGCGAGGTTGAGATTGGCCGGGGATCAAGCAACCAAACCTGCCCCGTTCATGCCCTTGAGAGGTGGTTGCATTTTGCCAGGATCGATTTTGGGCCTCTGTTCGTACGCACCTCTCGTGATGGCAAGAAAGCCCTTCCCGCAAGGCTATCGGATAAGCACGTCGTGCGCCTCATTAAGCAAACCGTGTTAGACGCCGGTATCCGCTCAGACCTGCCTGAAAAAAGACGATTGGCGCTATTCTCGGGTCACTCGTTGCGCGCCGGCCTCGCGAGTTCTGCCGAAGTTGACGAACGCTATGTCCAGAAACACCTCGGCCATGCTTCAGCCGAGATGACACGCAAATATCAGCGCCGTCGGGATCGGTTCCGGATCAATCTGACCAAGGCGGCAGGTCTCTGACGCTCTTGCCCTATCAAGCCACCGCTTTCAGTTTTTGAACCTTGATGTCATCTTCATACTGCCGCGCTTGCGCCAATTCATAACTCGTCTGCATGCGAAGAAGAGTATCCGCCTTGACACCAAAGGCCTTCTCGAAGCGGATCGCCATCTCTGCGGACAATCCCGCATTGCCATTGAGCAAGCTGCTCACAGCCTGCCGGGATACACCGAAATGATCGGCCAGATCCTTGACACTGATCGACGCCGGTTCGACAATTTCTGTCTTAAGCCAGTCGCCAACATGGACCGTCAAAGACGGGTGCATCTCAAGAGCCATGATAATCCTCCAGTTCCATGTCTGTCAGAGCACCTTCGTCGTTCAACCGAAACGTCATCCGCCAGTTCTTTGTTACAGTCATCGACCAGGTTCCCTTCCGATCACCGGTCAATTGGTGAAGGCCGTAGTTTGGCGGCGTTCCGAGTTCTTCAAGGTCGGCTGCCGCGTCAATGAACGCGAGCATCTTTCCAAGCCTGCCCGTGTCACCCACCAGACCTTTCGGATTCCCTGTTTCAAAGAACCGCCGTAGACCCTTGTGGCCGATGTTCTCAATTTTCATCGTCTTACCTATCTTGCCAAACAGCGAGTGTCAAGCGTCACGTGTCGCATGTCACGCCCTGACTTCGCTCAATCGACCATAGAAACTGCGATCAAGGTGCAACTCACCGGCCTGAGCCTTTTGAATCATACCCCGCAGATATCCGCCCGGCGAGGAAACCTCCCCCAACGCATGCTTATCGTAGATCAGAGCGACCGCGGCGGCCGCAACTTCAGCCCCAAGTGCCCTCTGCGCTGTGTTCCAAGCGTGTTCTGAGATGCCGACCATCGGTCTGATCTTGGCTGCAGCCCTGTGCACGCCATTCCAATCACGGATGTAACCCTCCATACCCCGCGCCATCTCGCCAAAATGTGGACAGGTCAGCATCAGCATCGGAATATCGATGTCAGATCGCCGCCTGTTTGTGTGAGTGCTCCAATCGCCATCAAGATCCACGTCTTCCGGTTTCTCTACCTGCTCTACCGGTGGACTTTCTGGCCCAACGCCCGCCGCGTGCTGTTTTTCTGAGCTATTACTAATTACAGGTTTAGGTTCAATAGTAGTTAGTATGTGGGGTTCACCAGTGAACTCCCTGGGGTTCATATTTTGGGAATATGTGACAGCAATAGTTTCTGTTGAACCCTCCTGTGGATGCGATCTTGCGTCCGTTTCTTGCGGCCAGTCAAACGCTGCCTCGAAAGCCGCTTCTACGCGCTCTTGTAGCGCTTTGAACCAATCAACGATGTTGACCAGCTTATCAGGGCCTGTAGCGCGTTTAGGGAGTCGCTCCAGCATCAGAACAAATTCAGCCTGTAGCTCTCGCCACGGGCCTTTGAGATGGCTCTCCAGGGCTTTCTCGATCTTCGCGCGGATCACACGGCGCGTCACGGTGATTGTGTTGCGAAGTGACTTGCAGACCTGGCGCTCTTCGAGGATCTGAACGTGAAGCGCTTCGAACTCTGCTGTGCGCGCCGCCATAGGGGCGAGATCAAAGCCGTAGGCTTCCACGATGACCCCCTCATGATCCCTGTATCCATAACGTTTGCCATTCGGACTGTCTTTAAACGCGATGAGGCCCGCTTCGCAAAGCCGGCGTGCATGGCGTTTCAATGTCGCAAGGGAAAACCCTGTCTGCTCCATCAGGAAGTTGTTGGAGGCCCATACGATCGGCCGCCTGCCCTGCTCCCAGTCCTGTGGCTGCGTGACAGCTCCGAATGTATCCAAAAGCAGCAGGTCCTGAGACTTCAGTCCGATCGCAGCCGCGATCTTCTTTGCGGCAACAATAGCCTGTGATTTGGGTATAGATAGCCGTTCACCGGCTTGTGCGTGCTTTTCAGCGGCGACAAGGCCCGGTGTTGGCTTGCGCCAACCTGTATGTTTCATGAGTGTTGTTAAACCTCCATCAGTTGAATGAAGGCAAAAGGGTCCCGTTCACCAAATCGGTGTTGTTTCGTTGACTTCGTTTCGCGGGAGAGTTATCTAAGTCTTGCAACAGAAATTAGACGAGCTCTCAGGCCGCGAGGTTTGGGGGCTTTTCTTTTGCCGTTAGATCACGTGATGTTCCTTTCTGCTCTTACCTCAATAAAGGTCGAGCGCCCTTTCCTATCGTTGCAGGTGAGCGTTTCATTTCTTCGACCCATGTTCTTGTAGATAAGCTGCGATCATGTCGCCTAAGCCCTCTAGGCTGTGCTTATCCAAATCTATTCCCGCAGCGCTGACCGATAGCTTTCCACCTTGTGATGAAACAGAAAGCTTCTCTCGTCCGAACTTGCGTATGATTGTTAACTTCTTCGTCTTGGCGGTACCTTTAGCCGTCTTAACCGGACCCTTTATGAGTTCAGCAACAACTTTCTCAAGCTCTCGATGACTAAGCGCATACACATTCTTGCACGCGTGCAAGATTTCATCGCGTGCCTTAAACACCGCCTTCCCTCTCGAAACGTGGCTTTCGTGCACACCGATGATGCTCGCAAAACTAACAGCGGTTACTTTCTTGTCAGGGTTCGAAGCTTCATAACGATCAAACATCTGGCCAACTGATAGAAGGCGCTCGAAAGCACCGAGGTTTTCGCGCTCTTCATTTTCTCGGAAGCGCATAAACAGCATCTCAAACTGATCGTCTGAAACCCCTCTCTTCTCCGGCGACGCCAAAATGGCCCTGACAGGCCGACCGAGCTTCTGAGCAATGGCATGCCGTCTGCGTCCAGTGATTAGAAAAAATGGAACGCCAGCACAGTTCTCTGGATCTAGCGGATCGGGTTGCCAGTTTGGATCGACGGGCCAGATCTGAATTGGTGTGTCTTGACCATTTTGTTCAATGCTCTCGAGCAGAGAGTTGAAAGCATCCTGATCTATCCAATCATCTCGTCTATCCGTCCCAATCTCATCTTTGATTTGGGTAGGATCAAGTTCCAGCTCATGCTTTCCTTGTAGAATATGACCTACGATCTGCGCACGTTTCTCATTCAGAAGGACCTGAGTGTCACTGAGTGCTCCCGCTTTCCAAGCGCTGCCTGAGCCGCCCATCCTAGGTTTCAAACCAGTGGAAGGCGCAGGCGAGATGGTCCTAGCGTCCTGCGTAGGCTCACTTACGACGTCTTTAGGTGGGGCGTCAGCGGTTTCAGATGATTTCTTGCGTAAAACAGAGCTGCTGATCGAACGCTTCATTCTGCATCCTCTCCAAAGTCATAAAAGTCTTCCATCCAAGCGTCTGCATAACCTCTTTCCAAACCGGGCCACAGACGTGAAACCAACGCATCGTTCACAGCATCAGCGTTGTCGATAAAACGATTGATGCCTTTCTTCTTGCCGGGGGTATCTGGCTCATACTCATAGACTGATTGGTAGACGTCAGAGGCATTAGAGATGGCGTCTGAACGCAAATAGAATACGGGAAGCACTTCGTCCGGACAGTTTTCCAGCAGGTTGCTCACCTGTTTTAAATCCTGCTCATTCGTTCTTTGGACTATGGTTGGCAGCAACATGTTTGCACCTGCGCCGATATCTAATCGCTCATTCGCGAATATGTGACGCAACATAGTCAGCAGTCCCGTGACAAATGTTGAAAGGGTTGCGATGTCGAACCCCTTCATCGTTTGAGGAATGATAAGCGAAGAAGACGCTATGACGTTATTGAGTTGGAAAAGAGTAAGAGCAGGCTGATAGTCAATGATGATGCAATCAAGCGTCTCGACGAGGGCTGCATCGAGTTTTGATTTATCTACTTTCCCACCACTCAATAGCTCGTTGGGTTTAGTGACTGGGACATGCCCCACACGCCAACGATCAATTGCATCTTTCAGAAATCGATAAAACCGTTTACCTGGAATATCCGCGCGCAGAATTCTTGCAATCTGGATTTCGCCCTCAGACGTTTCACCGTGAGCTGGCAGCAATCGCACGCCCGGCCACGAAGTCTTCTTGAAGAATGTGTCAAGCGTCGGCGCATCGTAGTCCGTGAACGGTTGCTCTTCGGTTGTCTGAAACAGGCCCGCAAAATCCACCATGGTTGGAGTGTTCTCATCCGGCATGGTCGGCATCTCTTCGCCACCTACAAAATACAGCGTTATTGTACTTTGGGGGTCTGCATCCATGATACCCACACGCATGCCGTAATGCAGGCTGAGATACTGTGCGAAGTGCGCTGCTGAAAGTGACTTGGCAGTGCCACCTTTCTGGCTGGCAAAAGAAATAACCGGCAGAGGATCTTCGGGCTTGCGCCATGCGAGATACTCGTAAGGGCGTTTACCCGTACCTGCCAATAGCGCGCGAATGTGCATCAGCTCCTTAAGAGTGAAGACCCGCTCTCTACCCACGTATTGTCCAGCCGGGAAATCTTCATGATCTTTCGCCAGCTTTGTGAGATGCTGATGACTAACATTGAGAAACCGTGCACACTGACGCATTGACCAAGAGCGCTTGATGCGATCTCGCATCGTGAGCTCTTTGTTGACAGACACCATGGTCTTATCGAGCCCTCTGGAGAGCTCTTGCAAAAACTGTTCTAGATTACCGCTCATGTCGTATTCCGCTTTTCCGATTCTCTTATGGATTCGGCTCGCACATGAACTAGCACGTTTTTCGGTGATTTGTACAGATACCGTACGCACATCGTAATTTCGCGCACGTTTTGAAGCTGTATACGACGCCATCGACCATCTTGCACGCGTGCAAGATTTCGAAATTCCTAACCTTCCACTGACGTCAGATCACTTCAAACGATAACAGTGCCACTCACGAATGGAAGTATTTTTCATGCAGAACAAACGATGTTCAATGCGAATTGCCGTCCGGCATTATTGCTGATGCACCGTCAATCTTGCACGCGTGCAAGAAACTAAGATTATACATTGTTCGCCTTGCTGGCTGTTGGGGTGATTGAAATCACCTTGCAAGGCAACAGACCCATGGTCCACCACCGGGCGCAGTCGGGTATAAGACACAGCCAGACGAAACGCTTCAGCCAGCTTTGACCTGAACAAGCGCGCAACGTTCTCCAACGAGGCTGAGCCTCCCCCTTTGAAGTGGTCAGCCGCATACATCGCGGCGACATCCTTGACGCCTACACTTACGCGCACCGTCTCAAAAAAACTCAGCGGTCTCACGCCTTACGCATACATTTGCAAAAACTGGACTTCCGAGCAGGATCGATTCATCTTAAATCCGATCCACCAGATGCCGGGGCTGAACACCTAGGCTTCCTGATTTGAGTTTTCTTCTGCTGCAATCAGTTTTTGCAACCGCCTGCGGAACAGCAACGGTCCTGCATCAATTGCGATATCTACGTTTCGGGTGATCTTATCTCTCATGCCCTTTTGGACTTCGACCAAAATCTCGCGATCTTCGTTGAAGGCGTGCATGACCGACTCGCTCATGTAATTGGACACTTCCTCATCATTGGGGCTCACATTGCGAACCTGAAACCAAAAATAGCGCGTGGTATCCTCATCGATAGGGGTCATGAAGTTATAACTGTCCATCTGGAAATACTGACCTTCGGGCAGGTTATTTGCATCGCCGCCCGATCCAGCGGGGACAAAGATCGCCTTGATGTAGGCCAGTGAAGGATAGCGGACTTCGTAGTGCTGTTCGCGGTCACAATTGCCCTCGAACGGGACCAGGCGTTTATAAAACGGGGCTACCTCAGTGTCATACATCCAGCGCGATACGATCACCCCGTTGTCGGTTCCGGTGATGGTGAGCGGTTCCTCTTCGCAAGCGGCGGTGCCGAACGAGGACTGGTGAACCCATGCAACATGGCTGGGATCAAGAAGGTTGTCGGTAATATAAAGGTAGTTACAAGCGAACGGAATTGCGTCACCTCGATTGATGCCCCATTCAGGATCATCAAAATGTTCGATATGGAAAATCTTGTCAGGGTCAGCCAAGGCAGGATCGCCCATCCATATCCATACGAGATCGTAGCGGCTTACCACAGGGTATGAATGTACATTTGTCGCGGCCGGAATGCGATCCTGGCCGGGAACGCGTACGCATGTTCCCGTGCAATCAAACGTCAGGCCGTGATAGCCACATTCGATGTGGTCACCTTTGATGCGACCTTTGGAAAGGGGCAATTTGCGATGAGGGCAGGCGTCCATCAGGGCGATGGGTTCACCAGCTTGGCTGCGGAAAACGACAATCTTCTCACCAAGGACTTTGATCTGTTTTGGCTCACGGGTGACTTCGGTATCCCATGCAGCGACATACCATGTGTTTCTGAGATACATTTTCTATCCTCTTCTGTTGGGGGCAGTGGGGGCCACCGAACGTAGATTTTGCGTTGAATTTGTCGGGTCATGGCGCAGCGCTAAACTGCGCATGTGGTCGCAGAACGATTGCGCCAAACTGCGGGCCACCACGATATGGATGTCGCGTGTACTTTCCCACCACAAGACCGCAGAATAATGCCCAATTTGAGTGCGCACGACACGGGCACTGCGCACGGCGGCATCATGCAGATCGGTCGTACAATAGTTCGCCAGAAAATGCAGGGCCTCGACGCCTCTAAGGCGCATGTGCGTTTGCGCATCACTGATATCGACGCAACTGTGCCCGCTTTGCGGAGGTGTGCCCGAGACCCAAAGGGTTTCAGGCCATAACCGCAGCCAGATACCCTGAGGCCCGGAAATGCGTTGGCCAAATGGAACCAATTCATCAAGGTCCGATGAAGGGATATGCACAGCACTTAAAGGGATGAATTCTTCGTCTAACCGGAGCCCTAGAGGGCCAGTCAGGTAACCATCAGCATCAGTTGCAGATGTGCGGCGTAAGACATCATGCATGGAGGCGCCCCCCGTTTGGATCATAGGCGCACGAAGGGCTGACACGCACGCGAACAGAGCGGTTTTCGACCGGAGAGTGCGCCCAAAGAATTTCATTCATGCGGTTTGACCCGTTCATTAAGAAAGCCAAAGCAATCGGATGCCCTAGCGTTGATTCGTGAACGGAAGCCGTCAGATAGCCTAACGAAACACCGCTATTATCCTCGAACAGCGGGGCGTCACTCAGATGGGCTGCGAATGGAATGGGCGTGGTCCCGTCTTCGGGAACCAGCCCGACAAGTTCGCCGCGCCCTTCAGCCTGTAGCGCAGAGCGTTGCAGTAAGGCGTGCCCGATAAAATCCTTTTTTGACGAAACCATCCCGCCCATGCCTAAATCCTTAGGCGTGCGTCGGCCGTCGATCTCTGTTCCAACCGAAAGGTGACCTTTTTCAATCCGCAACACGTCGAGGGTTTCAAGGCCGTACGGGGTGATGTCCCAAGCGGCACCTTGCTTCATGACGCGTTCCATCAACGCCTCGGCATATCCAGCAGGAGTGGCGATTTCAAAACTGAGCTCGCCAGAGAAACTGACCGAAAATGTGCGTACGGGCAGGGCACCTTCCAACGTGCCTTCGCGCACGGCCGCGAATGGAAAACTGTCGCTGTCGGTTTTGAAGTCGGGGCTGAGGGCCGCCAGCAACTTGCGCGCGTTTGGCCCTGCAATCGCAAGCGTCGCCCAATGGTCGGTTACGTCCGTCAGATCCACATTCATATCTGGCCAGTCGACCTGCAGCAGCTTTTGCATGTGACGCCAGACAGAAGAGGTATTTGCGGTTGTGGCGGTGACCAGATAGTGATTTTCGCCAAGACGTGTGATGGTGCCGTCGTCAAACACAATCCCGTCTTCACGCAGCATCAAACCATAACGCAGGCGCCCTGTTTTGATCGTTGCGAAGTTGTTGCAGTAGAGGCGTGACAGGAACTCCAGCGCGTCTGGACCCTGAACATCAAATTTTCCCAATGTGGACATGTCCACGCAGCCTAAACTGTTGCGCACCGCGCGGCATTCACGCTTGATTGCTTGAGCCATTGTTTCTGCACCCTGCGGGAAATGGCGCGAATAGAGCCAATCACCGGATGTTTGAAAAACACACCCCAATTTCTCAAAGCTTCGATGAAACGGGGTGCGACGAACAGGCGTCATTTCAACCCCAACATCCGCGCCCACCAACGCCCCAATGGAAACTGGCGAATAGGGGGGCCGGTAGGTTGTGTGCCCAATCGCTTCGGCGGGCTTACCGGTCAATGCGGCAATTTCCAGCAGGCCGTTGGTCCAACTTGTTTTGCCTTGGTCCGTACCCATTCCAAGCGTGGTGTAGCGTTTGGTGAGCTCGATATTGTCATAGCCTTCGCTTTGGGCCTGCCTGATATCCCTGCGTGTGACGTCGTTTTGCAAATCAACAAACGCTTTGCCTTGGTCGGAATTAAACGTTGTTCCGGTATGGGACGTTGGTGTGGGGCGCGGCAGGTCTAAATGCCTGTGCAACTCCAGCTCGGCCATAGCCCGATGCGCGGCCGCTTTGCCGTCCTCGATGCACATTGACAGGTCAAGCACCCCGCGCGCACCGCCAACGGGTTGCATGAGTTTCAGTCCACCGGCATCTGCGGGCAACAAGCTTTGCGTTGCTGCGTTGAACGCCAGGCGCTGATCTTTTTGTGCAAAAAGATGTGCAGTTGGCATCCAGCCTGCTGAAACACAAAGCAGGTCGCAGACGACGCGTCTGCGTTTGCCTATCTTGTTGCGATAGGACACGGTGCGTAAATGCAGCCGGCCTGTGGTGCCAAGCAGCGTTTCACCGTCTTCCAGTACGCCCTGGACCTCGATCCCGGCGGTGTGCAAAGCGGCAACCGTATCTTCACGTTCTTGCGGATCAGCCACTGCCACAACCGCGCTCGCACCCGGTGCGACGCCAAAGCGGCGAATGTAAGTGCGCACAGCATTTGCAAGCATCACACCCGGGCGATCATTTCCGGGGAAAACGACCGGGCGTTCGATTGCACCCGCGGCTAGGATAATCCGGCGTGCGCGAATTTTCCAAAAGATTGCTTTGGTTGCGTTATCGTCTTGGGGTGTTTCAACCGCTTGCACATATTCATGGTCGTATTGACCAAAGGCCAACGTATTTGCCATCACGGTGACATTGGACAATTCCCGCAATGCAGCAACAGCGTCTACGGCCCAATCGGGTGCGGGCTGACCTTGCAGCTGATCGCTGCTCGTCAGCGCCGAACCACCCAATGCCTGATCTTGTTCAACTAAAATGACGGTGGCCCCGGCCTGAGCTGCGGTAGTTGCGGCTGATAATCCTGCGGCACCACTGCCGATGACAAGCACATCACAGAATTTGCGGCGCTTGTCATACTGGGCGGGGTTCGCCGATGTATCTGCCTCGCCATGTCCGGCAGCACGGCGAATGATACGGGCATAGGTTTTGTGCCATGCCTTGCGCGGCCACATGAACGTTTTGTAGTAAAATCCAGGTCCTAACAGCCCACTGAACAACTGCATCAGCGCCCCTGCATCGCGGTCGAGTCGTGGCCAGTTGTTCTGACTGGTGACCTGCAAGCCGTCGCGCAATGGAACTTCTGTTACCTTCAGATTTGGCGTTCGGCCAGAGGTGTCTGTTACAGTAACCAACGCCGAGGGCTCTTCTAGTCCGGCAGACAGAATGCCGCGCGGGCGATGGTATTTGATTGAACGCGCAACCAGATGTTGCCCGTTTGCCAGCAATGCAGACGCAAGCGTATCACCAGGATGGCCCTGCATCGATTGCCCATCAAAGGTAAAGTCTATGATGCGGGTGCGATCAATCTGGCCGCCGATGGATAAACGGTTCGTCATGGCGCATCCGAGAATTGATGTGAAAGGGTGTCTCGAGTAACGGTGATCCAAGTTTCACATCCGCCACTATGAAACCAAAGCTCTTCTATCGGCCCGCGCGGGTTTGTGCGTTGATGCAATGCAATTTGCCAATCTTGGACTGTGGTTTTGCCATCTAGTGCGGGTTGCGCGCGCGTGGCCCCGCCGTAGACAAATTCGCTTTCGTCGCGTGGGCCACAATGAGGGCAGGGGATCAACAGCATAACATCCTCCCTAATGCAGCCAAGGATAGGGGCCGATACCGGCATCGTCTTGCGCCGCGCCTGTTTCAAATCGACTTGGTGCGAAAGGAGCGAGAAGGTCGGGCATATTGCCCGTGGCCAAAAGGTCGGCCATGCACCAACCTACAGCTGGCGTCGCCTTGAAGCCAGCATAGCCCCAGCCGCCGTTGATCATCAGCCCTTCAATAGGTGTGCGCCCGACCAATGCGTTTCCGTCCATCGCGATGTCCGCAGTCCCAGACCAGTGGCGCATCAGACGCAAACGCGACAGGAACGGAAACATTTGAACGGCGCGGGCAAGCACATCTTCAATCCGTTCAAACGAACCGCGCTTCGCAAAGGAATTATACCCATCCGTGGCACCACCCAGTACGAATTCACCTTTGTCTGTTTGACTGATATAGGACAGGCCTGCATTGTAATTCAAAACTGTGTCCAACGCGGGCTTGATAGGTTCTGTGACAAAGGCCTGTACGTTGATTGAATCGATGGGCAGCGTGAGACCTGCCAATTCCGCGACAGCAGAGCTTTGTCCCGCGACCGTGATAAGGGCCTGCTTACAAGCGATGCGGCCTCGGGGCGTTTCTACGCCATGTATTTTGCCACCTGACACATGAATTTCAGTCACAGGACAGTTCTGGAATATGTGAATGCCCGCAGCAGATGCCCGTCGGGCAAAACCCCATGCGACGGCATCATGGCGTACTACGCCGCCAGCCTCTTGAACCAAAGCACCTGAAATTGGGAAACGCTTGCCAGCGCGTAAGTCCAATTCGGGGACGCGCTGTTGAAGCGCATCACAGTCCAAAATTTGGGCATCTCCACCGCCCATAATCATGGCATTCGCGCGCACGGTGAAATGTTCCAACTCGCCATCTGAGTGCGCAAGATCGACGTAGCCGCGCGGCTCATACATGATGTTGAAATTCAGATCCTGACTGAGATCCGACCAAAGCTTTAGCGCGAAATTTTTCAGCGCGAAGCTGGCATTCAGCAAATAATCCGAACGGACAATCGTGGTGTTGCGTGCGGTGTTTCCGCCTCCGATCCAGCCCGCTTCAACCACGGCGATGTTCGTAATCCCATGGTTAGCAGCAAGGTAATGCGCCGTGGCCAACCCATGTCCGCCGCCGCCAATAATCACGATGTCATAGGTCGGACTCATTTCTGGAGTCGCAACAAACGCGGGCCAATTGCGGTTGCGACGTAGCGCTTGTGTAAGGAGGGAAACCCCCGAATAACGCATCTCTGACTCCAAAGCGAAAACTGTGATCACAGTTAGATCAGAAGCATTCCGTTGGCAAGGGTCAGTTTCGCATTGATCTGTGATCACAGTTTAGTCATAGTGAGGTATTGTCTAGATCACAGGAGGCCGGAATGCCCGAATTCACCTTGGACGAACTAGAGCCGGGCGCCCGTAATTTGCTCATAAATTGTGCTGGGGCACAGCCGGGTGACAAAGTTCTGCTTGTCGGCGAACAAGGCGAGAATTTGTATTTTGAGCCTGAGCTATGCCGTGATGTCGCGCTGATTGCAGAAAGTCTTGGCATGAGGCCCACGGTTATTCTGGCTAAGCCTGTCAAAAACGCAGCCGAATTTCCTGACAACGTGCGTCACGAAATGGAGATTGCTGATCAGATCATCTTTTTCTCGCGTCTGGGGGACCAAGTCAGGTTTTCACTGGATGCCGGAAACAAGAAAACGGTGATGACATACACTCTGGACCGCTCTTACCTCGCATCGCCGTTTGCATCTGCGGATTTCACGATGATGAAACGCATGCACGATGCTTTGTTGGATGTCGTTCTTAATGCAAAGAGCTATACGATCACGGCTGCCAACGGAACAAACCTACATGGAAAGATACATGCAATCGGGAAAGACGCAGTATCAGAGTTCGCGCTTGAACTGTTTCCAGTCATGATCTTTCCTCCGGTCAACTGCTATCAGCTGAATGGTAAGCTGGTGATTGATCATTTTGTCACGTCTAGCTCAACCAATGCCTATGAAGGCAGCACATTGGTGATGGACAGCCCGGTGATGGTAACGGTGGTCGATAGCCGGATCACTGACTTTAAGGGACCAGATGATCTGGTTGAGAAGTTCAAAGTGCAACTGATAAAGGCTGCGGCTGTGACAGGGGGCGATCCGTACCTGATCAATTCGTGGCACACTGGGATCAATCCAAATACCTACTACAAGGGCGACCCCTATGGCGACTTGGAGCTTTGGGGCACAGTTGCCTATGGATCTCCGCGATACACACACATCCACGCCGCAGGAATTGATCCCGGAGACGCGGCTTTCCATTTTATGGACGCTACCATTGCATTTGATGGTCAAGTTTTGTGGGATGAAGGACGATTTGTTTTTATAGACAGGCCGGAAATTCAAGCCATGATGAACATAGACCAACGCGCGCTGCTGAACTCGGCTGTGCGCCACAGCATCGGGATGTAGATGAGCGAAAACAAAACCAATCCAATAGCGTGGGTGGACGTCACGACACAGGATGCAGCGACTGGTGAATTGGCTGCTGCCTACGATGCGGTGAAAGGTCCGGATGGACGTGTCGAAAACCTGTATCTCGCGATGTCACAAACGCCAAAGGCGATTGTCCCTGCGGACGCGCATTATTTGGCGTTGCTACACAACCCTGACAATCCGTTGAAACCGGCGCTGGCTGAATTTATCTCAACCTACGTCGCGATCCTTTGCGGCAGCGCATATGCAGTGGCGAACCACGGCGAGAATTTCTGCCATTACATGAATGACCGTCCGCTTGCAGACAAAATGCTAGCTTCGCTGCACGACGAGACTTGGCCTGTTACGCTGCAAGACCCGGGCTTCCTCGCGGCTGTTCGTTACGCTCAGAAACTGTCTCTGACCCCACAAGACATGAACGCAAAGGATGTCGAAATCCTGCGCGATGCTGGATTTTGCGACAAGGGCATTTCCTATATCATCCAACTGGTCGCATCGTTCGCCTATTGGGCTCGGATGATCAACGGATTGGGAACGCAGCTTGGTGCAGACGTTGGCTTGACCCAAACGCCGCATCCTTCCCAGTAGCGCCTTAAGCCTTTTGTTGAAGCCGTTCACGTTCAGCGGCATGTTGGGCAACCATCCGTTGCGTCGCTGGTAGTGCGTAAATCGCGTCACGTTGACGGGCGATGTTTGGATAACGGGTAATGTCCTGATCAGGAAAGATCACATCCCAAATGGTTTGTGTCGCGAGGATGAAGTCGGGCACAGTTGGCGTGTCGCCAAAGAAATACGGCCCATTTTCCAACGCGCTTTCGAGTGTCGCAAAAACGCCTTCTAACCGTTCCATCGATGCCGCCTTGAGGCGCGCCTGATCACCTGTATCAGCAAAGTAGAATTCAGGATGGAACTGGATGATCACATCGGGCTGCAATGTGGTGGCGAGGTAGAGAAGCCATTGCAAAAACACCCCGCGTCGGGGATCACCTTGCGGTATCGACAAGCCAGAGTCCGGGTGTTTTTCCGCAACATAGAGCGCCACTGCACCGGTCTCGAAAACCGGCCCATCCGGCCCCAACAGGGCCGGTGTGCGGCAATGGGGGCTGGCAGCCAAAAATGCCGGATCAGGGGCCGCTTGGAAAAGTTCGACCCAGTGCGGGGCATAGTCGGCACCGACATGTTCAAGGATCGCATGTGCAGACATCGCATAGGTGTCCGGTGCGCAGAACAAAGTGTATTCGGTCATTTCATGAGCCTTGCATCAGTGTCAGTGTTTTCTCTTTTAGACGCGCAGACATATCAAGCGCATCAGATTCCTGCCAGTTCTCCAGCCCCTCGCGTTGGAAAAGCTCCGGTATCCACATTTCGGTCTGATACCGATCCAACGTATGTTGGTCTGTCAAAAAACTGTTATCCAAGGCAGCTCGCGTCACAACCTCGGTTGCGATGGTTTCTTTGGTGACAAGGATGCCGGCGCTGAACCTGCTTGCCATCGCGGCCATTTCATCGCACGCAACCAGCATTTCCATCGACCCCGTTCGCCCGCTGGACAGGACGCCAAGGTTATGTGTCAAAGCGGTTGATGAAACACTGGTCCCATGAAGGCTCGCGCTCACTTCGGCAAATGCTTGCGGGCCAATATCATGCGCATCGGTACAGCCCGACCCTACCCAGCTGGGAATGCCAAGATAGTCAAAAATATCTGCCGCCCCCAAGCCCGCCAAAGTATATTCTGGTGATCCAATCGCCATGTCAGCGCGACGCATGTCCATTGGCATCACGGACGACCCTGACATGACGGGCGCACCTGGCGACACCAGTTGGCTTAGTACAATCCCGGCAAGTGATTCTGCCGTTGCTTGGGTGATTGCCCCCGCCAGAGTGAGGGGGCAGGCCATGCCGGGGAAAATCGCGGGATAACATACAACGGGCAGATGCAATTGCGCGGCCATGATCAAGCGCTGGCATGTTTCCTCACCCAGCTTCATGGGCGAAATCGGGCCGATAAGATCCAGCCCAATTGGCTTGTCAGCCAGCGCGGTCATACCCCCAACCCGCTGTCCCATTTCTTCCCAGATGGCGCGGACACCATGTTCATCATGGCCTGTGAAAAAAATCGGTTTTCGGGTTGTGTTCAGCAGGGCACGCGCACTTGCCAATGCTTCATCTTCGGCACCAATGTCGCTGGGATATCCAAGCGATGCGGCCATGTCGATGTGTGGCAACGCGTCTTGAAGCCGACCATGATCAGAAATGTCTGAAAGTACGCAAGGGCGATAGATATCAGTACGCGGGTCAAGAACTTGGACACAATTTACGGCAGTGCCAAAGCGAGGCGTCTTATCATCAGTGGCAAAAGCGAGATGTCCGTCTTGGTTAAAGAACTCGATACGGCGCGGGATGGTTTCCATGGTGCGTCGGACCAATTCGGGGGGGTAATACGTCCTGTGCCCATCTTCGCGGCACCCGCCGTCTACCAGAATTTGACGCGCCTGCGGGTCGTCGACTTGCATGCCCAAATTGCCAAGTAGATCTAAAACCCCTGAGAAGATCATCTCGGCGGAATCTGCATCAATTGTTCTTAATTGGTTGCGCCGCTCATGGCGTTGAACAGGAACAGACCCTGCGCGATCTTGCGCAGCCTTGCGGCCCCGAGAATGTGCACGTCTCGCCATTGCGCGTTCCTCAAGAAAAAGAGGCCGGCATGAATGCCGGCCTCATTCACTTTGGGTTGGAGCTTAGCTGTCGATCCAAGCCGTCCGCTGTGCTTGATAGAAACCCAATGGACCAGACCCGTGTGGGGTGATGCCCTGAACTTCGTTCGCGGCAGCGTCAACAAAGTTGCGGAAGCCAAGCGTCGCGTGGCCACCGTCATCGTGCAACATCAACTGCATTTCGTCGTAAAGCTCTTTGCGTTTCGCGAAATCAAGGGTGCCACGCGCTTCAAGCAGAAGCTTTTCAAAGGTGTCATTCTTCCAGAGTGTCTCATTCCAACCGGAAGCCTTGGAAAATGCGATCGAGAAGATCAAATCCGGCACCGGGCGGGGATCCCAGCCGGATGTGATCATTGGCTTTTGGATCCAAACAGCTGACCAGAAACTGTCAGCAGGCGGATTGATTACATTCAGATCGATCCCCGCCGCTTTTGCGCTTTGCTGCAGGTGTTGTGCTGCTGCCAATGCACCTGTACCGGCGACATCCGAACCGTAGATGTCAATCGGGGTATTCTCCAAACCGGCCTTCTTGATGTGGAAGCGCGCTTTTTCTGGATCGTAGACGCGTTGTGGAATGTCGGCGTTGTAATAGGGGTCAATGGGCGAAATCGGGTGATCGTTGCCGACAGTACCCAGTCCCTTAAGGATGTTGTCCCGAATACCTTCACGATCGATTGCGTGCTTGATGGCAAGACGGAAATCAGGATTGTTTGTCGGTTCACGGTCCAGCATCATCGCGAGGTTTAGGAACGCGCCACTTGGTGCGTTGATAACGTAGGACGATCCGCTGTTTTCGATTAGCCGTGTTGCTTTTTGGTCCAGTTGCAACAGGACATTAATGTCCCCTGCAATCAACGCATTGATACGTGAGGTGTTGTCGGCAATCCCGATGAATTCCACCTCGTCAACATAGGGACCATCACTGCCCCAATAGTTGTCGTTGCGTTCAAACACATAGCGACTGCCCGGTGTAAATTCGACGACCTTGAATGGTCCCAGACCCGTGGGCTTGCCAGTGAAATCTTCCAAGCCCGCCTTAGTCATATGCACGCGCGTATCGCTCAGCACCATCGGGAAGTCCGCATTTGATGCGGCAAGATTGAAACGAACTTGATGTTCGCTCAACTTGTCCATGCTGGTGATTTGGCTCAGAAATGATTTTGCGGGCGCTTCTGAATCTTCGCGGGTGTAACGGGTGATTGCGTAAATCACATCGTCAGCGCCGAACTTTGATCCGTCGTGGAATTCCACGTCGTCGCGCAGATCGAACACCCAAGACGAAGCGTCAGCGTTGGATTCCCAACTGGTGGCCAACCATGGTTGGGCTTTTAGTTCTGCGTCCCGGTTCACCAGCACGTCATGTACGGAATATCCCATCTGGATATTCGCGGTGCTGAAGTATTTCCCGGGGTCTAAAGTGTCCTGTGCTTGGGCGGCTTCGATACCAATAGCCAACCGTCCACCTTTTTTCGGTGTGGCCGCTGAGGCCCGCTTGGCGGTCATCCCAGTGATCACACTGGCCGTCGCACCGGCTGCAGCCATCGTACCCATAAATTTCCGTCGCGAAATTTTGTTGGCTACATACTGGCCGAAAAGGTAGTCGTTGAATTCGTCGTCTGACATTCGCATTTCTCCCTTGCATGGTGATCCAGAAAGTCTGCCCTCTGACGACTTTTCTTGCCCATTTTTGGCTTGCTGTCACCTTGTGATCTCTAACTGTGATCACAGTCAAAATCCAAAAGCAAGTCCTTTGATCCGCTCGCGATGCTGGTGAAGTTGCCTTTTCACAAGAAGATGTACTAGGTTCAGCGCTTACACAAATTGAAGCAGGCACCCAGAAAAATGAATGACCCAGAGAGCACAGGGGATGATCTGTCAGAAAATCTGAGCAGTAAAATCTATTCTGGGTTGCGCATGGAACTCATTGTCGGCGACCTAAAGCCCGCCGCGAAACTATCGATCCGAAAGTTGGCGGAAAAGTTTGGTGTCAGCGCAATGCCGGTGCGCGAAGCGTTACGTCAGCTCGCTACCGAACACGCTTTGATTGGTGCCAAAAAGAAAGCGTACCGGGTTCCCGACCTTAGGTCTGCTGAAGCATCAAACCTGTTTTTTGTGCGTGCTGTTTTGGAGGGCGCTGCCGCTGAGATCGCAGCACAGCGGGTCAACAATCAAGATCTAGAAATCTTGGAGCGCTTTGCTAACGAGATGGAAATCGCGTGGCAGAAGCAGGACGCAAGTTCATTTCTTGCGAGTAACTTCCGATTGCACTCCCATGTCTATTCACTGACCGGAAACCACGCACTGCAGTCGATGATCGAGTCACTTTACGTGCGAACAGGCCCTTGGCTGGCGCATGGTATCGTCAATTTGGTCAATCCAGACAATTGGATGGGTGAGCATTTGGAGATTATTGATGCGCTGCGAAGAAGGGATGGCGCTGCGGCGCGGCGTCTTATGGAAGAAGATGCAGAATGGGGTGTGCATCTTTACAATCGGATAGGCTGAAGCAGACGGTTGGTCACTTTATCGCACATTTTACTTGCTATTTCTAAAAACTGTGATCACAGTTGGCTGATCTCCAGTGCGTGGCCGCCACTTGGAAAGGGGATCAAATGAGCCTGATGGAAATCCTTGGAAAGCGGCTTTTGATTGGTCTCGCGACTTTGATCTTCGTCTCTATTCTTGTATTCGTGGGAACAGAGATTTTGCCAGGGGATGTCGCACATGCGATCCTCGGGCAGGGGGCAACACCAGAATTGCTGGCACAAGTAAGAGACCGCTTAGGTCTAAATGAACCGATGTATGTTCGTTACTTTGTCTGGCTCACAAACTTCGTTGTGGGTGATTTTGGCACTTCACTTGCGAACGGTGCTGACATCGGTACAGAAATTGCACGCCGGGGCAAAAATACGGTCATATTGGCGACCTGCACTGCGCTTATCGCGGTCCCTTTGGCAATTACGCTTGGCCTTCTGGCCGCAACAAAGCCAGGCGGATTGGTTGATCGTGTTGTCACTTCGACATCCCTTGCACTGATTTCCTTTCCGGACTTCTTGGTCGCCGTCATTCTTGTCACGGTTTTCGCGGTCAAGCTGCATTGGCTGCCTGCGATTGCTTCAATTCGACCAAGCTATGATATCTTTGACTGGATACGTATTCTGATCCTTCCCGTTGCCGGGCTGACCTTTACGATTCTGGCACACATGGTGCGGATGACCCGCTCTGCGGTCCTAAACGTGCTTTCCAGTCCTGCGATTGAGATGGCAATTTTGAAAGGTGTTCCACGACGGCGTTTATTGCTTCGGCATGCCTTGCCCAATGCGTTTGGGCCGATCGTAAACGTGGTCGCATTGAACCTTGCATATCTGATCAGCGGTGTCGTCGTTATCGAAACCCTTTTCAATTTTCCGGGTTTGGGCCGCTTTATGGTCGAAGCAGTCACGAACCGCGATGTTCCAATCGTGCAGACCTGTGCAATGATTTTTTGCTCGTTCTACATCCTTCTGAACATGAGCGCCGATATCCTTTCCATTATGGCAAACCCGCGGGTGAGGTATAAGAAGTGAGTTCTGATTCAAGCACATGGCATAAAGATCTCCGAGAGGTGTTGTCTGACCTGACACCAGGTGTCACGGTTTGCCTTCTGATCTTGATATTTGTCTTTATTGTTGGCGCGCTTGCCCCATGGATCGCACCCTATGACGAGGGGGCAATCCTAACTAACAACAGTTTTGAATCGCCAAGTGCGGCCATGTGGCTGGGCAGCGATTATCTGGGCCGTGATATTCTATCGCGTATGATATTCGGCGTGCGGGTGACATTGTTCCTTGCTTTGGCAATCACGTTTCTGTCGTTCTTTGCCGGTGTTGGCCTGGGCTTTCTGGCCGCGGCGTTTGGCGGGAAAGTAGACTCGTACGTGAGCCGCTTGAACGACGCGATGTTGTCGTTCCCGTCTTTGATGCTGGCGCTGATCGTCATCAACTCGCTGGGCAGTTCGTTTGTGGTTCTGGTCTTTACCATCGCATTCATCGACATGACCCGCGTGTTTCGTGTCGCAAGGGCACTGGCCGTGAACATCATGGTTATGGATTATGTCGAGGCCGCCATTGTCAGAGGGGAAGGCAAAGGTTGGATCATTTGGCAAGAAGTTCTTCCCAATGCGCTGACACCTCTGGCGGCAGAGTTTGGTATCCGCTTTACCTATGCAATCCTGTTTATCTCGGCGCTAAGTTTTCTGGGTCTTGGGGTGCAGCCGCCGCAATCTGACCTTGGGGTCATGGTTAAGGAAAACATGCAGGCCATTCTTTACGGCGAATATACCACGCTTTACCCCGCAATTTGCATCGCGCTGATCGCAATTTCTATGAACGTCTTTGTCGATTGGTTGCTTCAACGTTCAAGCGCACAGCTTCCGGATGAGATCTGATATGACTGAACCTCTTTTGAAAGTGCGCGACTTCGATGTGTCAGTCCGTGACAAGAAGGGTCACGAATTCAAGATCGTCGATGGTATCTCATTTGATGTGCAACCGGGGGAAGTCATCGCATTGATAGGTGAATCTGGCTCGGGCAAAACAACAATCTCGTTGGGGTGCATGGGTTACACACGGCCGGGGTGTCACATTACTTCTGGGTCGGTGACCTTGGAGGGTCAAAACGTGCTGGAGCAATCGTTAGCGGACCTGCAAAAGCTGCGTGGAAATGACATAACTTATGTGGCGCAATCTGCAGCGGCGTCTTTCAACAGCGCAATGACCATCGATGCGCAAGTGACCGAAATTCCCGTGATTACCGGCAGCATGACCCGTCCAGACGCGTTGGCAAAGGCCGCCAAGCTATACGCTGCACTTGAGCTGCCTGATCCAGAAACCATCGGGTCACGCTATCCGCATCAGGTGTCGGGCGGACAACTGCAACGCTTGATGGCAGCTATGGCGATGATCAGTGATCCACGGTTTCTAATTCTTGATGAACCAACCACGGCACTGGACGTGACAACACAAATCGAAGTGTTGGCGAGCTTCAAGAAGCTGATCAAAGATAACGGTACCGCTGCAATTTATGTCACCCATGATCTGTCATTGGTTGCACAGATCGCAGACCATATTCTGGTGCTAAAAGATGGCAAGATGGTTGAATATGGCGCGACTGAACAAATCATATCAGACCCGCAACACGACTACACAAAAGCACTGATGGCAGCGGCACATGTGATGCCTGATGAGATCCATGCACCACCCGCGAATACCAGCGTCGAGGTTCCATTGCTGGAAGTGCGCAATGTCACTGCGGGTTATGGCCCCAAACAGGAGGCCATTGCGCTCAAAGACATCAATATGACCATCAACGCAGGCGAGACTGTGGGCGTGATTGGTGAATCCGGCTCTGGTAAAACCACATTGGGTCGGCTGATATCCGGCCTGATGAACGCGCGCGAGGGCAACGTCTTTCTGGATGGTAAGCAACTTGCCCAAAGCGTTTCCGGGCGTAGTCATGGCGAATTGCAACAAATCCAGTTTGCGTTTCAGATGGCGGATGTTGCATTGAATCCGCGTCACCGACTTAACAAAATTCTATCCCGCCCCATGATGTTCTACCGTGACTTGTCGCAAAAAGACGCGGATCGCGAAGTCGCACGGCTGTTGGAACGGGTGGACCTACCAACAGATTTTGCCAAACGTTTCCCCCCTGAATTGTCTGGCGGGCAACGGCAACGGGTCAATCTGGCCCGTGCCCTAGCTGCGGAGCCGCGCCTGATCATCTGCGACGAGATTACGTCGGCGCTGGATACGATTGTTGCCCAACAAATTCTGGACCTGTTGGAAAGCCTGCAAGATGAACTAGGGCTAAGTTACATGTTCATTACGCACGACATTGCCACAGTTTCCAAGATATCGGAGCGGATTGCCGTGATGCGATTGGGTGAGATCGTGGCCCAAGGTCCGGTGGATGAGGTTCTGACGCCACCCTGCCACGACTACACACAGCTATTGCTGAATTCCGTACCGGAGATGCGCACGGATTGGTTGGACGAAGCTGTCATCGAGCGCCGTAAGCTTGTGGCTGCATTGGGTTAAACAGAGGCTGACGCCTCAGCTAATTTTAAGAATAGGGCTACTCATATGGAAACGACTGCACGGGTTGTTGTGATCGGCGGCGGCGTCGTCGGGTGTTCGATCCTGTATCACTTGGCCAAGAACGGCTGGAACGATGTGACTTTGTTGGAACGCCAAGAATTGACCTCTGGATCAAGTTGGCACGCAGCAGGCGGTCTCTTTACGGTCGTGCGGCCAAATTCCGCCGCGGAAATGCACCGCTATACTTTCCAGATTTATCGCGAGTTGGAAGAAAGCGGGCAGGCATGTGGGTTCCATTCGACCGGAGGGTTGAACATTTGCCGCACCCAAGAAGAAATTGACAGCAACTCGATGATGCAAAGCGCCTGTCGCCGATTGGGGATCGAAGGGCATTTCATCTCGCTTGAAGAGGCGAAACAGAAGGCACCAGTGTTGGACACGGACCATATGATCGGTGCATTTTGGGAAGAAGAGGGCGGTCATGTTGATCCCGCATCCGCCACCCAAGCCTTTGCCGCGGCTGCCCGCCAACTGGGCGCAACCATCCATCGCCATACGCCGGTAACGGCCACCAAACAACGCGCTGATGGAACTTGGGATGTCGTGACCGAAAAGGGAACGATCCATGCGGAATACATCGTAAATGCCGCTGGCCTTTGGGGGCGCGAAGTCGGGCGTTTGGCGGGAATTGAGCTGCCCCTGATGCCAGTAGAGCACCACTATCTGGTCACTGAAACCATCCCGCTGGTCGAAAACCTAGGATTTGAGCTGCCCCAGATTAATGACAATGAAACCGGCTGTTATGCCCGTCAGGAAGGCATGGGGATGTTGTTGGGTGCCTATGAACACACCTGCACCCATTGGGCCAAGGATGGCACGCCTGCGGATTTCGGGCATGAATTACTGCCCGATGACCTAAGCTGCATGGAATGGAATTTTGAAAAATCAGTAGAGATCATGCCCTGTCTTGCCGAGGCAGGTGTGAAGCGGGTCATCAACGGGCCGATGATTTTTTCCCCCGATCTGAGCCCTTTGATTGGCCCACACCCTGCTTTGCGAAACTACTTTTGCGCTAACGGCATAATGGCTGGGTTCAATCAGGGAGGTGGTATTGGACGCGTGATGGCGGAGTGGATCATCGGGGGCGAGCCCGAGATCGACATTTTCAACTGGGATGTTGCCCGTTTTGGCGATTTCGCGACACAGAAATACACCGAAGACATGACCCGCTATTTCTATGAAAACAGATCTGAAAAGATTTTCCCTTACCAGAGTTTTCCAGCGGCGCGGCCGCAGGCGAAATCTCCGGTGCATGATAAATTAGCGGCACAGGGTGCGGTGTTCGGAACTGGATTTGGCAGTGAGCACGCAACGTGGTTTGCCCCCGAAGGCGTCAAAGCAGAAGACAGCCTGACCTACCGCCAACCAAACTGGTGGGGACCTGTCGCTGAGGAAGGTAAACGCCTGCGCAGCGGTGTCGGGTTGTTTGAATTTTCTGATATGGCCAAGTTTGAGGTATCAGGCCCGAAGGCCGCAGAGTGGCTTGATCACATAATGGCAAACCGTTTGCCAAAACCGGGGCGGTTATGCCTATCGCCGATGCTGTCTGACAGCGGTCGCGTGATTGGCGATTTCACGATTTCCAACCTTGGAGATCGCTATTTGCTAGTGTGCACTTACGCGATGCAATTGGCGTATTTGCGGCATTTCCGAAAATACCTGCCAGCGGATGGCGTCGAATTGCGGAACCTGTCTGATGATCTGGCGGGATTAAGCATCGCAGGTCCGAATGCCAAAGCCCTGATATCAAGGCTTACCGATCACGACATGAGCACGAATGGTTTTCCGTTTCTAAGTGCTGGTGAAATCACGCTTGCCGGAATCCAGAACGTAATCGCATTGCGGGTCTCTTACACAGGTGAAACGGGGTACGAGCTTTATTTACCGCGCACAGATCAACCCGCCCTATTTGATGCGCTGGTTGCTGAAGGGGAACAATATGACCTGTCGCTGTGCGGATTGCGCAGCCTGATGATGTTGCGACTTGAGAAAGGCTTTGCCGCTTGGGGAACAGAATTGACATCGGATTACTTCGCCCATGAATGTGGCATGATGCATCATGTTAAACTAGACAAAGGTGACTTTGTTGGACGTGTTGCGGCCCAAAACTACGGCGCTGCGCGCGAACGGCCCATCACCCTGACCGTGGACGCTGGCGATGACGCAATCTGGGGGGATGAGGCTATTTTCCTAGATGGTGAACCGGTTGGATATGTCTCCTCTGGTGGTTGGGGGCCGGTTACTGAACATCACATCGCCTTGGGATATGTTCCCGTAAATTCTTACCACGAGGGGGGTGCCTACAGTGTTGAAATACTTGGTCGACTTTGTCCGGCACAACTGCAGCCCAACCCGCTGTTTGACCCCGCTGGTTCCCGAATGAGAGAATAAGAAATGGTCAATCGACGCAGAACAGAAATAGTAGGCGAGGAAACTTGGGCAGGAGCACTTGGCGGTCGTGCTTTGCCCATAACCCAACCTCTTTTTCAGGAATATTCAAATGGCCCGTCGATCCCGCCCAAACCGCACCTCTCGTACGTCAGGATTTAAGCAGCTTCCCTTCAGCGAAGTCCGGAACCCTTTGCCTCCAACCGAGCTGATCTCAACCGATCAGGTTGAGGTCATTCATCACGCCAGTCTGCGTGTTCTTCGCGATGTCGGATTGAAGGTCGACAGCGGCGTCGCACGGAAATTGCTTGCCGGTATCGGTGCCGACGTGGATCGGTCCTCTCATCGCGTTCGGTTTGATCCCGCTTTGGTCGAAGAGATGCTGGTTGGTATTCCTTCGGAATTTACCATCCATGCCCGCAATCCTGAAAAGACGGTGCTTGTTGGTGGCAATTCTCTGACTTTTGCAACGGTTTGTGGCCCCTCGTTCGTCTCTGATCTAGATAAGGGGCGCCGTGCAGGAACGCTGGAAGACGTGCATAATTTTGTGAAGCTGTCGTCGTCGCTAAACATCTTCCATCACGAAGGAGGGGCAGGTTGCGAGCCATTGGAATTGCCCCCTGAAACGCGCCATCTGGATATGATGTTGGCGCAAACAACGCTGTGCGACAAAGGCTGGCAACCGTGTTGGATGAACACTGCGGATCGCGCGCGCGATTGCATCGAAATGGCGAAAATTGCCCTGCAAACTGACGATGACGGACTGCGGGCGCGACCAGGGATATTGGGCGGGATCAATACCAATTCACCACTGTTGCTGGACGATGGCCAAGCCGAAGCAGTGATCGAATTTGCCCGCGCAGGACAACCTGTACATATCACACCCTTCACATTAGCTGGCGCGATGAGTCCGGTCACAATTGGCGGATCGTTGGTGCAACAAAATGCCGAAGCTTTGGCAGGGATCGTGCTCGGCCAAGCCGCCTGTCGCGGTGCGCCTGTTTTTTACGGCCATTTCACGTCCAATGTTGATATGAAGACCGGATCCCCTGCGCTTGGCACACCCGAATATGCGCAATCCGTTATGATTTCTGGCCAGATGGCGCGCCGCTACGGACTTCCGATCCGATCCTCAAACACCACGGCATCCGCTTGTGCCGATGCGCAGGCAACTTATGAAAGCAACATGTCCATCAACGCCTGCGTTCAGGGCCATATCAACGTGATGATGCACGCCGGTGGGTGGCTCGAAGGAGGGCTAACGTGTTCATTTGAAAAGTTGATATTGGATGCGGAGCTGCTGCAAATGCAAGCTGCCATGCTAAAGCCGATTGATCTGAGTGACGATGCTCTTGGGCTGAAAGCCATCGCAGAGGTTGGACCGGGAGGACATTTCTTTGGGACAGCCCACACACTTGCCCGCTACGAAACCGAATTTTACGATCCAATTCTATCGGACTGGCGGAATTTTGAAGCATGGGAACAGGACGGGTCCAAGACGGCAATCCAACGGGCCAACGAGATTTGGAAACGCTTGCTGAGGGAGTACGAAAAGCCACCAATTGATCCAGCCGTCGAAGAAGAACTGGAGGCTTATGTAATCCGACGTAAAGAAAAGATTGCGGCTGATGAATAGTAGTCGATCCTATCTTGTTGCCGCCGGACTCGCGACGGCATCGCTCGTCGTTTTTCCGCTGGCGGATGCGATCACAAAATCCCTAAGCGGTGCCGTTCCGCTGTTGGTTCTCGTTTGGGTAAGGTTCATGGGCTCAGCACTGTTGATCACACCATTGATCTTGGTGACACGATCCTTCAAGCGACCCAGCAAACAGGCACTGATATTCGAAACCTTGCGGGCTTGTATCATCATCGTGGCGTTTGGATCTTATGTTTATTCTTTCCAAACAATCCAGTTCTCCGAAGCGGCAACCTACTATTCCTTCGCGCCGATCATGAGCGCGGTGCTTGCAATTGTCTTCCTCAAGGAGCGGATCAACAAAGTGGGGATCTTTGCACTTGTGATGGGGATGATGGGCGTGCTGGTTGCCCTAAATCCACAGGTCACTCCCGCGCCAGGGGCCTATTTTGCTATCGGGACGGGGGTTTTGTTTGGCTGCTATCTGTTCCTAAACCGCGTGGTGGCCGTGCGTGGGGATCCTAACATGGCATTGTTCTTGCAGTTCTGGATCGGAGCCGCTTTGTTGATGCCGTTTGTATGGCCCTTGCTCACTCAAACGACCCTGCAACACTGGATTGCTTTTTTGGCAATCGCTGCTGTATCTGTCACTTGCAATGTAATGTTGATAAATGCCTACCGGCTGGCGCGTGCGAATTTCCTTGCGCCTTTCTTATATGTCGAAATCCCATCTGCGCTCATAATGGCTGCCGTGTTTTTTGGCGAAACACTCACTTGGAATATCATTGTGGGGGCGGCCCTTATTTTGGTCGCCGGGATTCTGGTCTTGCGCGAAATATCGGAACCGGTGGACAATGCGCCATCTATGCGAAGGGAAAGCTAATGCTT
Organism: Pseudoruegeria sp.; assembly: GCA_039972875.1. Lineage (GTDB taxonomy): Bacteria > Pseudomonadota > Alphaproteobacteria > Rhodobacterales > Rhodobacteraceae > Pseudoruegeria. The sequence goes on from JBDWMA010000055.1 coordinate 71,274, forward strand.
CACCATGGTGGCGTTCACTCAAATCTGGATTTTGACAGTTTGGGCAAGCGGGCAGGGTTCCTGGATGTCACCCATTCAGACGACCGGCATGCATTTAGCACCATCAAAGTGCCTGCCGGAGTGATACATGGCGGCAACGGGGCGACATTACTGCTGACGGCTGGCAGTCATGGGGATGAGTACGAAGGGCAGATCATTCTGCGTAAACTAATGCAGGAGTTGCAGCCGGATGCGGTGAATGGACGGATCATCATATTGCCCGCTTTCAATATGCCTGCGGTCATGGCTCGCTCGCGAATATCTCCGATTGATCAGAGCAATATGAACCGCAGTTTCCCTGGCGATGTTGGGCAGGGTCCAACGGATGAAGTTGCGGCTTTCGTTACAACGCACCTCATCCCTCAGGCGGATGTCATTGTTGATTTCCACTCAGGTGGCACGGCCACGCAATATGTCGACTGCGGGTTCACATGCCGTGGCCCAAACGCGGAATTGAACCGTAGGAATTGGGAGTTGGCAAATGTGTTTGGCGCACCCTTCACCATGCTTTGTGACATTGATGGCACCGGAGGAGATTTTGACACAACAGCACATAATCTGAACACCGCATTTCTGGCGTGTGAACTAGGAGGACTTGGCCGTTTTTCCCAATCCTCTTTTCAGTTTGGCTGGGCGGGACTGCACCAAGTGATGGGGCATTTGGGGATTATTGAGAAACGCCCTCCAGCGCCTGCAACCCGGTTTATCGCCGTCAATGATAGTGCTACGCACATCACCAGCACCAACTACGGGCTCGCTGAATTTCATGTGCTGCTGGGGGACAATGTTCGCAAAGGCGATCCTGTCGTCACCTTGTACGACATGCACAATCTTCAATTTGAGCCCATAGTGATGCCCGCAACTCAAAACGGGGTCATTGCTGTTGTGCGTCGCAATCCGTTGGTCGAACCAGGTGATCATTTGTGCCTTATCGCGCCTGAAATATCTCAACCCACAATTGCTTAATCGGTGCGCATTGCATTGCTAATTCTCTTGGCGGTACTCGATTTTAGTGTTAGTTATCTGTGATCACAGTTTTAGAGTCAGAGGAAGCTCATGTCGTACGCGAAAGTAAACACAGCCGACGCACTGCGTCAGGAACTTACGGATCTGAAATCCTTGGATCGGGAAAATGCCCGCACGATGCATCCAAGCTTTTACACCTCTGATGATTTCCATGAGCTCGAACGCGAACATGTCTTTCGCCGCGAGTGGGTTTGCCTTGGTCACGTCGGTGAAGTGCCAAATGCAGGTGACTTTTTCACGACTGAACTGGTGGATGAGCAATTGTTGGTGTCGCGTGGTCACGACGGCGAGATTTACGTTTTGTCAAACGTCTGCCGTCATCGTGGCAACATGGTCGAGACAGAAGCGCGCGGCAATCGGCGCAGCTTTGTTTGCGGTTATCATGCGTGGACCTACAATACGGACGGCGCGCTAAAAACAGCCCCTCTGATGAAAAAGATCCAAACCCTTGATCCTAAAAGATGTGCGCTGCCACAACTAAAAACCGAAATTTGGAACAACTTCATCTTCGTCAATCTGGACGGCAACGCCGATCCGCTTGCGCCGCAGTTGGGTAAACTTGATGACATCTTGCACAACTACCACAACGAAGGGCGCAACCTGCTGTTTAGTGAAGAAACAGTGTGGAACACCAATTGGAAGAACCTGACTGAGAACTTCATGGAAGGGTATCACCTGTTCGCGACACATCCAAAAACGTTGCAGCCAATGACGCCGACGCAGCTTTGCAAGAAAGTTCCCGGTGAAGATCGTTGGACTGCTTATCGGTCCTATTATGATCCGGCATTCCCGCCGCGCGGTCCGTTCCATGAGGACATGACCGAAGATGAACAACGTAACTCAGTATTGTTCAACATCTTCCCAAGTTTTGTAACGGCCGTCGCGGCCAATTATACCTTGCACCTGTGTTTGCGCCCTGCTGGCACGGATAAGGTCGCGATCAGATGGGGGGTTTCTGGATTTAAGACAGACCCCGAAGATCCCGAAGTTGTCGCATATGTTGACCTGTGCAAATCCTTTAACGCTGAAGACAAGGCAAAACTTGAGACGCTGCAAAAATCACAAAATACACGCTACATGCAGCATGGTTTTCTAGCACCTGAAGATCTCGAGGGCACAATTTGGGATTTCCTAGGGTATATGGGAAAGATGTTGGGCGCAGACAAAGTTGATACTTGATCGGCGGCCCCAAAGCACTTGAATAATGCAGATGCCGTGCGCGCGATTGAGGGTGCGCGGCATTTCTTACAAGAGTGATTTCAGAACAGTTTCAGGCAGCGCTATAACGTCAGGGTCAGGCGATTTTCCTGCCTCGATCAACCGCTTGCCAACCATGAATTCACGTGGCGCGTTCATAGCATCCACCGCCAGAAATTCTGCCCCGCGATAGTACCAGTGAGACACCGATCCCGGCTTGTCCCCCGGACGCGTAATCACGTTGTCGTACCCTGTATTCAATCCGGTAATCTGCAATTCCACATCGTACTGATCCGATCAGAACCACGGTTTCGCAACATAGGCGGTTTTTGCGCCCAGGATGTTAGCAGCGACCACTTCGGCTTGATCAATCGCATTTGGGACGCTCTCAAGGCGGATACGCGTGTCGCCCATTGGGAAGGACGCGCAACAACCGCGGCCCAGACGTTTGCGGTGCGGCAACCCGCTGCAAAATCCGTTCGGCCATTTCTACAATCGTGACAGTCAAACCAAGCTTTGCGGCAACGGCTGCTGCCTCAAGTCCGATATAGCCGCCACCGACAATCAAGACGCGCTGTCCCTCATGAAAGTTTGGGGCCATCGCATCAATGTCGGCAAGGGTACGCACACAGAATACACCCTCCAGATCGCCACCAATTGCGGCAGGAAGGCAAATTGGGCTGGAACCTGTCGTCAAGATCAATTCATCATATGAGACGACTTCGTCACCGATGGATAACTGCTGGTTTGTTGGATCAATGTTGGTGACTGTCGCGCCTAGACGTACAGTTATGTCCGCGTCGTCGTAGCCCGACTGAGGTTTTAGAAACAGGCTTTCGCGGGTCATGTCACCTAGGATATAAGCCTTTGATAACGGTGGCCGTTGATAGGGTAGAGCGGGCTCGCCTTAGATCAATGTGATTGCCCCGAGGTGCCCAAGTGCGCGCACTTTGGCCAACGCGATTTTGGGCACAACGGTGTGGATGGCAAAGGTAGAGCAGCCCATGTAACGATGGATCGGCGTGCCATCCAGCATCGAAAATCGTGTTGTGCCGTCTGGCAGATGGCCACGGCCTTGCGTGACGCGGATTTTTTGGCACAGGTTGGTTTTGCCCGACAGGCAGTATTCGCATTCGCGGCATTCCGGCGTGTAAAGCGGGATCACGTGATCGCCCTTTTCCAACTTGGTCACGCCTTCGCCGACCTCCAACATTATGCCAGCACCTTCGTGGCTTAGAATGGCGGGAAAATCCCTTCGGGGTCATCGCCTGAACGAGTGAATTCATCTGTATGGCACAGGCCCGTGGCCTTGATCTCAACCAAGACCTCGCCGCGCTTGGGGCCTTCTAGATTGACGTCCATAATCTCAAGCGGTTGGCCTGCTTTTACGGCGACTGCGGCGCGGGTTCTCATCATGATGGCGCCCCTTCATTAAGCGCATACATATTATTTATATGCCCATCTTAATTATAGAAGACCTGTCAATTCACGCCTGCATTACAAAGCCACTTTCAGTATCGTGTCGTCATGCTGTGACCTTGCCTGAATGTCATGCGAACATAGGTAACGACCTTGCTGTCTAGCCACGTCGTGCGTTCTAACCGAAAGAGCGGAGTTCCCTGCGAGGTAGCCAAAAATTCGCAGAGTGCCGCATCAGCCGCGACGGAAGACAGCGTGATTTCAGCGTCGGTGAACGGGACCTCGTTCAAAAGCCACTCATTTGGGCTTTGAGTTTCCAGATCGGCCTCCAGAATAGCTGGTACGGTTGATATTATGATCCAACGCTCTTCGTACTGAAAAGGGCGATTGTCGGCATAATGCATGCACTTTATGTGCGCTACCTGCTCGCCTGGGCCCAGTGAAAGTTGCGAAATAACCCAATCTGGCGCGGCCTCGATTGATTTGTGGACCAAGGCATATCGATACTTTGCCCCCATGTCTTCGACAGCTCGTCGCACCAACTCAATCTCGAAACGGGCGTATCTGACAGGGGATGTCTTGACCCGCGTTCCGCTTTTGCGCTTGCGTTCTACCAATCCTTGTTCCGCAAGTTCGCGCATCGCGCGATTAACCGTTGCCCTTGCGCATCCGAACTCGGCGGCAAGCTCAATCTCTGTTGGCAGCAGGCTTCCGGGGGCCCAGATGCCACGGTGTACACGGCGGATGACCTCCTGTTTGATGTCATGAAAGCCGATCTTTGCGTCAGATGCATTACCCAATGTACTGTCCAATATGTCTATTCAATATTACAATACCAGATAAGTGCTTGAAGCAAAGGCTAGGAAACATGATGCGGATTCTGAAAAGAGCGGACTTGATCGATGTGCCTTGGAAAAACGGGGGCGGGATAACCCGCAATATCGCTTCGTTAATGGACAAAGACGATATTGTTTGGCGGTTGAGCATGGCGGATGTCGCAACACCCGGACCGTTTTCCAGCTTTGCCGGGCTGACCCGCATCTTGACGGTAATTGAGGGCAACGGAATGAAATTGCACAGCGATGGCGAGGTCTGGCCTGCGGATTTTGCCGTACCAGTTACCTTCGATGGTGCAGCACCTGTCGTGGCAACATTGGATGATGGACCGATCTGTGATTTCAATTTGATGTTTGATCCCACGCGCTATGCAGCTACCGCGCATTGCGTGACGCATAAGGGCGCACATGATTTGGGGACATTGGGGCAGACCGCAATACTGCATATCATTCAAGGCAACGTAACATTGGTCAAATCGGATGACCGCTTGGGCGCAGGCGATACCGCAATGTGCGCCACTGCGCCCATGGCCTATGAATTAGGCGAAGACGCCTGCGTTTTAGTAATCACGTTGAGCCCACTTTCCTAAATCGAAGCGAGCAATTGCGACACAGCAGCGCGGTAACGCGCAGTGATCGCATCACGGGCGATATGACGTCCACCTCTGACGCAATGGCGGCCGGCGGACCATTGATCGGTCACAACAGTGTCCTTTGCCGCAAAAACCAACCCATCGAGGATTTGGTCCTGCGTCAGCGCACACAATGCCATAGAGTCCGTATTGATCGCCACAAGATCGGCCAGCTTGCCTATGGCGATTTCGCCTGCATCACGCCCCAGCGCTTGTGCGCCACCGCTTGCGGCACCTGTATACAGTGTGTGCCCAACGGACCCTTCACCAACGATCATGACATTGCGGGCCCCATCGCGCAGGCGCTGGGAATATTCTAACGTGCGCAATTCTTCTGTGAGCGAAATATTGACGTTGGAATCCGACCCGATACCAAAGGCTCCGCCCGACTCCAGATAAACCGGGCCATTGAATGGACCATCCCCTAGATTGGCTTCTGTGATTGGGCATAGGCCAGCCACAGCGCCAGAGGCTGCCATAGCGCGTGTTTCGTCATCTGTCATGTGCGTGGCATGGATCAGGCACCAGTTCGCGGCGACGTCGTTATTCGACAACAGCCAATCTATCGGACGCGCGCCCAGCCACGCTTGGATATCGCGGACTTCTTTGGGTTGTTCGGAAATGTGAATGTGAACCTGATCGCCTTTGTGTGCAGCAATGACAGCGGTCAGATCGTCGGGTGATGTGGCACGCAAGGAATGTGGTGCAATACCTATCTTTGCATCGTTGGGCAGGTTGGAAAGCCCAGTACGGGCGCCTTCCACCAGCGCGTTGTATTGCTCAATGTCATTGCCAAACCTGCGTTGACCTTCTTCTAGCGGGACCTGACCCGCGCCACCGTATGTGTACAACACCGGAAGATGGGTAAGCCCGATACCAGATTGCGAAGCGGCGGACATAACACGTAACGACAGCTCTGCCAGTGCATCATAGCGCATCCCGCCACGCTGGTGGTGGACGTAGTGAAATTCACCGACACTGGCATACCCTGCTTCCTGCATTTCCATGAAAACAAGGGCGGCAATTGCTTCAAGCTGGTCGGGGGTCAAGTGATCCATAAAGCGGTACATCAGATCACGCCAAGTCCAAAAGCTGTCTCTACCTGATTTGCGCACTTCGGTCATACCAGCCATTGCGCGTTGGAAGGTATGGGAGTGCAGGTTGGCCAAAGCTGGTAGCAGCGTATCAACGCAGATATCGCCCGCCTGTGCATGCGCATCTGTTTCGATCTTCTGGATGCATCCGCCGATAAGCGTGAGGCGTACGTCTTGCGCCCAACCCGTCGACAACAAGGCCTGATGTGCAAAGATCATTATATACCCTACTTATTTTGTATTTATGTATAGACATATTGCACAATGGTTTTTACAAGAAAAGGAGAAATATGACAGAAAGGACGATGCAATGCCCCAAACGCCTCAGCTTTTGACGGATCTGCATGCGGCCACAATGACCGCCACCGGCACCCCCTACGGTATGATCGAAAACGCAGCGATTGCGCTGGAGGGTGGTCTGATTGCTTGGGTCGGTCCAGAGGCAGAGGTGCCAAGTTCGTATATCGGATTTGCAAAGCACAGCATGAGTGGGCGGATCGTTACGCCGGGGTTGATTGATTGCCACACGCATATTGTGCATGGCGGGGATCGGGCGGTTGAATTCGAAATGCGGCTAAACGGTGCAAGCTATGAGGAAGTCGCGCGGGCAGGGGGCGGGATTGTGTCCACCGTGACAGCCACGCGAAAAGCAAGTGAAGAGCAACTGCTTGAAGATGCCCTGCGCCGTGTTGATGTGCTGATCTCCGAAGGCGTGACATGCATCGAGATTAAGTCTGGTTATGGTCTGGATTTAGAAACTGAACTGCGCATGTTGCGTGTTGCCCGCCTGATTGAGGTAAACCGGCCCATTCGTGTCAGAACAACGTTTCTAGGCGCGCATACAACGCCAGCGGAATATGTAGGGCGGGATGACGCCTATATTGATGAGATTTGCATCCCGACATTACGTGCAACGCATACCGAAAGTCTGGTCGATGCGGTCGACGGGTTCTGCGAAGGCATTGCCTTTGATCCAACACAGATTGCGCGTGTTTTTGATGTCGCCAAGGAATTATCGCTGCCCGTCAAGCTGCATGCCGAACAACTTTCCAATCTGGGCGGTGCGAAACTGGCAGCAAGCTATGGCGCATTATCAGCCGATCACATCGAATATCTTGATGAAGAAGGTGTTGTGGCGCTTGCACAGTCTGGCACAGTCGCTGTGATCTTGCCGGGTGCGTTCTATACGCTTCGTGAAACTCAAGCGCCGCCGATAGATCTGCTGCGCAAATATAATGTGCCGATGGCGCTGGCGACCGACATTAATCCGGGCTCTTCGCCGCTCAATTCGTTGTTGTTGACGTTGAACATGGGCTGCACGTTGTTCCGTATGACACCGGAAGAAGCGTTGCAGGGTGTCACGCAACATGGCGCACGCGCGCTTGGGCTGGACGATGCAGGTGCTATTGCAAAAGGCATGTGCGCAGAGCTTGCCGTTTGGGACATCAAGCACCCAGCCGAGTTGAGCTACCGCATCGGGTTCAATCCTCTTTACAAACGTATTTTTGGAGCGCTGACATGATCAACCTTACTTTGACGCCCGGTCAAGTGACCCTTTCTGATCTTGCGCAGGTCTTTCGCGATGGCGCTGCTGTGACGCTGGATCCATCCAGCCATGCAGGCATCCAAGACGCGCATGCCCGCATCGAGGCGGCGGCAAGCGGCACTGAGGCGGTCTATGGTGTGAACACCGGTTTTGGCAAACTTGCCTCGGTCAAGATTGAATCCGAGGACACTGCGACACTGCAACGCAATTTGATCCTGTCGCATTGTTGCGGTGTGGGTGAGGCAATTCCGCAGGCGCATGCGCGGCTGATGATGGCACTCAAGCTATTGTCGCTGGGGCGTGGCGCATCTGGTGTGCGGATGGAACTGGTAGAATTGCTTGAACAGATGCTTGCACGGGGCGTAACACCGTTGATCCCGGTTCAAGGTTCGGTCGGAGCCTCTGGTGATTTGGCCCCGTTGGCGCATATGGCTGCCGTGATGATGGGCCATGCCGAAGCCACATACGAGGGTGAAACATTATCGGGGGCCGAGGCCCTAAAGCGCGCTGACCTCACGCCTGTTGTGCTAGGTGCAAAAGAAGGTCTGGCGCTGATCAATGGTACGCAATTCAGCACTGCGTTTGCGCTTGCTGGTCTGTTTGGCGCTTGGAACGCGATGAACGCCGCACTCGTCACTTCTGCACTCAGCACCGATGCGATCATGGGGTCTACCTCACCTTTGCAGCCTGAAATTCATGCGCTTCGCGGTCATGCGGGCCAGATTGATGCGGCAGCGACAATGCGGGCATTGCTTGATGGGTCCGTGATCCGCGAAAGCCACCTGGAAGGCGATATGCGCGTTCAAGACCCGTACTGCATTCGGTGCCAGCCACAGGTGACAGGGGCGGCGATGGATGTGTTGCGCATGGCTGCGCGCACGCTTGAGGTTGAGGCCAACGCAGCGACGGACAATCCACTGGTGCTGACCAAGGCCGGCCTGATCGTATCGGGGGGTAATTTCCACGCTGAACCCGTAGGCTTTGCCGCTGACATGATTGCGCTTGCCCTGGCCGAGATTGGTGCGATTGCACAGCGCCGGATCGCGCTGATCGTTGATCCGGTCCTAAGCCATGATTTGCCGCCTTTTCTGACACCAAACCCCGGCTTGAATTCTGGCTTTATGATTGCCGAAGTGACCACCGCCGCGTTGATGTCGGAAAACAAACATCTGGCAAACCCTTGTGTGACTGATAGCACACCGACGTCGGCCAACCAGGAGGATCACGTAAGCATGGCCGCACATGGTGCTGTCCGGCTGTCACGGATGATTGTAAACCTTGAGCGTATCTTGGGCGTTGAATTGCTCTGTTCTGCGCAAGGCATCGAATTTCGCGCACCTCTGGCAACGAGTGGGCCATTGCGCGCTGTTGTCGCTGCTCTTCGCACGCATGTTGATACGCTGGAAGACGACCGTTACCTTGCGCCGGACATCGAAAAAGCCACAGAACTGGTTGGCAACGGTACAGTCACTGCCAGCACAGGTATCACGATGCCGGAACTTCGTGCATGAAACCCGTAGAGACCATACGCGGCGACAGCCCAATCGTTCTGGGCCTACCACACACGGGCACTTATGTACCAAACGAACTGCTTGCGCAGCTTAACGCGCGCGGGCGCGGGTTGGATGATACGGATTGGCATATTCACAGGCTCTATGACGGGCTTTTGGAAGGTGTCACGACAGTGCGCGCAACCTTTCACCGTTATGTGGTTGATGCCAATCGTGACCCTGCGGGCATCTCACTTTATCCCGGACAGAACACAACCGGGCTTGTTCCATTGACCGACTTTGACGGAAACGACATTTGGGAAACCGCGCCGACACCAGCTGAAGTAGCGCAGCGCCGCGCCACGTTTCACGCGCCCTACCATGCTGCGATGGAGGCGGAACTGACCCGCGTGCGTGCCCTTCATGGGTTTGCAATTCTGTATGATTGCCATTCGATCCGGTCGCATATTCCCTACCTATTTGACGGTACGCTGCCTGACTTCAACATTGGCACCAACATCGGAACAACCTGCGCGCCTGAAATTGAAAGCACCACGCAAGACATATGCGCTTCGGCGGCTGGCTATACATCTGTAACCAACGGGCGTTTCAAAGGCGGTTGGACTACGCGGCGCTATGGACGGCCGGCTGAGGGTCTGCACGCCATCCAAATGGAGCTGGCACAAAGCACCTACCTCAAAACACAATGCGCACCTTGGGAATACGACGATGCCAAGGCCGACCAACTGCGCCCTCATCTTCAAACTATATTGGCAACATTGGCTGCTACTTTGAAAGGCACATCATGAGCAATTCTCGTAAGAACACCCGTGACATCTATCCTGCCACCGGCACCGAAATCACAGCGAAAAGTTGGCTGACCGAGGCACCAATGCGCATGTTGATGAACAATTTGCACCCAGACGTCGCAGAGAACCCACATGAATTGGTCGTCTATGGCGGCATCGGCCGCGCTGCTCGTACTTGGGAAGATTTCGATAAGATCGTTGCAACGTTACAGGACCTGGAAGAAGACCAGACGCTACTGGTGCAATCGGGTAAACCTGTCGGTGTGTTTGAAACGCACAAGGATGCGCCTCGGGTATTGATCGCCAACTCGAACCTTGTGCCACATTGGGCGACGTGGGACCATTTCAACGAATTGGATAAGAAAGGGCTGGCGATGTATGGTCAGATGACCGCCGGCTCATGGATCTACATCGGCAGCCAAGGCATCGTTCAAGGCACCTACGAGACATTCGTCGAGGCAGGGCGTCAGCATTATAACGGCTCGCTTGCAGGTAAATGGATCTTGACTGGTGGATTGGGCGGAATGGGTGGCGCGCAGCCTTTGGCAGCTGTGATGGCCGGCGCGTGTTGTCTGGCCGTTGAATGTAACCCCGAGAGCATCGATTTCCGACTTCGGACCAAATACGTAGATGAAAAGGCCGAGACGCTTGACGAAGCGCTAGAGATGATCGAGCGGTGGACAGCCGCAGGCGAAGCCAAATCCGTAGGCCTGTTGGGCAACGCAGCGGATGTCTTTCCCGAACTTGTCCGGCGCGGCGTTCGCCCTGACATCGTGACCGACCAAACGTCAGCGCATGACCCTGTCAACGGGTATCTGCCGCAAGGCTGGACGATGGGCCAGTGGAAAGACAAACGCGAAAGCGCCCCGAAAGAAGTCGAAGAAGCCGCACGTGCCAGCATGAAAGTGCAAGTCAAAGCGATGGTCGACTTCCACGCTGCTGGCATTCCAACAGTCGATTACGGCAACAACATCCGCCAAATGGCGTTGGAAGAAGGGCTTGAAAATGCCTTTGATTTCCCCGGTTTTGTGCCTGCTTACATCCGGCCACTGTTTTGTCGTGGCGTCGGACCTTTCCGCTGGGCGGCTCTGTCGGGAGATCCCGAAGACATCTACAAAACGGATGCCAAGGTGAAAGAGATCTTGTCTGAAGATCTGCACCTGCACAACTGGCTGGACATGGCGCGCGAGCGTATTGCATTTCAGGGGCTGCCCGCGCGGATTTGCTGGGTAGGTCTGGGCGTGCGTCACAAGCTGGGGCTAGCGTTCAATGAAATGGTCCGCAACGGCGAGCTGAAGGCGCCGATTGTTATTGGGCGTGATCATCTTGATTCAGGCTCCGTCGCGTCACCAAACCGCGAAACGGAATCCATGAAAGACGGTTCTGACGCTGTATCCGATTGGCCGCTGCTGAACGCATTGCTGAACACCGCGTCAGGAGCAACATGGGTATCGCTGCATCACGGCGGCGGCGTGGGAATGGGCTTTTCCCAACATTCTGGCATGGTGATTTGCTGTGATGGGTCGGAAGATGCAGATCGTCGCATCGCGCGGGTTCTCTGGAATGATCCTGCTACTGGCGTAATGCGCCACGCTGATGCGGGATATGAGGACGCAATTGAATGTGCCCGTGAGAACAAATTGAACTTACCGGGAATTTTATGAAATTGCCGGATGGCACCGGTTTGCGAGAGCACCCTCTCACTTAAATCACGTATAGATGAGGGTGCAGTGGGGATATTTGACTGTGGCCAATCAGTTTTTCGAAAACCGACGGATCATCAACTCGGGTTGATGGCATCCACACCTACCTAGATGTTGAGTTTCGGCATCTGGTGGATCGGGCACAGGATGAATCGGTTTGGGAATAAAAAGAAATATTGGGGATCATCTCATGTGTTGTTTCTTTCCCATGCGCACATTGGCGATCTCCAACGGTACTGAGCCTCCCCCTTTGAAGTGGTCCGCCCCTATAGTTAGGAAAGCGGAGGACCAGAGATGGCCATTAAGAGACCCAAGCCCGAAGAGATTGTCGTGAAGTTATGATAGGTTGAAGGTCTGATGGGGCAAGGCATGCCCCGGATTGATGCGATCAGACAGATCAGTGTGACTTCGTCTTCAGTCATTTGTTGTTGGCATTTGTTGAAAAGAGAAATTTTCCGTTCCGTAAGGTTGGTATTTTGAACAATTGCATTGAGATAACTGAAGTCGAAGTTCGTGAGTTCTACATCGGATCGATCCAATACTGGGCCTACCAATGCCGCCTCCGTCGCAACGCTGCCGCTGTCGAGATCAAGCGCATGTAGAATAGCTGATGGTGCGATTGTTAGAAGAAAGTATGGCACCCAGGTCACCGGATCAGGTGAAAACCGCAATGGTATCCAATACATCGTTGGGACGTTATGCAACGCCAGATGCGGTCGCGAACATTATATTGTTTCTAGCCAGTGATGAGGCGTCGATTGTTACGGGGTCAACCTATTTGGTTGATGGCGGAATGCTGGCGCGACACTCCACCGTTATTCCGTCGCTTCCTTATGCCTCTGAAAAGCGGAACTTGCCGCCGCTAAAACATGCGAGGACATCACACTTTCTGCCCACTCAGGCGCGTGTGCGGCGATGGCATCAACAATCTCATTGTGATGTTGTGCGCTGCGCAACAGGTCGGTCTCAGAATAGCTATAGTAGGTCCGTGCCACGACACCTACATCTACAGCTGACGCAATCAGTGCCGTCAGTCGGGGGGAACGCGCCGCTTCATAGATGATCCGGTGAAATTCCGTATTGGCCGCAGAAATGATATTGTATTCTTCTGGCGAATTTGGCGGCGTATGCTTGGACATCTGGTCTGACAGATGCCGCAATTGCGCTACCTCTTTGTCCGTTGCCATGGTTGCCGCACGCCCTGCGGCGTAACATTCCAGACGGCGTCTGATCTCAAACAGCTGGGCCAGTTCTTCTTCAGGAAATTCAGCAACCCGGGTGCTGTATCCCTGACCCTTCTCGACAAAACCCTCATGCAAAAGGCGACGAATTGCTTCGCGCACAGGTGTGCGGCTTAGGCCCAGAGCCTCGGCCAGCGCTTGTTCAACCAAACGCTCACCAGGGGCAAGCTCACCCGATAGGATACGCGCACGAAGGGCATCATAAGCGGTATCTGTCGCTGGGGGTCTGCTACCGCTATCCATTATGTTGTCTGTCCTCCAGTTGGGAATCCCCCGGCTTTCATGACCATACCGGGTGCTGTCTTTTCAAGCTGTTTTTCCAACCATTCCGCAGCTTCGATCGCTTTATCCAGCGATACATTCGTGCGTATCCCGGACCGATCTAGCATATAGACCAGATCCTCGGTGGCGATGTTTCCGGTTGCTTTGGGCGCAAAGGGGCATCCACCCACGCCGCCCAAAGACGCATCTAGGCTGCTGGCGCCAGCCTCTATCCCGGCCCACGCGTTGGCGAACCCCGTATTGCGCGTATTGTGCAAGTGCAGCCGCAGCCGCACGTCGGGAAATGCATTCTTGACAGCTGCGACCCGGTCTTTCACGTCCTTAGGGGTGGCGACACCAATGGTATCTGCCAATGCAAGTTCAAACGGGTCATGCGCCATACAGCCTTCAACCACCTGCATAAGTCGGCTGACGGGAACCTCACCTTCAAAGGGGCAGCCAAAGGCCGCACCAATCGTGATCCCGACGTCGATCTTTCCATTTCCCCGAGCTTTGGATTTGGCAAAGGCGTTGATGCTCTCTTGGGTCGGGACACCTTGATTGCGTTGGTTGAAGGTATCAGAAGCAACAACAACGAAATTCGCTTCATCCAGTTCCGCCGTCATCGCGCGCTCAAACCCGCGTGTATTTAACGTCAACCCGATAAACCGCGCATCTGTTGTGCGGGGTAGCCCAGCGGCAACCTCATCGGCATCGGCCATCTGTGGGACGCGCTTGGGATTCACAAAGCTGGTAACCTCAAAACGCCGCAACCCCGCGTCAATTCCACGCTGAATCAGCTCCAATTTCGTATCCGAACTTAAAATCTTGGATTCGTTTTGTATTCCGTCTCTTGCTGAAACCTCGATAATTTCCACAAAATCAGACATTTTCGTTTTTCCTTGCAGATTTTTGTATACAGATTACGAATTGTTTGGAATCATGCAAGCGTAAATCAGGGAGAGGTACTCAGATGTCAGCACCAAAAGGCGACAGCGCACTCAGCGATCTTCGGGTGTTAGAGATGGGTCAATTGTTGGCGGGGCCTTTCTGTGGGCAGCTTCTTGCGGACTTTGGTGCAGAGGTCATTAAGATCGAAGCGCCCGGTGTTGGCGACCCCATGCGGCAATGGGGGCGTGAGAAACCATATGGGAAATCGTTGTGGTGGCCCGTTGTGGCGCGCAACAAGAAATCGCTGACCCTGAACCTGCGCGAGAAAGATGGACAAGATATTGTCCGTCAGTTGGTCAAGGATACAGACATCCTGATAGAGAACTTCCGCCCCGGCACGATGGAGCGTTGGAACTTGAGCTATGAAGAGCTGTCCAAGATTAACCCGCGTCTGGTGATGGTGCGGGTCACGGGTTTTGGCCAGACGGGCCCCTATTCGAAACGCGCAGGCTATGGTGCGATTGGGGAGGCAATGGGCGGTCTGCGCTATGTTGTCGGTGACCCCTCCACGCAGCCCAGCCGCATGGGCATTTCCATTGGCGATGAACTGGCGGCGATCCATGCCTGCATGGGCGCGATGTTTGCCATCCATGCCCGCGAGCGAACTGGCAAGGGGCAGGTCGTCGACAGCGCGATCTACGAGGCCGTGCTGAACATGATGGAATCGCTGGTCACAGAATACGACGTCGCAGGGTATGTCCGCGAGCGCACAGGGGCAATTTTGCCCAATGTTTCTCCGTCGAACGTGTTTGATACGGCGGATGACAAACTGCTGCTGATTGCTGCGAACCAAGACACAGTGTTCAAACGTCTGGCCGAAGCCATGGGTCAACCTGAATTGGCCGAGGATGAGCGTTACGCGACCCATTCCGCACGAGGCAAATATCAAAAAGAGCTCGACGGGTTGATCAACGAATGGACACGCACGATCCCGCTGACCAAGCTCGAAGAGCGAATGAACGAATTTGGTGTGCCTTGCGGTCTGATCTACAAGGCAGAGGATATGCTGGAAGATCCGCATTTCAAGGCGCGCGAGGCGATTGTGGATGTTGAACACCCCGATTTCGGCCCTATCAAGATGCAGAACGTGGCACCACGCTTGTCAGATACGCCCGGTGCCGTGCGCCATGTTGGCCCAACGCTGGGTGAGGACAACAATTATGTTCTTGGTGAATTGTTGAACCTTGATGATGATGAACAGGCGCGTCTCAAAGACGCGGGCATTATCTAAGGGAACATGACTGCATGAATCCCCGTTCCGCCCAATCTGGTTTGCAATTTCTGTCCGTCGCCGAAGCGGCGGACAGATTGGGTATGTCGCGGATCAAGATCAGGGATGCAGCAGCACGAGGGCTGATCCCCTCCCAGCGGGACAACGAAAACCGGCTCCGATTGGATATCTCTGATGTCGGCAAGGGCGATCTGAGCGGCGGTAAGGTTGATCAGGCCGCATTGATGAACCTGCTTTTTGACGAGGTTGAAGAGCTGTCTGATGACATGCACGCGCGCTTGGCAGAGATCGATGCACTAAGGAGCATTGCCGATCGACAGGCAGATGCCTTGGACAAAGCGGCAAGCCAGATCGAGCAAGACGCAGCGGATAAGGCGCGCTTGTCTGATTTGCTGGAACGCGCCTTGGCGCATTTGGAAGGTCGCGAAGGGAATGACGACAACGCACGTTTGGCAGACGTTTCTGGCCGGGCATTAAATGCGCTGGAAGCAACAGAGGATCGCCTGGAAAGCAGCTTGTCACAAAATGCACGCTTTGATGCGTTGCTGGAAAGGGCGCTGGAATATGCCGCAGCGGGCAAAGCCGCCGGAGAGACTGAGGCAAAAGCGATGGGTGAGACTGCGGATCGCGCATTGGCGATGCTGGACGATGTGATTGGCGGGGCTGAGAAAAGCCATAACGCCACGAACCGCGCGCTGCAAATGTTGGATGTTGCCATCCGCGACGCAGAGCAAAGTCAGCAAGCCGTCGCGCGCACGGGTGATATGCTTGATCGGGCGTTGCAGGCAGGGGAGCGTCTAGAAGGCGAAATTGCTGAGAGAGACCGCAAAATAGAGACTAAAACAGCCACCGTCGAAAAGGTGCTTGAGATGTCGGAACGGGCTGTGGCCCTTGCTGGGTCAAATGACGCCAGCCCGCGCAAACGCAGCTTTTGGCAGTGGCTGATAGGGAGATGAGGGTGACCCCCTCACGTAAAGAAATAACAGGGAGATGGGTTGAAGCATATGTCAGGAACGGATGATCTGATCCGCCAGTACGAGGCCCGCTTGGCCGCGTTCGAGGAGCGGTTGCAAAAAATCGAAACCACAGGTGGATCGGCGACAGCCGCTTTGTCCCAACAACGCCGCTCTGGCCCGCGTGGGACAGGTTTGCGTCTTGGTGTGGATGTAGGCGGGACGTTTACGGACCTGCTGTTGCTTGATGAAAAGAACGGGCGCACATTTACGGCCAAGGTGCCATCCACCCCGGCGGATAGTTCCATCGGCGTGCTCAACGGTATTGAGAAGATTTGCAAGACTGCCGGGATCAGCACGACCGACATTACCGAGGTGCTGCACGGCACAACCGTTGCAACCAATACAGTTTTGACCAACTCCGGCGCGTTGGTCGGGCTCGTTACCTCCAAAGGCTACAGAGACACGCTGCAAATTGCGCGTTCCTTTGTGCCCGGCGGTTTGGGCGGCTGGGTGATCTGGAACAAGACGGAGCCATTGGCCCCTCTTGAGCTGACCATCGAAGCAAACGAACGGATGGACGCCCAAGGCAATGTGTTGGTGCCGCTGGACGAGGCACAGATCCGCAAAGACCTGAAAACGCTCCTGAAGTCAGGCATCGAGGCGCTGACGATTGCGCTGTTCAACGGGTATACAAACGACGCGCACGAACGCCGGATCGCTGAGATAGCGCAAGAGATCGCACCGAACATTCCGGTCTCTACCTCGGCAGCGGTTATGCCAGAGATGTATGAATACGAGCGCACGGAAACGACCGTCGTGAACTCTTATGTGCGTCCCGTGGTTGAGAAATACGTCGACAACTTACAGGCCGAATTGCGCAAGCGCATGGGCAGTGATGTGCTGTTGCAAATCCTGCGTTCTGATGGGGGCCTTAGCTCGGCTCAGGCCGCGATGGAGCACCCGGTCAACCTGCTAATGTCTGGACCTGCGGGCGGTGTATCCGGGGCGCTTTGGATTGCCAAACAGGCGGACTTCCAGAACCTGCTGACCTTTGACATGGGGGGCACATCCACGGACGTGGCCCTGATCCAAAACGGTGTCGCGCGTACCCGGCGCGAAACGCGGGTGGGTGACGTCACCGTACGTGCACCCTCAATCGATGTGCGCACGGTGGGGGCGGGCGGAGGCTCAATCTCCTACGTGCCGGAGTTGACGAAGGCCTTGCGTGTTGGCCCGCAATCGGCGGGCGCGGATCCGGGGCCAGCGGCGTATAATAAGGGTGGCGAAGAACCTACTGTGACGGACGCCAATGTGGTGCTGGGTTATTTGCCCTCTGGGGCCAAGCTGGGCGGTGACATGGAAATCAGCCATCCCAAGGCAGAGGCTGCGGTCAAGAAAATCGCGGACGCCATCGGCACCTCGCTGGAAGACGCTGCGGAAGGGATCATTCGCATCGTCAACGAAAACATGTGTGGTGCGCTGCGGCTGGTCTCGGTTGAGCAAGGCTATGACCCGCGTGATTTTGCGTTGATCGGGTTTGGCGGAGCGGGACCATTGCACGCCAATGCGCTATCGCGATTGGTCGGGTCATGGCCGACAATCATTCCGCCGGGTCCGGGCGTGCTGTGCGCTTACGGCGACGCCACAACGCGCCTGCGCAACGAGGCAACGCAGACCTATGTAACACCCGTCAGCAACACCAGCGACGCCGAAATTTCGCGGATGTTGAAAGAGCTGGAACAAAGTGCCGGCCAAGACCTCGCCGCCGAAGGTGTGTCTGCTCATGAACAAGATGTGTTCTACCAGATCGACATCCGCTACAAAGGCCAAGGCATGAAACTGACTGTTGATGTCAGCCCCAAAGACTTTGCGCGGGATGGGCTTGCTGGTGTCGCCAGCAGCTTTGACGCCGAGCATGAGCAGCTATTCACCTTTGCGCTGGATGCGGAGCACGAACTTGTTGGCCTGCGCGCGGTGGTGCAGGGAGCAGAGAAGAACTTTATCAATACTGAAGGTGCCAAAGCAGGCAAAGATGCCTCTGGCGCGCGGGTCATGGCGACCAAGATGTATGCGGATGCTGGTTGGCATGACGCGTATATCTATGACCGGTCCAAACTCAAACCCGGCAACGAAGTCCAAGGCCCTGCCGTGGTGACCGAAATGGACAGCACCTCGGTCATCCTGCCAGACCACATTGGTGAAATCGACGACGTCGGGAACATCCTGATCTGGCCCACAAGCCACAATAGAAACCGCTGAGACGAGGAGAGAAAACAATGGTAGCACAGGTAATTGAGACCAATTCCACACCGTTCTCTCGGGTTGATGTGGACCCCATCACGCTTGATATCGTAGAGAACGCCCTGCGCAATGCGCGCAATGAAATGGACGCAGTTCTGTTCCGCACGGCGATGAGCCCCGGTATCCGCGAACAGCACGACGCGTTCCCGTTGATCGCCAATCAAGATGGCAAGATGGTGGTCGGACAGTTCGGCAGTTTCCTTTATGGCTTTATGCAAGGCTACGAGGGCACGGTGGAAGATGGCGACATATTTATCACCAACGACCCTTACTCTTGTAATGGTGCAGTCAGCCATCTGAACGACTGGCTGTTGATGATGCCCATCTTTCATGAGGGCAAGCTGGTCAGCTGGGCCGCAATGTTTGGTCATATGACTGACGTGGGCGGCAAAGTGCCGGGATCGCTGCCGACAGACGCCAAGATGATCTACGAAGAGGGCATTATCATCCCCCCCACCAAGATTTATCGTGGTGGCGAACTGCAATCCGAACTCTTGAACATCATGCTGCACAACACGCGGATGCCAGAGTGGAACAAATCCGACTTCTTTGCCATTATCGCGGGTCTGCGTCTGGCTGAACGGCGCGTGCGCGAGAACATCGAACGTTTTGGCACAGACATCTATATCAGCGCGATGGAGGATATGCTGGACCGGAACAAAGCGGCCATGGGCGCGATCATTCAGATGATCATTCCCGAAGCTGTGGATGGCAAGAAGGCTTACTTCGAGGATTGGATTGACGACGATGGGATGGGCAATGGACCCTACAAGATTGCCTGTCACCTGCACCGCGAGGGAGAAATTGCGTACTTTGATTTCACCGGCTCGGACCCGCAGTCGTTCAGCTCGATCAATTTCCTGCTCAACGAAGAAATGTTCAAGATGTTCTTCGGGGCATTTACGATCAACCTGTTTGATCCGCAGATTCTGTTCAACGATGGGTTCTATGACCTGGTTGAAGTCTACATCCCAGAAGGCTGTATCCTGAAACCACAAAAGCCCGCTGCGCTGTCCTGCCGAACCCACATGCTGGGTCGGATTTTTGATCTGATGGGTGGCTTGCTGGGGCAGGGGGCACCCGATGCGCTGAATGCTGCCGGCTTCTCTGATTCACCCCACTTCATGTATTCTGGGTTCGATAAGGACGGTGACTGGTATCAGCTGTTCCAGATCGGCTTTGGCGGTGTGCCGGGGCGGCCTGCGGGCGATGGTCCTGACGGGCATTCCATGTGGCCAGCGTTTACCAACGTGCCCAATGAATTCCTTGAGGCGTATTTCCCACTGCGCATCCGTGAATATGCGACCATCCCAGACAGTGGCGGCGCGGGTATGCATCGCGGCGGCAATGGCATCACAATTGCATATGAAATGCTGGAGGCGGGCGAGGTTTCGATCCACGATGATCGTTGGCTGACTTATCCTTGGGCCGTGAACGGTGGAGAGCCGGGCATGCGGTCCACCAAGCGATTGGTGCGCGTTGACGGGAGCGAGGAAAATATCCCCTCCAAATGCGACCGGATCGCGGTGCAGCCGGGGGATATCTTGTACTTCAACACTTGGGGTGGCGGCGGCTGGGGCAACCCGCTGGAGCGTGATCCCGAACTGGTGCTGAAGGACGTCAAGCGGGGGCTGGTGACGGTCAACGGGGCCAAACGTTACGGTGTCGTGGTCAAATCCGGCAAGGTCGATACCGCAGCCACCACCAAGCTGCGCGAGACCATGGAAAGCAAACGCGGGGAGCCGGAGCTGTTCAATCGCGGGTTCTCCTCCATCGAGGAGCTGAAGGGTCGTTGCCTGAAAGAGACCGGGTTTGAGCCCCCCGCAACCCCAGTGTTTCGGGGCCAATTCGCACGGGCGGCTGAGTAATGGCAGAGAACCTTGACCAGAACTATGAAAAGGCGGGGTATCATGCCCGCCAATCATGGGGCAAACGCCCCGCAGTGGTGCTGGTTGATTTTGCCAAAGCCTACTTTGATCCTGCGGCACCGCTTTATGGTGGGGAAGGTTGCCAGATCGCTTTGGACAATTCTGCGATACTGGCGGATGCTGCCCGTGCCGCAGGTGTTCCGGTGATTTTCACGGAAGTGAAATACCAGCCCGGAGGCAGTGATGGCGGCGCATTTTATGCGAAAGTCCCCGCACTTTCCTGTTTCGACGCTGGGGCTGAAACCCAGAAACTGATGCCGCCGTTAGAGATCAAGGAAAACGATATCTTGATTTCCAAACAATACCCCAGCGGTTTCTTTGGCACTTCGCTGGCCTCGACATTGCACTTCATGAACATCGACACGTTACTGCTGTGCGGTGTGACCACATCCGGCTGCGTGCGCGCGACTTGCATCGACAGCATCAGCCACGGCTTTGTGACGCTGGTGGTTGAGGACGGCGTTGGTGATCGTGCGGATGAACCGCATCAAGCCAACCTGTTCGATATGAGCGCAAAATACGCTGACCTCGTCACCACCAAAGGTGCAATCGATTACTTCGACAGTCTAAAATAATAAACCAAAGGGAGAGAAGAAATGAAACGTTTGATGACAGCCGCCGTCGCGGCACTGGCTTTGGGAAGCCCGGCACTTGCGGATATGGACGCGGCCAAAGCGTTGATCGCAAAACACAGCCAACTGCCCACCTTTGAGGCCCCCGGCCCTGCGTTTGATGCAAAAAGCTGCATGGCGGACAAGAAGATGTTCATCATTCCTCTGACCAACGCAAATCCGTTCAACGCAGCGATCAGCCAAGGTTTTGTGGATGCGGCTGCTATGGTCGGGTTTGAACTGCGCGACTGGGAAACCCAAATGGACCCAGCCGGGTGGATCCAAGGCATTAACACTGCCGTGGCCGAAGGGTTTGACCTGATCGACATGCAGGGTGGTTTGCCCCCTGAGTTTTTGGTGCCACAAATCACTGAGGCCAAAGCCGCAGGCGTCAAAGCCACAGCGACCCACAACTGGGATGCGACCACGCAAGAAACACCTGAGTTCATGGATGGCGCGGCCAATACCGACTACGTGACCATTGGCAACATCATCGCCGCATGGGCTATGGTGCAAACTGAAGGCAAGGTAAACGCATTGGTGCTTGGCCCGGATGAGATCACACCCACAGGCCCGCTGCGCGATGCAATCCTTGGCTATCTCAAGGACAACTGCCCCGATTGTCAGACCAAATACATCAATGTGCCGGTCAACGATTGGGCAACCCAAGGTCAGTCAGCGGTGCAGAACGCGCTGCTTGCAGACCCAAGCATCAACTATGTGCTGCCCGTTTATGACTCCATGTCGCAGTTCATCGTGCCCGCGATCCAGATCGCCAGCTCAAACGCTAAGATTGTTAGCTACAACGGCACGCCTTTCGTGCTCGACATGATGCGCGAGGCGGACATCGTTGAAATGAACGTGGGTGAAAGCCTTGGTTGGGTTGGCATGGCGGGCACAGACGCCAACATGCGCCTGCTTTGCGGTCTGGATCCTGTCACCAAGCTGAACACGCCGGCCTATATCTTTTCGGATGAAAACGTGGCAACGGCGGGTACCCCAGCGACGTTTAACGACGGTTACGGAGACGTACACACCGCGGGCTTTAAAGCGCTCTGGGGCCTAGAGTGAACGTAACCGACCATACACGCGGCATCCCTTTTGGGGGTGCCGCACTTGAGATTGAACACCTGTCAAAGCAGTTCGGTGGCACCTATGCACTGAACGATGTGTCTTTGCATGTAGCCCGTGGCGAAGTTCACGGGTTGCTTGGCTCTAACGGGTCTGGAAAATCTACCTTGATCAAGGTTTTGGCCGGGTTTCATACCCCAGAGCCAGGGGCGTCGATCCGCCCCTATGATCAGTCTCTACCCTTGCCGGTGTCGGGTGTGAAAGCCCGCGCGATGGGTCTTGCCTTTGTCCACCAGCACCTTGGGTTGATCGGCTCTCTTTCGGTAACGGAAAACCTGTTTTTGAACAAATTGGCGACGGAAGACGGTTGGGGCCTTAACTGGAATGCGCTGCATCGCGAAGCCTCTGATATTTTTTCGCGCTTCGATCTTGCGATCAATCCTCGTGTTGAAGTCGCGCAACTTTCACCCGTCCAACAAGCTCTGCTGGCCATTGTACGCGCCTACGAAGAGCTGCGCCATGCCAGCGAAGACCATGCCGACCGCCCCGGCGTTCTGGTGCTGGACGAACCCACGCCCTTTCTGCCGCGCGCAGGTGTTGAGCAATTGTTCCGCCTTGTGCGCCAATGCACCGACCTTGGTGCGAGTGTCATTTTCGTGAGCCACGACGTGGATGAAGTGCGCGAAATCACGGATCGTGCAACCATCCTGCGCGATGGGCACCTGATCGACACGGTCGAGACAGCGCACACCTCGCACGACGGATTTGTCGAACGCATCATCGGACGTTCTCTGGAAGACTACGGCGGCCATGCAAAATCCCTCAATGATGCGGAAACACGCGTGCGGGTCACTGATCTCGCGGGGCCGGGGGTGGGGCCGCTTAGCTTTGACATTGCCAAGGGGGAGATCCTTGGTCTCACGGGATTGATCGGATCTGGCTGCGATGAGGTGCCAGCACTCACCTATGGTGCGCGGGCAGCAGGCGCTGGCACGATTGAGCTAGACGGAGAAACAAGACCTCTTGCGCAGATGATCCCAGAGGAGGCTCTGGATTGGGGCATGGCATATCTGCCGGCTGATCGATTGGGGGCTGCCGGGGTCGGATCATTGCCCGTAGCGGACAATACAGCAATGCCCGTCTTTGATCGCCTGCGCAAAGGTCTGGGCCTGACCACCCGCGCTATTGAGCAACATGCCCATAGCATTGGAGCAAGGGCAGGCGTGAAGCCAAACGTGCCCGCACTTCCGCTTGAGGCGCTTTCGGGTGGTAATGCCCAAAAAGCCCTGATGGCGAAATGGCTGCAGATTGAACCACGCGTGCTGTTGTTGGATGAGCCCACCCAAGGCGTAGACGTAGGTGCGCGCCAACAATTGTGGGACGCGCTGGATCGTGCGGCAGAGGGTGGCGCGTGTATCCTCGTTGGTTCGACCGACTATGACCAGCTTGCGCAAATCTGTCACCGCGTACTGATCTTTGCCCGTGGTCAGATCGTAGCAGAACTCTCGGGCGCAGAGTTAACACAAGAAACGATTGCCGAACATTGTTATCGCTCGATGACAGAGTTGGCCTGAGGATGAGTATGGACCAAAATAACTACGAAGACCGCGTTGCCGCGCTTGAACAGCGCATCCGCGATCTGGAAAACCAGACAGCGCAGCACAACGCGACACCTCGTGAAAGCTGGAAATCATGGGCCGAGAAATACGGCCTCGTGGTTGCGTGGATTGTGATCATCCTTGTGCTTGGCATGTTTAAACCTGCGCAGATGTTTGCATGGAATTCCTATGCCACCATGTTCGGATCCAACGCGATGGTGGTGGTGCTGACCCTAGCCTTGATCATCCCACTGACCACGGGGGATTTTGACCTGTCTGTAGCAGGCACCATGGGGCTTAGCTCGATGGTGATTGCGGTGTTGAATGTGAAGTTGGGCTTGCCGATCCCCGGCGCCATTGTCATTGCTCTGCTCACAGGGGCGTTGGTGGGCGCGATAAATGCGTTCTTTATAATATATTTCGGTGTGTTTTCACTGATTGTGACACTTGGCACAGGGTATTTCATATCGGGTATGATCCTGTGGATCGCGGACAGTGGCACCGTTGCGGGCGTGTCTATGGGGCTGGTCAAAGCAGTGATCCTAACCCGTTTCCTAGGCATACCTGTGGGGTTCTACTACGCGCTGATCCTCACAGTCGCGATCTGGTATCTGTTTCAGTACACCGCCCTTGGGCGACGCATGTTGTTTGTGGGCAGGGGGCGTGAGGTTGCGCGGCTGTCAGGGGTCAACGTCATCCGCATGCGCACTGGCGCGCTGATTGCGTCCTCTACTTTGGCGGCCTTTGCTGGCGTGCTATACACAGGCATGCGCGGCGTGGCTGATCCATCCTCCGCGTTGGCGTTCCTGTTGCCAGCCTTCGCAGCAGCCTTCCTTGGGTCGACGGCAATTTATCCCGGCAGGTTCAATGCGCCGGGTGCTTTTGTCGCGGTCTACTTCCTGTCTACCGGGATCATGGGCCTGAACTTCCTTGGCGTGGACAGCTTTGTACAAAACCTGTTCTATGGCGGCGGACTGGTGATTGCGGTTGCTATCTCGCAATTGATCCGGGGCCGCAAATCTATGGATGGTTGATGGAGCTTAACCTCGCTGGGAAACATCTATTGGTGACCGGTGCCTCCGCGTACCTATAATCGCCCCTTTCTGTCCATTTTCGTATGGCTGGAGGACATTAATTCCATCTGCCGGCTCGTTCCGTTCCCCGACCGGGAAGAAATTGAGAGTAATCTCTGGTGCAACGCGCTGTGAAGATGCAGCTGACGTTGGATCTGAATTGGCGAATGGCTGCAGAGTCCGCATAGCCGACCTTGAAGAGCGATCAGCGCCATCCGATCTTGACCGAAACTGTCAAATGACTGGTTTGAGCCCATAGTTACCAATGCTGCGGCAAGAACGAATGTCGGCTTTCACGTTAGGCTTGCTTCATTTGACGGCCTAGTTGATGACTGAGTGCTAACACGCTCTCGAAAGAACACATTGAATGGTCACGTCCCGCTCAACAACAATTACTATCATCGCAATCCTAAGTTGCGCTGCACTTTTGTTTGCGGGTAATGGTCTTTTCCAGACGTTGCTGCCAATACGTGCGACTCAGGAAGGGTATTCAGGCGCACTGATCGGCTGGCTTGGTACCGCATATTTTGGCGGCTTCACAATCGGCTGCTTCCTCGGCCCCAAGATCATCAAGAGCGTCGGTCACGCCCGAACATTTGCAGGTGTCACGGCGTTGCTGACAGCGACCTTCCTCGCCTTTCCGCTGTTCATTGATCTAGCGTTTTGGGGGGGGCTTCGCCTCATAAGTGGCGCGTGTTTGGCCATACTCTACGTCGTGGTCGAAAGCTGGCTAAACGACAGCACAAGCAATGCTAACAGAGGTCAAACGCTGTCTATCTACATTATTATTACCAACATCGTCACTATGGCGGGGCAGCTAATGGTCAATTCGTTTAACACGCTAGATGCGACATTATTCATCTTGGTCGCTATCCTCATTTGTCTGTCCATAGTACCGATCAGTTTAACACCAACACCTGCACCATCTCCGGTGCCATTTGCGAAACTTGATCTCAAAGCGCTTTATAAAGTGTCACCTGTGGGGGTTGTCGGTTGTTTGCTCGCGGGTATCGTCGAAGGTGCCTTTTGGACGCTCGGACCTGTTTTTGCGCAAGATCGCGGCATGGAGACGGCTGACGTGGCGTTGTTGATGGCGGCTTTTGTGCTGGGCGGAACGGTATCTCAATGGCCGCTCGGCTGGGCGTCTGATCGGATTGACCGCAGAATCGTTATTTCGTTAATTTCATTTGGCACAATCATAACGGGTCTCATTATCGGTTTCGATATGGTACCAGAAGGACTCGCAACTTTTATTGTCGCAGGGTGTCACGGGGCATTGATGGTTCCAATTTACGCACTGTGCATTTCTCACGCGAACGACGTTGTTCCAAACGCCCGTATGGTGGAAACAAGCGGTGGACTGCTGTTATCGTTCTCAATTGGAGCTACTGCGGGGCCGATCACGGCATCAATGTTTATGCGCGAAGGTCAACCGGGTGGCCTCTTTATTTTCATCGGCGCGGTTCTATGTTTGCTCGGTGTGTTTGTGTTCTATCGCCTACTGACGGACAACAACAAAAGGCCGCATGAAAAGCATCAATACTCACAGACATCGGCAGCTTCGCCCGCAATCTTTCCAAACGACGCTGAATAGTCAGCCCAACGATAGTAGAAATCTCTAACCAGCCGTTCGTGACTACCTCACCAAGGTCTGTTGAGTCCCGCTAAGCCGACATCTAAGAGAAAAAGGGGTTGAAAATCGCTCGCAAGTGCAGCGAAGTCTAGAACGAGCCCACTTTGACCGAAGCTGCACAACGCATGGATGGCCGCAATGGTGAACGCGAGGCGACCTGTGAACGGCTCCGTAGGGCAGTCCTTTCGGGGCCGCATGTTCTATACGCCGCGACTTGCCTTTTAGTCAGCCTATTGCGTCTAATACTCGGGGTTCTTTATCCATGGTCGATAGACCTGCTGTATACTCGGCCTTTGCAAGACTTTATCGGCGATGCGTTTGGCATTCGGAAATTCGACCATTGCGGGATGCCCCTTTGCAGTACGCAACCAGGTGGTCAGCATGAATAGGTAGATATCGGCTGCACTGAACTGATCGCCAAGAATCCATTCCTTGTCGCCAACTTGTTCGTCGATGACTGCCCAAGTCTCTTTCAGCCTCCGGTTGCCGCGCTGCTGCGCACTTGGCTCATCCTTGGGATCATCAACAAATCGATCTGGGTAATAGGTAAGCTGAAAGGCGTTTTGCACCGAGTTGGAAAAGTAGACCAAAGTTTGTAGAAATACCGCGCGCGATGGATCGTCGATGGCGGGCGCTAACTGTGCCTCGGGGTGACGATCACCCAGAAACATCGTGATGGCTGCGGCTTCGTACATCGCACCATTTTCCCAGAGCAAAACCGGAACCCAGCCATTGGGATTAACTGCGAGCTGCTCTGGCGGTCGCGGCGTATCCTTATCTACTGAAGTTTGAATGAGCTCGTAGGGCGCACCAATCTCTTCCAACAGAACGCGGATGCCCATTGAGGCGCTTTTCAAAGAGTAGAATAGTTTATACATCCCAAAGGCTCCTGAAGTATCCAACTTACGTGTTTGGTCCACCATACAGATACCGCGAGACATACCGTCTTTGTCAACAATCTGACGAGGACGGGTAGAGCAACGCCTTTGGCACTCGAAATTTGTTTAACTGGATGCCAATTCCTTGCAAAGAAACTGTATCCGAAAGAGTTGGCGCTGTGGTAATACCCCCATTTTTAATGGGGCTCAGCCGTAGAATTCACGCAGCTGTTTTCAGTTTCATGGCGGGTGTGATGCCGCCGATGCCCATGTTGGGTCGTTCCTTGTTGTAAGTCCAGGGCCATTCGGTTGCCTCATCCTGTGCCTCCTCGATGGTTTCAAAGATGTATTGGCTCAGCCATTCACCGCGAACGGTGCGATTGTAGCGCTCAATGTAGGCGTTCTGCTGTGGTTTGCCTGGTTGGATATGTTCAAGCCGAACACCTTGTTTCTCTGCACTGGTCTTGTCGCGTTTTAGTTCCGTTTTTTTCGAGCAATGTTTGCTATGAAGCAGATTGAGAATGGCAAAGAGATATACCGACGCGTTTCGGCGTGATGCAGTGCCCATGGCCGCAACCAGTGGCTTAACGCGGCCCCAG
>JBDWMA010000056.1:0-32559 GCA_039972875.1 Pseudoruegeria sp.
ATTACATTCAGGATCGGCGCGGGAACTGCATCACCATGCCGTTCCTGTTCATCATCCTCGGCCAAAGGTTGGGGCTGGATGTGACGCCCGCCATGGCGCCGCTGCATGTCTTTGTGAAATTCACCGATGATGATGGCGTGATACACAATCTGGAAGCCACAAGCGGGGCAGGGCGGGCGCGGGATCAGCATTATCGCGACCTGCTGCCCATCACAGATGCGGCGATTTCAAACGGAGTGTTTCTGACCCCACTGGATGCCGAGCAATCTGTGGCAATGATCGCCGCTGTGATCATTGAAGAGTTGATCGCTCAGGAGCGCTATCACGACGCCATGGCCGTGGCAGATATCCTGATCGAGCATTACCCGATGTTCGTCTATATCATGGTGAAAAAAGCTACGGCCTCTTACCATCTGTTGCGCACGGAATTTCACGAAAAATATCCAACGGCACAAGACGTTCCCGAAGATCAGCGCCCCTATCTAGCCTACCTTCAGCGGGTTAACCAAGGCATGTTTGACAGGGCGGAATCTTTGGGTTGGCGACCGCTGCAAAGATAGGGTAACGTCCGCTTGTAATTACACGTTCTAGGGGAATAGATATGCTCCGTATTTTGCAAAAACTAATTCTGGCAATATCGGTTTGCTCGATCATCGCCGCCCCAGCTCAGGCAATGTTTATTCAGCCCGACTGGCTCGACCCGACAGAACCCGGTGTAGGAACGAACCGATACTCCTACAGCTTCAACGACCCAATTAATAATCATGACCCCGGCGGAAACGCCTGTGTGCCTTGTGCCATACCTCCTGCAATTGAAGGATTAAAATGGCTTGGTATTACACTTGGTGTAATTGGTGGGGCTGTCGGCACTGGCGTCGCTATTGACCAAATGACAACGACTGAATCGGGAGTTATCGTTGGTGATGGTATCCTTTCCATCAACCCTGAGCTTCACGAAGGGCAACAAGGAAAACACGTCCCGGGGCACAACAACCACGATCCCTCTCGTAGTCCTATTGCAGATGGAGTTGATCCAGGTGAGCTTGTTGCTGGCGCTGCCGAAGGGGAATATGAGCAAGTTGGGCAGGGTGCGCGAGGTGATCCAATTTTTGACTTCGGAAAAACCATTGGAGCGGACGCTAAGTCAGGAAAGCCTACTCAGTACGGCACCATTCACTCAGGGAAAAAGGGGTCACATGTAGTGCCCGCAAACCCTGATAAAGTTAGAGAGCAAATCGAACAACAAGAACAAGAGCAGGATAACGAGGATGGCGAATAAGATACCAGATGATATAGCCGTTTGGGCATTCAAATCAATCAGCGGCGAAGTTACCCAAAATATGAGAATGATTGCATTTTCATATGGCGGAAATGAAGCAAGATTTCGTTTCTATATGGATGAAGAACCTACGGAAACAGAAGAAGAAATAGCGGAAATAATAGCCGTAAACTT
Organism: Pseudoruegeria sp.; assembly: GCA_039972875.1. Classification (GTDB taxonomy): domain Bacteria; phylum Pseudomonadota; class Alphaproteobacteria; order Rhodobacterales; family Rhodobacteraceae; genus Pseudoruegeria. The sequence goes on from JBDWMA010000056.1 coordinate 1,454, forward strand.
CGACTCGGGAATTTCTTCAAACCTTGACTCTTTAGATATCGAATTCGTGGTGTCAAAAGCACCGCTAGGACAACTCGAAGCTCTAGACCTTAGTCTCTTTAGACGGTGGGAACCGAGCTAGTCTTAAAACGGAACGGTTTTGCAACGCTTTATGTGGGTGAATGATTTCAAGGGGTTGGCTGTCGCAAAACCCTGTTGCAAAATACCTGCATGAAATTCGGTTATGCGCGTGTCTCAACTTCGGATCAGAATGCCAGCCTGCGACGTGACGCCCAGAAGACGGCAGTTTCTCGAAAGCTGACCTTGGCGCAGCCGCAGCGAAAGCTAACTTCGTCCCGCACAGCGGAAGTTGGTGTATCTTGCCGCGAACGGCAGGAACGAGCCCAGACTCCCCGATGCTGCACGCCGCACGAATGTCAGCTTTCGAGTGCAATTCCGCATGAAACGGGTCGTCTGACGCGGTTGAACAACACTACCTTGGAGCCAACGATAGCTTTAATGGAGTAGTAATTTGCAAACGATTTCCCGCCTGACAGGGGCTGCCTATGGGATACATCTGTCAGATCAGGTCGCGCTCGTGTCGGTCCCTTTGATCGCGGCACTTGTTTTTGACGCATCCCCGGAAATGATCGGCGTGCTTGTCGCGTGCCAGTCGATGGCCCATCTCGTAGGGTCTATCCCCTTCGGTATCTTGGTCGATAGCATTCAGCAGCGAAACCTTACCATAGCAGCAAGTCTCGTCTCGCTGACGGGGTTCATCGGGGCGCTTGTCGCGATCATGCTCGACAGAATCCTAGTCTTCGGAGCATCTGTGACCATCGCTGGCTTTGGGGTCGTTCTGTTTGTCCTTTCCGCCCTCTCAATTCTGCCCAAGATTTCTGCGCGCGAAGGTCTTGCCAAAGCAAACGCGGCGATAGAAGTACCACGGGCTATTGCATCTTTCGTTGTGCCGCTTCTGATCGGCCTCTACTTTACTGCCGTTTCTCCGATCCTGATCATCGCGGTTGCGGTGGCCGCATCACTTTTGGCGTTGGGCTTCACTAGCACGCTCCCGGCGGTTGAGATGCAGCCGCCTGCCAGTTCCCGTGTATACGAGCGGATCGCCGTAGGGGGCGCTTTTGTTCTGCGTCACAAGCTTTTGCTGCCGATTTCGCTCTGTGCGATCTTTTGGAATCTTGCTTTCGCGGCCTTGCTTGTCGTTCTCGTTCCGGTCATCCGGCAGGTATACATCATGGATGCCGGAGCGTTCGGCATCGGCCTCTCTGCCTTCGGTTTGGCGTCGATCCTTGGCACATGGGTCATGGGACGTTTCTCGGACCGGATCGCTCCGAACCTGATCCTGCTTTTCGGCCCCGGAAGCAGCGTTCTTGCAGCCCTTGGTATGGTACTGATCCCAGCTGGCAACTCGCCTATGTTTTTCTATGCCTGTACCTTCCTACTTGGATTCGGGCCATCCATGTGGCTGGTCACACAAAACTCCGTTCGCCAACTCGTTACGCCATCCGAGCGTCTAGGTCGGGTCAATGCCGTTATTCAGACCGCAATATATGGCATCCGCCCTCTGGGCGCGCTGGCAGGCGGGCTGGTGGCAGGCAGCTTTGGTCCACAATTCGGGCTGCTCTTCGTTGTCCTTGCATATGGAGCATCGTTTCTTGCCACGCTCTTCAGCAATCTACGCAGCGTCCGCAGCTATTCGGAACTGTCTCTAGAGAATGGGCACGTGTTGAAGGACGGCGCAATCATGACTGAATAGCAGACCTTGGCGCAACCGCAGCGAAAGCCCGCTCTGTCCCGCGATGCGTGAATTCGCCAATCCTTTGATTTCGCGGTTGAGGCGAAAGTCCACTCTGACGGGCCGCATCGCAGCATTGATTTGGGTGGGTCAATGGCCGGTTTGGGCCGTGTGTGATTTAGGGCCGTGGGCTATTCGGCAAATGCTGCGCCGCATCCGAGGTCGGCAACGAGCCCAGAGCCGCCGGATTGAAATCGCTTCCTTCGCTCATCCAGCATTTCCGTCTTCGCGTGGCATGAGAAATCCGTACCGCAATGCGGCGGAAGAAGAGGACGTTGGTGCAATCCGCAGCAGATTCGACAGGGGCTATGACCGAGTTGCAGACTGGGGTCCCATCGTTCCGATCAGCAAGAATTCTACCAACTGTTCAGTTACAAGGGCGACTTCGATCTAGAGGCCAAACTCGACGATGGGAGCAGTTCTACAACTTCTCAAGACCACACGGAGCACATAACGGCCAAACCCATAACGAAGCCCTCAGAGACGAGCTACAGTAATTCAGTAAGTGTCCGCGGGTCTGTCCAGCTTACAGTTCGCGATCAGCGAAGGCACGATTTCACAATTTTGGCGAAACCTGATGTACTTGGCTGGGAGAGGCTCCAAAGTGGTTGGAAAAAGCTCTGCTGAAATTGTTGGGGCTGGAGTACCCAAGAGAATGTGAAACATCAGAAACCACCGAATCTTTAAGCGAAAGCAGCTCAACTGCTCGCCTCATGCGAACATCGTTCGAAAGCTCGCGGAAGTTGGTGCCGTGAGTACTTAATTCTCTTTGTAAACTTCGGACACCGACCCCTAGTGCAAGAGCTGCTCGCTCGAGTGAGATCGATCTGTCTGAAAGTTGTGCAAACAAGACTTCTCGGACGGCGTCCAAAAGAGATGTTGGAGGGCCGCCAGCACGCTCTCGTTGGACGTCTTGGCGGGTCACAGTGTTCATTGACGTAGGTGTGGGGTGAGGGGCTTGCAGAATTTCACGGGGTAAAAGAATTCTCAGCCGCGGGTGGTCGAAAGACACCGGACAGCCAAACGTCTCTTCGATTTCCTGAAAGTGCATCGGTCGACGGATATCCATTTCAATTCGGGTATATCGTGGTTCAGTCCGATACCTTTGGAGTGCATTTTTCCTTGCGTCCAGTTGCAAAAAACGGTGGTAGCCACGCGGACCAGGCGAGCTATGCCCGATCGTTGGCATGGTATCCGCTGGCTCAAGCCGACGATCCCAAACCGACTGAATTCGTCGACGTGAAGGAAAACCCGATCAACCCGGAACAGGCGAAGTTTGGGTTCCCATTTGTCAGCGACACTGCGGTTTTAACCGATGAGCGCGCGGGGCAATATTTTTACTTAACCTATCTGCCAGAGAACCTTGGTGGCGGTACGTTCTACCTTGGCGCGGTACGTGACGCGGATGGGAACATGATGAACGGTGAAGACACCTATAAGTTAAACGTTCCTGCAGATACTCCGGCCGAGGATTTCTGGTCCGTGATCGTTTACAGCATGAAAACCAAGGGGTTTGTCCAAGGGGCCGAGAGCGTTGGTCGGGCAACGCCCAACATGGCGGACATGAGCGTCAATGATGATGGCTCGGTTGATGTTTTTTTCGCGCCCAATGCACCTGACGGGCAGGACGCTAACTGGATTCCCACGGGCGAAGATTTCTTTTTGCTGTTTCGCCTTTATGGGCCTTCCGAGGGCTGGATCCAGAGTGGCTGGAAGCTTCCAGATGTAGAAAAAGTCCACTGAGGGCCTTTTCAAGTGATGGTCAAAAATCTCCAAGCAAGGATATTTACAGTGTTTGATCCAAAAACTACACGACGCGCGGCCGCAATAGTTCTCGGTCTTGGTGCTGCGGCTAACCCGGCCTTTTCCGGCGAAAAACCGAAGCTCGTATTGCAAATAACAGTTGATCAATTCCGCGGTGACCTGCCGACCCGCTATTATGATCGCCTTGGTCAGGGTGGGTTACGCTATTTGCTGGATGAAGGCATTGTTTACAACAACGCCTATCACGGCCATGCCAATACCGAGACCATTGTCGGGCATGTCACGCTTGCTACGGGCGCGCACCCTGCCGCGCATGGGATGATAGGCAACATCTGGTTTGATCGCACGACGGGGGCGACGACCTACAACATCGAGGATCCGGATTATCACCTCCTGACCGAGGGTGCAGATGTTGATGCCGCGACAGAAATCGACCCTACGCAAAAGGCGGCGACAAGCGATGGCTGGTCTCCGGCGGCAATTCTGACCACGACGTTCTCGGACGAATTGGCCTCGCTCACCGCCGGCAAAGCCAAAGTGTTTGGCGTGTCGATCAAAGACCGAGGCGCGGTTTCGATGGCGGGCCATGCCGGCAAGGCATTCTGGTTCTCGAAAGCCACCAGTCAGTTTGTGACAAGCAGCTATTACTACGACGAATACCCGCAATGGATGGTTGACTGGAACGCGCGGGATTTGCCTGGGACATACGCAGGCACATCCTGGGAACTTATGAATCCGATTGATGAGTATTTGTTCGGCGACAGGGACGATCAAGATTGGGAATTTGAACTCGATAGCTATGGTCGCACGTTTCCCCACGCATTCACCACCCCTGAAAATCCATATTTCTCGACGTTTCTGACCGTCAGCCCAGCAGGTGACGAACTCACCACAGATTTTGCCAAAACCGTTATCGACGCAGAAGGGCTAGGGGATGATGCGATCACCGACTTCCTCGGGGTTAGCTATTCGGCAAATGACTATATCGGCCACTTCTTCGGACCCTCTAGTTTGGAAGCAGAAGACAACATTCTTCGATTGGACAAAACGCTTGCCGACCTCTTTGCTTATGTTGACCATGAAGTCGGATTGGAAAACACCCTCATCGTTTTGTCGGCCGATCACGGTGGCCCCGAAGCACCGGGCTATCTGGCGACGCTTGGCATCCCTGCCGATTACGTTTCGCCTGATGACTGGGATAAGGATTCCGCGATTGAACGGGTCAAGGATAAGTTCGGCATTACCGGCAAATTGATCGAGGGCTACGATCACCCGTATCTTTATCTGGCGACCGAGATCATCAGCGATCCTGAAAATGATCTGGTTGCCTTGGAGGCGGCCGTTGCTTCAGAGCTGGTGGGTTTCCCTGCGGTTTCTCACGCCATCACAAGTACGGCCCTGGCAACCGGGGCTGTGCCAGACAACCAGCTGACGCGCGCGGTTTTGAACAATTACAACCCTGCGCGGTCTGGCAACATTTACGTTGTCTTCCAGCCTGGCTGGTTCATCAACGACCTCGACGGGCTGTCGGTGGCTGTCGTGCACGGATCTCCATGGCGATATGATACTTTTTTCCGATCATCTTCGCTGGCTATGACGTGTCATCACAGACTGTCTCTCGGCGCGTGCACACCGTTGATGTTGCGTTGACGTTGTCAGCGGTCGTCGGAACCAAACCCCCATCAGGTGCAGGCGGTGACATCTTACACGAAGTCTTGGGCCACTGATGGATCTGGTGGCCAATAACGTTCTCTTCCTGAGCAAATCCCCGAAGCAACTAAAGGACAATCTGACAATGAAACATCGAATTGGACGTTTTGCCATGGCGGCGAGTACAGCGGCCATGTGTGCGACCCTTGCCGCCGGCGGAGCTTGGGCGCAATCACTGGATGCCCGCGGATGTGCCTGACAACGTGATAACCTCGGATGTCGTCGAAACTGAAACTCTTGGCACACTGAATTTCTTTGACGGAATGCCGTCGCCGGAAACCGTCGACAAGGTCTTTGACAACCTGGATTTGGTGCGGGCGACCACAGCGTTTTTGGATGGGATGAAAATCGCCTCTTTGCGCGGCATGTTCCAAGGCTACGAAGACGCCGGAGCACAGCCCAATGACATCGTCATTACCGAAACCCTGATGGATGCACGTTCTATCTGGCTGACGCCAAACACGACGACGATCTATATCGGTTCCAATGTGGACATTGCAGATGGTCCGATGGTCATTCAGGTCCCGCCCGGCCTTCTTGGCCTCATCGACGACGCCGCTTTTGACTATGTTGGTGACATCGGAGCCTTGGGAGCCGACAAGGGCGAGGGTGGCAAGTACCTCCTGCTGCACAACGACGATGAGACGCCTGTACCCGAAGGCTATTTTGAGCTGCGCACCAAGACCAATGAACACTGGCTTCTGCTCCGCCGCTCACCCGGACCGGAAGGAGAGACCGAAGGCCCGGTTGTCGAGATCAAAGCCGGGTTAAATGTGTATTCGTTCAGCGACGCGGACAATCCCCCTGACGAGACATTCATCGATATCTCGGGCGTGCAATATAACACCGTCCACGCCAATGACTCGCATTTTTTCGAAGAAATCCAGGTGGCTTTGGACAACAATCCCGAAGGGGCGTTTGCACCGGAGATCTTAGGCACATTTGCATCCATTGGCCTCAAAAAAGGACAGCCATTTGACCCAGACGAGCGTATGCAAGGGATCATGGTAGAAGCCGCATCCATAGCAAACGCTACGGCGCGGGCGATCACATATGCCTCTCGTGACAAAGGCGTATATTTTTACGAAGACCGCCAATGGAACTCACCGTTCCAACGGCAAAGCTACGAATTCCTAGAATATAGCGCTCGTATTCTGGATGATCGGACGTACTTCTTCTACATGGCGACGGGCATCACCCCAGCGATGACATCGCCGCCAGTTGGATCAGGCTCGGTTTACGCGATGACAACGCGCGATGAAGACGGGGTGTATCTGGATGGGTCCAAGACCTACAAAGTGACGCTTCCGGCTCCGGTTCCAGCAAAGAACTTTTGGTCGTTTATGCTCTATAGTGGCCAGACACGTTCGATTTTGGAAACCGATCAAAGGTCCGGGGGCATTGATTCAAACCGGCCAGGCATCAAGCCCAACGAAGACGGAAGCTACACCGTATACGTTGGACCCAAAGCGCCGGAAAGTTGGGAAAACAACTGGGCGCAAACTATGCCGGGCAAAAGCTTCAACGTAATGATGCGCCTTTATGGTCCGCTTGAGCCGTGGTTCGACAAAAGCTGGAAACCTGGTGATTTTGTTGAAGTGAAGTAGTCGCAACATTCAGAAACTCCGGCGTGACCATGACAGGCAGCGCCGGAAGCACCCCAAGAGGAAAAACTTAACGGCCGTGCAATGGATTTTGCTTGGGTCGCCAAAGGCTTTGGAGCAAAACGATGAAGCTCTCAGTCTGTCTCAAAAAAAAATATAAATGTCGAATTTAATTATGGCAATGCCAACAAGGTTCGCATTCTGTGAATTCGCCCGAGCCGAAATCGTGGCGTTACAGCGAATGACCGGAATGCGAAAACTGTGCGACTGCGAAGTCGGAGCGATAAATGATTGGTATGAGCGTTTGCCCAAGGTGACTTAGCAGAGCCTGAATTCCGGTTTGTCCGCGATGCGTGAATTCGCCAATCCTTTGATTTCGCGGTTGAGGCGAAAGTCCGCTCTGACGGGCCGCATCGCAGCATTGATTTGGGTGGGTCAATGGCCGGTTTGGGCCGTGTGTGATTTAGGGCCGTGGGCCATTCGGCAAATGCTGCGCCGCATCCGAGGTCGGCAACGAGCCCATCATGACCGATGCTGCGAAGCGCGCGAATGGCCGCTTTAGACAATCGGAAGCAAGCACCCAAAGGGGCGCTTGCTGCTAAGTCTTACAACGAACAAGCTGACTATTCTGCGGGTTGAGAGGTCATGCTGTTGTCCGAACCAGCTTCAATCGACGCGTGGCCAACACCGTACCTCAGGACAACAAAGCCAAACAGCGCCATAGAAAGAACAGCCAAAACAGAACCGATCTGAGCGAGCACTTCGGTCCGACCGGAAATGGCGAGCGCGATCCCGGGGGGCAGAAACAGAACAGTCGCTGTGTTCAGCACAAAGTGAAATCCTGCTGTCCGGCTGCGACCTGCATCGGGCGTCAGAGCGTAATAGGTGCCGAAGACGGACATCATTACAAAACCGATCAAGTTAAGATGCCCGTGCGCTGGCGATAGGGAATGATCGTGGGTTGCCGACATTTGAATGCCCCAGACCATTCCGCAAAGTGCAAACAGCGCCGCCGCTGCAAAGAACATTTTTGGTGTGTTTTTCATTTGATTGCCTCCTTTTCATCCGCGTTCAGCGGAGGGCCGGTAAATGTCAGTTGGTATCTCGACGCGATTTCTGTGATCTCGCGCATGTCTTGTGGAATGCGGAACTGTCCCGCGGCCATCTCGGCAAAGAAGCCTTCGAACCCACCTGGCGTCAGGATTACCAAGTGGCGGGCCGGAACATCGCTCACAATGCGAAACGTGTGTTCTGTGCCGCGGGGAACAAATGCGGTCTGGCCAGGGCCGCGCGTGAAATTCTCACCCTCGAGCCAGAACTCGGAATCTCCAGTTAGCATAACGAATGTCTCGTCGGCATAGTGGTGGATGTGACGGGGTGGGCCAGAGTTTGGCGGCGAGACGGAATCCGTGATCGACATGGCACCATTCGTGGCATCGGTTTTGAGTATGGTATTGTAGTGGACCCCGAGCCATTCAATTGCATCGGGTCCCAGTATTGAGTCTTTCATCGTTTCCTCCTGAGAGTTTGGGAAACGAAAGCGCCTTCGTTGAGAAGTTTGTATCACCATAATATTACATATTAAAAATAGATTGATTGTATTGTATCAATTTGTATGGCTAATTTGAAAACCTTCGATCTGAACCTCCTGCGCGTGTTGGACGCATTGCTAGAAGATCCCTCGACAGTCCGCACAGGCGAACGCCTCGGACTGTCCCAACCTGCTGTATCTGCGGCGCTCGGGCGTCTCCGAACGTCTCTTGGCGACGATCTGTTTTTCCGTCGTGGAAAGGGATTGGAGCCCACGCAATACGCGCTGACTCTGAAAGAAGAACTGAAGCAGATTCTCGAACGCATTGAGTATCTGATCCAGGGCCCTGACACGTTTGACCCACGCACTTCGGACGTGAGCCTTCGTATCTCGGGTAGTGATTTTTTTGCGGAACTTCTGATGCCAAGACTTGCCGATAGGCTTCAGTTTCTTGCCCCAAAGATGCGCGTCCATTTGGTTGATCTGGTCCCGGATAGCTTTGTCGAAACCCTCGACCGCTACGAGGTTGATCTCGCAATTGTTCCCAAAACACCTCTTCCAGATTGGGTTGAGAGCCGTCTGGTCTTCAACTCAAGCTTTTCGGTTATCGCACGCCACGACCACCCTCGCTTGAAGCGGGAGGGTTTGTCAGAAGGTGATGTCTTGCCGATCGACTTGTTTTGTGATGTCGGCCACGTTCTGTTTTCACCTGAGGGAAATAGTAAAGCCATGGGTGATGCGGCTTTGGCAAAAGTGGGGCGTGAGAGGCGTGTTGTCATGACAATGCCGATCTTTTCGGGTGTCTATCGTGCTGTGGCGGGATCAGACCTGATCGCGTTGCTCCCGACGGCATTGGCCAATCATGTGGCAAACGCAGCAGGGCTGTGCATATACCGCGCCCCGATGCCAGTTCCAACCGCGCAACTCTGCATGATTTGGCACCGGCGCTACTCTGCAAGCGCCTCACATTCCTGGTTACGCGAACAGATTGTCGATTTGCTTTCTTCCCTCGATGAAAAACCGATCATCCCATGATGAAACCCATGCGAGTGAGAGAACCGCTGCGCAATCCATAGCCGACATTGGACATTGTGCGTCGAAAGCTCACTTTGTCCCACGCAGCGGTCCTTGGTGCACAGAACGGCTAAGGTCCGCTTCGATCCCAATCTACAATTTTTCTGCGACGTAGCGAATGGCAGTTAATGGTCAAACCACCCCACCGTTCGCACGCAATGTTTGCCCATTGACCCAAGCACCGTCTGGCCCCACGAGAAACGCAACAACACTAGCAATATCCTCTGGTGTGCCCAGCCGTTCCAACGGTGCAATCTTCGACATGCGGTCCACGATTTCTGGCGGCTTACCATCAAGGAAAAGCTGCGTTGCCGTCGGGCCGGGGGCCACAGCGGTGACCGTAATCGACCGCCCGCGAAGCTCTTTGGCCATGATGGCCGTCATCGTTTCAACGGCGGCCTTGGTCCCGGCGTAAACGCTATACGTCTCAAGTTTCAGTCCAACCACACTAGTCGAGAAGTTGACGATTGCACCGCCGTGGCGGAGGCGATTAGCTGCCTCGCGCAGCAGGTTGAACGTACCCTTGAAGTTGATCGCAACCTGACTGTCGAAGAGAGCATCATCGCTATCAGCAATGGAGGCCAGCTTCATAATGCCTGCATTGTTGACGAGGACGTCTACGCCACCGAAGGTTGCCTCGGCGGTGTCGAACATCTGTTTGACAGCCGCCGCATCGGATACATCCGCCTGAGCTGCAATCGCCTTGCCACCTGCGGCTTTGATCTTGCCGACAACCTGATGTGCTGCAGCTTCGCTGCCTGCATAGTTAACGACAACATTGAAACCATCCGCCGCGAGCCGTTCGGCGATAGCCGCGCCGATCCCGCGTGAGGATCCGGTCACGAGTGCTGTTCTGTTTTTGGAAGTCGTCATGTCACTCTCCTTTCGCAAACCGGCTTCGTGCCAGCCACAAGCGGAAGATAGGGTTTCTATTAATCCGGATAATCAGGTATAAACTGACATCACAATTCTGCTGCATCGGATAATAATATGGACCGTATTGACGCCATGAACGTCTTCACACGGATCGTAGAGACGCGAAGTTTTACAAAAGTCGCATCTGACCTTGGCTTGCCACGCTCAACAGTTACGGATGCTATCAAAGCCTTGGAGGCTAGGCTTGGGGTCAGCCTATTGCATCGCACGACGCGCGTCGTCCGGCCAACCTTGGACGGTGAAGCTTATTATAAACGCTGCATGTCAATTCTCTCAGAAATTGAAGATGCCGAAGGCGAATTTGCCGGCACCACTCCCAAGGGCAAGTTGCGCATTGAGGTGCATGGGACTCTCGCACGGCATTTTCTGTTACCAACATTACCCAACTTTTTGGAACGCTATCCTGGTATCGCGCTTCATATTGGTGATGGCGACCGATTGGTTGATTTGGTCCGCGAAGGCGTTGACTGCGCAGTGAGGGTCGGCGACCCGGTTGACAGTGAGATGATTGGACGCAAACTTGCCGACCTTGAAGAGGTGACCTGTGCATCTCCGTCATATCTGGAACGGTTCGGCACTCCGCAAAATATAGATGCACTCGAAGGCCATCGAATGGTGGGTTTCCGCTCTACTGCGACAGGGTCGATCTTGCCGCTCGAATTTGTTCAGAATGGTGAGCTGCGAACCGTATCGCTTCCTTCAACGGTGACGGTCAGCGGGGCCGACACGCTGGCGCATTGTGCTCGTCTTGGCGTTGGCATCATTCAAAAGCCACGCTACTCTGCTTCGGAAGACATTGAAGCGGGACGGTTGGTTGAACTGCTCAAGGACTCACCACCCACTTCATCCCCAGTCTCGATCTTCTATCCGCGCGATCGCTACATGTCGCCTCGCGTTCGTGTGTTCATTGATTGGACGGTACGAGCATTTGAAAACCGATAATCTCCGCTTCGACAAGGCATCTGTTACAATCTCAGTTTTCGGAAGCAGACAGCGATGTGGGTCTGGTTTAGGTCAGATATGCTTGACGATTGGGTCAATATTACCTGACGCGGACCATTGGTAGGACTCAGAAAATCCGTACCATCGAGCCAAAGATGCGCGGAGTTCCACATGCGGCAGGACACTGGCCAGCCTCGATGCCAGCTTACTTTGTTAGAAACTTGAAAAAGCAAAGCGGACCTGCGGCATGATGATACCATAGGTCTGCCGTGCGGGACTTTTGAGACATGCACGGCAACCACGACATTGGATTGGTTTGAAAACCGGCGCCTACATTAACGGCGTATTCTGTTGAAAAACTCCAACACCAGACCTTTGCTGCGCAAGCGGAGTCGAATGGGTAACGCGGGGAAAGCGGACACTCTGGGGCTAAGCAACTTTTTCGGATGCCTCGGATCGTTTTCAGGCGCAGGCAGAATGGCCTATTCTCAGGGGAGAAAATGTGCCTTAGCGTGGCCGGACTTCGCGCTTTAGCCGCTACGGCTGATAAGGTAATGAGGAATGGTGTAGAACGATACGCAAGGAGCCGGTCTTGTCTTTCTTGTACCCAAAGCTCTTGTCGACGGTGGTGACCGAGCCGTCTTTGTTGGTTAGCTTGATCCAGCCCATCCACATCGCGACATCGCCCTGAATGAAACTGGTCGACGGGATGCTTTGCATCGCGCGCCAGCCCATGATTGCGAAGCCATTGTCGCGCGGATATTCTTCGGAATGGCCGCAGAAATATGCGAGCGCGCCTGCTTTGGTTGGGCGGAACGTCTGCTCACCGCTTGCCATCGTAGGTTTGAACAACACAGGTCCAAGGTTATACCCATAGTAGCGGTCGATATTAGCAGAGGCGACCTCGCGGGCAGCTGCGATACCATCGGCTTCGAATGCCTGAGAGATTGCGATTTTGCCGTTTCCCCAGATAGTCAGGGCTTTTTCGATGTCGTCTAGAGTGATCTGCAAAGGAGGGGTTCCTAATTTTTTCAATGAAGGGGGCGAAGCTCGGATACAGGTGACTTAATTGTTGCGGGTTTGGGTCAAAACCGCATTTCGATAGTCTCGACCATCATGCCCCTTTGCGGATCATCTGAGGCGGCCATTTCTTTGGGGCGCATTAAGAGCATCTCGAGGCTGGCTTTCAGGTCTGCTTCGTCCATATCTCTTGCAATGATAACAACGCGGCTGGTAACATCCTGACCTGACCAATTTTTCAATGGCACAGGCGCATCGAAGATATGTTGCACGCCGTGAAACACAAATGGATGCTCCAGCCCTTTCACGTGCAAGATTCCTTTCATCCTTAGAATGTTAGGCCCCTTAAGTGCGATCAACGTATCGAGCCAGAAATCAAAGACATTCGCGGGAATAGGTTCGGTCACTTCAATCGATGCAGAGTTGATCCGGTGCTCGTGTTGCGCAGGCTTGGACACGTCAAAGGCAACCGACGCTGTAGGTGTGGTCGTGAAGCCGGAAAGGCCAGCCAGAGGATCGGGTTTCACGATCGCCTGCGACATCCCCAACCAGTTATCGATATCTGAAGAGGTCACGTCTTCGCGCATGGCGGACAAACCAAAAAGTGTACCAACTGGGACGCGCCCATGATCAGCATGAATGCGGCGGGCGGAGGCGTTTATGCCTTCCAGACGGTTTTCGAGACGCGAAAGATCAAATTCGTCGACTAAGTCAACCTTCGTCAAGATCAGGACATCCGCCATCGCGGCCTGATGTACTGCTTCGAATTGACGATCGAGCGTCTTCATGCCGGTTGCCGCATCCGCAAGCGTAACGACGCCGTCCAGTCGGAACCCGCGAGCAATTTGATAATCCGTCGCCAATGTGTGGACGATTGGCCCCGGATCGGCGATCCCGCTGGTTTCGATGACGATCCGATCAAAATGCACATCCCCGGCGACACGTTTTGCCAGCAATGCGGCAAGCGTCTTGGCTAAGTCGCCCAAGATTGCGCAGCACAGACACCCTGATTGCAGCAATACGGTTTCTTCGGTTGCCTCTTCAATCAAGTCGTGGTCAAGCCCCACGTCTCCAAATTCATTCATGATGACTGCAACACGCCCCGCATTTGGGTCGCAGATTAGGTGATTCAGTAAAGTTGTTTTCCCAGCCCCAAGAAATCCGGTCAGCAAAGTGACCGGTATGCGTTTGTCTTCCAATGTCATCGCGCTGCCCTCTTTACAAAGTACTCGGTCTCATTCATTTGATAGTTATGATATAACATAACGTACCGCAAGGAGCCTAAGAGGCCGAGATGACAAATTTGAATATTCAGGTCCGCCAAACCGTCGAACAAATCGAAGAAAGCACGGACCTTGCCCCCAAATTTGGGAAGGATGGTCTTATGCCCTGCATCACGACCGATGCCAGCACAGGCGACGTGTTGATGTTGGGCTGGATGAACGCGGAGGCGTTTCGTTTGACGATCGAAAGCGGCGAGGCACATTATTTCAGCCGGTCGCGACAGCTATTGTGGCACAAAGGCGCAACTTCTGGTTTTTTTCAGAAAGTGGTCGAGGCGCGTATCGATGACGATCAAGATGCTCTGTGGTTGCGCGTCGATGTGACTGGATCAGGCGCGTCTTGCCACGTTGGCTACCGGTCCTGTTTTTACCGTGCCGTATCGCACGGCGCCTGCGCGGGAGCCCCGCTAACCTTTCTCGAAGGCCACAAAACATTCGATCCTGTCGCGGTTTATGGCGATGTACCGAACCCAACTCAGCTTTAAGAACCTCTGTTTCAACGCTGCACAGGACTGGGTTTAGACCAATATGACGGAATGAAGTCCAAAGCAGAAAGAGAGCGCCAATTAGGGCTGACGCAGGCAGCATACGCGTGTAATCGCCGCCTACGAGTAAAGCCCGAAAAGAGCCCTTATCGACCGATGCTGCTATTTATTCGAACGTCTGCTATCCAGTCCACAAATAAGTTAGTTGATAGAGATTTTGATACCTCAATTGGTGCAATAGAAGGAAGTGCAAGTTGATTAAGGCGAGGAGGCATTAATGGACAACCAAAAAAGGTACGCTTTGCTGGTTAAAGTTGGAGATCTAGAGGACACTGGCAACAGAGCCGTTTGGGTTGAGGTCGAAGAGTTCTTCGATGGCAATGATGACTTGGCTTCGTTCTGGTGTAATCTGTCTGGTCCTCCCAAAGAACTGTCTCAAGTCTCTGAATTCCTTCGTGCCATTCGATCACGAATAGACGTTGACGATGTCCTCGTGTGCGTAACTCAGTTCGATGGTGGCAAGGAAGAGTGGCCCTTCAGCGATACCGTTCTTGTAGTCACAGATGCATCAACGACGGATGTTCAGGATTGGTTTGATCGCTTTCCTCCTGACGAGGCATTCGCGGAAGAAGACGAAAATTTGCTGAGCGACTTGGGCTATCCTGGCAGAGCTGCAGTGAGGCTTTGGTGGGACTAACCTTCTGGACAAGGCGCTAAAGCAGCCATTGGCGCATAGTGCAGCTAAGATCCGGTTTGAACCCTTATCGGCCGATGCTGCGCCGTGGATTAACGTCGGTTTTGCTATCCCGCAGCGTGTGTAAGCGAATTAACGAACCAAGGTTATAACGAGACGGCCAAACCTACCTTGTCACGCGTGATCGTTACATTGGTCCTGAACCGACGAACGTTCGTGTCTTTGAAAAAAAATCGGTGAGTGAATGCTTCATAATCCGCCATGTCACGCGCCTGTGCGATGATCACGAAATCGGTTTCCCCCGCGACGCAATAGCATTGCTGAACAGCATCTTCAGCGCGTGCACGGCGGCGAAAATCGTCAAGCCGGTCCAGACTTTCTCGCTCTACCTCGACCAGAACAATGAACGTCATTGGTGTATCCGACGCACTCTGATCGATCACTGCGATTTCACGCTCGATGATACCGCTCTCACGCAAACGCTTGAGATGTCGTTGAACAGAGGCTGTCGACGTTCCTGCCGCTTCGGCAAGTGCGGCGACCGGGGTCCGTGCATTCTTTTGCAGTTCATTCAATAGGTGTCGGTCGATACGGCTGAGGTTCATGGAGATCTTTTCTGCGTAAAAGTGATCGAAAGAAGTCATTCGGAATGAATTTATGATATGATGCTAGTGTATATCAAGGTATTTTGCCACTTACGCCTTCTGAATGCCGGTTAAACTCGCCTCATGTGGTTTGGTATTCTAAAAGGTAGCCCCCTGGCGATTGGAGTTGGCGCGTATGGCCTGGCATTTGGTGTGCTTGCCGCCCAAGCTGGCTTCAGTGACGTTGAAGTCGTCTTGATGGGGATTTTCGTTTTCGCGGGAAGCTCGCAAATCGTGGCAGTCGAACGCTTGGCAGCAGATGCCGGATTTATGGTCGTTTTAGTGACCGCACTTGCCTTGAACCTGCGGTATCTTCCGATACTGGCGTCGATCAGCCCGGTTATCAAATCGGCACCCAAAGGGTCGCGATTATTAGCGATCCACCTTACTGCTGATGAAAATTGGGCGCTAACGCTTGCATACCGGTCCAAAGGTGGAACAGTAGGCTGGCGCTTTCTCATAGGCGCAGGACTGATCATCATGTTTGCGTGGTCTGTCGCAAGCACCTTCGGTGTATGGCTTGGGTCAGGCGACTTTGATCTGGACCGTTACGGGATCGGATTTGCATTCACAGCAGCCTTCATCGTTTTGGCACGTGGTTTGTGGCGCGGGGGAACCGATCTCATCCCATGGACTGTGGCGGCGATTGTTGCCATCGGAGTTTTTCTTTTGGGTCTGAACACGGCAGTGGCCATCCTGTCCGGTGGTATCTCCGGCTCAATAGTCGGCGCGATGATGCCGAGACCTGCTTCAGTGGCTGCCCAATGACCGAAATACAGAATCTCATCGTTGCACTTGCGATCAGCACGTTTGCCATTCGCTTAGCTGGCTATGCACTTGGTGACGTAATGAACCGCGTACCAGTGCTCTGGCGCGCGCTGTCCGTTTTTCCGGGTTGCCTCGTTGTCTCACTGATTTGTGTGGCCATCGCGGAAGGCGGCAGAGACGCAATGATCGCGGCGATTGCAGCAGCAACGGTTGCCATTCCATCGCGGAATCTCGTCCTGACAATGGTCGTCGGTATGGGCGTGATGGCATGGCTTCAAACACATTGACACTCATGAAAAAGGAGAGCGAACGATGGTCAGTATCTCACGCGAAACGGCCCAGGAAACGACTGATCGCCTGAAGCGGGTAATCCAGGAAACGCGCCTGACCACCTATGACGGTGCATACGTCTTCGAAGAGTTTCCATTGGCAGCGTTTAAAGATCGGGCAGATCCTCAATCATTGGCACTCATACGTGACGATGCGGTCTGGAGTCAGCTTATCGAGCGACCCGACCCTTTGCCGCAAGATGGTTCCATCGAGCCGTTCTGCCTTTGGCGGTTCCATTTCCCTGAAGGGGCCGACAACTCTGGTTTCGTCGGATGGCTGGCGATGCACCTAAAGGACCGCTTTGGGACTGGTGTGTTTGTCGTATGTGGGCAGAACAGCGACGATGGGGGTATATTCGACTACTGGGGCGGTCCGCTTGAACTGCGTGACGATCTGATTGGAGAGGTTGAAGGGCTTGTAGCTGGTGATGCCTGATCCAACTGTGTTGATCCGAATAAAATAACAGCAAAAGGAGTTGCGATGTGAGTGTTCGTACAGAAAAGGATGGTCCGGTCTGGGCCATCATCAATGACCGACCCGAAGCGCGCAACGCCGGTGATCCTGAAACAACCGACGCATTGGTAGAGTCGTTTCTGGTCTTTGATGTGGCACCGGAAATGTCCGTTGCGGTATTCTGGGTGCAGGAGGAATGGAACTGGCGATGTGATGCGACTGTCGTGTCATCGGTTTCCTGCAGCGATCATTTTATGCGCGGTACGAATGTATTTGCGTTACCCGCTTTCGTATCAGGACGTGGTTGATCTTCTCGCCGAGCGCGGCCTCAACGTTGAATGGTCGACAGTTTTCCGCTGGGTTCAGAAACTTGGTCCCGCACTTTGATCACATCACACATATCAACAAAAAGTATCGAAACAATCGGGTTGAGAGCGATCATGCTGCACAGAAGCCGTTGTTAGGATATCGGCAAAGCTTTCGATTTCAGCGATCTGCGAAAGCAACTTTGCAAGGTCTGGAGACGATCGGAATAATCAAGAACGGCCACATCAACAACCGACTGCCCGGCGTACGAGGCCAGATTGCCTACGTTCAAAACTGGTTTGGGCGCGCGGCATAGATCGCCACCAAATACTGGATGCCATCAAACTTGGTTGCTTAACGCAACAGTCCCGTTTAGAGCATTTGCGATCACCTCCTGATAAATCTCAAGGGCACCCACAACGGCAGCTTGCTCACCTCCGTCGCGAACGGTCAGATTGAAAATATCTGCCACACGGTGATACCGCGCATTCAAGCCATCATTGCCAACGATACCAATCGTGTCGCCGAATTTGAACAATCCGCCGTCCTTGGCCTGGCGAAATTCGCTCCCAATCAAAAGACCTGACAAATAACTTATCATGTCAGGTGCCGCGAGTTGGCCCGCCAACATCCCTGTGCGCACTGAGAAGAGTTGCGTCAGGAATGACGTATCTGGCCCCTCACAATCACGCGCCACTTTGGCGCCGCGCTCAAAGGCATCAAAATTTTCGGCTGAGCTGTCGACGCCTGCAGCTTTGGCGATGAACGAGTGTTGGGACATCAATGCAAAGATCTCGCCCGTGACAAAAGTTTGAAATCCTTGGATGCGCCCCGCGCTGACTGTGGACCACTTACTGTGGGTTCCAGGCAAGACAATGGTGGACGCATTGGTCACGCCAAACCCGAGGATTTGCGTCTCTTCCCCTCTCATCACATCTGGAAATGGTGCGCGGGTTTTGTCGGTGATCCCTGGGAGGAAATATAAGTTCGATCCATTCGGCAGTTTTCGATGAATAACCCCTTTTGCTAAGTCGTTTGAGGTCGCGGGGCAGGCAACATAGGGCACTTCGATCCAGCCGTTTTTACTGGTGATCATGCCAAGCGCTATGACTGGAAGGGGGCCGTGTTCCTTGAGCCATAGGTCAATTGCGGCGACCAATTCAGGCTCAAACGCTTTGTCCTTGATGAACTGAATGCCCCTTTCATTCTCAATCTCAGCGAAAATGTGTCCCGATGCATCCGTAAGCGCGGCCCTTAGGGATGTGGTCCCCCAATCAACGATAATGATTTTTTCCATCTGTGTTGGCTGCTGGTTCATTCCAATGTCCTATCTGGCGTTGCGTCGATTTAATCTGGTCTTGCGTAAATGGCATTTTGTGATTAGTGTCAAATTATGATTGTTAGTCTTATAATATGGACCTTGTTAAATGCCTGAGACTCTCAGCGGAATTCTTCCCGTCCTTCCAACGCCCTTCACTGCTCGCGGGTATGTCGATCTTGACGCTATGCCTGGGCTTGTGCGCTATGCCTGTGATGTCGGTGTTGGCGGGGTCGTCTTTCCCGGTTTTGCGAGTGAGGTGGAGCACCTCTCACCGTTGGAGCGTGAAAGACTGCTGAGAGTCGTTGTTGAAACAGCGACGGGCGACGTGCCAATCGTTGCGGGTGCTAGCGCTGAGACGTCGGATCAAGTGGTGGCCCATGGCTGCGCTGCACGTGATTTGGGTGTGACGTGGTTAATGATTCAACCGCCTAAATCCATTGGTTCAAAGATTGAGGATGTGACGGAATTCTTCGCCGCCGTTGTTGCGGGATTGCCTGAGATGCGCATCATCTTGCAAAATGCGCCGGCCCCGCGTGGGTCAGACCTGCCCCCCGCCACGATACTCAAATTAGCCGAGAAATTCCCCCAGATTGCTTATGTAAAAGAAGAGACGCTGCCCGCGGGCCCTGCGATCAGTTATATTCTGGACAGCAAGCCCGCCAACCTGTTGGGTGTGATCGGGGGCGGCGGTGCACGCTACATTCTTGATGAGTATGAGCGCGGCGCCTGTGCGGCGATGCCTGCACTGGAAATTGCAGGTGAGCACGTTGCATTGGATGAGGCTTGGCGCAGCGGCGATCGCCAAGCAGCCCGCGACATCTACATCAAAACCCTTCCGCTTCTGACGCTACAAGCCGTCTACCGGATGCGCCTGACCAAACATACGATGATGCGTCGGGGTTTGATGGGCAACGCAATTGTCCGCGCTCCCACAGCTGAACTTGATGCATTGGCAACGGCTGACATCGACGCCAATTTGGTCGAGTTGGGGATCATCCCTGTGCAAAAGATTTAGGGGCCTTTAAATGTCTGACGTCGTCAAATCAGTTGAAGCGTTCTCGCTGACGATCCCACGCGATACGCCATATTTGGGCGCCCCCCGCGCAGGCGAGGAGCCGAATGAAAAGGGCTATCTCGTTCGGAAAGGCAACCGCACCGTTTATCCGATTTTTGACCGCTCAATTGTTGTGCGTATCGAGACGTTGAATGGAGTGATCGGTTGGGGTGAAACCTACGGTCTTGTGGCCCCGGGTGCGGTCGGTGCAATTATTAGCGATCTACTGGCAGACTTTACGGTCGGACGTGATCCAAGCGATCCATCTGCGATCTACGACGACCTATATGATTTGATGCGTGTGCGAGGGTATGGAGGCGGTTTTTACGTTGATGCGCTTGCCGCCGTCGATATTGCGCTGTGGGATATTGCCGGCAAGCAAGCGAACGTCTCTGTGACCCAACTGCTTGGCGGCGCACAGCACGCCACCATTCCCGCCTATATTTCTGGCTTACCGGAACCGACTTCGCAAAAACGTGCAGCATTGGCCAAGCAGTGGCAAGATCGCGGCTTCAATGCCTTCAAATTCGCCTCGCCGGTTGCTGATGATGGACCCGCGAGCGAACTGCACTCCTTGCGCGATGCACTTGGGCCTGATGCCCTGATCGCAGCGGACATGCATTGGAACCAAACGCCTCAAGAAGCCATTGACCTGATCACAGCGATGGCACCGCATGATCTTTGGTTTGCCGAGGCACCTGTGCGTACCGAAGACATCGTGGGCCTGTCTACTGTTTGCAAGGCCAGCCCAAGCCCAATCGCCGTGGGGGAAGAATGGCGCACCCATTACGATATGCTCCACCGTGTGGATCAATGCGAGATCGCGATTGTGCAGCCTGAAATGGGACGTAAAGGGATCAGTAACTTTATGCGGATCGGCGCTATTGCGCATGAACGTGGCATTGAGCTGATCCCCCACGCCACCATCGGAACGGGTATCTTTTTGGCCGCTAGCCTGTGTGCTAGCGCAGCCCTCAAAGCCACAACCTTCCACGAATTCCAACATTCCATTTTCGAGCCGAACCGCGTGCTTTTGCGCAGCGACATGGACTGCAAAGCAGGCGCTTATACCCTGCCAAGCGGTCCCGGGTTGGGAGTGGAGCTAACGCCAGCAGCTATGGACCTCTTAAAGCCCATACGATGCTAAAAGACTGCGCCTCAGGGAGATGGGGGCGATAACACCATTGTTAAACTGAGGAGATACGACAATGAACATTTCGACCAAACTACTGTCCACACTGGCGCTTTGCACAGTTGCGTGCGGGGCTCAGGCTGAAACGCTTACGCTTGTGAACTCGGACGCTATTGATTCACAAATGGACCGGATGAACATCCACTTCAAAGGTCTTGTTGAGGAAGGTTCCGGCGGAGACATTGAGGTTAATTACATTACAGGCACGCAGTTAGGCACGCCGCCGCAGGTCATGGACCAAATGTCCACTGGCTCGGTTGATGCGCTTGGGACTGCCGGATCTTGGCTTTCGGCCTATGCCCCTGATACGCAGATTATGACATGGGGCTTTACGTTCCGCGACAGCGACCACGTCTTTGACTTCTTCCGCAGCGCATTGTTCCAAGAGCTAACAACAGACATGCGCGACGACGCCCGCATTCGTGTTTTGTCGGGCGGGCCGACAGAACCACGCATTGCCTTTATGGTTGACGAGCTACCAGCAGACGGAAGCTTTGAGGGGCGAAAAATGCGCATCCCACAAATCCCGTCCTACCTGCAACTTTGGACATCTTTGGGTGCCCAGCCAACACAGGTCGCTTGGGGCGAGGTCTATCTTGGTCTTAACACCGGTGTTGTAGACGGTGCCGAAGGTCCTCCAACAGCTGCGATTTCCCAGCGTTTTCATGAAGTCGCATCGAACGTTTACATGACGAACCACGTTTGGGCGTCCTCCGCGATCATGATCAACGAAGACAAATTCCAAAGCATGACGCCTGAGCATCAGGAAATTTTGGTCGCCGCCGCCGCAGATGCTGCGACCTTTGCCTATGAGGATGCAACGGCGCGCCGCGACGACGTTTTGCAGCAAATGCGAGATGGTGGGGCTACGATCCGCGAGTATGACACAACGGCGCTTCAAGCAGCGGCTCGTGCAGCAGTCGCAACCGCAGAATCCGAAGGTCTGTGGAGCGATGGCCTGTTCGATAAGGTGCAATCCCAGTAATCAAACAAACGGGTCGGCCATTTTTTGCCCGACCCTCATCCCCACGATGTCAAAGGTCAGACATGCGACACATACTTAAACGCTTCATAGACATTCAAGGGCGCATCGAGATGGGCCTGAGCATGGTTTTGCTGATGGTGATCATTGGAACGATATCCTTCCAAATTATAGCGCGCTACATTTTCAATGCGCCGGTGCCGTGGATGGAGGAATTGGTAACGATCCTCTTTATCTTGCTGACGCTTCTCGCCGCTGCCGTCGCCACAAAAGAAAAGCGCCACATCCTTGTCGATCTATTCCCCCGGGGACCGGTGTCGCGCGCATTGGGTGTTTTTATGTCGATCCTGACTATCATAACACTTGTCGTGCTGATCACCCATATCGGACCAATCCTGAAGGTTGAGCTGCGACGCACGACGATTTCCTTGCCTAACAATTTTCCAATCGCGTTTTATAATTCGATCCCGCTCATCTACTGTTTTTGCTCGGTCATACTGGCAACCGCCTATGACGTGATTTTTGAGCGTAAAGACGAACAAGAGGCATTGGTCTAACCATGGAAGCTCTTCTTTTACTGGCCATTCTGTTCGGCTTGATTTTTTTACGCATGCCGGTCCCCTTCGCTATGCTTACAGCAGCGGTGATCTTTATTGCCACGCAAACCTATTTTGGCGGCTCGCCCATTTTTAAGGCGGCGGGCATTCGGATCATCCCGCAGCGCATGACTCCCTCACTGGAGAGCTTCCCGCTTTTGGCCATACCGCTGTTTGTGTTTGCGGGTAATTTGCTAAACGTATCTGGAATTGCTGACCGCATCTTTGCGTTTGCTAAATCGTTGGTCGCGCATATTCACGGTGGGCTTGCGCATGTGAACATCCTTGCCTCAATCGTTTTTTCCGGCATGTCCGGTGTTGCAGCCGCTGACGCAGCTGGTTTGGGCGCGATTGAGATCAAGGCGATGGAAAAGGCCGGTTTTAGCAAACCGTTCAGCGCTGCCGTCACTGCGTCATCCTCGATCATCGGGCCGATCATTCCGCCAAGCGTCATCATGGTCATCTATGCCGTTTTGTCCGGTGAATCGATTGCAAAGCTGTTTTTGGCGGGGATTGTGCCAGGTCTGTTTTTGGGCTTTGTTTTGATGGTTCTGATCTATGTTTTAGCCGTAACCAAACGCATTGAAGCACCCGTGACACCGCGTGCCAGCTTTCGCGACGTGACCTGTTCTGCGTGGCGCGCATTGCCCGGATTGCTTGCGCCCTTGTTGCTGGTCGTTGGCCTGTTATCCGGCATTGCCACCCCCACCGAACTTGGGGCTATCGTCACAGTCTATGCCATCATCCTTGGCATCGGTATGCGTGAACTCACCTTTACAGCCCTGATCGAAGCCATGCGCAGCACGGTCTACACCATCGGCGCGTTGGTATTCATTCTCGCATGTGCGGCCCCAATTTCGTGGTTAATTTCTGTCTTGAACGTCCCCGAGACATTGCAAACAGCGCTGCTAACAATTTCCGGCAACCCAATCATCTTGCTGTTGATGATCAACGTGATGCTACTAATCGCTGGCTTGGTTATGGAGACGACAGCAATCATGTTGATCGCAGTTCCAACGTTGTGGCCCCTGATCGGAACGCTTGGCATGGACCCCACGCAGTTCGGTGTGATGTTGATTTTCAACCTGCTGATCGGCGCAATCACCCCACCGTTTGGCGTGATCCTGTTCATCATGATGGATGTTGCCAAAATCTCGTATGGATCATTGGTGCGGGCGATGATCCCGTTCTACATCCCGATTGTCTTCACACTACTGGTCATCACATTCGTGCCCGCAGTCACGTTATTCTTGCCCGAGTTGCTGACAAGCAAGTAACGGGCGGTCATTGTTCACGCAAACACGGGTTGCCCTTAACAAATACAGGCGACACTGTATTACCTCACGATCTAAAGATATTATTCGGAGCACCCCTTGTGACCACACGTAACGCACCTAAGAATGTACCTGATGGTGCTGCAGCTTTAGCGAAAGGGTTGACGCTGTTGGACATTATTGCAGATGCAGACACGCCTTTGCGCTTTGCTGAACTGATGCAACGGGCACAACTGCCAAAGCCTACGTTTGCGCGGATATTGAAAACCCTGATTGCGTTCGGCCTTGTGCGCCAAAACAAAGAACAAGGCACGTATGTTTTGGGCGGACGGTTCCTTGAGTTGTCGCACCGCGTTTGGGACACGTTCGATCTGAATGCAGTGGCAATCCCCGAGCTTGAAAAACTCTGCCTCGATTTCAGCGAAAGCATTGCGCTGAGCAAAATTGATCAAGGTCAGCTGCTATATCTTGAAGAACGCTCTGGTGCAGGATTGGCCGTCAAAGTTGAGGTTGGTCAACGCTCACCTCTTCATTGCACCAGCGCTGGCAAAGCGCTGCTTGCCTATCAAGACCCATCAGAAACGCGCCGATTTTTGGAGCAAGGCGACCTTGCACGATTTACCAACACGACGATTACGGATGCGGACACGCTGAACGCTGACCTGACGCTGACACGAGCGCGGGGTTATGCAATTTCATTCGAGGAACACCTGCCGGGGGTGAACTCGGTCGCCGTTGCGATTGGTGGCCCCGATGGGACACCTCTTGGCGCGCTGGCCGTTCTCGCTCCGTCATCGCGCATGGATGAGACGAACATTCACCCGATCGGACGTGACCTAATTGCTGCCGCCCGACGCATCACGGGTTCTGCGGGAGCGGTCGCGATTAACTCCAGCCCGCAACCCCGCACGGCTCAAAGTGAACGGTCTAGCGGGTTGAACTGTGTGCTGCCGTGGGGTGCGCAACTTGGCGAGGCTCCGGTTTGGCACCCAAATGAGCAACGCTTGTACTGGGTCGATATTTTACGTCCTGCGGTTTACCGATTTGATCCAGTCACGGGCATCAATGAAAGCTGTGAGCTGCAGAAGCTTGTCAGTGCCGTTATGCCTTGCTCGAGTGGCGGCGTGATGGTTGCCAGCCAAGACGGAATCGAAGCGCTTGATTTCGCCACCGGCGCGTTGACTCCATTTTGCGATCCCGAGGAAGGCCAAATTCACAACCGTTTGAACGACGCCAAAGTCGGCGTTGGCGGGGCGATTTGGGTCGGTTCGATGCGGTTGGATGCCAGCAAGCCCACGGGTGGGTTGTTTCGGGTCACCTCTGATGGACAGGTGGATCAAAAGGAAAGCGGCGTTACTGTGTCAAACGGCCTTGGATGGTCGCCCGATGGAAAAACGTTTTACTTCGTCGATACAATCCCAGGCCTGATTTACGCCTATGACAGCATTCCTGGAACGGGTGACCTAAAAAACCGCCGTGTATTCGCGCAAATCCCGCAAGGAGATGGCCGCCCAGACGGGTTGTGCGTCGACAGCGAAGGCGGCGTGTGGTGCGCTATCTGGGACGGCTGGTCGGTTGTTCGATTTGCGCCTGATGGGGGTGTCGAGATGCGAATTGATATGCCCGTGCCACGCGCCACCAGCCTTTGTTTCGGAGGGTATGACAACGATGTCCTTTTCATCACCAGCGCGCGCACCCGATTGCCCGCATCTACGTTATCTGAGGCTCCCTTATCAGGCGGGCTTTTCTCGATTAAAACTGGATTTAGCGGGCTTCCAAGCACACTTTTTACCCCAAATTGGAATTGACATGAAAACGCCGAATGACCTGTTTGACCTCTCGGGCAAAACCGCACTTGTGACTGGTTCAAGCCGTGGCATCGGCGCTGCTATCGCGCAAGGTCTTGCGGGCGCGGGCGCACATGTCATCGTTCACGGGCAAACCTTGGATGCGACGGTCGACACTTTGCAGGCTATTTCTTCCCAAGGGGGATCATGCAGCGCTTTGGCCGCTGATCTTTCGCAAAAAGGTGCTGGACGCACGCTCATCGAAACTTGTGAGGCCGAAGCCGGCCAACTCGACGTTCTTGTGATTAACGCTTCGGCTCAAATAAATGCGTCTCTAGCGGATCTGACGGACGATGATCTAAGCTTCCAACTGAACGTCAATTTACGCTCCACAGTCGATATGCTGCAATCCTGCCTCCCTGCCATGGCGGCACGCGGCTGGGGCCGTGTTGTCAACATCGGGTCCATCAACCAGTTCGGCCCCAACCCGATCGTCACAGCATATGCGGCTACAAAAGCTGCACAGCATAACCTCATTCAAAGCCAAGCACGCGCCTATGCGCAAACCGGTGTGATCCTAAACACGCTCGCCCCTGGCTTAATCGATACAGACCGTAACGCAGGTCGCAAGTCTTCGGACGCGGATGCTTGGGCAAACTATGTGGCCAAGGCAAACTGGATGGGCCGCGCTGGTCACGTCGACGAGATGGTTGGTGCTGCCCTATTTTTATCCGCGCAAGCGAGCAGCTTTATGACAGGCGAAATGCTAACGCTTTCGGGTGGTTATTAGTGCGCCGATAAAATGAAGGCAGGAGTTTGCCTCTGAATTCCTTATTTTTCAAATTTAGCGCACTTCTTTAACATCCTGCCAAAACTCGATGTTTAATCGACCTGCACATTGCTTCTGACAGATCATAAACAGTGCGCAGGACTGTCCGAGAGAGCTCGCTGCCCGCGGTTGTTTTTTTGGTTGCGCCGCAATTTAGCGGCGTTCTCAACCGTCTCGGGCAGACATTTGCTTCTAGTGTTGAGACCCTTATGGCTGCGGTGCTTTACTCCCGGGGTAAGCTCCTTCAGGGCGGCCCCGTTGCTTCTGCGTTTTTCGGTGACGATCCCTCGTGGTTCACCAAACGTCTTGAATAGTTTGCTGCAGAACCGAGTCACGGCCCGCTTTTTGCGCCGAGATTGCACGAGGATGTCCAGTACATCGCCTGTGCTGTCGACGGCGCGCCACAACCAATACTTCTTACCATTTATCGAAAGGGCAAGTCCTCGACATCGCGCAAACTCATGGGAAATCGGTGAAAGGCCCTGACGGCGTATGTGATAATTTCAGGAGGAAAACGATGGCCTCAAAAGGCACCAGATTTCTTGGGCTTGGTCATGTGCCCACGTACCGGTTTTTGAGATGTCCCGAAACTTGACGATGCCGATAGCGCTATAGCATCCTCAACACCGGGGCCATAGCGGAATGTATCTTGGTATCGGTCAACTGGAAAGCAAATTTGGTTTCCAACTGATGCCCGTAAGACAATTTGATTAGTTAATACCCTAAGGTTTCTGAGTGTTGTTTCGATATCTAGGGCTGATACGACTGATATTTCAGTAGGTGTCCCCTGTGTGTTGTCGCATTTGTTGCTCTGAGGAGCAAGTCTCAGAAGACAGCTTTTAGATTGAAAGGCATGGTATCGACACTCTAGCCATCCTACTATTTCTCCCGCTTCCCAGATTAGAAAGATTCTCGCTGTTTCATTTACATGAAGGCTGCTTCTATAAATGCAGCCAATGCTATTTTGTGAAACCAACGAAACATACATCCACTCCCCTTGTATGGAGAGGGCTTCCCGTTCGGATACACGAATTTCCCTTGACAATATTTCAACATCGCAGGTCGATCCGGCAACCGTACTTAGGGAACGTGATATCGCGGCATTAAAGCGTGATGGCGGAAGGGTTTGAAGAGAATTATTTGGCCCCATAGACGCTGACGTTAGACAATAAACAAGATACTCTTGTTTATATCAGCTTCCATTTATCAAGTGTTATTAAACTACTATGAAATCGTTTAACAAACGACCCCAAGACTAAATTTGTTTGATGCAGTCAAAACACTATTCGCAAGCACGATCGATGTAACTTCTAAATGCTACATCAGATTTTAGATCTTCGTCACTAGCGGAGTACAGTGCTTCTATCATGCTAGCATGTTCATCTGAAAGTGTCGGCAATCCCTGTTCAAAGGACGGGGGATATAGCCGAAAAAAGGAAGTATCCTCACCAATAGCAAGCGCCAAACCAGTTCCTCTTACTAACTTTTCAAACGCGCAATTTAAGGCATCTTCTTCCTCTAAGTCAGATTTTAGATACGTTAAGTAACCAAAAATGCCGTTATCGTTAAAGGTAGGTCTTCCCCAACAATTGATTTCTGGACTTGCCATAAAATACTCAAAATTATCGATGTCTGTGATCCACCCCCGAGTTCGCACACCTTCAACGAAATCGTCCGTCGTATAAAAAATCGACATATTGGCGACCTCTTGTTGATACTGGATTTCTCTTCCGGAGATCTCTGAAAAGTCCTCAGCAAATTTGATCGTCATTTTTTGGATGGAAATTTGTTCGTTCAATTCAATGCTGTGTTCACCTAACGCAATTATCGAAAGTGCGGGATTTTGATTCTTCCACCTCACCAGTCCTTCACAATTTTTATGGTCTGGGTTCAAAACAACACATTGACCTACGGGGTTTGAAGATAACCAAATATCCTCGATTAAACTTTCATTGTTCAACCGTGCGCAACTAGCAGCGCTAATGGTCTGGCTTTCTGAACCACTGGCCGCGTTAATCAATTGAAGATTGAGTGCTAGAGACGTCACAAACACCTTTGACAGGTTCACCAAACTCAGTTCGTTCATCGGCATCTATCCTGTAGGATTAAATATTTCATTTGTTAATCAGTAATTTAATTGATGTCCACTGCCGGGTTCTGTCGTAAATTTTTGTCGTTTTGGTCATCGAAATCAGACTGTGTTGGGTGCGAACCTTCGAATGTGAAGGCGAGCAACTAACCATGGCGATTGATTTCAAGGGGTACCAATATCCCAAAAGCGTAATCTTGTACGCGGTATTTTTCTACGTCCGCTACGGCGTCTCATACCGAGATTTGGAAGAAATCATGGCCGAGCGTGGTGTTGAAGTTGACCACGCCACGCTGAACCGTTGGGTTGTGAGGTTCACGCCAACGATCGCCGCAAATGTTCAGGTCAGCAAAAAGCCCACAGCCATCTCCTGGCGGATGGACGAGACTTATATCAAGGTTCGGGGAAAATGGATGTATCTGTACCGCGCACATGATCCACGAGGGGCAGCTCGGTCAAAATGGTGTGGCTCCTTTCAAGCAGTTCGCAGCACTCGCAGCATAATTGTGTCCAGCGTAGGCTCTCAATCAGCCACTCAAGAACTTTGCGACAGAGCCGGTGTTCGAGGGATGCAATTTGTCACTTGGGTTAAAGCGGGTTTTCCGGCGCTTACGGCAAGTTGTTGTACCAAGCCGCCACTTCACCTGCGGCTGTCGTACCAAGACTATTTTCACCTTCCATGCCGATGCTGCCGCTCTGTTCATGATCCATAGGTGCTGGCGTCTTCACCTGTCAAATCTTTGTACCAAGCTAGAACCGCGGCAGGAGACGTAGCCGAGTCAGGATCTGTCGCCACTTTCACTTCAGCAACGTCAAACCTAAGTGAGCCTGACGGGAGGTTCCTTTCA
The DNA here is from genome assembly GCA_039972875.1 of Pseudoruegeria sp. Lineage (GTDB taxonomy): Bacteria > Pseudomonadota > Alphaproteobacteria > Rhodobacterales > Rhodobacteraceae > Pseudoruegeria. Next base: position 30,762 of record JBDWMA010000056.1, read on the forward strand.
TAAAGGTCCTTTAATCGGCTTGGATCTTGAAAACGTACTACCCCTAAATTCGGTTCGATCAAGGTAATTGAACCGTCCAATTCATGTACGAGAGATACCTCATGACCAGGATTACCGATACCGACCATATTCAAAGCAAAGGCCTTCCCCCTCGAATCTTCTGAGGCAATAAAATCGAGCGCATCCGCTATGTCAGTGCTGTAATTTTGAAAGTCGAGTTCCAGACCAAGCGTAGCGAAGGATGTTGCAGAAGCATATCTCGCCTCTAGTACAAGTTCCTTGCCATACCCAGTGATATCTGGCGAAAGCCAGTTCGTGACGGTCGTGTCTTTTGGATTGGCCATTGTTCTGAAGTGAGCCAAGTGTCCACTAAGGTTTTTTTCTACCTGGCCGTAAACATCGTGCATAAAGTCACGCGCCGTATCGTTTGCCAGCTCGTTCTCAATGGGTGCGGCTTGTTGGGATACCGTTTGAATTTCATAATTGTCTGTCTGGACAATGCCGCCGGCGTCGAAACGATTTTTCAGATAGGTTGTAGACATACCGAAACATAGATCATCAGGATTCGTAGATGCTACGAGGAACTGAGTTCCCAGTTGCCAGTGTGTGTCGACAAGCGCAGGAGGAACCGGTGAAGTTGGGGGGGCCTCGGGATCGGCCGCTACAATATCCCCGTTCTCGCCTTGCAGGTCGACTGCGCTTGCGTCACCTGTTGCCTTAAACATGCAGTTTCCACCGAAAGCGAAACAGATTGGTCCAGCCTGCGCCGTCGCCCATTGTTGTGCGGCGGTAACGGCCCCGTTCATGAGGAAGGGAACAATAGCAGCGGTCGTTCCGACATGTCTGACAGTCGCGGATTCTCGCGGGGTCAAAGCCGCGGTTGCAGTGCCCCCCAAAACCATACTAGCGATGCCGGAAAGATCAACATCCTGCAGGAAGTAATCGATCACGTCCAGTGCCAACGTTCCGACATTGTAATAATGTTTCAGCTCAACATAAGTGTTTACCGCCTTTTGGAAATAGTTGAATGCCTCAAAGAAAAATCCCGTGACGGTTCCGCTGATCCATCCGTCTGCGTACTCGTAGGTATGCCCCGCTGCACCATCTTCTGTGATGCGCTCCATCATATAAACCCTGATACCAGTTTCGCCGGAAAGTTGATACGACGCATATGTTAGAGGACCAGCCGAATGCACTTCTAGAATTTCAGCATCGGGGCGCAATTGGTACAATTTGTCCTCAATATGCGCCAGATCCGTTTCAGGGTCGCCCAACAATTCCGCTTCGGTAATGGGTTCCACTTCTGCTGCGAGATCGAGATCGAGCAGCGTCTCAGTTGCAGTCCCAAATGAATCATAAGTGGTTACGTCCGACAGCACCACGCCGTTTACGGTTTCCGAGAAAGTTTCAGTTGCATGCAGCACAAGGCCGTCGCGCGCGCCACCTGGGTCGCTTGCGTCAATGGAGACAACGTAAACGGTGTCCGCTTGGCCAGCGCGCGTATAAACGAACTCTTTGGTGTCAACGCCGTAGGGGCCGTCTTCCGCGGGGACGAATGTAGACCCTAAGATCTCCGCATCTTGCGGTATGAAGTATGCGGGTTGGCCAAGTCCTATGACGCCCGGATCAGCGCCTGGGTCTACCTCTGGCGTCGTAACTGCACCGGCTTCTTCCTGCAGCGTGATATCATCCAAACTATCGATAGGTTCCCCTACGATTTTGATGAGTTCGTTCATCTTTTTCTCGGATTGTGCGCTGTAGACCATGGCGGCTCCGCCGGCTGCGGCGCCGACGACGA
>JBDWMA010000057.1:0-7184 GCA_039972875.1 Pseudoruegeria sp.
GCATTAACCTAATTGGGTTCGAAATTGACTGAGATGACACGCAATTGCGTACCAGATGTTGACATCCGAAAGTTCCAAGCATCTAGATATAGAATACGGTTTGCTTCGATTTTTCCGGCATTCAGTTAATGCAACAGTCCCGTTACGTGGCAACTTATCATACCCATCTAATATTCTAGCTAATATGTCCTTTTTCTGCAATTTTTTTATTGCATGATACCAATCACTTATTGCTCGTTCGTTGGCTTGGATTAACTCTTCGTTGTCAACTAAAGACCGCTCTCCCATTTTAAGCCCACATCCTTGCGGCAATTTCCTGCTCTTCCTGCCCAATGGCCGTAGCATAGATCGCAGTTGATTTCATGTCGGCGTGTCCCATCCACTTTTGCAGCATGTGGAGCTGAATGCCGTTTGTGGTGGCATTGATACCATAGCCGTGCCGCAAACCCTTCGGACAACGGTGCTTGCCTTCGACAATGCCAGCTTCTTTCATGACGGTACGGACGATCTGGCCGACACGCTGCCGTGTGAGCGGCCATACAGGCGTATTCATCCGTTTTATAGACTTCTGAGCCTCACGGATGCCGTGGGCGGTATTGAGGGTGTCCAGATATTCTGGGGGGACTGGTACGGCTCTGTAAGCCGTTTTCTGGTTGCCTGCGCTGTCCTTGCGCTTCTTAAGCGTCCTGAGCGTCACTGTGCCCCCTGACAGGTCAATGCGGGCTGGTGTGATCTCGATCAGCTCTGACGGCCTGCACCCTGTAAAATGCAGGGTTTCGCAAAGAGTGCGGTCACGAGCTGGCCGTTGACGCGCTGCTGCCAAAAATGCTGCCCTCTCCTCTGCATTCAGATAGAGGCGGTTTCCTTGGGGATCGTATAGGGTCATTTCACTCATGTTTTCCACTTTATATCAGAAGTGGAAAATAGTGAATCGTCAAAGTTCTAAGCGTCTGGAACTATTCACATTGAAATCAGCGATCGCCGGCACGATCGGAGCTGGAAAGATGCCTGCCGGCTGCGGCAAGATTTTCCACTATGGGAGATAGTGGAAAACCTAACCCCAACTAGATGTACAACTTGCGGGGCAAAATGAGCTCCCCCTTGAAATAGCGCACGCACAAAATGCATTGCTAGACCATTTACTTTCAAGACGGGGGACCGCGTTTTCAGCTTGACTACAACTGTGATATTTGGAGCCGCAGCTCATGTGCTGCGGTTTCAATGCGGGCCGACAACCACTCTGGGATCGTTGAAAACCTATCTATCACTTCTGGGCTTTCATCAAAGAATCCCCCTACGATCTCACCTGATTTGGTCAAAATGTCGTGCAGATTGACAGTTTTTCCATCTTTCTGGCGATGGCTTCCACCAATTAAGAAGCCATTTTCCGGAGAGCGCTTTGGTAAGGCAAAACCGCCATGATTTGAAAAATCTAAAGCAACACAGAAAAAATCGTGACCGCCAAAGTTATCCCTATGAAACAGTACGCCCGGAACAAAAAACGTATCGCATAGTAACCGCATTCCATTCGTTTGACGGTAGAAATCCCTGACCGTATCCACATTGGCGTCACGTATAAATTGACTAATGTAGTCGATTTCATCGATTTCTGTTGCGAAATTGAAAGCATTTAAATACTCAGGCCGATGCTTGATGCCCGGGTTTTTCAAGCTAACCCAACCAATGTTACACAATACTCGTTCAGCAGGAAAAACTTCGTTTATTTTCCGGTGGACAAGTTTGTCGATGTCGCTTGGTGAATACATAGGCATCAACAGTCTAGTGTGCCACAACCCATCGGGCTGGCACCAAAAAAGCCATTCGGCCCAAAGATCGGATCGAACTGATCCATGGCTTCTAAACCAGTAGCGACGCCCGAAAGGCCCATTATTCCGAGGCCTCGTGCTCGTTCGGGCCACCCTCTTGCTGCTGGTGTTGCAAGATCTGGAAGTTGTCCACCCAAAGTTCTGTCTATCATTGGCTGCCCAGAAATCTGCGTTCGAAATCCGCCTGCCGCCGCGTGTCGTGCATTGTGTTCTGCGACCGTTGAGAATTGAATATTTCTATGATTAGCTGCCAAGGATACGTTGCCATTCACGGTATTAATGTGATCACCGACAAACCCCTTTACGCGGCCAGTGTCGATAAGTTCAGTTAGCTGATCAGCTGACCACGGACGGGCTGTTGGCAATCCTTTAACCGCTAATTGCCGCTCCATTTTCCATGCATCCACGACAGCGCGCTGTCGCGCATACCTCAAAGCCCTTTCAGCAGCTTTCCTTTTGGCAGAATCGGCAATAGCCTTAACCCCTTTTCCAAGGAGTCCTGAAGGTCCGGTCTCTCGAACAGAATCTTGCCTTTCTTCTCTTTCCGCTTGTTCTCTCTCGGCTTGTTCAGCCTCTTCTGGACTGACCGCTGTATTTCCACTTGGATCAATGCAGTTGATTGGATCGTTATAGCAGTATGAGTAGCGATTTGTGCCTACACCTGGTTGTGTGGGGTCAAACCAATCAGGCTGAATGAACATAGATGAAGCTTGCGAAGCGAAAATCGCAAAGAGCGTGGTCAGTATAAGTTGCTTCAAAATACGGAACATCGTCATTCCCCTAAAACGTGTAATTACAGGCAGACGTTACCCTATCTTTGCACAGCTCGCCAACCCAAAGATTCTGCCCTGTCAAACATGTCTTGATTGACCCGTTGAAGGTAAGCCAGATAGGGGCGCTGATCTTCTGGAACGCCCTGTGCTGTTGGATATTTCTCGTGAAATTCCGTGCGCAGCAGGTGGTAAGAGGCCGTGGCCTTCTTGACCATGATATAGGCGAACATCGGGTAATTCTCAATCAGGATATCGGCTACCGCCATGGCGTCATGGTAACGGGTTTCAGCGATCAACTCTTCCACGATCACGGCGGCGATCACTGCCACGGATTGTTCCGCATCCAAAGGCGTCAGGAAGACACCGTTTGAAATCGCGGCATCGGTGATGGGCAGCAGGTCGCGATAATGCTGATCCCGCGCCCGCCCCGCCCCGCTTGTGGCTTCCAGATTGTGTGTCACGCCCTGATCATCTGTGAACTTCACAAAGACATGCAGCGGTGCCATGGAAGGCGTTACATCCAGCCCGAGCCGTTGGCCGAGGATGATAAACAGAAACGGCATGGTGATGCAGTTTCCGCGCCGATCATGAATGTAGCCTGTGAGCAGCTTATTATGCACATCGAGGCCGTAAGGATCATCATGGTCGTAGCTGAAGGCACGGCCATCATTCCACGCCCCTGCCTGATAGATATAACGGCGAATGGTTTCGACCTTATCCCAGCCCGTGGCGTTTGGCGGCAACATGGTGCGGATCGTGGCAGCCATCTGGTCAATCTGGGCGAGCTGCGCTTCCACATTGATGCTCGGATCGATCATGCGATCCACCTCGACTTTCACGCGGGCGAAATCTAGCGTGTCCAAGTCGCGGGTGAACAGCTCGCGCACATCGGCACGTATGTCGGCAAGAGCGGTTGTGGCGGATAGGAAAAAAGCGATAACGACAAACAATATATGCATCTACAAGAGCACCCAAACTATCTCGCCAAATGGTGTGTCACACAGGGTATCCGTGAACTACCAGACAATCGCTTCCGTTGCAGCATCAATAGTATGCGTTCACAGAGGGAATTTTCCAGAATTACCAATACTGGAAAACGGAGTGTTGAACACCTGAAGGCATCTCAGGTCAAAGTAAGAAACATCACAAAAAAAGGCGCGCTCGATACATCGAGACGCGCCTAAAGTCTTGGAACGAGGGAGGATATCTCGGCGATCAACGACCGATGCGATTGTTGAACCGCGCCATACTGTTTGCATCACCTTCGATTTCAAACCCTTTGTGGGTTTTCCGAAGACGAACACCAGAGGATGAAGCGGCCTGCCTCATCTTACGCTCGATCTCGCTGTTCAAGTCCCGTGTCATGGCGTTCGCAAGTGAACGGCCATTTGAAAACGTTCTGCCTTTATATTTCATCTTGAGCATTGTTCAGCCTTTCGGGGGATAAGGATCGTTGCCGTAGCTCCAAGCTTCACGGAACTGACCGTTCTGGCCTTGGATGCGTAACTCAGAGCCTTGATTGCGAGCGATATCGCGCCCGTGGGTGATAGCTTCACGTTGAGTATCGAAGCTACGAGTCAAGCGTTCGTTGCCTTCGCCGCGAACGCCCCATTTTTCGCCGTTACGAACGACATACTGGTTCTTTGACATTGCTGTCTCCATTGGTTCGGCATCACCATGATGACCGATAATGTATCATATCATCTGACGGCAAGCTTGTCAAATTCACTGTTATGAAATAGTATCATTGCATCTTACGGCACATTCGACTAAAGACTGCGCCGCTTTGATTCAGGGAGGAAATTATGTCGCTAGCTGTTCGTCTGAACGAATTGAGGGTGAAGAAAAAAAAGTCTTTACAAGAAGTCGCTGATGCCTTGGGCGTGTCCAAAACTCATGTTTGGGAACTGGAAAAAAACCGCACTGACAACCCATCCCTAGAGTTGCTGACAAAGATGTCTAACTATTTTAAAGTGTCCATCCGGCACTTAATTGGTGAAGACTTCGAAAATTCGCAAGAAGACGAATTAGCACGAATGTTCCGGCAAGTTGGGGATCTGGAAGATAATGAGCGGGCGATTGTTGATGACATGATCCAATCGTTGCGGGTGCGTAGAAGAGAAGCTGATGATAAAAATAGATCGGATGGAAATTGATGATGCCGGAAGCGATCCAAAGCGACTTGCGCAATCGATAATAGGTCAACTACCACCGCAAACCCTAAAAATTCCAGTCAGGGAAATTGCGAAAGCCATCGATATCTACGAAATCCGAGAAGAGCGGCTGAGCGGGCTAGAGGGTGCATTGATTGTACCCCCAGACAAATCCGAGGGCGCTATACTGATCAACGACGACCGCCACGAAACTCGGAAACGGTACACCATTGCCCATGAAATCGGGCATTATGTACATCCGTTTCACCGGGGTAACAGCGAAGAAGGCTTTTATTGTAAGGCGAAAGATTTGGCGATTGAGCAAGCTAAGCCGAATGACAAACGCGCACGCATGGAACAACAGGCGAACGAGTTTGCAGCCGAGCTTCTAATGCCAGCTAGGGCCATAGCCGACTTTATGCGCCAAAAAGGCGGCGCAGATATCTCACATATCTTAGAACTCGCAAGGCGGCATGAAGTTAGCCGAGAGGCAGCGGCTAGACGCTACATCCCACGCGTCGATGAAGCGGCTGCTGTTGTTTTTTCCAGAAATGGCGTTATGCGGTACGCCCGCCTAAACAAACACTTGCCCAGCAGAATGGATTTCGTATGACACTGCTGACAGCAGAGATCGAAGAAACCGAAGAAGAATGGGACACTCCCGTACTCTACCATCATCGATGATTGGCCGGAGGAATTGAGCCTAGACAGCGAAGTTTGTTGCCATTATGTTCTTCTTATCCTGTCGGGTGGTTTACAGACATTGGCGGCGGGATTTATCGGGATACCAATGGGCGCGACCATATCCCAACCGCAGTCCGAAAGATCAAAGCGGGGTCGCCGGAGGCTAGGGAAAGCTTTCGCAAGTTGTGATCGACCGTTTGGCTTTTCTCCATTGAGACCAACGGGCCTCTGACTGACCGATGGCGACCGACGCTATGGATCAGAGAGGCACAGGGGCCGACCTTAGCAACCCGCTAGGGCTGGTCGTCCTATGCCTCTTTCCCTCTCTTCAGGCTCCCTCTGCTATGGGTCATCTACCCCAAATTCTAAATTTGCAGAAATCCATCTAGCAATAATTACTAGCCCTCTTGTGTGATGGTAGACGTATCAAAATACGTGTCTTTCACCCAAAACACGCCATACATGACGACGATGGAAAAAACGGCCAATGCAAGTGCTTCAAGCTTTGTCATGGCACCAGCTTAACCGCGCTGCCATCCATCACCTGAGAGAAAACAGCAAAGCCCCCTGCCCTTCCTGTGGGTAAGTTACCGCAAGCCCGCTTGAGGCAGATTGCCATCGGCCTGCCGCTGAACATGCGCGGCAACGGTGACACCTTCGGCCTGAATGCAAGCCTGTACGATCTCAAAGAGATTGGACGCGGTTGGATTGCCTGCCGCACTCAAGGTGCGCATGAGGTTCTTGTCCACCTTGCCTGTACGCTCGGCCAGCTCTTTGAATCCCATGGTGGCGTTGACGAACTGACGCAGCAAAAGCCGCCCTTCATCTAGCTCACCACTGAGCAGCGAATTGAGCGCATCTTCCAGCATTTCCGCCCCAAGTTCGGGGTTTTCATCGACCATGGCTTTCATGGCGGCTTTGTATGATGTGGTTGGCATTATCCTTTCCTTTCTGTTGTGGTTTCATCTTGATAATCACGCCAAAGCTGTTTGGCTTTGGCGATGTCATCGCTCTGGCGGCGCTTTGTGCCACCGTGAAGCAGGATCACGAGCCTATCGCCCTCTTGGCCGAGGTAAATCCTGATCCCTGCTCCGAATGTGAGCCTGATTTCAAAAACACCGTCGCCGACTGATTTGAGGCTTCCAGTGTTGCCCTCTTCCAATCGGCCTAACGCAACAGTCACCCGCACTCTGGCCTGTCTGTCGATCTTGGCGAGCCATTTGGTAAATGGCTGCTTCCCTTCTGGTGTCGTGTAAACTTCAATCTCAATCATATAAGTAACGGTATCATATATGGTACTCAAAGATCAAGAATTATCTAACCCCTGTGCCTACCCCAATCATTGGGTAGAAAGTCCAGCCCGCCCTTGTGGCGATTTCCTTTTAGGCTGAGCCGAAGGCGAAGTCCTAGTGTTATTAAGTTTAATAATAAGTTAGTCGGGACTGTTGCATTAAGTTGTGAACCATAGATTTGGTTCAGGGTAGGGGGCTAATATGCGTAGAAAACAGCCATTCAAACACCATCGTTTTCCGGCATTGATCATTTTGTCTGCTGTACGGATGTATTTTCGGTACCCGCTTTCTTACCAGGATGTTGCAGACCTTCTGGGCGAACGCGGCGTCGACGTGGATCGCTCGACTGTCTTTCGTTGGGTCCAGAAGTTTGGGCCAGAACTTGCGAAACGCGCAGAACGCCATCTGCCGCGGGCAAGCCTAAACTGGCACGTTGACGAAACCTATATCCGAGTT
>JBDWMA010000058.1:0-24013 GCA_039972875.1 Pseudoruegeria sp.
AACTCGGATATAGGTTTCGTCAACGTGCCAGTTTAGGCTTGCCCGCGGCAGATGGCGTTCTGCGCGTTTCGCAAGTTCTGGCCCAAACTTCTGGACCCAACGAAAGACAGTCGAGCGATCCACGTCGACGCCGCGTTCGCCAAGGGGCAATGGCCCCTAAGCATCGTCGTATAGTGGCGTTCGGCTTGCCGAACCCCAAACGACCTTAAAGACAGGATCGAGCGAGATCCGATTAGTCGGGCTTATCCAATCTGTGCGCAGTTTCGACCTTGGGAGAACGCGCATAGATCAAAGCAGGCCAAAACCGAAGACCTCAAGTATCGTAGGGCTGGCCTTGTGATTAAGTTTGTCGCCAGCAAAAGGGATCGTTACCCGTCAGGGGAGATCACACCGCACCTGGGCGAGTATGTGGCAAGTCGCATCGCGCGGCTCGGGACGAGACGGGTAGGGCGTGAAGATGTTGAAACCTTAACTCTTGATGTGATATACTGATTGCATGGAAATGAAGACGATCAAAAAAGACAGCGCCGCATGGGTCGCGAATGACCCCGCAGCCACGCCAGAGGCGGGCTATGATGCTCATGTGCAAAAGTCGATTGCACAGGGTAGGGCGCAGCTCGATGCGGGGCAGGGGATACCTGCCGTCCAAGTATGGGAAGAACTTGGCATCGAATGAAGATCGCTTTTGCGCCGCTGGCGCGTGACAACCTCCGTGACATTCAAACATATACTGCCGTCGACAATATCAGCGCTGCCGCTCGTGTAGCCTCTGAGATTAGGCGTACGATTGAAACGCTCGAAACCTATCCATTGATCGGCCAAACCTATCAAGATGAGGTCAGGCGGTTGGTTGTGACGCGCTATCCATATGTCGTGCTCTATGAGGTAGATCAGGTCGGCGAGTTGGTGAACATTCTGACCGTTCAACATGCCCACCAGATGCCCCCGGATTTCGAGGCAGTGCCCAAGTAATCGCCCCTTGTGTAGTGCACCATTTAGGGGGTCGAATACTTGCCCAACGAAGTAACAATGTGAAAGTCTAAAATTGCCTGTTCAAAGCCGTCTCTCCAATAAAAGCACTGGTCAATTCGACCCCAAGAAATGGATAAGCGAGGGGGATGGTCTCTTGGCTTCATCTCGAAAGGTGCGTGAGCTATGGGGAAGTCATCGAGAAGATTTCGGCAGAACGGTCAGGCAAGAGAATGAGGGGCAAAGACCAACTGCCGAGGATTGGACGCTGCTCACAGGCCTGCCTCGCACATCAATGCTTCTCCTTGGATACGCGGTAGAAATGTATCTCAAGGCTGGGATAGCCAAAGCGTACATAGGATGCGGAAATACGATGTTTGAGCGCGATGTGAAAAGTCGTTTCAGGCATAATTTGGATGATATGGCACAAGAGCTGGCGTTTCCCCGTGAACCAGGCGACCAGAACCGCTTTCAAAAGCTCAAGAATATGGTGCTTGTCGATGCTCGCTATCCTATTTTTGTCCCCGAAAATGAGACATATGCAAAGGCCGTAAATCAGCAAACCTCACGAATTTGGTCTGAAAATGAATATGCTGACTTGAGCGGATTAGGGCAAAGAGTGCGCGATCACGTGTCCAAAATCGACGCGGATTCAACAAATTGTGCCTCATTCAACAGCTTCAATATTGATGATGATGGATACTTGGCATTTAGATCTGGCGGGCATCTACCGCCAAGGATTACATATCGCCTAAGCACAGAAATGCGCGCGGCAAATCATATAGAAGCGGTTGATGTGAAGGCACTTCTGGACCAACGTGTTCATTTTCAAGTTTTAAGGTGCTGGGATCAGGCTTGGATTTATGAAGATGGCGAAACCAGCAGAGGGCAGCCTGAAACGTCGAGACGGCAGCAACCATCTGCATCGTAGCTCATAAGCCTGCGTAACGGAGCAACGCTCAGTAGGACACAGAACAAGACTATGAAGCTGATATTTGGCCTAATCGTCTGGATCTTCCAACTAATCTATCTCATTGCTTTGGCTATTTTCAAAACGACCAGCAAGGGATTTAGCACTCAGCCGCACTTAACCCCATCTTGCCCTATATATCCCATAAGTTATTGATATATAATCACTATTTAACACAACCCTGATTGTGAGTCAAAACGAAACCTGAGATCTAGCATCAGATTGGGCCGCGAATTTCCGCATTATGGGGCGAAAAAAGAACCATTTCACCGTCTAACAACCGTAACAGTTTGTCACCACTGATGAACTGCACGTTGCTGCTCATCAAAGCAGCCTTTGAAGCAGGGCCAGTTTTTCCAGTGTGAGGTCGCGCTCGGAGAGAAGATCAACCACGTCTTGATACGAAAGCGGGACACGCGCATAACCGAATTTCATGCAGGTATTTTGCAACAGGGTTTTGCGACAGCCAACCCCTTGAAATCATTCACCCACAGAAGGCGTTGCAAAACCGTTCGGTTTCAAGACACCTAACTTTTTCGTGCTGCTAGCTCGTATAATTCGTTGCGAAGGCTAAGGGCATCATTAACCAGATTGACCCGCCTTTCATTGACCTGCTGTCCGCCACTTGGACCGCGGCCAATAGTTTCGAATTTGCCGAAGGTGCAAAGCGGTTTGAGAACTGGGAGAGTTATGTCGCCGGTCGCGTCGGCTTGATGACCGCAGTAAAATACGCGCGGAGCATCGGACTAAATAACATCGAGGCGCGCGTTGAGGGCCTCGCACAGAATTTGCGGACTAGGCTTTCCAGCCTGAAAGGTATTGAAGTCCATGACCTTGGAGAGAAGAAATGTGGCATCGTCACCTTCACGAAGGCTGGAGCAAATCCCTTAGAAATGGCCGACGTGCTGCGACATTCAGGAATCAACGTATCAGTTTCAAAAATGACCTCCGCACGCCTTGATCTTGAGCCACGCAATCTTTCCGCTTTGACCAGAGCGTCGGTTCATTACTTCAACACCGAGGTTGAAATCGACACGTTCACTAAAGCAATCGATGCGATGTAATACAAAAGCGGCCATTGGTACGGGCGTAGCGGACAGTAAGTTTGTCCCGCACTGCGGGCATTCGACCCAACCTAAAGTCGCAGTAATTTCGGCAAGTCTCGTGATCCTTGAAGCACACGCACGATCTGCACTTCATGATCTTCGCCTCGATCTCAGCCACGAAAGTGGCTGCACGGGGTCGGTTATCGAGTGCGATGAAATCGCCAATGTCAATGAGGTCCTCCCGTGCAGCGGGCAGGATAACAAGCTTTACCATAGGTCAGGACTTGTCAGCATAGCGTGCGCGCAGCTCGGCGAACACCTGGTCGGCCGGAATACCTGGGCCGCTATCCAACCCCGCCTTTATCGCATCCCGTAAGGTCTCAAGGTCGCGCAGTTCGGCATCGCGGCTGCGTGTCCAGTCGCGCAGTGCTTCGCGGACAACTTCACTGGTTGAGGCATACTCGCCGCCGGCCACGGTTTGGCGCAGAGCCTCGGCCATGTCGGATGGCATCGTAATAGTCATTCGTTCGGCTGAAGGCATGGCATGTCCTTTATCTGTGTGTCATACATAAGCATACTTTTGATGCACATAATGTCGAGTCCTATCATGAACGGCGTTGTTGCATGGATCGTCGGGGGGCAAGTCACTTAGGTTAAAGTCGAAGCGCTTTAGGCTGCCACCGCTACTTGATTGACCCTTGTACGGCTGACAGCAACCGATGCTTCGACCAAACCGGCTGGTTGTCCACAGTCAAACCGCTGCCCTTCAAACTCGTATCCATAGAGGCCAGATGTCTTGATATCTGCCGAGATCGCATCGGTGAGTTGAATTTCGCCACCCGTGCCGGGTTTGGTCTGTCCAAGACGCTTCATAACGCTGGGCTGTAGAATGTAACGCCCGATTACAGCCTTGGTCGAAGGAGCCTGATCGGGCTGTGGTTTCTCGACCAGAGCGTCAGCTGAAATGAGACGGCCATCGCTGCCGGTGATTGATAAGCATCCGTAGGCAGAAATCGCTGGAATCCCCACATCGACTGTCGCGAGCATATTGCCCCCGACACTGCTCCATGCGTCAATCATTTGAGCAAGACACGGTTGCTCACACATCAGAAAATCGTCTGGGAGGATAACGGCGAATGGCCTGTTGCCCACAAACTCACGGGCGCAAAAAACAGCGTGCCCAAGCCCGAGCGGTGCATCCTGATAGACAACTTCAAGCGCTTCTCCAAGTATGGATCTACGTACCTTCTGAAGAGCAGTGACCTTTTCTTTCTGGGCGAGGTTGGCTTCAAGAGCGGGTGCCGCCCGAAAATGATTTTCAAGCGAGGATTTGTTGCGAGAGTTCACAAAAACAAAACGTTCAATGCCAGCCAATCGCGCCTCCTCGACGGCATATTCAATGAGTGGCCGATCATAGACCGGCAACAACTCCTTTGGGACAGATTTGGTGGTGGGTAAAAATCTGGTCCCGAGGCCGGCGACTGGAAAAATGGCGGTTTTGATACGAGTCATAACATTTATTCCATTTATTGGGGAGATGGGTCACAGAGCCAAGTCTGTGCTCAGGGTGCAAGCGTTGCGTAGAAAGACGTGGAGCGGATCCGGGAAATGTACTTCGTGATCCAGCGTTCGAGCAGAAGCTCTGCTCGAACAGGCGCATATCAATTACAGTGTTGTTCGCGGCACTCTAATCTTCGTCAGAGATCCGGTTGCGAAACAACATAAGGCGGGCCGTTTTGGCCTTATAGTAATTGTCCACGGAATAGGCGATTGTGGCAAAATCCAACCGACCGTCTCCGTTGAAATCGGCGGCCGCGATCCGAGCCACAGAATCGTCGGAAACACGCCATTTGGCAAAAATGCCTTTCTCACGATCTATCATCTTATAATACATAACCCCCTGCCACGGCCAAGGTCCGCGCAAACCGACAAGGAATTCCTCGTCCCCGTCGCCATCGAAATCAGCGCAAAGTACTTGATGGCCAGGCCCTTCACCGTTCTCGTTTGGGTCACCATAAATATCGAGAATTTGACGCGTCCAAGTCGCGGTTTTCGGGTCGCTATTGGGCGGTCTAGTATAAACCGCAACCGTGTTACCGTGGAACGGCTCAATTGCGGCGACATAGGTCATTTCCTCGCCTCCAATGCTACCTGCATTGAGATCGCCACTGCCCTTGAAACCAGTCTCTTCAAATTGCGTCTTCTCACCTTCACCGATCAGAATGTGTTGCCACTGGCCTGCATCGGCATCGAAGTATAGCCAGGTTACGCCTTCATCAGAAGCAAGCAGGAGAGATTCACGGTCTGATCCAGAGATCAACCCGCAGCGTTTCTCCGCGCCATGAAGCATGCGATAGCTCATGTCATCAATCAGAGTCATAGGCCATTCGTCGGCGTTTTGTGGGTCGTCGGGTTGAGTGAACATGACGATGGGCAGCACGCCGTGCACATTGCCCTTGGTAACGATCGGAAAGCCGATCACCTCTAAGCGCTCTGATTGTGTGAAATACCCTGCGCGGAGGCGGTGCATGCCTGTGGCGCGGCCGATGTAATGACGCTTCCATCGGCCTGCGTTTTCGACCCCATCACCTGGGTTCTCTATCCAATCAATCTTACCACCGTTCTCATTGGCATCCACGATGGTCCCAATGTCTCCGTATAGGTCATAACAGACAATTGGGTCAGGAAAGCCATTTCCCGAGACATCGGCATAGTCAGCACCCACGGGCATTTTGAATCCATCGGTGATAAGGCGCCGTGTCCAGCTGTCATTTTGATACCAATAGATCTCTCCAAGCCGCAGTCCGTATCCAAAGAGATCGGGTTTGCCATCGCCATCAAGGTCAGGAGCTTCAAGCCAATATCCATCACGCAAATGATCCGCCACCAGTTCAGGTTCAAAGACAGGCTGCCGTAGTGGGGACTTTACTTCGGGTGGGTTTTCAGGCCGTTTTGGTTCTTGAAAATTCATTGGTAATATTCCTTCTTAGGATTGGCTATCTCAACGTTCATGAATGCGCGTGAAAAACGCAGCAGCTGCTTTCGAACTCTTCAGACACAGGCCGAGGTGCAGGCCCTTCTGGGATCATTTCAACCGCCAACCAAATGCAGTCCGTGTTTGCGAAGTATTGGTGCCATGGGTAGTGGTAAGTCCCGTCCCCTGCAGGCCGGACTGAATATACATCATGGTTCATTCCCGGGGTCAGAAGCTGTTCTTCGTAGAGTGTTGAGGGGTCACTGTTCCGAAACTTTTGCATTGTTCCCTGCCCCGAGATTTGAACGTGATATTCGAGGAAAGGATGATTGTTGTGGATCAGACATTCGGTGCCAGCAGGGGCAAACCAAAGGTTCATGAAAACCCCCCAAAGTAACGGACGCTCCGGTGGGAGCGCCGGCGAGAGTTGATCAGGCCGCGCTGAGATTGTTGCAACCCTGTCGCGTGGAGACCGAAAGAGTTGCACGCCTTTGGTTTCTTCCTGGCCAGCCATGCCCGGTAAATCTGACAAGGCAAGCCAGCCCGGGCGCAAGGCTTCAGCCCGTGGTTGCTGCAACCGATCAAGCGATACAGCGACGGCCGTTTCGGTAATGTTTAACCCGACCGCCTGAAAGCGCCGCGCGCCATGTGGTTTGAGGCCATCCAGTAACCCCGCAGGATGGAGCGGGATTGAAACGCAAGAGGGGTTAACAACAACAGACGGCCCTTCCAGCTCCAATATTCCCGGTTCATCTACAACATAAGCAGGGAGCGTTGGACTGCTGAAAGAAAGTTCACGCAGCCTTTCGTTCGGACGGGGCGCATTCAGTGTGATTGGCACGGCGCTTGCGCCATTTGGGTTGTATCGGGTGTTCATGTGGGATCTCCTACGTCTTGATCCATCAAGCCGCGGCCCGCAAATTTACCGGCATAGTGCGGTTTGGAGGAATGACACCGGTAAGCAAATCAGAGATCGCATCCAAAACGCGGGCGGTTGCTTTCCCATCACCGTAGACATCGCTTGCGCTGGTCATCCGGGAATAATGCTCTGCATCTGTTAACAGAGCCGTCACTTCCTCAACCACTTCCTTCTGCGTGCGACCCACCAGTTTTGCTGCACCGGCTGCAATGGCTTCGGGGCGTTCGGTTACATCCCGCAACACCAAAGTAGGCTTGCCAAGCGAGGGGCCTTCTTCCTCTGCGCCAGAGCTGTCTGACACCAATAAGTGGGCCCGCATCATCAAGCGGCAGAAGTGGCGGTAAGGTAGGGGTTCTATGGCGTAAATGTTCTCTTGCCCGGAAACAATCGGCAAAAAGGCATCACGTACTACAGGGTTAAGGTGCAGCGGCAGTACGATCCGCACATTATGCTTTTGAGCAATGTCCAAGAGCGCCCGTGCAATTTCGCGCATGGGCTCTCCCCAGCTTTCTCGGCGGTGCAATGAAGCGACGATAATCGGCCGGTTGTCTTGGCCAGAAAGAAACGCCAGCGGATCATCGGCGCCGTTTTCGACGGGTTGATCAGCGGCCCAACGTACCGCATCCACGACGGTATTGCCGGTAACGCGGATGCGCATGTCTTCTACCCCATCGTGCCGAAGATTCTCTGCGCTGATCGTGGTCGGCGCTAGGTGCAAGTCAGAGATTTGGCAGACCAGCTTGCGATTTGCTTCTTCAGGGAAGGGGGATGAGATAAAGCCGCTGCGCAATCCAGCTTCGAGATGAATGAGAGGAATTCGGTTATAAAAGGCCCCGAGTGCACCGCCAAAAGTTGAGGCCGTGTCACCATGCACGACAGCAGCATCGACCTGGAAACTTTGAAGCGGCTCAGCAAGACCTGTCAGAATGCGCGCGGTAATCTGATCAAGCCCTTGCCCTGCTTTCATAATTGCCAAGTCGTGATCAGCGCGCAAGCCAAACTCTTCCATTGCGCTGGCCAGCATGTCACGATGTTGCCCAGTAGATATAATAATGGGTCGCATATCAGGCTGATTGGCCATAGCTCGGATCACCGGAGCGACTTTGATGGCTTCAGGACGGGTTCCGAAAATGAAGGCGACGTTTTTCATTGTATTGGCCCTTTCATGGGGAGGGGATCGAAAGACAATAAGAGGAGGCACCGCTCACATGTGTATTGTGAGCGGATGATTAGAGACGCTTGAGCGATCAACGCCGGATTAGGTGCTGGCGCTGCGGATGCTCAAGGAATGGGAAAAGACGTTGTTGGGATCGTAGCGGTTCTTAACCGCCTGTAGGCGGGGGTAGTTATCTTTGTAGTACAACGTATACCAAGGCACATTGCTGCGGTTGCGCGCCGGATCGGCCATATCCTTGTCTGGATAGTTAATGTAGCACCCGTCCATTTGTTCGTTCGGAACCGGTACACCGCCAGTTTCAGCAAAGACATCCTCGAAGATGTCGCGCAGCCAGCCCATATAGTACTCATCATCTTGTGGATCGGGCCAGAACGTTTGGAAACACATCTTGTAGATTGAGGAACGTTGTGCGTTTGCGGTGGCATGTTCTTCCATCGCATTCACGGCGCCGCCGAAAGAGAACAGAACCAGCATGGTGTTCGGGTTGGTGAACTCTTCACTACTCATGTGCTTATAAAGCGCCGCGATCTGGCGACGATCAAAGCCTTGCTTCATATAGGCCGATTTATGGCCACCCCGAGACGTTGGATTTGTGATGGTTGGGTTGTTGGAGCCAACAAGCTTTGTCGCTTGCAGCCACGGCAGTCGTACACCCTCAAGGAAATCAGGCATGGCAGGAAGTTCGCCAATAGGCTCTACCATGGGTCGAGGTTCTATATCGGTGCCTTCGAGTAAAGCGCTCATATATGTCGCGAGTAACGCTTCTGCATCAGGATCGTCACCGTCAACCTGCGTAAACATACCCATGCTGCCAGTTGCACGGTGGGAAACATTGAAGAGGCTGCTGAGAGAGGTATATGGGCTTTCCGGGCCGCTATTCTTGGCATGCCAATGGCTGAAATTTTCAATGAGGCGCGTAAAATTTTCTTCGCTCAACTGATCCCAGTCGATCGCGACAGCATTAACCAATACCTCTGATGGGGGGCTGATGAGCAGGTCTTGGGGGGAGTCGCCTTTCGCATCGGGAGTCCGGAACCAATAGCGTGTGATGACGCCGAAGTTGCCACCGCCGCTGCCTGTATGCGCCCACCACAGATCATGATTAGGATCCTTGGGATCAGCGGTCGCTCTCACCAATTTGGCCTGGCGATTTTCATCCACCACAACAACTTCGACCATATAGAGATGATCTACAGTAAGACCGTATTTGCGAGACAACAGACCGTAGCCTCCACCGACGATATGGCCACCGACGCCGACCGAATAGCAGATACCCGCAGGAAGTGTTACACCCCATCCTTTATAGAGCCGCTCATAAACGTCGATCAACATGCCGCCCGGTTCTACAAAGAACGCCTGTAAGTCCTCGTCAAAGCCCACACTGCTCATCGGGGCCATATCCAAGATGACTTCCGTCTCTGAATTGCAAACAAAGTCTTCAAAACAATGGCCACCGGACCGAACGGTGAATTTCTTCTCAAGATCCAGTGCTTCCTGCACCGCCAAAAGTGCGTCCTGAGGCGTATGGATCATTCGGATATAGTCGGGAGTTGACAGAAACCGTTGATTGTTACCGGTACGAAGGGCGAGGTAGCGAGGGTCGTTGGCATCAATGCGTTGGCCGGTCTGGCTTGGCACCTTGGGAAGAGAGCCAATCGTTTGCGCATGGGTAGACAGCGGTACGGTGGCCGCTGCCCCAGCGAGCGTAGCTGTATTGAGAAATTTGCGTCGGGAAAGGTGCGGCATATCGGATTTCCTTGCTTTGAATGAACATTAAAATTTGTTTTCAGCAGCTATGGCCTGACCCGATAGAAGTCCTTTTTGATCGACAGATGTACCCTCTTAGACCTCAACACTTTCTTTACGATTGATCAATAATGGCATTGATACAATCAGAAGCTGCATAGCCATCGGCTAAGCAGCTGAAAAGGCTGCCTTGAAGGAATTACTTTGAGAGGTTGACCCACCAGACACTCCAATAAATTCCGTTTGAGTGTCTGGTGGGAAGGGTAGGTTCAAGTGCCTTTGTTTTCCGCAAATGCGACCTTTGCAGCATCTCCTCGGAACACAGTCTCAATCAATTGCCCGCCCGGAGCACGTAAGAAAACTCGGTGCTCGCCAAGCTCCTTAAGGGACATTTGGGAAAAAGGGATGTTTCGCATCCGAATCTTGCTCATAAAACTTGAATAATCGTCTAAGCGGAATGCGATATGATCGATCATTTCACCATCAATCGAAAAACCACCGTCAAAGGACTCGATTAGATGTACGATTGGCTCCTCTCCTGAATAGAGCCAACATCCGGAAATGTGCTGGATCTCTAAAGGCCGGCTGCCCTCCTTCAGATTGAACAGATCAATAAAAAACTGCCGGGTCACGGCCACATGTGATGTTCTGAGAGTCACGTGGTCTAGTGTCGTCATGGTATCCTCCCCGCGCCCAATCGCGCGCTCAGTAGTTAGGGGTATTAAGGGTCAGGTGTGGTTCGTTTCAGGCCGTTTAACTGCCGGATTGGACCAGGGGAGCAAAAAGGCGGGCAAACCCTTCCTGTCTGCGGTACTGCGATGCCGGGTAAGCGGCATCTCGCTCCGAGACACGGTTAAGCCGTTCAATCTGCTCCTGCGTCAAAACCCAGTCGGCCGCTTGAAGATTGTCGTTCAGCTGTTTTTCAGTGCGCGCTCCGATGATGACGTTGGACACTGTTGGCTGCGCGAGTAGCCAATTGATGGCCACTTGTGGGACGCTTCGACCGGTTTCTTCTGAGAGCGCATGCAAAGTATCCAGCACGCCAAACAGAATGGATTCGTTCACCGGTGGGCCCATGTCTGCCGTTTCATGCAGTCGGCTTACCTTGGGCAAATCCTCCCCACGTTTGAGTTTGCCGGTCAATCGCCCCCAGCCCAATGGGCTCCAGACCATGGCACCAACACCCTCGCGGGCGCCCAAGGGCATCAGCTCCCATTCATAGTCACGCCCGATCAGGGAGTAGTAGACTTGATGGACGATTGGTTTTGGGATGCCGTGGCGGTCGGCGCGCTCCAACAGTTGCATCAATGCCCAACCGGGGTAATTCGAAACGCCCCAATGCAGAACCTTGCCAGAACGGATCAACATATCGATGGTCGTCAGGACTTCATCCACGGGAGTATGGCTGTCAAATGCGTGCAGTTGCAGGATGTCGATACGATCCGTACGCAGCCGTCTCAGCGCAGAATCGACCGAGGCCAATAACCGACCGCGCGAGGCTCCCCAATCGGCAGGCCCATCCCCCATGGGGAGGGCCGTTTTCGTTGAGATTAGCGCGCGATCTCGATTGTCTTCCAGCGCTTCCCCGAGAATCTCCTCAGACCTACCTGCCGAGTAAACATCCGCTGTATCAAACAGAGTAACCCCCGCATCGAGGCACCGGGCAATCAGATTGCGCGCCTCTTTAACATCAGTCCGTCCCCAAGCGGAGAACAGCGGGCCTGTGCCCCCAAAAGTTCCAGCGCCAAAGCTTAGGACGGGCACGCGCAAGCCGGATTGCCCCAATTGTCTGTATTCCATTGTCTTTCCTTCGTTGAATTTTGAATTCCTACCTTCAGGCAGGTACAGATGCTGCGTCGCGGTTCACCGATAGGCTGCCAAGCGCAAGTGCGGCCAGCGGGAAGAGCGCTGCATAAAAGGGCAAGGCACCATACGACACATTCGCTGTCAAAAGCAGGCCACCGACCCACGCGCCAAGCGCATTTCCGAGGTTGAAGGCTGCAATATTGAACGAGGAGGCCAGCGCTTGGCCCGCGCCGGTGGCCTTCAACATCACCCAAGCCTGTAGTGGGGCCACCGTTGCAAAGCCTGCAACCCCAAGCAGGAAGGTTAGAATGATGGCACTTACTGAATTCGAAGTGGCAAAGCCAAATAATGCAAGCGTTAGGCCAAGCGCGGCGAGGGAGCCCAAAACGGTTGAGATAAGCGCACGGTCCGCCAGCCGGCCGCCCAGAATGTTGCCGATCACCAATCCGGCTCCAAATCCTAACAGGACAGGGGAGACGGCAGCCTCAGGAAGGCCCGCGGACTGCGTCAAAAGCGGCGCAATGAAAGTGAATACAGTAAAGACGCCAGCATACCCCAAAACTGTCATGGCAAGACCGCGCAAAACAGCACCCCGTCTGAGAACTGCAAGATCTGCGCGCCACTCAGAGACCTCTTTGGGGGCCGCAGAGCTCGGCAAGGCAAGCGCCAAAACGATTGTCGCCAGCACACCGATCGCAGCCACTGCCGCGAACGTCATGCGCCAGTCAGTCTGTTGCCCCAACCAAGTGCCAAAGGGCACACCCAGTACATTTGCAAGCGTCAGGCCTGTGAACATAATGGCAATCGCAGAAGCTTGACGGTCTTTGGATACGAGGCTTTGCGCCACCACCGAACCCACGCCAAAAAACGTGCCGTGCGTCAGGGCAGTGACGATCCTGGCTGCCATCAGTGTCGCGTAAGTCGGGGCCAACGCACAGGCCACATTGCCCAGCACGAAAATGACCATCAATAACAGCAGGGTTCGACGGTAAGGCCACCGAGCTGTGAAAATCGTTAGTATGGGCGCGCCAAAGACCACGCCAAGCGCATAGCCCGATATCAGTGTGCCTGCTGTGACAATTGTGATTGCAAGACTGTCAGCGACCTCAACAAGCAGGCCCATAATGACAAATTCGGTGACACCGATTCCAAAGGCACCTAATGAGAGTGCGAGTAGGGGAAGAGGCATTGGATCGTTTCCTTTTGTGAGAGATGAGGCAAAATGGCACGCAGAATACAGATAATCTCTGGGTTGAATTAACCTGAATTCATGATTTTGTAATAGTCCTGACCCGGGAACATGATTTGTGAATTGAGGGAACAATGCTTAGTGATCCAAGACGGCTCCGGGAACTCGAGATTTTTGCGCTTGCGGCCAACGAGGGTAACTTTTCTAAGGCGGCGCGCGCATCTGGTTTGACACCATCTTCGGTGTCCAAGACCATCGCGCGTCTTGAGGCGCGTCTCGGTGCCCAGTTGGTGATAAGGACGACGCGGGCAGTGACTTTGACCGTAGAAGGGAAGGGTCTGCTTGAGCGGACAACAGAGATCCTTTCGGCGTTGAAAGCGGCTGAGCGAGAGGTCTCGGTTGGGCGCGAACCGTCGGGCTCTGTGCACCTGAGCACTTCTGCCTCCTATGCACACCACCGCCTGTATCCGATCCTGCCGAAACTTCTGGAACTTTACCCTGGATTGAATCTGACTGTCAGTCAGACTGATCGAGTGGTTGATCTGATAGGTAGCCAGGCGGATCTTGCAATCCGTGCCGGAGAGATGCCGTCTTCTGCATTGATCGCGCGGACTCTCGGAACCTGCCGTAAACTTTTGGTTGCGACTCCCGATTATCTGAAGAGGGATGGCCCGGTGACAAGCATCGAGGCGTTGTCGCAGTGCAATTTGATTGGATTCTCTTACCGCAGGCGCGGCAAGCATTGGCCGGACAGTGTGAATGACCAGATCATAAACGTAAAATCCGAATTGCGCCTGCAGTCCGATGAAGGTGAAGCCCTGCGTCAGATGGCGCTGAATGGCCTTGGCATTGCGTTTATGGCAGAGTTTACAGTCTTGCATGATCTGAAGGCGGGTCGACTTCAGGAAGTTCTGCCCAACCTGTGTAATGATGAGGCCGAACCCTTCCATGTGGTACGTGTCGGCGTTAGCGGAACAATGCCCGCGCGGATCCGGGTGGTTCTGGATTTCCTGGCAAAACATGGTCGGGTCGATCACGAAACGGTGTGATGGGACCGAGCCTGTGTGGTACGGTCCCATCTGGAAAGTTAAGCCGACTGGCGCAGCACGCGAGCTTGCGACAATCTGCGGGTCATTTTCATTGCGGGTTCTTCAACGAACCGGTAAAGAAGCCAGCCGCCGACCATGGACATGCAGAAGAAAAGCAATATTGCACCAATTCCGCCTGCCATAGACAGGTTTTGCAAACCAAGGGCCTTGCTTAACCAAAATATCGACAGGCCCTGAACAAGGTAGAAGCCAAACGACACCCGCCCGAGCCATAGCATCAGAGCGTCCCCCAACCATTTCGGGGTTTTACCTTCGCGATCCAGCGCCGCGCATTCTGTGATGATCGCAAGCAATGGCAGCACGTAGCAAATACCAAAGGTGTAAAGAAAAGGAAGTTGCTTGGCGATCAGGACTGAGGCCACCAACGCCAGGCCCGATGACATCAGATCAATACGCCGCCAGCGACCAGACATCAGCAATCGTGCGCCAAACATGCCAAGGAAAAACTCTAGCATGCGGCTGGCTGGGAAGATGTAATTAAACCAAAACTGCGCACCAGAGATTGGGGAGATCGGGGATTTTGGCTCGCTTGGAACGATGTAGGTGGTGATGAGGATCACCGCAAACATGCCCAGTACAACCAGCCCTATGCTCCGGCCGATCCAGTCTTCAGGGATCGATCGCACCAAGGGGGCCAAAAAGGGAAATAGGATATAGAAAAACAGGTCACTGCTCAGAGACCATGCAGGGGGGTTAACGCTCACATACACCGTAGGGTCAGGGCTAAAGGGATGGAACAATGTGAGGTTCAATAGCGCCGTCTGAGGTGTGGTATATGCGCCTGCAAACAGCAGCAAGGATATCGCCCAGACCACGATATGCGGCGGGTAGATTTTCATTAAACGCCGCCAGAAGAAGCGCTTCACTGAAAAGCGATCGGGTGTTGCCCAAGTGATAACGAAGCCGGACAGAATGAAGAAAAAGCTCACTCCGATGTATCCGAACTGTCCGAAGAGG
Organism: Pseudoruegeria sp.; assembly: GCA_039972875.1. GTDB lineage: Bacteria > Pseudomonadota > Alphaproteobacteria > Rhodobacterales > Rhodobacteraceae > Pseudoruegeria. The sequence goes on from JBDWMA010000058.1 coordinate 14,863, forward strand.
GATTCCAGAGTCTGGGCGATCGTTGAATCCGCAAAAGGATTGATCGGCCCGTGGGGCGGAAGAGGTGAGGAAGACAATGTTACGTGGAAAAGGAACACAGCAAAGGCAGCAAAGAAACGCAGGCTGGTCAATGAAGGGAGTGTTGCTACCTTGGTTGTTTGGTCTTCTGTATTGGGAGGAATGCTCATGAGAGAATCTCCTGGGGTTAAAATGCATAAAGGAGGTCGTTTTGGAAAAATTGGAAAATGGGCGGACCGCTACAGCCCGCCCATTCTTAGGGATGTCAGCCAGGCACTTCTTGCGAAGCGGCCTTACGGCTTGTGAGCATCATTGCCACAAGGAAACCGAGGGCTACGAGGGCCACGTTGATGGCAACCGCGAAGAGAATACCATCTAGGATTGTCTCTGTTGGAAGGTCCGAACTGCCATCGGAGCCACCAAGTGCGCTCATGCGCGCTGTTGCGATGGCGCTCATAACCGGGATCCCGATGGTAATACCAAACTGCTGGGTAAGGATGGCAAGCCCGGTGGCCAAACCTTGCTGCTCATTGGGCAGGCCGGAGGTTGCCACAGTCATAAAGCCCACGATTGCCAGCATATTGCCAATGCCACCAAGGAAGGTTGCAACAAGCAAAAGCATCATTGATGCGCTATCCATGGTCAGCCAGATTAAAGCAGCGGTGGCGACAGCTTGCAGGAAAAATCCCGCCAGCAATGCCCCTTTTTTACCGATCGCCCCCATGACCCGTGGCGCTAATGTTCCGCCAAGAACTGTTCCGAGACCAAGCACGGCAAAGGCGGCGCCTGTCATACTTCCTGACAGGTTTAGTACCTTTTGCATGTACAGAGTCATAAGGAAAACCAATGACGTTTCTGTCGCGAAAGCCAAAAGGCCCATTATGTTGCCCAAGGCCACCGATCGGCGCCCCAGAATTGACAGTGGAACCAGTGGTTCTGCTGCACGGCGCTCGACCATGAAAAAGGCCAGAAAGAGTACGACACTCAACACCAGCGCTTCGACACCCAGCACCGCGTCTGCTCCGTGATCACCTAATGCGGTTATGCCGTAAACGAGCGAAAGCACTGCAGCGGTTACCAGCACGGCACCTGGCATGTCGAGATTGACTCGGCCTTTGTTGGCAGGTCGTTTTGCCTCTTGGATGAACATCGGCGCCATAACAACCACGATTGCGGCAATAGGCACATTGACGAAGAACAGCCAGCGCCAGCTCAGGAAATCAAGCAGGACACCAGAAAGAATTGCCCCAGTGGTGAAACCGGCAGACATAATTGCGCCGTTCATACCCAGGGCGCGGTTGCGCAGCGGCCCCTCAGGAAAAGAGGTCGTCAGAAGTGACATCGCTGTGGGTGTGACCATCGCAGTCGATAAGCCTTGCGCAATGCGTGCACCCAGCAACACTGCCTGGCTTTCGGCAAGCCCGCCGACCAAGGATGAGATGCCAAGCAATACCATGCCGGCAACAAAGAGCTTTAACCGGCCAATGTAGTCTCCAAGCCGCCCAAAGAACAGCGTGAAGCCAGCAGCAGCCAGGGCGAAACTCGTCACGATCCACTGAATGCCACTCAAGGAGAAGCCTAGGGCATTACCGATTTCGGGAAGGGCGACATTGAGGATCGAGAAATCGACCGCCATCATGAATTGAGCCAAGAGGAGAATAATCAATGTACGCCAAAGCTTGAAGTTCATTTTGCTTTGGCTCGTATTGGCACTGTTTCCAGGTTGGTCCGTGTTGTGACCTGTAGGCATTGGAAAACGTTTCCTTTCATTGGGCACGGGAGGATCCACCCGTGATAAAGTTCAGAAGGTAGGACACCTTCGGGCATTACCCTAGTATCGGCGGCCAAAGCTGTTTCGGTAGCCGTCTTGAGAGCGAGGCATTCTTGCCAATCCGTGAAGGATCGTTCAGAGGAGGCGTTTTACGTGCGAAATTTTTTTTCGCTCAAACCAGCCAAAGGTTGTATTGACTCTTGGTGCCCAAACCGCAAACTATGAGGCCATTGAACCTATCCACGCATTTTAAGTCCATTTTCCTACGCACCTCTATCTCAAAAACTTGGCATGTATGAGGGGAGTCAATTTTGCGATCACAAGCGCATTACGCAACCAGTATCAACAACGTTCAAGACTTGACGATATTTGCAACAATTGTCGAGGCTGGATCGCTTTCGCAGGCTGCCAGAGATCTGAATCTTTCTCTTGCTCAAGTGTCTAAGAGGTTGTCAAAACTAGAAGAATTACTATCCATCCGCTTAATCAATCGCTCAACACGCAGCCTGTCAATGACTGAGAATGGTCAAAGGTTTTATGAGCATTGCCGCGCAATCTTGCAGGGCATCCAGCAAGCAGAACAGCAGCTGAAATTGAGCCAAACAGAGATCTCCGGAACGTTAACAGTCACGTCGTCAAACACCTTTTCACGGCTGTTTCTCACCCGTATTATCATTGCTTTTCAAGACTTGCACCCAAAGGTCACGGTTCAACTTATAGAGGATGACAGCATTGTCGGCCTTGTGGAATCAGGTGTCGATTTGGCTATCCGTCAGATGGTTTTACCCAACTCTTCCCTGATCGCCGTGCCCATCGCCTCAGACCACCGTATCATCTGTGCATCCCCCGAATACATCGCGAAAGCGCCTACGCTCAAACATCCAAAGGAAATAGGAGCCCATGACTGCGTCGTCTTTGGGTCGCCGCTGATCACCGACTGGGAGCTATGTAAGGATGGTGAGTTTATTACTGTACCGGCCAACTGGCGCCTTTCTACACGATCTGGCGATGCGACAATTGCTGCGGCTATCGCCGGGGCAGGCCTTACCTATTCTTCGGTCTGGGCCACCAGTCAGGTGATCGAAGAGGGCCATCTGATCAATGTCTTGCCACAATGGCGATCCCCAAAGCGCAATGTCTACGCTGTTTACCCTTCACGCAGTTACCAGACACGGCTGCAATCCGCTTTTGTGAAGTTTCTCAAGCAACAAATCCGAAAATTGGAACGCGGCCTTCAGAATGGGGTAAACACACAAGATCTGTGTCATCCGACATCTGGGCCGTTGGCTTACGAGACATCTCACCTACCAAAACCCTCTGCAAGTTAAATTAGGACAGATGACAACTTCACTTTATTTAATTACCGGTCAAAGCCTTGCGACCGGTCTCGCACCCGCGCTCAGAAACCGTCCCGTTGCCCCAGACCGCGCGTTCTGTCTAACGGGGGGGCCCGTCGCCGCGAATGGCAATGCCGCTGGGTTACCAATCCGCCCTCTTTCGGAAATCAGGACCGAAACCATTGCCTCAGGTTTCGCTGCCCAGTTGCTGGCACAAGACCCTAATCATAAAAGACTAATAGTAGGTCAGGCTTGGCGTGGACAACCCTACGCCTCAGTCAAAAAAGGGGGAAACAGCGGTGTGTACGAGGCCTTAGTCGCTCAAGCTCAACTGGCAGAGACGGCGTGCCAATACCTTGAACCAGGTGCGATATTGCTTCTGCATGGCGAGACGGACGGCGCCTTGGGCACTGTGGGATATGACAGGATGCTGAAGGAATGGCTTAACAATCTTCAGCAAGATGTCAGCGCAGCTTTGGAGCGTGACGGGACCATGCCCATGCTTTTTTGTCAGACGTCAAGCATTTCGGGATATTGCAACGGCCAGGATAGATCTCACTTTCAAACGCCACTTGCGCAGCTTCAAGCAAGTCGAGACGATGAAAACCTTGTCCTAATTGGCCCAAAGTATGCGTTGGACTACATTGATTGGGCACATCTGGATGCACGCTCTACCCGTTTTCACGGAGAACAATTTGCGAAGGTTTTAAGCCGACTCAAACGTGGTGAGCCATGGGCCCCTTTGTCCCCAAATTACTTAGAAGTCGATGGAACCCGGCTAAGGATCCATTTTCATGTACCTGCTCCACCGCTGGTGATTGACACTGACCTTGTGACCGATCCCGGCCATTTCGGTTTTTACTTAGAGGATCCTGTGGCCAAAATTACGGGCCTAGAGATTGTGAAGCCAAAAGTCCTTGACTTAACACTCAGTGCCCCAGTGCAGGCCAACGCCAAGCTTAGTTATGCATTGCAAAACGGTAAAGCCGGGATCTCGGGTCGCAAATTTGGTGCACGCGGGTGTCTGCGCGACAGCGACCCGACCACATCGGAATTTGGGTATGGATCATTGTTTAACTGGTGTGTGGCGTTTTCCGAAGTATTGCCAAGCCGTGGTCGATTGAAGATAGGGGCCTAGGTGTAATGGATTGCACTTATCCGACGGTCGGATTGCAAACATCGTGATTTTTCGCTCGAATTAACTGCGACTATCTGGGGCTCCAAACTCACATTATTTGCGAATGAGATCAGATTACGTGCGACGGGATTGCAATCATCCGTCCCGGATCACATTAGGTGCGAACGGGTCAGTGCAGCATGGAACGCCGTCCACAGCACTGTTTGAACTTCTTGCCTGACCCGCAAGGACAGGGTTCATTTCGGCCGATTTTCCCGCCCTTATGTGTGAATGTCCCGGAAGGCGGCGTGTACAGATTGCGTTGCTTCAGAAAAAACCGATGCATCCGCATGACGCCCGCAGCCGCACCGACAATCAGCTCTTCTCTTTGCTCATCCGATATGGGCTTGTCATAGGGACGCATCTCCGGGTCTTCATGATGCTCATAGGCCAGCGCCCAGATCGGCACCATGGCACCGCCCTCGTTTTCGTCATCCATGATTTCGGGCCAGATATTCGGCCGCAGGTTGGTGCCTAAAAGGAAGCCTTGGGCCCAGTGGTTTGCCCGAACTTTCCCCCGTTCGCCCTCAAACAGAAGTGGCAGGTAGACCTCTTTGGAATCCAGCTGCTGATTCACATGGTTCCAGTGCCGGTTGACCAATTCGATGAACTGTTCAGCTTCTTCCATGCTTTCGAAGTCAAGATCACCATCGTCAGTCTCACCGGTCTGCAGAATGGGCATGTACTCACTTGGCATGACCAGATCAGGGCAGCAGGCCAGTGCAGCAAAGAACCCATCGAGCGCCTCGATATTCGGGATTGCACCACCTTTCACCCGGCCAAGGAAATCGCCCAGTAGCTGCTCTTCGTGATCAGACAGTTCTGTTTTCAGGTTCATATCGGCAGCCCTGCCTTACGCATAAGGGTGGAGAGTTCGTCGGTTCTATCCGTATCCAGTTGGCCTTTCAGGAAACGTCGGATTTCCGGGAGCCGGGTGTCGGTGAGATCGGCCAGCGCCTTTGGGCTGTAGCCGATCCGGGACAGCCGCGCATCGAGATCATCGAACCCAACCGAGATGGTTTCCTCAACGATGTCGCGCGTGATCTGATCTGTACCCATACGGTAAGCATCGGTGAACGCACGGTTCAGATGCTCGGCAAATTGCAGGGGCGTGGACAGACGTTCGGCCAGATACTCCTGCGCAGCATCTTCAAAGACATCTGACGGGTTAACGCCATCCGCGAGACACTGCCCCAGAAGCCAGGACACAAACTCCCGGCGTTCGTCGCCGATACTGCTTAACTCGAACTTCGTCGTCCGGTGGCCGATTTCTTCCATCGTTGCGCGCCGTAAATCATTCTGAAGTCGGGGATGGCCGACAAGGACAACAGACAGTGAACCACCACCTGCGCTGATGACCTCCCAAAGCCGCTTCAAACCGTTCAATGTGTGGCCGTGCAGATCATGAGCTTCGTCGATGAAGAGAGCGATTGGTTTCTTGGTTTTGCGTACGGCTTCCTGAAGTAACCGTTCACGGCGTTCAGGCTGGGTGGGCACTTTCATGTCCGGATCGCCGGTGATGTCGAGGAAAAGCGCTGTGATCAGGGCAGGCAATACAACACGTGGTTTGTCGACTGAAAGGCTGCGCGCCACAATGATCTTCTTGTCGGCGGCGATCTGATCCTGAAGACAATTTATCATCACGGTCTTGCCAACGCCCACCGGGCCGGAAATCGCAATCAGATCTCCAGCCATGATGGCAGACATCACATCTTCACGGAACTGGACCAGGGGTAGCCTTGACGGTGTTGGATGGATTGGTCACAGATTCAACCCATGGCGTGCCGGTGAAGCTGCTGGTCAACAGGCTGGGTCTGAAAGCGGCGACCGCCACCTCGAAACTAGAGGGACGCTTGACGCGAGAAGCCGATATCCGGGACGCCTACCACCTGACACCCACCGGCGAAGCGCGTGGGCCCGATGGCGATCTCTTGGAGAACTGGCGCAACGCGGTGCAGTTGCGCTTGGACGGGAAAGGTTGGCACGACGGCCTACAAGACCTAGTTGGACCAGCGTTCGCCGATGAAGTTGTGGGCTGGATCGATGCCGGGGCCGCGCACACAAAGTCCCATGGACCACTGGCAGGATGCGTCTCGGTGCAGCGCGCGGTTTTGGAGGCGGACGACCGGGCCGATCGGATTGATTGTTTGCTGTCGGATGTCGTTTTGGCACGCGGCCTCAGCTGGACGGTGGTGCTGCCGATCTCGGCGCAAGGGCTCAGCAAAGCGATGCTGCGAGACCTGGTCGCGGAGGGGCAGGGGGGTGAGCTGGCAGTTCAGCAACGCATCCTCGAGTCACTCGCAGGCACAATCAGACTGGCGTGCGATCTTGTGAGCCGAGCAGCTGCGCTGCGGGCAGCTGCTCCAAAGTTGCGCGCCAAGGGATCAGGCGGCCATCGACCTGTTCCTGTCCGAGGGTGCGATTGGGCCTTCAACGATGCTGTCTCCGATGATCCGTGGCACCACCATTCCAATGACGGATCGCGCGGCGCGCCGCTTCCCCTCAGGAAGGTTCTTTTTGACCTGTTGTATCAGCACGAGAATGAGACAAACATTGGTAACAACTGTACTGATTGCGATGCCAATAAGTCCAAAAGATATCTGCTCAACAACAAGCCCTGCCAGAAGAAGGTTCAGCGCTAAGTTGACGGCAAAAGCCCCAAGAAAGATCCAATCAAGATACTTAGCACCGTTTATTGAGATCAGATAAAATCTCATAAAAACCGCCAAGCTTCCGAAAATGAAGGAAACCGCCATCAGATAGCTGTACGTTCTGCCGCGAGAGACAATTTCGCTGGATATGTCGAGCCAGGACAAGAAAAGCGGGAGGCCTGTAAGGCCAAGACAACCAATTGCGACCAGAATCAAGAACAGGGCGAACCCAGCGGCGAAGTTGTTTGCAAGCCCGTCTTTATCACTTAGGCCAAAAGCGCGTCCGTTTACGGGAATAACCCCTATCCCGAATCCGGTGACAACAATGGTCGCAAGCAGTTCATAGCTATTCACCAAACCACCCGATGACAGCTCTTCCGTGCCGAGCATGCCAAGAACGATGGTATCCGTTAGACCAATTGAAATCATCAGCAACTGACTAAATATCATTGGTCGAGCAAATGCGATGAAGTTAAAGAGCCGAGAAACGATATCGTTCATAACACCTCCAAGAGTGATATCCTCAGGCAACCGTCCAGGCCGCAAGCAACTAGCAGATGAAATCCTGGCTTCGCGTTGTCGGCCTCAAGAGCGAAGAACGGATCAGAGCCAAAGACGTGGCCTATGTCTGGTCCCGTTGTTCGAAAACGAGCATCCGCAGATAAGATCGGCGTCAGCGCACCGTGGAACAAACGTTCGCTTAAGTTCGTCGAATATGCGATCGAAAAACGCGCTCAACTCTATCTCTTGACCAATGAAGCGAATAAATTGATCTAGCATTACACTCGCCCCAACCTTGATATGGTCGCCATCTCGCTTGATGTAACGCAGTTCGGACAGGTTACTGATGTCGACAATTGTGGCGTCCGGCACCGGCAATTTTTTTTCGAAGTGAAAATCAGTTCCACCGCCAATCAGCTGAAATTTTTCTCCGCTGGCCAAAAATTTCTGCAAACGCGACAATGAAGACGGAACATAAAACTTGCCTTTGGGCGTGCTTAGCCAGCCACATTCCAAATCATCGGACATGAGATTGTCGAGCGATGCTAGATGATCAAGCAATGCGTTTCTGGCCTCAGAATCATCATTGAGGAGCTCAACGATCTCTTCAGCCGAAGCGCAAATTCCAACGTAGCCCGTACACCGACAGAGATTTCCATCAGGCAGTTTTGCGGCAGAAGTAAGATCCGCATCAACCCGAAACCAGAGCTGAAGCAAGGACATCACCACGCCAGGCGTACAAAACCCGCATTGAACGGCACCATTCCATTCCAGAATGCATTGATTCCAGAATGCATTGAATGCTCGACAGCGTCTCCTGATCCATCACTTGTTCGATGGAGTGTAGATTCTTGCCATGCAACGAAGCCATGTGGGTCACAGAAGTATTTATGCAGCCATTCAAGGTAAACGTAATCATAATATCATAATGCCAGGCTCAAATTCCAATTTTTATTCGAACTCCACCGGAGCCCGGGTCAAAAGATAGTCAACCTTGAACATTTAAAAATAATTTCCACTATCTTAGGTTGAAATTAATTTGCTGGTTTTTGATAAGAGTTGTCAAGGGGACAGTTGCATTAATTTTGACCGTTCCAAGGTTATGCTAACATGTTGATTTTACGCGGCCAAACCAAATAGTTGGGCTACGAAGGTAACCTCCCCTCGCACACCGGGTTGTCGGTTTTGAATAGGCCCGTTCTTGATTGTCCTGATGGTTTCCATTCCCTGCAATGTAGTCTTTGCGCAGCTTAATGATTGGAAGCTTTGCCGGTATCCTAGCAACCTCTTAAGGGCGGCATGATCGCTTTCAACCCGGTTGTTTCGATACTTTTTGTCGATATGCGTAATGTAGTCAAAATGCGGATCATATTGGTGATTTATGTCTCGTATGACCTTTCGATAGGTCGGAGCTTTATTTGTACAGATTGACACTGACCTGTGGAGCCGGACGCGCTCAATTGCCTTTTTCAGGAAGGCTTTGGCTGCTTTTGCATCGCGCCGCGCGGTTAGACGGAAGTCGACCAACTGGCCCTCTGTATCGATGGCGCCAAAGATAACGCCACTTCCCGCCGACGCGAATGTAGGTTTCGTCAACGGGCCAATTCAAGCTTGCACGTTGTAGATGACGTTCCGTGCATTTCGCGAGTTCCGGCCCAAACTTCTGAACCCACCGAAATACCCTGGAACGATCAAC
>JBDWMA010000059.1:0-39738 GCA_039972875.1 Pseudoruegeria sp.
CAACCGGGTCGAAAGCGACCATGCTGCACTCAAGAGGCTACTTGGTTATCGGCAAAGCTTCAGATCATTGAGGTGCGCGAAGGCGACATTGCAAGGAATGGAAACCATAAGAACGATCAAGAACGGACACATTCGAAACAGACAGGCAGGTGCCCGAGGGGAGGTCGTGTTTCTTCGTCAGCTGTTTGGTTTGGCTGCATGAAAACAATGTGTTACGATCTAAACGTAGGCTTAACCGATTAATGCAACAGTCCCAGCCTGTTGACCAGCAGCTTCACCGGCACGCCATGGGTTGAATCTGTGACCAATCCATCCAACACCGTTAGGGCTACCCCTGACCGAAAGGCCACAGTTTCAAGGGTTTCTGCGTGCTGAGAGGTGACGCAGGCGGGTTGCATCGGTAGGTTGGCAAAGTCGTCATCGATGGTTGCTGGCTGAAAGGTCTTGTTTGAGCGCTAACTACACACGGCGTTTTTATCCGTTATGTGCCAAATAACCGCCATGCCTTACAGCTATATATTATGTCCAATAATCTTGCATTATCAGACATTACCAGACATAGTTCAAAACATGTCGGATTTCACAGATAAACAGAGCGAAAAAAACCTTGAAACAGGTGCAGACCAAGAACAGATTCAGAAACCTTCTTCGGTTGCCGGGTCCGGGGCATTGGATCGGTTGGTTGAAACCGCCCGTGACTATGCTCAGGCTGCTACATCAGACAACACAAATGCCGCCTATAAGGCGGATTGGGCGCATTTCACGCGATGGTGTCGACTGAAAGGAATGTCGCCATTGTCGGGCACCCCCTGCCCCGACCCACAGTTAATTGGTCTGTACCTGACAGACCTTGCATCCCCGAGCAACGGCCAACCCGGTCTTGCAGTTACGACCATTGAGCGTCGCCTCTCTGGGTTGGGATGGCAATACACACAGCGTGGATTTACTCTGGATAGGACGGACAGACACATTGCTACAATCCTATCTGGAATCAAACGAAAACACGCACGCCCTCCACATCAAAAAGAAGCCATCATGGCAGAAGAAATTCTTGCTATGGCGGCCACCCTACCCCACGATCTACGCGGTCTACGTGATCGGACAATCCTATTGATTGGCTATGCTGGGGGGTTGCGTCGGTCAGAAATCGTCTGTTTGGATTTTGCAAAAGACGACACCCCCGACAGCGGTGGATGGATTGATATTCAGAGTGCTGGCACGCTACTGACCTTGCGTGGAAAAACCGGTTGGCGAGAGGTAGAGATAGGTCGCGGGTCCGCCCCCCAAACCTGCCCCGTGCATGCCCTTGAACAATGGTTAGAATACGCCCGGATCGATTTTGGCCCACTGTTTGTCCGCACCAGTCGAAATGGGAAACATGCGCTCCCTGCTCGGTTATCAGATCGCCATGTCGCCCGCCTAATCAAACAAACTGTGATGGATGCGGGGCTGCGCAGCGACCTCCCAGAAAAAGATCGTCTCGCGCTGTATTCCGGGCATTCTCTGCGCGCCGGACTTGCCAGCAGCGCTGAAGTCGATGAACGTCATATCCAAAAACATCTTGGCCATGCGTCCGCTGAAATGACCCGTCGCTATCAAAGACGTCGCGACAGGTTCCGAGTCAACTTGACCAAGGCGGCAGGATTATGATCCCGCCTGTCCTTTAGTCGTCCAATGCCGCCATAAAAGCCACAACGGCCTGCTCCAAACGATGTCTGTCAACGCTGGAAAAATCCCGTTCCATCGCCAATTCAATTTTTCCATTTCTTGCAGAACAGCGGACTGTCCCCGCGGGGACAGCGCAGCGCAACGTCGTTTTCGCGGTGGGGGCTGCGGGCTTGCTGGTCTTTGCAACATTCCCCTGATCCACAGCATGGTTTCGCAAGACGGATAGCTCGGCGTCCACGGTCGCAGGCATCGCGGCAGTCAAAGCGCTGCGGAGTTTGGCAATTGCCCCCTCTTCTTGTGCAAGCCGTTTTTCAAGTTGTAACCCCAACGCACGAGAGATCGCCTCAGGGAATTTCAGACGCGGCCCAATCAAACCCAAGAGACTTGCAAAATTGCGGATGTAGGCACGTTTTTGACGCCCAGCTGAAGCATAAAGCGTCGCGACGGCCTCTTCGACTGTTACCTCTTGATCTGCGGCATAAGCCATCGCCAACTGCGCCATTTCTGCAAATGACAGATCCTTACGCACAAGGTTTTCGTCAACCATCCGACGATACAAACCGTCCAGGCCTTCGCCCGGGGCAATTAGACCTGCAGGGATGCGCGCATAGCGATCATCGCCCGTTTCGGCATATAAGACGCGATAGGCGGACAGGCGGCGAAACCCTTGGACCAGCTGATATCCATCCCCGTCGACCTCTACCCGAATGGGGTTGGATAATCCGATAGACTGAATTGAAGCTTTCAGCTCATCCAATTCAGGATCAGTGGCACCGCTGCGATCTCGCGTCAGTTTTGAAGTTTTGATGTCATTGATGTCGATCAGATCTGTCACCAGTCCAAGCTTTTTCAGCCGGACATGCTCATGGGCCAGTCGGTCGTTTTCTTCTCGAATGGCTTGTTCCGCCTCGGCACGCTCGCGCAAAGCATCTGCATTTTCGGTAATGGCTGCGGCCATTGGACCGCGTCGTCCTTCGCCTGTTTTTGGCGTATCCGTCCCCGCGGGGACGGGCGGTTGCGGCACCGCCACCTCTGGGAAGTCGATATCAAACATACGTCTTTTGCTCATGCCTCATCCTCCAATTTGTCCCACGCCACAAGGATGTTATCTCGAAATTCTTCGTATGCTTTATCAAAGGATCCGCGGGCACGACGCCAAGTTTCGCGAGTCATATCGCGATAATCAATCTCATAGATCGAACTTAAGAAGCGGCCCGACTGCTCCACAGCCCGTGTCATTTCGATGGCATTTTCCGTCACCCTGTCCCCAAAGACCTTTTGAAAGGCCGAACGCATCGCGCGGTGTAGATCATTGCCTGCCTCATAGCGCGTCAACAAAAACCGGATGTCCAAAAATTCCTTAGGCAAACCCAGCGTCCCCGCGGGGACAGCCCCCGGAAAACCCGACAAATCTTCGAGCGCTTCGGAAAGCTGACCAATGAATGACGTCGTTGAATCATATTCCCAGTACCCTGGTCCAGAAGGAATATACAACATATCTGCCGCGAAAACAGCGTTCATAGATTGGTAGCCGATAGCAGGCGGGCAATCGAAAATAACAAGGTCATATGCGTCTACTGGTATGGAATCCAAATACCGCTTCATCGCAGCAAAGAAACTCCATTCTGGATTCAGGTGACGATATTGCGCAGATGCAAACTCAACAAAAGCCGCGTTGGCACAGCTGGGGACCAGATCGATGGTAGACCAACAGGTGGGTTTGATAAAATCTGAAATCCGTAAGTCGTGCAAACCCATCCCTGTAATAGAGGAGGGCAGGCGGCGCTCGGGCAGGGCAGCGCCGGATTCAGCACCTTTTGATGCACTGTTCATCCGCTCGGTCTCACGGATCAAATCCCGGGCCATGATCCCCCAAACCGTATATTCCTCGGTAACATCAGATAAGCCCATCGAATGGGATAATGTTGCCTGCGGATCGAAATCAACACAGAGAACGCGATAACCATCAAGCGCCGCGGCATGGGCAAAATGCAATGCCGTGGTGGACTTACCAGCCCCCCCCTTAAAGTTGGCAATCGCCACACGCATCGCCCGTTTGTTTTCGGGGCGCTTTGGCATCAAGGATGTTCTGTTGATCTTTAGACGACGGCGAATCTCATTGATTTCTTCTAAGGAATACCATCGTTGACGACCATCTTCCTCTACGTGGCCTTGGGGCAGGGACGGGTCAGCCGCAAGCCGACCGCGCAGAGTAGATTGATTGACCTTAAAAATTAGCTCTCCAACCTCCCAGCTTGAAAACCGCCGCAACGATTTTTCCATTTGCGGGGAAAACGTCTGCTGTCGGATCCAACCCTGCATCTTTAATGATTGAGCCTGCATCTGCGCCAGGTCTTCATGGGTATACATTTTGCCTCCTGTCCCCGCGGGGACGTAAATACTCGGTGTTTCAGTATTTACGCGGAATTTGCCTTTTGTGCAAAACATAATATTGTCGATTCAAGAAATCTGTGAATTTACGCTGAGTTCTTGTTTTATTGGGCCTATGTGTCCGAATCACGCGTGAAGCCAAATCGACCACAGTGCAGGCCAACGTCCCTCATTAAGGGGACAGTTTAAGAAGCCCCGCTAAATATAGGGTGACATTATAGAAAGATAGGGTGACACCCTAGATGTCCCCTAATACCTATAATACCAAAAAATTCATAAATGAATGAGATGGGAAAAGAGAACCTCAGATTCAAAGCTTGACAGAATCGGGGTTTCGGACGCAAATTATCCACAACGACGGAAAAACGCTGAGTTAACCCTTTTCTCAGCCTCTTTCCCAAAGATTGGGCAAAAGACCCAACGTAAATGAGGCTACCTTTCAAAGACCCCTTTGAAAGAGATATGACAGAGAGCAATTATGATTGCGAGGAAACCGGTTGGTCAGGGTGCGTCTGCGCTCAAATATGATCTGTTAACGGCCATGGGGACAATGGCTTTGGCCAGTCCCAAGGGCAAACAACGGCTTATACTGCGATTGATGACCTTGATCACTGCGCGATACAACTGGGGGCGGGATGAATTGGCTGTTGGCCAACGCGAAATCGCTCGGATGTGGCACGTTGATGAGCGGACCGTAAAACGAGAGATGTCAAAACTACGGGCTCTAGGATGGCTGACGGTAAAACGACAGGGTGTACGGGGCAGGGTGACGGAATATGGATTGTCCATCAAACTAATCCTCGCAGATACACAGCCCCATTGGTCAGCTGTCGGACCGGATTTTGATCTGCGTTTGTCGCAAGGGGATGATAGCGAACAGCAGGATTCAAAGATTGTGCCGTTGCCTGTGAAAACACAAGTCGCTGCGCCGGACGTTCAAAGTGGGGAAGAATGGGTTTTGGCACAGGCTGTGTTATACCGAGAGGATGCAGCGATTTATGGGGCGTGGTTTAAGGGGTTGGTACGAAGCGGTCGGGCAGGGGGACGTGTGATGCTGACGGCGCCCACACGGTTTCATGCACGCTATGTCACCACCCATCATCTGAACCGTCTATTGTCCGCTTGTCAGACCGCCGATCGCTCGGTGTCCGAGGTATCTGTGTTGCCACCTGAGGGTTAGATCGCTTTGATGCAACGACATGAAGGATTTTACGATAATCCCGCAACCTAACAAAACGCGGCAGATAACTCCGCCGCGCCTGTATTCTTCGTTCTCTGTAGGGTCTTAGGTTTTTGGAAAGAGGAACAGGTTTTGTATGTCAACCAAACCTTGGGCAAGGTAAGATGGATATCGGTCCAGGATTGCTGCTTTTAGCTCCTCTGCTGTGTTGGCAGATCCATAGGCGGCCTGTACGTGATCCAGATAAATCAGCGCATCATCCATGGCCTGCCGCGATCCTGCGGTTGGGCCATGTCCCGGCAGCACTAGATCGAAAGACGTGTCGTTGCGCATCTCGGTTAGGCCTTGTTTCCAGCCGTCGAAATTGCCGTGCCCGCAGAACAAGTGACAGTTGTTATAAAGCATATCTTGCGCGATCAGCACTTTTTGGTCAGGCAGATAGATCGTCATCATATTATCAGATTCCGCATCGGTGACATGGCGGAATTCAAAGGTTACACCATCGATCACTTCGGTCGCGCCATGTTCTATCACGCGGTTCGGAACAACTTTGGAAGGGGGAACATGTTTGCCCAATGATTCAAGGCTGATCTCAATAAAGAAATCCCCCAATTGATCGATTTCCGCCTGTGTTTCCGCGAAAGAATAAATAGGCACATCGCGGAACTGGTAGGCGCCAAACCAATGGTCAGGATGCAGATGAGAGACGATCATGCGATCAACAGGTTTGCCCGTTGCTTCGGCATAGTCGCGGATTTCCTGCCCATAGATGACAGAGCGCTGGCCATCCACGAACACCAGTCGTTCTGGGGTCTCAATCACATGGGTGGTGACACAACCTGTTAAATCGGGGCTTTGGTAGCTGTGAATTTTAACATCGCCAAATTCGGCAACAGTGACGATGCCATGTTTGAGCGTCGTTGTGCCTTGGCCGATTGGACCGCCGCCAAGAATATTGGCACTGACAATGCTGGGCGCGGCGAGGGTAGCTGAGGCGGTGCCAACCAGCAGAGATCGCCGATTCAGAATGAGGTTTGACATGAGGCTTCCTTTGTCTATCAAGTACTAGGTAGGTATTTAGGTAGCGCCTTGAATCTTGCCCGTCAATCCTCTATCTAGTACTTGGTAGAAACGAGGGTGTGATGAACGCGACCAATCCCAGCGACAAAGCCGTCGCCATAATGAACTCGGCCCGTGGTCTGATGATGGATCGGGGATATAATGGATTTAGCTTTCGCGATGTCGCCGCTGAGGTCGGTATCAAAAGCGCGAGTATCCATTATCATTACGCCACCAAAGCCGATCTGGCGAAAGCCACAGCCAAGGCGTACCGGTTGTCCTTTTCTAAGGTTTTAAAAGGTCTGGGGGAGGGATCAGCCCCGGACCGTTTGCGTGGATATGGGGCGTTGTTCGTCACCACTTTGCGGGATCAAGGTGGGTTGTGTTTGGGCGGGGTGTTGGCCGCAGATGCCATGACATTGCCTGAAGAGGTCCGTGCCGAAGTTACGCAATTCTTTGATGCGCAACACCATTGGGTTGCAGCCGTTTTGCAGGAGGGGCAAAGCAAAGGTGAGATTAGAAAAGATCTGGATGCCGCTGCGTTTGCCAAAACATTCGTTTCAAGCCTGGAGGGCGCGATGATGGTGGCGCGCGGGATCAAGCAACCGCAAGAATTGGCCACCACTGTGGATATATTGATCCAATTGGCGGCGTCTGAGGCGGATTAAATCAGGGATGGGTAACCTCAATATATGTTCTGGATTTTCGTGTGGCACCAGCGGCATACTCATTAGAGTTTTACGATTTTAATTCTGGAAAATCCATTGAAACAAGAGATCACATTCACCCGTTTACCGCAGATAGCGCCATCTGAAATCATGGACCATATGACTGACCCTCGGGTTGCAGAGCATATGCCTCTTTTGACATTCGAGTGGGATCAAGACGCTGTTGTCAAATTTGTAGCCGCCAAAGAGGCCTGTTGGACACGTGATGGGCTAGGACATTGGGCCATATTGCGAAACGATAAATATGTCGGGTGGGGCGGCTTTCAAAAGGAAGAAGACGAATGGGATTATGGTCTTGTTCTTAAACCGGAATTCTTTGGATTAGGCGCGCGGATCTCGCGGCAAGCGATCAATTTTGCCCGGGCTGATGCGCGCATCCCCTTTGTTACGTTTTTGTTGCCCCCGTCGCGGAAAAATTTGGGCGCCCTCAAAAGACTTGGCGCAACCTCTTTGGGAGAGATTGTTTATGATGGCTCTGTTTTCCTCAAATACCGGTTGGAGACGGAGGAGAGGTAATACCCTTTTCTCAGCGATTAAAAAATGCCGCAAACAGGTAAAACAACACATGACACAGAATAAGTCTTGGCAAAATGAGGTGGCAATCATGACCTGCCAAAGTCTGACAATTGTTGGTGGCAGGGCTTTGTAGACCAAAGACGCCACGGCAAGACTTGGGATGACCCAATAGATGTATCGGCATTACGAAAATACCGGCCTGATGGAGGCCGATTTTAATGCTATTGGTGTTTCTCTTTGGCGGTCACCGGGGGGATGAAACGGCTTACTGGAACCTCCGCAATTGAGGTAATTTCAACAAGCAATTTTGGATCGTACAAGGAAGAAACTTCCAGAGTGGTTGTCACTGGGAATGGTGCTGAAAAATACCGTGTTCGGACCTCTCCGCACTGCATGAAGGCCTTAATATCTGTTGTAAATTGTTGAAGTGATACAATGCCACTCATCCTTCCGCCCATCGGTTCAAGGATGTCAGATATATTTCGCAGAACTTGGTCAACTTGTGCGCCCATATCACCCTCACCGACAATCTTGCCGTCCCGCCCGAGCGCCACCTGTCCTTTGAGGTAAATGGTTTGCCCGTCACCCGCGATAACGGATTGAGAGAAAGCCCCAAATGGGCTCCATACATTGGGAGGATCGAAGCTCTTTGCCATGTTGCGCGTTCTTTCAGCATTTGGGATGATCGTCCGTCGAACACAGACAGGGTAGTTAAAGGTCAGAAACGGCTCAAGTGTGAACAGGGATTAGGGCCCAATGTTGTTAAGGGGACCTTCTTATTAGTGTAGGGGGCAGCTAAATTGCCTTGTTATTGTTATTTGTTCCCTTTATGTTCTGTTTTTGTTTATTGCTGACAACATGTCGAATTTGCCGATTTGGAATCTGAATTGATCGAAGGCACGGTAGGTTTGTTTTAGGGGCGAATGATCACCGCACCGGCGCTTTACTGTTGTAATTACATTAAGATGGTAACCCAATCATGAGACCCACGCTGCGCACCAAAGCCATCGCAATTTGCGACGCAAAAATTGCCAAAAAGGGAGCGCGCGTTGGCCTGTCGTTCTACGCGTTTTTTGCCAATAAAAATGATGATCCTGAGATGTTGATGGAAGCCGCCGAATGGTGGATCAAAACCCACAAATTGGATCACTTCGAAAAAGCGGTCAAAATACGGGACATGATCCGTTCAGGTGTGTGATGCAGACAGGCACGGTAAGAGGGTTTTTATAAGGACCTGTCGCTGGTGCGTAACCGGCTAAAGGTGACGGGGGTTATTCCCAAAAATGATGCAATCATTGAATGTGTAAAAATGCCCTCATAACCGGGGTAGGATTTTCGGAACCAACGGAGCCTTTCGGCCCCCCCAAGGGCCGTAAGGCACCACTCTCGGTCCACTTTTTGGCTGAGGGTCTCGCGCAGCACATCATTGGCCCATGTGCGAATTGGTTCAGAGGACAGCATCAGATGTGAAAGAAGACCTGCATTGATCCGAACAAGATTGACATCTGTGGTGGCCATGATCGAAATCAAAGACATACCACCCCGTGTGCGGGCAATATTGGGCGTAACGACGCAGGGTCCAACATAAAATCCAACACAAACCTCTTTGCCGTTTTTGTCGGAAATTTGGCCGACAAGACACCCGTCTAACAAGATAAATTCATCGGAGTCTGGTTGGGCTTGGGATGTTAGGAACGTACCCTTGTTCTTGTTCATGTTTGTCCAGTTGGACGCGAATTGCTCTGCATATGTTGTGTCAAAAAAGGCGGGTGATTGCGCTAAAAACTTTGGGAGATCCATCTTGGCCTGTCTTATCAAATGATAATGCGGGTTGGGTTGTTTATCGGCATATGTGGCACAGGTTAAGGAGTTTGCAAAATGGTGATTTTAGATCAACCTAGGCCAATTGGTGGTGTCGCGATTATTTTCGCAATGGGTGCGATATCTATCTATCTGCTGATGGTGACTGTCACGCTGGCCCATCTCCAAGAGGTTTCTGGTTCGGTTCCCTTTGACATGCGTCCTTTTGGGTATGGTCCCACGGATGCCAGGATATTGCTTGATGCCTTAGGGGCAGAGGGGCGCACATACTATTTGAAGCGGCAAATTCCACTGGACAGTTTGTATCCCGCCTTGTTGGCACTGACCTTAATGACCGGGATATGCTGGATTGGGCGACGGCATCCCAAATCCAAACTTATCCGCATTGGCATTATTTTTGCACTTGGTGGTGCGGTGTTTGATTACGCCGAAAACCTTGGCATCATGGTTATGATTTGGAACTGGCCAAATCTGTCCGATCCTCTGGTCTATGGGGCAAGCACGGCGACGGTTGTCAAATCCGCGCTGACGACATTCGCGGTGTTGTCGCTCATCGCTGTGACGGTCCTTGAGGCGCGTCGATCCATGGCGGGCACTGCCAAGAGACAGACCGTGAAACAGGGTGAAAATGTTTAATCCGGCCAGACCACCCGGAACCCGTGGTGGGTTGTGGCGCTGTCGGGTGATGTGCCAGAACGGGCCGCGATCCGGTAGCGAAAGCAATAAGAGGCGTGGCACAGAAACGAACCACCCTTTGAAAGTTTATAGCCTTTCATTCCGGCTAGTCGGGTTTTGACTTCTTTCTTGAGGGATTTGATCCCATAAGGTTCAGAGGTCCACTCCCAGACATTCCCGACCACATTGTAAAGGCCGAACCCGTTGGGGGCAAAGCTTTGGGCCGGGGCGGTGGTGAGGTAGCCGTCTTTGCCGCTGTTTACATCTGGAAAGCGTCCTTGCCAGATGTTGCAAGGCATAAAGTCAAAATCGTTTGGTTCGCGGTCGCCCCATGGGAATTTAACCTCCCCTAGACCACCACGGGCGGCGTGTTCCCATTCGGCCTCTGACGGCAATCGCCCGCCGGCCCATGTGCAATAGGCCTGTGCGTCGTTCCATGACATTTGCACCACCGGGTGATCGGGGTGCCAACAGTCCGCTTGGGTGCCCGGGCCGTTGATGTCGCGCCAGTTAGCACCATCCACCCGCCGCCACCATTCAACGTTCGAAACGCCCTGTGTTGGGCCGACAGTGTCCGGCACTTGTGCCCAAAACACAAAGGTCCAGCCTATACGCTCGGCCTCGGTGATATAGCCGGTGTCGTCAACAAAGGCTTTGAATTCTGCGTTGGTTACGGTGGTGAGCCCGATCCGGAAAGGGGCGATTTTGCGGGTGCGGAGGGGGGATTCACCGTCGTTGGGGATTATCGCCTGTCGGGTGCCCTGCAATCCGCGGCCTCCGGGGATTGGGACGGCTTCGGCGCGCAAAGTGGTCGCGGCGTCTGGATTTTTTTGGATTTGGACCGGTGCTAGCGGCTCTGCCTCACGCGGTGGGGTGCAGCAGGATTTCGCAGGGGCAATTTGTGTCATTGAGCGATCCGGTCAAAAGGGTTGCCCCCTTTTAACGAGATCAACACAGCGGGTCACGATCAGACTGCCCCGCTGTGCCAAATTTTTTCTCCCTCCGGTGGCCAAATTATTGGCCCCCGGAGGGTGTATTACTCCGCAGGTACGGCTTGAAGTTTTTCCCGGTGGCTATCGCGATAGAGCGCTTTGGCCAGCGAGACACACATCAGACCCATTACCATGGTAAAGGGCAGGGCGCCGATGATCATCGCGTTTTTCAGCGCATCCATCGGATTGTTTTCCCCGGCCGCTAGGATCAATGTGCCGATCACGGCGGTCAGGATCAGGCCCCAAACGATGCGATGTTTGATGCCGGTTTCCTGCTCACCACCGGACATGATGGTGTTCATCACTAGAATGCCCGAATCTGCAGATGTCACCAAGAAAGTCATGATCAGGATCACACACATGATGGTTATGCCGGATAGAAACCCGCCAGAGATCATTTGACCAAGGGTCGCAAACAACTGGTTGGTTTGTGATGCGCCGGTGATGGCCCCAGCAGCCTCTCCAGATAGTTCTAGACTGATGGCGGTGCCACCCAGAATTGCCATCCATGCGAAACAGACCATTGCGGGGGCAAAGACACACCCGATGATGAATTCACGCACAGTCCGTCCTTTTGATATGCGTGCCAAAAACAGCCCAACAAAAGGAGAGAACGCAATCCACCACGCCCAATAGAACGTGGTCCAACCGGCTTGCCAGCCAAACTGACGTTGCGCGTTGCCTGCTTCATAGACTGCGGCCAATGTGACGTCGTCCAGTTCCGCTGCGGCCCCTTCAAGCCCTGATTTGAAGCTGACGAAACCATCAGATCCACCCCAAGCACCCCAAGCATTGGTCGCGCCACCGATCAAATCATCTGCCAGTGGTTTCGCAGCATCCGGCAAGGCGGCGGCAAATGCAGCCGGATCTTGTGGTCCATAGGCCCCAAAGCTGATCGAAACAAAGTGAATGATGTAATCAATGAACGCAGAGACATAGGTGCTCATGGCGAACATGAAAGAACCAAAGACCACAAAGGTCATCAGCAGGATCAGGGACAATACCAGATTAAGGTTAGACAGGTATTTCACGCCGCGTCCGACCCCGGACACCGCTGATATGATCGATAGACCCATAATCATCAGCAGACCGGCAATGAGGCCAACTTTGCTTGGCACGGGAACGTCGCCTGTCATATTCATGATCCATTCCATCCCGGTGATCGCATAGACACCGTCAATGAACTGGCTCACACCGAAACCGATGGTAACCGAAACGCCAAGGATTGTGGCAACCACACCCAGCACGTCAACCACATGACCCAGAAATCCGTTCATCTTGTCGCCGAACAAAGGGGTCAGCGCAGAGCGGATGGTCAGTGGCATATCGCGCGTATAGGCGTAATAGGCCAGTGACAGACCCGTCACAACATAGATGGCCCACGCGTGAAAGCCGTAATGCGCAAATGTATAGCGATAGGCGGATTGAATGGATTCTTCGGTATTGCCTGCGACCTCTCCGGCGACAACAACGGGGTTTGATCCCCAAAGGCTGAGGGGCTCAGCCGTTGCAAACACCATAAGCCCCACGCCGAGACCGGCACCGAACATCATTGAGAACCAAGAGAAATTTGAAAACTCAGGCTTTTCACCCGGTGTCCCCATCACCCGTGCACCGGTTTTTGGCAGCAGCGCAACCACCAACAGGAAAAAGGCGAAAAAGCCGACGATGTATATGTAGAACTGATTAAACACGTTTAGCAGCTGACTGTTCAAACTGCCCAATGTGCCATTGGCATTCGCGGGAAAAATCAACGCCCAGAGCACCAAAGCAACCATTATGCCCTTGCTCAACAAAGCGATTTCAACGCTGTTTCCCTCGTAGAACCCACTCGAAGCCTTGCGGATCTCCAAATCGGTAAACGGTTCCTTTATAGACATGTGTTTCCTCCCTATTCCCACTTGTCTTGGTTCGTCACTGCACGGTTATTGTCCGCGTCAGCTTAGCTCTGGTCCAAGATCGCTTGGATCCGGTCCAGCGTTCCGGTGTTTACAGGTACACCGTCTTTTCGGGCCAGCAGCCGTTTGCCGCGTCGCCCATCGCCCGGTAGATGGGCTCCGTTCTGAAATCTGATGGCCTCAACCAATTCCGCAATGCCGGTGTCAAACCGTCCGCCAGATGTTGTGGCCGGATCGATCGCCAGAAAAAACTGACCGGTTTTTGGCGGCCCGCCCACTGTCCCTGAAAACGGAGAGGCATTAAGGCCCAATGTTGCTCCAGTCATGGCGGCGGCCATAACCTCGGTCAGCAGCGCAATGCCAACCCCTTTGTAGCCGCCTGATGGGGCCATAGACCCCTTAAGGCCCACATTCGGATCAGTGGTGGCATTGCCATCGGCATCTAACGCCCAACCCACAGGGATCGATTTCCCTTCGCGGGCGTGTTTCATGACCTCGCTTTTGGCAATGGTGCTGGCGCTTTGGTCAATCAGCAGGGCCGGTTGACCATCTGCGCCTGGTGCTGCAACTGAAAAAGGATTGGTGCCTACAACGGGTTTTGATCCGCCAGACGGCGCAATAGAGGCCGGGGCATTGGTAAAGCCGATCCCCAGCAGGCCCGCTTGCGCCAGTCGATAGGTGTGATAGCCCAATACGCCGCAATTATAGCTGTTGCGAATGGCCAGTGCCGCGATGCCTTGTTGGCGCGCCAGTGGGATCAGCCTCTCAAACCCCATATCAATGGCGGAATGTGCAAATCCTGTGGCCGCATCAACGGTTAGGGCAGCGGGGCGCGGTGTTTCAAGGGTGGGTTTGGCCAATCCGTCAACTTTGCCGCAGTCAACATGTTCACAATAGATCGGGATGTAGGCAAGTCCGTGACTGGCCACGCCATCTGCCTCTGTCGCGGCGGTTGCCACTGCCAAAGGCCGTGCATTTTCCGGCGATGTCCCAGAAGCGACAAGAGCACGATAGGCCAGATCTTCGATCTCTGTCAGGGGCAGGATGCGGGTGTTGGTCATATGCGGGCCTTTTTATGCATTGGGGGATCTCTGATCACCTGCCCCAAGACGGCGCGAGGCCTCAGTGGCGGGGGCGTAGGTGTTCTGGGCCAAAGTCTGAAGGGTCTGCAACGCTGCGCCATTTGGGTGCGCGCGCATTGTCTGTGGCTGCGGAGAGGTCACCGCGCCGCCGATTTCGATGTCCAGAGTGTCTGGGTGCGAGGGGCATGTTCCGCTATAGTTCAACACTGAGCCATCTGACACGGCAGACCACGACGCGCCGCGAACACTAACAACTTCATTTAGGGCTTTTGCAGCATTTGCGACAAAGGGTAAAATAAATGCAGGGACAGCAACGTTTTTGATCGCCACCGGGTGTTGGCGCAATATCGCGGCATAATCAGATAACTGTGTCCCGGTGGACAAAGGGCAGAGCGGGACATTTGCCTGCCAAACATCCCCGTTGGACTTTGGGGAGTGGGCGGTGATGGTATCGGCAAATCGGGCGATCAGGACGTGGGACAACAGATCCACCCCATCAAATCCCTGCAGGCAAAGCCACCTCGTGGCTTTAGCGGCGTCCTCTGCCAACCCCCAAGGATACCCCGCCCCGCGTGTGGCGCGTTTGGATAGGGCTTCAATTTCATTGAGGGAATAGCTCATGCTGTGACCTCTGGGTACACCCAGAAATCGGCGTTTTCGGTGGTCAGCTCTTCAGGGTAGGGCGCGCCAGCATACATACAAATCCGCACCCAACGATCAGATCTTGGATCAAAATGGATTGCGCCAAAAAATGACAACTTGGCGCGTAGCATGTCGATGGGCAACACATCTGCGCTGATGGTATTGTCGCGTATTTCGCCATAGGGGGCGAGAACGCTCATTTGGGCACGGCGCACCGTGTGGCGATGTTCGGGGTGATGGCGCAGAAAATCCGCAACCTTCAACGTTTGAGCGTAGGTTTGCACATCAGCCCAAGCCAATGCAGCGTCCCGTGCTGGGGTCAGCGGCTGTTCGTAGGCCTCTATTGACTCCTCAAATCGTTCCCCCAACCGAGGTTCCAGCTTCTCTGCTGAAATATACCACAGGCGGGCGCAGTGATCTTTGGCCTCCCAGTCCAGATCAAAGGCCCACCCAAAGGAGGTGTGCAAAAGCACGCTCAATGCGTCAAGCGTCATGGCACCCTCTATTTGAAACGCTGCCGGGTTGGCGTCGGACATACAGGCCGTCAGGTCATCGACCAGATCGCCATGTGGTTCCAAAAGCAGCGAGGCGATCAACTCTTGCCCCTCTTCAGAAAGATGATCCTGCGACCATGTCATCAGTCGATCCCAGGGAGCTGGACCAGACAACACCCCTTGGGTGAGGTGACCTTGCAGGGCTTTGATGTCGGCCTTTAAGCCTTTTAGTTTCTCAACTTGGATCGGATGGGTGGACTGCCAACGACCTACCGAAGCGATGCTTTGGTTTAACAGCCGCAAAAACATTGTTTGTTCATCTACGCTGGCGGTGGTCCGATTGCGCACACGCGCAATGGCCTCTTCGCGGGCGATGATCCAATTGTTAAACAACACCGGGTGATTAACAATAAACGGTGCCATTCCAAGGCCCGTAGAATTGCCGATCCCCAAACGACGTGCCAGAGGCGGGGCCAGATCGACTGCGGTGTCGCCGCCTTTGATGCGGGCCATATGTTGCACGAGATCGCGGGTGAATTGACGCGTTAGATAAACCGACAGCATTTCCGCCTGAAAGGGGGATTGAAGTTCAGTGCGATCGGCAACCATTTCCCGATCTGCCGCGCCGAACTTACCAGATCCATAAACCGCCGTGGTCCGCATTAGATAACCGACTTTATCCAGTTGATCCGTATCCGGTTGTTGCCCGGTAGCCAGACGATCAACGACATGTGCCCACAGCCTCACGGACCGGTTCGCGCGTGACAACGACAGTTCGGATTCCGTGATCCGGCCCGCTTCTTGAAGTGGGACATTCTGCGCCAATCGTGCGATGTCCGCCGACGTTGGTACGCCGTCAAACAGTGTGAACGTCGCATCCCATGCCTCAGCAATTACCCGATCAGAGCGTAATTCAGCCGGCAGATCATGGGCAAAGGCAATCAGGGAATAGGTGCGTTTTGGGCCTTTGGCACAATAGATGGCATGGCCGACGCCTGCGGCATCGATCTCAAATACGGGTGTTGAAAATTCCCACGCATCCCGCGCCATACGGCGAGTGAGCGTGCGCATAAAGCTCAGGCGGCATTGGTGCAGCGACCCAAGCCGTTTCAGACGCATTACTGTCGCGGGATCGCGCAGGGCCATATGACGACCTGCGGCATTCATGAGGCGACAGGTCCGAAATTGTCAGAGAAAAAGCGGTACCAGTTTGCGCCCATGATGCCTGCGACTTCTTCTTCGGACATGCCAACGGCGCGCAGGCCTGCTTCGATGTTGCCAAAATCGCGATTGTCGCGGAACCAGTCCGGCATTTTAGGAAATCCCGGATTGCTGGAAGAGCCTTCGCCGTAGTCGATGTCTTTGCTCCACCGTCCTACGCGCATCCATTCTACGACGCTGTCGGGGTGGTCTTGACAAAGGTCAGACCCGATCCCCAATTGCGCAACGCCAAAGATGTCGGCTGTGCGGGCGATCATTTCGCAGAATTGCTGCAAATTGCAGGCGGATTTGTCTTTTAGGTGGTGTGGATACATCGAAAACCCGAACATGCCACCATTGCCGGTAACGGCCCGGATGACCTCATTGCGTTTGTTGCGCAGGGCAGGGGACCAGTCATAGGGGTTTGCGTGGGTGATCGAGATAGGGCGCGTGCTGATGTCGGCGGCCTCTATCGTGGATCTGTCGGCGGAATGGCTCATGTCGATGACAAAGCCGACGCGGTTCATTTCTTTGATCACTTGCCGGCCCATGCGGGTGATGCCGGTGTCTTCGGATTCGTAGCAGCCCGTCGCCAGCAGGGACTGATTGTTATAGGTCAGCTGCATGAACCGCGCCCCAAGGCTGTGCAGGATTTCAACGAGACCGATGTCATCCTCAATTGGGCTGGGGTTTTGAAACCCAAAGAACACCGCCGTGCGCCCCGTCGCGCGGGCACGATCAATGTCTTTGGCTTCTTGTCCTTTTAGGATCAAATCGGGGAATTGTTCGAACCAACGGTTCCATTTTTCAAAATTCAACACCGTTTCGCGGAACGTCTCGTGATAGGAAATAGTGACGTGGATCGCATCCACGCCCCCCTCGCGCAGTTGCCGAAAGATCTTTTCCGACCAGTTGGCATATTGCAGCCCGTCGATGCGCAGCCCCTTTAGCATCAGACCGGTGACCCCGCGCTGATGTAGGCGGTTTTGACGATTGTATAGAATTCCGCCGCTGATTTTCCCTGTTCCCGAGGCCCATAGGAGCTGTCACCCCGTCCGCCAAAGGGCACATGGTAATCGGTGCCCGCAGTGGGCAGGTTAACTGTGACCACACCTGTACGCGCATTGCGCCGGAAATGCGTGGCGCGGGCGAGGCTTTGGGTCACAATCCCGGATGTCAGACCGAAATTCGTGTCGTTGACGATTGATAGGGCTTCATCGTAGCCACCCACTTTGATCACGCTGGTTAGGGGGGCAAACATCTCTTCTCGGTTGATACGCATGTCGTTGGTGGTGTTCACAAACACACCCGGAGACATATAGAATCCCTGCTCGGGCATATCCAATCTTGTCCCACCACAGGCCAGTTCCGCGCCTTCGCGGCGGCCAAGATCTGCATAGGCCAGGTTTTCCTGCAGCTGCTGATCGCTGACCACTGGCCCCATTTGTGTGCCCGCTTTTAATGCGTGACCCACCACCATGTTTTGGGTGCCTTTGATCAGTTTTTCGACGAATTCGTCATGGACCGCCTGATGCACCACCAACCGAGAGGAAGCCGTACATTTTTGTCCCGTCCCTCCAAAAGCCCCCCCCAAAGCAAGGGCTACGGCAAGATCAACATCCGCATCATCCATCACCGCCAATGCGTTCTTGGACCCCATTTCCATTTGCACGCGGGTTAGGTTTTCGATCGCGGCGGCGGCGATGCCTTTGCCCACAGGCACCGACCCAGTAAATGAAATCGCATTAACCTTCGGGCTTTCGACTAACTTTTGCCCGATAGAGCGGCCAGAGCCCATCACCAGACTAAACAGACCCTTTGGGATGTCTTGGCGTTCGATAATTTCTGCCAATGCCACGGCAGAGGCCGGGGTCACATTGGCGGGTTTCCACACCACTGCATTGCCGTAACACAAGGCCGGTGCAATTTTCCAAGAGGCGGTGGCCGTGGGGAAATTCCAGGGGGATACCACAGCCACCACGCCCACCGGTTCACGACGGACGTCGATTTCCACACCGTCGCGGACACTGTCGGCGTTTTCTCCCATTTGGCGCAGACATTCAGCGGCGTAGTAGGTAAAGAACTGACCAGCGCGGTATATTTCACCCTTACCCTCGGCCATTGGTTTGCCTTCTTCGCGGGCGAGCAAGGCTCCCAATTCCTCGGCGCGTATCATCAACTCGGTGCCGATTGCATTTAAAACCGCCTGTTTACGTTCGATACCGTACCGCGCCCAGTCTGCTTGTGCGATTTGGGCCTGATCCAAAGTGGCGTCCAGTTGATCGGCGCTGGCTTGGGCAAACAGATCGATCAGATCCGTTACATCCGAAGGATTGCGGTTTTCGATTTCGCTTTCACCAGCAAGCCATTCGCCTGCAATGAGATTCAGTTTGGTCACGGTCAGATCCATCTATTTGGGGTTGGCCGAGCATGGACTTTGACGGCAACATCAGTCAAACTCAAATAACTTAAGTTAATTTCAGGATATCTGAAGTATGAGCATCAAGATGGAAATGTTGCGGTATTTTTGTACCGTGGCGCAGGTTGGAAATCTGGCAGAGGCCGCAGACCGATTGGGGCGGTCACAGTCCGCGATTTCGATGATGCTAAAACAGCTAGAGGATCACCTTGGCAAAAAACTGTTCGAGGGGGAGCGGAAGAACCAGCTGTCGCCTTTGGGGGAACAAGTGTTTGAGCTTGCCCTAAAACAGCTACGCCAGTTTGATCAGACCGTTGAGAATATCGAACAAACCGCCCGCGCAGAAAGGGGGTTGATCCGTATTGTTGCTGTGCCCTCGGTGGCGGCAATCGTGTTTCCGCCGGTGCTAAACCACATGGCGCAGCGGCATCCGGGCCTTAAGGTTGAACTGCGAGATACCGATACCCAGCAGGTGATTGATGCATTGTCAGAGGGGCGGGCCGATGTCGGGATCGCCTCTGGTGCGCACCGGTTAAACGGCATTCAATCGACGTTGCTTTTTGAAGATCGCTTTGGTTTGGTCTGTGCCAACACACATCCGTTAGCGCAGCAGACCGCGCCGCCTTCGATTAAACAAGTGGTGCAATCAAGTTTTGTGCAAAACGCGCTCAGCAAGCAAATTTTATCCCCGCGGTTTTCTGATGCCACTGGCGGCACCGATATCACGATCCAAAATACCCATTCGTTGATTGCGATGGTGCGAACCGGACATTGGGCAACGGTTTTGCCGCAAACCGTGATGCAGTTTGTGCCACCAAATATTGTATTCCGAGAGATTTTGGATTTGCCAGACAGACGTCAGGTCTATCTATACCAGCGTGAAAACACCCGTTTCAAAAGCCAGACCGAGGAATGCTGTGCCCTGATAGAGTCGCTTGGTTTTGCGGCAGGGCGGGCACAGGTGGTGGAATGATTTTGCCCCTATCTTAGCGTAGGGGACAAAATCTGTCTTTGATTACTGTCCGTCTTTGATTATTGAATGTCTTCGTCTTTGACGACGATCCAGTTTTTGTCCGCGGTAACAGCAACGCCTGCTTGCTTTTGTTTTGCCGCCAGATCGTTCCACATGTCTTCTATTTGGACCATGTATTTGTCTTTGCGATCGACCCAGATGCGCATGCCGCCGTTTTCGATGTCGGTGGAATGGAACAACATGAACCGATCATTGGCAGGGGTATCCCCGGCGACCAAAATGGGCTTGCGGGCTTCGTCTATATATTCCCATATTGCGCCCGCTTTTCCGGACATCCAAGTTGACGGAGTCCAGAGGTAGGGCGTCAAAATCAGGTTTTCATTTTCACCCGGGACAAAGGAGCCTTCGCGTATTTGCTTGCGCACCGTGGTCAATGCGTTGGTTTCCGTATCCTTCAAAAGCATTGAAACGCCAAGTACGTTCTCTGGTTTGATGTTGTAGCCATATTTAGGATCAGAGGCGACATCACGCACGGCTTCTGCATTGGCGGCAGAGATGACATACACTTCAATGCCATTTTCCATCATCTTGTTAACAAGCTCGACCTGACCCTGATAGATTTCAGGACGGTTCACGGTGCTTTCAACAACATCGTCACCATCGAAATAGGTGATTGGAATGTCACCTTCATAGGCCAGCAATTCATCCACATAGCCTTTCAGATCACCAAGGCTCAGACCGGCAAAGCTTTGCGCGATCCAAGGATAGCAGACCATGTCATCGACTTCGCAGAGGCGATAGTAGTATGAATTGAGGCTTTCTTGATGGTCGGCGGTGTCCTTGAACGGCATGATGATTAGCGATTGATCGAGGGTCTCGCGCGTCAAAACGCCTTTCATTTCAAGGTAGGGCAACAGGGATTCTGTGAGGTCGTAGTGATACATGGTGTTATCCATGTCAAAGACAGCATAGGCCCCGGTGTTGGCGTGCTGTTCTATCAGTGAATTCAGTTGGGTCGCGGCCTCTTTGGGCCAATGCTCCAGTTCAGTTGCACTAGAGGGTGTTGCAATGCCCATGGTCAGCAAGGCGGCGGCCGCAAGTGTTGAACGTACTGTTTTCATCTCAGGTTCCTCTTGGAGGTCAGTGTCATTGCGCCCACGAGTGTAGGCCCTTCCGCTGCCAGCTTTGATCGGCAGCGGAAGACATACGCGCGGCTCTGGACCGGGACGAACGTCTGCTTTGAATTGCCCCCGTACACAATGGTGACGGGGACAAGGAGGATCGGATCAATGCGCCGTTTCGATCTTTGCAAAATCCAGCGCGTTCTCTTCCGGGGAGGCTTTGATTGCAGCAACTTCGGCGCGTTTTTTGGTAAAGATGTAGATGACACAGGCCAGATAGATGCCAACAACAACCGCCCCGATCCATTGGATTTGAAGCCATTGGGATTTGAAGAGCAGAGTCAGACCAAAGAGCACAGCAACATTGCCAGCCACATAGCCTGCTTTGCCAACTTTGGCCGGTGTCAGCGACAGGTTGTCTGAATATAGACGGATCAAGCTGTCGAGCGAGTTGATGACAAAGGTTACACCAACAATCACCATCGCGATGTTCAGCATCCCAGTGGTGTCAATTCCGTTGGAATAATAAAAATACAGAACCGAGAACCAAATTGCGAGGGGAATGGACGGGATGAACAACAGAGCCAACAGTAGGTACTGTGTGCGCATGCCGCCGACAAACCGAGAGGTAAACTGACCAATCATGATCGACCAAGCAAACCACCAGAACAGGTAGAATTCGTGGTAGTCATTGATCGGTGTTGCGAATTTATGGATGTTGGTAAAGTAACCGGATGTGAGTTCGCCTAATTTGGCGGCCAATGCGCCGACGCCCATTCCGGCATAAAGCCACATGAATAAAATGAGCCCAAGGAACATAACGGTTGATCCGACACTCAGCACGCGGACAAATTTAATGTCGGTGCTGGAATAGGCCGCCGCCAAAATGACGCAGAACACGACCACATAGAATGTAGTCAGCACGGTTTCCCCGTCGCCGATTTCAGGAACGTAAAAAGGTAAATAGACCAGAAACAAGCTAGCGGTAAAAGCGCAGGTCCCGATGATAACAATGTTATTGAGGAGTTTCACAAACGGGATTTCAAAGAATTTAACCCGTGGTTCTACGACACAGAAGTAAAAACTGGTGAGAAAGTAAAATCCCCAGATTAAAAATCCCCAAAACCCAAATTCAATGGCGAGCGGGTTGGTAAATCCATAGTCTCCGGCGTTTTCTGGGTCCGCGTACGTTGGGAATTCCCCAAGGGGGAACATGATAAGCCCCACATCCAATCCCGATGTAAACAGGATGGCCATAAAGGTGAACAATGGCACTGGCGTGACACCGATCACCCTTAAGTTCCACCATTTCACCACGCAGAACGCGACAAGCGCAAGCGCCAGCACGATCCCAAAGGAAATTGTTATCGATAGCAAAGTAGCCATTTAGGTCCCTCCCATTGGCATCAGCAGGAACGGCCCAAATTTCGCATTGTCCCCAGCGAAATGTTGGTTGTTCATGCCATTTATTGTTCCTATGTACTAAAAATTGCACGTTTGTGCTACTTTTTTTTAGATGTATGACTCTTGCGACCCCGGGAGGCACACAAAATGGCGCGTGCAAAAATCACGACTATTCGACGAGAAGAATTGATTCAGGCTGCGATTGCGGCCATTTACGAGCATGGCTTTGCTGATCTGACAGTGTCGCAAATCGCCAAAGATGCGCAGGTTTCTACGGGTAGTATTCATTACTATTTTGGCGGCAAAGATGCCTTGCTTGAGGCCACGATGCGTCATTTGTTGCGCTCGCTTAAGACCGCACATCACATTCATTTGGCTGCGGTCGAAACGCCAGTAGAACGTTTGCACGCAGTCGTTCAGGCCAATTTTGATAAGATCTTTCTGTCGAAAGAGACGTGTCGTGTCTGGACGCAATTCTGGGCATTTGCGCCGTATCACCCGAAATTGGCGCGTTTGCATCGAATCAACCGCGCACGGGTGAAAAGCAACGTTATGTTCGCACTCCGTGAATTGGTGCCTGAGCAAGATCTGATGGTAAAGACGAACGCGATTCAGGGGTACATGGACGGGGTTTGGGTTCAGATAGCTCAATCACCGGAGAAACTGATTCTTTCTGAATTGCAAAGTGAGGCGGGGCGTTTTGTGACCCAAACCGTCGGAAATGGCGAAAAAGTGAGGGCTTGACGCCACGTCACCGCCAGGTATGCGCTTATCCTGCTGATCAGAAGTCGCTCAATAAAGTTGATGCGAGATCGGGTGTTGTCGGAAAGAGGCATTTCTCAAAGTGAGATCGCCAAGATTGATGACATGTCACATGCGGGTGACTTGCTTTTGTGCAACATATGGTATACCGCTGCATACAAAATGAGCCACCAACCGGTTTTCAGACCGGCCAACGGCTTTGCAGCCACATAAATTTTTCATAGTTGGGACCGCCATGAGCTTGTATGCAGCCTACCTCGAAGAGATCGAAACCCGCAAAGGTCAAGATTTGAACCCTAAGCCGATTGATGATGACGCGCTGACATTAGAGATCATTGCTCAGATCAAAGACACCGACAACGTTCATCGGGCAGATTCGCTCAAGTTCTTTATCTATAACACTCTGCCTGGTACAACCAGCGCCGCAGGGGCCAAAGCGCAATTTCTGAAAGAAATCATTCTGGGCGAGGCCGTCGTTGCAGAGATTTCCGTCGATTATGCGTTTGAGTTGCTGTCCCACATGAAAGGTGGACCTTCTATTGAAGTTTTGCTCGACGTGGCATTGGGCGACAATGCTGATCTGGCTGAAAAAGCGGCAGGGGTTCTGAAGACTCAGTTCTTCCTCTATGAGGCTGACACGGACCGCTTGAAGGCTGCCCATGCAGCGGGCAATAAAATAGCCACCGGCATTTTGGAAAGCTATTCCAAAGCCGAGTTCTTTACAAAGCTGCCTGATGTGGATGAAGAGGTCAAAGTTGTGACCTACATCGCGGCCGAGGGTGATATCTCTACCGATTTGCTGTCTCCGGGTAATCAGGCGCATTCGCGCTCTGACCGTGAACTGCACGGCAAATGCATGATTACACCAGAGGCGCAGGTCGAAATTCAGGCTTTGCAAGCACAGCATCCAGACAAACGCGTCATGCTGGTAGCTGAAAAAGGCACTATGGGCGTTGGGTCCTCTCGGATGTCGGGCGTGAACAACGTTGCATTGTGGACCGGCAAACAAGCCAGCCCCTATGTGCCATTCGTGAACTTTGCACCTGTTGTTGCGGGTACTAACGGTATTTCCCCAATCTTTCTGACCACTGTTGGCGTGACCGGTGGGATCGGTGTCGATCTGAAAAACTGGGTCAAAAAAGTCGACTCAGAAGGCAAAGCCATCCTGAACAACGACGGCAACCCCGTCCTTGAGCAGAAATACTCTGTTGAGACAGGGACCGTCCTGAGCATCAACACCAAAGAGAAAAAGCTGTTTGATGAGACTGGCGAAAAAGAACTGGTGGATATGTCCTCCTCCTTTACGCCGCAAAAAGTTGAATTCATGAAAGCTGGTGGGTCTTACGCCATCGTCTTTGGCAAAAAGCTGCAAAACACCGCGTGTGAAATTCTTGGCGTTGAGCTGAAATCAGCCTTTGCCCCTTCCAAAGAGATCACAATTCCGGGCCAAGGCCTGACTGCGGTTGAAAAGATCTTTAATGCGAATGCTGTTGGCGTAACGCCGGGCACCATCTTGCACGCTGGATCTGATGCACGGGTTAGCGTCAACATCGTTGGCTCCCAAGACACCACCGGTCTGATGACCTCTCAAGAGCTAGAGGCGATGGCCGCGATGACATTGTCGCCCACCGTTGACGGTGCTTATCAGTCTGGCTGTCACACTGCCTCTGTTTGGGATTTCAAAGCACAGGCGAACACGCCAAAGCTTATGGCGTTTATGCATAAGTTCGGCCTAATCACTGCGCGTGACCCCAAAGGCGAATACCATGCCATGACGGACGTTATTCACAAGGTTTTGAATGACATCACAGTGGACGACTGGGCGATCATCATTGGCGGTGACAGCCACACACGGATGTCCAAAGGCGTTGCATTCGGGGCGGATTCTGGCACCGTTGCACTGGCGTTGGCCACAGGTGAGGCGACTATGCCGATCCCTGAATCTGTAAAGGTCACGTTCAAAGGCGAAATGGCCAGCCACATGGATTTCCGTGATGTTGTGCACGCCACACAGGCGCAGATGCTGCAGCAATTCGGTGATAACGTCTTCCAAGGCCGCATCATTGAGGTGCACATCGGTACGCTGCTGGCGGACCAAGCCTTTACCTTTACCGACTGGTCCGCAGAGATGAAGGCAAAAGCCTCCATCTGTATCTCTGAGGATGATACGTTGGTTCAGTCTCTTGTCATCGCCCGTGATCGTATCCAGATCATGATCGAAAAAGGGATGGATAACGACGTTAAGATGCTTCAGGGTTTGGTCGATATCGCTGAGAAGCGTATTGCTGAAATCAAATCCGGTGAAAAGCCTGCGCTGGTTCCAGATGACAATGCAAAATACTTTGCCGAAGTCGTTGTTGATTTGGGTGCCATCGATGAGCCGATGATCGCAGACCCCGACGTGAAGAACGCAGATGTTTCCAAACGCTACACCCACGACACAATTCGCCCGATTTCCTACTACGGTGCAGAAAAGAAAGTGGACCTTGGCTTTGTTGGATCTTGCATGGTGCACAAAGGCGACGTGAAAATCGTGGCTCAGATGTTGCGCAACCTTGAGGCAGAGCACGGCGAAGTCGCGTTCAAAGCCCCATTGGTTCTTGCGGCTCCGACCTACAACATCATCGATGAGCTGAAGGAAGAGGGCGACTGGGCTGTCTTGCAGAAATACTCCGGGTTTGAATTCGACGATAAAGCGCCAAAAAATACCGCGCGGACCGAATACGAAAACATTCTGTATCTAGAGCGTCCGGGCTGTAACCTTTGCATGGGCAATCAGGAAAAAGCCGCCAAAGGCGACACTGTTCTGGCCACATCTACACGCCTGTTCAAAGGTCGTGTGGTTGAGGATGCCGCAGAGAAATCTGGTGAATCCCTGTTGGCCTCGACACCCGTTGTGGTGTTGTCTGCGATCCTTGGACGCACTCCGACATTGGCGGAATATAAAACCGCTGTTGAAGGCATTGACCTGACGAAATTCGCGCCTCCGCTTGAGAAAAAAGCAAGCGGCTTGTCGGCACATTTCTAAAAACGATTTTTATCGGGGGTGGGGTTTAAGCCCCATCCCCGATAGACGCCCCATTAGTTCGGAGGGGGTCCTTGGTCACCACCGCGCCCTTGTGCAATAAAGGTGTCTGCGGGTGTGCCCTTTAGACATTTTATGACCCATGGATAGCTGTCGGTGACATAGTATCCGTATTGACCGTCAAGGGTCATGCCGTTGCACACATCCAGATCCCCGGCGTCTGTGAATTCCCAATCATCATTGTATTGGCCAGTGTATTGGCCACCCGGATTGCTATCGCTTTGGGCCCCTCTGGTGCCCTCTCGTAGGGAATAACCAGACTGGGCCTTGCGGACCTTGCCTGTTTCGGGATCGCGGAAATAGCTTCCATAGACCGGGAACCCGTCCGCTGCAAAGCCAATAACCGGAGATCCATCCGGACCAGGGTTGTTGTCAAACAGCGCGTTGGGGTTGCCGTGGTAATGATAAAGCCCGCCGGGTTGCGTGTGTGCATTATGCGCATCTGCGCCAAATTTTGACTCAGTGCCAAGTGGGTCTAGCAACCATGCCGCGTCCGATTGGCAACCGATGCCAATATTACCATCAGCCCCTGCATCTGGGCTGTCCGGGCGATAACAGCCCGCTGAAA
Source organism: Pseudoruegeria sp. (assembly GCA_039972875.1). GTDB lineage: Bacteria > Pseudomonadota > Alphaproteobacteria > Rhodobacterales > Rhodobacteraceae > Pseudoruegeria. The sequence continues at coordinate 26,679 of JBDWMA010000059.1, forward strand.
GAATATCGAGCAAAACGCCATTCAGAAAAATTGCGTTCTTAACTTGTTGTGAAATAAAGGTTGGTTCATCGGCAAATGCCGGGTTTCGCGTGATGATACGGATGGATTCAACTTCGGAAATCGTTGCCCCAGGGCTGCCTCCTGCGAAATCGGCAGAGGCGTCATTGAAATTGTGATTGGGGACACTGTTGGAAATAAAGGCGCATTCCGTTTCGGTGGCCGTGATGGTGAGTTGTGCCAAAAATTCGGTTTGGTTTTTTTCATCCGTTGCACTGGCGACATAGCTGCCGACGTAATCCCCACAATCTGCACTGCGGTTGGTTAAAATTGATTCCGTTATATTGATTGTATCCCCGTGGGAGTGCCCTGCGTCGGCCAATGCGCCTTGTGCAGTGGTTGATACAATCATGATGATCGCCAAAGATCTCTTCATGTCCCTTATCCTTGTTCTTTTGGGGGCAATTGACCCACCAACTGTAGTATAAACGGTGTGTGAGGCATTTTCCGTCGGATGTACGGCAAAGGATCGCGCATGGGTCATCACCTGACCCACAGAGGCGGCCAAAAGGCGCTGATATGGACACAATGGCGTGAGGGCTGATTGTACGAATCCGGGACTGCTTCATACTCGGCCTCATCAATGATCTTAACGGAAAGACATGGAAATGACTCGGCTAACAGCAAAAGATTTTGATCCAAAATTACTCGAACTTTATGATTTTTACGCGCATGGAATGATCACGAAACGAGAGTTTCTTGACCGTGCAACGAAGTTTGCCGTCGCTGGTATGACAGCGACGACGATCCTTGGCTTGATGTCCCCAAATTATGCACTGGCAGAACAGGTTTCCTTTAACGACCCGGAGATCACACCCGAATATATCATGTACCCTTCGCCGAACGGCCACGGAGAGGTGCGCGGATATATGGTGCGTCCAGCTGGTACAGAGGGGAAACTGCCAGCCGTTGTTGTTGTGCATGAAAACCGTGGTCTAAACCCGTATATCGAAGATGTGGCGCGTCGCTTGGCTAAGGCTGGGTTTTTAGCGCTGGCACCGGATGGGCTGACGTCTGTGGGTGGATATCCGGGCAATGACGCAGAAGGGCGTGAATTGCAGCGCACGGTAGATTCCACAAAGCTTATGAACGACTTTTTCGCGGCGGTAGAATTCTTAATGTCCCATGAAGGCAGCACCGGTAATGTAGGTATCACCGGATTCTGTTATGGTGGGGGGGTCGCTAATGCGGCCGCGGTTGCTTATCCGGAATTAAAAGCATCCGTCCCTTACTATGGTCGGCAAGCGAGCGCGGAAGATGTCCCGAAAATTCAAGCTCCATTGTTGTTGCATTACGGGGAACTGGATGAACGCGTCAACGCTGGTTGGCCTGCCTACGAAGCCGCCTTGATTGCAAACAACAAAGCATACGAAGCCCATATCTATTCCGGAGCAAATCACGGGTTTCATAACGACAGCACGCCCCGCTTTGATGAAGCGATGGCAGATTTGTCTTGGGAACGTACCGTGGCGCATTTCCAAAAACACCTTGCCTAGAATTGTAGGGGCATTGTTGTAAGATTGCAGGGTTCTGGTCGTTCAGGCCGGGGCTCGGCATGGGGTCCCACCCAAAATCGCAGCCCGTATCGTTTCAAAACATACAGATCTGATGGGCGGTGCTAACACCAATTAGGAACTGTTAATGAGTGATCTTCCCCTAAGCTGCCAATGTGGATCCGTAAAAGGCGTTGCAAAGAATGTATCCAAAAAATCTTGTAACCGGGTGGTCTGCTATTGCAGCGATTGTCAGGCTTTTGCCAACAACATTGGCGCTGGAGCGCGCGTGTTAAATGAACATGGAGGTACTGAACTTGTCCAACTGGCCCCTGCTGATGTGCAGTTGACAAAAGGCCGTGACCATATTGCCTGTTTGCGTTTCAGCGATAAGGGTCCATTTCGGTGGTACGCGTCTTGTTGTAATACGCCGATTGCTAATACAGCCAAACCTAACTTTCCGTTTGTGGGGTTAAGTCATGCCTTTATTGAAATGAATGCGATGACAAAAGATGCAAAAATTGGACCCGTGCGTTGGCATTGCCAAACACAAGACGCAGCGGATAGTTGGCCGTCAGATCAAAAGCGCAATGGGTTTCCCATCGGTCTTTCCTTTCGAATGATAGGCTTAATCGCAGGGTGGAAGTTGCGTGGTCTTGGCCATCCGAATCCCCTGTTTTCGAACGACAATGAACCGCTTGTTGAGCCGCGCCTGGTTGATAGAAAAATACTCTAGGGCGGAAACGGCCTCTCTGATAATGGCCTAGAGGCCGGTCAGGGTGTTACGTCACACGACTAACGGCATGGTATTGCGGATCGTCCCAAAGCTTGTTGTCCAATACATCCGCAAGAATATCAACGGCGCGGCGCACGTCGGCCTCATCAATATAAAGGGGCGTAAACCCGAAACGCATAATATTGGGCGCGCGAAAATCCCCAATGACATCGCGCGCGATGAGGGCCTGCATGGCGGCATAGCCGTGCTCAAAAGAGAATGAGACTTGGCTTCCTCTTTGAGTGGCCTGCCTTGGGCTGGCGAGTGTCAAAGCTGGGCATTTGGCTTCGACATCTTTGATAAAGACCTCCGATAAATGTACGCTGGAATTGCGCAAATCTGCCATATCCACGCCTTGGTAGGTTTCCAATGCGGCCTCTAACGCGGCGAGCTGGATGATGGGGGGTGTTCCAACCCGCAATCGCTCTATGTTGCTGGCAGGGCGATAGGAAGGTTCGAAGGCGAAAGGCGCATCATGGCCCATCCAACCGCTCAGCGCGGTCGACATGTGAGGTGTCAAATCGGGCCTGACATAAATGAATGCGGGCGCGCCGGGACCGCCATTAAGGTATTTATACGTACATCCAACGGCCATGTCGCAGCCGGACCTTGTTAGATCGACCGGAACCGCCCCTGCACTATGGGCCAAATCCCACAACATGATGGCCCCTGCGTCATGGGCGGCTTTGGTGATGGCGTCCATATCGTGCATCCGCCCGGTTCGATAATCGACCTGAGTGATCATCGCGACCGCGACGTCTTCTGTGATGGCGTCCTGCACCTCTTCGGGTGTGACGATGCGCAACTCATAGTCACTTGCCAACAGTTCTATTAGACCTTGTGCCATGTAGAGGTCTGATGGGAAATTTCCGTTGTCTGACAAGATGACTTTTCGATTGGGCCGAAGGTTCAAAGCCGAAGCAAGGGCCTGAAAGATTTTGATCGACAGTGTATCCCCAAGGGTGATGCTGTTTTCAGGCGCACCAAGCATGCTCGCAATGGAATTCCCAAGTCGCAAGGGTAATCCCATCCAGTCATCAAGATTCCAAGCCTTGATAAGGTTTTTCCCCCATTGCTCGGTGATCATGTGCGACACCGCACCCTCAAGGGTACGCGGCAAGGGACCAAGCGAATTGCCATCCAGATAAATCATCCCATCCGGCAGAATAAAGCGGTCTTTGACCGGGAGCGTCACATTCGTTTCCACAGTTATCCTTTCACACTCCAAAGAAATGGGAGCATTTCATTCATGAGCCTTTTTGCGCAGAATTTGGACCGCTGAGCCGTCGCCTGTATCTCAGCTCATGTCGATACTGCGTTCCACCTTGATGACATAGTAAAACTTCTAGCGCCAAAAAAATTCTTGCGTGTAATAAATTGCCCTTACATAGTGAGTACAAAATTGATGACATTCCCGTGTAAGGGGAAGTGCGATCTTCACTTTTCTGAACCCTGATATCGCTATAAAAAGGTTTAACCAGTTGAATACTATATATCAAACGTGCGGCGTCGCTTTGTCTACTTCCTTCATTGTTAGTTTTTCCATTGGTGCGGCCTGGGCGGATTGTACAACAAGTGGTTCAACTACAACCTGTACCGGAGATGTGACATCCGTCTCTGACACGGATATCGCTGACACGACAAACGTGAATGATATCTATAATTATGAATTCAAGAACCTGAGCTCAAATCTCACAGCGGGATCTGGTTTGAACTATGGTATTGAACTTGGGTCTACAGGTGTCGAAGGCAGCAGCCACGATGACGACAGTACCTCTGGCCGTACAATTCATCTGACATTTGATGGCGCTTTTGCGAGTATTGATGTGACGGGCAACGCCATTTCGATGCACAGCACAGGCGGCAAAGGGCATAGCGGAAACAGCAACGGAAGCGCGACGTCAACGTCATCTCATTCTGGGGGGAATGGGGTGAATGGTGGCTGGGGCGGAGGGTTAACGACCTTTTGGAATTCCGGCTCAATTTATGGCAGCCAGGTGATCATGTCCAGTACGGGTGGTGATGGCGGTGAAGGTGGCGAGGGGCAATCTGATACTGGCAATGGGACAGGCGGCAATGGGGGCACCGGTGGCGAGGCCTACACAGTGCGCTGGAACAATGGCAAAGATGCCTATATTACTACCAAAATAAATTCGCTGACCCTAGAGGGAACCGGGGGGACCGGTGGCCAAGGTGGCGAAGGGTTTAGCGGTGACCAAGAAGCCAAAGGCGGGAAGGGTGGTCAGGGCGGTGTCGGCGCTGAAATAGATGTTACGCTGACCAACCCATTGGCCATGAGTGTTGTTCAGGCTGGCGGGCCTGTGACGTTTGAAATGAAATCCACGGGTGGAGACGGCGGACATGGCGGAAATGCCCATGGCAACATATCCACTAGCAAGGCAGGTAATGGTGGTCTTGGTGGTCATGGCGGTGACATTACCTTTGATGGGTCACTCCAGGACCTGACTATTCACAACGAGTTTGGCACAACGGCACTTTTGGCTGTGTCCCAGGCAGGTCGGGGTGGGCACGGTGGCAATGGTAGCAGTGGTGGCTCTGGCAAGGGGGGCGATGGCGGTGAAGGTGGCGACGGTGGCGATGTCGTTGTCGATCTCAGCAATTTGGTGAATTCCATCAACAATACCGCTGGCCAAGACGCTGAAGGCGGGAGCAGCATCGGCGTCCTGGCTCAAAGTTTTGGGGGCGCAGGGGGCAATGGCGGCGATGGCAGCGGCGGCCTGGGAAGCGGCAAAGGCGGCGGCGGTGGCGGTGGCGGCAACGCAGGTCTGGTTACCGTAAATCTGGGTGGCACCATAAAAACAGCCGGTTATGAATCAGAAGGTATTCTTGGCCAATCGATTGCCGGGTTGGCCGGCGCCAGCGGATCGGCCAGCGGTACCGCCGGATATGGCGCAAGCTCACAGTCCGGTGGGGATTCTGCCGGGGGTATGTATAACTTACTCAGTACTTCCAGCATTACGACAAGCGGGGATTATTCCACCGGATTACATGGGCAATCTATCGGTGGCGGCGGGGGACGTGGTTCGAGCACATATGGTGTTGTTTCGTTGGGCGGGGATGGGTCCGCAGGCGGAAACGGCGGGAGCATCTCCCTTGATAGTGCGGGGGCGGTTACAACCAGCGGCGATCATGCTGATGGTCTTTCGCTACAGACCATTGGTGGTTCAGGGGGTGCAGCTGGCAGCGCGCACGGGCTGACTGCGATTGGGGGCGATGCAGGCTCCGGCGGGAGTGGTGGGGCACTGACCATCAATGCAACCGGCACGGTCACAACCACCGGCGAATATTCGGATGGGTTTGTAGGACAATCTATTGGCGGCGGCGGCGGCAAAGGCCATTCCACCAGCGGTCTGGAGGCCATCGGCGGGTCAGCTGGGGACGGTGGTAATGGCGGAGAGGTGACCGCAACTTTTGGTGGGACGATCCAAACCAGTGGTGATTATTCGGATGCTCTTTATTTGCAGAGCATCGGCGGCGGTGGCGGTAAAGGGTCAACCGTCATATCAACCGGACAAGAATTTTCGACTGCGCTTGGTGGATCTGGTGGTAGCGGTGGCGACGGCGGAGCGGTGAGCGCAACACTCGGTGGGACGGTTACAACCAGTGGTGATTATTCGGACGCTTTTTATCTACAGAGCATCGGCGGCGGTGGCGGCAAAGGGGCCAACGCTATATCAGTAGCAGGAGAATTTTCGGCTGCGATTGGTGGATCTGGTGGTAGCGGTGGTGACGGCGGAGCGGTGAGCGCAACACTCGGTGGGTCGGTTACAACCAGTGGTGATTTCTCAGACGTTGTCATTTTACAGAGCATTGGCGGCGGTGGCGGCAAAGGGGCTGGCGCTCTTTCTGTCGGAGGGGAATTCTCGACCGCAATCGGCGGAAACGGTGGCAGCGGCGGTGACGGCGGAGAGGTTACCTTAACCAGCGGTGAAACACTTGGACCAATTGTAACCGAAGGCGACTTTTCATCCGCTGTTGTCTTGCAGTCAATTGGCGGCGGTGGTGGATCTGGCGGCTATGCCATTTCAGCCAGTGCTGGCATTGGAATTGATGCGTCTGTTGGGTCGGGCGGGGCTGGTGACAGCGGCGGACACGGGGCGGCTGTTTCGGCCGATCTCACTTCAAATATTACGACCAACGGCGATAATTCAATGGCGATTCAAGCACAGTCTATTGGGGGCGGTGGTGGCAATGGCGGTATGTCAATTTCCAGCGCCAATACAAATGGCCTCGCGTTGAGCACATCGATTGGTGGCAAAGGCGGCGGCGGTGGCAATGCCAGCACGGTCACTGTGTCAACATCCGGAGAGATCGTGACCGAAGGCAGTAACTCAACAGGTCTTATGGCCCAGTCGATTGGCGGCGGGGGCGGATCCTCCGGGATGTCAATTGACGCCAACGCGGTGTCAAACTGGAGCCTGTCCGCTGCTGTTGGCCGTTCAGGCGGCGCAGGCGGAAATGCAGGGGATGTCACAGTAAGCACTGCTTCTGGAGGCTACGTAGCAACAACGGGCGCATCCTCTGACGCCATTGTTGCCCATAGTATTGGGGGCAATGGTGGCTACGCGGGGCTTGTTGTTGCGGCGACGGGTAGTTCTGGAAATGCAGCTATTGATCTTGCCATTGGTGGTGCGGGTGGCGCAGGAGGCGATGGCGGCGATGTTATCGTCAACACCTCTGAGGGCGCGACCACAGAAATGGACGGATCGATTGGGATCAATGCGCAGTCCATCGGCGGCGGCGGCGGACATGGTGCGATGGCGATTTCCGGATCTCTGTCCAGCACCAGCGCGATTAACTTGGCAATCGGCGGATCCGGTGGCGGTGGCGGCAATGGTGGTGATGTAACCGTCAACGCAGATGGCTCAGTGTTTACCATGGGCGACAACGGCATCGGTATTCTTGCTAAATCTGTCGGGGGCAGTGGCGGGACTGGCGGGATTTCGATAGCAGGCGACGGGCTGTCAAACGGAACTGCAACCATATCATTGTCTGGGAATGGGGGCAGCGGACATGCCTCTGGGCATGTTAAAGTGAATTCCACCAACGTCCTTCAAACTCAGGGAATGTATGCGACGGGCATCAAAGCCATGAGCATCGGCGGCGGCGGCGGGAGCGCGACAGCGGCCATTTCGGGCACAACATCCACGATGGGACAGGCGGCGGTCACGGTCGGCGGATCAGGCGGCAGCGGCGGCACAGGAGGCGATGTTGATGTTACGAACTCCAACCAAGTTAGAACGTGGGAAGATTACTCTGACGCGATATATGCGTCCAGTCAGGGTGGCAGCGGCGGGCACGGTGCATTTTCCGCAGCGGGTAGCCTGAGCGCAGGTGAATATTCTGCAACAACCGGCGTGACCCTTGGCGGCGGTGGTGGTGGCGGTGGCAAATCCGGAGAGGTTTCCGTCTCTACGTCACCAGCGGACGGGGGGACCAACACCATTCAGACCAGCGGATACCAATCTCGTGGGATCCTTGCCACAAGCATTGGTGGGAACGGCGGGCAAGGGGGATCGGCCTATTCCGGTGCTTTGACCTTTAGTTCTGAGGTTGGCATGGACGCCACTGTCGCTGTCGGCGGCGATGGGGGGAACGGTGCACAGGGCAATACTGTGACGATCGATAATCTTCTGCATGTCACAACAGCAGGCCATTATTCAGACGGGATCCTGGCCCAGTCCATTGGCGGCGATGGTGGTATTGCGGGCAATGCGGTTGCGGCTGGGATCACGTTTACGCAAAACAGCAGTGCTAATTTCGAAACCGCAGTCGGTGGGTCTGGTGGTGACGGATCAACCGCTGGGGATGTGGACATAACAAACTCTGGAAAAGTGTCTACGGTTGGGTTGGAATCTCATGGGATCTACGCGCAATCCGTTGGCGGGGGCGGTGGTCGTGGCGGCAACGCCGGCACCGCTATTTTTGATTACACATCGAGCCAGCAGGGCAGCACAGACAAAACGATTGCCCTGAATGTTGCGACGAGTGTTGGCGGAACCGGTGGGACCGGGGGCCACGGTGGCAAAGTAACGGTTGAAAATGACGGCGCTATTACAGTCGGTCATGAGGCGAACGACGAAGACGGCAATCAAGTCGCTGACCGGATGGCCTATGGTATCTTTGCGCAATCGATTGGCGGTGGCGGCGGTGATGGCGGTTCTGTTTCAGCCTATAATATGAGTGTATCGGGAGCCTGTACTTTCAATCAAGAGTATCTGCCGAGCGAAATTTCATGCGATACTGGTGGTGGCGACTCAGAGGCCTCTCCGAAAACCACATACGCCCCGAAAGCCACGATCGAAATCGGCGGCAATGGTGCAAACGGCGGTGACGGCGATGCTGTTGAGGTGACCAATACCGGGACGATTTCCACGTCGGGCACCGGCAGCTACGGCATCTTTGCACAATCCACCGGTGGTGGTGGTGGGATTGGTGGTAACGGGGGGGCGGGTCTCGAATATATTCTGCCCGACGGTCAATATACCGAAGTCTTGGGTTATATTGAAACTCTTGCCTCGAAAGGTTTCAGCAACAGCAAAAGTATGCAGTCCGTGTCCCTGATCGTTGGGGGGCAAGGCGGCAGTGGCGGTGACGGTGGCAGCATCGATGTGACCAACAGTGGATCGGTTCAAACCTCTGGTTTTGGGGCGGATGCCATTCAGGCGCTGTCTACTGGCGGTGGTGGCGGTAACGGTGGCACGGCCTATACAGGGTTGGGTTTTGTTGGCTCATTTGCTGTCGGTGGCACCGGCAGTGGTGGCGGTAACGGTGGTGCGATCACAATCGACTCAACCGGTTCAGTTCAGACAACAGGCATAGATGCGATGGGTATCTTTGCGCAATCCGTCGGCGGTGGCGGCGGACGTGCGGGTGCAGTATCACGTGCCTTGGTGGGCGAATTCGGGGTCGATTTGAACGTGGGTTTGGCTGTTGGGGGCACTTTAAAAGCCGGTGATGGTGGCCATGGTGGCGACATCGACGTTACTGTTGGCAGTAGTGGGTTGAGCACAACAGGCATACGGTCTCATGGTGTTTGGGCCCAATCCGTCGGGGGCAGCGGTGGCGCCTCTAGCTGGGGTGGCGGCATCGAAGACGCCGAAAATGAAGCCATTTCTTTAGCAGGTGGCGGCGGGGATTATGGTTCTGGTGGTGACGTGAGTGTCACTGTTGATGGGGCCTTGTCCGTATCTGGCATCAGTGCAGTCGGTGTCTTTGGTCAAAGTGTCAGCGGTTCGGCTGTGGACGCAGATGGCGGGCAGAAAGCCGGAGATGTAACTGCAACAATCAACGGATCTGTGATTGCGACTGGCGAAGGCGGGCGCGGTTTGTTCCTGCAAAGCGAAGGTTACGACAGCAATGGCACGATTACAGTGAATGTTGCCTCTAACGGCGGCGTTAGTGCTGATGAAGACACGTTGGCCGCCATCTTGATCGCGCAAGGAAACAGCAAAAACACGATTGAAAATTATGGTTCCATCATCCGAACAGAAACGGGAAGTGACGCGGTCACGGGCTATGCTCTCAAGTCTTTTGAAGGCATGGTGACGGTTCACAATTACAACACCTTTTTAGGATCTGTATCGCTCTCGGAAACTAAATCTGGTGGGTCGTCGGTGACCAATGTCTTTAACAATTTGTCTGGAGCGTATCTTGGTCTGGGCAACACCTTTGATCTAGGAAGCCTTGATTCCCAATTGAACAACTATGGCATGATGTCTGCTGGGGTGGCCGGGGGAACCGGCGAGGGCGTAATTGGTTCGAGTACGTTTACAGGAGCGCTGGATCAGTCTTCTACGGGGTCCATCCTCGTGCACTACAATTTCAGTGGAGACTCTGACTATATTGACGCCTCGAGTGGAACAGTCTCCCTTGAAGGGCAAGTCCTTCCGACCGCTGTGGAGGACCTTCCTAGCAACGAAGAATCTGGAACATTGGTGTTTTTCACAGGCCCTGCGGGAATATCGGCCAGCTCTCTTACCGTTACAGACACGGCGACAGTCGATTACGGGATCAGCCAGATGTCTGACGGTAGCGGAAAAGAGAACCTGCTCCTTTCTTACGATGTTAATTATGCCGCTTGGGAGGCTGAGCCTGAAACAACTCTTGTCGGAGAGACAAACACCGGTTTGGCAAGCTCTTATTCGGGCAACAGCAACCTCTACGAAGTCGTTGACTACATCGACATTTTAACGGAGCTCAGAAATGATGCGGCGGCTGTCGGAAGCACAGAGTTTGAAAACGTTGATGACTTTGTCTTTCCGCTCTTGGCTTTGGAAGAAGTTGGCGATGTTGTCGAAGTATACGAGCACTTCTCTAGTGGGGATATACTGCGTCTGTCTGAGGCGTCGGTGCGCAGTAGTTATACCTTTAGCAACAAGCTCATGTCTTGCCCGGAGCAAGGCGAGGATGGAAGCATTCAGTACCAAAACGAAGGAACGTGTTCTTGGCTATCAATTGGTGGACAAACCCGGGATGCTGATACGAATGTGACCAGCATTAGCTATGACGAAACGGTCTGGAGCATTTCTGGGGGCTCTCAGATTGAACTATCGGATGGATGGTTCCTCGGTGGGGGTTTGTCCTATGAAGATGTTGGGTTCTCCACGTCCATCTCAAATGGCAATGCTGAGCGCTATCACGTCGGTGCGGTATTAAAGAAAGAAATCGACAATCATACTTTCGCACTGACGTTGTCAGGTGGTCACGGGGATTACGACCTCCACCGCGATACACTTTCCGCCTATGGGGTTGCTTCAGGCAAGGACAATATCGAAAATTCTTGGGTGTCGATGCATGGGCGTTATTCGCAATACATTGCATTTAGTGAAAACACCTTTGTTGAGCCTTATATCGATTTTGGTGTCACTCGCTTTCGTCAAGACAGTGCTGAGGTTCTCGGAGGTTTACCCTTTCACCTTGATGTTGAATCCGCCAGCTTCACCCAATATTCTGTGAATCCGGGTATCGAATTTGGTCAAACATTGGATACAGAAAATGGGCCAATAGACATGCGTCTTGGTATTGGGTTCCTCGGTCTTTTTGGCAATGATTATGCGAACGAAGTTTCGGCCGTTAATCACGCCGCAACTGCGGGAACTTTCCAAACAACAGCCGACTTTGATGATCGTTTTGTTGAACTCAAGGCTCGGATCTCGGGCAGACTAAATGAGAACACGACAATGCAATTGTCCGCTGGCGCGTTGCTTGGTGAGAATGACCAGACATTTGGTGCAGATTTAAAATTGTCATATCGGTTTTAGAAGGCAAATGAGTCTTTGGTAATGGGTCAATGGATGAGACTACATTGACCGGAATAGTTTGAACCCTTGGGGTTCGAGTTTTAGGCGGTTTCGTTTATCTTTTTGTTAAATGAAACCGCCTAAACTCCTACCGTTGACTAAAATGGTCAGAGTTCTCGCCCACCCCAAACGCATGGATCTGTCCGAGACGGTTGATTTCAAAGGCAGCCATTACTCTAAAAGGGCGATCTTGTATGAGGCGCTAATTTTGCAGGCCTTCAGAAGTTGAACATCATCCTCAAACTTAAGAATGCCGGACGGATCATCAAGATTGTCCAATCGAAATATCTCAACAACATGGTTGAGCAGGACCATCGTTTCATCAAACGGATCGCGCGACCCGGGCTGGGCTTCAAGGCATTCCATTCAGCCGCCGCGACACTGGCTGGGATCGAAACCGCGCATATGATCGGCCAACGGGATGTACTGGCTGCTTCACCCAGCAGGTTAGGCTGAGCCTAATTTACCTGCATATAGGGAGAAGTAGCATGGCGAAGATTGACTTTGATCACCTCATGTCGATTTGGATCGATATAGGCAAAGATACGTTTCATCTCGTTGGTTTTGATCACGATGGGCAGCGCGTTCTGCGCAAGCAGATCAAACGACTTGCGTTGATTGCGACATTCGAAAAAGCTGCCCCGTTGCGTGGTTGGCATAGAAGCCTGTTTGAGCGCGCACTTTGTCAGTCGGACTTTGCGCAAGATGGGCTTTGACCCCCGGATCATCCCCGCGATTTACGTCAAGCCCTTCAACAAGGGGCAGAAGAACGACGACAACGATGCAGAGGCGATTGCTGAGGCAGCGCTGCGTCCGAACTTGAAGGCTGTTTCTGAGAAGACACAAGACCAGCTAGACTTACAAGCATTGCATCGCGTCCGTTTGCGCTTGGTGTCGCGTCGGACTGCAACCATCAATCAGATACGCGCTTTTCTGATCGAACAGGGGATCACGGTCCGCAAAGGCCTTCGCGCACTGAAGAATTCATTCGAGACGATCCTGGAGGAGCGTAAAGATGAGATATTGCCACGGATGCGTTCGATCCTGATCGGCCTTTATGGCGACTGGATGTGGATGGATGATCGGATCGAAAAGGTCTCTAAGGAGATCGAAGAGATCAGCCGTACTGAAGAAAACTGCGTCAACGTGATGACGGTACCAGGAATTGGTGCCATGATTTCCACAGCGATGGTAGCGGCGGTTGGTGAAGGCGAGGCCTTTGACCGCGGGCGGGACTTTGCGGCCTGGGTCGGCCTCGTTCCCCGACAATACAGCACCGGTGGGCGAACGATTTTGGGGCGGATCTCAAAACGAGGCAGTCGATATCTACGGATGCTGTTCGTTCAAGCAGCCAAAGTCCTTATGATGCGCCCACATCGATGGCCCGGTTGTAGCTTTGGCGCGTGGTTAAT
>JBDWMA010000060.1:0-191154 GCA_039972875.1 Pseudoruegeria sp.
TCGTCGTCGGCGCCGCAGCCGGCGGAGCCGCCATGGTCTACAGCGCACAATCCGAGAAAAAGATGAACGAACTCATCAAAATCGTAGGGGAACCTATCGATAGTTTGGATGATATCACGCTGCAGGAAGAAGCCGGTGCAGATACGACGCCAGAAGTAGATCCGGGCGCTGAGACGACGCCGGAGGTAGACCCAGAGGCTGATATCAGTTCGCTGGCAGATCCGGGCGTCGTCGGTGAAGGTTATTCCGCATTTTGGTTTCCCGATGATGCCGCATTTCAGGCAGATCCTAACTTTCTGGAGGCTGCAGAGGGCCCGTATGGCATGGATGTCATGGAGTACAGCTACACACGGGCGGGCGAGCCCGACACAATCTACACTGTTGCGGTTGATGTTTCTGACCCCGAAGGCGCAACTTATGGCCTTGTCGTGCAGGCCGTGGAAACAACAACGACAGGCGCTGGAACCGCAAATGAAACCCAAGACGTCACAGTATACGATTCAGAAGGCACCGTGATCGATGAATTTGGGGACCTCACACTCGATGATGCAATCGTGGAGCTGACCGAAGAAGATCTGTTTGGTGATCCCGAAACAGATATTGCACATCTCGTTAGCCTGCTTCCTGAAGGGACAAATGTCACGGAAGCGGACGGTTCAGGGAATGTATCTTACATCGTTTATGATAACCCAGACGGCTCAGGGCAAAAAATGCTCTTCGCTACGCGCTCGATAAATTCTGCAACAGGCAATCCGCACTACGAAAAAGGTACTGTTTGGATCAATTCAGAAGTCGCAGGATCAGTTAAGGGAGCTGTGGAACTCTTTCAAGAATCCGAAACGGCTTATGCTCTAGCCAAAGTTGATCTGCCCGAAAGTCAAACAATCCTGCCCGAATTTATAAGCTTCGCACAGATTGCAGGTATGGCAGGTCTGCTGCTCAGTGGTGCTGGTGGCGGTGGAGGCGGTGACGGCGGTGGATACGATAGACCCAAGGCTGCCTCAGTTCGGCTTCTTGGCATGCAAGCTCTTGCCGCAGCCGGGAACATCGCTGTGAGTAATATCGATTTTTCCAGCCTGTTCGGAGCGAGAAGCACTGCCGAAGATATCATGGCTGGGGTCTATGATTCCAGCAAAGGCCCCTATACTCAGATCCCTGAATCCCAAGACCCTCTTACCGTTGCGATGATGCCTCGTTCGGTGCCTGCCTCATCTAGGGGAGTTTCGGAAACAGTTCCCGAGTTGGCGCTCGCAGTCGATAATTTGAGTCAATCCGGTGCTGCCAGACAAGCGGGGGCGGATCTCGCGGCGGATGGTTTTGGGGAGTTGGCAATCCCTGATGAGGTTCGGGATGCAGTACTTAGCATGATGGCCAGCAACGCCGGGCTAGTTGATCCTCGGAGAGGAAACGTTGTGTATCCATTGAATGAAGATCCAGATTTTCTGGCAGCAGTGGAAGCAATGGGGAATGAAGTCTTGGCTGGGACCGGTCGATATCCGGAAGGGTCTCAAGTGGTGATAAGCAGAGATGTAGGCCTGCACGCGGTGGAGTGGGTCGGTGATGGCGGAGCCCTGAATTGGCATGTCGACCAGTCTCCTAGACGCATGCCCGGATTTACCTTTGTTTACACCTTACAAGGATCAACTACCGAATATATTTCCAACGAGGATCGAAATGAGAATTTCCATTTTGACCAAGAAGAATTTGATCGGACAGGTACATATATATGGTATCCAAACGAGGGGGTCGCTGAGGAAGAATTTGTTCAAACAATGGCTCCCGGTTCAATGTCGGTTATTGAGCATCAAAGCCCGAACGCCGAACAAAATCTGAATGCGCTGCTTCACAGGTCCCCTAATGAGTACGATAGATCCATCCTGATCTTTACAATGAGAATTGAGACACCTCGGTCATGATGAGTGCAGACCGCAGTTCTGTGTTGATGGATTTAATCAGGTGCGACATCGTGTTTTGTTCTAGTCGGTTTAGTGTTTCTCTTTGATATCAGCTTTTGAGAGTCTGCCTCGTTTCGTGGTAGGCTTAGAGGCTTGATTGAGTGCTCATTTTGTCAGTCGTTCGCCGCGATTGATCAAGGTGAGCCATTGATCTTGGTCGCGACACTGCTGCTCGGGGCGGGCCTGCGCCCCAGCAATTCGGTACAGGTGAATGAACGCTTCTTGGTCGTAATTCAAAACGTGGCAGTCGATATCTACGGTGTTGGTTGTTCAGGCTTCATAGGTCATCATGATGCAGCCCCGGCCGATGAACGGGCTTCGGCTTTGGCGAATGATTGTCCCGCTCATCAGACTTAAAGCACCGCAATAAGATCGCAGCCGTACTATGAAACAAGCAGGTGCGGATGGTATAGCGCATCTTGATACATAAATCGGCATTCATGCCCAGTTTGGATTGCCAATTTCGGCATCCGTAATCTTTTGATTTTCTATAGAAACGGTGCGCCGAGGGTTTGTTCAGGGGGCCTGTAGTCCCTGCATTCACAGCCGACCTCTCCCCTTGGGACAGAATTGCGAAGGCAGTGAATGCGTTTACTTGCATTGACAAGTTTACTCAAACCTATCAAAAATACCCAACATTTTTGGGAATGGCGAAAATAATGCTCTTTGTTGGACGTAGCGAAGAAGATGATACCGTTATTGAGATGCTTGCATCTGCAATCCGTCGGGACATTTCTTTTGGGGTCTTGAGACCGGATCAAAAACTCAAGATCGCCGACCTTCGCCAGCTTTATGGTGGGTCGAACCATTCGATGCGCGAAACCCTGCGGATGTTGACGACTGAGGGTATGGTTGAAGCGATCAATCAACGCGGGTATCGCGTGACCTCTGCGACCGAAGACGATTTGCGCGACATTCTTTTGCTCCGACTTGAAGTGGAATCTCTTGCTTTAAAACGCTCACTTGAACACGGGGATGTTACTTGGGAATCGCGAGTCATGGCGGCGCTCCATTCGATCAGCCGCGCGGACGTCGCGGTACAAGATCACCCAGACGATATCACCGCCCTTGAATGGGACGAGGCTTGTCGCGAATTGGTTCTCACATTGGCATCTGCCTGCAATTCACCTCGGCTCATCAAAATGGTTGCACAGTTCTACGGACAATCCAGGCGGTTCCGTTTGGCGCTGCTGCGCGAAGGCCGGATTGATTTTGCCGCTCGTACGGCGCGTCAAATGGCGTTGCAAAGGGCGATCCTTGATCGGAACGAGGCCGGTGCATTGTCAGCATTACGAGACGAAATTGGGTCTGACCTGAGGGCCTAAATAAATACGAACATGATCATTCTGGGAGGAAAATATGATCAATTTCAACAGACGCCAGACGCTTGGTCTGATTGGTGCCGCCGCAGCAACTGGGCTTGCCGCACCAGCCATCGCACAAAATAGAAAAATTGTGGTAGGCGCCCTGCGTTTCACTTCACATTCGGGTAGTTTTGTCGCGATAGAGCGGAATTACTTTGCCGAAGCAGGTCTGGATGTAGAGCTTCGGTTCTTCCAAGCGGCGCAGCCAATGGCTGTTGCGATTGCATCCGGCGACGTTGACTATGCTGTCACTGCGATTTCGGGTGGCCTTGTATCGCTTGCTGATAAGGGCGCAATCAAGGTCATCGGCGGCGCGTTAAGCGAAGAGCCCGGAATTGATGGGCAGAAGTTCCTTGTGTCTGACGCAGCATTCCAAGCAGGCGTCACATCCCCGGCCGATTTGAACGGCAAGAAATTTGGTATCTCATCAGCTGGATCGTCGTTCCATTATATGGGGTCTAAAATGGCACAAGCAGAAGGGATCGATTTATCCTTTACGCCGTTGCAAAAAGTCGGCGCAATCATCGGTGCGCTCAAGTCAGGCCAGATTGATGGTTGGTCCATTGTACCGCATATTGCAAAGCCGCTTGCGGGTTCTGGCGCTGTCCACATTATCGGAAACGTGTCCGATTATTTGCCCAACTATCAGGTGACGACAGTGTTCACGTCGACAAGCAATGCCACCGATGAACGTGACCAGACGACGGCGTTTCTGAATGGGTTTAGTCGTGGCGTTAACGATTACAATGCTGCCATGATTGATCAGGCTGGTGGCGAAGATGGCGTGAACAAAATGGTCGATCTGATCCACAAATATGTCTACACGGATCGTCCGCGCGAAAAGGCGGCCCCGTCGATTATCAATGGCACGATGCGGTTGAATCAAGGTGCGCGTTTGAACGTCGCTTCTGTTCAGGACCAGTTAAGCTGGTTCCAGTCCGAGGACCTCGTGAATGCTGACATTACGCTCGATAGGCTAGTTGATACCAGCTACGTTGAAACGTTCGAAGCTTAATTGCTCCCAACGGCTGGCTGTAACGATATGCAGTCAGCCTCTTTCTATTTAAGGCATTCAGTTTATGGATATCCGTCTGGAAGCGATCAGCCATTCCTATGGACCTACGGAAGTACTTCGCGATATTTCTCTGGACATTCAGACGGGACAGATCGTTTGCCTCGTGGGCCCATCCGGCTGTGGCAAATCCACACTTTTACGACTGATTGGTGGACTTGAACGTCCTTCACAAGGTCGCGTGCTTCAGGTCGGAACACCACCCGAAGGTTGCTTGAACCCACTGACCTACATTTTCCAGGATTTTGCATTGCTGCCGTGGCGCTCTGTGAGGGGAAACATCTCATTAGTACTTGAAGATCATGGTATTCGTGGCGCACGTGCGGATGCGATCATTTCCGACGTTTTGGCACGGACAAAACTGACCGACTTCAGCCAAGCATTGCCTCGACAATTGTCAGGTGGAATGAAGCAACGTGTCGCAATTGCGCGTGCGCTCGCTGTTAATCCGGCTGTTATGTTGATGGACGAACCTTTGTCTGCCCTCGACAGTCAAACACGAGAGTTGCTGATGGACGATCTTGTCGCTTTGTGGACGCGTCAACCGTTCACTGCGACCTATGTTACCCACAATTTGCAAGAAGCTGTAAGACTTGGCCATCGTATCGTTGTTTTGTCGCGCCGGCCGGGTGAAATTCGTGAAATCGTCGAGATCGACATGCCTTTGGCCGAACGGCACCATCGCAATCCAGAGCTGGAAAGGACCCAGAAACATTTGTGGGATCTTATGCGCGAAGAAGCTCGTGCAGCGGACGAGGAGTTGTTAGATGTCTAAAACCGGCACAAAGCAAGAAGCGATCGAGGTGCGTTTTCGCGGTGGAGGCTTTGCCCCTAAACCCTACAGATGGATTGGCGTCGCGGTCTTTTTCTTTTTGATTGCAGGCCTGGAGATCGGCACCCGCAGTGGCTGGGTGTCGTCTCTTACGTTCCCCAAACCATCAGATGTTTTGGCAACATTCGGAGAGCTTTGGGAGAGCGGAAAACTGTTCAAACACCTTACGCCATCCCTGAGCAGGCTTGCTGTCGGGGCAAGCATTGGTGCAATTTTTGGTATTGGCATTGGCGTATTGATTGGGTTGTTTTCCTATGTCCGTGCGGGTCTCGTTCCCTTGGTCGCAGCCATTTTTCCAATTCCCAAAATCGCCTTGTTACCATTGTTCGTGATTTGGTTTGGCATCGATGAGACATCTAAATATGCGTTGATTGCATTTGGAACGTTCACGCCCACCGTCGTGGCGACATACGGGGCCGTCGATAACGTCGACCGCTCCTTAATCCGTATGGGACAAAGTTTTGGTCTGTCTTGGTTTTCGATTGTCCGCAAAATTGTGCTGCCGGGGGCCATGCCGGGCATTCTGTCAGGATTGCGTATCTCATTATCCATTGCAATCATTCTACTCGTCGCCGCCGAAATGTTGGGCGCAGAATACGGAATTGGGGCGTACATTTTAGAGGCCGGATCTCTCTATGATCTAGAACGCCTGTTTGCAGGGGTTGTTATGCTATCTTTGTTAGGCGTTATTCTAAGTGCCGTCATTGGATTGATCGAACGACACCTTCTTGGGTGGAGAGAATAAATAACCGGCTAAGCGCATCAGTCAGAAATGCGTTACAAGTACCCTAGGTTTTCACGTCAAAAATACGGGATCAAGTTGCGAGTGACTGTGTATTCTACCCGTGTTGATTATCAATCTTCGACAGCAGCGAACACCTTGGTGGATAGCTCCGGCATAGCAATCAATGCGAGGGCTTTGTTTGCGCTTTTTTGACCGCAGGCCCAACCTCCTTAGACATTGTGGCGCATTGCCTGCCGGGCAGGGGGCGGCTTCTACAATGTCTCTTATGACGCGCTTTATTGCAACATGTTGAGTGGTTGGCCAACGGTCCTGTGGGTTGGTTGCGATATTAACTTCGATTTCGCTGGGCCGTTTCCATGAAGCTTCAAAAATGCCTTTTGGCCCACGCAGCGCCTGAAAATCTGTAAAGTCGATATCTTACCCGACATAAGTTGCGTTTCTCGTCGGACATCACAAAAGGAAGGTTGTGGCGTCCGGCGAGAATCGGGGTCTCAGAAAATTTCAACATACTGATAAAAAACCATACTTTTGAAAACATCCATTTAGAAGCGAAGTTTCGTCCGGCTAAGACCCGACTCTGAGAGGCGAGTAGGCAAAGAAAAAGCCGCTCCAGGCGACATGTTTCGGTTAGTGTATTGGTTAGGTTTTGGTCAAACAAGTTGGATCGATAATGTATCGGCAAGCCGGCACCTTCTTTCGCTGGCATGATGCCTACTTCATCGATTTTTGACGGGTGCACCTTTTCTCCGATGTCCAAATGACGCGCAGCGATCGCAACCGTTTGATAAGATTTCAAAAAGCGAGTGAGCACGGTCTTTCCAACAGATTTCTTTAACCTATACTCATGGCCCGCAGGTGCGGGGAAGTATGGAAGAATATGAAGTTCAAGACGTGCCCGCAACTCGTCGAAGTTCAGCCCAAGATGTTAGCTCAGCACGCGTGGTGCAATCTGGCCGTCAGTAAAAGCCATTCTTGCGGACATGATCTCATCTTGTTTCAGACGAACACCCAAGAATCCGGGAACCTAGGCAACTTGCCTGGACGACGGTAGTAAACCAGAGAACAGCAATCGGGCGAGTTGACCGGTGCTAAATTGGATACTGTCAAGTTAATTTGAACAGTTTGAACGAGGCCCAGGTTCTCAAATCTAACCAGAAATGGGTCGGTGACATCAACTATGTTTGGACACAAGAGGGTTGGTTTTATCTTGCGGTGATCTTGGACCTGCATTCACGCCGTGTCGTTGGCTGGGCGGTCAGCAATCGGGTGAAACGGGATCTGGCGATCCGGGCATTGGACATGGCCAGTGCGTTCAGAACACCGCCCAGAGGCTGCGTCCACCACAGGGATCGTGGGTCGCAATACTGTTCTCATGACTATCAGAAAATCTTGCGCCAGTATGGGTTCAAGATATCGATGTCTGGCAAAGGTAATTGCTACGATAATGCGGCTGTTGAGACGTTCTTTATAACCATCAAAGCAGAGCTTATCTGGCGGCATCGAAAGCGTGACAGGTCCACATCATAGGGAACAAGAGCAGTGCTTTTTCAAAATCGACAAAGTAAGCATCAACGTCGATAGTTGGTCTGATTCCCAGTTCCGCACCTAACGTTGGCCAACCGGGTCAGTTTTCAGTGACATTCAACACTCTGTCCTCACTATTAGCTTTGTGCATTCGTTTCTTTCATTTGGCGGTACTAAAGTAACATAAATTTGAACCACTGGCCTAATTCGCAGATCATTACGTATTGGTTTCGATTGTATTGCGTATGCGTCGCAGAGATGCATTTGGACGGATGGAGATATGAGGGGCGCGTCAACTAGGTGGTGTTGGCTTCGATCACACAGTCCTTAGTCTGGAGTATCTCGATGCAGATCAATACGAACAACATTACGGATCTTTTTTCTCAATTAAAAGCTACGGATGCGGCTTATAAGGTTCCCGCCTTTGCAAGCGTTACCGCAGATCCTTTGTCCGATCCTGTGGCATCGGACATCGCAGCAGCGGCGTATAGCGACGCTGGTGATTTTGTGGCTTTAGCGCCTGACAATGCAACTGATCTGGCGAAGACGATCGTGGGTGAAGCGGTTGTGGGCGACTTATTGGCGCGCAATGCGGTGAATGAATTGGTCATGCTTGAGACCCTCATTACGGACGCGATTTTAGGCAATGCGGACACCAGCTTTGTTCAACCTGATGTGATGTTTGCGCCCAACGGTGATCTTGAAGGCGCGACGGCTGACACGGTTCTGCCTGACGGCGTGAACGGTGCGTTTGTTCCGGGCGAGCCTGGTGAACCTGGCACGATTTTGCTGTCAAAGGATTTGAAGGAAACGCCCGCGTTGCTGCATGATGTGATGGTTGAAGAGCTAGGCGAAGCTTTAGGACACTATGTTGCGAGCGAAGGGTATGATGTGGCGCCCGGTGATGTTGGCAATCGGGTTATGCAAGTGATCCGCGGTGAAACACCAGAGGCCTCCGACTTTGTACAAAACGCGTCAGGCAATGACGTAACGACGGTCAAGTTCAACGGTGAACATGTTGAGGCAAAAGCGGCAGATACTAATGTGATCACCCTAGATTTTGAAGGAAGTCCCTTCGATTTGCCTCCAGACCAGATCACTAATCCACCGTACTTTATCAGCCCGCCCATCCTTGTGACCGGCCCCCCAATTTGGGAAGAACTTGGTGTGACGGAAGCGGAGTATGATGCGGCACTTGATCAAGCCGAATACATTCAGGAAACGAACGCGTTCGATGATGGCCGAGATTATCTATCGTTAAACGACTTCGATAATAATCAATATGCTGGAGGGATTTCCAGAGACAACTGGGGAATCATTGTTAATGTTTATGGCAATTCCGGGACAGTACCGCTTATCAGGCCCAAGCAGCTCGCAGTCGCCATTTTGGATGGAGCATTTACGTATTCTCATTCAGGCGATGGCGGTATCGACATTAACTTTGATAAGATTAGCAATGAGTCTTTAGTCGGAGGTATCTTTAATTATATTGAAGACAAGGACAATGATGGTAAGCGGCTTGATCAGGTTACGATTGAACAGATCGACGCTGCGACGAATTTCATTTTGAACGATTTTCATGCTATCCAAGCTGATCGTGATTTTGACGGCCTACGCGATCTATTAACCGATGGAGAAGACGCGGCGAAAAGCATCTCAAGAAGTGCTCTGTTAGGTGGGTTCAAAGGCGGCGTGCTGCGTCGTAACGTGTCTGTTGATAAGGGCAATCACGTCAGCATAACTGTCCAGCTTGATCAAACACCTACCGACGCGACCTTCCGCTTTGGCCCACAAATTACTTCGACTGTCACAACAATCTCAGCCGATGCGAAAGCTGGTGATGTTATTGGGGGGTTATTCGTCACTGATGATCAGTCCATTGATGCAAGGGAGATCCAAGATTTTGATGATCAAGCGGCGACCCGTTCGGCAATGATGGTCGTGGACGGTCAATTGATTCTGAATAAGGATGCGACTGAGTTCCTCGGTGAGTTCCCTAGTAGCAACGATCAAGTTTCTGCCATCTTCAAAGTGCGGGATGCAGACGGGAACATTGGTGTAGAACGGATCGTTATTGACATTGTCCCGGAAGAACCCGCCCACGGTGAAATCGGCACTGGCTATTCAGCCTATGGGGTGCCGCCAGATGCACAGATCACATCATCCGTGCATTTGTTAGCAGATCAAAACATGACTGGACGTGATGTTTATGAGGTCGCGTACACAAGGGCGAGTGATCCCGACACATCTTATACGGTTATGATTGATGCCAATGACACGAAGGGTCATGTTTTGATGGCCGTTTCTGTCTCAGAAGCGACAGATGAAGTGAAAGCCTATGATTCAGAAGGCACATTGGTTGCGAATTGGTCTGTCAGTGATATCGAGGCGAGCTTGGTTGACACCCAGCCGGTCACCGGTGAACAACAACTTGCCACCTTGAATTCTTGGGCTGCGAACAATGGCCATGCGGTTATCGAAGAGATCGGAACATCGACCGTTTCATTGATCGTATATGAGAATAACGGCGATCCGAATGATTTGCAGGTCAGATATATTTCTGTTGGTGCGAATGGTTTTGGTGCACCGGGCGTATCGGTTGATCGATTGAGCGACGAAGGCATTGCGATCATGGATGCGGCACTTTCCGCCAGAGACGGTGATCTTTTAGAGGATGCCTTTACGGAAGGAACCCCTGATACTCAGCGTCGTTTGGTTGGCGGTGAGATGTACGCCGTCGCGACCTTGACCGGGCAAGCTGTCACAGCAGGTGACGCAGCTCTTCTGGCCGGTGCCTATGTCGCGGCCGCACGCAATATCACGGGTGGAACCGAATGGGGGCTCAGCCACAAGGCACAGTTCCAAAAACAACAAGCCGCCATCTTTGGAGACCCCGCACTCCACGAGCCGGGCGGGGATAAACCCTGGGTCGTTATTGATGTGGGCGACGGGGAACAAGTTCCACTTCTTGGACCAAGCGATGAGCCAATCGAAATAAATGAAAACGCCAACCCAGCCCTCGACGCTCAGCCCGAATTCTCCATCACCGAAGTGGCCGGCGAAATACACCAAGAAGCTATCAACACCGACGATGACTTCACATATATTGCGAATATCGATGAGGTGGGGAATCTTGGTGAGTTTATCGCTGGGGAATCGACGTTCGGTATCCCACTTGATGCGACGATCCTTTCAGAAGAAACGATCCCGACCGGAGATAACAGCCCTTTTTCCGGACCCGTCACGATCGTGAAATACACGCGGCCGGATGAACCGGACAAAATATACACCTCTGCGATCAACGAAAGTGATCCATCGTCTGAAGACACGCAGTTGATACTTTTACATGCTGAATACACCATCAGTGATGGTACCGTCGAAGTATTCGATGACGTCGGGGGCAACATAGGTTCATTTTTCGAGACTGATTTTGTTGTAGAGACGACAGAAGCGTTTGAGGGAGAGACGGCAGACGCAACTGGTGGAGGAGATCGAAATCTTCAAGCAGATGTTTCTCCGGAGATTGGTGACCCTGAGGCGATCTCAGAAGTACAGGGCCTATTAACGGACGCGGGTGCAAGGCTCCTGCAAGGCACTATCCAGTCCTATAATGGCCTGACTGTTGCGAACGGAATCACTGCTGAAGGTGATGCCGGTGTCATGGCTGTTTCCTACACAGGCGAAGCTGGCGGGCAAAGTTTTACGACCTTACTTGAAGTCGGATCACCTATGCATCAAGCCGTGCGCACTGCCATCTCGACATATGCGGGGAACGCGATACGTCGTTGGGCAGGCCCAACGACAACCGGCACATTGGTGAATCCCGCAGAAAACATGGCAGTTAACCTTCTTGCCAGTGTGGCGTCAACAGGTGCGGAGCTTGCGGTCGATGCGTTTTGGTCAACCGCCGATTACACCCTGCGACAGATCGCTGAATATATCTTCAGCGGTGGCGATGTTGCTGAATGGCAAGGTATAGATGATCTCGTGGCTACCCCAGTGCAGACAGCCATATCCCCCGTTGTCTACGATGCCGTCGCGTATGATCTACCCACAGGGCAAGAGAGACTTGTTATAGTAATGAACGCTCTAGATGGGATTGGCCATAATTGGATTAAATTCTTTTCCGAACTGAGTCTCGATATTGACAAGCACCTTTTAGGTGAAATGACCTATATCGAACATGTTCTCGCAAACACAGACCCAAGCACAGCAGCCGGGCTCCAAGCAAGGGAAAACACACTTGTTCCACAAATTAATAATTTTGCAAACACGTATGTGGCGATTCTTGATGATGTACATTTCGGCCTCGAGAGTTTCACTAGCCAGATTGAAGTCTTGGAAGGTTTGCGTAACACAGTATCAGACGTAGTGATGCAAAATGTAAAAGGGACGGACATGGAGCTCTCTGATGTGGTCGTCAGGATTAATGGCATGATCGACAAACTCAAAGTTTTTGTTACCCAGTTTGAACAGGCAATTGACAGATTCGGAACTTTGGAAAACTCATTTATAAGTGCATTTGAGGGTGTTGATGTCGCAGATTTGACCCCTACGGCTGCCAGCTTAGTAAGAGCGGCCACGACCGAACTTACGCAATTTACCGAATCGCATATTAATGCCGCCTTGACGCAAAGTTCGCTCGATTTGATGAACGACGCGCGGGAGATAGTAAGGGACTACAGAGTGCTGTTTTTCGGAAATAGCCGCCCAGAGGTGGTGAGTATTGATCCGAACACCGAAGGTTATTTTGTGGAAGGCGCGGCGGCTGATTGGCTAGAAACAGTGATTGTAGAACAGAATGTAGAACCGGAATTATAATGAGTGAGATAGGCTTTGTTGCACAGATCGAGTGAAGGGCGTTCTGGCCTTGTCCATCAAACAACCACACGAGGTATCGATTGGGATCTGTTTCGTTCAGTTTTCAGGTTTCAATCAACGAGGAAAACACCGCCCATCTCCGAGCCGCGCTGCCTTTGACGTCCTGTCTGCCATCTATGGGACAATGGCTACGCGGTAACGAAATTTAGGATCGGCTTGTTCCGTATCAGTCAAACCATTGCGAAAGTCATCCATTGCCGTCGCCACGTTTGGTGGAAAATCTTGACTGACTATGAGCTAGAAGACAATCATTGGTATGGATTTGAATGCTTAAGTCAGAAGGCGTGTTAGCGTGGACTTACCACGTGGGGGACTAATACATGAGAGTTTGTGGATGTGAGATATCGGCACAGGAGGTTCGGCTTGCCGTTGTCTACCTGAACGATCAAGGCGACGTGGAAATGCTTCGTCTGAAGGCCACACGAATAGAGCTCGAGGATGACACGTCTGAGGCCGATCTTCGATCTTTCTTGGCGGATCTTCAGGCGTTTTCCCGAGAGAACGAAATCGATACCTTTGTCATCAAGACACGCGCCAAGAAAGGCCGTATGGCTGGTGGGGCGGTATCCTTCAAAATCGAAACTCTGATTCAACTTGTTGAGGGTTGCGGGACCAAGTTCGTTAGTCCGGTTGCGCTATCGCACTTTTCCAAGAAAGACCTCGAGGAATATCCCGAGAAACTGCCAGTCTATTTGAAGAACGCCTTCCTTTCCGGCGCTTATGCTTTGACGAAACCGGGGTTTTTAGCCTAGCGAAGACCGTGAACTTCGGCACGATCAAGCTTATGCAGGCACATATTACCCTTCAATGATGGGAGACTCAAAAGGGGCGCTACCTGCGCCCCTTCTTTTTCTTGTTCATCCAAAATGGAGGTACATCACCCGCCATCATGCAGCCGTACCGAATTGGGGCTAGTGAATTCTAAAACGGCTCGGCAGTTGTTTGATCGGTTCTTCCCAAATGAGGCGCTGCTTGCGGAGCAGTTTCAAGAAAGCCTGGGGCCTCAGAAAACTAGCCCAGCCGAAATTCAGGGCTGGTTGTAGACAAACAGTTCTGATCCATCAAAAGCCGCGCTTGCAACAGGTTTGTTGGGCAAGGCGGTCATTATGGCTGCTGAGTGAATCCATGCGTGGGTAACTTCGGAAATTGATCGGAGTTGTGACGCTAGACAACATGTGAATATTTTGTGAACAAGCCGAACTGATGGCCTTCAGAGAAATTAAATGCTATGCGGGTATGCATGTTCAGCACCATTCAGACAAAATGATAGGTTAGAACTTGGATACCGAGACTACGGCAAACAAAATCTGGAAGCATGTGATAAGCAAGGGTGGGTTTTTCGTCGCTCTTGTAAGCTGTCTTGTAACTGTGTTCATGTGGAAGCAGGCAAGAAACTTACACAATGAGAACGTTGATCTGAACGCTAGGCTTTCAGGATATACCACTCACATCGATTCTGGAAACTTAGTTCTCACCGGAGGTGGGGTGGAATTTTTGAATCCAGACCATGTTGAGGTTGTTCCTCTGTGGTCTCCGACATCAGGTTTACCGTTGGCGGAATTAAGAGGAACTGGAATTCCACTGGGCAGTGGTATATCCGACATGGGGAACCAAACTATTACTTACTCAAACATTATTGATCGCGTATGCTCATATCCTCAAAACAAAGATCGTTGCGATCTTGTATTACCCGACAGGTTGCTCGTAAGCATCCACTTGCTAGGGGAATTGCGCGATTCAGACGAAGTCCCCATTCTTTGAACTACTTTGTCTTTGCGGCCTTTGTCCTTGTTGCTTCACCCGCGCTTAGCTGTCCTAGCCCTTTCGGCTCTTACCGTTCTGCTTCATGCTTAATAGAAGACGGGGAGTTTGGTTTTTCAGCAATCATGTCGCAAGACAGTGTTCAGGCCGCTATGTCTGCGATGCTTTCGTTGCAAATGAGTGAGGACGACGATCTACCCGTCTTTGCTGCAGCACGCATTCTCGAAACATTTGAATATACAAATACCGAATCAGCTAATGTCCAGCTCGAAAATGACACCGATTCTAGCCTGACTTGCCTACTTTACGGCGATGATGGATCTTCCCATACATTTCTGGACCAGGGGACACTGACGGACAGTGTATTTACGAATTGCGGCGACGTTCTTGGTTCAATAATTGCGCACTCCTATGGCGCTCAACAACGGGCACAGCTCAAAGGTGGATATCAGTCAGTACTACGGCAGGCTGGTCACTCGGGCGTGTCCAACGCAGCAGTTGAAGCTATGACTAATTTCCAGTACAAACGGCGATCGGCCGTTTTCTAGAAGCCGAATTTCTTGGCAACAACGAATCTTGGATGGTTAGCCCTGTTGATATCTCCAGCTTTGAAGCCGGTGGATGGCTCAAAGGATATCAAAACCAGGCGTCCGATTTCGGCGACATCGAGTACGGAATAGTATTCGACCCCGCGACAGAGTATGTCACAGGCCTTGCTTCGCCTACGAAAATGACCGCTGGCACCACAGACGCATATATCTTCGAATACCGACCGACACCGTCCGAACAGTCGATTGCTGATCTAGTTGCCGTCATAGCAGGACAAGAAGATCTATCGGCGAGCTCAACTACCATTCTGAGAAACCAGGATGGCACTTGGAAACTACATGACGCAGAAACACAGACTATTTCTATAATTGATGGCCAAAATTTGAACTTAGAAGTGTCAACAGCGTTTGACCGCTATCTGCTTTCAGCAAACATACCCCCAAAATATTTACCCGTACAATTCCAAAGCTTTTGGAACTAAGTATATCGCGCAACGTTGCGCGGAAGGGAAGGCCTTCCATAAGTGCCGATCTTTTGCATTGAGCGTAGGCGCGTTTTGCTATCGTTTCTTCGTTCTGGGTGCCAACTCATTCTTTAGGAGAAATGCCAAAGAGCATCAATCAAGATAGACGCTGCATCCGACGGCGCAAAGCACGATTTCCCTCGGCCTCTGGTTCATCACCCGGGTGCTGACCGCCACCTTTCCAATCATCACTTGAGAGCCACTCTTCGAAGTAGATTAGCCAGAGATGGGTCCATGGAACGATAGTCTGATCTAGCCTCTTTGACGCATCCCATTGACCAGTGCCAGGAAGATACAAGCAGAGTCGATCTGGATTGTGATAAATATGAGGTAACTCTCGCCCGTGGGACAACACGCGAAGATCAGGGTCAGCAATCCTGACATCAGGCGTTTCACGGGGTACCGGAACAAGCGTGACCCGATAAGTTCGCGACAAAGGCGTCGGTTGCGCATCAAAGCGCCATTCTAAGCGGCGCAGGTGCAAATCGCCCTCACCATCGACTATCTTTGAGGCTTTCAGCAAAAGAAACTGCTGTGGTTGCGTGAGGTCCTTCTTCTCAGAAACAAGCATCATTGCTTTCAATCTCCAAAGAAGTCGTTGTTTGGAACGGGTTTGCTTGCGGCTGCCTTTTGCGTTGTCAGACCAATCCCTGCACCAGGCACCAGTGAAGCGGACTTGCGACTGTCGCCAAGTGTTTCCATGCGCCGGTTCATCGTGCGGGCGACAAGCTTGTCGCCAAGGCTGGCTTTCATAGTCCCAACGATTGTGTCCAATCCCACCAGATCCCGCAGGCCTTCAAAATCCGCAAGTGCCTTGGCGTGCCAATCAAAAAATGCCTTCACGCGAGCGGGTTCTTCATTCCACCGTTCAGCAAAATTCTCGCCCTGTTGTTTCGTTCCACACAGCGTAAATTTGGCGGCCGCCCTCAAGTGGGCGCTCAATGAAGAGGGGCATCAGTCGGATCGTATCGACTAGAACTTCAAGCTCATCCGCAAAGACATGCCGCTGAACACACATTTCATAGGACTTCATGGCAAGAGTTGTGATGATGACAGAAATTGGTGCGACCTCTTCTGCAATCTCCAAGAAGTGTTGGTCACGATGGAGCTTCAAAAGCTGAACAGTCCGCCGGAGCATGCCTTTGACGGATTGCCGGATCGGAAAGGGTTCGACCGAAGCAGGGTCTTTTTGCATCGCGATGATCGACTGTGTCATTCGAGGGATCATTTTGGCGCGCTTGTCAAAGAGGACGCGGTAGGCGCGAGGGTTCGTTGCATGCCAGGTCCGCATTTTCCGATCCGGTACGAGCTCGCCGCCGTTGAAACAATGCGGATTGGCAATTGTTGGGGAAATATCGAGATTAAACGCTCCCGCGTAGTCCAGACGCCAACAGCGTTTTTTCTCTTCTAAGATTGAGGTGTAATACGCATGTTCCCTCAGGCGCGCACCCACTGTAGCCTTGAGTTGTCCCGGCGCAACCTCGGGACCAAGGCCGGAAATGAAGCTGATGAGATCAACATCAAACTCATCGCGCCCAATCGGTTTGATCGATGTGCCCAAAGCGCCGGATCCATGAAGATAGACATCAAAGGATGCAAGCAACGGATCGCTGGAACCCGCAAGCCACTCGGCCACGGCCTCATAGCTTGAACGCGCACGTTCAAACTGAGACGCCGTCCACTCGAGATCCTGACAGATCTCTTCAAGTATGGTAAAGACCTGAGCACGTCTTTGGATGGCCGTGTCATTGAGACTTGTACGAAAAATCTTGTTCATGCCGCGCTCCGTTCCGTGTGGTGCACGGGCACAAACGGCTCGGCAGAACGTTGAAAGAAAATTGGGGAAAGCGTTGGAGCCGCGTAGCGCGCGCTGGATGCGCCGAGACCTTTGAGCCTTTGAAACTTACTCGTATCATCAAGAGAGAAAAAGTCTGCTGGCACCGAAGGTGAATACCGATGAACAGCCGAGCGAGCATGGGGATCACCGGTCAGCTGACGTGCGATACCAAGCGCGCCGCGCGATTGGCCGTCCATGAGCAGACTGAGTGCCTTGACACCGAGGCTCGCCTTGCCAGCCGCCTCGGGCAGCATATAGACCTCGTCCACGCAGCCAAGGCTTAGGATGTTCAGCTCACTTGGGTCCCACCCCAGCATCGAGATTGCTTCGACAGTCGCAACTCCGACTGGGTTGTTGCACCATGTGCCACCGTCAAGAAGGCCAATGTCATCAACCGTCTTGTGAGACGCAAAGTATGTCGGCGCAGCCGATGTGGCCAGTGCGGCGTCGAGCGCGGGTTTACGATGATCTGTAGTCAAACGCGGATGATGCGCGGTTTTGTAAATGTAGACACTACGCTGATCGGCGTCCCATGTAGGCACCATAAGTCGGGTTTGCGCATCTCCAATGAGCCGATCACCCAAGACTGCGTAGTGCTCGTCGCGTAAAATGGACAGTTCGTGTTTGGGTTTCTCCCAGTGTCGCATAGCCGCATGTGCATCGCGCGTTTTGCGGCCCAACCAACCCTTGTTTTCTGCTTCGCCGAAAATCGTTTGGCCCCGTGTCTCATAGAGAGCGAGGAGGGATTTCGCACTGATTCCCATGGCGAGCCCGATAGCGAGGATGCCGCCTGTTGATGTGCCAGCAATTAGATCGAAGTAATGCCCGATCGGTTGGTTGAGATTTTCTTCTAGCTGTGCGAGGAAAGCCGCAGGCTGTGTGCCTTTGATACGCCCTCTATCAATGTTCAGGATACGTTTCATAGTTTTCCGGTGGATAGGGGTCGTTGCAATAGCTCCAGGCT
The DNA here is from genome assembly GCA_039972875.1 of Pseudoruegeria sp. Classification (GTDB taxonomy): domain Bacteria; phylum Pseudomonadota; class Alphaproteobacteria; order Rhodobacterales; family Rhodobacteraceae; genus Pseudoruegeria. The sequence goes on from JBDWMA010000060.1 coordinate 18,008, forward strand.
TCACGGAACTGACCGTTCCGGCCTTGAAGCCGTAGCTCAGACCCTTGGTTTTGCGCGATGCCGCGCCCATGGTTGATTGCTTCGCGCTGTGTCTTGAAGCTCTTGGATAGACGTTCGTTGCCTTCGCCACGAACACCCCATTTGTCGCCATTGCGAATGACGTACTGGTTTTTTGACATTTTTTTCTCCATTGAACTCGGCACCACCATATTCGACCGATATCGTATCATATCATCTTACGGCGCACTCCACTAAGGACTGCACCGCTTTGATTTTGGGAGAGAACTATGTCGCTATCTGTTCGTTTGAACGAATTGAGAGTCAAAAAAAGGAAATCTCTGCAAGAGGTCGCGGACGCGCTCAGTGTTTCGAAGACCCATGTTTGGGAGCTTGAAAAAGGCCGCGCAGAGAATCCCTCATTAGAGTTACTCACAAAACTTGCTGACTACTTTAAGGTATCAATACGGTACTTGGTTGGGGAAAATTTTGAGGACTCAAAAGATGATGATATGGCGCGGATGTTCAGGCAGGTCGGAGACTTGGAAGATAACGATAAAGCCATTCTAGACGATATGATCCAATCATTGCGGAGCCGCCGAAGGGAGGCTAATGACAAAAATTGACCGTATGGAAATAGATGATGCTGGAAGCGATCCAAAGAAGCTCGCACAGTCGATCTTGAAGCAGTTACCAAAATCCACGCTGAAGATACCAGTCAGACAGATCGCAAAAGCCATCGATATCTACGAGATTAGGGAGGCCAATTTGTCGGACCTCGAAGGGGCATTGATCGTGCCACCTGACAAGTCAGAGGGCGCAATTTTGATCAATGAGGATCGCCATGAAACACGAAAGCGGTACACGATTGCCCATGAAATTGGACATTACGTACATCCGTTTCATCGCGCTAACAGTCCTGCTGGTTTCCGTTGTAAAGCGAAGGATCTGGCGGTTGAGAAAGCGAGGCCAAATGACCGGCATTCTCGTATGGAACAACAAGCAAACGAATTTGCAGCGGAACAGTTGATGCCCAGCATGGCGATTGCAGAGTTTATCCGATCTGGGGGGCAGATATTTCCCACATTCTGCAATTAGCTGAACGACATGAAGTGAGTAGAGAAGCCGCAGCGAGGCGCTATATACCAAGAATTGATGAGCCTGCCGCCATCGTTTTTTCCAGAGGTGGTGTGGTTAGGTATGCTCGACCGAATGAGTTCTTTCCGCGTCTGTCGGTTGTGCGAGGTCAACCTGTTCCACAAGAAAGCGTGTCAGCACTTTCGACGGAAGATGTTGGTGAAGTCACAGGCTGCATCGATGTAGCTGCTTTAACGTGGTTGCAAAACGGCACGGGAGTAAGTCTGTTTGAACAAACACTTGCCCAACAGAAAGGATTTCGAATGACGTTGCTAACCGCAGAGGTTGAAGTCGCAGACGTCGAATGGGAACCCCCCAATTTTGGGCGTAGCTGAAGCTAGTAGCTTGCCCCACAGCTTGGGCACCTATGTTGAAAGTAACTTGGGGACAGCGAGCACTGCGTGTGCCACCAGCCAGCGACTACTCTTGACCATCCGCAATTTGGAAGCTGTCATCTCTTACGCTCGGGACGTTTTTCCGAAACTCACGAACAGGAACCCTAGATTAATCAAAAGGCCAAAAAACCCAAGCAAGTGCCGAAAGTTGCACTCTTGCCCGACATAAGTTGTGTTTCTCGCCGGACAAGTTGCGATTCACGCCGTACGGCACATTAAGAGAGAAATGGCTGGGGTGGTAGGATTCGAACCTACGGTGCACGCTACCAAAAAGCGTTGCCTTACCACTTGGCTACACCCCAACTGTGTGACGGTGATTACTGATACTGCGGGAGGTGCGCAAGAGGGTGATTGCAAAAAAATGCGCTCTTTAACAAAAAAATTCGATAATGATCATAGCGGGGGATCGAACGCGTGAAGTGCCGTGGGGAGTTGAGAAGCGTTTGGCAATTCTAAGGTCAAATACGGGTATTGATCGCCAGTAATTTGGCGATCAATTTTTGTGAGATCAATGTCCTAGAAGGTTAGCTTGAAATTTGATCGCGTAGTACAGATGCGGTCAACGAGATCATTAGATAGATCCCTGAGAAAATCACAAATGCTAGAACGGTATTCTCAAATTTGCGCGGGTAGGCCGGATCGTCAGGGGCGACAGGGCTAACACCTTGAGAGATATAACGCACTTGTCGATTTGCCTCTACGCGCGCAGTTTCGAGTTGTTGCAGGGCTTGTTGTAGCATGACTGTACGGGTCGTCAGCTCTGTTTCAGCCACGCGCAACTCACTGTTAATACGTGCAATAGATTGGCCGCCATCCCGTCCCTTTGTTAACTGCGTACGCAACTTTGTGATTTCAGTTTCAAGGTTGCTGATTTTTCTTTCAATGGGGCGAACTTTTGCCAAATTTGGTCGTTCATTGGATTCCAGATCCAGTAAGTTCAAACGCTGTTGGGTGAGTTCGGTTTCCAACGTCGTAATTTGACCCGTTAACATGGTGACCTCAATGTCCCCGTTGATAACGTTGTAAAGCTCTTGCAGTTCTATGACTTTCAGCTGAGCATTTCGCATAGACAATTCTGCGTCTTCGTAGCTTTCGCGGGCATCTTTCATCTGATCGTCACGCTGGCGCTTGGTCAATTGATCAACCTGTTCCTCCGCATACCCAAGAAGAGCCTCTGAATAGGCGGCACTCACAAAGGGGTCTGCTGCAATGACTTGCATTTTGATGATCCCCTCAGTGGGGTCATACCCGAGTTTCACGTTCTTTTTATAGATTTTATACGCGACTTCGTTCGACGGGTTTTCTTCTAGTCGTTGGATCGGGTCGATTGCTGGATTGCTAAAGTGCGTCTTAAAATCAAGATCTTCATCGAGGCGCAGCATGGCACCTTTAGATTCAAGGTAACTCTGAACGGTGATGGAGTCCTGAGAGGCTGCAATCCCTGTTCCGGCAAAGAGGCTTCCCAATGTGGATGAGCCTTGACCTTCGGTCTTTTGGATCAAGAATTCCGACTGCGTTTCATACATTGGGGTGGCGATGGCATAATAGTAATAGCCGACAATAGCCGTCGGAAGCAGTACGAAAAACGCAAGTCTGGTTAAAAGAAGCCCCAGTTTGCGCCTACGCCGGCGTGCGATATCCATTTGGATTTCAAGGATTTCCCGTTCTCGCGATGCCGGGGGCGCCAATTCGGAGGACGGCAACATTTCAGGTTCTTGTGGAACCATAAGGGGAAGATTGTTCGGTTGTCCTGGTTTGCGACTATCGGGTTGCGTTACCAGATCAAGGGCCGTGGTGCGCTGAAAGGGATCAATGCCTTGTGTGCGCAAAAGGCGAACCGCATCAAAATCAGATGTCGGTGCCATGCCGTGTTTTTGGGCGACCCGCCGCGCCATTCGGAGCTGACGACCCGTGAGGCCTTCTTTTCTGATCGTGGCGATTTCTTGCTCGGTTGAGACCTCTCGGGCTGAAGACACATCCCCCGAAGGCACCGCATTCGTGGAGTTTGCAGCAGCGTCATTTGCCGGTGTTGCCCCTTGGGGTTCCGTACGGCGAATCCGAAATTTCTTTGCTTTAGGCTTCGATGTCATAAAGCCTCCCAGCCTCTTCTAAAGTATCAAACATATGTAATTGACCGTTGCGGAGTACGGCAGCAGATCTGCAATATTGCTTAAGGGTGCTTGCCTGATGCGAAACAATGATAATTGTGGTCGTGCGGAGACGTTCTTTGAGGATAGAACCTGCCTTGCGATTAAATTCGACGTCGGCAGTGGCGGGCATGCCTTCGTCAATGAGGTATATGTCAAAGTCTAGTGCCAAAAGCAGCGCAAAATTGAAACGCGCTCTCATACCGGAACTATATGTTCCGACAGGCATAACAAAGTATTCTTCTAACCCGCAGAGCCACCGGCAAAACGCCTCAACGTAGTCTGGATCAAGGCCATACAGGCGTGCGATAAACCGGGCATTCTCTAGTGCGGAAAGCTTGCTTTCAACACCGCCCATAAAGCCGAGAGGGAATGAAATATTGCAGGTGCGGCGAATTTCACCTTCGTCAGGTTTTTCTAAGCCGGCCATCATATTGATCAATGTGGTTTTTCCGGTACCGTTAGGGGCAAGGATGCCCAGAGAATTCCCGAGTTCCACGCGAAAAGACACACGGTCTAAAATGACCTTGTGTTGTGTCCCGGTCCAAAAGGACTTGCTGACGTTTTCGAACTCGAGCATTTAGCGCTCCAACTTGCCTCGATGTCAGTGCTTTTAGCGCACAGTTATTAACGGCTGATTATAGCCCTTTTTTATTATTATGCCCTAACAAACTGTAAATGAACACCTGTTTCCGCCACCGTGTTGCAGGGTGGCGGAAAGTTGAGCAATCGTGAAAAGCAAATGCCGTTCAGTTTAAGAGAGTTGCTGTTTCTCAACACGGCAAATTTTTCCGGCGATCAAAGATATAATAGCGGCTCCAAAGCTAAACAGGGCACCCATTTTCGCTGCATCTTGGACGGGTCCTGCTTCGAATGCGACGGAGGCAATAAACAGGGCAACCGTAAAGCCGATGGCGGCCACGCAACCGATCACAAATAGATCAATAATGCGCATCCCGTCGGGCAATCCTAGCCCCAGTGGTCGCGCTGCAATCCAGCCAAATAGTAGAATGCCTATCGGTTTGCCAATAATCAGCCCTGCCAAAACCAGCCAGGTTGGTGATCCTATGGCCGAAAACTCTACGCCAGCGTTAAGCAGGCCAAAGAAGAAGAGAACAATTTCAACAGGGTGTTTAAGGCCATGTTCCATATCATTAAGGAGGTCGTGTAGGTGCCTTTCCGCATCCGCGAAAATACCAAAGGCACGGTCGGCATGGGGGATGGCGGGAACGATCGGCAGCAGACCCAGAGACGGGTGAAGCCCGGCCTCTTGAAAGCCGTACCAGCTTAGAGCGCCGGCAATGAGGTAGGGCCAAAAGCTTAGTTTTTTACGTATCCATGTTGAACAGGGTCGGATTTGGTTGCCGCGATCCAAGCGTCGAGGCAGCCAGTTGGCCAGTACAAATACCGCAACCGCCGCAAAGACAGACAGCAAAAGCCATTCAGGGGCCAATTCTCCAGAGGGGTAAAACACGGCCAGAATTATCAGACCCGCGGCGTCATCGGCAATTGCCAATAGCAAAAGGAACCGCACCGCTGGGTGTCCTGCGCCAAATACCAGACGGCCAACCAGATAGGAAAATGCAATATCCGTTGCAGTTGGGATCGCCCAGCCACGGCTAACCGCAGACAAGGTGTCCGACCCCAAAAAGGCAGCAATGCCCAGATAGACCGCAATCGGTCCGAACATTCCGCCTGCGGTGGCAAAAAGAGGGGTTGCTGCGCGTTTGCCACGCAGGGAGCCGTTGTCAAGGATAACCGCCTCCCAGACTTCTTTGGCGGCAATGGCAAAAAAGAAGGCCATCAAAACGTCATTCACCAAATAATGCAGGGTCAGAGTTCGATGAATATGGCCATGCTCATCTGCATGGGCATGGCCAATAATGAAGTCATCAATGAGAACGAATTCGACAAAATCATGGTAGCTGTGTGGGTTAATGTTTGCCCAGATCAGGGCGATTATGGCTCCGAGAATAAGCAGTAGTGAATAGTTAGCGATAAAGTTCCAAACCCGATACACTTATGCGCTCCTGTAATTTCTGTTTGCCGGGTTAGGTTAACCGAGAAAACGTACAGGGCAAGTCATTCATTGGAGTTTACGCTATTATGCCCCATGCCAATCCCGCGATCATTGCCCCCAGCATTGCTATTGTCAGATAAGCGTAAAACACGCGGGGTTTGACCAAGGCCCAGACCGCGATTGCTGCCGGAATACAACTGACACCGCCCGCAATTACAAAGGCCATCGCCGCACCATTGCTCATACCTTGCGCCAGAAGGGCATCCACGAGTGGCACCGCAGCATAGCCATTTAGGTAGGCCGGCGCCCCCACAAGAGCACCAAGAACGATAGGGCGCAGACCATCACCGCCCAAAAGCGTCGCGATTGCTTCGGCTGGCACGTAGTGCAGCATCATTGCTTCTATAAGATAGGCGAGCAAAAGCCATTTTCCGAGGAACAGCGCATTTTCCAACGCTGTGTCTTTGAAAATCTCGCGCCGTTGGATCTCTTTCCAAAAGGCCCAATTGGGTTTTCCTGAAAAGGGTTTGTCTGAGCCGCAGCAGCTTTGGGGGGCAGGGCGATCCCGCAGTGGGTCGGCAAACACAGGGCCCTTTGCAAAGGTCATAACAATGAATCCTCCCATTAGACCCAGCCCGATGGCTGAAAGGGTTTTCGCGAGTGCAAAGTCAAACCCTAAAGTTCCTGAGGTAATCAAAAACATCGCAGGATCCATCAAAGGAGAGGCTAGCCAAAATGCCATGACAGCCGAAAGGGGCGCGCCCACAGCGAGCATCGCGGCGATAAACGGGATCACTTCACAAGAGCAAAATGGCGATAAGCCCCCCAAGGCGGCACCCAATAAGATCATCCGTGTTTCGCGCCCTTCAAAGGCTTTGGCCAAGAGTGTTTCTGCTCCGGTAGCTTTTAAATACGCGACAGCAAGCACCGCGAAAACGATGAAAATTCCTGTGTGTGTAATAGCTTCGCCCGCAAAGCTAATGGTCGGCAGAACCTGCGATGGGTCAAATAGAGCAAGAAGCAGTGGAATGATCAGGATGCAGAGCCAAGCTTTGTCGATACGCTTCCAAAGGGAAGGTGCCGCGGGGGTTATGGGGGTGTTCAGATTAGCCATGGGCGTGATCCTTTGCACATACGTCGCAATCGGCGCAACATTCTGACAATAAAAATGCAGATAAAGCCTTAACCTCATCGTAGGCAGCACCAATACAGATGATGGAGCGTCCTTTTTTGGCCTGTTGGACCAGACCAGCTTGCGTCAGGATTTTCATATGATGGGTCAGGGTCGATCCTGTTACGCCACTTCTTTCTCCTAGGGTACCAATGCTAAGTCCGGCCTCGCCAGCGCGAACCAGACATCGAAGTACTGACAGGCGTTGCTCAGATCCAAGGGCTGCGAACCGCGATGCGGCCACTTCGAGCGGGAGGGGGAGTGATGTGATTTGTGTCATATTTCTATATTTCTAGAGTTATCGAAATAAAATCAAGTGGAAATTGTATCCCAAACAGTACAATCAGTGTAAGCTGCGGAAATGCCGACACATTCCATTTCAAAAAATATCAACACCTGTACCCTTTGTGCGCAACAATTTGCGGAAACAGCAACGCAACATCGTCCTCGTCCGGTGACATGGTTCCAGCCATCGGCTTCGATTCTAATCGCCGGGCAGGCCCCCGGACAACGGGTTCATGACTCAGGGAAACCTTTTACGGACCCCTCTGGTGATCGTTTGCGCGACTGGTTGGGACTGACCGATGCAGAATTTTATAACAAGGATAGAATTGCCATCGTTCCCATGGCGTTTTGCTTTCCTGGTTATGATGCAAAGGGCAGTGATCTGCCGCCGCCAAAGATCTGCGCACAGACGTGGCACCCTCGAGTGCTAACTGAATTGACCAATATCAAATTGACCATTCTTGTAGGGGCTTATGCTCAGAAATATCATCTTGGTCTGGGGCATCGGAAATCAGTGACCGATACGGTAGCGGATTGGAAGTCTTATGCACCGGGTTGCTTTCCCTTGCCCCATCCGTCCTGGCGCAATACTGGATGGATCAGGAAAAATCCTTGGTTTGAAACCGAATTGATTCCGGTTTTACGTCGCACTGTCAGGAGCCTCATAGATGACACCACTTGATACTGCCCACGGCCAGATGATGGCCAACGCCGAAGATGACGCCGCTCGGCTAAAGTTCTTTGAACGGCTGGCAGACAGTGAGGTCTTTGTCCTGCTCGAACAAGAGGCCGAAGGTCAGGCGATTGTGCCGCGTCTCTTTGAAATCCCGCAGGGTTCTTTTATTTTGATCTTTGACCGCGAGGACCGTCTGACAGAATTCGCCGAAGGCGAGGCTGCCTATGCTGGGCTGTCGGGGCGAGCGCTGTGCCAAATGATTGCAGGGCAGGGATATGGGCTTGGCCTGAACTTAGAAGTTGCGCCGTCTTCTTTCCTTGTTCCCTCTGAGGCCGTGGATTGGTTGGTGGAAACTCTGACCCATACCCCAGAAGAGACAGAAGACACCCCACAGGATTTATCGCCCCCAGTAGGGTTGCCGGAAACTTTGGTTGTCGCATTGGATACGAAACTGGCAACCGCCCAGGGACTGGCGCGTATGGCCTATCTGGCTGGTGTGACCTATTCCAGCGGGCGACGGTCCCATATCTTGGCGTTTGTCGATGCAATACCAGGGGCGGAAACTGCACTTGCTCATGCGACAAACGAAGCACTGACATTCAGTGGTATTGAGGCCGGGCAAATCGATGTGGCTTTTTTTGCAGCCACACACCCAATTAGTGCGACTTTGGCGCGGGTTGGGCTGCGGTTTGATCTACCAAAATTGCCCGAGGCGACGTCTCCAAGTGCTCCGGGTATGGATCCAGAAAAACCGCCACGTTTGGTTTGATAAGGATCAGAAGGCTGGGGCTTCGTTTGTTTTTCTAGTACCCGCTTTTCGGGTCCACGAGGTTTAGCAAGTCCTTGCCGTTTTCGTTTCGAAAAATATTCTCTGCAATGCGCTGCGATGCTGTTTCTGGCCGTGTTTCCGAAGCAATATGCGGGGTGACCGTTACATTGGGGTGCGCCCAGTAAGGGTGATCAACGGGCAGGGGTTCTTGGCGAAAAACATCTAAAGTTGCTTGCGCAATGTGCCCTGTCTCTAAGGCTTCCAGGAGGTCGGAATCATCAATCAAGGGTCCACGACCAGGGTTAAGGATCACGGCCCCGTGGGGTAGTGCCGCCAGTGTCTGGGCATTCAATAGGTTTTCAGTTTGGGGCGTCTGAGGCAACAGCAATACCAGAATTTCAGCCGTGCTGAGGGCGTCTGACAGGCCGCTTTGGCCTGCGTAACAAACAAGCCCTTCAATGTCTTTTTGTCGTCGGCTCCAGCCGGATACTTGAAAGTTCAATGTACGGAGGGCTTGGGCACATGCCTGTCCCAATGCCCCCAATCCCAAAATCGTAACCCGCCGATTTCGCGCCAAAGGGGGGACAAGAGGGGACCATGAACCGTCTTGGGTTGCGATTTGTGCATCCATGCCCAGGTGATGGCGCAGCACGTGGCCGGCAACCCATTCAACCATGCCCTCGCGTAACCCGTCATCGACCATACGCGTGGTCGGCGAATTCAACGTCGTGTTTTTGATCAGCTGTTCAACACCCGCCCAGAGACTTAAAACGGCTTTGACATTGGTGTAGGGCCTGAAGTCCTCAAGAGGCCCGTTCGGCGCAAACACAATGTAGTCGACTATTGAGGGGTCCTCGAAATTCCGACGTAAATCGATCTGTAAGCCAAGATTTTTACAGGCTTTGCTCAGAGGAGCTTGATAGCTGTCCCAACGCTCATCGCGTGCGGAGAACTGGACATTGATCATGGGCTGTTTCCTTGGGGAATTGGGGGGGATTTTAGCGTGGCCTGTGAATATGTGCGCTTTGGATAAGCCCAAAGGCCGCAAGTAAAACCAGCATCGCGGATCCACCATAAGATACAAGTGGCAGCGGAACGCCGACCACGGGCGCTAATCCCATCACCATAGACATGTTTACGGCAAAGAACAGAAAGAACGTGGTGGAAATGCCAAGCGTCATCAAGGAGGCGAACCGGTCTTTGTTAGAAAATGCCGAGACCGCACAGAATACGATGATCAGCGTATAGAGAATTAAAAGGCTTGTGGCTCCGACAAAGCCAAATTCCTCAGCCAGGGTGGTAAAGATGAAATCGGTGTGTTTTTCGGGGAGGAAGTTCAATCGGCTCTGCGTGCCTTGCATGAAACCGCGTCCCGTCCAGCCACCAGACCCAAGCGCAATTTTGGATTGGGTGATGTGATAACCAGCCCCCAAAGGATCGGTGGACGGATCAAGAAACGTATCGATCCGCCGATATTGATAGTCTTTCAAGAACTGATAAGGGGTTCCGCGGAACTGAAACACGGCTGTTACAATCCCAACCACAAGTGCAACCACACCGGCAAAATAATACCAACTGACCCCGGCCAAAAACATAACAGTCGCCCCGCCAGTAAGCAAAAGCACAGATGTCCCAAGATCAGGTTGGCGCAACACAAGTGCTGTTGGCAGGATCATCAAGATAACAGGGATTGCGACATAGATTGGGCGCGACACCTTTTTGATATCCAGCCAATCGTAATAGGCTGCCAACATCATCACGAGGGTGATTTTCATCAGTTCAGAAGGCTGCAAGCGCATGAAACCAAGATTAATCCAACGCTGGGCCCCCATGCCAACATCACCAAAAAACTCTACATATAAGAGCAGAAGAATTGAAATCGCATAGCCCAAACCGGCCATATTGCGCCAGAACCAAATGGGCACCATCGCAATAGAAAACATCACGCACATGCCAAGTGCGAAACGTTTCATCTGGGGTTCGGACCAAGGTGAGACTGATCCTCCCGCCACTGAATACAGCATTAGAAAGCCAATGCAACATACTGCAAATAATAGTAAAATTACTGCCCAGTTTAGGTGGAGGATTTTCCGTAACCCAGTTGGGATGGTTTTGACATTGGACTCAAGGTAGCTCATGCGCGTGTTTGCCCATCGTCAGGGGCATCAAAATCATGGAGCTTGAGTTTCTTTTGTTGCGTCTCAATACGCCCTCGATCCTTGGAAGGATAAGCTGAAAGCGGAGGTGTCCCATTATAAAGACCCTGCAAGACAATATCGCGTGCAATCGGCGCTGCTGCCGTAGAGCCGCCTCCGCCATGTTCGACGACGACAGAAACCGCAATACGTGGATTGTCAAATGGCGCAAAAGAAACAAACAGCGCGTGGTCGCGACGCTCCCACGGTAGATCTGAATTGCGTGTCACACCTCGGGCCCGTTCGGCTGCTGTGATGTTTCGCACTTGTGACGTTCCGGTTTTGCCAGCCATCCGCATGGCATCCTCAACGATCCGCATTTTGTAAGCGGTGCCGCGGCGATTGTTTGAAACATTGTACATGCCCTGACGGACCACCCGTAAGGTTTCAGCTGAAATGCCAAGGCTTTCGCCATCACGAACGGGTTCTTCTTTGTCGTCAATTGCTTTGATCAATCGCGGTGTAACCACCCGCCCGGTTGCAATGCGTGCGGCCATGACGGCCAGTTGCAGCGGCGAAGAGAGAACAAACCCCTGACCGATTGAGGCATTCAACGTGTCCCCTTTTAGCCATGCCTGACCTTTGTTCTCTTGTTTCCATGCGCGCGTTGGGGTGAGGCCTTTGGCCACCGCTGACATTGGAATATTCGGACGCACACCCAGACCTAACTTGTTGGCCATTTCGGTGATCTTATCAACCCCGACCCTTAGGGATAGATCGTAGTAATAGACGTCGCAGGATTGCTCGAGGGATTTGTTCAGATCGACATGCCCATGACCGCCACGTTTCCAACAGTGAAACCGCCGATTTCCAAGCTCCATATGGCCCGGGCAATACACGGTTTCTTCTGGCGTGACGACTCCCGCTTCAAGTGCGGCCATGGCGACCACCATCTTAAAAGTAGATCCCGGTGGGTATGTCCCTTGAACAGATTTATTGGCAAGAGGTCGGTATTTGTTTTCGGTTAGTGCGCCATAATCTTTGACCGAAATGCCGCGCACGAATTTGTTTGGATCAAAAGAAGGCGTTGAGCCTGCAGCCAGAATATCACCGGTTTTTGTATCCACAACCACAGCGGCGGCGCTTTCATCGCCCAGTCGCGTTTGCACATAGTTTTGTAATCGGCTGTCCACGGTTAGTCTTAGGTTTTCTCCTGGGTCGCCTTCGCGACGGCCCAATTCGCGCATAACCCGACCAACGGCGTTTACTTCTATCTGTTTGGCTCCGGCACTGCCCCGAAGCGCCTTTTCCATCTTGTTTTCGATACCGCTTTTACCGATTTGAAATTTGGGGATCTGCAACAGTGGATCCTGATCGTCGATTTTGCTGAGGTCATAATCTGACACCGGCCCCACATATCCAACGATATGGGCATAATCGGCTTGCAGCGGATAATGCCGGGACAAACCAACATCTGGGGTGATGCCGGGCAGGGCAGGGCTGTTAACAGCCACACGGGATAATTCCTCCCAGCTGATCTGATCGGTGATTGTCACGGGCACAAAGGGGCTGCGGCGTTTAATTTCTTTGCGGGCGCGCTCAAGGCTGACGGGATCTAGGTAAACAAGCTCTTGGAGGCGTGAAATGACTTCATCAACATCACCGGCATCTTCGCGCACCATGATGATGCGATAGTTTTGCGTATTATCGGCGACTGTCTCACCGTTGCGATCATGGATCAGACCCCGTGGCGGTGGCAGCAGGCGAATGTTTATCCGGTTTTCTTCGGCCAGCAGGCGGTATTGATCGGATTCTTCAATTTGAAGCTGCCGCATTCGCATGCCAAGGACACCCGCAAATCCGAGCTGGATGGACGATACAACCAAACCACGTCGCGTGATGCGTCGGTTGCTTTCTGCGGTGTCCTTTGGGGGGCGCTTCATACAAGTCGTCCTTTTGCATCTACATCGCCACGCACCGCTTTTTGTATTCCCATGACTTGCGCACTGAGTAGCACGATCAGGGGATAGGCAGAGGTTGTGGCGATTGCTTGGATAAAACTAAGGCCTAATGACGGAGGATCAAGCAAAACGATCATGAGAACCAATCGTTCCCCTATCACAATTGCGAAAACGACCGTGGCGACAAGCGCCCATTCGACCAAAAAGGGCAGGTCGCGGTTTAGGATCATGCGGCTGCGCAGGAATTCAGCACCCAACAGAACCAATGCCGCCTGTAATCCAGGGGGGCGTTGTAACATAAAATCCATCGTTAGCATGATGGCTGCAATCAATGTCGCTGGGACATAATCGGGCCGTCGGAGGACCCAGGCAAAGGTTACACACATCAGGAAATCTGGTGCGGCCCATCCTCTGGGTGTCGTCTGCAAGGGCAGCAGTAGAAAAAACAATATGACAATTGCAAAACCGACATAGAACAATCGATAGGCCAAACGGCTGGAGAAAATCGGATCAGCCATCCGAATTTTCGCTCGGTTGCTCTGCTTCTATGGGGGCTGCGGGCTGGACTGCTGGGGCAAGTAAGCTGCCCGGATCATAAAGCGGTGTGAGGACCCGACTGCGCAGGACACGCAAAAATTCCAGCCGTTCGTAATCAGCAGCCAATCGAATACGCAGCCGACGATCAGAGCCTTGCGCCACATGTCCAACAAGCAACCCGGCCGGGAACACGCCCCCATCACCCGAGGATACGACGCGATCGCCGGGACGCACCAGCTCCGGGCTTTCGATGAAATCGATTGGCGGAAGGGCTGTGTTATCTCCTGAGAGCATCGCGCGTTGACCGGCGGGTTGAATCGTCACCGGAATACGGCTGTTTGAATCGGTGAGCAGAATGACGCGAGACGTGTCTTTGCCAACACCGGATACGCGCCCCACAAGGCCGATTCCATCCATTGTTGCCCAGCCATCCTGAATGCCATCCCGCGCGCCTACATTTACCAAAACAGATTGCCGGAAAGGGCTGCCGCTGTCCGCCAAAACCACCCCCGTGACATAGGTCAGTTTGGGATCAAGCCGGACTTTGTTTAAGTCCAACAATTTGGCGTTGCGTTGCTCAAGTTGTAGTGCGGCCTCTTTCCAAGCTTTCATTTGTTGAAGTTCACGGCGCAGCTCTTGGTTTTGTTCATAGATCCGCTGATAAGATCGAAAATCATTGAAAACATCGCCCAAAAACGTGACTGGCGCTAACGCCCATGCAAAGCTGGGGACCACTTGATCGGTGATCTGTGCGCGGAACCGTTCGATACGCGGGCTGTCAATCCGCCAAACTGCGAAAAAACCAATTAGGATGAACAGCAAAACCCCAATCAGCAATCGCCGGATCGGGTTGATGTAGTCACTGCTGTTGTTTCGCTCGTAAGCCACCGATGGGTCTCCGGGGCGTCAGGCGCCCAAATTAACTGTCGTAGTCTATCACATGACGCAGTTGTTTTTCGTATTCCAGCGCTTTGCCGGTGCCTAAGGCCACACAATTTAGCGATTCATCGGCAACGGAAATCGCAAGGCCCGTCTGTTCACGTAGGGCCAAATCCAGTTCGCCCAGCAATGCACCCCCGCCGGTAAGCATTACACCACGATCCACAATGTCTGCTGCCAGATCCGGAGGCGTTGCTTCAAGTGCGGTCATCACGGCTTCGCAGATTTGTTGAACGGGTTCGCTTAGTGCTTCTGCAACCTGTGCCTGATTGATTTCGATTTCTTTTGGCACACCATTCAGCAAGTCACGACCGCGAATTTGCATGGCTGCACCGCGTCCGTCGTCGGGCATCCTTGCTGTGCCAATGGATGTCTTGATGCGTTCAGATGTCGCCTCACCAATGAGCAGGTTTTGTTGACGACGTAGATAGCTGATGATGGCTTCGTCCATACGGTCCCCACCAACACGGACAGATCGGGCGTATACGATATCACCAAGAGAAAGAACCGCCACCTCTGTGGTGCCACCCCCGATGTCGACAACCATGTTGCCTGTGGGGTCGGTAATGGGCATGCCAGCGCCGATTGCAGCGGCAATGGGTTCAGCGATCAAACCAGCGCGTCGAGCGCCTGCTGAAAGAACAGATTGGCGGATTGCGCGTTTCTCAACAGGGGTTGCACCATGGGGTACGCAGACAATAATTTTTGGCTTTGAAAACGTGGTGCGTTTGTGAACTTTGCGAATGAAATGTTTGATCATCTCTTCGGCAACGTCAAAATCTGCAATGACACCTTCGCGCATTGGACGGATAGCCTCAATGCTGCCAGGCGTTCGGCCCAACATGAGTTTTGCATCTTCGCCAACGGCTAAGACTTGTTTGCGCCCGTCTTTGACGTGATAGGCGACCACAGAGGGTTCGTTCAGGATCACACCCTTACCTTTGACATAAACCAGCGTATTCGCCGTTCCGAGGTCAATCGCCATATCGGACGAAAACAAACCGCCTAAGCCTAGCATCGTGTGAGTCTTCCCGTGTTCGAATAAATAAAAGGCCCCCGAGTCGACATGTGGGAGCCGTCTGCGTTTATAAGCGCTCTGCCCTTAGGTTAAAACCCTTTGATCCATTACGTCAGCACGATTTTGCCGGCTTATCTTTTTACGATTATTTCGATGCCTCACGCGGAGTATCGCAGGCTATAGTTGCACTTTTCGAACATTTTGTATGTTATTCTACCCAGTAGTGTTCAGACCTGATTATGCCTATCCGCAAATTAAACTTGGGGTATTAAAACCCAAAAAGCCCCCGAAACCAATTCGGGGGCTATGCTTGATGGCGTAAAATCAAATGAGTCTGTTAGGAAACATCCATGTAGGAGACGGATTTTATATCCTCCCCAGGTTTGGATTTTTCGCGTCTGACCAACAGTCGGTTTAGGGCGTTTACGTAGGCTTTGGTTGATGCGACAACCGTGTCTGTATCAGCGGACTGGCCGGTTGCGATCTTGCCATCTTCTTCCATCCGGACGCTGACGGTGGCCTGCGCATCGGTACCTTCGGTGACAGCGTGTACTTGATATAATTGCAGCCTTGCCTCGTGAGGGAACAATGCCTTCACCGCATTAAACGCGGCATCAACAGGGCCGTCGCCTACGGCATTTGTTTGTTTGTCCTGGCCATCGATGGTCAGGGTTAGTTCGGCAGATTGAGGTCCTTCGGTGCCGCACACCACGCGCAAGGATTTGACTTGAATGTGGTCATGAGTGTCCTCAGATTCGGTATCGCGCATCAGAGCCAGCAGGTCATCTTCAAAGATTTCCTTTTTGCGATCTGCCAAGGCTTTGAAGCGGACAAAGACATCCTTCAACTGGTTGTCGGCTAACTCATAGCCAAGCTCTTGCAGTTTTGCGCGCAGAGCTGCCCGACCGGAGTGTTTACCCATGACCAGATTAGTTTCTGACAGGCCGATATCTTCAGGGCGCATGATCTCAAATGTCTCAGCATTTTTTAGCATGCCATCTTGGTGGATTCCGCTTTCATGCGCAAAGGCATTCTTACCGACGATGGCTTTGTTGTACTGCACTGCAAAGCCAGACACGGTTGCGACGCGGCGCGAGATATGCATCAGTTTTTCAGACACAACACCCGTGCGGTAAGGCATGATGTCATTGCGCACTTTTAACGCCATGACGACCTCTTCCAGTGCGGTGTTGCCGGCGCGTTCCCCTAGGCCGTTAATGGTACATTCGATTTGACGCGCACCAGCCTCAACTGCGGCCAGAGAATTCGCCGTAGCCATGCCCAGATCATTATGGCAATGGGTGGCAAAAATGATGTTGTCGGCACCGGGTACTTTGTCCAGCAGCATCCGGATCAGGTCGGCGCTTTCGCGAGGGGCAGTATAGCCCACTGTATCGGGGATGTTGATCGTGGTTGCACCGGCTTTGATCGCGATTTCCACGACACGGCACAGATAATCGTGTTCCGTGCGGGTTGCGTCCATTGGCGACCATTGCACATTGTCGCATAGGTTCCGGGCGTGGCTGACGGTGTCATGGATACGGTCGGCCATTTCATCCTGCGTCAGATTTGGAATGGCGCGGTGCAGGGGGGATGTTCCGATAAACGTGTGAATGCGCGGACGTGCGGCGTGTTTCACAGCCTCCCAGCAGCGATCAATGTCGCCGTACTGGGCACGGGACAACCCACAAATCACAGAGTTCTTGGAACGCTGCGCAATTTCGCTTACCGCTTTAAAATCTCCTTCGGAGGCGATTGGGAATCCGGCCTCGATAATGTCGACGCCCATTTCATCCAGCAGGCCAGCAATCTCTAGCTTTTCCGCATGTGTCATCGTCGCGCCGGGGCTTTGCTCGCCGTCCCGCAGGGTGGTGTCAAAAATCAGGACCTGATCCTGGGTACTTTTATCAGTCATGGTGTATCTTTCTTTAAATCACTTAGCCGTGGGGAGGGGTGCGCGCTTAAATCCTCTGAGCGAGTGCACCGAAACGGCACGCTCAGAGGCGGCTAAGGAGGAGGTCGAGTGCGGATAGCAGAAGGCCGCCAGCCAAGGAGGCAGGGGCAAATTCGCTGATATGTGCAGTCGTACTCATGGCGGCGATAATACGCAGGCAGATTTGAAAGGAAAGAGGGCTGGCGAAAAATATCGCAGATTTTTTGAATGGTCTCACATTTGACGTTTGGTGCTGTCCAATTACCTTTGCATAGCTTTGCAAGAAAGAGGAATAGATGGGACGCGTTTTGGTCATCGGGGCATCGGGCGGGATAGGCGCGGCCTTGTCTGAGGTATATTCGAACAACGGGGATGAGGTGGTCGGACTGTCCCGAAGCATGGATGGGTTTGATATCACCGATGAGGCCCGCGTGCGTGCGCAGTTGTTGGCCTTAAGCGGGAATTTTGACACAATCCTATGCGCCACGGGTCAATTGGCCGTCGCAGGAAGGCGACCCGAAAAAGCATTGGGCGCGCTTGATGCTGCATCGATGGTGGATCTTTTCAAAACGAATGCGGTTGGTCCGGCGTTAATTTTGAAACACACAAAACACTTGCTGCCTCGCAACAGGCCGGTACGATTTGGGATATTATCGGCTCGGGTCGGATCCATCGGGGACAACCAGCTTGGGGGGTGGTATTCGTATCGCGCCTCTAAGGCGGCATTGAACCAACTGGTTAGGTGTGCAGCTATTGAAATTGCGCGCACCCATAAGCAAGCGGTGATCTGCGCCTTGCATCCGGGGACTGTGGCAACGTCTTTTACACAGGAATATCAATCCCGACACCCGACATCGATGCCTTTGAATGCCGCGATAGAGATCCGCAACACGTTGGAAGGTTTGCCCCCCGCAGAAACGGGAAGCTTTTGGGATTATCGCGGAAACCGTGTGCCCTGGTGATGACAGTTTTGTCTAATTCGCGGGTTGGGTGGTTTTGCCTTCGGTGAACGCACCCCCGGTCCACGTACCAGTTTGTTGTTGGCCTGTTGCAAACCGCATGGTGCCTTCACCCTGTCGCTTTCCGTCTAGAAACATGCCCTCATAGATGTCGCCATTGGCGTAGGTTGCAGTGCCCCTGCCATTGAAATCCCCACCTTTCCAAGCGCCATCGTAACGGAACCCGTCCGGGGTCGTGATGCTGCCGGTGCCCTCTCTCTGCCCCGCGATAAAGCTGCCCGTGTAGACCGTTCCATCTGCATAGGTTGCAACACCTTCACCATGGCGTTGACCGTCGAACCAGTCGCCCTCGTAGCGATAGCCATCAGGGTAGGTCATGATGCCTTTGCCGTGGTTTTTTGCATTGTCAAATTCGCCCTCGTAGACAAGGCCATTGGTATAGCGCGCGACGCCGGATCCTTCGATAACGCCGGTGACCCAGCCGCCTTCATAGGTGTTGCCATCTGTGTAGGTGATTTTGCCTGTGCCATCGGCGACATCGTTTTTAAACGTGCCGGAATAGACAGAGCCATCGGGGTAGGTGACTTCGCCGGTGCCTTCGATGCGGCCCTCGACCCAGCTGCCGATATACGTATAACCGTCTGTACCGGTAAAGCTGCCCTGACCGTGCCGTTTGTCATTCAAAAATGCACCTTCATAAAGATCACCACTTGCATAAGTGACTTTGCCGGGCCCGTGGCGTTGCCCTGAGACAAAGACGCCCTCATAGACGTCGCCATTGGATTGCAGAAGTTTTCCGTTGCCTTCGATCTGACCGTCGAGCCAATCGCCCTCATAGATCAGGCCATCCGTCATGGTAAGCGTGCCTGTGCCTTCGCGTTTTCCAGCCATCATGCTGCCTGCATATGTCGCGCCGTCAGGATAGGTGATTTTGCCAATCCCTTGCTTGACGCCATCCACCCAGTCGCCTGCATAGATATATCCGTTGGGGCTTTGCATGGTGCCCACACCGTGGTGCAGCGCGTTCTGAAGATCGCCGGTGTAGCTCACGCCATTTGCATATTGCGCGGTGCCATTTCCGTTGATTTTTCCGTCCAGCCAGTCGCCTTCGAAGGTGCCTCCATCGGCAAAGGTAATTTTTCCTTTGCCCTCGGGTTTTCCTTTGGCAAAGGTTCCGACATAGATCGAACCGTTTGGAAATTTCGCGGTGCCCTGGCCTTTGATTTCCCCGTCGATCCATTCCCCCGAATATTCATACCCATTGGGGAGGACATAGCTGCCCTGGCCGTGTTGTTTCCCATTCTTAAAAGCGCCTTCGTAGACGCCGCCATCCTCGTATTGTTTGGTGACAACTGGACCCGTGGATTGGGCATATGCAACGTTTTGTGACATCACAGCCAGCCCCACTGTTGTCACAACCCCTAATACAGCACGTTTTCCTGCCATGTTTTTGTGCACAATTGCCCCCTGCATCCCTACATTTTTAAATAGCTTACGTTTTGCCAGAGGTTAGAGGAGGGACATTCACGATACAACGGCTTTTGCGCCAAAGCGGCTTTCCCTTGCCGACCAGTCTGCTAAGACATGGGCAACATAAAAGATGAGGCACCCAATGGCTGATCAATTTCGCCTGATGATCGCGCAACTTAACCCCACAGTTGGGGATTTGTCCGGAAACGCTGACAAGGCACGTAAAGCTTGGGCACAGGCAAAGGCGGAAAATGCCGATATGATCGCCTTGCCAGAGATGTTTATCACTGGGTACAATACCCAGGATTTGATCACCAAGCCTGCTTTTTGGGCGGATGCATTAGACCACATCGCGGCTTTGGCCGCGGATTGTGCGGATGGCCCAACGCTTGGGATTGGGGGGCCATGGTTTGAGGATGGCAAACTGTACAATGCCTACCATATCCTAAGTGAGGGCAAGGTGGTGCGTCGTGTTCTGAAACATCATTTGCCCAATGAAACGGTTTTTGATGAGGTGCGTCTGTATGAAAGCGCCCCTTTGGCTGGCCCATATAATGTAGGAGGATTGCGCATTGGATCGCCCATTTGCGAAGATTCCTGGCATGAAGATGTGGCTGAAACATTAGTCGAAACTGGCGCGGAAATTCTGCTGATCCCCAATGGTTCACCCTATTATCGAAATAAGCTTGAGACGCGCCTGAACCATATGGTGGCCCGTGTCGTGGAAACCGAATTGCCGCTGGTGTATCTGAATATGGTTGGCGGTCAGGATGACCAAGTGTTCGACGGGGCTAGTTTCGTTTTGAACCCCGGAGGGGAGGTCACACATTTTTTGCCAGCCTTTGACGAAGAACTGGCCATTGTAGATTTTGTGCGCACCTCAGAAGGTTGGCGCGCGCAATCCGGCGTTAAAGCTGATCAACCGGATGAATGGGAACAAGACTATCGTTGCATGGTCGAATCCCTGCGTGACTACTGTCGTAAAACTGGGTTTGGAAAAGTGTTGTTGGGTCTGTCGGGCGGCATTGACTCAGCCATCGTGGCAACCATTGCGGTCGACGCGCTGGGCGCGGAAAATGTGCGCTGCGTAATGCTGCCGTCTGAATACACCTCTAAGGGGTCACTAGAAGATGCGAAATTGGCAGCGTCAAATCTTGGGTGCCGGTATGATTTTGTTCCAATAGCGCAGTCACGTGCTGCCGTGACAGAGACCCTCGCACCCTTGTTTGAGGGAACTGAGGAAGGGTTGACCGAAGAGAATATTCAGTCCCGACTTCGTGGGCTTTTGCTGATGGCGTTGTCCAATAAATTCGGCTCTATGTTATTGACGACGGGTAATAAATCTGAGGTCGCCGTTGGGTACGCTACAATTTATGGTGACATGAATGGTGGCTATAATCCAATCAAAGATATGTATAAAACGCGCGTCTTTGAAACCTGTCGTTGGCGGAATGCCAACCACCGCCCTTGGATGAATGGCCCTGCAGGAAATGTCATTCCGGTCAGCATCATAGACAAACCTCCGAGTGCAGAGCTGAGAGAAGATCAAAAAGACGAAGATAGTCTGCCGCCTTATGATGTGCTGGATGCAATCCTGACCGCACTGATCGATGATGAAAAATCCGTCGCCGATGTGGTCGCAGCTGGATATGACCGCGATATCGTCAAAAAAGTCGAACATCTGGTCTACATCTCAGAGTATAAACGGTTTCAGTCCGCTCCCGGCGCGCGTTTAACGAAACGTAGTTTTTGGCTAGATCGACGCTATCCCATTGTAAATCGTTGGCGCGATCCAAGCTGATAACGGCGATCGACAGTGGTATACTCCTCATGATGGGGAGCGAGGTCGCGAAGTGGTCAGTAATAAAACAGGTCCAACGCTGGTCAGTTTTTCAAAATTCTGCACCACTGTTAATTCGGAGAAGCGTGTAAAAGAAGCTATAGTACTGAATGATTTGTTCCGAGAGGTTACTGGGTTTGAACCGGTCCTTTGGGGGGATAGCATTGTGGGGTATGGTCGGTATCATTACCGCTATAAGACGGGCCGCGAGGGGGATTTTCTTGCGACTGGTTTTGCTCCACGCAAGGCGAAACTCTCCGTCTATATTATGCCGGGATACACTGATTTTTCTGAGATATTATCTCGGCTAGGAAAGCACACAACCGGACGTTCTTGTCTATATATCAATAAGCTGTCCGATGTTGATATTAAGGTTCTTGGTGAATTGATCGTTGCTGGTATTGCGGATTTAAATCGGCATTGGCCCGTTGAACCGACCTGATCTTAATAGAAAATTCGCAATCTTGATGTTTGTTTGGGCTGTATTCAGCCTGAGGATTTTATGCGGCTTTTGTGGATGTTTTTTGTGTATCTGGGGTTGGCCGGCGGGGCAAACGCCTGCGCTGCGCCAACCATCAGAGATTTTAGTTGTGCGTCGACCGCGTTTCACGCCTGTGAAATACAGGTCAATGGTGCGCCTCGGCATTACTGCCAACATCTCCCTGATCAAGGGGGGGCTTTGCCCGCGCTTTTGGCGTTTCATGGGGCTGGGGCAGATGCAAATGCAATGGTTAATCTGTGGCGCAGCTATGTTGAACAGGGATTAATTCTGATCATTCCAGACGCGTCCGAAACGGGTACGGATGGGACGTGTTCAACTATCTGGCGGCAGATCGGATTTCAAGCCAGTGATTGGGCGGGCCTTGAGCGTGAGTATGGTTGCGCAGGGGGAACGGGTTACTCCGATATTGATTTCGTAGATGCGGTCATGACACAAATTGAGACCGAGCGGGAGGTTCAGGGATTTTATGCAACTGGGTTTTCCGCGGGAGCAGGTTTTGTCTATCAGCTCTATTTGACAGAACCCATTGTTGAACGGTTCAAGGGATTTGCTGTCGCCAGCATGGGGATGAGTCGCGCCAAAATTGACGCTGTGGCTGATCCCGATAGCGGCGTTATTGGCCATCGATATGGCCCCAATATGGCGGTGAAACGCCCCATTCTATTTCACATGGGAACCGCGGATAAACTTGCTTTACCAATAGAAAGCATTGTTGCGCATCTGCGTGAGAATCCGCGTTGTGCTGATCCGTCATCAATTTTCATGGCGTTGCGATGTGTTTTGTTCAACCAAACCGAAGAAAATCGTGGAACCTTTGATATGACCTCGGAAATTCAACACACAGAGGATTGGTTGGCGGGGTTTAACAATACAAATCCACGTCGAATAGAAAGCTTGTATCCAGACCTCGGAGCGGGTGAGGGGGGGGACAAAACCATGACGGTGCGTGCGGATTATTTGCCAAAAGATGGGGGGGCACCGGTTGCGGTTTTAACCACGCTTGGTGGTGGGCATGATTGGCCGGGTTGGGGGGGGAATCACGCGCCATGCCCATCGCGAATGTGCGATATCGACTTGGCGCATGAAATCTTGCAGTTTTTTAGGTCTACAGCAGGAATGGTAACCCCACCGCGGTAAACGTTTATTCCATAATCAACTGATAAGACGATGGAACATAGCGATAGCCGTTGTCTCTGGTTTCAGCGTAACCCACAGCGGGGAATGGCATGTGGTAACCAACAAACGGGATTTTGTCAGCGGAAAGCATGTCAAATACGCGACGGCGGCTGGCAGCGGCAGCGGCCTTGTCCATATCAAACCTGACCTCCCAGTCCGGATATCCCAGTGACCAGACATAGTGATTTGCCAGATCAGCCATGAGCAACATCTGTTGGCCTTCACTTTCAAGCATATAGCTCATATGCCCTGGCGTGTGACCGAAAGCTGCCATAGCTGTAATGCCAGAGGCCACGGATCCCCCATCATCAAGGAAACTCATTTTTTCTGCCATTGGTGCGACTTTGGCACGGACCATATCGCCGACATTGTTGCCAGCGTCCGTTTTGCTCCAGAAGTCATATTCTGTGGTGCCGGTTATGTAGCGTGCATTCGGGAATGTAGCGACATCCCCGGTCATCATACCGCCAATGTGATCTGGGTGCATATGGGTCAACACAACAACATCGATATCTTCAGGTGTGTAACCGGCCTCCGCAAGTGCTACCACGATCCCACCTTGACCAAGACCGGTATCAAACAACACGAGTTCAGAGCCAGTGTTCACCACAGTGGGGGTAAAGAAAAACTGGGATTTATCGGTTGGGATAAAATTGGCGACAGATGCTGCCGCGAATTCTTCGGAGGAGGCATTCATCCCAAAGATTTCTTGTGGTTTTTCTACGGTACGTGTTCCGTCTAACAGAGTTGTGACTTCAAATCCGCCGAGTTTTATGCGGGAATATGCACCTCTACCTGCGCCTTTCATGTCAGCTGCTGCATTGACGAGAGAAGGGGCGGTTGCCAATGTTGCGGCTAATGGTGCCGCGGCACCGGTTAAGATAGCGGCGCGTCGGGTCAACTGTACTTTGGTCATCAGGTAATCCTCTTTTTTGCTTGGATCAGCGAACACAAAGAACTTTAGAGCGCAACCGGAAGAAGACCAGTAAAATTATCGTTTTTATATTTGATCAGGGCGCTTTGTCGGTTTTTCGGATACCCAAAGTGTAATCTCTCCCTGAACCACGACAATGTTTTGGGTATCCCTTGCCGTTACTTTAACTTTCAGATCGCCAGTTTCCCAGTTTTCTGGCGCGACTTCTGCGGTACAGGTGATGTCGGAGTCCGCTTTGGCCGTATAGTCCAAAATCATGCCTTTCGGGATCCAACGAAGGTTTTTCGGAATTGAGGCCTCTGCCATGAAACCCATTGCCATTTCCAACCCATTGGTGATGGCAATGACGTGGACGGTACCGATATGGTTTTCAACGGCGCGTCGTTTTTTGATGAAAATGTCGCACCGGTTTGGTTCCACATTCAAAACCAAGGGTTTGATTGTTCTGAAGTAGGGGGCACGTCTTGCGCTGTAGATCGAGAAAACCCTTCGACCCAAGGGCAATTTCAACATTTTTTCGTACATTGACAAAAGGTAATTATCGCTCATTTTCCGGCCCCGTTCGGTTTGTTCCCCCATTATGATTGGTGTGATCCAAAAAATCACATCTAACGTTGGGTCGCGTTGCTCTTGGCCTTTTGCATTTGCGCGCGTATGAGGGGGCAACTATTTTTTCGCGTAGGTAATCACCATGACCGTCACTCGTTTTGCCCCAAGTCCCACCGGCTATATTCACGTCGGCAACCTGCGGACTGCATTGTTTAACTATCTGATTGCACGAAAGTCGGGTGGTCAATTCATACTGCGGCTTGATGATACAGATCCTGAGCGCAGCAAAGAATCCTATGCAGATGCCATCAAAGAGGATCTTGAATGGCTAGGCCTGACATGGGATCGCGTTGAACGTCAATCCGAACGCTTGGAACGGTATGAATCTGCAGCACAAGAATTGCGCGACATGGGGCGGTTTTATGAGTGTTTTGAAACTCCCACCGAGCTTGACCTAAAGCGTAAGAAGCAACTGAACATGGGCAAGCCTCCGGTCTATGACCGGTCTGCCCTATCGTTAAGTGATGCGGAAAAAGAGGCGCTGCGTGCAGAGCGGGGTGGTCACTGGCGGTTTAAGCTAGATCTTGAACGTATTGAATGGAACGATGGAATATTAGGCGATTTGTCTATTGATGCGGCTTCTGTATCTGATCCGGTTCTGATCCGAGGGGACGGTCAGTTTCTATATACGCTGGCTTCGGTCTGCGATGATGTTGATTTTGGGATCACCAGTGTTGTGCGGGGCTCCGATCATGTGACCAACACCGCGACACAGATTCAGATCATCAAAGCGCTGGGTGGGGCCGTTCCAAGCTTTGCGCACCATTCCTTGTTGACCGGACCTCAGGGGGAGGCGCTCTCCAAACGTTTGGGGACTTTGGCCCTTCGGGATCTTCGTGAACAAGGGGTTGAACCAATGGCATTGCTATCGCTGATGGCGCGACTTGGTTCCTCTGAGCCGATTGAATTGCGCAGCTCTATGGAGGACCTGATCGAAGGGTTCGATCTCTCTAAATTCGGTGCGGCACCAACAAAATTTGATGTCCAGGATTTGTTTCCTTTGACGGCACGTATCAATGCGGCGCGTTCCTTGGATGATGTAAGTGAGCGCATCGCGGCCTTAGGTGTTCCGGCAGAATTGGCGGATCAGTTTTGGTCTGTAACACGCGAAAACATAACAGTTCTTAACGATCTTGAAGGATGGTGGACCCTGTTTTCCGAGGGTGCCGATCCGGTGATCGACGACGAAGACGCGGCCTTTGTCAAAGAGGCAATGTCTTTGCTGCCAGAGGGGCCCTATGATGGGGAAACTTGGGGCAAATGGACGGCTGAGGTCAAAGCTGCGACTGGTCGCAAGGGGCGTGGATTGTTCATGCCATTGCGCAAAGCATTGACAGGTCAAAGCCATGGCCCGGACATGCGAGCGGTTCTGCCACTGTTGCAAGTGATCCGCGCCAAAGCCTAAGCCGACGCGCAGTCCCTGTGCATAATTATGCGTTTCTTTTCGGGACGTTCTGCCTATGGTGCCCTCAACGTAAGGGGGCCCCATGGCAAACGAACAAGCAAAATTCCTAGAAGGCAGCCTCTTTAAGCACGTAGCGGTAATGAGTTTTACGGCTTCGGTTGGGTTAATGGCTGTCTTTTTCGTCGATTTTGTCGATATGGTTTTCATATCGATGCTTGGTGAATCAGAATTGGCTGCGGCCGTTGGCTATGCCGGCGCAATCCTATTTTTCACAACGTCCCTTGGCATAGGAATGTCAATTTCTGCGGGCGCTCTGGTGGCCAGATCCTTAGGGGAAGGTGATGCAGACCTTGCGCGGGCAAAGGCAACCCATACATTGGTTTATGGCATCGTGATGGGCGTTGTTTTAGCCGCAACTGTTTGGCTAAATCTGCACACATTGACTGGGTGGATTGGTGCAACGGGCGAGACGCAAAAACTCGCAGTTGGCTATTTGAAAATCATCATCCCATCGATGCCGTTTATGCTGTCAGGTATGGTTGCAAGTGCTGTATTGCGCGGACATGGGGACGCGCGACGGGCTATGTATGTGACCCTCTGGGGAGGAGGTGTTAATGCGGTTCTTGATCCAATTTTCATCTTTGCATTGGGTTTAGATCTGCAAGGTGCTGCCCTTGCCAGCGTCGTTGCACGGGTGACAATGAGTATTGCTGGTATCATCCCTATTATTCGGTACTATGGGGGCTTTTCTAAGATCAATGTGAAGGGGTTAGTTGTTGATTTTAAACCTATCTTTGCAATTGCATTGCCTGCAATTTTGACGCAAATGGCGACGCCGTTTAGTTCTGCTTACATTACGCGAGCTATGGCGGAATATGGAGAGCAGGCTGTGGCGGGAATGGCGGTCGTGGGGCGGCTGACTCCCTTATCTTTTGCGGTTATCTTTGCCTTATCGGGGGCCGTTGGGCCGATTATTGGCCAAAATGCCGGGGCGAACCAACATGATCGTGTGCGCGGTGCTTACCGTGATGCGATGCTTTTTACCGCTGGGTTTGTGGTTTTGGTCACGCTTGTCTTGTTTTTCTTGCGTGAGCCCATCGCGGATTTGTTTAGCGCCACGGGACTAACGCGAGAGCTTATCTATCTGTTTTGTGGCCCCTTGGCCTTGGCCTATTTTTTCAACGGTGTTCTTTTTGTCTCAAACGCGTCATTCAACAATCTGGGTCATCCTTTCTATTCGACTTGGGTGAACTGGGGGCGTCACACAATTGGGACCGTTCCATTTGTATGGGTGTTTGCGTTTTATTGGGGGCCGCAGGGGGTCCTCATCGGGCAAGCTGCTGGCGGGCTACTCTTTGCAATTCTGGCCTATAGTCTGGCGCAACGCATCATGCGCACTCAGTCAGGCAAAGCACCACCGAAACCCACTGGTTTTCAACGGCAGGCCCGCTTGCACAGCCTGTTTAATTTACGTCGTTAGCCGCGAAATATACCGGTCAACCAATTGGGCTTCTGCGGTGTTTAGGATCTGTGCACGGGGATACAACGGCGCATGACGGTCATTTAGGATGGGGGCTTCCCATCCGCTGGTGGATGCAAAAAAGTCAGCGACACCTGTTTCCCCGAATTCGTTTAGATACCCCTGAACGACCACGTCCAGGTAGCTTAAGGCAATAGGGTGCAGGACAGCAGGCTCGGGGTGTTTGCCATTGGGGATTTCATAAATGGCAACCTGCGCAGATTGATCCATCAACGGAGATGCTGTGTCAGAGATGTCCACACGGTCATAGGCGTGTTCCCGTTCATCCAATGCCGTCCAGTCGTCATCGGGAACGCGGGCCAATAGGCCTGAGATCTGGCTTTCCGCGTCAGGAACCGCTGTCAGAATCGCGCGGTGAAAAACTGTGGTCTGCCGCCAATGCCGATGCCAACCCTTTATTTTTACGGGATGAACGTCAGGATAGGTATGCGTTGCGCGGTTCACAAGCGAACCATAGCCGAAAAAATAGGGATCTTTCATATAGGTATCTGTCCAAACTTGACGAATGAATGCAACCCCTTGCCAGATGGATACACATCACGTAAATCATTGCCATCACTGCGGGAGAATCTGGTTTCCCAGTGCCGAAGGAGCAACCGCCCCGGTAAACTCTCAGGCCCATGGACCGTGGTGATAACAGACAACTCTGGAGAGTGGCCAACAAGGCCCGCCGAAGGGATAACGATCTCAGGCGCACGGACAGAGGGGGCATCAGGACGCAGGGTTTTACTCTGCGAGAGAGATGCCGGACAGATTTTACACCGGCTGTGACAAAGGGGAGCGCCATGGGTGATCTGAAACAGACTGTGTTCTATGATTTGCATCTTGAGCTGGGGGCTAAAATGGTTCCGTTTGCGGGCTATGATATGCCTGTGCAATATCCGCTTGGCGTGATGAAAGAGCATTTGCACACACGCGCTGCGGCCGGCTTGTTTGACGTTAGCCATATGGGGCAGGTGTTGCTACATGGTAAAGGTGCAGCGGCCGCATTGGAATCCATCGTGCCTGTGTCGATCCTTGGTCTTGCAGAGGGCCGTCAACGTTATGCGTTGTTCACCAATGAGGACGGTGGTGTTTTGGATGATCTGATGGTTGCGAACCGTGGGGATCACCTGTTTCTGGTCGTGAACGCCGCTTGCAAAGAGGCGGACATTGCTCACATGCGCGACACTATCGGGGAAGCATGTGAAGTAGAGGTGATCGAGGATCGCGCGCTTTTGGCCCTTCAAGGACCATCGGCTGAGGCGGCTTTTGCCTCTCTCGTTCCGGCTGTCGCTGATATGAAATTTATGGATATTGCGGTAATCGGGTCTGATTACGGAGAACTTTGGATCAGCCGATCCGGTTACACCGGTGAGGATGGCTACGAAATTTCGGTCAGCAATGATCATGCAGAGGCATTGGCGCGTGCACTGTTGGCTCTGGATGCAGTTGAACCAATTGGTCTGGGTGCCCGTGATTCCCTACGCCTTGAGGCGGGTTTATGTCTTTATGGCAATGATATCGACTCAACAACGTCCCCAGCAGAGGCCGCTTTGGAGTGGGCCGTGCAGAAAATTCGCAGGACAGGTGGCGCAAGGGCCGGTGGCTTTCCGGGGGCAGACCGCATTTTAAAAGAATTGGACGACGGGGCAAGCCGTCGCCGCGTCGGTCTGTTGCCTGCCGGACGTGCACCAATGCGGGCAGGGACGATGCTGTTCATTGATGAGACTTCCGAAGCCCCAATCGGTGAAATTACATCAGGTGCCTTTGGTCCATCGATTGAAGGGCCTATGTCGATGGGCTATGTACCTGCGGAGTATTCTGCAACAGGCACAACAGTTTATGCCGAAGTCCGGGGCAAACGTATGGCCGCTAAAATCGCGGACATGCCGTTCCGCCCCGCAACCTACAAACGCTAACAGGGAATAAGAAAATGAAATTTACCGAAGAACACGAATGGCTCCGCGTCGAAGACGATGTTGTTGTGGTTGGCATAACCGAACACGCCTCAGAACAGCTCGGTGATATTGTTTTTGTCGAGCTGCCCGATGTGGACACGACTGTCACCAAAGACGATGAAATCGTCGTTATCGAATCCGTCAAAGCTGCTTCTGACGTGTTGGCCCCACTTGACGGTGAAATCGTTGAAGTAAACGAGCCACTTGTTGATGAACCTGCAAAAATCAATGACGACCCAATGGGCGAAGCTTGGATGTTTAAAATGAAGGTCGAGGACCTGTCTGTTTTGGACGATCTTATGGACGAAGCCGCATACAAAGCCTTTATCGGCTGATCGGAGCGCGAAATGCCTTATACCCCAACTGGTTATAATTCTTACGATTTTGCCAATCGACGCCACATCGGTCCCTCTCCCGAAGAGATGGCTGAAATGCTAAAGGTCATTGGTGTGTCTTCTCTGAATGAGTTGATTGATCAAACGGTCCCAGAAAGCATTCGGCAGGCCAAACCATTGGAATGGGATCCGATGACTGAGCATGCTTTGCTGCAAAAAATGCGCAAAGTGGCTGGGAAAAATCAGATCATGACCAGCCTGATTGGGCAGGGGTATCATGGCACGGTGACGCCCCCGGCGATCCAGCGGAACATTCTGGAAAATCCGGCTTGGTATACGGCCTATACGCCGTATCAGCCGGAAATTGCGCAGGGCCGGCTAGAAGCGCTGTTGAATTTTCAGACGATGGTTGCGGATTTGACGGGGTTAGAGGTTGCAAATGCGTCGCTGTTAGATGAGTCCACAGCCTGTGCTGAGGCAATGACAATGGCCGAGCGGGTCAGCAAGTCAAAATCCAAAGCGTTTTTTGTGGATGAAAACTGTCATCCGCAAAACATTGCGGTCATGAAGACTCGTGCAGCCCCTTTGGGTATCGAAATCATTGTGGGCAATCCCGATGATCTAAAGCCTGAACATGTCTTTGGTGCGATCTTCCAATATCCCGGAACCTATGGCCACTTGCGTGATTTTACCACTGAGATGGAGGCCCTTCATGGGGCCAAAGCTGTCGGGATCGTCGCAACAGACCTGCTGGCTTTGACACTGATTAAAGAACCGGCCGCCATGGGGGCTGATATTGCGGTTGGATCTGCACAGCGGTTTGGCGTGCCGATGGGATATGGTGGCCCACATGCGGCGTTTATGTCCTGCAAAGATTCGTTCAAACGAAACATGCCAGGGCGGATTGTCGGAGTATCTGTGGATGCGCAGGGCGGGCCAGCTTATCGTTTGTCATTGCAAACACGTGAGCAACATATTCGCCGTGAAAAAGCGACGTCCAACGTGTGTACTGCGCAAGCTCTGTTGGCGGTCATGGCGTCTTTCTACGCCGTGTTCCATGGCCCAAAGGGGCTGCGCTCTATCGCGGAAATGGTGCATTTCAACGCGGTAACCTTGGCTGATGGTCTGCGGGATGCTGGTTTTACCGTTGAAACGGAAACCTTCTTTGACACCTTTACAGTTGAGGTCGGTGCGTTCCAAAGGGCGATCATGAAAAACGCCGAAGCGGAGGGGGTGAACCTTCGCGCCGTGGATAAAACACGCATTGGTATTTCGGTTGACGAAGTTGTCGATTCAAAAGTTATTGAGGCCGTCTGGAAGGCCTTTGGCCTAAGCCAGACCGCGTCGCAGTGGTTGGGTACCGATGGCAAAGACACATCGAAACTCGAGGTAAAGATATCTGATGGTCTATTGCGGCAAAGCGAGTACCTGACTCATCCTATCTTTCATATGAACCGCGCAGAGGCCGAAATGATGCGGTATATGCGGCGTTTGGCAGATCGGGACCTTGCGCTGGATCGGTCTATGATCCCACTTGGCTCCTGTACGATGAAGCTAAATGCTGCCGCTGAAATGATGCCAATCACTTGGCCCGAATTTGGAACCATGCATCCCTTTGCACCTGTGAAGCAGGCCAAAGGTTACAAAAAGATGCTAAAGGATCTCTCGGCAAAGCTTTGTACGATCACGGGCTATGACGCCATGTCGATGCAGCCGAATTCTGGCGCGCAGGGTGAATATGCCGGGTTGCTGACCATTTCCGCCTATCATGAGGCACAAGGTGAAGGGCATCGTAACATCTGCCTGATCCCGGTGTCTGCACACGGAACCAATCCGGCTTCTGCACAGATGGCGGGCATGAAGGTGGTTGTGGTGAAATCTGCGGACAATGGTGACATTGATCTTGTGGATTTCAGAGCCAAAGCTGAGGCTGCTGGTGCAAACCTAGCCGCTTGCATGATCACTTATCCATCGACCCATGGGGTGTTTGAAGAGACCGTCAAAGAGGTTTGTGATATTACGCATGAATTCGGCGGTCAGGTGTATCTTGATGGCGCCAATTTGAATGCGATGGTTGGTTTGGCCAATCCGGGTGAAATTGGCAGTGATGTGAGCCACCTCAACCTGCACAAAACATTCTGTATTCCGCACGGCGGGGGGGGGCCCGGTATGGGTCCGATTGGTGTAAAAGCCCATCTGGAGCCGTTCTTACCGGGCCATCCGGAAACCGGTGGTAAAACGGGCCCGGTGTCGGCCGCGCCTTATGGATCAGCCTCAATCCTGCCGATTTCCTGGGCCTATGTTTTGATGATGGGTGGGGCTGGTTTAACGCAAGCGACTAAAGTCGCGATCTTGAATGCCAACTACATCGCTGCCCGGTTAGAGGGGGCCTATGAGGTTCTGTTTAGGGGCGGTAAAGGTCGTGTGGCCCATGAATGTATCCTTGATACGCGCCCCTTTGCCGACAGCGTGCATGTTACGGTAGATGATATTGCTAAGCGTCTGATGGACAGTGGTTTTCACGCCCCAACCATGAGCTGGCCTGTGGCCGGAACCTTGATGGTAGAGCCGACTGAAAGTGAAACCAAGGCCGAATTGGATCGGTTTATCGACGCGATGCTGTCGATCCGTTCTGAGATCGCCGCGATCGAAGATGGGTCCATGGATGCTGAGAATAATCCGCTGAAACATGCCCCACACACTGTGGCGTCTTTGGTTGGTGATTGGGACCGACCCTATAGCCGTGAACAGGGATGTTTCCCTCCTGGTTCGTTCCGGGTGGACAAATATTGGCCGCCTGTTGGTCGGGTTGATAACGTCTTTGGGGATCGTAACCTCGTTTGTACGTGTCCGCCGCTTGAGGACTATTTGGACGCAGCAGAATAGTAATAAATAGTCCCCGCAGACGGTTGTTAGACCTCTGCAGCGGGGATGGTGTCCCAAACCAACAAAAAGGCCCCGATTATAAACGTCGGGGCCTTTTTTATTAGGCTGATTTTGATTGTAGTTTGGTCTGGTGTTGTAAAATCACACCGTGGACAAGATCTGCGGTCAGGGTCGGTGCAAGTTCCGAGAGGACTTGCTCGGTACGGGTATCTGATTGCAGATCCGCATTGGTAAGCCAGACGACGCGTTGGCCGTCCGCAGTTGCCGCAGTGATTTGTTGTGCGAGCGCTGGGGCAATCGGGGAGGCTTTGTCCCGTTGGGCATCTCGACGGGCAAGTTCTAGGGTTTGCGGATCAACATCCGCGTCCATTAGAATGATGTCTGCTTCTTGTAGTCGTTTGACGGCACGCAGGGTGATCATATCATTTTCTTGCGCACCTGTGGATACGATAGAAATGGTGGGAATCTCTTGGGCAGGTGGGGTGCCGGTTTCGATGGCGGATTTAATCATTCTGGCGGCAGTGCGTTCACTATCACCTGAATAAGCATTTCGCGGTGCACCCGAAAACACCCAGCGCCAGAGGGTGCGCCGCTGTCCAGCTGTCAGGCGATGGGCCGCAGCCGGACGGAGCCGTCCAGCGAGCGCGGCCAGACCTCCAAGACGAGGTTCAAGGAGTTCTTCGACGCGTGTTTTGATTTGACGGGCCAAAACCGGGGCCGTGCCTTCGGTTCCAATGGCAACCACGACGGGGTCTCGGTCCACGATTGATGGGGTAATCGCATCGCAAAGCGCCGGCTGATCTACGACGTTCACAAGGGCTCCTGCGTCTTTGGCGACGCCATGAAGTGCGGCATCAGCACCTTTGCACCCCGTGGCAATAAAGGTCAGGGCAGTGGGATGAAACAGATCTTTTGTGACCGCCCCCGTGTGGTGAGATATACGGTTTTCTTTTTGGAGTGCCTGTAGTTCAGGGTCGAGTGTATCAGGGTGCGCCACCACGATCCGCGCATTTGTCTTCAACACAAGCCGCGTTTTTTGTGCGGCTTGTTCGCCGCCTCCCAACACCGTAATTGTGCGGTCGGTGGTGCGCAGAAACATGGGAAAAGCTTTCATGGCGGTATCCTATAGGGTCTTGTTTCGGTTGCGCCACAGTGTTTTGGCTTGTTCGTCTGCTATGTCGAGTGTGTCAGCGCGACCGGCCGTGTAAAGGGCGAGAGCCGCAGTGCCCGTTATGATGGCTTCGGCAAAATCATCGGTGTTATCACCGCGCCAAAGACCAGGGAGATCCGCCTGGTTACTTGCGTCCGGTCCGTCTGCCAAACGGGTGGACTGGGTGGTCAATGCTTTGGCGTTGTCTTCCCAGGTTTCGCCATCTCGTAACCCGTAGATTGCGACGTCCTTGGATGGGTGCCGCTCGAACTCTCCGCCACCGCCTTTGATCACCGAAAGGGAACGTTGCCCTAACAGCTTTCCCGCGTCTTGTTGCAGCTCTCGGTATGGAGGGTGAAAGACACCCTGAACCGTTGCCGGTGCTTTGCTTGGGTTTAAAACACGCAGTGTGGTGTTGACTGCAGATCGTAGATTTAGAACATCGCGTAATTTCAAAACCTCAAAGGCAGGTTTGGAAAGCGTTTCCAGCGGGACATAAGCGATGCCAGTTTCTGTTAGGGCTTTTGTTGCGTCAGTCGCTGATGTGACCGAGGCAATGCCTAGGGCGGGCAAGGCGTTGCGCACAGAGGCCACTGGGTTTTGGTGTGAATTCCAGCCGTGCATAAGAACAGGCACACCCGCGCTTGCGACCAGTTTTGCAGACGCTACAAACCATGGCAGTCCGCGGCTACGTCCGGCTGCATATGTGGGCCAGTCTAAGGCCACAGGAACCGTATCCCAACCGGTTAACGTGGCCCGCAATGCTTCTACAAATCCAGCGACTTCAGCACCGTTTTCGCCACGAAAACGCATGAGCATCAGCAGGGCCCCGACGGCTTCGGGGGCGGCCTCTCCGGCCAAAATCATGGCGAATGCTGTGCGGGCTTCTTCTTGGGTGAGGTTGCGGGAGCGGCCTGGGCCTCTCCCTAAAATCCGGACGTATTCTCCGAGGCTCATTCAGCGGCGACCTTTTGCAAACTTGTATCAATCAAGGCCTGAAGCTCGGGTTTGCATGAGCCGCAATTTGTTCCGGCACAGGTGCGTTCCCCAAGGGCGGCGACCGTGGTCGCCCCATCATCGATGGCAAGCCTAAGCGTGTTTACCCCAACCTCAAAGCACGAGCAAACGGTTGCTCCGGGATCTGGCCGATCTGCACCGGGACGACCTGCCAAGGCCAATAGCGGTGGTTCGGTCGTACCGATTAAACGAGCGACATGCTGGCGCGCCACAGCCACTGGTGATGTTGCTGCAAAGAACAACCCCAATAGAACGTCGTCCTTAGAGATCGCAATCCGGGCCATGCCAGATGCCGGATCGGTCAATACCGTGGCTTCGCCGTCCGATAGATTGAGAATGGCGCGGGCTTCCTCTTCCCAGTTGGTCGGTATTTTGTGCCCGGCTATTTCCGCGCGCCAGCCTGTCTGGCTGCGCGCCACAGCCCAGTAGGGACGTGAGGGTCGCATGGATGCGGATGAAACTGCAAATCCAAACCAACCTGCCGCATAGCGATTGATCCGAACCGGTCCTCCCTTTAGTGCAGGCTGGCCTGAGACAGGATCGGTGCGCGATGGCACAGAGATATTTGCGCGTCCGGGTTCAGAAAACCCGTTGGTCCAATGCATTGGGACGAACAGATCACCTTGCTGCACGCGATTGGTCAGCAACGCTCGGACGATGGATTTGCCCATGGGGCCTGTGATCTCTATCAATTCAGCGTCATGAATGCCGTGGGCTATGGCATCCTCGGGGTGGATCTCTGCGTAGGGTTCCGCCAAATGTTGCGACAGCCGCGCGGTTTTTCCGCTGCGGGTCATCGTGTGCCATTGATCTCGAATCCGGCCCGTATTGAGCCGCATCGGAAAGTCGGTGTTTTGGTTTAGTTGGGGCGGCGTGATGGGCAGCATCTTTGCTTTTCGGTCTGCGTGGTAGAACCCACCGTCCGCAAAAAACCGTCCCCCAGCTAAGCCTGATTTTGGCACAGGCCATTGGGTTGGACGTAAGGAGTCGTATTCAGCGTCACTGATTTCTGAGAGACCAGAGATATCAAAGTCCCGATCAAACCGTTGCGCAAGTTCGGACAGGGTTGCGTATTCGCGGAAGACCTCGGCCTCTGTGGTAAAATCAAAGCCATCAAACCCCATCCGTTTGGCCACATCACAGAGAGTCCACCAGTCTGCACGCGCTTCGCCGGGTGCCGTCAGAAACGGGCGTTGACGACTCATCCGGCGTTCGGAATTGGTGACGGTTCCAGATTTTTCGCCCCAGCCGGTGGCGGGCAACAACACATCACAGCACGTATTGGTGTCTGTATCTGTGACGATGTCGCTCGAAACTGTAAATGGAACATTTCGAATGGCTGCAGCCACACCATCTGCATCAGGTAAACTGACTGCAGGGTTGGTCGACATCACCCAAAGTGCTTTGATTTTCCCGTCTGCACAGGCCTGAAACAGATCGACGGCTTTTAGGCCGGGGGTGGTTGCCATCGTTGGACTAGACCACGCCGATTGTACCGCGTCGCGGTGGTCGGGATTTTCGATATCAAGGTGACAGGCCAGCATATTGGCCAAACCACCCACTTCACGGCCGCCCATCGCATTGGGTTGGCCGGTAACGGAAAACGGTCCCATACCGGGACGTCCAATCCGCCCCGTTGCAAGATGGCAGTTCAGAATGGCGTTGACTTTATCGGTCCCACAGGCGGATTGATTAACCCCTTGAGAATAAACGGTGACTGTTTTTTCGCTGCCGATCCAAAGATCGTAGAAAGCGGATAGCTCATCTTGTCTCAACCCACTGTCCAGCGGGTTGCTGGATCGTGCGGCAGTTAGGGCAGTGTCAAAGCCGTTTACATGGGCATCAACATAATCTGTATTGATTGCATCACGGTTGGCAATTTCGCTGAGCAACCCGTTGAACAACGCTGAGTCCCCATCCGGGCGGATCATAAAGTGGAGATCAGCCAAATCGCTCGTCGCCGTTTTGCGCGGGTCAATGTTGACTATTTTCATGTGCGGGCGGGCGGCTTTGGCCGCAACGATGCGTTGATATAACACGGGATGACACCAAGCCAAGTTACTGCCCACCAGAACCAAAACATCCGCGTCTTCTAGATCTTCATAGGTGCCCGGAACCGTATCGGCACCAAAGGCACGCTTGTGGCCCGCAACAGAGGATGCCATGCAAAGTCTTGAATTCGTATCAATATTTGAAGAGCCGATGTAGCCCTTCATCAGTTTGTTGGCGATGTAGTAATCTTCGGTCAGGATTTGACCCGATACATAGAATGCAACGCTGTCCGGGCCATGTTCTTTGATAGCGGCGGAGAATTTATCGGCAACCAGATCAAGAGCTTCCTCCCACCCCGCGCGACGTCCGCCGATCTGCGGGGCGAGAAGACGACCCTCAAGATCGAGGGTCTCGCCGAGCGCCGAACCCTTTGAGCAGAGCCGACCAAAGTTAGCCGGGTGCTTTGGGTCACCGGTAACGGTGCCATCAGCCTTGGCGATAACACCGCAGCCAACGCCACAATACGGGCAAGTGGAGCAGGTGCCGTTCATTCGGCGGCTACTTTGGCGCTGATTGCTGATGCGGCAAGCAACACACGTCCGTCGACACATTTAACAGGGTAGGTTTGAACCGCCCCTTCGTCCGCTCCTTGCGCTTCGCCCGTGGCAAGATCAAAAACCCAGTTGTACATCGGGTCGGTGACTTTGTTGTCATGTTGTATCCCATTTGACAGGGGACCTGCTTTGCCGGGTAGATATTCATCCAATGCGAAGATGTCCCCCGAGGCCGTGCGAAAAATCGCGATGTCCCCATGGTGGGTACGCACAAGGCGCGCACCGCGTTGGGGAATGTCCTCGAAACTTCCGATATCGATGAAATCGCTCATTCTGCTGCCACCTTTGTAAAGTCTGCAATTGGTGCAAATTCATGGGCGTCCTTGCCCTGTTTTGCGCGCTCAGCCCATGGGTCAATCTGATAGAACGTCTGTGAATAACGAAACCGTTCTGCCAAGGCCTTCCGGTTTTCCAGATCGTCGACGACCTGTTCTTTGACCCAATCCAAACTGACCTTCTTGATCCATTTGTACGGACGGTGCAGGTATTGTGCGCCTTCACGATACAATTGATAAAAGGCGCAAGAGATTTCGATCGCTTCGGCCTCTGTGGCAACCTGAACCAAAAATTCGGTTTCGCGTAGATCAAGACCAGCAGCCCCACCGACAAGGATCTGATAACCAGAGTCCACACAGATGATGCCTAGATCTTTACACGTTGCCTCCGCACAGTTGCGGGGGCATCCGGTCACGGCCAGTTTAAACTTATGCGGAGACCAAGCACCCCACATGGCTTCTTCGATCTTGATGCCTAAACCCGTACTGTCTTGGGTTCCAAATCGGCAATGTTCCGTGCCAACACATGTTTTGACGGTCCGCAAACCTTTGGCATAGGCTTGACCTGACATCATGCCAGCCTCACCAAGATCATACCAAATTGCCGGTAGGTCGTCTTTCTTGACCCCCAGCAAGTCGATCCGTTGACCACCTGTGACCTTGACCGTGGGGACGTCGTATTTGTCAGCGGCATCGGCAATCGCACGTAATTCATTCGGGGTCGTGATTCCCCCCAGCATTCGTGGAACGACAGAATAGGTGCCATCTTTTTGAATGTTTGCGTGCACACGCTCGTTGATGAACCGGCTTTTGCCGTCGTCCTCATAGAGGCCTGGCCATGCACAAACCATATAGTAGTTTAGGGCAGGGCGGCAGACGTGACACCCACAAGAGGTCTTCCAATCCAGCTCCTGCATTGCTTGTGGGATGGATTTCAGCTCTTTGGCAATAATCAGTTTGCGCACATCGTCATGGGACAAGTCAGTGCATTTACACATGACTTCTTTTTCGGGCAGCTTAAACCCGTCGCCGAGCGTGACTCCCAACAGATCGGTGACTAGACCGGCGCAGCTTCCGCAGGAAGACGCTGCTTTTGTGATGGATTTGACAGCATCAAGCGTATGGGCGCCGGCGGTGATCGCAGACACAATATCACCTTTGGAAATGCCGTTGCAGCCGCAGATTTCTGCGTCATCCGGTAAGGCTGCAACGGCCGCCATAGGGTCCAGGGGGGCACTCCCCTGAAACGCAGGACCGAAGATTAGAGTTTCCCGCATTTCTGAAATGTCATGGCCGTCTTTGATCAGGCCAAAGAACCAGGTGCTGTCCGCTGTGTCGCCATACATGACGGCCCCAAGGATTTTGTTGTCCTTCAGAACCAGACGTTTGTAGACGCCGCGTGCCGGGTCGCGGAATACGATGTCTTCGCGGCCTTCGCCGTCGGCAAAATCACCTGCGGAAAACAAATCACAGCCTGTGACTTTCAGCTTGGTCGAGATCTCTTTCTGAACAAACTGTGCCTCTGTGCCAATCAGTGTCTTGGCTAGAACTTTGGCTTGGTCATAGAGCGGTGCAACAAGGCCAAAGATTGCCCCATCGTGTTCGACACATTCGCCAACCGCAAAAATATTCTCATCGCTTGTGATCATCTGATCGTCGACATGGATCCCCTTGCCGACCATCAGTCCAGACTCTTTCGCCAAGGCAATGCTTGGGCGAATACCAACGGCCATCACCAGCAAATCACAGGGCAATTCCGTGCCGTCATCCAGCAACAGTGCCTTAACTTTGCCGTTTTCGCCAAGGATCTCTTTGGAGTTTGCCGAACATTTAACTGTAATGCCTTTATCGACCAAAGCCTTGCGCAAGAGATACCCAGCGGCTTCGTCCAACTGACGTTCCATCAAATGGCCCATGATGTGGATCACAGTTACGTCCACACCGCGCAGCGCTAAACCGGCGGCGGCCTCCAGCCCTAGTAGGCCACCGCCGATCACCACAGCTTTTGCATCAGATTTTTCACCCAATGCAATCATGGTGTTCGTATCTTCGAGGTCACGGTAGGCGATAACACCTTCCAAATCATGTCCGGGGAGGGGAATGATGAACGGGTTGGAGCCGGTGCCAAAAATCAGCTTGTCATAGGGAACTTCGTCGCCATTTTCCGCGATGACAACTTTACGCGTGCGGTCGACTTTGGCGACTTTTTCACCAAAGCGACAAGTGACACCGTTTTCCTCATACCATTCAGCGGTATGGGTGATGATATCTTCAAATGTTTTATCGCCGGATAAAACAGGTGAAAGCATGATCCGGTTATAATTGCCGCGCGGCTCGGCGTTAAAGAGAGTGACGTCATAGGCCGTTGGATCAAGCTTGATAAGCTCTTCCAGCGCGCGGCCCGATGCCATCCCTGCGCCAACGATAACAAGTTTCTTCGACATTATGCTGCATCCTTCTTGGATGTGGCGCCGTGTTCATATTCCTCAAGGAAATCAAGAACCTCTGCGCGGTAGTGGTAATAATCTGGATGTTCAAGTAACGCCTTGCGGCTGCGGGGCCTCGGTAGATCCACATCTACGATTTTCCCGATGGTGGCTTGTGGGCCGTTGGTCATCATGACCACGCGATCTGCCAGTAAGATTGCCTCATCCACATCATGCGTAACGCAGACGGCTGTGACTTTGGTGCGGTCCCAAACTTCCATCAGAACCTCTTGCAGCTCCCAGCGGGTTAGGCTGTCAAGCATGCCAAAGGGTTCATCCAGCAAAAGCAATTTTGGAGAGAGCGCAAAGGCCCGCGCAATGCCGACCCGTTGCTTCATGCCATTAGACATAGAGTTGGCCGGGCGGTTCATCGCATCCGCCATTCCGACACGTTCAAGGTAGTATTCAACTACATCCTGACGTTCGCCAACGCTTGCACGGGGATAGACCTTGTCCACACCAATTGCTACGTTTTCGCGGGCGGTTAGCCATGGGAACAGGTTCGGAGATTGGAACACAACTGCGCGCTCAGGATCGGCCCCTTCGACGTGGCGACCATCAAGGCGGATCGCGCCTTTTGAGATGTCGTTTAGTCCTGCAGCCATTGTCAAAACTGTGGATTTACCACAGCCCGAATGCCCAATGAGAGAGATGAACTCACCGCGGTTCATTTTAAGGTTAAAATCCTCAACAACGGTGAGGGGGCCTTTGGGTGTCGGATAGACTTTGTGCAGTTGACTAAAGTCGAGGAAGTTGCGGTCGATCATACCTTCCTGTGCTTTGGCAACGGCTGACGGGACTCCGTGGATCGGGGTCACATCCGGCAGAATACGTGTACCTTCGACTTTGGATTCAATGCCGACGTCCATCAGGTATTTTGTAACGTCAACCCGAAGGCGTTTGAAAATGGGATCATCATTCATCGCCATCCGGTCACGGGGACGGGGAATGTTAACCTCAAACTGGTTGCCAAGGCTGCCATCCGGGTTAAGCGCAATGATGCGATCACCCATAAGGATGGCTTCATCCACGTCGTTGGTGATCAGCACGCAGGTCTTTTTGTCTGTTTCCCAGATGTTGACGATTTCATCGGCCAGATTGGCACGTGTTAGTGCATCTAGGGCGGACAAAGGTTCATCCAAAAGCAGCATTTCCGGGTCCATCGCCAAGGCACGCGCAACATTCACACGTTGGCGCATCCCCCCGGATAGTTCAGCTGGGCGGCGGCCCATCGCGTGGCCCAGACCAACCATTTTAACGTAATGGGCGACTTTCTCGCGGCGCTCCTTTTTGGACATGTGCGGAAACATCGTGTCCACGGCAAGGCCAACGTTGGCTTCTACAGTCAACCAAGGCATCAACGAATAGTTTTGAAAAATTACACCACGTTCAGGACCGGGGCCGGTGATTGGTTTGCCTTTGAATGTAACAGATCCCTCAGATGGTTGTTCCAAGCCGGCCATTAGGTTGATCAGTGTTGTTTT
The DNA here is from genome assembly GCA_039972875.1 of Pseudoruegeria sp. Taxonomy (GTDB): domain Bacteria; phylum Pseudomonadota; class Alphaproteobacteria; order Rhodobacterales; family Rhodobacteraceae; genus Pseudoruegeria. The sequence goes on from JBDWMA010000060.1 coordinate 59,742, forward strand.
GCCAGAGCCAGAGAAACCGAGCAGTACAAGAAACTCGCCCTCTGTGACATCCAGATCGATGTTTCTAAGAACCTCGGTGTGTGCGGTGCCCTCACCAAAGCCTTTGTTTACGGATTTGAATTCAAGAATACCCATGTTGATCACCGATTATTTGAGAAGGTGAACATGGACTGAATGGCGTACATCACACGATCCAGCAGGAAACCAATGATGCCGATGGTAAAGACAGCTACCATGATTTTGGCGAGTGACTGGGAAGAGCCATTTTGGAATTCATCCCAGACGAATTTGCCAAGACCGGGGTTCTGTGCCAGCATTTCAGCTGCAATCAGTACCATCCAACCCACACCCAATGACAACCGCAGACCGGTAAAGATCAAGGGGAGAGCGGAGGGCAGCACCAATTTGGTAATCTTGGTATATGTGTTCATTTTCAGAACTTTGGAAACGTTGACCAGATCTTTGTCGATGCTAGCGACACCCAATGAGGTGTTGATCAATGTGGGCCAGAGGGAACACAGAGTCACAGTAATGGCAGAGTTCAGGAATGATTTTGTGAACATACCGTTGTCTGTTGTGTAGAGAGCCGAAACGATCATGGTAACGATGGGCAACCAAGCCAGCGGAGAGACCGGTTTAAAGATCTGGATCATCGGGTTTATGGCAGCATTGGCCGCTGGGGAAAGGCCGGCTGCAATGCCCAATGGTACTGCAATGACGGTTGCCAACAAAAAGCCAAAGAACACTGTTTTGATGGAGGTCCAGATTTGTTGGTAATAGGTCGGAGCGCCCGTGAAACTGCGCTGTTTGACTTTGTCTTCCTTACCCTCTGCGATCAGCTTTGCGTTGCGCTCGTCCTGACGGACGTAAAACGCGGCTTGTTTTTCACGGGTGCGTTTGGCATCCGCATTCAGGTTAAGGGCTTGTTCGTAGACCTGACCGGGGCCGGGGATGGCACCTAAAGAGGTTTGAACTTTGGGTGCGAGCGTTGACCAAACCATAAGAAAGATCAGGATCGAGCACAGCGGTACGCCCAAAAGCAACCAGATCTGTTTCACCTGTGCACGTGGGTTGTCACCGGCGGCTGCTTTTAGGATTGGTGTCAAAAAGGACAGGCCAATCACTTTGAACCAAGCGTCGGCTTTATTGATGCGGGTAAACAGACGAGCCTGACGGGCGGCTTTGGCTTCGGCTGCTGCGAAATCGGGATCTACGGTGGTCATGGTCCGTATCCTTATACTGGCGGGGGGCTGGTGAGGAAGAAAGCCACTCCGCCAAGGGCGGCGAAGTGGAGATTTTTAGAAGGGCCTGGATTAGCCTTGGATTTCGTTTCCAACGACTGTTTGTGCGCCTTTCAGGCCAATTGGCAGAGTTTCCAGATAGGCGTTTGGCGTTTTGCCGTCATACCCGATGCCGTCGATGATATCCGCAGCTGGCGTTGGCGCTTTGTAACCATCGCTGTCCCAAGGAAAGTCAGCTTCGTTTGCGAGACCTTCGTCGACAAGGTGACGGGCTGCTTCGAGATAAATGGTTGGTTTGTAGACGTCTTTTGCAACGCTGTCGTACCATTCATCAGTCTGTGGTTCAGAGATCTGACCCCAACGACGCATCTGTGTCAGATACCAAACGGCGTCTGAATAAAATGGGTATGTCGCATTGTGGCGGAAGAATACGTTGAAGTCAGGGACGTCGCGTTTGTCGCCTTTTTCGTACTCAAATGTACCGGTCATAGAGTTCGCGATGACTTCGTAATCAGCGCCCACATATTCAGGGCGGGATAGAATTTCCACGGCTTCTTCGCGGTTGGCATTCTCGTTTTCATCCAACCAGATTGCGGCGCGGATTAAAGCCTTGGTCAAAGCCAAAGTTGTATTTGGGTTTTCTTCGACGAAATCAGCGGACAGACCGAATACTTTTTCCGGGTTGTTTTTCCAGAGTTCATAATCGGTGATGACCGGAACACCGATGCCTTTGAAAACGGCTGCTTGGTTCCATGGTTCACCTACGCTGTAGCCATAAATGGTACCGGCCTCGAGGGTCGCGGGCATTTGAGGCGGTGGAGTGACAGACAGCAGAACCTCAGCACCGATTTGGCCAGATACGTTTTCCGGGGAATAATAACCTGGTTCAATCCCGCCTGCGGCCAACCAATACCGTAGTTCGTAGTTGTGAGTAGACACCGGGAACACCATGCCCATGTTAAAGGGTTTGCCTTCGTCGGCATAAGATTCAACGACGGGTTTCAATGTGCTGGCGGAAATGGGGTGTTGTGGGCGACCATCATCCATTTTTGGAATATTTGGCAGCATTTCTTCCCAGACGGCATTTGAAACCGTGATGCCGTTCCCGTTCAAATCCATTGAGAATGGGGTGACGATATGGCCTTTGGTGCCGTACCCGATTGTGGCGGCCAGAGGCTGACCTGCAAGCATGTGCGCGCCTGCAAGTTGTCCGTCAATGACCCGGTCCAGCAGAACCTTCCAGTTCGCTTGTGGTTCTAAAGTTACAAACAAGCCTTCGTCTTCGAAATACCCATTTTCATAGGCGACCGCGAGAGGGGCCATATCCGTAAGTTTTATGAAGCCAATAGTCAGCTCATCTGTTTCGACATCTAATAGTTCGGCCAGCGCCGGAGTGGTCGCGGCAAGGCTGGCAGCAATTGCGAGATGAAGAGCGCGTTTCATGATGTGGCATTCCTTTGTCGATGGGCACCCAAAAAGGGTCTTAAAACTAAAAAAGCCGCACGATATGAACGGGACCCAACAAAATGGGGACCGTACAGATCGAGCGGCGTTGCTCTGAGGAGAGGCGCGTTGAACATCTTTGTTCTGCGCTATGAGGTATTATTAGAGTTATTGCTGCGTTGCGGCGAGACGGAGAGTTGGTTTTTTTTGTGTTAATTCAAGTGGAGCATTGATGTGATTAATAATTAGGCAGAATTACCGACCGAAGTCGAAAACTTGACCATCGAAGAAGGCATCTGGCCCCAGAATCATTTCCCCACGTACGGAGGGCACAGGAGTTGCCTGTGATAGGGCTCCTTCAACTTTTTCGGATGCACCAGGAAGGTCTGCTCCGGTTCCGTTGAGGTATTCGCGGTAGAGGTCGCTGCGAAAGCAAGCCCGACCTGCGGCAAGGGCGGCCTGTTGATCAATTCCTTCTCGCGCCGCAATGCGTGATGCGATCCATGCCCCTTGTGATCGCCAAGGAAAGTTCGCGGCCGCGGTATGGAACAGTAAGAAGTTGTCGACATTCGTACTGATTTGTCCGGTCCGGGTTCGTATATTTCCGGTGAGGGCGCGGTCAATGACACTGGAGGATAAGTTTAAATATGCAGGGCGCGCCAGAATTTCAGCAGCCACCATTTTATTGGATTTTTGACAAAGCCAATGAGACGCCGCATGGGTTGCCCGCATTAACTGTCTGGTTAATTCGGGGTTCTCAACGCTCCATTGCTGGCGTGTTGCTAAGACTTTTTCAGGTGCAAAGGACCAGATCGCGCTTCCGGGGAGCACCAATTCAGCCACGCTGTTTTCAACGGCAATTGATCCCCATGGTTCTCCCACACAAAAGGCATCGATTTCGTCTGCGGCCACAGCGTCGGCCATCTTTTGCGGAGGAATAATACGTAGGTTCAGCCCTTGTTTGACGTTAAGGCCAAGCGTGCCGAGCCAGTGAGATGTAAGTTCGGTGTGCATAGCAAATGGGTAGGGCACACCCAATCGTAAGGTGCCATTCGTAGCCTTGATGAGATGTTGCCCTGTGTCATATGGGGTTTGGAAATTCCCATCCCAACCTTGAATGCGCATACGATCAGCAATCGCGGCAGATACACCGATATTGTTGCCGTTAATGGACAGAACCATCAAAGCATCAAGAGGCACTGGCAAACCACCAAGCCCAAGTGACATGGCAACCGGCATGGGCGACAGCATATGCGCAGCGTCTAAATGGCCCAGAGCCACCATGTCCCGTATCGCAGACCATGACGGGTGTTTGATCAGATTTAGCGTAAGGCCTTCGCGTTCGGCGAACCCCAATTCATGGGCTATCACCAAGGGAGCACAATCCACCAAAGGGATATAGCCGATGTTCAGGCTAACTTTCATTTTAACAACTCCGCGGCAGTGACCAAAGCTTGTGCGACCTCGGCGATGCGTTTGCCTTGATCCATCGCGGTTTTGCGCAAGAGGGCGTATGCCTCCTCTTCGGAGATCCGCCGCGCTTCAATCAATAGCCCTTTGGCACGGTCAATTGTCTTGCGCTCCGCAAGGGCCATTTTTGCAGCGTCTAATTCGCTGCGCATCTGCGACAACATGTTAAACCGTGTGATTGCAGCATCCAAAACAGGTTTAATGCGGGCTTTGGTTAATCCATCGACCACATAGGCCGACAAGCCCGCCTCAATAGCGGCTTTGGTCAGTTCTGGGTCGGAACGATCAACAAACATGGCCACCGGGCGCGCAGAGGCGCCACTGGCAAGACTGAGGTGTTCTAACGTGTCTCGGCTGGGGTTTGAGATATCGATGAGCACAAGGTCAGGGGTTAGGTTTTCAAGTTTACGGGCCAACCCGGTGTCATCGCCAAGCACGGTAATGTCGTAATCCCCCGCATCACAAAGCCCGTCCACAATCATGCGGGCGCGGTCGGGATCTGGATCGACAACGGTGATGCTCAGTTTTTGGCTCATGTCATGGGGCTATCTGGTACACTCCCCGGGCTCCAGCTTGTCTGCGCAGCTAAAGGACGAAGTGAAGTGGGAAATGTTGTGATTGCCTAATTTTTAATCAATGCGCAACTTGTCACGTCGATTCAGGGATGGTTTAGGTATAAGGCGATGATATGTTTTGTTCAAATTTGTTTGCAGTCGCAGCATGGTCAAGACAATAGAAATCCTCAGGAGGACTTATGACCGGTTTGATCCTAACAATTGCGCAGCAAAAAGGCGGAAGCGGTAAAACCACCCTTGCGGCCAATCTGGCTGTGGCCTTTGCACAATCCGGTAAAAGTGTTGCGGTTCTGGATACGGACCCTCAGGGGTCATTGGGGCGATGGTTCATGACCCGGATCGAAAAGTTAGGCCCAGACAACGCGGGTATGAGTTTTGGAACAGCCTCTGCATGGGGGGTTTCTTACGAAGTCGGTAAGCTGGCAGATTCCCACGATGTCGTCATCATTGATACTCCTCCGAAAATTGATGCCGATTTGCGTCCAACATTGCGGGTGTCGGATTTGATTATCGTACCGGTGGCCACAAGCCAGGTCGATATTTGGGCCACGGAAAGCATTCTGGAAATGTCTGCCCGCGAGGATAAACCGGTCCTTTTGGTAATGAACCGCGCGGCCGCTCGTGCAAAGTTGACCGGGGAGGTCTCTAGCCAGTTGGATGAGCTTAACGGCCATAAGGCGCAGACGGTTCTTGGAAGCCGGGTGATTTTTGCAGAAGCCTTGGGAGAGGGTGTCGGAGTGGTTGAAAAATCCAAATCAAACGCGGCCTATGATGAGGTTATTGCGCTGGCCGATGAAGTGTTAAATCACCTCAATTGATTATTCGTTTTCGATCCGTTCAACATCAGAGTACCGAAGGACTTTGGGGATTACCCCGTCATAGCCCTCGATGAATTTGGGATCTTGTAATAGGCAGCCGATCCCGCAGATCTGTCGAGCCGTTTTTCGTTTTCCGTCAATGAACCAGAGACGTCCACCCGGTGTGGCGACATATCCGTTTACGCCGTCCAAATGATCCCCGAGGATATCATCGGTTGAGGGGATCTCATTGTAGTGATGGGGGTCAAAGGAACCGTGGGTGTGGTAGCTCGCGGTGGTGTCCATTTTGTTTGACCAACGGACACTACAATTGTCTGATTTGCCTTTGCGCGGACGTGTTACAGCAAATTTTCCATTCGCAGACCGTCCCAAATAACCGCAGTATTCACTGTTGTTGTCAAAAGATTGCTGTTGAAGGCTATTCATCCAAGATTTGGCGAACCTGATTTCGTCAGCCGATTGGGATAAGGCAGGGGATGCAACCAAGCAAAGACCCAACCAGTATCCTAAAACACGCCTCATCCTGAGGTTCTCGCTGACGAGGGGCGTAATTTGCGACCCACTGCGCGGAACGCGGCTTTTGGGGCTTTGCGCAAAAACATCAAACGTAGATCTCGATATTCAATTTCACCGGCCAATAGGCGCAGATATTTACCCTGTAGGGATGTTCCGCGGGCAAAGGCCGAAAGAAAGACTTCACGCATGGCCTTAGGGAACATCAGGCTGCGCCACAGGCGGGCTTCGCGCAAGGATTGGTGCATGGGGCGGAGCGCCTTTAGATAGTCGGCATAGGCGATCTCCGGGGAGTTCTGGGCAAGGGCCTTTGCGGCACATTCAGCAGCCAAGGCACCACTTTCCATTGCCAGTGCAATCCCTTCGCCTGTGATTGGGTCCACAAGGCCTGCGGCGTCCCCGCAGAACAGGATCGCGTCGCGGCCAGGTTCTTTACGGTAATCGCCAAAAGGTAAAAACTGTCCCTTATAGGGTTTGGCGTCGGGATCTTGGCCGCAGCGCTCCAGATAGGCCGCCATATGGGCTTTCATGTCTTCATTGCGGCTGTTGATGCCTCCGACGCCGATGGTGGTCGAATGGTGTTTGGGGAAGGACCAACCGTATCCCCAGATTGCGGCATCCAAATCTACCTCTACATAATCATGTAGTGCGGCTGGGGCCTCTACCTCTAGGCCAAACCCAATGGTTTCCGGGTCAAACGGACGCCCGAACATTGTGCGGGCCACGCTGCTGTTGACGCCATCTGCAGCAATCAGAACGCCATATGATAGTTCTGATTTATCTCTGAGGGTTAGGGTTTTGTCGGCTTCGTTCAGGCTGGTAAAGGCGTTGCCCAAAAAGGTTGAGGTGCCGGCCGATACAGCTTTGTTGTGAAGCCATTCATCAAAATCCCAACGCATGGTCAAATGGACGGGAGGACCGTCATCTAGATCCGCCAAAATGCGGCCTTTGGCGCGGAACCGCATTTGAGTTGCCTTTAGGAATAGCTCGCTTTCGACATCGGCATCAAAAATACGTGCTAATGCGTTTCGGCTGCGACCAGTGATTAGCCCACCGCACAATTTCTTGCGCGGAAATACGGCTTTGTCGACAATCGCTACGCTAAGGCCTTTTTTTCGCGCTGTCATGGCGGCTGCGCTGCCTGCCGGGCCAGAGCCTACGACGACGATATCAAAATGTTCCATTAAACTGATCGGTGTCCCGGAATTTATAAATCAAGAGTAATCATAGCGTGATTTGGGTCGGAATAAAGTCGCAAAAAAAAGCTGATGCGCCAATCCGGCAATTCATTGCGGAACTTACTATCACAGAGTGGGAAAGTGGTGGGCGACCCTGGAATCGAACCAGGCGTGCGTCTCCGCGAGGGAGTTACAGTCCCCTGCCACACCTTGCGGCCTGTCGCCCACTTTCACGCTTCTCATCGAAACGTGAGGCGCTGATTACAAGGCAGACTCGCGGGCGTCAACAGCAAAATCGCTTGCAGTTCTAACATTGCTCTGCGCATTGTCCGCAACATAAGAAAACAAGGATGCTGGTGCGATGAAAAAGCCAAAGTGGGTCGTAGAAAAAGAACAAGCAAAACGGGCGGCAGCGGCTGAAACGGTCTGGTTGTTCGGAATTCATGCCGTTCGGGACGCATTACAGAATCCAGATCGCCAAAAATTACGACTCATGGTGACCAAAAACGCCCATGATCGGTTGGCCGAAGATATCGTAGCCAGTGGAATGGAGCCCGAAATTGTCGATCCGCGTAAATTCTCAGCACCAATTGATCCACAATCCGTGCATCAGGGGGCTGCATTAGAAGTTAAACCTCTGTCTTGGGGCGCACTAGAGGACAATTGCCTTGCCGAGGACGGCCAGATACCACGTGTGGTTCTGTTAGATCGGGTGTCTGATCCGCATAATGTCGGGGCGATTCTCCGCTCAGCGGAGGTGTTCGGTGCAAATGCTGTGATTGCCACTGCACGTCACAGTTGTCCGGAAACAGGCGCATTGGCCAAGACGGCTTCTGGTGCTTTGGAACGGCAACCCTATTTGCGCGTTCGCAATCTGTCAGATGCAATGGTTGCCTTGCAAAAGATGGGGTACCTGTTGATTGGCTTAGATGGAGAGGCCGACATGACAATCGAAGAGGCCATCGAAGGGCAGAAGGACCGCGCCATTGCCATCGTGATGGGGTCCGAGGGGCCAGGTCTGCGGGATAAAACGAAAGAAACCTGCGACTTTTTGGTGAAAATTCCGTTTGCGCGTGAATTTGGATCGTTGAACGTTTCAAATGCGACGGCCGTCGCCCTATATGCTGTAAAAGGTTAAAAGATCGGAGCGGTCCATGGGGCATCAGACCAAAATTACGACCTGCTGTTATTGTGGGGCAAAAGCGGCACTGGTCCTAAAGGGCAAAGAGCGTCATGAGCTTGCTTGTAATACATGTGGCGCACCTCTCCATGATTTGAAATGGTTAAAGACACCGGACCCCGCCCATCCGGCGCATAAATCAAAGCCCTCAAAGACAAAGCCTCAATATCATAAGGCTAAGAAAAGTAAGAAAAAATCTAAGAAAAAGCGGTCTTTGGGAGGCTTCATTTTGCATGAAGCTTTCGATCTGATCGAAGATATTTTTGATTAATCAGGCTCACAGACCATCACACTGACGTGGGACGGGTTTTCGAGAGTTAAAATGATCGCCATCTTGTTGAGAACCGAAACGCTTCTTCAAAGGATGCCTATTATGATTAGCCGTCGTTCTGTTCTTGGCCTTTTTGCCGCTCTTCCTCTTGCCACTTTGGCTGCACGTCCGGTGCTTGCTGCAAAGCCTGATATCTTTGCGACGAACGGAGTTGCAATTAACGGCTATGACCCGGTGGCCTATTTCACAAAATCAAAACCAGTCAAAGGCAAATCGGCTCATGTTGTGAACCACATGGGAGCCAAATGGCATTTTGCGTCTGCTGAGAACAAGAAGATGTTTGAAAGCAATACCGGCAAATATACTCCGAAATATGGTGGGTATTGTGCCTATGCGGTGTCCAAAGGCGGTATTGCAACAACCTCTCCTGATGCGTGGACCGTTCATAATGGCCGCCTGTATCTAAATTATAACACGACAGTGCGTGGGATATGGTCTGAAGACATCCCAGGAAACATTGTTAAAGCCGACGCCAATTGGCCGTCTGTTCTTTCGGCTTAAAGCTGCTCAGCTTGACGGTAGGATCACAAAGCCTTTACCAGCTCTTTAAAACCTGACGTTCGGGCATACATTATTATCAGAGACCGGGATTGGAACACCCGGAGCCTCCTTTACTGTCCCTCGTTCCGTCACTGCGCCCGCAGCATTTGCTACGGGCGCTTTTTTTTGAGCAGAGTTTAGAATAGGGTCGTCTGTAATGGAATCTGATATCGAAATCCGCGATGCTCTGCTGTCTGCAAAGGTGATCGCCTGTGTCGGGGCCTCTGCGAAAGAGGTACGACCCAGTCATTATGTATCGTTGTATCTAATGGAACAGGGAAAGCGCGTAATTGGGGTCAATCCCGGTCTTGCGGGGCAGAAACTTTTTGGAGAACCTGTTTACGCCAACTTAAAGGACATCCCGGAGGATATTGATTTCATTGATGTGTTTCGAAGGTCGGATCTTGTTCTACCGATGGTGAAAGACGCATTGGAATCATTGCCAGCATTGCGCACCATTTGGATGCAGCTTGGCGTGCAGAATGATGAGGCCGCCGCGCTGGCGCGTGCGCAGGGTGTAACGGTCATTCAAAACCGTTGTCCTAAAATCGAATGGCCCCGTTTGATTGGTTAAGGCTTACGTGCGGCTTTTTCAGCAATCCCTGAGGTGCCTTCGCGACGGTCCAACTCTGCAAGTACATCCGCTAGGCCGACATCCCTGGATCGGAGCATCACCAACAGATGAAACAAAACGTCTGCGGCTTCGGCTGTCAGGTCTGCAGTGTCGTTCTTAACGGCTGCGATGATGGCTTCTATCGCCTCTTCACCGAATTTCTCCGCACATTTTTCTGGCCCTTTGGCAAACAGTTTCGCCGTCCAAGAGCTTTCAGGATCGGCGGTTTTGCGGCTAGCAATGATTTGATCCAGTTTTTCTAGCGTATTCATTCGAGCCTCATCGGGATGCCTGCAGCAATCATGTGTTCTTTGGCTTCACGGATTGTGTAATCGCCAAAGTGGAAAATAGAGGCGGCCAAAACTGCACTTGCTCCGCCCTCGGTCACACCTTCAACCAGGTGATCCAGATTGCCTACACCGCCAGAGGCAATCACCGGTACGGAAACCGCCTCAGATATAGCGCGGGTCAGAGGCAAGTTAAATCCAGCACGCGTGCCGTCCCGATCCATGCTGGTTAGCAAGATCTCTCCTGCGCCTTTTGATGTCACCAGTTTGGCGAATTCAACGGCATCAATACCTGTTCTGTTACGCCCGCCATGGGTAAAGATTTCCCATTTTCCGGGGCTAACCGTTTTTGCGTCAATTGCGCAAACAATGCACTGGCTGCCAAAACGGTTTGCCGCATCGGCTATCACATCAGGGTTGGCGACAGCCGCTGAATTAAAGGACACTTTGTCAGCGCCAGATAAGAGCAATTTACGCACGTCTTCCGAGGTGCGCACACCACCACCTATGGTCAGAGGCATAAAGCAGTGTTCTGCAGTGCGTTGAGCGAGGTCATACATTGTCCCTCGATTTTCATGGGTGGCGTGAATGTCTAGAAAACACAGCTCATCTGCGCCAGCCGCATCATAGGCCTTTGCGCTTTCGACGGGATCTCCAGCATCAATCAAATCTACAAAATTTACACCTTTAACAACACGCCCATCGGCGACATCTAGGCAGGGGATGATACGGGTTTTTAACATGAGCGCACCTCTTTGTGATTCTCATAGCGGCACTTATTGGTCACGCCAATGGGAAAGGGTTCGGGGCTTTGATATTTAGAGCCCCGGACCTTGGAATTAGGCCCTTAGCAGATCAAGGGCGGATTTCAGATCAATCGCACCGTCATATAAGGCCCGGCCTGAAATCGCGCCATTTAGAGGTGCACCACAAGTCTTGAGTGCGTGGAGGTCTGCCAAAGAGGACACGCCACCTGAGGCGATAACGGGAATGCTGACGGCATTAGCAAGCGCTGCCGTCGCATCGATGTTTGGTCCTTGCATCGCCCCGTCGCGGTTGATGTCAGTGTAAATGATCGCGGCAACGCCTGCGTCCTCAAAGGATTTTGCAAGATCAGTGATCTCCACATCGGTTTCCTCGGCCCAACCTTTTGTGGCTACAAAGCCATTGCGGGCATCAATGCCAACGGCGACCTTGCCGGGAAAAGACTTGGCTGCTTCGCGCACCAAATCTGGGTTCTCTACGGCCGCGGTACCAAGAATCACGCGGGCCAGACCTTTGTCCAGCCACCGTTCGATGGTGCCCATGTCCCTTATGCCACCGCCAAGCTGCGCTGGAACCTTGGTGCGTTTTAGGATCTCTTCGACGGGGGCTGCGTTAACGGGCTCTCCGGCAAATGCACCGTTCAGATCAACAAGGTGCAGCCATTCGCAGCCGGCTTCCACGAATTCCATCGCTTGAGCTGCGGGATCTTCGTTAAAAACAGTGGTTTGCTCCATATCACCTTTGAAAAGGCGCACGGCATTGCCGTCTTTGAGGTCGATAGCGGGGTAGAGGATCATGACATTTGTCCGTTTTGGCAAAGTTGGCCCGTGTTTGCCATGTCACGGCGGGAATTGCAAAGCGACCCAACGTTATTATTGATCCTTTTCGGGGGGAGAGCAAAGGTAGCGGCAAGTTTATTGGGAGGTTCATGAAGATGAAAACAATTTTGGCTGCAGGATTGATCAGTTTGGCAACGGTCACAAGCGCACTGGCGGATGATGTTGAGGGAGTCTGGAAGACACAAGTTGATGATGGCGCCTATGCGCATATTGCCATGTCCCCATGCGGAGATAAAATTTGCGGCGTGATCAGCAAAGCGTTCGATGCAAGTGGTGAGATCAGCTCCCCCAATGTTGGAAAGCAGTTGGTCTGGGATATGGTCGCACAGGGCGGCGGTAAATACGCCAAGGGCAAGATTTGGCAACCCTCCACAGATAAAGTCTATAAATCCAAAATGCAGATGAGCGGAAACAGCTTAAAAGTTTCTGGCTGTGTCGGCCCGATCTGTAAAAAGCAGACTTGGTCGCGGATTAAATAAATCCAAAGAATGTTCCGCAAAAAGGCCGGTTCCTGCAGAGGGCCGGCCTTTGGCGTTTTTCAGATCTTTTAACAAACAGTGTTTGGCGTATTGGTCGTCTTACGGCTTCCACGCTAAGAAATTCGCAAGGAAGCGCAGACCTGTCGCCTGACTTTTTTCTGGGTGGAATTGCATCCCAACCATATTATCGTGCCCTACAATTGCAGTGATGTCGCCGCTGTAATCGACATGGGCAAGACGATGGGCTGGATCTGAGACTTGGAAATGATAGGAATGCACGAAATATGCATGGTCACCGGATGAAATACCGTCGAGCACCGGGTGGGGATTGTCGATGATCAGATCATTCCACCCCATGTGAGGGACCTTAAGATGAGAGTCGGCAGGTTTGATGGCGATGACTTCACCGCTGATCCAATCAAAACCTTTTGTGTCTACATATTCCCGACCTACGGACGCCAGCATTTGCATACCTATGCAGATACCTAAAAACGGTTTTCCCGCTTTCATTACGGCTTCTTCGGTGGCCTCAAACAGGCCGGTGTGATCAAACAGTTCCGCCTTGCACGCCGGAAACGCGCCGTCACCGGGGAGCACAATGCGGTCAGCGCGGCGCACCATTTCGGGGTCTGAGGTCACAACAACTGTGCCGGCGTCGGTTTCGGTTGCCATGCGTTGGAAGGCTTTTTCCGCAGAATGGAGGTTGCCGGAATCATAATCGATTATGGCCGTCAGCATCTGGAGTCTTTCTGAACAGAAGGTCAGGTAAAGGACGCTTAGAGCGCGCCCTTGGTGGAGGGGATGGCGTCAGCTTTTCGTGGATCTGTTTCGAGCGCATCCCGAAGGGCGCGCGCGACAGATTTAAACGTTGCCTCGGCAATGTGGTGACTGTTGAACCCGTGCAATTGGTCAATGTGTAGCGTTATACCGCCGTGGGTAGACAGGGCTTGAAAGAATTCTCTGACCAGTTCGGTGTCAAAGGTGCCGATCTTTTGGGTGGGCATATCCAGATTGAAAATTAGGAATGGACGGGCCGAAAGGTCAAGCGCACAACGGATTTGCGCGTCATCCATCGCTAAATGGCAGGACCCGTAGCGTACGATACCTTTTTTGTCACCCATGGCCGAGGTCAAGGCTTGACCCAGCGCGATTCCAACGTCTTCGACTGTGTGGTGATCGTCAATATGCAGATCGCCAGATGCGCGGATGGTCATATCGATCAGAGCATGGCGGGACAGTTGATCCAGCATGTGGTCAAAAAAGCCAACACCGGTTTGGTTGTCATAGTCCCCAGTGCCGTCGAGGTTGATCTCAACGTTGATGTCTGTTTCTGCGGTTTTTCGCGTGATCTGTGCTGTGCGCATGGGCTTCTGCCTTTTGTTGTCAGGCTTCTATAGGGGGGGAATGATGTTTGGCCAAGTAGGGGCAGGGGGATTGTTCAAGGAGTGCGGATTTTTTGCACATGATTCTGTTTGGTAAATGTGGGTGTCTGTGGTTGGGATATTCGACGCACCAAAGGGGCCCCGGAAGGGGATGATCTAATTCTGATATATCCGAGAAGACTAGCTGTTTTTTGGAGCGGGCGAGGCGATTCGAACGCCCGACCCTAACCTTGGCAAGGTTATGCTCTACCCCTGAGCTACGCCCGCATGCCAAAAAACATTTTTCACACAATGGAGCGGGCGAGGCGATTCGAACGCCCGACCCTAACCTTGGCAAGGTTATGCTCTACCCCTGAGCTACGCCCGCACCGTTGTGTGTGGCGTGATTTAGTCCGAACACCGGGGGGCCGCAAGAGATAAAATGGTGTTTCTGTATTTTTTTCTGATAGGGAGTTGCTCGCAAGGTTTTTGGAAGGAGCAAAATGTGATGAAGCGGCGTGCACTAGTGTTTGGCTTAGTTGCGTGGCCGTTTGGGGTCGCAGCTCATTCGGGGCATGAGGAGCGGGATCTGGCGATTGAAGTGATCTCGTCGCAGAGGGAGGGGAATGAATTATTGCTATCCTTGGCTCTAACTAACTCGACAGATGAGACCGTTACAGCCACGGAGTTCTATGTATTTGGGGCGCGAGTGAAAGAGCAGTCTCTGCCACTCATCATCCCCGCCGGTGGCACCAAAACGACCGATGTTTTGTTCCGGTTTACTACGAAAATTCCGGATCAGTTTTCCTTGTTGATCTTAGTGGGGCAGGGAGAACGGATAGAGATCCCCATTCGCCCATAATGCAATTTAGAACAGCGCAAAGACCACGGCCATTGCTGCGCTTATCGCGATGACCATCAACGTCAGTATCATGCCGGCTTGTCGTGCAAGGAAATTCTGTGGAGTAGAGCCAAGCCCATAGGCGTGCAGCAGTCGTCCTAATAAAAAGCCCCCTCCGAGCGCATGAAGAAGCCAAGGGGTTGCGCCACCAAGTTCGAGTATCAGAATCAATATGATTGCGATGGGGGTGTATTCTGCGCAATTGGCCTGTGTGCGCATGCGTTTCAAAAGGGCTTTGTCACCAGTGTCACCCAGGGATAGGCGATGGGTGCGACGGTAGGTGATCACGCGTGCGCTGAGCGCTAAAAACAGCAGCGCGAGCAGTCCGGCATAGAATGAAGTGATTGATGGCACGTAAGATCCCTCTTGGTCGTGAATACGATTGAGGAGGAGATTAGGGCAAAATTAGGTTTTTGCTAGCCCATTCACGTGGCGTATTTCCTAGGCTTCAGAACAACACCGCGATATTTGCGATACTGGGCTGCGTTCGTCTAAAGGTCTCGACATTCCTAGGAGCCCAAGGCCGCCTCAGCAGGGGGGCCTTGGGTCATTAGTCTGTTCAGTGTTATTCGAGTTCGACCAAAAGGTCTTTGGCGTCGATTTGACCTCCTGGCTGCACATGTACAGCTTTGATTGTCGCGTCGCGTTCTGCGTGAATGCCGGTTTCCATCTTCATTGCTTCGATGGTCAGAAGCAAGTCGCCCTCTTTGACGGCTTGACCCGCAGCAACGCCAATGCTGGCAACAACGCCGGGCATCGGAGCGCCGATGTGATCGGCATTGCCAGTTTCGGCTTTGGGTCTTTGTACGGTTGTCGATTTAACCATGCGGTTTGGCACGCGAATAACACGTGGTTGACCATTGAGTTCAAAGAAGACTTTGACTTCACCGTCTTCGTTGGTTTCACCGACCGCTTGCAGGCGGATCTCTAGGATCTTACCCGGATCGATTTCCGCTGCAATCTCTTCGCCAGGCTCCATACCATAGAAGAAAGTTCGTGTCGGTAATGAACGAACAGGCCCGTATTGGCGATGACGCCCCATATAATCGAGGAAGACTTTGGGGTACATTAGATAGCCGTTCAGATCTTCGCTATCGATCTTGAGACCTTCAAGCTGTTTGGTTAAATCAAGACGGGTTTCCTCTAGATCGACTGGGGGCAGATGTTTGCCCGGACGCTCTAGGTTGGGTGCTTCATCTTTCAGAACTTTTTTCAGAATACCATCAGGAAATCCGTTGGGGGGCTGACCCAAATTGCCGCGCATCATATCAACGACTGAGTCTGGAAAGGCCACCTCTGTGCCAGAGTCTTCGACTTGTGCACGGGTCAGGTTCTGCGCGACCATCATCAAAGCCATATCGCCAACCACTTTGGAGGACGGTGTCACTTTAACAATATCACCGAACATCTGATTCACGTCCGCGTAGGTTTGGGCGACCTCATGCCAACGTTCCTCTAGACCGAGGCTGCGCGCCTGTGCTTTGAGGTTGGTGAACTGACCGCCGGGCATTTCATGAAGGTACACCTCAGAGGCCGGGGCTTGCAGACCACTTTCAAAGGCTGCATATTGTGCGCGTGCGCCTTCCCAGTAGTTAGAGATTTCGCGGATTGCGCCAATATCCAAGCCAGTATCGCGATCCGTGTTGGCCATGGCCTCTACGATCGAACCCATTGTGGGTTGGCTGGTGTTGCCGGACAGTGCATCCATGGCCACATCAGCGGCGTCTACACCGGCTTCTGCCGCAGCAAGGATGGTTGCCCCACCAATACCGGACGTATCATGTGTATGGAAGTGGATCGGTAGGCCGACCTCTTCTTTTAGGGCTTTGATCAGGACACGGGCGCCGGCTGGTTTCAGCAGGCCAGCCATGTCTTTCAGGCCAAGCACATGGGCGCCGGCAGCTTTCAGTTCTTTGCCCATATCGACATAGTATTTCAGGTTATACTTTGCGCGCTCCGGGTTCAGAATGTCGCCAGTGTAGCAAATCGTGCCTTCGCAGACTTTATTGGCTTCAACCACGGCATCCATCGCGACGCGCATGTTTTCGACCCAGTTTAATGAGTCAAACACACGGAACACATCAACGCCAGTATCAGCGGCTTGCGCGACAAAGCTTTGTACAACGTTGTCGGGGTAGTTGGTGTAGCCAACACCGTTGGAAGCACGCAGCAACATTTGTGACATCACGTTTGGCATTGCCGCACGCAGATCACGCAGGCGTTGCCAAGGGCATTCTTGCAAGAACCGGTAGGCAACATCAAACGTCGCGCCGCCCCAGCATTCTACGGAGAACAGCTGAGGCAAGTTGGCGGCATAGGTCGGGGCGACACGGATCATATCGATCGAACGCATCCGTGTAGCCAACAAGGACTGGTGTCCGTCGCGCATTGTCGTATCCGTCAACAACAATTGTGGTTGCTCTGACATCCAATCGGCAACGGCCTGCGGGCCTTTTTCCTCTAGGAGGTTGCGCGTGCCATAAGCAGGTTCGGCACGGGAGGCTGGGGCTTTGGGCGCGCGAACGTCATCGGCAGGCTTTGGACGATCTGTGGTTTCAGGATGACCGTTGACGGTAATATCCGCGATATAGGTCAGAACCTTGGTGCCCCGGTCCCGGCGTTTGGAGAACTGAAACAGCTCGGGTGTCTCATCGATGAACTTCGTTGTGTAAGTGTTATCGAGGAACGTTGGGTGTTTTAGCAGGTTTTCAACAAATGCAATATTGGTGGATACGCCGCGAATACGAAATTCCCGCAGGGCGCGGTCCATTCGGGCAATGGCTTTTTCCGGGGTGGGCGCTTTTGCGGTGACCTTGGTCAGCAAAGAGTCATAGTAGCGTGTGATCACACCACCTGCATATGCCGTGCCACCATCCAGACGGATTCCCATACCTGTCGCAGAACGATATGCAGTGATGCGGCCATAGTCGGGAATGAAGTTATTCTGTGGATCTTCGGTTGTAATCCGTGTTTGCAGAGCGTGACCTGTCAGCACAACATCTTGTTGTGATGATTTTCCAGTGGCCTCGGCGATGGATTTGCCCTCGGCGATCAGGATCTGAGCCTGAACGATGTCGATGCCGGTGACTTCTTCGGTAACGGTGTGTTCCACCTGAACGCGGGGATTTACCTCGATGAAGTAGAACTCGCCGTTGTCCATATCCATCAGGAATTCGACAGTACCTGCGCATTCGTAGTTCACGTGCTTACAGATTTTATACCCAAGCTCGCAGATTTCTGTGCGTTGCTCTTCGGACAAGTAAGGCGCGGGCGCACGTTCGACCACTTTTTGGTTCCGACGTTGAACAGAACAATCCCGTTCAAACAAATGATACATGCCGCCGTGTTTGTCGCCCAGGATCTGAACTTCTACGTGGCGCGCACGTTGGATCATTTTTTCCAGATAGCCTTCGCCATTGCCAAAGGCAGATTCAGCCTCACGACGGCCCTCAAGGACTTTTTCCTCGACTTCATCTTCAGAGAAGATCGGACGCATGCCGCGACCACCGCCACCCCAAGAGGCCTTTAGCATAAGCGGGTAACCCACTTCGGCGGCTTCTTTTTTGACTGCATCCATATCATCGCCGAGTACTTCGGTGGCCGGAATAACTGGAACGCCTGCCTCAACCGCAACACGTCGCGCGCTCGCTTTGTCCCCAAGGGCGCGCATTGTTGAAGCTTTGGGGCCAATGAATGTGATGCCGTTGGCTTCGCAGGCGTCTACGAACTCAGGGTTCTCAGATAGCAGGCCGTATCCTGGGTGAATCGCATCTGCACCGGACATTTTGGCAACGCGAATGATCTCTTCAATGCTGAGATAAGCTGCGACAGGTCCCATTCCTTCGCCGATGCGGTACGCTTCGTCCGCTTTGAAACGGTGGAGGCAAAGTTTGTCCTCTTCGGCAAATACCGCAACGGTTTGTTTGCCCATTTCATTGGCGGCGCGCATTACTCGAATGGCGATTTCACCTCGGTTGGCGATTAGGATTTTTTTAAAGTCTGCCACGATTGTCCCCCGGGAAGCATTTACTTGCGCGGGTTATGTAACTAATTTCTGCACTGCAGTATAGACGTAGTTTTTCTGTTAGCGGATGACATTTCGCTAAGATGAAGCAATGTCGCAAATATATTGGTTTGATGTGCTGCTGGCCGGGTAAAACGACAATCTAACGTCTGGTGGTATTGCGGGTGATCTTGCCAGTTTGGGGTTACGTCACGTGATAAACCAATATTTTGTTGCAGAACATAGTGCGAACACTGCTTTCCCTTGGTTGGTATTGACGTTACATTGTCTTTCATGAGCAGTTTTGATGAAAATGACGCCTTTGAAGCGGGGGAGCGCCAGTCTTTGGCGGCCCGTGCAATGGCCGCACGCCCGACGCCGTATTTGGATGGATTGAACCCGGAACAACGGGCCGCCGTTGAGGCGTTGGATGGACCTGTTTTAATGCTTGCGGGGGCAGGGACGGGCAAAACCAAAGCGTTGACCACGCGGATTGCCCATTTACTGAACACCGGCAAAGCCCGTCCGAATGAAATTCTCGCAGTGACTTTTACCAACAAAGCTGCGCGCGAAATGAAAGAACGGGTGGCCAGCCATCTGGGCCAAACCGTAGAAGGTATGCCATGGTTGGGCACGTTTCATGCCATTTGCGTAAAGTTGCTTCGTCGCCATGCAGAGCTTGTAGGTTTAAAGTCGAATTTCACCATTCTGGATACAGACGATCAAGTGCGGCTTATGAAACAATTGATTGTTGCGTCTAACTTGGATGAAAAACGATGGCCCGCACGTCAGTTGGCCAATCTGATCGATGGGTGGAAAAACAGGGCCTGGACGCCCGCGCAGGTGCCATCATCTGATGCAGGGGCATTTAATAATAGGGGCGGCGAACTGTACGAAGCCTATCAGAGGCGTCTGGTAGAGTTAAACGCGGTGGATTTTGGCGATTTATTGCTGCACATGGTGACCATCTTTCAGCGGCATCCTGATGTCTTGGCGCAATACCAGCGCTGGTTTCGCTACATTCTCGTCGATGAGTATCAAGATACCAACGTCGCGCAGTATCTTTGGCTCCGATTGCTCGCCGCGCAGCATAAGAATGTCTGCTGCGTTGGTGATGATGATCAATCTATTTATGGATGGCGTGGGGCCGAGGTTGGCAATATCCTTCGGTTCGAAAAGGATTTTCCGGGTGCTGTAGTGATCCGGCTGGAGCAAAATTATCGTTCTACGGCGCATATTCTGGGGGCGGCCTCTGGGATCATTGCCGCCAATTCTGACCGTTTAGGAAAAGAGCTTTGGACCGATAAAGATCATGGGGACAAGGTTCGGCTAATCGGTCATTGGGATGGGGAGGAAGAGGCGCGTTGGGTTGGTGATGAGCTCGAATCTTGCCAAAGAGGCAGACGTGATGAGAGGGGCCGTTCTCTTGAGGACATGGCGATTTTGGTGCGGGCCTCGCATCAGATGCGTGCATTTGAGGACCGATTTCTGACAATTGGCCTGCCGTATCGGGTCATCGGCGGCCCTCGGTTCTATGAGCGGATGGAGATCCGTGATGCTATGGCCTATTTTCGTGTGGTGGTGTCGCCCGAGGATGATTTGGCCTTTGAACGCATTGTAAACACACCCAAACGCGGTATCGGTAATGTTGCGCAGCAAAAGATACAAACAATGGCCCGTGACAATGGTGTATCCCTTATCGAAGGGGCACGATTATTGCTTGAGGCCAATGGATTGGGGGGCAAAGCCGGAACGGAACTGCGCCGTTTGCTCGATGGGTTTACACGGTGGCGTAAGTTGTCGCGCGGGCCTGTATTGGCTGTGGACATCGACGACAGCTCGGTTCTTGATGATGAGCAGGCCCCATTGGCACCGCAATTTGGCGCGCCACCGATTTCTCATCTGGAACTGGCAGAAATCATTCTGGATGAAAGCGGATATACTGGTCATTGGCAAAACGATAAAACGCCAGAGGCACCAGGGCGTTTGGAAAACCTCAAAGAGCTGGTAAAGGCGCTTGAGCAATTTGAAAACCTGCAGGGGTTTTTGGAACATGTCGCGCTGATTATGGACCGTGAGCAAGATGAGCATGAGGAAAAAGTCACGATCATGACCCTGCACGGGGCAAAAGGCCTCGAGTTCCCCGTTGTGTTTTTGCCCGGTTGGGAGGACGGTTTGTTTCCGTCACAACGATCAATGGACGAAAGCGGGGTCAAGGGGCTCGAGGAAGAACGGCGTCTGGCCTATGTCGGGATCACCCGCGCCGAAGAGCTTTGCACGATTTCGTTTGCGGCCAATCGGCGGTTGTATGGTCAATGGCAATCCGCTTTGCCGTCGCGATTCATTGATGAACTTCCGGAGCAGCACGTCGATGTTTTGACTCCACCGGGCCTTTATGGAGGCGGGTACGGAGCCGTTGGGTTGAACACGGGTAACATGGGCGCTTCTCCGATGGAGCAACGTGCAACTAAGGCGGATGTCTATAATTCTCCGGGGTGGCAACGTATGCAGGCGCGTGGAAACCAAAGACCGGTGTCGCAACCGCGAGAAAGCCGGACGACGACGATCGACTTGTCAGCCGTATCCAGCTTTACGCAGGGTGATCGGGTGTTTCACCAGAAATTCGGCTACGGATATGTGATGGGAATAGAAGGTGATAAGTTGGATATTGAGTTTGAAAAAGCAGGATCAAAGAAAGTCGTAGCCCGTTTCGTAACTCCAGCAGATCGCGCTGATGAGGTCCCATTCTAAGGTAAATTATATAGCGTTATCTAACGTGTCCTTGGCGGCGTTTGCTGGCCGATTTTTTCATAATTTCCAGAGCCGCAATAAGGACGCGAGAAATTGTTTCCGCCATCTTGGATTGATCATGCGTAGACTGAATTAGGCTGTCTCGGATAGAGAGTTTTACGTTCAGGATTCCATTTAATACCCCGTGCTGGGTAAGAATGTAATCTGAACCGCCCGCTGTCTGAGACGTGTTTATCTTGATGAAATCAAAAGGTGTAAGGCAATTTCCAGATATAAGGATTGCCTCCGCGATTGATGTATCTCTGTCGTGAATGATGGCAATGTCAGTGCCGTCGTAATTGTCGAAACAGGTTTCGTGAAAGCTCTGCAGGGATACAAGAACTGGGGGGGTATGGGCGTTGGAAATGGTTTCTTCTATTAGATCGCGAAAAGGACTGTGAAACTTATCGGACCTTGCTCGCCGCGCGGATTTGTTCACCGCAGCATTGCCTGGGATGGGTACACCGCCTCGTTTTGTAATGATGGCTTGGGCGGAATCCGCAGGTTGTGTGCAGTCATAGACCAATGGCGAAACCGTGCTAATCACCAAGGGCGAATTTAGCTGTTTCGCTAGATGGGTTGCGAACCCTAATATGCCGAGATCTTTGCAAATATGGCTGTCGAGAAGACTGGGTTCCAATTTCAAGTTGTGAAATTCGGATGGGATCCTGTGACTGCCAGAAGCGCAAACCAGCATAAAAGGGCCTGAGCCGAGTTGATTAATGACCTGCGCAGGGGGTATTGCTTGGGCTATATCACCCAATGTTTTCAAAGGCGAAGTCATTTTCTACACCCAATAGATTTACATTGTGAACAACAGTTTATTGGGATGTCCCCGCGGTCTCTTTGCGGTATAATTCCCAAGCGTCGATCTCACCCTCTTCAAATACACATACAGAATAGGCGTTGCCTTCTGGATCTTCACGGACTTCGTAGACTCCGTTGCTGGCCACGCAGAAAGTCGCTGCAGGATTACTGAGGTCAACTTGATCCACATCCTCCGCACAGCCAATAAGAATCACTAATGCGCTGGCGGTCCCCAGACCTATTGATTTGCTACTCACATTGATCTCCCAATCGTATCGCTCTGACACTTTAGCCTGACAAATGCTTATATTCAAAACGGATATTTTTTGCTTTTTCTAAATAGCCCACGAGTTGGGTTTAAGTCAGGGATACTTAGGGATTTCCGCAATTTTGTTATGTTGTGATGCGCTGTTTCGTATTGGGCTACGTTGATGTGGGGCAGATATTTCTTGCCGAAACCGGTTTCGTAAAAGAGTTTAAGTTTCGTTAAATACGTTGGATCGCGATCAAGAGGGAGGCAGCCTGATTATGAAACATCGTCGAATTACGATTTCTGATGTGGCAGACGCTCTCGGCCTGACCAAGGGGACGGTTTCGCGGGCATTGAACGGGTATAGTGATATTTCAGATGGCACCCGAATTCGGGTCGAAAAAAAGGTCAAGGAGCTTGGCTATCGCCCACTGAGTCATGCGCAGGCTATTCGAACAGGGCGAGTTCGGTCCTTGGGATTGGTCTTGCAGGTGAATGCGCACGACGCACAACGACCTTTTCTAGCGGATTTTTTAGCGGGTGTGACAAAAGGGGCAAGTGACAAGAACTGGACATTGACGGTGGCCACATCGACATCGGCGACGGATACGCTGGATACATTGCGACGTCTTGTGGAAGAACGCAAAGCAGATGGGTTTATCCTGCCAAGAACGTTTCGACGGGATGACCGCATTGCCTTGCTGAAAAGGATGGATGTGCCGTTTGTCCTGTATGGACGAACCAAAGACATGTCCAACTGTCCGAGCTATGACATCCTAGGAGAAGAGGCCATCGAAGAAGCTGTGCTGCGATTGGCGAGTTTCGGTCATCGTAGGATTGGCTATATAAATGGTGGACTTGAATACAGCTACAGTCACGTGCGCGCAAAAGGTTACCGGTCAGGGTTGAAAAAAGCTGGAATCGATTATGATCCTGCAATTGTTCAAGAAGACGCCGTTACAGTTGTTCAGGGGCAGGCCGCAGGCGAACGGCTTTTGTCGACCCAAGCCCCCCCAACTGCGATTGTTTGTGCTGTCGATATGGCCGCATTGGGCCTTTATCAAGCCATTCGGACATTTGGGTTAGAACCGGGGCGGGATGTTTCTGTTATCGGCTACGATGGTGTTCCCGAAGGGGCTTATGCGCAACCTGCTCTTACAACATTTCAGGTCGACAATCGGCGGGCGGGTGAACGTCTCGCGCAATTGTTGATCCGACGTATTCGAGATGGGTATTCCGAAGATTTAATAGAATTCGATACCGCGCGGCTTGTTGTTCGCGCATCGGATGGGCCGCCTCCGCGGCGCATTTCCTAACTTAATTATTGTGTAACCAATGGGAGGAACACATGACATTTCATGCTAAAACACAGACCGGTCGTTTAATGGTTGGAGCTGCAGTTGGCCTGGCTTTCAGCGCTATGGCCGGTCAAGCGGACACAATTCGATTTTGGACAACCGAAGAGCAGCCCGAACGCCTGGCCAAACAAGAAGAGATGGCGGCCCAATTCAAAGAAGCTACAGGCACGGATGTCGAGGTGATTCCAGTGTCTGAAACAGATCTGGGCACGCGCGCAACGGCTGCTTATGCGGCGGGTGATTTGCCGGACGTTATCTATCATCCATTGCAATATGCGTTACCTTGGGTTGAGGCCGGGATTCTTGATATTGATGCGGCAACGGATGTCATCGAGGATTTGGGCGAGGACACATTTGCGCCGGGTGCCCTTGCTATGGCTGCAACAGATGGCGGAACAGCCGCTGTGCCAGTTGATGGTTGGACCCAGATGGTTGTCTATCGCAAGGATTTGTTTGACGAAAATGGCCTCGCAGCGCCGACAACCTATGCCGCTGTTGAGGCCGCTTTAGAGGCGCTTCATAATCCGCCAGAGATGTATGGGTTTGTGTCAGCGACGAAGGTTGATGAAAACTTTATGAGCCAAGTTCTGGAGCATGTTTTCCTTGCCAATGGTGTATCCCCTGTTGGTCCAGATGGTTTTAAGCCCCTCGAGGAAGGGCCAACAATTGAGGTTCTGGATTTCTATAAGACCATTTCCAAGGCGTCGCCTCCGGGTGAGTTGTATTGGAAACAGTCGCGCGAACTCTATTTTTCTGGTCAGGCTGCAATGATTATTTGGTCGCCGTTTATTTTGGATGAATTGGCGGGCTTACGTGATTCCGCCCCGCCCACAATCAACGATGACCCGCAGACTCGTGAATTGGCGGCAAGCACGGGAATCGTGACAAATTTTGCGGGGCCATCCAACCCAGATGGGGCAGCATGGGGTGATATTCGTTACTTTGGTATAACCTCTGATGCGGATACCGATAATGCCATGGATTTCGTTCGTTTCTCTGTTGATGAGGGCTACACTCAAACCCTGTCGATTGCGCCAGAAGGGAAATTCCCTGTTCGCCGTGGAACAGCTGATAACCCAACTGCCTTCGTTGAGGCTTGGGCGGAGTTGCCTGTTGGTGTAGATCGCAAAGCTGCCTTGGGTGAGCTGTACGCGCAAGAAATGATCGACGAAATTGTTGGTGGTCTGGATGTGGCACAGCGCTGGGGCGTGGCTGATGGTCAACTTGCTTTGGCGTCCAAAATGATCAACGGTCAGGCGATCAACCGGGTGGTACGCCAATACATTGACGGTGAACTGGACGGTCCTGCGGCGGTCGTCGCCATGAACGATGAGCTGTCTAAAGTTGAGTAATATTTTCAATACTTTGTAGAGTGTTGTTACGCTTAATGTGGCGGGCCAATATTTGGCCTGCCACGCAGCCTACCAAATTGGAAAAACCATGACATCCCTGTCACCGCCCAAAGGCACCGGGCCCCTCGGCAAGCGCGAAGCGCGGCTGGCGTGGGGACTATTGTCACCAACAATTATCAGTGTATCCCTTGTTGTCATATTACCGCTGTTGTCCATTTTTTGGATTAGCTTCAAGCCAGTAGAGTTGGCTGATTTGCGCGCGCCAGCGCCGATTGTACGCGAATCCCTGCGGGGGCGTCCGAAGACCCCAGAGGATGCTGCTGAATTGGAATATCGGATTCGAAACTCCAGTCAGGATAAACCGGTTTTTGGTGTGGTTCTTAAGGACACCTTGCCTTCAGGATTAACGGTTCTTCGCGTTGATCCAAGATGTGAGATTACCGGCCGTGCAATTTTATGCGATTTTGGCGATCTAGAGCCGGGGTTTCGCGAACGGATGCGTATGCCTGCGCAAATTGATCAGGCCTATTTGGATGCAGACCCAGATTTGGGCGACAGTGAGCCCTTCATCGAATATTCCTCTGAAAACATCCTGACCTCAGGCGGATTCACGTTAGAGAATTTTACCCGCGTTTTCGATGGTGGCGAGTTTTGGACGGTATTTTGGACGACTGTCTTCTACACGGTATTTGGCACGATTGGGGCCTTGGTCTTTGGCTTGTTTGCCGCAATGCTGCTGAATAAGTCCTTTAGAGGACAGGGTATTTTACGGGGCCTCTATTTGTTTCCATATGTTGCGCCGGTCATTGCGGTGGCTTTTACATGGGTGACGCTGTTTGATCCGTTTTCCGGATCTGCCAATGCTCTGTTGCAGCAAATGGGTGTTGCATCGGGGCCGATCAATTTTTTTGGGGAACGTCCGCTGGCATTGATCACCGTGACTGTTTTTGAGATTTGGCGATATTTTCCGCTGTCGTTCTTGTTCATTTTAACCCGCATGCAGTCGATCGATTCTGATATGTATGAGGCGGCCGACATGGATGGGGCCAGTCCGTTTCAAAAATTTTGGTATCTGAGCCTGCCACAGCTTTTGGGAATTCTATCTGTTTTGTTCCTGCTGCGGTTCATCTGGACCTTTAACAAATTTGACGACATCTTTTTGCTGACCGGCGGCAATGCCGGGACGCGCACACTGACGGTGAATGTGTATGAGCAAGCCTTTGCGCTGTCTAATATTGGGGCAGGGGCTGCAGTGGCGGTTGTTGTCTTTCTTTGTTTGCTGTTGTTCAGCCTGTTCTTCTTTAAATTCATCAGTCGGGAGGAAGGGCTATGATCACCGAGTTGCTAAATCTATCTTTTGGGGCGCTGCCTTTGCTGTTGACGGCGATGCCTGTGTCCCGAAAGGCGGCCCAGCATGGTTAGATTAGGGTATGTGACGGGACCGGTCTTGGGTGCTCTGTGGTGTTTTATTATCGCGGTCTCAGTGACGGTCAGTTTTTCTTTCGCCAGTGGGGAGCCATTTAAACCATCGCTTGTATTTTCACTGTTGTTTGGGGCCGTATCCGGGGCGGTGGTCCTTAAATTGCCGGGACGTTGGTTCGCGACAGCAATTGTAACGTCTCTGATTACAGCGGGTTGCCTCATTGGTTTTGGCCCGGTTGTTGTCGGCGAAGGTGTTGGTCTTGGTAAGACGCTGCTGGCTGCATTGATCACGGGTTTTTTCGTCGGGTTGCCTCTGCATGTGATGGTGGATGACCTGCCGTGGGGTGAATTGACACGACATGAATATGAGGAATCAATCATTCGGTTTCTGACTGGGGCGGGATATATCTTTTTTACAGCGATTGTGCTCATTCCGTTTTATGTGATGGTGATGACGAGCCTGAAAAGTCAGCAGGCGTTGCTGCAAAATCCGTTGGATTTTTCGCTCGACTGGTCCAAGGGGTGGGATTTGTTTCGTAGTTATTCAGAGTTGTTTTCTGACTTTAACTTTGGCACCTACCTTTGGATCAGCTTTGTCGTATCGGTGGTGACGGTGTTCATTACTTTGGCGTTTTCCATTCCGGGAGCCTATGCGATTGCACGATTGCGATTCAAAGGGCAGGCCATGCTGTCGCGCTCTATCTTATTGATTTATATGGTTCCAATGATCGTTTTGGCTCTACCGATTTACATCGTGTTTTCGATGATCGGTCTACGGAACTCTATCCTTGGGATTGTGATGATTTATCCAGTGACGACCATTCCAGTGGCTCTTTATATGTTGCAGGGGTATTTCCGTGGCCTTCCGGCTGAGATCGAGGAAGCCGGTCTAATGGATGGGCTCTCGAGACTTGCGGTGATCTGGAAGATTACATTGCCCTTGTCGTTGCCCGCAATCGCCTCGGTATCTTTGTATGTCTTTATGATCGCTTGGAATGAATTTCTGCTGGCGTTCATGTTGCTGGATGATCCCTCCAAATTCACACTGACTCGCGGTGTGGCGATGTTGAATTCATCAGAGATTCCGCGACAACATCTTATGGCTGGGGCGGTGATTGCCACGATCCCGATCATGGCGCTGTTCCTTGGGCTTGAGCGATTCATGACAAAAGGTCTGACGGCCGGGTCGGTAAAGGGGTAGTGGATATGACCGGCGCAGATTTGGACCAAAAAGCACGCGATATAATGACTGGCAATGATCGGGGTGTTTACACTGTGCCGACAAGTGGATTGTATCCTTATCAGTGGAATTGGGACAGCATGTTCGCAGCATGGGGTTTTTCCACCTTTGACATTGGGCGAGCGTGGACAGAGGTGAATACTCTGTTGGCCAACCAATGGGAGACCGGCATGATTCCGCATATTGTGTTCCATAAAGAAGTGCCTGGGTATTTCCCCGGACCAGAAGTTTGGGGGCGTGAACGTAGCCCCGCCACATCAGGTATTTCGCAACCTCCTATCGCCGCAACCATGGTGCGATGGATTTATGAAGCAGATCCTGCAGCGGGACGATCAGCCCTACAAGACGCGTATCCGAAGTTGTTAAAATGGCACCGTTGGTTCATGGAGAACCGATGCGAAAATGGCATGATCGTGGTGACCCATCCGTGGGAGTCGGGTCGTGATAACGCGGCAGATTGGGACGGGGCGATGGCCAATGTCGATGGCTCGGGCGTGGGGACGTATAAACGCCGTGATACGAGCCATGTGGACGCGGATATGCGACCGACAAAGGCAGACTATGATCGGTATCTCAAGATGGTGTATTTGGGTCGGGACTGTCACTGGGATGACGTGAAAATCCGCATGAATTCGCCGTTTCGGGTGGCAGATCCTGCAATGACATTCATCCTGATGCGAGCTTGCCGAGATTTGCGAGTTCTTGGGTCCATTTTAAGTGAAAACACCGATGAAATATCAAGCTGGATCAGTGTTTTAGAGGAGGGTGTTCAAGCACATTGGAATGAGGGAAATGCCGCCTTTGATGCCTTTGATGTGCGGACCGGTACATTTTCTGGTGTCATAACATCCGGGGCTTTTCTGAGTTGGTATGCGGGTCTTAAAGATGATCGGATGTTGGCCACATTGGAACGGATCACAAGGGCCGTGCGCTATCCGGTGCCAAGCCTTGACCCTGCGGACCCGCGATTTGATGCGCCTCGGTATTGGCGCGGGCCGACTTGGGGGATGCTGAACGCCTTAATCGGGATCGGCTTGGCCGAGGCTGGGCACAAGGAATTGGCCGAAACGCTGCGAGAGCGCACCCGAGAGGTCATCGCGCAGAACGGCTTTTATGAATATTTTAATCCGGTGGACGGTGCCCCTGCTGGGGGTGGAGTGTTTACCTGGACGGCGGCGATATGGCTGACATGGGCCTCGTCATCTGTCAACGGGAGGGGCTAATGGGATCTATCGAATTAAAGGGTGTCGAGAAATGGTTCGATGATGTGCAGGTCATCAAAGGCGTGGATCTACAGATAAACGACGGTGAGTTCGTCATCTTTGTTGGCCCGTCTGGTTGCGGAAAGTCGACGTTGTTACGGATGATCGGGGGGCTGGAGGAAACCAGCCGTGGGCAGATCTTGATTGATGGGAGCGATGTGACCTCACATCCACCCAGTAAGCGGGGGCTGGCGATGGTGTTCCAATCCTATGCCCTTTATCCGCATATGACGGTGGGCGAGAATATGGGATTTTCGTTAAAAACATCTGGCGCCCCTAAGGCTGAGATTACTGAAAAGGTGAACGAAGCGGCACGTATTTTGAAACTAGAGCCATTCCTTGATCGACGTCCCAAGGCGCTTTCTGGGGGGCAGCGTCAACGGGTGGCCATTGGGCGCTCGATTGTACGCGATCCCACAGCGTTCTTGTTTGATGAGCCTTTGTCCAACCTTGATGCCTCTTTGCGGGTGGATATGCGCTATGAGATTGCGAAACTGCACCAGTCTTTGGCCTCGACCATGATTTATGTGACCCATGATCAGGTCGAAGCGATGACGCTGGCGGATAAAATTGTCGTGTTAGATGGGGGCTACATTGCTCAACAAGGGAGCCCACGCGAGCTATATCAGAATCCGGCTAACTTATTTGTGGCTCAGTTTATTGGCTCGCCTAAAATGAATGTCATGGCCTGTTCAACAAGTGCAGGGCGTTATCAACTAGACGGAAATCGAGGGGGAGAATTTCCCCGACGTGGCAACGCCAATTCCCTTGGCATTCGGCCAGAGCATATCACCATAGGCGCAAAGGGCAGCGGTCATTGCGACGGTATTGTCGATGTTCTGGAATATCTTGGTGCGGATACCTTTGTCATCGTAGATGGCGGGACACTGGGTCAGATCACGGTGCGGGTGACGGGGGATTCGGATTTGATGCCGGGCGCTGAAATCGGACTGCATTTTGATGAATCGGTCATCCATTTTTTTGATGCAGAGGGTCAGGCCGTTCGCAACTGAACCTTCCATTTATTAATCTTCTGTTAACAAGGTGTACTTCAGTGCGCCTTGTTTTCGTTTGGATAGGCTTTGAAATAGGCTTCCCCCCCCTTGCAGCCCCCAGAGCGCGACACTAAGACTCTGGTAGTGAACTTTACGCATTCTTCAAAAGCAGACACAGAGGCAGGCGAATATGAGAGACCCACAGGACTTTTACATGAATACCCTTGTGCCCATGGTTGTTGAACAAACAAGCCGTGGCGAACGGGCCTATGACATCTTTTCGCGCCTCCTCAAGGAGCGGATCATTTTTCTTTCGGGTCCCGTTCATGACGGCATGTCTTCGCTGATCGTTGCTCAGCTTTTGCACCTAGAGGCTGAAAACCCCAGCAAAGAAATCTCTATGTATATCAACAGCCCTGGTGGTGTCGTGACCTCTGGTTTGTCGATCTATGACACCATGCAGTACATCAAACCCAAAGTGTCTACACTTTGCGTTGGTCAAGCGGCATCCATGGGATCTTTGTTGTTGGCGGCCGGCGCGCCGGGTATGCGGTTCTCTCTGCCAAACTCCCGTATCATGGTGCACCAGCCATCTGGCGGATATCAGGGTCAAGCCACTGATATTATGATCCACGCTCAAGAAACCCAAAAGCTCAAGGATCGGCTGAACGGAATTTACGTCAAGCACACTGATCAAAAGATGAAAGCAGTCGTTGAGGCGCTTGAGCGGGACAACTTTATGTCCGCCGAGGATGCCAAAGATTGGGGTCTAATTGATGAAATCGTTGAAAACCGGAGCAAAGACGGTGACGACGATTAAGAATAATTAAGAACGACGTGCAAAAACGCATGATACGAAAAGTGCGTTTTTGCCGTTGTGGATACTAAAGCGCTGCCATAAAGTTGAGGAAGCGCTAACGCCGGCATACGCCGGGTGGGATAACGGGCCAAAGGGTCCAGAGGTACGAATATGGCGAATAATTCAAGCGGCGACGGCAAAAACACCCTTTATTGTTCTTTCTGCGGAAAGAGCCAACATGAGGTGCGCAAGCTGATAGCGGGCCCGACTGTGTTCATCTGTGATGAATGTGTCGAACTTTGCATGGACATTATTCGCGAAGAAACAAAAACTGCGGGGCTAAAGGCCACCGATGGTGTCCCTACACCGATGGAGATTTGTCAGGTTTTAGATGACTACGTAATCGGTCAGGCTCATGCCAAACGTGTTTTGTCTGTGGCGGTGCACAACCACTACAAACGTCTGAACCACGCGGATAAATCTGACATTGAGTTGGCAAAGTCCAACATCATGCTGATTGGCCCAACAGGTTGCGGTAAAACGCTTTTGGCACAAACGCTTGCGCGTATTTTGGATGTTCCATTTACAATGGCGGATGCCACAACCCTGACCGAAGCTGGTTATGTGGGTGAAGATGTCGAAAACATCATCCTAAAACTGCTACAGGCGTCTGAATATAACGTAGAACGCGCGCAACGCGGAATCGTTTATATCGACGAGGTCGACAAAATTACGCGAAAGTCGGATAACCCATCCATCACGCGCGATGTGTCGGGTGAGGGGGTTCAGCAGGCTCTGTTGAAAATCATGGAAGGCACCGTTGCTTCCGTTCCACCGCAAGGGGGGCGTAAACACCCACAGCAGGAATTCCTGCAGGTGGACACAACAAATATTCTATTTATCTGCGGCGGGGCATTTGCCGGTCTAGATAAAATCATCGCGCAGCGCGGTAAGGGCTCGGCAATGGGCTTTGGCGCGGATGTTCGGGATGACACGCAAAAAACGGTTGGTGAATACTTCAAAGACCTTGAACCAGAGGATCTGCTGAAATTTGGTCTGATTCCAGAATTTGTTGGCCGTTTGCCTGTTATTGCAACGCTTGAGGATCTGGATGAGGACGCGCTTGTCACCATTCTGACAGAACCTAAGAATGCGCTGATCAAGCAATACCAACGTCTGTTCGATCTTGAGGATGCAGAGCTGACATTCACAGACGACGCCCTTCGTGCAATTGCCAAACGAGCGATTGAACGTAAAACCGGCGCACGTGGTTTGCGATCGATTATGGAAGATATCCTTTTGGATACTATGTTCGAATTGCCAGGCCTTGAGAATGTTGAAAAAGTTGTTGTGAATGAGGAATCTGTGACGGCCAGTGCCGCGCCGTTGATTGCATTCGCAGAAGCGTCCTCCTCCGAAGAGGTCAATGCAGGCTGATTTTCGGACTGATAATTAGATTAAGGCGGGAATTTATGTCCCGCCTTTTTTATTTGTGCAGACGTTTCCATAGTGCAATCGTCGCCCCCACTGACAAGCAAATCAATAGAATGATCGGAACATGGGGAATGTTGCCTGTGTCCTCAAGCGGGCGAAATCTGGGCCGAACAAAATAGGATACGAAAGCAATTCCTAGGGCATAGACCAAAAGAAATCCGCCAAATTGTCGGTCATCAGCATGTTCTGCATGAATGATGGCGTAAAGGCCGACACCCGCCGGTAGACCCATTAACAACAGCGCAATCATGACCGGTCCCATAGATTTTTCCTTCTGTGGTTCACAAATACTGCCTCAAGTATGGAACGGTTCATTCGAAACACCAAAGAAAATCAAAACAGGCGGCGATTTCAAACCGTTCAGGGTACAGCCCACTAGACCTTGGCGCTTAGTTGGTCCATATGAATAGAGACAAAACCGGAGGCCAATATGAACTTCATTCTGCGACTATTGACGTGGTGGAAGGGCGAAACGCTCGGAACTCAGATCTTTACGTCCCGCAAGGGGGTAAAAGTCGGAGAGGATGCGGACGGCAATGTTTATTACGAAACTCGTGATAAAAAACGCCGTTGGGTGATCTATGACGGTGAACCTGAGGCATCACGTGTGTCTCCGGATTGGCATGGGTGGTTGCATTTCACCTATGACGAGGCTCCCACAAATGCCCCATTGGCGCATAAAGTTTGGGAAAAACCGCATCAGGAAAACTTGACAGGGACTGCAATGGCCTATGCGCCCGCAGGATCGCTGCGTCAGACTAAGCCTGCGGATCGCCGTGATTACGAAGCATGGACACCTGAGTAAATTTCGTGACCGGGTCTGTTACAGAAACTTTGGTTGGGGCAGGCGTTGTTGCCGTTGCTGCTGGCTTTTTAATTTATACAGCTCAAAGCACAGGGTTGGCCGGCGGCGCTGCGGATGATTATGCGTTGAAGGCCAGTTTTCGATCAGTTGAAGGCGTTAATGTCGGCACAGATGTTCGGCTTGCTGGTGTGAAAATCGGAACAGTTTCGGATCTAGTGCTGAACAGTGATACCTATCGCGCGGATGCGACCTTGGCCTTGGACTCTGCTGTACTTGTTCCTGATGACAGCGCAATTGTAATTGCTTCTGAAGGTTTGTTAGGCGGAAATTTTGTTGAGGTGGTTCCCGGTGGGTCTCTGTTCAACTTTGAACCCGGTGACGAGGTTGAGGACACGCAAGGCGCGGTTAGTTTGATTTCACTGTTGTTGAAATTCGTATCCGGAAACGGCGAATGAAAAATCTAAGTTGTACATTGTGTCTTGGTCTATGCCTTGCTGCGACGGGCAGTTTTGGGCAAACCTTTGGTCTGCTGCCCGAGGAACAAGAGGGCGCTAACCCGAACGGTCAAATTGTGGATCGGGATCTGGACACTGGCGCTTTGGGATTGGTGATCGATCAGACACTACAATTGATTGAAATCGATGAGAGGGAACGCGTCACTGCGGCAACGGGTGGTCTTGTTCGAACGCTTGATAAGGTGGACGGATCGCGTGCAGATTTTGCCCTGAGCATCGGGGATCGTGCGGATTTTGGTCGCATTACAGTGACCATGAAAGAATGTCGTTATCCAACTGGAAACCCCTCTGGGGATGCATATGCCCATGTTACGATTTTTGATCAAACGTTGGAACGTGATGTATTTGACGGTTGGATGATTGCGTCCGCCCCGGCCCTTAGTGCGCTGGATCATCCGCGGTATGACGTTTGGCCGCTGCGTTGCGCGATAGAAGCACCTGCGGAGCCGGAGGCTTCGACGGACCCGTAAAGTCGCCGCGGTGTCTTAAGGCGCGGGCCAATTTCTGGCGATACTCTTCACGTCCAATTTCAACGGCCCCAAGTGTTTCTAGATGATCCGTTAAGAATTGAGTGTCCAACAACTGAAATCCACCTTGGTTCAGGCGGTCGACCAAATAGGCCAGTGCAACTTTGGAGGCATCGGTTTTTCGTGAAAACATGCTCTCTCCGAAAAAAGCGGCACCCAGGGCAATTCCGTAAACACCGCCAACAAGTGTGTCTTCGTCATATACTTCCAGACTGTGGGCAAACCCTTCGGCATGTAAGGTCATACAGAGCGAAAAGATTTCTTCGTTGATCCAGGTTTCAGGACGATCGGCGCACCCCTGAACAACCCCAGCAAAATCAGTATTGGTTCGAATCTGGAAACAATTAGAGGCAATGCGCCGTTTTAGGGATTTTGAAATGTGGAAGTTATCTAAGGGAAAGACACCCCGCATTTCCGGGTCGACCCAGAAAATTTCCGGATCGTCACGGGATTCTGCCATTGGGAAAATGCCATGGGCATAGGCCTGAAGTAAAAGCTCTGGTGTCAGAACTTGGCTCATATGCGCCTCATACTGGGAATAACCCTCGCCAAAAGGCGAGGGTTATTGTTTTAGGCAAGATTGGCGTCGAGCCATTTTTCCAGCCAGTGAATGTCGTAATCACCGGTTTGAACGGCCTCTTCGGCAAGCAATGCGTGAAACAGGGGGGTTGTTGTGTCGATACCATCAACAATCAATTCACCAAGTGCCCGTCCTAAGCGGGCCAGTGCTTCGGGTCGATCCCGGCCATGCACGATCAGTTTACCGATCAGACTGTCGTAATACGGTGGGATGGAATAGCCATTATAAAGGGCTGAATCCATGCGCACACCCAATCCACCGGGGCTGTGGTATGCGGTGATCTTACCGGGGCATGGCGTAAAGTTCGGAAGCTTTTCAGCGTTGATCCTGACCTCAATTGCATGACCATGGATGTCCAGATCATCCTGACCAAAGGACATTGGTAAACCGGCGGCGACGCGTATTTGTTCGCGCACAAGATCCACACCAAAAATGGCTTCGGTGACTGGGTGTTCCACCTGCAAGCGGGTGTTCATCTCGATAAAGAAGAATTCACCGTCTTCATACAGAAACTCAATCGTGCCCGCACCGATATAATTGATACGTGCGACGGCATCGGCACAAGTTGATCCAATCTGTGCGCGCATTTCAGGTGTGATGCAGGGGCCGGGGGCCTCTTCAAATACCTTTTGGTGACGGCGCTGCAATGAGCAGTCCCGTTCCCCAAGGTGAATGGCCTTGCCTTTGCCATCGCCAAAGACTTGAACTTCGATGTGGCGCGGTTTTCCGAGATATTTCTCGATGTAAACCTCATCATTGCCAAAGTTCACTTTGCCCTCTGATCGAGCAGTGCGGAAAGCGGTCTCAAGATCCTCTGCCGAGGTGGCAAGTTTCATGCCTTTGCCGCCGCCACCTGCTGTGGCTTTGATAATCACGGGAAAGCCCATGTCGGCTGCGACGGATTTCGCGGCCTCGTAATCCGGTACGCCACCTTCGGAGCCCGGGACGCAAGGCACGCCCAGCTTTTTCATCGTGTCTTTGGCGGTGATTTTATCACCCATGACACGAATATGTTCCGCTGTTGGTCCGATAAATGTGATGTCGTGATCTTCGAGCGCTTGCACAAAAGCGGCGTTTTCTGACAGGAAGCCATAGCCAGGGTGAATCGCCTGCGCGCCCGTGATTTCACAAGCGGCAATGATCGCCGGGATATTAAGATAGCTGTCAGTTGAAGAGGGTGGCCCAATGCAAACAGCCTCATCTGCCATGCGCACGTGCATCGCATCAGAGTCCGCTGTAGAATGGACCGCAACAGATTGAAT
The DNA here is from genome assembly GCA_039972875.1 of Pseudoruegeria sp. GTDB lineage: Bacteria > Pseudomonadota > Alphaproteobacteria > Rhodobacterales > Rhodobacteraceae > Pseudoruegeria. The sequence goes on from JBDWMA010000060.1 coordinate 95,737, forward strand.
GCCCATCTCGCGACAGGCTCGAATGACGCGCAGGGCAATTTCGCCCCGGTTGGCAATCAGGATTTTATCGAACATGGCCAACCGCCTTATTCGAGGATCATCAGAGGTTGGCCAAATTCAACGGCGTCGCCGTCCCCAACCAGAATACGTTTTACAGTGCCCGAAGCAGGGGCCGGAATGTGGTTCATGGTTTTCATGGCTTCCACAATCATTAGAGTGTCGCCCTCTTTGACAGAGGACCCTACGCTGACAAAGTTTGCCGCGCCGGGTTCGGCAGCCATATAGGCTGTCCCTACCATCGGAGAGCTGACCGCGCCGGGATGAGCTGCGGGGTCATCCGATACGGTTGTTGCTGGGGCGGCTGCGATAGCAGCCGGAGCTGCCGCAACAGGGGCCGCTGCGAGGACAGGCGCTGCAACAGCATTTGTCACTATGTTTGTTTCTTTGCTGACGCGAACGTTCAGGCTGTTGTTGTTGCTGTATTCCCGCATGACTTCCAATTCGGTCAAGTCATTTGAGTTCAGCAATTCAGCGAGTGCCTTGATAAAGGCGACATCGTTTTCGTGGTTGTCTTTGGTCATGCAATCCTCGATCGGTCTAGCCGCCTGTCTGAAGCAGGCTTGCCTTAATACACTGTTATATACGCCACGTCACATCCAGTTAAAAGCGGTCTGATGCGGTATTTCTACCGTAACTTTACTTTGATTTGGCTGTGTCGTCGTCCGTAAAAGCGGCAATAGCGATTTATTCTGCCTTTTGAGGGGGCGTTTGTTAAAATCTTCAAATCTTTAAAAATTTACCATTTGATAAAAAAATGGACCTGTGGCACGCTTTAGATAGATAATAAATCCAGCAGAGAGGCATATATGCCCAACAGCCAGATGACAGCCGGGGTGGTCGCAGCACGTTTGAACCCCGAGGACTACGCCGAAAATTTTTCGGATTTGCATCCACGTCTTGATGTACATGAGGCCCGTGTTGCAGCCGACAGATGCTATTTTTGTTATGACGCGCCATGTGTGACGGCTTGTCCATCGGATATCGATATCCCACTGTTTATTCGACAAATTGCGACGGATACGCCAGAGGCGGCCGCGAAAACCATCTTTGAACAGAATATTCTTGGGGGCATGTGCGCGCGGGTGTGTCCGACTGAAACCCTCTGCGAGCAATCCTGTGTACGTGAAACGGCCGAAGGAAAACCCGTATTGATTGGGCAACTTCAGCGGTTTGCGACAGATACTCTGATGGAGGCTGGGGAACATCCCTTCACGCGGGCCGATGAAACCGGAAAACGCGTTGCGGTTGTTGGGGCGGGGCCTGCTGGCTTGTCCTGTGCGCACCGCTTGGCGCTTCGGGGTCATGATGTCGTTGTGTTTGATGCACGCGAAAAAGCGGGCGGTCTGAACGAATTCGGAATTGCCGCTTATAAATCCGTCGATAGCTTTGCAGAACGCGAAGTGGATTGGTTGCTGCAGATCGGCGGGATCGCCATCGAAACCGGGAAAAAACTTGGCGAAGGCCTGATGCTTGCAGCATTGCAAAAAGAGTTTGATGCCGTGTTCCTTGGTGTAGGGCTGGCCGGAGTGAACAGCTTGCGCGCTGAGGGTGAGGGAATATCGGGCGTTGAAGACGCTGTGGAATTTATCGAAGAACTTCGTCAGGCCGACGATTTGTCCGCACTTGCAGTGGGGCGTAATGTGGTTGTGATCGGGGGTGGCATGACGGCAGTCGATGCAGCGGTTCAATCTAAAAAGCTGGGGGCGGAATCAGTTACAATCGCCTATAGACGGGGGCGTGATCGAATGGGGGCCTCTTCGTTTGAACAGGACCTTGCCGCCTCAAATGGCGTTCATATCATTGAAAATGCGCAGCCAGTTCGCGTGATCGGCAATGGTGCCGCGGTAGAGATTGAACTTGAATACACCACAGATGACGGCACGGGCCTAAAAGGCACTGGGGAGACATTTCGTTTGAAAGCGGACCAAGTGTTTAAGGCCATTGGCCAGACATTGGTTAATGCCCCAGACGGGCTGACCGTTGCGGGTGGTAAAATCGCCGTCGATGATGCGGGTAAAACTTCGGTGTCCGGAATTTGGGCCGGTGGAGATTGCGCCAGTGGTGGCGATGATCTGACCGTGACCGCAGTCGCCGAAGGACGCGACGCCGCCGAGTCAATTCACACAGCGCTCAGCGCCGAAAAAATCGAAAGGAAGGATACTTAAATGGCAGACCTTTCCAGTAATTTTGTCGGAATTAAATCTCCCAACCCATTTTGGCTGGCATCCGCGCCGCCAACAGACAAAGAATACAACGTCCGCCGTGCTTTCGAAGCCGGATGGGGAGGGGTCGTTTGGAAAACACTGGGCGAAGCAGGCCCGCCAGTGGTCAATGTAAACGGTCCCAGATATGGGGCAATTTTCGGCGCAGATCGTCGGTTGCTGGGTCTAAATAATATTGAATTGATTACCGATCGCCCACTTGAGGTTAATCTGCGTGAAATCAAGTCGGTTAAACGGGATTATCCGGATCGTGCGGTTGTTGTGTCTTTGATGGTGCCTTGTGAAGAGGCGGCTTGGAAAGCCATCCTTCCGGTTGTTGAAGATACCGGTGCAGATGGTGTTGAGTTGAATTTTGGTTGTCCTCACGGCATGGCAGAACGCGGTATGGGATCGGCTGTTGGGCAAGTGCCGGAATATATCGAAATGGTGACACGTTGGGTCAAGCAAAACACCCGAATGCCCTGTATCGTAAAGCTTACACCAAACATCACCGATATCCGAAACCCCGCAAGAGCGGCCCATGCCGGTGGTGCGGATGCGGTTAGTCTGATCAATACAATCAACTCCATCACGTCGGTGGATCTGGATGATATGTGTCCAGAGCCAAAAATTGACGGCCAGGGGTCCCATGGGGGCTATTGCGGTCCGGCGGTGAAGCCCATTGCGCTAAATATGGTCGCTGAAATCGCGCGCGACCCGGACATGGCTCATTTGCCGATTTCTGGCATTGGGGGCGTGACCACATGGCGCGATGCGGCAGAGTTTCTATCCCTGGGGGCTGGCAATGTTCAGGTCTGCACTGCGGCGATGACTTATGGATTTAAAATCGTAGAGGAAATGAAATCCGGGTTGTCTCAGTGGATGGATGAAAAAGAATATACGTCTGTTGATCAAATTGTTGGGCGCGCCGTGCCAAAAGTTAAGGATTGGCAGGATTTGAACTTAAATTATGTGGCCAAAGCTGTGATCAATCAGGATGATTGTATCAAATGCGGCCGGTGTTATGCCGCCTGTGAGGATACCAGCCACCAAGCCATTGCCATGAGTGATGATCGGATGTTCAGTGTCAAAGATGATGAATGTGTCGCCTGCAACCTATGTGTGAATGTGTGCCCTGTAGAGGGATGCATAACGATGGAGACTATGGCCCCCGGCACCGTCGATCCACGAACTGGGGATGTGGTTGATAAAGAGTATGCCAATTGGACAACGCATCCAAACAACCCGTCGGTGCATGCGGCGGAATAGTTACCACTCCAAGAAAAAATGGCATGTGCACAACTGACCCCGGGTTCTCCCCTCGGGGTCTTTCTTTGTTATGGGGTCAGCAATCGTGTGAATAAAGTAGTTAAAAAGAGGCTTGCATCTTCATGAGAACGCTCATTTTTTTCGGCAAGAACAAGCGCCACTTGCACTTCAAAATCAGCATAATGCTGCGTCAGGGACCAAATCGAAAAGATTAGATGGTAGGCGTCAACTTTGGCCAGTTTTCCTTCTGAAACCCATTTTGAAATGACCGAAGCCTTATCGTCGACGAGGGTCTTTAGATCGCCTTTGATTGCATCTTCTATTCTGGGGGCACCTTGGATGATTTCATTGGCAAACAAACGGCTCTCTCGTGGAAAATCCCGGCTCATTTCCAGTTTTCTCTGCACGTAGCTTAGAATTTCAGGGATTGGGTCGCCATCGGGGTTCATTGAGCGCAGAGGTCCCAACCAATTGTCCATCAGCTCTGACAACAGAGCGACGTGAATGGCCTCTTTGGACGGGAAATAGTACAATAAATTGGGTTTGCTTAACCCTGCTGTCTTTGCAATTTGATCCAGGGTTGATCCACGGAACCCATACTGAGAGAACACATCAAGGGCAGCCTCAAGAATCGTTTCGATATTCTTGCGCTGTATGCGTGTTCGGGGTTGAGCCTTGTTCATTCTGGTGTCTTCTCTGCTGCATGTATAAGGACATGCTGTTTCATTTTGCCACTTAGTTTCCGTAACTTGCCCAAACAGTAACCGCTGTGGCGGCGGAATAAGGCGACTGGTGAAATCCAAATGATAGTTCGCCGATTGTTCGGATGTTTTACAACCCAAACAGAGCGAAATCCTTGACTGACCCCTTATCTCTGCTAGCCTGCTCTTGACCATTTGGTCAAACATTTTTCAAGCCATCTCGTTACGAATACGGGGAAGCGACAGGAACACTGCCATGTCTCCGAAACTCAGCGAATTTCACGATCTGCTCGATCAGCGGGCACTGAATTCGGGCGAGGCAACTTATCTAATACGCCGCGATACTGTTGGATTGTGTGGCAAGGGGCCCCAATCAAAATCGGGAAGTGCTTGGCCGCACACTTCGATGCTGTACTGTCCCAACTGATCATACGGCGAAACCGCAACAACCACACCGGAGGACACGATGTCTGCACCTGGAGAAAATATCAAAATTGACGGCCAACGCCTCTGGGATAGCCTGATGGAAATGGCCAAAATTGGCCCCGGTATTGCAGGCGGGAACAATCGTCAAACCCTTACAGATGAGGATTCTGAGGGGCGCAAACTGTTTCAAGCTTGGTGCGAAGCGGCGGGCATGACGATGGGGGTTGATGAGATCGGAAATATGTTCGCGCGGCGTGAAGGCACTGATGCAGACGCACTTCCCGTGTATGTAGGATCTCATTTGGATACGCAGCCAACTGGTGGAAAATACGACGGTGTACTCGGTGTGTTGGGCGGTCTGGAGGCCATTCGCACCATGAATGATTTGGGCATTAAGACAAAGCATCCTATCGTTGTCACCAACTGGACAAATGAAGAAGGCACCCGCTACGCACCGGCGATGTTGGCCTCTGGTGTATTCTCTGGAAAACACTCACTTGACTGGGCGTTTGACCGCGTGGATGCCGAAGGCAAACGTTTCGGGGATGAACTGGAACGCATTGGCTGGAAGGGCGATGAAAAAGTTGGCGACCGTAAGATGCACGCTATGTTTGAGCTGCACATAGAACAGGGTCCTATCCTTGAGGCGAGGCAAAAGGATATTGGGGTCGTTACCCATGGACAGGGCCTTCGTTGGATTGAAATCACGGTGACGGGCAAAGAAAGTCATACTGGTTCGACCCCGATGGCGATGCGCAGAAATGCGGGTCGTGGATTGGCTTTAATCACAGAGCTGGTGCATGAAATTGCGATTGTAAATCAACCAAATGCTGTTGGGGCGATTGGCCATATTGATGTTTATCCCAACTCTCGGAATATCATTCCGGGTAAAGTTGTCTTTACTGTGGATATGCGTACACACCTTCTGGGTAAGCTAAACGACATGGTTAAAGAGCTGTTGGCGCGGGCCCCATTGCTCTGCGAAAAGATCGGTGTCGAATTTGAGGCCGAGATCGTAGGCCAGTTTGATCCGCCAGCCTTTGATGAAAACTGCGTTTCTGCGGTGCGCAGCGCGGCTGAACGACTTGGGTATTCTCATATGGATATTGTGTCGGGGGCAGGCCATGATGCTTGTTGGATTAATGATGTTGCGCCCACAGCCATGATTATGTGCCCTTGTGTAGATGGCCTAAGCCACAATGAGGCCGAAGAAATTTCAATTGAATGGGCCACAGCGGGGGCAGATGTCCTGATGCATGCGGTTCTTGAAACAGCGGAGATCGTCGAATGAAAACGAATCTTAAAATTGCAACAGTTGGGGTATCCATTTTGCTGAGCGCATGTGCCCCGGCTCCTGTGGTCGAGCAAGGTATATTGTCTTCTCAGGCGCGCGCGGTGCTGCCCTTTGAACAAGATACGAGCAAAATCGTGCGCAGCACGGATGGTTGTTATTTTGAGGTCATGGAGGGGTCAATTGACGGGTATCTGTCACCACTTCAAGACCCCTATCACGAAGGCCATCACGTCTGCGATCAGATTGCCTCTGACTAAGGATAACAGAGTGAACTTCACCGGGTTTGAGGGTGGGGTGACACGGCTCTGGTTAGATATCTGTGCCCTTTCAGGACAGATTTAATTGAATAATTTCGGCTTTCTGGCCGGTTTTGCGCTGTAGCGGGCGTATGAAAATGGGAGATTGCGATATGAGCAAAGTCATCAAAGGCGGTACGGTTTGCACCGCGGATCGCACATGGAAAGCTGACGTTCTGATTGAGGGAGAGGTCATCAAACAGATCGGTGAGGACCTTAAGGGCGACGATTATATTGACGCCGAAGGGGCCTACGTGATCCCGGGTGGCATCGACCCCCACACCCATTTGGAAATGCCATTCATGGGGACCACTGCCGCTGAAACGTTTGAATCTGGCACTTGGGCTGCTGCCGCAGGTGGCACGACGATGCTTGTGGATTTTTGCCTCCCCGGAGAAGATGGTTCGATTAAAAATGCGATTAATGAATGGCATCGCAAATCCGCGCCTCAGATTTGTTCCGACATTGGTTACCATATGGCGATCACAGGTTGGAATGAGTTGATTTTCGAAGAGATGGCCGATGCGGTTAAAATGGGCGTCAATTCCTTTAAACATTTCATGGCTTACAAGGGCGCGCTTATGGTTGAGGACGATGAGATGTTCGCCTCGTTCCAGCGCTGTAAAGAACTGGGCGCATTGCCGATGGTCCACGCTGAAAATGGGGACATCGTTGATTTGCTGCAAAAGAAATATCTGGCAGAAGGCATAACGGGCCCTGAAGGTCATGCATATTCCCGCCCGCCGGAATTGGAAGGAGAGGCGGCAAACCGTGCGATCACCATTGCAGATGCTGCGGGCACGCCGCTCTATATCGTTCATGTGTCCTGCGAGCAGGCCCATGAGGCAATCCGCCGTGCCCGCCAAAAAGGTATGCGGATTTATGGCGAGCCATTGATTCAATTTTTAACCTTGGATGAAAGTGAATATTTCAAGGGCGATTGGATACATTCCGCCCGCCGTGTCATGAGCCCTCCGTTCCGTAGTAAGGATCACCAGGCAAGCCTTTGGGCGGGTTTGCAATCTGGTTCGCTTCAGGTGGTTGCAACCGATCATGCGGCTTTCACCAGTGAGCAAAAGATGATGGGCAAGGACAATTTCTGCTTGATCCCGAACGGTTCAAACGGGCTAGAGGAACGTTTGGCCGTCCTCTGGACTGAAGGTGTGGAAACTGGTCGTCTAACCCCGAATGAGTTTGTTGCTGCAACATCAACTAATGTTGCTAAGATATTGAACATATACCCTAAAAAAGGGGCAATTGTCGAAGGGGCGGACGCGGATATCGTCGTGTGGGATCCCAAAATTAGCAAACAGATTAGCGCGTCGAACCATCATTCGGTGTTGGATTATAATGTGTTTGAGGGTTTTGATGTGAAAGCACAGGCGCGTTATACCCTAAGCCGAGGAGATGTTATTTGGGCATGGGGACAAAACAGTCAGCCACAACCGGGTCGCGGTCGTTTTGTTCCACGCCCTGCGTTTTCGTCTGCCTCAGAAGCTTTGTCAAAATGGAAGACGCTGAATAGCCCACGCATCGTTAAGCGTGATCCACTGAATATTCCGGCTGGAATTTGATGACTGACTTGGCTTTACTCCAACGAGCGACGTGAATTGAATGATTAGAAAGAACAATTTTGCATGACCGAAGCACAGTTGAATGACTTAGCTGAGCCCGTCATTGCGGCTCGTAATTTGGATCTGACGTTTCATACCAATGATGGTCCTGTTCATGCCCTCAAGGACGTAACGCTGGATATCAACAAAGGTGAATTCGTCTCATTTATTGGCCCATCTGGTTGCGGCAAAACCACCTTTTTGCGGGCAATGGCAGGACTTGAATCTCCGACGGGCGGCAAAATTTCCGTAAATTGTATGACCCCAGATGAGGCGCGTCAAAAGCGGGCATATGGCTATGTGTTTCAGGCGGCCGGGCTATATCCATGGCGCACGATTGCAGGCAACATCAAACTCCCGCTGGAGATCATGGGATTTGATAAGTCTGAACAAGAAAAACGCGTTAGAAACGTTATGGAACTTGTTGATCTAAAAGGGTTTGGTAAGAAATTTCCCTGGCAGCTCTCCGGTGGGATGCAACAACGTGCCTCGATCGCAAGGGCCCTTGCGTTTGATGCGGATATCTTACTAATGGATGAACCCTTTGGCGCTTTGGATGAAATTGTCCGCGATCATTTGAACGAACAGTTGCTGAAACTGTGGGCCCGTACGAATAAAACGATTGGGTTTGTCACCCATTCCATCCCCGAGGCCGTTTACCTGTCGACTAAAATTGTTGTCATGTCGCCGCGTCCGGGACGGATTACGGATGTGATCGAAAGTACCCTGCCAAAAGTGCGCCCGCTCGACATACGAGATACGCCGGAATTCCTTGAAATTGCCCACCGTGTGCGTGATGGGCTACGGGCAGGCCACGCATATGACTGAAATTTTGCTTTGTTCCAGCGGTGTTGTCAGTTCCCAAAAGGGGATGCGCTATGCGTAAAATTCTGGCGGTTCTTTGTGTGTTGGCTGTGATCGTTGTAGGGTGGTATGGGGCCGCGATTTCGCTCAATGCGAAGTGGACCCACGATCAGGCGAAACGTGCGGGAACAGAGGTTCAGTTTTCAGAGCTGGTTGCGGATACGCTTTCCCAAGAGCGCCCCGTATTACCCGCCCCGCATCAAGTCGCGGTTGAATTGTGGAAAACAACGATCCAGAAAAAGGTTACCTCAAAGCGGTCTTTGGTGTTTCACGGTTGGATTACATTAAGTGCGACGCTGATGGGGTTCTTGATTGGAACAACGGCGGGAATTTTGTTGGCCGTTGGTATCGTTCATAATCGCGCAATGGACATGAGTGTTATGCCGTGGGCGATTGCCAGTCAGACAATTCCGATCTTGGCGATCGCACCAATGATCATCGTTGTGTTAAATTCAATCGGGGTTCAAGGTCTACTGCCCAAGGCGTTTATCAGCGCATATCTAAGTTTTTTCCCAGTCGTGGTTGGGATGGTCAAAGGGCTACGCGCGCCTGATATGATGCAACTGGATCTGATGAAAACGTATTCAGCCCGGTCTTGGGATGTATTTTGGAAATTACGTCTGCCGTCCTCCATGCCTTATTTCTTTGCATCCATAAAGGTTGCCATCGCCGCTGCTTTAGTTGGGGCGATTGTGGCAGAGCTTCCGGCGGGGGCTATTCGCGGATTGGGGGCTCGGATGTTGACCGGCAGTTATTATGGTCAGACAATCCAGATCTGGTCGGCGCTCTTTATGGCGGCCTTCGTCGCTGCTTGTTTGGTTGGGTTAGTTGGGATGATGCAACGCTGGACCCTTCGCAAGATGGGGATGACCCAATGAGCGTACTGTTCTTTGCAATTGTGATTTGGGGTTTGGCGACATTGGGGGCCGTGCGCATTGCAAATGGCCCGCAACAACAGATGTTTTGGGCTAAACTGGCTGTGCCCGCGTTACTTGGGGTTGTGATTGTTGTCCTATGGGAGGGGATCGTGCGGGGCTTTGGTGTATCTCCAGTGATTTTGCCACCCCCTAGTGCCATTGCCGTGACGTTTGTTTCATCTATCCCAGTGCTCTGGGGGGATTTCGTGCAGACCTTTGTTAAGGGCGCGTTGAGTGGCTATGTCATCGGATGTGGTTCGGCATTTGTGATCGCCATCTTGATCGACCGGTCCCCATTTTTGCAGGATGGGCTTATGCCAGTTGGGAACTTCCTCGCAGCGATGCCGATCATCGGAACGGCCCCGATTTTAGTGATGTGGTTTGGTTTTGATTGGCAATCTAAATCAGCTGTTGTGGTGTTGATGGTGTTCTTTCCAATGCTGGTGAATACGGTTCAAGGGCTGGCGGAAAGTTCTGTGATGCAACGGGACCTGATGAAAACCTATTCTGCGAGCTATTGGCAGACGCTTTTGAAATTACGGCTTCCTGCAGCGATGCCTTTCATCTTTAATGGGCTTAAGATTTCGACAACGCTGGCTCTGATCGGGGCGATCGTTGCTGAGTTTTTCGGCTCTCCGATCCGAGGGATGGGATTTCGGATATCGACAGAAGTCGGTGCGCTGAACCTTGATATGGTTTGGGCTGAAATTACGGTTGCTGCACTTGCAGGTTCTGCGTTTTACGGCTGCGTGGCCGTAATCGAAAAAGGGGTGACTTTCTGGCACCCATCACAACGAGGTTAAAATAACCCGGTCTCAACAAGGAGGTTCTCTGATGAACAAATTTTTAACAACGGCTCTTGCTGGTACGCTTGCATGTGCGGCGGCGGGTGCACAGGCCGCTGATGATCTGACATTGCAGCTGAAATGGGTCACTCAGGCACAGTTTGCGGGCTATTATGTCGCGCTTGAAAAAGGGTTCTACGACGAGGCGGATTTGAATGTGACCATCAAGCCGGGTGGCCCTGATGTTGCACCGACCCAGGTACTTGCCGGTGGCGGGGCTGATGTTGTGATTGATTGGTTGCCGTCTGCACTAGCGGCGCGGGAAAAAGGCTTGCCGTTGGTGAACATCGCTCAGCCGTTCAAATCATCTGGCATGATGTTGACGTGTCGAAAAGACAGCGGGATCACTTCCCCAGAAGATTTCGCCGGGCGTACCCTTGGCGTTTGGTTCTTTGGCAACGAATACCCGTTTCTCAGCTGGATGAGCCAACTGGGCTATTCCACTGAAGGTGGCGATGGCGTGACTGTTCTAAAGCAAGGCTTTAATGTTGACCCAATCTTGCAGGGTCAGGCCGACTGCGTTTCAACAATGACCTACAATGAATATTGGCAGATTATTGATGCTGGGCTGACACCTGACGATTTGATTACCTTTAAGTATGAAGATCAGGGCGTCGCAACGCTTGAGGATGGATTATACGTTCTTGAGGATAAACTGGCGGATGCCGCCGAAGTTGCCAAGTTGGAACGGTTTGTCGCGGCCTCGATGAAGGGCTGGAAATACGCCGAAGAACACCCTGACGAAGCAGCGGACATTGTTCTTGAATACGATGAAACCGGTGCTCAAACTGAAAAGCATCAGAAACGTATGATGGGTGAAGTTGCCAAACTAACCGCTGGATCCAATGGGGCGTTGGATGTCGCTGACTATGAGCGCACGGTGGCAACATTGTTGGCTGGTGGGTCTGACCCTGTAATATCGGCAGCGCCTGAGGGGGCGTATACGTCTGCAATTACGGATGCCGCCCTAAAATAGTATCGATTGTCTTAACAAGATGAAAGGCGCGGAAACGGTCCGCGCCTTTTTATGTGAAGGACCCCATCACCCCATTTGGTGTCAGAGCCCCTTAGATATTTATACCGAGACTAAGACGACTAGCTCTTATTCATCCGATTTTCGATGAGCTCTTCCACCACGGATGGATCTGCAAGGGTTGAGGTATCCCCTAACGCGCCAAAATCATCCTCGGCAATTTTACGCAAAATGCGCCGCATGATTTTACCCGAACGAGTCTTTGGCAGACCCGGTGCCCATTGGATGAGATCAGGTTTGGCAATTGGCCCAATTTCGGTACGGACCCAAACTTCTAGCTCTTTGCGAAGCTCTTGGCTGGGTTCGATCCCATTCATCAAAGTTACATAGGCATAAATACCTTGGCCTTTGATGTCGTGGGGGTAACCGACGACGGCCGCCTCGGCGACTTTGGCGTGTGCCACGAGTGCGCTTTCAACTTCGGCAGTGCCCATACGGTGGCCAGAAACATTGATGACGTCATCAACACGCCCAGTGATCCAGTAATACCCATCGGCATCCCGTCGGCAGCCATCACCTGCGAAATAGTAACCTTTGTAATCCGCGAAATAGGTTTTTTGGAACCGTTCGTGATCGCCATATACGGTGCGCATCTGCCCAGGCCAGCTGTCTTTGATTGCCAATACGCCTTCGGTTTCTGTCTCGTCTATTTCGACACCGGTTTGCGGATCAAGCACCACCGGTTGAACGCCAAAAAAGGGCAAGGTCGCAGAGCCGGGCTTGGTTGCAGTTGCACCGGGCAGGGGGGTTAACATGTGACCACCGGTTTCGGTTTGCCACCAAGTGTCGACGATGGGACATTTTCCTTTACCAACAACGTCGTTGTACCAGTTCCAGGCTTCGGGGTTGATGGGTTCACCTACGGTGCCTAGCAAACGTAAGGATGATAAATCACAGTTGTTTACGGGATCATCGCCAAACGCCATGAGTGCCCGAATTGCTGTCGGTGCGGTGTAAAACTGATTGACGGAGTGTTTTTCACAGACCTGCCAGAACCGGCTGGCGTCTGGGTATGTGGGCACACCTTCAAACATGACGGTTGTCGCGCCATTGGCAAGGGGGCCGTACACAATATAGCTGTGTCCGGTGACCCAACCCACATCTGCAGTACACCAAAACACGTCGCCCTCGTGGTAGTCGAAAGTGTATTGGTGGGTCATTGAGGCATAGACGATATAACCACCCGAACTATGAACGACGCCCTTGGGTTTACCTGTGGAGCCCGACGTATACAGAATGAACAGGGGATCTTCTGCATTCATCGTTTCAGGGGTATGATCCGCAGATGCAGCAGCCATTTCGGCTTTTACGTCTACATCGCGGCCCTCAACCCATGTGGTTTGCCCGCCCGTGTGTTTGACCACCAAACATTTTACCGTGTCTTTGCAATGCAGCAGTGCCGCGTCGGCGTTTGATTTCAACGCTGTATTACGTCCGCCTCGGGGTGCTTCGTCTGCGGTGATCACCACCTTGGCGTCGGAGTCGTTGATGCGATTGGCCAAAGCGTCAGGTGAGAACCCGGCAAATACGATGGAATGAACCGCACCGATACGCGCGCTGGCCAACATAGCATAGGCCGCTTCGGGGATCATCGGCATATAGAGGACGACCCGGTCCCCTTTTTTAACACCCTGTGCTCTTAGAACATTTGCCAAACGGCAGGTTTGGGCATGTAGTTCGCGATAAGAAATGTGCAGGGCCGGCGTATTCGGATCGTCAGCTTCCCAGATAATGGCGGTTTTGTCGCCACGGGTGGCCAGATGACGATCAATACAATTGGCGGCGATATTCAGTTCACCATCTTCAAACCAGTTGATGTCGACTTTACCGAATTCAAATGTCGTATTTTTGACTTTGGTATAGGGGGTGATCCAATCAATGCGCTTGCCGTGTTTGCCCCAGAACCCTTCTGGATCTGAGATCGATTCTGCATACATCTTTTCGTAAGTTGCCTGATCGGCATGGGCATTTGTCGCAAATTCGGCGCTCGGGGCGTATTTTGCCTCGGTCATGTCGTGTTATCCCTCCCAAAGGTGGCCGCGCCGAATTCAAATCAGGCGCGGCAGGTATTTTAGATAGCCAGATATTCAGCGCGAAGCTCGGCGTTATCAAGTACCTCTTTGGCCGTTCCGTCAAAAACTACGGTTCCGGTGTCCAGAATAACGGCGCGATCGGCCAAATTGAGCGCCCGGACAGCGTTTTGCTCTACGATGATCGTGGTCATGCCCTGTTCTTTGATGATGTTGAGTGTTTTTTCAATTTCATCAACGATGACAGGAGCAAGGCCTTCATAGGGTTCATCTAACAGCAGCACCTTAATGTCACGGGCGAGCGCACGCGCGATAGCCAGCATTTGTTGTTCGCCACCTGATAGGGTGACGCCCTCTTGTTTGCGACGTTCCCCAAGACGCGGAAATAGGTCGTATAGGCGATCGATGGACCATCCGCGTGGTTCAACGATTTGGGCCAACTGCAAGTTTTCTTCGACCGTTAGGCCGGGAATGATGCGGCGATCTTCGGGCACGAGGCCGATGCCGGCCACGGCGGCCTGATGGCTTTTCATTTCATGCAGACGTTGGTGATCAAGCCAAACCTCCCCATGGGTAATCATTGGGTCGTCCAAACGGGCCAAGGCCCGAAGAGTTGATGTTTTACCCGCCCCGTTGCGACCCAGAAGGGCGAGGATTTCGCCTTCGTGGACGTTAAAAGTAACCCCTTGGACGATATAGCTTTCGCCATAGTAGGCGTGCATGTCCCAAACCGAAAAATAGGACGGTGCGGTTGCCGCGTGATTGGCGTTTTTAGAGAAATCTGGTTTTTCGTTCATATCTCTCGTCCTTTTAATTCGCTTCGCCGAGGTAGGCTTCGCGTACCTTCGGGTGGCCTTTGATGTTGTCTGGCGTGTCTTCGACCAATGGCGTGCCTTGCGCTAGAACGGTGATGCGTTCCGCAAGAGAAAACACAACGTGCATGTCGTGTTCAATAATGGCCATGGTGATGTCGCGCTTTTCCTTGATCTCTTTTAAAAGATCGATGGTGTTATTGGTGTCCGCCCGCGCCATACCGGCGGTTGGTTCATCCAAGAGCAGTAGGCGTGGCTGCTGCGCCAAACACATTGCCATTTCCAGACGCCTTTTGTCACCGCGCGACAGGGAAGCTGCGTGCATATCTTTGCTGTCGGCCATGTTAACGTCCAGCAACATTTGCTCTGCCGTTTCAATGACGTCGGTTTCATTGCTCACGCTTTCAAAGGCATGCATCCGAAAAGAGCCATCCCGTTTTGCGAAGCAGGGGATCAACACGTTTTCAAGCACAGTAAGATCACCGAAAATTTCAGGTGTTTGGAACACCCGTGAAATGCCCATTTGATTGATCTCATGGGGTTTTCGCCCCAAAACCGATTTGCCGTCAAACATCACCGATCCAGTGTCGGGGATTAATTTGCCCACCAGACAATTGAGCAGTGTAGATTTACCGGCCCCATTCGGGCCGATAATTGCGTGGACGGAGTTTTCAGCGACAGAGAGATTCACATCCCCCAGAGCCTGCAGACCCCCAAAGCGTTTGTTGACGTTCTTGACCTCAAGAATACCCATTTTTCGTATCCTCCTTATTCGGCCACGTGGGGCGTTGGTTTCGGATGATGCTCTGGATCTTTGCCATCTGGGGCACTTTTCTTGCGCTTAAACAAGGCCGCGATGCGTTGACCGCCTTCGACCAGACCACCGGGCAGAAAGATAACCACCAGCATGAACAGCAGGCCCAAAGTCAGGTGCCAGCCTTTGCCTACGAAGGGGTGGATGATGAAGACCATAAAGTCCTCAAGCCCATCGGGCATAAAGCTAAACCAGCTGTGCAGAACATTGTCGTTAATCTTAGAGAAGATGTTCTCAAAGTATTTGATGAAACCGGCCCCAAGGATAGGACCCATCAGTGTGCCCGCACCGCCAAGGATGGTCATCAAAACAACCGCGCCGCTTTCCGTCCAGAACATACGTTCCGCACCGGCCAGTGGATCCATGGAGGCCAGAAGACCACCGGCGAGACCAGCATACATGCCAGAGATCACAAAGACCGCGAGCGTATAGGGGCGAGAGTTCAGGCCAGTGTAGTTCATCCGTTGTTGGTTGGACTTTACGGCTCGTAGCATCATCCCAAACGGAGAGCGGAAGATCCGCATGCTGAGATAGAACGCCAGGATCGCGATGATGGCACAGAAATAGTAGCCAAAGTTGAATGTAAACTGCCACCCGCCGAGGTTCAGCATGTAGCTTGCGCTCATCTCTAGACCAAAGAAGTTTGTAGACGTGGAGCTGTTTTCACCCATTAAGATTTGGGGGTCATTGGCATAGACTTGCAGACCGGTTTCACCGTTGGTGATGGGCGTCAGGACCGAATAGGCTAAACGATAGGACATCTCTGCAAAAGCAAGGGTTAGAATTGAAAAATAGATGCCCGAACGACGCAGTGAGATGTAGCCAATCAGTAAGGCAAACAGGCCAGAACAGACGACTGCCAAGATAAGGCCCGGCAGCACATTGAAGCTGAGAAGTTTATACATCCAGACCGTGGCATAGGAGCCTATCCCAAGGAAGGCTGCGTGACCAAAGGATAGATAGCCCGTCAAACCAAAGAGCAAGTTAAACCCGATGGCAAAGATGCCAAAGATGGCAAAGCGCTGCATCAGGTCTGGATAGCCTGCGTTAAATTGCGCCAAAGGCGAAGCTTCGGGGAAGGGTTGAAGTAAGATTGGCGTTAGCAGTGTGAGTGCAACAACGGCGTACAGGAATTTGCTGTCTTTTTTATTGAGCCCGAACATGGCTTATTCCTCCATCACGCCTTTGCGTCCCATCAGACCACGAGGGCGGGTCAAAAGGATCACAATTGCAATGAGATAAATGATGATTTGGTCGATGCCCGGCAGAATGGATTTAACCTCATTCATGGATGCAAAACTTTGCAAGATACCGAGTAGAAAGCCCGCGAGTACCGCACCGGGGAGGCTCCCCATGCCGCCCACAACAACAACCACAAAGCTAAGCACAAGGAAGTCCATGCCCATATGGTAATTGGGGGCGAGAATCGGGCCGTACATGACACCCGCCAATCCGGCCACCGCGGCCGCGAGCCCAAACATGAGCGTAAAACGCTTATCGATATCGATCCCCAACAAGCCAACTGTTTCACGGTCAGCCATGCCAGCGCGTACAACCATCCCAAAGGTGGTGAATTGCAAGAAGGCAAAGACGCAGGCGATAATGATGAGCGCAAATATAAAGTAAACCAGACGCCAGTAAGGGTAGATGATCACATTAGGATCGAACCCGAACAACACACCAAAGTCGAAAGAGCCGACAAAGGCGTCGGGGGCGGGGGTTTGGATTGGGTTGGCGCCGAAATAGTATTTGACGACTTCCTGCAAAACAATCGCCAGACCAAAGGTTACAAGGATTTGGTCGGCATGTGGACGTTTGTAAAAATGCCGGATCAGACCGCGTTCCATTGTGACACCGACAAAGATCATGACCGGAATCGTCAAGATGATGGCAAGTGGCACAGACCAGCTGATGATGGCTTGTCCGGTTTCCGGACCGAACCAGGCCTCGACGTATGGAATTTTCACCATGAGCGGATTGCCCAGAAAATCGAGTTTTTCAGGGTCGACCTGTTCAAAGCCAATATTCAGGATCTTTTGAACGGTCACCGCGCAAAATGCACCGATCATGAATAATGCGCCGTGGGCGAAGTTTACCACGCCAAGCGTGCCAAAGATGAGTGTGAGCCCCAGGGCGATCAACGCATATGCGGATCCCTTGTCCAGCCCGTTCAGAAATTGCAGAAAGATTGCGTCCATTGGTCCAACCGTTTGAATGGAGGAGGGGACCGCATTGAAGGGTCGCCCATAAGGGTTGGCCGCCCGATTAGGCGGCCAACATTGTTCTGGTTAAGCGCCGTTGTTGCAGGCACCCAGGGATGCTTCTGCACCACCGAACATGGGGTGATCAGGCGGGTAGGTAACTTGAGCAACCGGTGTCACTTCAACGATTTCAAGCGTATCGTATTCAGTGGTTGGGTTCTCAGCGCCTTTCATGACCAACACATCTTTGAAGCACTGGTGATCCGCGCCACGATAAAGTGTTGGGCCATTGCCCAGACCGTCAAATTCAAAGTCTTCAAGCGCTTCGGCCACTGCACAAGGTGCAAAGGAGCCAGCACGTGTAACCGCATCCGCATAAAGCAGTGTCTGCACGTAACACGTGTGTGCAGAGTTTGACGGTGGGCGACCATGCTTTTCACCGAAGGATTTAACGAAGGCTTTAGTGCCGTCATCGGTCAGCTGCCAGTTCCAGTTCATGGAACCAAACACGCCTTTGATGTTTTCACCAGCACCAGCGGCCATCAACTCAGAGTACAATGGAACGATGATTTCAAAGTTTTTACCGTTGACCTGTTTGTCACGCAGACCGGCTGCAATGGACTGGGTCAAAGAGTTAACCATGTCGCCGCCGTAGTGGTTCAGAACCAAGACATCCGCGCCGGAGTTCAGAATTGGCGTAATATAGGACTGGAAGTCGCCAGCACCAACTGGAGTCAGAACGGTTTCAGCTGTCTGCCAACCCAATGCTTCTGTCGAAGCCTGAATGGATTCTTGCTGAGTCCAGCCCCATGTGTAATCTGCTGTCAGATGGTAGGCACGGCGATCTGAACCATATTCTTTTTCAAGAACAGGGGCCAAAGCAGCACCGGACATATAACCGTTAAAGAAGTGGCGGAAGCCATTAGCTTTGCGGTCTTTACCAGTTGTGTCGTTAGAGTGTGTCAGACCGGCCATAAACATGACGCCGGCTTCTTGGCAGAGGCCCTGAACCGCGATGGCCACACCCGAAGATGAACCGCCGTTGATCATTGTCACGCCGTCTTTTTCGATCATTGAACGGGCAGATGCACGCGCAACGTCAGATTTCGTTGCGGTATCACCGGTTACGAATTCAACTTTTTTGCCAAGGATGCCTGTACCATCAAGCGCTTTGGAGCTGAATGTATTCAGCATTCCGCCATCGCCCATGCCGTTCAGGTGCTCAACAGCAAGTTCCTGCGCACGCAACTCGTCCAGACCTTCTTCGGCGTATGGGCCGGTTTGGGGTACGTTAAAGCCAATTTTTACGCTGGAGCCTGTTGGCTCATTTGTAAATGCGTGTGCTGAGCTTGTAAAAATTGTCGGCAGTGCCAGACCAGCGCCAGCAACGGCACCTGTCTTCATAACACCACGACGTGTGAGGTTAGATTTGGACATCAAGTTCCTCCCTTTGATGCAATACGTCGACCTTCATACCTCCTCCGTATGAGGGTCACGTTCCTTTACAGGACACATTCATTATCGACGGTATTTCGAAAATTTCGCAACAACTGCTTTTAAAATAAGGAAAATTTTGTAAACTATCTGACAATGAGGGTGCAGCATTTGTAAACGAATTATCGCGCATCTGCAGAAAGCCATTGAAACGGTGGAGGATTTTATGCCGCGTTCAGGATTGATTGGGAACAGGATTCGCGAGCGACGCGCGTCGTTGGGGATAAAGCAGGCCGAATTGGCCCGCCGGGTCAGTGTTTCGCCTTCATATTTAAATTTGATCGAACACAACAAACGTAGAATCGGGGGGAAACTGCTTGTTGATCTTGCACGTGAGTTAGAGGTTGAAACGTCCGCTTTGTCAGAAGGGGCTGCAGCGGGGTTGTTGGCTGCGATGCGAGATGCCGCGTCAGGGCAGGGTGCGACCAAGCCAGAACTTGACAAG
Organism: Pseudoruegeria sp.; assembly: GCA_039972875.1. Classification (GTDB taxonomy): domain Bacteria; phylum Pseudomonadota; class Alphaproteobacteria; order Rhodobacterales; family Rhodobacteraceae; genus Pseudoruegeria. Next base: position 115,052 of record JBDWMA010000060.1, read on the forward strand.
ACAGAAGAGCTTGCCGGGAGATTTCCGGGCTGGGCTGCGCTTATTGATTGGCAACACCGCCACATATCTACTCTGGAGCGGACGGTAGAGACACTCACCGATCGGTTGACCCATGATCCATTTTTATCCGCCTCTCTGCACGAAGTTCTGTCCTCTGTGACATCTATTCGTTCAACAGCGACCATTCTAAACGAGACCAAGGATATTGAGCCTGAATGGCGCGAGCGGTTTCATCGCAATATCGCCGATGATTCACTACGTCTTACGGAAAGTGCGCAATCGCTTGTCAGTTACCTAGATAAATCCGGCGATGCAGAAACTACGCTATCCTCACCAGAGGAAGAATTGGAAAGCTGGATGGAGGTACGTGGGTATCATGTACCCGAAATTGAATCCGAAGCGCTCGGGACAGAGGAATTGATCCGGGCCGCGCCTGAATTGACCTCTAGTCATTCCCGAACTGTGGCCAAGCAGTATCTCCAGCGGTATGCGCAGGATGCCGTGCGCATGCCTTTGGAGGAATTTGAACCTGTTGCGCGCAATATGTCTTACGATCCGGCGCGGTTAGCGATCGAATTTGGCGTGGATTTGTCTGCGGCCATGCGCCGGATATCGGTTCTACCAGATCGGGAAAACGAAGAACGGATGGGACTGGTGGTGTGTGACAGCTCTGGCACCTTAGTGTTTCGTAAGCCACCTGTTGGGTTTGCATTGCCACGGTTTGGCGCTGCATGCCCGCTTTGGCCACTGTATCAGGCGCTGACGCGTCCGATGGCCCCGATTCGAAAAATCATCAGGACGACAGGACGTAATCCGCGCAGTTATTTGGCCTATGCCATGTCTCAGCCCGCCTATCAGGCCGGGTTTGACCACCCCGAAGTGTTTGAGGCCACCATGCTGCTCGTACCTGATACACGGGTCAATTTACCAAAGCAGGATGTGTTAAATTTGGGGGCAAGCTGCCGAATCTGCGCAAAAATCAAATGCGCCGCCCGACGTGAACCTTCAATTCTTTCTGAATAAACAATGTATAGAAGGTTTTGACTTAGGCGCTGTGAACCGCAATAGTATCCGCTACGGCGATGGACGCCAGTTTGTCAGGGGGGGGTGACAGATGGGTAAGCATATCCTTGTTATCGAAGACGAGCCTAACATTATTGAGGCCATTCGTTTTATTCTGAGTCGGGATGGTTGGAAAGTGGACGTCCATGCCAATGGAGAAGACGCGGTTGAAGTTGTTCAACGCGTTGCTCCTGATGTTGTGGTTCTGGACGTTATGTTGCCCAATAAATCAGGTTATGACATCCTGCAGGAATTGCGGGCCGCTGAGGAAACGTGTGACTTGCCAATCTTGATGCTGACCGCGCGTGGCCAGACAAAAGACCGGGAAATGGCAGAACGCTATGGTGCCAGTCAATTTATGACCAAACCCTTTTCAAATGCCGAAGTTTTGGAATGTCTGCATAATTTGGTTCGCGCGTGAACGATTCTCGTAAGAATGTTTTTCTGGCGCGTGAAACTTATCGCGAACGACGTACTATGGATGCCGCACGGTTATTGCCGCTATTTGGCATTTTGGCGTTATTTTTACCATTGTTTTGGTCCGCAACCGTAGCAGCCGAACAGGGCACGTCTCGGGGTGTGATTTATTTATTCACCGTCTGGATGATCCTTATCTTTTTTGCGGGATTGTTCAGCCGGCGTTTGGGCCGGGCCTTACCTCAGGAAGCGCCGGATCAAGAAAAGGACTAGCCGATGTCGTTCAATCTGCTGGTGGCGGTGTGCCTTGGCTATGTTGCGTTTCTGTTTCTAATCGCATTTGTTGCAGAGCGCCGGGCACAGGCAGGGCATATCGGGTGGCTACGATCGCCTTTGGTCTACACCTTGTCTTTGTCGATTTATTGTACAGCTTGGACGTTTTATGGTGCCGTTGGTTACGCGGCACGATCAGGGCTGGAATATCTGACCATTTATCTAGGTCCGACTTTGGTCATGGTGGGCTGGTGGTGGATCCTGCGAAAACTGGTGCGCATAGGGAAAACTCAAAGGATTACGTCAATTGCAGATTTGATTTCCTCTCGGTATGGGAAATCCAACACTCTGGGTGTTTTGGTGACGCTTTTGGCGGTTCTGGCCAGTACACCCTATATTGCGCTTCAATTACAGTCGGTGACCTTATCCTTTGCTGTTTTCGCCGGAGATGGGCAATCTTCGGGGTGGGAGGTCGCTGATCTGAACGCTGCGGCGCTTTGGATTGCGGTGGGTCTGGCATTGTTCACTGTGCTGTTTGGCACCCGAAATTTGGATGCGAATGAACGACATCACGGGGTTGTCTCTGCAATTGCCGTTGAGGCGATCGTAAAATTGCTTGCTCTGATCGCGGTTGGGGTATTTGTTGTGTGGGGTCTGGGGCAGGGACCGGCCGATATTCTGAACCGGATTGATAACTCTGCCATCGCGGGGTGGACGCCAAATGGTGGCCGCTGGGTTGGGATTACCTTTTTGTCGGCGGCGGCATTTTTGTGTCTGCCTAGGATGTTTCAAGTCTTGGTGGTGGAAAACGCCGATGAACGCCATGTGGCCACCGCCAGCTGGGCTTTTCCGCTTTATCTGTTTTTGATGTCCCTGTTTGTCGTGCCGATTGCCGTTGTTGGGTTGGATCTATTGCCCGTTGGATCGAACCCGGATCTTTTTGTTCTGACAATCCCATTAGCAACGGAACAGAACGGTCTGGCGATGCTATCCTTTTTGGGTGGGTTTTCCTCTGCAACCTCTATGGTGATTGTCGCGGCCATTGCGCTGTCTACGATGGTGTCCAACCATATTGTGATGCCCTTGTGGCTTTCGTTTTCCGGACAAGACGGTTTGGCTGTGTCGGGTGACGTGCGTCAAATCGTGCTGTTTTCCCGGCGAATTTCCATCGCTGGGGTTCTGGCTTTAGGCTATGCCTATTACCGGGTTTCTGGTGGCGGGGAGGCATTGGCCGCCATCGGTCTGATTTCCTTTGCCGGGGTGGCGCAGGTTCTGCCAGCTTTGTTGGGGGGGATTTTCTGGCGCGGCGCAACCAAAATGGGTGCTGCGGCCGGTGTTTTGACGGGGTTCTTTGTCTGGGGCTATTGCTTGTTTCTTCCGTCATTTGAGGGGAGTTTTCTCCTTTCGGAAAATGTTCTGCACATTGGACCATGGGGCATCAGTTGGTTGCGGCCCGAGGCTTTGTTTGGAATTGAGGGTATTGATCCATTGGTCCATGCGGTCATGTGGAGTATGGCACTGAACACAATTGTGTTTTGCCTTGGTTCCTTGTTGAGCTTTCCAGCCCCGCTAGAACGGTTGCAGGGGGCCCAATTTGTCCATGTCTACGAATATTCAAGTGGTGCGAAGGGCTGGCGTGGGGGCCTGGCTGAATCCGAGGATTTGCTGGTGATGGCACAACGAATTCTTGGTGGAGATCAAGCGCAAGGGCTGTTTCAGCGGGCTGCAAAACGACAAGGAAAGCCTGGGTATTTGCCGGATCCGTCTCCTGATTTTTTGGTGCGGTTGGAGCGGGAGCTTTCTGGATCGGTTGGGGCAGCCACGGCCCATGCGATGATTGCCCAGATCGTTGGTGGGGCCTCTGTTTCGGTTGAGGATTTGATGGCGGTTGCCGATGAAACTGCGCAGATTATGGAGTACTCGAGCCAGTTAGAAGCAAAAACCGATGAGCTGGGCGTTACGGCGCGGCAATTGCGTGTGGCCAATGAAAAGTTGACAGAATTGTCGATCCAGAAAGATGCATTTCTTAGCCAAATCAGTCATGAATTGCGTACGCCTATGACATCCATCCGGGCGTTTTCTGAAATTTTACGGGATGGCGGTGGTCTTGGGGCCGAAGATCAGAGCAAGTATTCAGGCATCATCCATGATGAGACCATGCGACTGACGCGTTTGCTAGATGATCTTTTAGATTTAAGCGTTCTGGAGGCGGGTCGGGTTGCATTGACAAAAACGACAGCCAATTTGCATGGGATAATTGATCACGCGTTGATGGCCACAAATACAAGCGGTGACAACAAGGGGTTGAGGATTTCACGGGATGTTATCCGAGAAAATATTGAGATCCAAACTGACACGGATCGGCTCAGTCAGGTCTTTATCAATCTGATCAGTAATGTTCAAAAATATTGTGATGCAGAGACACCAAGGCTGCGTATCGACGTAAAAATCAACCCGGATACAGTCGATGTAAATTTTGTGGATAATGGTACGGGCATCCCTGAAAAGAGCCGGTCTCTGATCTTTGAGAAATTCTCACGATTGTCTGATCAGACGGCAGCAGGTGGTGCAGGTTTGGGATTGGCAATCTGCCGAGAGATCATGGTCAATCTGGGGGGGGAGATCGTGTATTTGCCAGGGCAGGGCGGCGCAGCATTTCGTGTGCGCCTCCCGTATCCGTAGGTTTTATTGTGCGTCGCGCATCTGGGCGATTTGATCGATTTGCGGACGCAGGCCTGCTGTTTGATATCCAGCGGATTCCCCGGCAGCAATGATGTCATCACACGGCAACTCGCCCGCCTTTGCAAAAGACCAAAGCACGGTGCACCGGTTGCCCGATGCACAATATCCTAAAACCCGGCCATCGGATTCGTTTAACGTTTTGGCCTGCAATTCAATGATGTCCATTGTCAGGTTGCCATGGGTCAACGGGTTGAGCACAAATTTCAATCCGGCCGCTTCGGTCGCGATCCGGATGTATTCTGCGTGCAATTCAACCGGATTCTCATCGTCCGGGCGGTTGCAGATGACGGTGGTGAAACCAGCCGCAGCAATCTCGGGGAGATCCGCCGGTTCGATTTGCGGGGTCACAGAGTAGGTCGGGGTAATGTCACGAATATCCATGCGGATTCTCTATCATGCTGCGTCGGTTGCATCTAGTCTGGATTTAAGGGTCGGTGTTATCCACATCCCCAAGACCATAGCGGCAAAAAAGGTCAGACCCGACAACCCGTTAAAGCTGAGTGATGCCATCGCCGGACCTGGGCAAAGACCAGAAAGCCCCCAACCCATCCCAAACAACACAGACCCAATCACGATATTACGCCCAAGACGTGGGTCGGGTTTTTCGGGGAACGCGGTTCCAAACCGAGGATTGCGCCCTTCGGTCATTCGCCACGCAATGGCCATTGGAAGGATTGCCCCCCCCATAACAAACGCCAGTGTCGGGTCCCAGTCCCCGAATAAATCCAGCCAGCCTTGCACCTTGGCCGTATCGACCATTCCAGAGATCAAGAGACCGATACCGAAAATTGACCCGGCCAATAAAGATACAAGTTTACGCATCAGATCACTCCCCAAACATGTTTGAATAGAACGACGGTTAAACCGCCAGCGCCAATGTAAAACACAGTTGCCACAATTCCGCGCAGCGACATTCTGGAAATGCCACAAACCCCGTGGCCCGATGTGCATCCGTTGGCCAGCCGGGTGCCAATGCCCACCAATAGACCGGCCCCAACAAGCACAATAAGATTTGATGTAATATGCGTTTCTATTGGGCCAAAGAACAGGGCGAGTAGTGCCGGAATTAGGATGAGACCAGCTAAAAAGTAAATATTTTCAGCGGCTTGCCCTTTTGAGCTGCCGTCGGCTAGACTGCCCAGAATACCACTGGCACCCATTATGCGACCATTAAGCAATAAAAACACTGCTGCCCCAGTTCCGATTAACCCACCACCGATCAGGCCGTATATCCAATCAATTTGCATGCTCATCCTCGAATCATTTTATTTGAAATAATATATTTCATTTTTGGAATGTGAATGCAATCTGCTATAGTGTTGACCTGTATCAAGGTGAGGAAGCTGGGGCTGTCTCATGCTCATATTTGAATAAGATAGTGAGGAATATCATGGCATTCGAAAACTTAAAAACGGCACTTCTGATGTTGCTGGATGAAATCGAAAAAGCGCCGGATGATGCGCATATTCTACAAGAGGAGTTGCGGGAGAAATTATCTGAAATGGCGACGCTTGGGATGCCATTGCCGTCTGATTTGCAAGAGCTACAAGCGGCCCTGACCAAGGATATGAGCGTTGAGTCCTCTGAGGATGACCCGTTCGATAATCTTCCCGTATGATGAAAAGCGCTCAAAATTTGCAGGTAGGTTGCTTTGTTGCAACGCGCGTTTCATACTTTGCCAAATAAGAACCCCTAAAAGGGTCTTTTGAGAGCAGTCGCAGCCTATATTTGATCCGGGCAGCGAGACGGCGGAGTTCAGGCCTAGACAGACTAGGTGATGGTGGTCTCTGTCATGAACAGGAGGGCCGCTATGTCCAAAGTGACAACGTTAACGCAGTTAGAAAATGCCGGGATCATTGGTCCGGCTGTTCGTCTGCAAAGTCGATACAGTTTACCGGCAATCGAGGATGTTTCTACAGCCTTTGCACAAGCGCTCAATATGCCTGAAATCTCGTTTATTGTTCTGGAGCTTGGGCTGGGCGGCGCTGGAAATCTGTCGGATGCAATTGAAACCGACCCCGGTGTTGTGGCCCGTGTGACAGAATTGTGCGGCCATCTGGAAAACAGCCCAAAGCCCGTCATTGCGACATTGGCTGGCCATGTACGAGGTGGGGCAGCAGCTCTGGCGTTGGCGTCTCATTACCGAATTGCATCACCTGATGCTGTTATGGATTTTCCGGCCGTGCGCATTGGGCTGGTACCAGGAATGGGTGTGACACAACGGCTACCTAGGCTGTGTGGAGCCGCTGAGTCGGCCAATATGTTGATCACGGGACTGTCGCGCGATGCAGCTGCGTTAGCCAATCTTGGGATTGTGGATCTTGTTGTGGATGTTGATTTACAATCGGCGGCACAGAATTTTATCACAACGGATCCTGTATCACAGCCACGACCGACGGCCCTGTGCAGGGAAGGACTGTCAGATGGTGTCAGCTTTCATAAAGAAATTTCAACACTCAGGGCAAAGGCCGTCGCACAATTAGGTCAGCCGGTTCTGAGTTCGATTGTGGATTGTATAGAAGCTGCAGCACTTTTGCCTTTTGCGTCGGGTGTATTGTTTGAACAAACCGCCCTAGAAGACGCTACAAGGTCGCCGGTTGCGCGGGCGTTGCGCCATGTTTTGAAATCAGAACACCAGGCTGTTGAACACATACAATCCCAAATGGCCGACAGCTTTAACGGTGTTAAACGGGTCGCATTGTATCGATTAGGGGCTGAAACAGCCGAGATCGCCTCCATGTTGCTGATGGCAGGCATTGGGGTGACTTTGTGGGATCAGAACGCCACCGTTTTGGAGAAGGTGTTAAGTCATACGGGGGATTTACTTGAGGGCCTACACACCCGTGGCGCGATGGACGCTGATACGTATTCCGCTTGTGTTCAGGCGCTCGAAGTCTCTCTTGAGGATAAAGAGCCCGCTGATACTCAGGTGGTATTATTGGGAAGAACAACAGACATTCCTGCAACCGTTCGTAAGTCTGACACTTTGGTTGCGGTCAGGCTTAACCACGTGGAGGGCGAAAGCGGCCTAATGCTTGGTGCTCCATTTTCAAATGGATCCATTGCAGAGATCATCGCACCAAAAGATTTTTCGCCAGACCATCTGGCGGTGCTCTTTGCTCTTAGCGCTAGGATGACGCGTTTACCCATTTGGACTCAAGGGCAGGGGACGGGTGTTCTGGGCTATATGACCGATGCCACTTTGACCATTGCCGAAGGGCTTTTTGCGATGGGAGTGACACCCTATGCTATTGATGCCGCCCTTAAGGAAGGTGGGTTTAAACGGGGGCTTTTGGAAACATTGGATGATCAGGGGATTTCGATTCACAAAGCCCGCCGGCAGGGTTTTTGTAAACCCGGAAGTATTGAATTGTTGTGTGCCGCTGATCGATTTGGAAAACCCCATGGCGCAGGGTTTTACCGCTATGAAGGAGAGGGGAAAACACCATCCGAAGATCCTGAGGTGATTGGCTTACTGGCTCAAATGATTCCAGAGATTACAGCCGACAATCCCGGTGGGTTAACCCCAAAAGATATTCAAGAAATTTTTCTGGCCGGACTTGTGAATATTGGGTGCCACCTGATCCGAACCGGACAAGTGTCAAGTGCGTTAGATCTAGACGCGCTGATGGTCCATGGATTGGACTATCCTCGCATAAACGGTGGCCCGATGTTTGCAGCGCAAGAGATGGGTCATCTCGTGGTCCGGCGCATATTATTGTCCATGACAGAGGCAACGGGTAATCTCTTTTGGGAGATCGATCCGCTCTTGGATTCACTGATCAAGAACGGAGAAAACTTTGCCGACTACCGGGCGGAAGAAACGGCGTAGTTCGTTTCAAAACCACGCCGTCGGTTTTTTATTCTGCGTGTGATCCCCAAGGGCCGTGATGCGCACCCTCGGCATCCAGACGTTCAAAGCTGTGGGCCCCGAAAAAGTCCCGTTGCGCCTGAACCATATTTGCAGTTGAACGCGCGGTCCGCATCATATCGAAATAGCTGAGGGCGGCGCTCATGGCTGGGACGGGCAGACCATTGGCCACCGCGACTCCGACGACTTTGCGCAGCGCGCTTTCGGATTTTTTCATGAGGTCCGTAAAATAGGGCGCAAACATCAGATTGCGGGTTGGATCCTCGGTTAGTGCCGATGCCATGTCATTCAGCATAGAAGAACGGATGATACAGCCTTCGCGCCAGACCTCAGCAACTTCGGGCATCGGGAGCGTCCATCCATATATACCACCTGCGGTATCGAGTAATGCAAACCCCTGCGCGTAACACATAATCTTGCCTGCGATTAGTGCAGATTCCAAATCATCGGTTGAAAGAATACCGTCTCCTAAGTGTTTGGGAGCAGGACCAAATAGATCTTCGCCTTCTTTGCGGGACTGTAGGGAAGCGGAAATATTGCGTGCTGCAACGGCGGCCTCAATCACGGGCACGGGGGAGCCAACCTGTTGGCTCTCGATAACTGTCCAACGACCGGTGCCTTTTTGACCAGCCCGATCTAGAATGATGTCCAGAACCGGATTTGCGGTTTTTGGATCAGTAGCGGCTGAGACTTTGCCCGATATTTCGGTAAGGTAGGATTGCAAGGGGCCGGTATTCCATTGCTCAAACACAGAACCACATGCTGCAGCATCCATTCCAAGCCCATCGCGCATGACGCCGTAGGCTTCTGCGATGAGTTGCATGTCAGCATATTCAATGCCGTTGTGAACGGTTTTTACAAAATGACCGGCACCGCCTTCGCCCATCCATGTCGCGCATGGAGAGTCTTCGTATTTCGCGCTGATGGCTTTTAAAATATGCGCGACTCGGTCCCAATGGGTTTTGGCGCCACCGACCATGATGGATGGGCCGAAACGAGCGCCTTCTTCGCCTCCAGACACGCCAATGCCTAGAAACGGCACACCTGCCGTTGTGGCCTCTGCGGCGCGGCGGTTGGTATCATGAAAATTCGCATTGCCCGCATCAATGATCAGATCGTCTTTGTCCAGAAGGGGGCGCAGGGCTGCAATTTGCTCATCAACAGCAGGTCCCGCCGGGACCATCAAAATGATGGCGCGCGGCTTTGCGATCGACTCCACAAGCGCCTTTAAGGATTTTGTTGGCGTAATTTGACGAGCCAATGCACCGGCGTCTTGGATGAAATTATCCGTTTTTGATGGGGTTCTGTTGTAGACAGAGATTTTAAATCCGTTGTCCGCAATATTCAGAGACAGCATCGCCCCCATCGTTCCAAGGCCAATCAGTCCAATTTCAGATGTATTCACAGTGCGGTCTCCGTGTTGACAGTGTCAGGTGGATTTTCCCTGACACTATACCGCAATGCCCGTGATGTACCAGCCTGACAGGAGACGTGTTTTCAGTAGGTTACCCGCCGAAAAAGACGCCCAATGCGACCGTCATCAAACCGATAATAGAGAGAAACAATGCCCCCATGTTGAGGGCAACCAGCCCTTTTAGCCGCGCCTCCATTGCTTCTCCCTCAAGGCCCTCACGTTTGGCCTTAACCGCGATAAAGATACAGTAGAACAGTCCCAACAGCCCAAGAACCGAAAGTGTGGCACCAATCCAGATCAGCCAATCCATGTGGATTTCCCTTTTATCAACATTTCCAAATCGGGTAGCCGAAGCAGGAATGGCAGGCAACCCCTTGCAGGGCTTTCGAAGGACCGCTAGCAAAGGGCAAACAGATTAATATGAGGCAATATCATGCAAGACGACATCACCAGCGACTCCACCTACCGCGTGACCGCCGACGAATTGCGCCAGTTCATTGAACGCATTGAACGTCTGGACGCCGAGAAAGCGGACATCGCGGAGCAGCAGAAAGAAGTCATGTCCGAGGCCAAAGGCCGCGGCTACGACACAAAAGTTATGCGCAAGCTGATCGCATTGCGCAAACGCGAACCTAACGACATCGCCGAAGAAGAAGCTGTGTTGGATATGTATAAAGAAGCGTTGGGAATGTAATTCCCAGCCTGCGCAAGATCTTACGGGGTGATGAATTGCACCCCGGGGATCCGTGCGACTTCATAACAATCCTCATCATATAGGTCTGTCAGACGGTCCACGTATTGTTCGGTCCAGCCGGGAATATCCAGTTCGACCTCGACTTCGTCCTCTAGTGCATATTTGTCTAGGAACGCCGCAATAATCCGGCGCAGGTGCACCTCGTTTGTGGGTGGGTTCGCTGCGATATATTCCTTGAACCGTTTCATGCCTTCTTTGCGCATAATCTGAGCCAAGATGTCAAATTGGCCGACCATTTCTTCGCTGTGATCAACACCTGCAAATTCACGCATGACCTGAGCCCAGATTAACGGCGTGTCCTCATTACTCCAGACAGTAATCTGCGCATCAGGGCTGGCATTGCGGATACGTTGAATCATCTCTGACCACTTTAAAGCCGCTGCATCTGTCATCCCATACCATTTGGCAAAGTCCTTTCCCTTGAGGCGGGACGCAATCGCAGGTAAGAATGTTGCCGGGTTGGCGATGGCAAGGAAAAACTCGACCTCATGTCCATGAAATAAATTGGTTAATGCGCTGATTTTTTCTTCAGTTTTTGCGTAAAGTACACCGTGTTCAAGGACTTTTTGCTGCACGCAGATAAAGTGCTCGTTGGCCAGCAACAAACGGTCTGCAGGCTCATCCTCTAAAATTTCATCCATCAACGCGTTTTGTGTATCAATCATGGGTTTTGCACCATGAAGAGCCTGTGTGGTTTCCCGGATCAATGTCCGATACCGGCTTGGTCCCGGAACGGCCACGCCAACACTTGTAAGTGCCTTTTTGTTTTTCAACATGCCCTTGATCAATTGATCATTGTCCGTTGAGTGTGCTCCGATATGAAAGGCGACCTGCATTATTTGTGAAACCTGCTGCTGCTTGATTTGCCTTTACTATAGACGCTCAAAACTGGACAGTTAAGCCGGTTTCGGCTAGGCCGCGCTTTATGATGGATGGAAAGACGATACAGTCCCCTAAAATACGCCGCCTTCGGGTTGTTCCTCCTTGGTCTGCCGGAAGTTTGGCGATTGCAGCAATCGTGATTGCACCAATCCTGTCGGTTGTGTGGATTGCATGCAATCCGACGGAAAACATCTGGCCGCATCTGATTGCGACGACTTTGCCAAGATACCTGTGGAACACGTTATTACTGGCCGTGTCCGTCGGCTTGATTACAGCAATTGTCGGGGCAGGGTGTGCATGGATGGTGACGATGTATCGTTTTCCAGGGTCGCGAGCGTTACAGTGGTTGTTGTTACTGCCGCTGTCTATCCCGGCCTATATTGGTGCATATGCATTGGTTGATTTCCTCGAATATGCTGGCCCCTTACAAACGGCAATGCGTGGCATATTTGGCTGGGAATCTTCGCGTGATTATTGGTTTCCGAACGTTCGATCACGTGGTGGGGCGATCTTGGTGCTAAGCGGTGCTCTGTTTCCATATGTTTATCTGTTGTCACGGGCTGCTTTCCGCGAACAATCTGGGAGCGCTTACGAAGTTGCCCGTGCACTTGGGGCAGGGCCTTTTGCGCGATTTTATCGCCTGGGCTTACCTCTGGCGCGTCCTGCAATTGCTGCGGGCGCCGCAATTGCGATGATGGAGACCGTAAGCGATTTTGGAACAATGGACTATTTTGCGGTTCAAACCCTGACAACGGGGATTTTCAGCGTTTGGTTGGAATCTAATAACGCAGGCGGAGCGGCACAAATCTCTGGTGTCGTTTTATTGTTGGTTTTATTGCTTGTGACGCTCGAAAAAATCAGCCGTCGTCGAAGCCGTTATTATAGCGGCGCACGCGGTCAGCGCCCAGTCGAACCTGAAAGGCTAACCGGGTGGAGCGCGAAGTTCGCTTTGCTCCTCTGTGCTGTCCCGTTTTTCATTGGTTTTTTATTCCCGGCTGCAGTGATTTTGGACCATGCTTTGGCCAATGCGAACCGGTGGAGTGATCCGGGTTTGGTTTCTGCTTTTGTTAATACTTTGATTGTCGGGGGCAGCGCTGCGCTGTTGACTGTCATTGCAGCCGTATTTTTGGTTTACGGCGTTCGCCTCTCTGGCGCAAAATTACCGCGTTTGTTGTTGCCGATTACTACGATTGGCTATGCGGCCCCCGGAGCGGTCCTTGGCGTGGGGATTCTGATCCCGCTTGCTGTATTTGATAACCGGTTGGCTGACGGGATACTTGCAATCACTGGATGGGATCCGGGATTAATGCTCACAGGGACAGCCTTTGCGATCATAATGGCGTATTTTGTGCGCTTCTTTGCAATTGCGCAAGGGGCGGTCGATGCGGGTATGGGGCGTGTGGCTCCGAACCTGCCTCTGGCGGCGCGTTCGCTAGGAAACACTGCTGGCGGTGCCTTACGTAAGGTCTACATTCCTCTGATGCGCAGTTCTGTCGGAGCGGCCCTTTTGTTGGTGTTTGTAGATTGCGTCAAAGAGCTTCCCGCGACTTTGCTGTTGCGCCCCTTCAATTACAGCACGCTGGCAACACGTGTCTACGATCAAGCCTCACTTGAGAACCTTGGGGATGCCTCACCAGCGGCAACTTTGGTCATTTTTGTGGGTTTGGCAGCGGTATTTTTCCTTGCACGTACAAATCGTGAAAAATAATGAAATTTCCTCTTGCGTCTCCCCGCCGCTCTAGGTAAATCGCCTCTCAAGCCCCTATAGCTCAGCTGGTAGAGCAACTGATTTGTAATCAGTAGGTCCGCGGTTCGAGTCCGTGTGGGGGCACCATTTTCCAAATTTCCATGTGTGAACATGGTTAAAGCCTTGAATGGTAAGGATAAAATGGCGGTTCTAGTCCCTTCATTTCGGTGGTAGGCAATGCGGTCCGCGAAGACCAGTTTTAGTACTATTCGACGCAGGTTGATGTGACCATTTCCGCATATTTTCCAAGGGCTTGCGAGGAATTTGAGGAGCGGTTCTAGTTTTTCCTCCAAGCTCCCATCAGGAGCGCGGTGATGGAGCATCATATCTTCAAATCTCACCTTTTCAGCTTCTAAATTGGACAACTTTTTCTCGTAAGCGCCGATCACGGACTCTGTGTTTGTGGACATGATCCGACCCAGAACGGTTTCGATTTGCTTCTCAATATCAGCAACTTGCTTGGCTGCTGAATGCAGTGTCTCCTGCGCTTGTGTCTCGCGTGCAGCCCACGCTTTCAGGAACATCGCTTTTGCAATGCTCACAAGCCCCGGCGTTGGCTCAACGTCCTTGATCAACTGCCCTACCTCATCTTCGATTCGATCACGCGGAATGGATTTACCGTAGCTCACGCAATCTTTGGCCTGACACAGATAATAGGCATAGGTTTTGCTGCGCCCTGTGGACCAAAAAGACCGCAAAGGCACACCGCAATCGCCACAGGTAACAAAGCCGCGCTAAACAAAATCATCACCGATATCAGCGCGCTTGGGGGCTTTGGCGATGCCGTCGCGACAGGCCTGTACCTTATCAAAGGTCTCTAGCGAGATCAGAGCCTCGTGCTGGCCTTTCAGATAGTTCAGATCATAGGTTTTTGAACATATGTACCCAGCATAAAGCGGGTTGGTCAGAATATCGGTCACACGCTGTTGCGTCACGATACTCGCCTTGTTCCGAGGAAAGCTCGGATGTTGTTCAAAGAATCGTTTGATTTCGGACTGGCCTTGGAAACGTCCCGAAGCATATCAGGACGCGCGAGAAGTCCGGACCAAAAATGCCAAAACGATCACAACCTACTTCTTGCCGGTGAATGCTGACTATCATGAGTGTTTTACGGCTTGGGTGAAACACCTGAAAGAGGTCGCATTGTTTGGGCCGGATGATCCCCTTTTCCCACCGGCCAAGATCGCACCGGTGAACGGTGAGTTTCAGGTCGAGGGGCTAAGTCGCGAAATCTACAAAAATGCCAATGCCATCCGCACGGCGATCAAAAAAGCATTCCAACGCGCCGATCTGCCGCCCTTTACGCCTCGCGCGTTTCGCAAGACCTTGGTGAAATGGGCAGACACGGTTTATCTCACCCGAGAAGTCTTCAAAACTTTCTCCCAAAACATCGGCCATGCCAATGTCCTCACAACGATCAACGCCTATTGTCCGGTCTCCACAGAACGACAGGGGAGCTTATTAGGGCGGGAGGGGCAGATTGAACCTTTCCCTAAGGCAATTTCTGCGCCATCAATAACGAAACTCAACTTCAGGGCGATGTAATGACCGACGAGCAAAAGAAGAAACTTGAACAAAAACTCTGGGACATTGCCAATACCCTGCGTGGTAAAATGAATGCGGATGAGTTTCGGGACTATATCCTTGGTTTTATCTTTTACAAATACCTGTCCGAACGGCTGTATCTTTATGCCAATTCAGTGCTGGCCGAGGATGGTCTGGACTACGCGGGGATCGACGAAAATACTGGGAACGGCAAGGAAATTCTTGATGCTGTCGCCGAAGCGGCCATTGATGAGCTGGGGTATGTTCTGAAACCCTCAGAGCTGTTCAGCGCAGTGGCCAAGCGTGGCAGCCAGCCCGGCAACTTTATCATCGAAGACCTTGCCCGCATTCTGAACAACGTCGAACGCTCTACCATGGGCACGGAATCCGAAGATGACTTTGACGACCTGTTTTCTGATATGGATTTGACCTCTAACAAACTAGGCCGGACAGAAGAGGCCAAAAACACGCTGATTGCCAAAGTGTTGACCCATCTAGATGAAATCGACTTTGAGCTTGAGAAAGCCGACAGCGATGTGCTGGGCGATGCCTATGAATATCTGATCGGGCAATTCGCCAGCGGGGCAGGGAAGAAAGCCGGGGAGTTTTATACCCCGCAAGAAGTCAGCACCATTCTGGCCCGTATCGTCACCACTGGCAAAACGAGGATTAAGAACGTCTATGACCCCACCTGTGGGTCCGGCTCCCTGCTGCTGCGGGTCGCCAAAGAGGTCGAGGTTGGTGATTTCAACGGTCAGGAAATGAACCGCACCACCTACAATCTTGCGCGGATGAACATGATCCTGCACGGGGTGCATTACCGCAACTTTGATCTGAAACAAGAGGACACGCTGGAACACCCCCAGCATGTCGATAAACGGTTTGAGGCCGTCGTCGCCAACCCACCGTTTTCGGCCAAATGGTCGTCAAACCCGCTGCTGTTGAACGATGATCGTTATAGCCAATACGGGCGGCTGGCTCCGGCGTCCAAGGCTGACTTTGCTTTTGTGCAGCATATGCTGCATCAGCTGGATGACAACGGCACTATGGCGGTGATCCTGCCCCATGGCGTGCTGTTTCGCGGCGCGGCAGAGGGGCATATCCGCGAATACATCATCAAGGAACGCAATTGGCTGGACGCAGTGATTGGCTTGCCTGCGAATATCTTTTACGGCACCTCAATCCCCACCTGCATTCTGGTGTTCAAGAAATGCCGCGAATACCCTGAGGATATTCTGTTCGTTGATGCCTCTACCTGTTTTGAGAAGGCCAAGAACCAGAATTTCCTGCGCACCGAGGATATCACCAAGATTGTGGACACGTTCCGGGGCAGGGCGGTCGAAGACCGGTTTTCCCACCGCGCCCCTTTGGCAGAGGTGGCAGAGAACGACTATAACCTTAACATCCCGCGCTATGTGGACACGTTTGAAGAGGAAGAGCCGATTGACCTCACGGAGGTTGCGAACCAGCTGAAGGCCAACGCGGTGGGCATGGCCGATCTGGATGCGCAGATCAAAGGGTTTTGTGACGAGCTTGGCATCGAGGCTCCGCTATGAATGTCACGGGTACCGCGGGTGAGGCGAAGCGTGTGCCAGCGCTGAGGTTTCCCGAGTTTTCGGGGGCGTGGGAAGAGAAACGTCTAGGCGAAATGTTCTCTTTCAAGAATGGATTCAACGCCGACAAAACTATGTACGGAACAGGCCGAAAGTTCATCAATGTTATGGACGTAATTGCTGATCATCCTATTACATCTGAGAAAATAATCGGTCTGGTTGAAATCTCTGACAAAGACTTCGAGAAAAATGAAGTTGAATACGGTGACATTCTTTTCCAGAGAAGTTCCGAGACGCGTGAGGAAGTGGGGCAAACAAACGTCTATTTGGATAAAGATACTTCAGCAACTTTTGGTGGTTTCGTTATTCGTGGGAAACCAATTGTGAGGTTGAATTCGGAGTTTTTTAACAGGCTCTTGATGACCGCAGCAGTGAGACGTCAGGTTACAAACCGAAGCGGAGGCAGCACACGTTACAATGTTGGCCAAGAGTCACTTTCAAGCGTGCCTGTATATCCTGCTCCAACACTCCCCGAACAAAAGAAAATCGCGGCGTTTTTGGGGGTGGTGGATGCCAAGATCGCAGCGCTGAAAGCGCGGCAAGAGGGGCTGGAGCGCTATAAACGCGGGTTGATGCAAGCCCTCTTCAGCCAGCGCCTCCGCTTCACCAAACCAGACGGCACCGCCTTTCCCGATTGGGAAGAGAAACGGTTGGGAGAGGTGGCTGACATCGTTGGTGGCGGTACGCCCGACACCAACGTGAAAGACTATTGGAACGGGGAGGTTGTTTGGTTCACTCCAAGCGAGATCAAGAAAAAGTACCTCACGACTAGTGTGCGAACGATTAGTAAAAGTGGTCTATCGGCGTCATCTGCTAAGATCTTGCCTGTTGGAGCGTTGGTCTTGTCAACACGGGCGACGGTCGGAGATGTTGGCATAGCCACACAAGAGTGCGCAACAAATCAAGGTTTCCAGTCTCTTGTGATGAAAGAAGAAAACCTCAATGAGTTTTGGTATTACTGGCTAGTCAACAACAAGAAAGCCCTATTGCGGCGTTCAGCGGGATCAACATTCTTGGAGATTGGAAAATCCGAAGTGCGAAAAATACCAGCACTAGCGCCCCACCGAGACGAACAACAAAAAATCGCGGAGGCCCTCCAAGCCATGGACGCGAAAATCGCGGCCGTGGCGGGGCAGGTGGCGAAGATGGAAGAGTTTAAAAAAGGTCTGCTGCAGCAGATGTTTGTATAGGAGCGGAATGTGACGCCGGACCATTGTATTGTCTATATTTTAATCAACGAAGCGATGCCCGACTATATTAAAATCGGGACAACAAACGTTAGCCTCCAACAACGGATGGCGCAGCTATATACGACCGCTGTTCCGGTACCATTTGAATGCTATTACGCGGGCGAGGTCGACCGCGCCAAAAACGTTGAAAAACGCCTTCACCGTGCATTTGATAAGTTCCGCGTTAACAAAAACCGGGAGTTCTTTGAAATCGAGCCCGAAGCCGCAGCCGATATCATCCGCATGGTAGCCCTAAGGGACGTGACCCCAAAAGAAACCGTTGTGGAAAACGCCGAGGACTCAGAGGCCATTCAAAAACTGGAAAAACGCGCAGAGCGGTTCAGCTTCAAAATGGTTGGAATTGGTCCCGGCACCGTTTTGCGTTTCAAACTGGACGACTCTGTGACCTGCACCGTTTTGGACAACCAGAATGTAGAGTTTGAAGGCGCAAAAACCAGCCTGTCCGCCGCAGCGCTCTCGGTTCAGCATAGCCGGGGCACCTATTGGAAAGCGGTAAAGGGAACGGCTTTTTGGATGCATGACGGTCAAACCCTTAAGGATCTTCGCGATACCTTAGAGAATGAGGACGCATGAGCGATTATCAATCCGAGGCCCAGCTTGAATCCGATCTTGTCACACGCCTGACCGGCCTTGGCTATGCGCCCGTCACCCTGCCGAATATGGCTGCTGTGCAAGCCAATCTGCGCAGTCAATTGGGCAAACATAATGGTGTTACGCTTTCGGAGTCAGAATTTGCCAAGGTTCTGAACCACCTTGATAAAGGCAATGTGTTTGAAAAGGCCAAAACTCTGCGCGGGCGGATGCAGTTAACCCGAGACGATGGAAGCTCGCTTTATCTGCAATTTCTGAACACACAGGAATGGTGCCAGAACCAATATCAAGTCACCACGCAGGTCACGGTCACCGGCCATCACAAAACTCGCTTTGACGTCACGCTGCTGATCAACGGGTTGCCCTTGGTGCAGGTAGAGTTAAAGCGGCGCGGGGTAGAGCTTAAGGAAGCGTTCGACCAGATCAACCGCTACCAACGACACAGTTACTGGGCGGAGTCGGCGCTGTTTCAATATGTGCAGTTGTTTGTGATCAGCAATGGCGTGAACACTAAATATTTCGCCAACAACCGCAAACAGGATTTCAAACAAACGTTCTTTTGGGCCGAAGAGGACAATACACTGATCACCCAATTGGATGCCTTTGCGGATGTGTTTTTAGAAAAATGCCATGTCTCAAAGATGATCAGCAAATACATCGTGCTGCACGAAAGCGATAAGATCCTGATGGCGCTGCGGCCCTATCAATATTACGCTGTAGAGGCGATTGACGCGCGGGTTAAGGCCGGTCGCAAGAATGGCTATATCTGGCACACCACCGGGTCAGGCAAGACGCTTACCAGTTTTAAGGCCGCGCAGGTGTTGATCGAGAATCCCAAGGTCGACAAGGTGGTGTTCGTGGTCGACCGCGCCGATCTGGATTACCAGACCACCAAAGAGTTTAACCACTTCTCTGACGGATCGGTGGATGGCACCGATAACACCAAGGCGCTTGTGGGGCAGCTGGGCGGGGATACCAAACTGATTGTCACCACGATCCAGAAGCTGAACACAGCAATCTCTCGTGACCGCTATGAGGGCAGTTTGCAGCAGGTCAAGGATCAGCGCGTGGTGTTTATCTTTGACGAATGCCACCGCTCCCAGTTCGGGGATACTCATAAGCGGATTGTGGCGTTCTTTAGCAAAGCCCAGATGTTCGGATTTACCGGGACTCCGATATTTGCCGACAACGCCGTGGGAAAACGCACCACGAAGGATTTGTTTGCTGAGTGTCTGCATAAATACGTCATCACTGACGCGATTGCGGATGAAAATGTTCTGCGGTTCGCCGTGGAGTATTGGGGTAAACTAAAGCGCAAAGATGGCAGCCTCATCGATGAAGAGGTGCCTGCGATCAACGTGCGGGAGTTCTATGATAATCTCGACAGGGTTGACGGGATTGTGGATTGGATCATCCAGAACCACGACCGCAAGACCCACAACAAACAATTCAGCGCCATGCTCTGCGTCAGCTCTGTGGATGCCTTGATCGCCTATTACGAGGCGTTCCGGCGCAAAAAGGATGCGGGTGAACACCATCTTCGAATTGCAACAATCTTTACGTACGGCCCTAATGAAGCGGACCCGGATGCCGATGGCTTGATCGGTGATCCTGATTTGAATGTGGCTGATCTGCCGGTTGATGTTCACAAGCGGGACCGCTTGGAATCCTATGTTGCCGACTACAACGCCATGTATCAGACCAAGGAGACCGTGAAAGACAGCGCGGGTTTCTACACCTACTACAACCATCTAAGCAAACGCCTAAAAGGCCGCGACCGCGATGGGGCCTTGGACAAAGATCGGTTGGATATTCTGCTGGTTGTCAACATGTTCCTGACGGGGTTCGATGCCAAAAAAGTAAACACGCTCTACGTGGATAAGAACCTCAAATATCATGGGTTGATCCAAGCCTTTTCAAGGACGAACCGGATATTGGGGCAATTAAAGTCGCAGGGCAATATTGTCTGCTTTCGCAATCTAAAACCAAATACGGATCAGGCGATCACGTTGTTCTCCAATAAAGAAGCCATCGAAACGATTCTGATGGCTCCCTATGGTGATTACCTTGATCAGTTTAATGCAGGGGTTAGCACCTTAAAGGATATTGCGGTTGACCCAAACAGCGTGGATGATCTGATATCGGAACAGGATCAGTTGGCTTTTGTGCAAGCATTCCGTGACCTGATCCGATTGCGAAATGTACTGACCAGTTTTACGGAATACGATCCGGCAGATTTGGATTTACTTTCCCAAGAGTTCGAGGACTACAAAAGTAAATACCTTGATATCTATGATCGGACCAAAACGGATAAAGAGGACAATGCTGCCTCTATTGTTAACGAGGTGGATTTTGAGCTGGAGTTGATCCAGCGAGACGAAATCAACGTTGCCTATATCTTGGCATTGTTGGCAGAGGCATTTGAGGACCAAGACAGTTTGGACCCGAAAATACGGGATGCTTCACAGGCTAAGAAGAAGATAGTCCGGGACTTTCTCGGATCAGAGCGTCATTTGCGCAGTAAAAGAGAACTGATTGAAAAGTTTATCGAAGAGCACATGTCCTCCATTCCACAAGGCCAGACTGTGGCAGAAGCCTTCAACGGATTTTGGGATGAAGAAAAATCAAATGCCATCAATGATATATGCATAAACGAAAAACTGGACCCGGATGCATTTAAGGCGATGATCGAGCAATACCATTTTACGGGGAAGAAACCACTTCAAGGTGAAATTGTCAGCGCCCTACAGGAAAAGCCGAGGATACTAGATCGCAAAAATGTCATAGAGCGCGTGAAAGTTAGATTACTGAAGCTGGTCGCGACCTTTGATGAAGGGCTGGGAGAGCTTTAAATACAGAGGTTGGAGGCCTTTGTTTATTTTAAAGTACCTTATTTTGGTAGTGCGGCGTTGTGTGTAAATCAATTAAACTTATTGATGTTAAACAATAAATCGGGAGTGCAGTAGCCAGTTTTGGCGAGCATTTTCAAACGACTTTCAAACGCACCGAAGTATCGAACGGTGTGAGCACGACGAACCTACGGCTACCGTTGATCCCAAAGGGGAAGAATGGCCCTAACTCGACTAGCTGGTGCCGCCTCTTACGTTCCCGTTTCTCCGCCAACGCCTGCTGCCGTACATCTTTCTGGCCCCAAACTGGCAATGGCTTTGCAAAATCATTGAACCGCTGCTTGTCTTCCAGAGACCCTGACGACGGATAATGCCCCTTGCGACGACACAGCTCGGCATTCGACCATTGTCCTCGGACCAATGGCCGCCAAGTTCTCATTGTCTTCACCGCGCAGGTCATCCAGCACGATCCTTATCTTTTCTTTGGATGAATAATGTTTGTGCGTGGCGTGTTGGATGTCTTTGACGATCTGCTCGCCAGTCTTCCTCATCGTCCACGCCTCAGTGGTCGAGATGAGCAACAAAATCTCTCTTATCAAATAGTCATATTTACGTCCGGAAGCGCTGACGTCAGACAGTTCTTATATTCCCCAAGGGCAAAGTTCTTCGACCTGTCGGCGTCCAAGTTTATTCAATGCCTTTATATTATCTAAATAGATCTTCTTAGGATCCACAACATGAGCGAGGATTTTAGTCATCTGATCTTGACGCAGAAGATGTATGGTTGGATAGGGTGAGCGATTAGTAAAGTGACTAAGATCGTCTGCTGCCACACCTTCAAATTGATATTGAGGATGAAATGATGCTAATTGCAAATGCTCTGTCAGTTCTGCTTTCTCCAATAATTGTTGAAACCAATCGAGTAAGTCGAGGTAATCGTCGAACTCTTCTAGACCTTGGGTAAACATGAGCAAGCTCGTGGCAATGTCATTTTCGTTAGCTCCAAGCAGGCGCTGTAATTCATTCACAAAGAACTGCTTTAGTTGTGCATCGATTGTGGCATCGCAGATGGCATAATACACTTGATCTTGGGCAATGACGCTGGAGGAAAATGGACATAGATTTAATCCAACTACCATCTGTTCAAGCCATCGGCGGGTGTTTTTAACCACGTCTTGATGAGCTATTGATAGTGTCTTGGGGTCAAACATTTTGATACGACAGTTCCTTTCTTGTTTGATTAACTTAGAACACATTTTGCCCATATATCCAATTGTTTGCAAAAACCAAAACCATCAGTTCGGCGCGGTCACGACCGTCTATTGTGCCGCACTATATTTTGCTGTGACAATCGGCCCATTGCCGAGCTTGGCTACTGAACTGGGTGTTGCCGCGCAGCTTTCCCAGGCCGGACCTTTGTGCTTTGCACGACTTTTTGAAGTTTGATGGTCGGGACCGCGAACGAAGCCAACGGTCGCTTGCTTGTCGCTTGGCTATTGTCTGAAATACAATCGGTTCTATCGTTCAGTCAGGAAGCCAGCCCATCCTTTCGATGAAGGCCAGATCGTTGTCCCAGTTCGCGCGACTGGAACAGCAGATATGCCCGTTGGGCGGATGTTGATCCTGCTGTCATGCGACCCTGCCTGGACCACAAACATACCAACTTCGGCTGGAAATTTGAAAGCGCAGAGTCGCAGCCTGAACAAAAGCTCTTCATGTTGCGTGATCCCGAGAGCCGGAGCGTTTTGATGTTGTCTTCGCGTAACACTCACATGATGTTGGTCGTGGACGAAAACAGGTTTGCCGAAAGAGTTGAACCGGTTTCATTGCGGAAGCAGGGGCAAGGGCACAGGTAAAAGTTCTACACCCCTCCCGATATGCGAAATTTCACTGCGCTACAGAGGCATAGTCCTGCCATTCGCTGCATGAGCATAGTCCAGCAGGGCTCGATCTCATAATCTGCGGACCAATTTGCCATCTATGCGATCGAAACGAATGGCTGCTTAGTCTACCTCCATTGACTTTCGGTAGTCCCGAGGGCTCAGTCCCGTTTTCGTTTCAAACTGCCGCGTAAACGCACTTCTGCTAGCAAATCCAACCATTTCAGCGATGCGCTTTACGGGGAGGTCCGTGGTTCTGAGCAAGCTGGCAGCGCGTTGCATGCGCAGTTCTCGCAATAGCTCCATCGGCCCAGAGCCATAGGCATTTGCGAAGCGTTGTGCAAAAACTGAACGACTTACCCCAGACACGTCCGCCAGTGATTGTACCGTGTGCGCATCGCCGGGTTTGTCCAAAAGGTGCTTTAGTGCTCGCCACAATACCGGATCTCGAAGTGCTGCCATCCAATGCAATGCTCTATCGCCCGAGTGCGCGCGATGACGTAGCATCTCTATGGTTGCCTGTAGCAGGAGCGCACGGATCATGGCCCGACTTCCGATTCTGGGGGTCGATAACTCATGCAGAAGATTGGTGATAATCGTGCTTAATGCGGTTTCCTTGCACCGGTGGAACACCATTGGTTCCCGGATGAGTTCAACCACATTGCTCGCTCCTTCCAGACCTATTGTTACATGGGCGCAGAGTGCAAGAATACGCGCCTTGGAGGAAGGATCGTCGTCAGCAGTTTCCAAAACATGCCTCAGTTGCAATTCTGCTGGTCGGCACTCTGGCATTGGCACCGCCACGGTACCATTGTTGCGAACTTCATGGCGTTTGAGAGCTGGGACAAGCACCAAGCTTCCGGCCTCAATCGGGATCGGTTCACTATCCTTGATGGAGATCGTGCCACTGCCAGAAAGCACGTAGTGCAATGTGACGGCGGCTTCTGGTTTGAGCGCCACACGGCAAATGCCTTCGATTTCGCAAAGCGCGAATGGTTCGGCTCGAATTGAAAGGCTGTCGAATACATGGTCGAGTTTCATGTCGGCGTTTTGCACGTAATTCGGACGCTTGGATACGTTTTTGTGTGTTAGAGCACACAATCCGGACGCAAAGGCACTTCTATTGACACACAAAGGAAGGGCGAAAAGGAAAACACAAGAAAGGATTTCCGAGATGTGCACTTGCAATGATCATGGCGACAGCGACAAGAGAATTACACGAAGGACGGCACTGACCACTGGTCTGGCTGGAACAGCGGCGGCAGCGGCCACTACATTCGTTGGTCCTGCCCAGGCACAAGAGCAAAACCCATATGCGGATCCGAGTGACCCTGCGCTACCACCATCCAACATGAAGCTGGACCTGAGCCGTGCGGCACTTGTAGTTACCGACCCGCAAGTCGACTTCTTGCATCCTGAAGGCGTCACATGGGGCGTCATCGGTGCAAGCGTTGAGGAACATAACACCGTCGAAAACATCGAAACACTGTTCAAAATGGCCAAGGCTCATGACATCACAACGGCCGTGTCGCCACACTACTACTATCCAACAGATCATGGTTGGAAGTTTGAGGGTGCGCTTGAGAAGCTGATGCATAAGATCGGTATGTTCGACCGGAAAGGGCCATTGAATCTTGACGGTTTTGAAGGATCCGGTGCTGATTGGATGCCGCAATACAAACAATACATCGAAGACGGTAAGACCATCGTAACCTCGCCACACAAGGTTTATGGCAATGATACGAACGATCTGTCGCTCCAACTGCGCAAGCAAGGAGTTGATCAGGTGATCTTGGCGGGTATGTCTGCGAACCTCTGCACAGAGTCTCATATGCGTGAGTTGCTCGAAGATGGATTTGAGGTCGCTGTCGTTCGCGATGCCACTGCTGCGGCAATGCTGCCGGAAGGTGATGGTTACCTCGCTGCACTGATCAATTTCCGCTACATGGCAAACGCCGTCTGGAGCACGCAAGAAGCCGTGGCGCAAATCCAAGCTGCTGGGGCTTAGGTTCCCGATCACCAATAGTTCAGGCGGACGTCGTGCCGCCTGAAACGGCTTTTCCTATCAATTCAGTTTTTCGAGCCAGAGTGTGTATGAATGTGCCGCGAAGTGAGTTTGCTGAATGAAGAGCGAAACCTGCGTCTATCTTTACACAGAGACCTCCTTCTGAAATGCTCAAGATGTGGGGGGTAACGCTCTGCATCGCTACCTAAAGGATTGCGGCAGATGTTCCGTCGGTGACTTCAATTTTGCACATGCAAGGGGTGACGACGAACCTGCCCAATTCACGATATTACTGGTGGGGCATCTTGCGGGTTTCACATTGTATATCGTGTGGATTGTTTAGGAACCACGCTCCGTGGGGATTGATGTTCAGTGTGTCTGCTGGGGCAGATGCGCTATGTATGCAACCCCGTGTCAAAGGCGCATTGATCGGATTTCAATGGGCGAAGGGACGACATGGGTTTTAGTCACGCCGATCGTTCTTCGGCCATATTATTTCTCTGCAAGCTTGTATTGACATCAGCTGGACTTAGGGAGCAAGCATTCATGCTATTCGCAGCATCGGGAGAAATAGACACTAAGACGACCTCGGATGCAATGCAGCAACAACGCCACGTTCTGGGATCTGGAGAGGGACGGGCAGGGCCCAAACCCGCCATTCGTACCATCTGAACACAGGCTCCGCTGGTTCCATACCAGACTCTGGCCGAGTGTCCCAACGACCCGGTGCCGCCTTCCTGAAACGGACTTTCGCAGCAAACACAATTGGACTGCGAATTTTGAACTGCTACAAAAGATCTTCGGTCAAGCCTTTGTTAACGTATATATTTAATCGGGATCTATAAGTATTTTCCACAGCGAAACGCATCAAAACATCACCAATTGCCCGGGATTCTTTCGGGCGCATTTGCGGCCCTGAACTGAGTAATGGACGGTATCACGATATTGGCGGTCGGTGAAGTTCAGGATCTGGATATCTCTAGAAACAGGCAAATGCCGTTCGATCCGGTTGACGCATGTTGCAAAAGCTTCCTTGCCGTTCACAAAGCGGGCGTAGACCGAAAACTGACTGCGCTCGAACCCTTCGTCCAACAGAAAGTCACGAAAGGCCGTCGCGGTACTGCGCTGCGGCTTTGTATCGGTGGGCAAATCGAACATTACAAGTATCCACATCAATCTATATCCCGATAATTGGGTTATCGTGCGCGTCACCTGTCCAACCCCGCCAGCGTCAAGAGGGCAGGCGAGCGCCGCAGGGCAAGGTCCAACCTGCCTGCTTCATAGTTTTGGCCCAGTGAAGTTGCCTGTTTCATGAGGGCAACCGAAACCAGTGTCACCCCGTCCCCCAACGGCATGTCCGTTGCGACTAAGCGAGCGAGCGCTTGTTTGGCGTTGCTGTCATCCTCCACACCGTGGTCGGCCAAAATAGACCTGACAGCGCAATCGACCAAAGGGCGGAACGGCTCCATAAGGTCATCGGCAAGGGCAAAGGCATTGCGGCGGTTGGCGTGGAACAGGCCGATGGTCGGGTGCAGGCCAGCAGTGGCGACCGCACGAGCCGCCGACGCACGCAAAACAGCGTAGCCATAGTTCACAGCGCGTTTTCATCCCCCTGCGTTGTGTCGTGGCGAAAGTCTGACCCATCAAACACGGCCAGTAATAACGTGCGGCTTGTGCCTTGATATTTTTGCTGTCGCCAGAGGTGATCTTTCGGATCATCATTTGCAAAGGCGTGGGCGGTTCACCAATCGCGTCCAATGCAGCGGCCTGCATGGCGACTTTGGCTGTGACGACCTGCTTCCGGGCCTGTTTGATAAGCGGCGCTTTCGCCCGCCACTGCGCGCGCATACGTGCGCCTTGGGCATGCTGCCCCTCGATCGGCAATAAAACAGATCTGGGCCCATGATTGGGAGTACAAAGGACGACCGGCGCGCCGCGATCCGTCAGTTCTTTCAGATTGCGGTAGCGATCAGACGCATTCGACTCGTTATGCGGTACGAGCTCGATCCTTTCTTTGACGCTAAACATTTCTACTCTCGCAATGACCGGCCAAACTTGCTTTCCTCCAGCAGCACCAGATCACCTTTCATGAATCTATGTAGGCGTTTGACCGCGAGATGCGGGCGCAAACGTCGATACGACGTTATGTTGTATCTTTCCGTCTGGCAGGCGCCAGACTTCAAATCGGCGATTATTTCCGGCTTGGTAGGCCTTGATCGGACTTCGCGCGGGTACTAAGACACGTGCCGAAGTGTGCATCGGTTTCACGATGCGTACTCGTCGCAGCCCCTTGTATGGGCCCACTTTAGCCGCGAAATCGATAAGTGTAGTTTCAAAGGCTTTGCCTTCCTTGTTCTTGGTTACCACGGTGAGAGAATACCGCAACTGCGGATCGTGAATCCAGCGAGAGCGGCCGCCAACTTTCAACTGCGCAGCGGTCACTAATGCAAAAGGTATGCAAACGGCGACCTCGTTATCATCACGAAACCCGTCCCTTGGGGGCGGCACGAAGCGCGCGGCCACTACCGCCGCATCAATTGCATGATGCCGGTGATCTGTGCGGTTCTTTGCCTTGACTGTTTGTGTGTGGCAATCGGTCAGAGCACTCAAACCGTTTAGTTCCTAGTGTCGCCGCAGCATTTCCGTCAGCCGGCCAAGCAGGACCCAAACGTGGCTCTTGCCGTCTCCTCCATCATAAAGCGTATCAAGATACGCACGGGCGATGCGGGACAAGTGTTGCGTGTCTTTCAGGGCGCGCAAAAATCGTTTTCACCCTCGAACCGTTCCATTGCATCGGTGTTCTTTTTAATGTTGCGCCGCACGTCTCGTTTTTGTTCGTCCGAGAGTTTCAGATCACGGGCCAGTTCTACCACGATCTCGTCTGGCCTGCCATAAACTGTAATGATCCGGTTTACCAAGCGGCGCAGCTGCTTCAGTCCGATATGCACCGTCGGGTTGGTGATCCTGCGATAGAGTGTGACGTCGTCGTCCTTCGTGTCATAGGTGCCGAGGATCACATGGCGATCAAGGATTTCGCCGTAGTAGGGCAGATTGCTCAACACCTCCCCGGTGTGGCCATCCGAATGATGCCACCCACTGGATGCGACTGCCGTGCTGTGGGGGATGACCTCGGCCTCCAATGCCTCCAAAATCCGCGTTGTCGCGGTCAGTCCCAACCGGCCATAGCCTTCGGGAAGGCACGCGGTAACGATAGCCTCTGTGTGTGTTCGATCCAAATCGTAGGGGGGCATCGGCCAGGCAGAAAAGACATCAAAGCACGTCTCACTTTGTAACGCACGTTTTCTGCGAAAAATTTTCATTTGCGCGACTCAATCTAATGTTGATCAACGGTTTCCAAAGCGGTCCGGATGGGACAGGCTGGCACGGACTGGATCACAAGCAATGGCATCACGATTGGCCGTTTTCAGAGTGAAGGATTGATCCGGGCGAAGCTTGATCACTTTGCCAAGGGCCTTCAGCTTCAAAGACTTGCTCGACATTAATTTGGTATGTTTTTAGTTGTCCAATGCGTGAATAACCTGATCGCGCTCTTCTCGGCTCAACCCGCATATGGGTTCATCTCTGGCTGCAATCCGAAGAGCATTCACCATTTCAAACAATATACGCCTCTGGTTATAGGGATGCGAAGATAGGATGCGTTTGATCTTTTTAGCCAAGCCAATAGTGTTAATGCATAAGAAGGTCTTTGATAGAGTTTGTTTCAGATTAGCGTTTGCTACAATGCCTTGAGCTGTGAGCAGCGCCCCACCATGTTTTTGAACACGGCCATGAGGCACTCGACGGACGCTGGGTTTTGAGTAGGTCTTTAAACTCTCCCTTGAGTTTGTCACGCGGGATCGATTTTCCGTAGCTGTCACAGGACTTTGTGTGACTCAGACAATCGGCATAGCGTTTGCCCGTTCCGGATTTGGAACCGCAACTGCGCAAGGGCTTGTCACAATGAGCGCAGGTCACAAAGCCACGAGGGCAAATTTCTCCCCGAGGTCTTTGCGTTTTGGAGCATGTGCCGAACCTCTGATGCGCTTTTTGTTGGCCTCTTGGGAGCGGATCGAGATCAGTAGTACATGATTGCCCTTAACCCTGCGCTTCCATCTAGATGAAATGGGCTTGCAAATGGGCTGGGGTTTCGCTTTCTTCGATACCCGCGACGGTTGGATTATCAGGATAAGAGCGGCGAAACCCTGCGTGGTTGCCACCACAATGATAGCATTCCCGGTTGTTTTCCCAGACGATTTTCCAATTGCCGTTCTCTACGCTAGAGCTTTCATGGGCCACTTTGGCGTGAGTTAGGTCATTTACCGCCAGATATGTCCGGGCCAAAGCAGCAAAAGCTTCGAAATCGGGGGTGTGCTCCGCCAGACAAACATAAACAAGACCGGCCAGAACACGGCAATGGACGGGTTTCAACCCGTGTTTTGACAGGGTGAATTCAGGCCCCACGTCGTGCATCCACAATCAGCGTCCGCACCGCCACTCGCGGATTGACGTCTTGGCGAGGTTGGTTTCCGACCTTTGACTGGGCTTTTTCGGGCCAAAGCACGATCCCTTCCCAGAGCGTCATACCCCAGTGGCTCTAATCGTGCCCGCATATGTCATTACCGTTGCGGGGGCAGTGCTGGACTTTGACCAGCTTCCCAATTTTCCATCCATTTGGGTGGCACCTTGCAAGCCCAGATTTAAAGGGAGCACCAATCCGATATACAACCTAAGCGAAAAAATCAGCGTCAATTAGGACCAGATTATTGTAAAAACTGTTGGGTTGCGCCTTTGTGATTTGACCCAGATAAATCAACATATTGACAATGTAGGAAGTTGAGGCGCAATATGAGCCTGCTTTGGTTCCTGCGAGTCGCATCGTAGGCTAAGAGGGAAGATGGTGTAAATCCGTCACTGCCCCCGCAACTGTAAGTGGCAAGTTTTGGCCCGCACCCACTGGTACATTTGTACTGGGAAGGAGGGCTTGAACATCCGAGCCACAAAGTCAGGAGACCTGCCTGAGCGCGATATGACAACCGAAGGCGGTGGGCCTTGGGGTGCGTGATCCGGCAGCGCTCTTGTCGGTCAATGATCCCGTGTCCCTTCCTCCGTTAAAAACGCGACAAAGGGACCTGACCATGACCATCACTGTTTTTTCAAAACCGGCCTGTGTGCAATGCACGGCCACGACACGGGCGCTAGATGCGCGGAACATCAGCTATGAGTTGATTGACATCAGTGAAGACGCAGGCGCAATGGCCCAGGTCCAAAGCATGGGCTACCGTCAGGTCCCAGTTGTGTTGTCAGGCGAGGATCATTGGGCGGGCTTTCGTCCTGATATGATTAGTCGGTTGGCATAACTACGATGAGTGATCTGGTCTACTTTTCAAGTGCTTCCGGAAACACGCGCCGCTTTGTTGAACGGTTGGGTTTGCCTGCTTCCCAACTGCCAATCCGGGCAAGCGACAAACTGCCCCAGATCACCCGACCTTTCGTGCTGATCTGCCCGACCTACGCCGATGGGTTGGGCCGAGGCGCAGTGCCTAAACAGGTGATCGCGTGCCTCAATACCCCTGCGTCCCGCGCGTTGTTGCGTGGGGTAATTGCCAGCGGTAACCGCAATTTCGGTGCAACCTTCGCAAGGGCGGGGGATGTCATCGCCAACAAATGCAACGTGCCCATTCTTACTCGGTTCGAGTTGGCTGGCACTGAAACCGACATTGTCCGCATTCGCACCGGGCTACACAGATTTTGGAACACACAATGCTTGATGCCAACCTGACGACCGACCTTGACTATCATGGGTTTAACGCTTTGCTGAATCTTTTGGATAACAATGGCCAAATTCAATTCGATGCAGACCGCATAGCGGCGCGACAGTATTTTCTTCAACACGTAAATCAGAACACCGTTTTTTTTCATTCACTTGACGAAAAACTCGGCTATCTGGTGACTGAGGGCTATTATGAAGGCGGCGTATTGGCCCAATACGACACTGCGTTTTTGCACCGTATTTGGGCGGCCGCTTTTGATCATAAGTTTCGTTTTCCGAGCTTTCTTGGGGCGTTTAAATATTACACCTCTTACACATTAAAAACGTGGGATGGTTTGCGATATCTGGAACGCTATGAGGACCGGGTCGTGATGGTTGTCCTGACGCTTGCACAAGGGGATGAGGCAGCCGCGATACGCCTGATGGAGGAGATCATAGCGGGGCGGTTTCAACCTGCCACGCCAACGTTCCTGAATGCAGGCAAAAAGGCACGGGGCGAATATATCTCTTGTTTTCTGCTTCGGCTTGAAGACAACATGGAAAGCATCGGACGGGGTATAAACTCGGCCCTACAGCTCAGCAAACGCGGTGGTGGCGTTGCCCTGTTGTTGACCAATATTCGCGAACAGGGCGCACCAATCAAAGGGATCGAGGGCCAATCTTCAGGCGTGATTCCAGTGATGAAATTGCTGGAAGATAGCTTTTCTTACGCCAACCAGCTCGGCGCACGGCAAGGCGCCGGTGCAGTCTACCTAAATGCGCACCACCCCGACGTATTGCGGTTTCTTGATACCAAACGCGAGAACGCGGATGAAAAAATTCGGATCAAGACCCTGTCTCTTGGCCTTGTGATCCCCGATATCACTTTCGAATTGGCTAAAAAGAATGAGGACATGTACCTCTTCTCTCCACATGACGTTGAAAAGCTCTACGGTTGTGCGTTCTCCGAGATCTCGGTTACCGAAAAGTACCACGAAATGGTCGATGATCCGCGCATCCGTAAGACCAAGATCAACGCGCGAAGCCTGTTTCAAACCATCGCCGAAATCCAGTTCGAAAGTGGCTATCCCTATATCATGTTTGAGGACACGGTGAACCGCGCCAACCCTATAGCCGGACGGGTTACCATGTCGAACCTGTGTTCGGAAATCCTGCAGGTGAACACGGCGTCTGAGTTCAATGATGACCTAAGTTATGCGCAGATGGGTACTGATATTTCTTGCAACCTTGGATCACTCAATATTGCGCGCGCGATGGATGGAGGCGATCTGGGTGGCACTGTAGAAACTGCTATACGGGCCTTGAACGCGGTAAGCGAAATGAGCGCCATTAGTTCTGTGCCGTCGATCCGCAAAGGCAATGACGAAGGTCATGCCATCGGGTTGGGTCAGATGAACCTACACGGGTTCCTAGCCCGCGCGCGTATCCATTATGGCAGCGTAGAAGGAATTGATTTTACTAATATCTACTTTGCCACGGTGCTGTATCACTGCTTGCGTGCCTCATGCGCATTGGCGCAGGAGAAGGGTGCGCGATTTAAGGGGTTCGAGGCCTCGAGCTATGCGAACGGGGCTTTTTTCACTAAATACACGGATCAGGATTGGTTGCCCAAGACGAAGGTCGTGAAGGATCTGTTTAACACTGCTGGAATCGATATTCCGACCCGCAAGGACTGGGCATTGCTGTGTGAAAACGTGGTGGAATACGGGCTTTATAACCGCAATCTTCAGGCCGTACCGCCGACAGGGTCAATTAGCTACATCAACTTTGCCACATCTTCGATCCATCCGATTACCGCCAAGATCGAAATTCGCAAAGAAGGTAAGATTGGGCGCGTTTATTATCCCGCGCCCTATATGACCAATGAAAATCTGGAATATTATCGTGACGCCTATGACATCGGGCCAGAAGCGATCATCGACACCTATGCAGCGGCCACACAACATGTGGATCAAGGGTTGTCCTTGACGTTGTTTTTTCCGGCCGAAGCCACAACCCGCGACATCAACCGCGCGCAGATCTATGCTTGGAAAAAGGGCATCAAAACCATCTATTACATCCGCCTACGCCAAACGGCCCTAGAAGGGACCGAGGTTGAGGGCTGTGTCTCCTGTTCGCTCTAATCGAAAGCCAATCCCATGAAAGATTTTATCACTCCTGCGCGCATCCCCGCCGCCGTCAACTGGAACCGACTAGAAGATGAAAAAGACTTGGAAATCTGGAACCGCCTGACGGTGAACTTCTGGCTGCCTGAAAAGGTGCCGTTGTCGAACGATATCCAAAGCTGGTCGCAATTAACACCCGACGAACAGACACTAGCAATTCGGGTATTCACTGGGTTGACGCTGCTGGATACAATTCAAAATTCCGTGGGTGCGCCAACACTGATGCAGGACGCAATCACACCCCATGAAGAGGCTGTCCTGAGCAACATTGCCTTCATGGAAGCTGTGCACGCCCGTAGTTATTCGTCGGTATTTTCGACGTTGTGCCAAACCGCAGAAGTGGACGAAGCCTTTCGCTGGTCAGCGGAAAATGAACACCTACAAGCAAAGTCAAAACTGATCCTTGAAGAATATCGCGCCAATGATGACCCGCTGCGCAAGAAGGTTGCAAGTGTCTTCCTTGAGAGTTTTTTGTTCTACTCTGGCTTTTATCTGCCGATGCATTGGTCCAGCCGCGCGCGCTTAACCAATACCGCCGATCTGATCCGTCTAATCATCCGTGACGAGGCGATTCATGGGTATTACATTGGATATAAATTTCAACGTGGTGTGGAACGGCTGAACCCGGTGGAACGTGCGGAGATAAAAGATTTCGCCTTTGCCCTGTTGTTTGACCTTTACGAAATCGAAGCACGCTATTCCGAGCAGCTTTACGATCCTCTGGGCCTGACAGAAGATGTAAAACATTTCCTGCACTATAACGCGAACAAAGCGCTGCAAAACCTAGGATATGAGGCGCTTTTTCCTGATGACGCCTGTCAGGTGAACCCAGCGATTATGGCGGCCTTATCGCCAAATTCAGACGAGAACCACGATTTCTTTTCGGGTTCTGGTTCGTCCTACGTGATAGGCAAAGCAGTGGCGACCGAAGACGATGACTGGGATTTTTAGGTCTTTCTTAGTGGGGTTATCTGTATCAAGGGCTCCATTAAGTGGCGAGAAACCTGCAGGGAATCTGGTTGAGTATTCAGATTCATAATGTGCGGTTGCCAACGGGCGACAACAAAGTCCGTTTCTTTCCGGTTTCGGTGGCACGTAACGAAAGGTCGGTACGGTCTCGTCATCTGATAAATGGTTTTATCGCGGCTTTGGCGCCGCGGGTTGCACAGCAGGTGCGAGGAAATTATGTGTGTAATGGCTGATCAGCAGCGCTAATCAATGAGCGGGAAGGCGGCTTTGGACCGTGAGAGACGGAGTGAACAGGCTCTCCTTTCAAAGATGACGCGAAATGGCTCGAAGTCTTTTTCGAGCCCACAATGATCGATGCTATGCCTCGAATGAATGTCCGATCTCTGGCCTTTGTCTCCCCGTAAACATCAGAAAGCCGATCATCGGTTTGACCTTAAGTTATGTTTGTTCAAAAGTGGGATTTAGATGCTTATCCAAATCCACTTGGGTTTCTGCGTCCATATGGGCGGAACACCGCCTCGACACATTCATTTTAGTACCGCCGCCACTGCCTCGCACAGCTTCGGGCCAGTCGCCTTCATAAACTGTTTGATCGCGGTCTTGCTCGGGTGGTGCGGATCAACGATTTTACCGTTTTTATTTTGGCGAAAAAACTTTGATTTTCCCTCGATAACAGCGCGGGTTTCCGGTGAAATACCTTTAACGAGGTGACACCTTCCGCCAGCCTTTTCTAAAGCTCGTGCCAAATTGTTTTGTGCGAGCATTCGGGTATCGTTTGTTGTCTTGTGGAAAACCGGCGCGGTGGTCAGTACGATACAAGGGACGCTTTTTGGGATCTGTTGAAGCGTTCTGCGCACATCCGTATCGGCGGTGCTTTGGCTTTCAGACCACCTTTTCTCAGCGTTCCCAAGGACGTTTAAAACAAGTAATTTTGGTGTGTTCGCGGGATCATCAAACACAGCTTCAAGCGCAGACTTCTTTTTGCGGCAATATTGAAAGCCGGGTTCTTTGCCGATCTGAATAAATTTCCGATCGGGTTGGCCCGCAATCCCATAGGCACCGGCATTTACACCATATTTTTTATCAACCTCACAAATCGTATCCTTTGCGCGGCCATCACGCGCCACCCAGGAATGAAGGGAGGTCGATCTTACGCCAACCGCCAATGTGCGCCGTTGGCCAACGCGTTTCATTTGCGCTTTGCTTATGGTTTTTGCGCAATTGCGTTGAAGATTATCAAAGAAATCTAAATAGACCTCGCCCGCACCGAACGATATCTGGCTGTCGCCAAGGATCAAAACATCGAGTTTCGTATCGGCAAAACTTTGGACAGGCGCAACGGCCAAGCCGGATGCGAGGAAAATTAACTTAAAATAGTTCTTCATGCCAAGCCTTAGGAAACGCAGCCTTGTTAAATACCAGATAGATTGAGCAATTTTATTCGACAAGCGTCAGAGTGTCCCAATGCGCCTGAGCGAGCTTGATCATGGCATCGGGGCCCTTGTCGAAAGCTGTTCCACCGCGACGCGCATAAAAGACATGTAGATTACCCTTATGAATGCGCCAAACCTCTGGATCACTTGGAACTTCCTTGCCCAAAGACATAGCGCGTGTGCAATAGCCGCCAAATTGCGGGGCATAAGCGTCTGGGTTGGCGCGAAATAAGTCCGCATCAGCCGCACTGGCAAAGCGCCATGTCGCACCTTTCCAAGTGACCGTAGTCGCAGTTGATCCCTTTGCAGGTTTGTCGGTTTTAAAGTAAGCGGTGGTATCATACCCTTTCAACGCCGTCCCATTTCGAGACAGGCTAAAGCGGCTGATCGTTTTGGCAAATGCGGGAAGTGCTGCGCTGGACAATGCAGAAAATGAAATCCCTGCAATGCAAAAGCTTCGGCGCGAAAGTAGAGTATTTGGCATGATACGTCCTTCTCGGAGCAGGTTTGAGTTAATAGTCGGGTTTCTAAGTTGCGGCATTTAGATTGAGCGTATTATTTTACTTTAAATCGGTCTTGTTTCTGTCAACGGCGGGCATATATTGGGGAATATTTCTTTGCCAAGTGCTTTAACGAAGCGGTCGATTATGATGTGCAATTGGCCATCAACAATGTGTCAGACGTAGGGGGCACCATCCATTTTGTTTTAAAGGCTGTTCCATAAGAGCTGTCGCTGCCGCAGACAGGCAAGTACGCCTTTTGATTGCTTTTGAGGGTCGTTAAGTTGGCTTGCGAGGAAAAACTATACGTTCTGCCTTGATGCTCGAGGCTGTTGTCTTTGCATCCCACAACCGGTTTTCCTGTTATGATATTTGACAGCGGATCAACGCCACGCGGCAGAGTTAGGCCTGAATTGGGCAGATTAAAATCCGACAGGTTGTTAGCAGTCGCGGGAAGGGGAACGGTTGCGTCTAAGGTTATAGCCATAAATCTATGGCGTGTGAGGTGCATGATCCATGGGCCTTCAATGGTTTAATAGATTTTTATTGCTCGCATTTGCAAGCCGCCAACACAAATCAAGTTCCCGTGCCATGCCGTCACATGTTTTGTATCCACTTTCAATTTTTTGATTTTGCGTCGCTGATTTGATCAAAAACGGCCCAGAAAATTCCGTCCATGTCTAACGCATAAAGGTTTTTAGCGGCCGTCTTGTTTGGATTCTTAACTGAGCATTTTTGCTTGATCAGAAGACGTTCATATCTCCTTGATCGACCCGGACTGTTTTGGGCGGAGCACCCGGGATGAGTGCAGAAAACAATCGAATTCTGAAGGTCTGCGACAACTGGTTTCAATCCACTACCATCATACTTGCAGGTTTTGTAGGGAACATTTGAATCTTGTTTCCGCTTGTACAGTTACCCATGGCTAACACGCCCGAGGTTAAGGAGTTCAGCGCCCCGGTTCTTGTCAATGTCTGCGATGTGGGCTGCGTTGGCAGCATCCAAGTATGGCGATCAACATCCCCTTATGGTCATGAATGACAAAGTGAACTGGGGCCCCTTACAAAGATGTCGCGAAGCGGAGAAAGTCGTCTACGAGCCCAAAATAACAAATGCTGCGAAACCCAAAAATGATCGTTGTGGTCAGGTGTCAATTACGGAAAACCGATTTTCTGCGAGGCCCGGCGTTTTGACGCGTAGCGTAAAAATGCTACCCTCTAATGAACCTTGGCCAGCCCTTTCAGCACCTGCTGTTGTGATGAAGATCGTTTTGAGGTCCGCTCCACCAAATGTGCAAGTTGTGATGTTCTCGACGGGCATGTCGATCACCTGATCGATGTCGCCGGAGGGGGCGATGCGCACAATGCATCCTCCACCAAAGCGGCAATTCCATAGGTAACCCTCTGCGTCCATGGCGGATCCATCAGGCAATCCGCGTTCAAAGCCCGCAAAGAACGATGTTGCGTCCCCGATGTCACCGGTGGCGGGGTCGAAAGGATACGCTCGGATTTCGTTTTTTAATGTATCCCCGAAATAAAACGTGCGGTCATCGGGTGCCCAACACAGCGTATTGGGGATGCCGATGCCTGTCTCAAATGCCACCAACCCTGTGCCTGAGCGGTAGCGATAGAGTGCGCCCATGCCATCCGTAGGGGGCAATGCTTCGCCCTTGGGGCCGACATTATTCCCCATAGAGCCGATCCAGAATGCACCCGTCGGATCACTGCGACCATCGTTGAAACGCAACTCAGGCCAGCCCGCGAGCGCCCCATTGGCAAGATCTTCGCGCGCGCGCGTTTCGGGGTTGAACAAGATCAAGCCCGAGCCAAGCGCGATCAGTAACCAGCCGTCCTTGTCTGTCAAAGAAATGGCTGTGACAGGTTCGTCAAATTGCGTTGTTGTGACGGTATCGATCTTGGCGTCGAATACATGTAAAAGGAAACGATTGATGTCGCACCAATAAAGAAGGCCTCGATCTGCGTCCCACGTCGCAGCCTCGCCACAGACATCACCAGACTGTACCGTACATCTTGGCGTCATGTGCAACCCGCATCTTTGTGTGGGCGAGCCAGAGAGTCCTCAATATAGTTTAGCCCGTGGTCAAGATGCTGATCCATTAAGTACATATACGCAAGACGGTCTCGATTTTGCAGCGCTTTCAAAATGCCCGTGTGAGCAGTGTAGGTGCCTTCAATGCCGTCAGTTTCTTTGCCTGTTTCCATCAAGCGCTCGATCATTGGGCGCATTGATTTATAGACAGTTACAAGCGTTCGATTGGCCGTTGTTTCAAGCAAGGTGCAATGAAAATTGAAATCACGTTCTGCGGCCTCTACCACGGTTTCGGAGATTAACAGCTTTTCGTTTATGGCGGTAAGTTGCGCAAGAACGTGATCATCCAATTGCTCAAATAGCCGATCCACAGAGTTTACCTCGATCAGGCGGCGGAAGTTCTGGATATCAAGGAATGTTTCGCGAGATAGGCCAATCTGAAATGAAAACACATCAAAGATCGCATCCATGTGCCGATCAACCAAGACCGCGCCGACCTTGGGCCGCACATCAATTACGCCGTAGGCTTTGAGAATGCGGATGGCTTCGCGTACGGTATTGCGGGCGGCTGAAAAGCGTGTGCCCAATTCGCGTTCTGACGGGAGGTTGTCCCCTACGGAAAGATGGTTCTCAAAAATATAGTGCCGGATTTGCCGCACGAGAGCGTCCACTGCACCACCATCGTTTTCCTTAAGATCACTAGCCTTGCTCATATTTCCCTCATCTTGTTGGACCAGATTAGGGGAAACTGGACAGGTTTCCAAATTAAATCGAACAAAAGCCGCCTGAAAAGTAAACTGGTCCAACAAGGGGGTTGATTTCCATCCTTCTTTCAGGAAGATCTGATGTGACAAGGGGGAGGTGACGATGTTTGAAACTTGGCGATGGTTTGGACCAAATGATCCAGTCAGCTTGGCACATGTTAGACAGGCCGGTGCTTCGGGTATTGTCACAGCGCTCCATGAGATGCCGCCCGGTGCGGTTTGGGCTCGTAACGATATTGCTGCGCGCCGTGATCTGATTGCAGAGGCCGGTTTGGAATGGTCTGTTGTCGAAAGCATTCCTGTGCATCCGGCGATCAAATTGGGTAATGCGCAGGCACCTGAACAGATCGCCAAATGGATCGAGACGATGGAGAATTTGACCGCCGAAGGATTGCGGGTCATTTGCTACAATTTCATGCCCGTCGTCGACTGGACACGAACGGACCTGCGATATCCAGCCCCGAATGGTGGTTTGGCGCTGCGGTTCGATCCGGTGGAATTTGCGGCCTATGATGTGTTTATACTGGCCCGTGAAAATGCCGAAGCGGATTACGACGCGTCAACGCTCGCGGCTGCGAAAGCCTGCTTTGCTGGAATGGACATTGATGATCAGGAACGTTTGGAGGCGACCATCATCGCGGGCCTTCCCGGATCTGAGTTGAGCCATGGCCGCGAAGATATTCGTGCCGCAATTGCTGAATACGATCGCACAGATGCCGCTACACTGCGTGCCAATCTTATCACTTTCCTAAAGGCTGTGACGCCCGCAGCCGAGGCATGCGGCGCGCGTATTTGCTTGCACCCAGACGATCCGCCTTTTTCTATCTTTGGCCTGCCACGCGTGGTGTCAACAAAGGCAGACTATGCGGTATTGTTTGACGCAGTCCCCGCCTTGGCCAATGGGATCACGTTGTGCGCGGGTTCACTTGGATCACGCGCAGACAATGACGTGATGGACATCGCTGAGGCATTTGCAGACCGCATCCATTTCACACATCTGCGCAATGTGACCATTCAGGAAAACGGCGCGTTTTTTGAAGATGACCACCTTGAAGGTGGCGTGGATATGGTCGCATTGACACAAAGCTTAATGCTTGAAGAGGCGCGCCGACGTGCAGAAGGCCGTCAAGACGCAGAGATCCCGATGCGCCCTGATCATGGTCATCTTTTAATTGACGATATCACCAAAACAACCAACCCGGGTTATTCCGCCATTGGGCGGCTCAAAGGCTTGGCCGAATTGCGCGGTGTTGCGAGGGCTATTAAAGCATTGGGGGCAACCTAATGAAGATTGATTTCTCCGGCAAATCCTTCGCGGTTACTGGCACCAGCGGCATTGGCTTAGACGCCGCATTGTATTTGGCTCGTTCGGGCGCGCAGGTGTTTCTGGCAGGCATTGACGCAGCCTTAAACGCTGACGCGCAAGCTGCCGCCAAGGCCGAGAGTCTACCGGTGTTCATCAGCCATGTCGACGTGTCAGACACCGCATCCGTCAGTGGTTGGGTCGCAGAGATCTCAGCCAGGACCGATAAGCTGCACGGTTTGGTCAATGCGGCGGCGATCCAGACATATGGCACAGCCGCCAGTACGACGCCTGACGAAT
The DNA here is from genome assembly GCA_039972875.1 of Pseudoruegeria sp. Classification (GTDB taxonomy): domain Bacteria; phylum Pseudomonadota; class Alphaproteobacteria; order Rhodobacterales; family Rhodobacteraceae; genus Pseudoruegeria. The sequence goes on from JBDWMA010000060.1 coordinate 155,200, forward strand.
GGGATCACACAATCGCGGTCAATCTGCGGTCATGCTACCTCACATCGCACCTGCTTTATCCACTGTTGAGAGCAGCGGAAGGCGCTTCAATCGTCCATATTTCGTCTGTTCAGGGACATGCTAACCAAAGCGCTGTGCTCGCCTATGCGACCACCAAAGGTGCGATACACGCCTTGACGCGCGCGATGGCGGTTGATTGCGCAGCCCACAAAATCCGCGTGAATTCTGTCAGCCCTGGGTCCGTACGCACACCATTGTTAGAATATTCTGCCCGGGCATTGGCAGGTGACGAAAAACCTATAGAAGAAATAATCGCTGAATTTGGTAAATCGCATCCGGTTGGGCGAGTCGGCACGACGCAGGAGACAAGTGCCATGATTGGCTACCTGTGTTCAGATGCCGCCGCATTTGTGACTGGCACAGATATGAAGATCGACGGAGGATTAACCGCTCAGTTGGGTGTGTGACCACGTGCGCGAATTCGAAGCGGTTGATATTTAAATTGCACACGGCTTGGAAGCGATTGCATTTCAAATGATCGAGCTGAATCGGCTCGAACGATCTCCAGTACTCGCGAAGAGTGTAGTGTTTCGGGGGCTGTTGTTGCTTTGACAGTATTTTGTTCGATACGGCGTTGTGCGCATTTGCGTATGCACATGGCGTATAGGCGCACTTCGATCGTTCGGTGATATGGTGGCTTATATTTCTGCCGCTGTGCATTCCGTTTGAACGTCTCTCGCAATATAGTGAGTCTGGGAGACGGGTTGATTTCATATAGAATTTTTGGATCACAGTCCGGATGATCTTTTCTCGGCGTTCATTCAGGGCAGGGTGCAAATGGGGCGATCCCTTTTACTATCTAACAAGGATATCACGTTTCTACTTTCCCGAAAGAGCTTGATCTGGCGGAAAACAGACGGCCAGATCAGGTCAAGTCAAGTTGGTTGGCAAATATGCTATTTCTACTGCAGTTGTTTGGCCTGAAATGCCCCCCTGAACCATCTGCGTCGCGTCCGCTCGTCTCCAAGTTTCCTTCCTGGATGCCACGTCAAAATCTTCTGGAGGGGAGTTGCCCTATAAGCTCAGGGCTCAGAATTGTGCGGGCCCAGAGTCTCATATGAAGGGCTAAGCCCAATATTTAAGTGTTTAGCTGAGATCCTTAAATTATTGAATGTGTTGTTTGATGATAAAGACCAACTTACACTTTAGGGCATAAGCTAGGGAAAGTCTCGAGAACGGGGCAGGGCTCTAGCTCTACATCACCCGGCGCGACTTTTATCTTTGCTTGTCGGGAAAAGCGAGTGTTCCTTTCGCAAACTGAGGCGCGTTATGCGGACCTTGGGAGGACACCATCCACGTCTTGCCCCAGCAGCCGATCATGGTTAGCTGGATCAAATTAGACGACGACCCCCTGTTCAAAGAGATGTCGAAGCGTCATGAAGGCAAGTGGTTCCCGTATAGGACCAACGTAAAAGGTGGCGTCAATGCTGCCCGTTATTTGGACTTCTTTGTTGTCAAACTGAAGCTGTTCGCCTTCGTGGTTGAGTGCCGTTGCTGAATTTTTTTTGGGGGGTCGACCTTCAGCTGGGGTGCTAAAATTGATGGGGTACGCAATCTTCAGCAGATCCTGCAGCTTGGCTTTCTCACCACAGGAAACATGGCCCCTGTTTGGGAGACTTTAACAAAGGTCCGCATAGCCGTCAGCAGTTCTATAACAAAGATATCCTTTGTAAAAACCAAAAGAAATTGATGATTATCAAATAATCCTATCTGCAGTATTACCGCTACCAAACCCGTGTGTAGGACATTGATGTGAATAGTTTATCTCAAACACCCGACGCAATTCAAACAGAGGGCGCTAAACTTTCGGATTTGGTAAATCCTAATATGCGGGAAATTTTGGGCGACCAGAACGGCGAGCTTTTACCCGACATGGCCGACGCCTTTGTGAATATGGATTATGGGCAGCTCTATGGCCGAACTGGTCCCGATATCAAAAATCGCTACATCGCAACGAACTCCGCACGATCAGCATTTGGCGGGCAGACTGCGCCGCAATCGAAGATTGCTATACAGGCCAGTCATAAATCCGGGTTGAATGATATCGAAATTGCGGAATCAATTTGGCAGATGGTGCTTTCCGGTGGGCTTTCGGCGGCGATCAACGGTCAGAACACACTATTAGAGGTGTTGGAGCAAAACAAGGAGCCACAGGGTGCGCCTTAACCGAATGGCGTCTCAGCCGAAGTTAAGAATGGTGTTGATTGCTTCTGGCGTTGCCGCAGCGTTGCTGTCTGCGACAGCCGTCGCCGAAACATTGGTCGAAACCAATCGCTATGGCGGCACCTATATTGCATATGCCCAAGTTCATCGACCTGACGGCACCTATCGCCGGATGTTAACCACATTGGACATTCTTGAAGCAGCCGCTTCAGGTGCTCCGCTTCCCAATGGCACACATATACTTATGGAAAGTTACTACGCACCCGGCGAAATCGGGACTGTTTTTCACAAACGCAAGGTTGATGGCAAATGGCAATACGGCTCTTTTTCTGGAACGGGCAATATCGACCTCTCAACAGAACCGCGTGTGTCGTGCCTGTCATGCCATGCTCAGGTGGTGAAGACGGATTTTACATTCACCCACCAATTGATGGAACACGCGTTGGCAGATGGATTTTCTACGGTACATTGCAACCGAACAGGGCGCACGCCATGTGACGCCGTAACTTACCGTTTCGGCTCTGGGCCGTGAGTGCGCTTCATAATCCAAACCTAAGAATCATTCACTGGCTAACCGCCAATCTTGTGCTCCTTCAGCTTTTGCTCACCGCAACGTGGCGGATCTTTCCGGATCCTTTACCCAGGGTCGATGAAGCACTGGTTCAGGCGTATATAACAATCGGTGCCACGATTTTTTGCATCACTTTTGTTCGCCTTGTCATCCGGGTAACCTCGGTCCAGCTCACGGATTCACGCGATACCTTTCGTAAGTTTGCAACCATTATTGTTCATGCGACGCTTTACACCTGTCTGCTGGTGGTGCCGATCAGCGGCTGTCTAAAGCTCGCAGCGCTTGGAACTCGAATACACCTTTGGGGCGTGGTTCAGTTGCCAGAAATGAGTTTGAACATTGTGCTGTATAATACAATGTCGGCGGTTCATCTTTGGACATCGGTTACTTTAATTGCCTTTTTAACAATCCACATTGCAGGCGCAACGTTTCACAAAATCGTTTCAAATTTTTCTGACAGATGACGGCTGTACAAGTAGAAATCATGTCCGGCCTGTTATTTGATTGTCTCGCGTCGCGCTATCGATTGGTGGGTTCGTACTGCCGGCGTTTATTTCGGATTGCTGGCCCCATTTTGGAGCCTGTACAGGAATTCGTCATATGTTCGTGTACCCTTGGCAATCATTCTCTGGTCTAACTGGGCCGTTGCACCCGTGGTTTTACGGTTCCCATTGTTACCAGGGTTTGTCGGCATTAGCCCAGCCTCGATTAAAGGTTTCGACAGAGCAGAGAGCGAATATTGGACGTTGGTTGGGAGTAACAGCGGTTGGGTTTGTCCCGCGCAACCGACTTAAATGCACATTTCAGCTAAGGCCCGGAGTGAATCCTCTTTCCTAGATGTTCTGCCGAGTACGAATGTCCGCTTCCCGACGCAATCAATTCTCGCAGCCGAGAGGAAAACCGTGATCTCTAATCTGCAAAGGGGGACTACTTGGAGGGCGTTGGATGGGGGGGCGATGCGAGATCACATTGTGTTTTGAGACCACTTTTTGATCATTGAACATTACTGATTGATAAATGCTCGAAGTCTCTTTCCAGAAAACCGATGTCGCGTCCGTCGTTTTGAAACTGGTTGTAGCGATTGCTGCCGGGACGCAGCGCGATAAACGAAAACAGCCGCCCAAAACTGGACGGCTGTCTGAAAATTTTAAGAACGAACAGACGCTTATGCGTCGTCTTCGTTCGCTGCAGGCGCGGCTTCGTCGTCGCCAAAGTCATCCGCAGCGGCAGAGCCGATATCGTCAAACAGTTCAGCAATTTCAAATTCGGCTTCAGCTTCAGCTTCGGCGGCCAGTTCCTGAATGGATTTACCGGACGCTTGCAATTCAGCTTCTTCAACAGAACGGGCAACGTTGATTTCGATTTCAACGGCGACTTCTGGGTGAAGAACAACAGAAACGCTGTGCAGGCCCAAGTCTTTGATCGGTGCGATCAGAACGACTTGTTTACGGTCTACAGTGAAGCCATCAGCAGTTGCGATTTCGGAGATGTCACGAGGTGTGACAGAACCATAAAGCGAACCCGCATCAGAAGCAGAGCGGATGACGATGAATTGCTGGCCAGCCAGCTTTTCGCCAAGAGATTCTGCTTCTTTTTTGGTTTCCAGATTGCGAGCTTCGAGTTGCGCTTTCTGTGTTTCAAAGTTCGCAATGTTTGCTTTGGAAGCAGACAGGGCTTTGCCTTGAGGCAGCAGAAAGTTACGAGCGTAGCCAGCTTTGACGTCAACAACTTCGCCCATTTGGCCAAGTTTAGCGACGCGTTCAAGAAGGATAACTTGCATTGATCAGTCCCCTTATTTCACAGCGTAAGGAAGCAGCGCGAGGAAGCGGGCGCGTTTGATTGCGCGGGCCAGTTCACGTTGTTTCTTGGCCGAAACCGCGGTGATGCGGGACGGAACGATTTTGCCGCGCTCAGAGATGTAGCGCTGCAAAAGGCGGGTGTCTTTGTAGTCGATCTTTGGTGCGTTATCGCCAGAGAACGGGCACACTTTGCGACGACGGAAAAATGGTTTAGCTGCCATTGTATTAGATCCTTATCCTATATCGCGATCAACGACGCTCACGGCGGTCGCCGCGTTCGTCACGTTTTTGCATTTGCACGGAAGGACCTTCAGCGTGCTCGTCAACCTTGATGGTCAGAACGCGCATAACGTCGTCGTGCAGGCGCATGAGGCGTTCCATTTCCTGAACAGCCGGTGCCGGTGCATCGGTGCGCAGAAAGGCGTAGTGACCCTTGCGGTTTTTGTTGATCTTATAGGCCATCGTTTTGACACCCCAGTATTCGCTTTCAACGAGCTTGCCGCCGTTGTCAGCCAATACAGTGCCAAAATGTTCGATCAGACCTTCGGCTTGCGCGTTGGACAGATCCTGGCGCGAAATGAAAACATGTTCATACAGAGACATGTATTCTCCTAATCTAAAAGAGGCGCACTTCAACGAGCCGGGACTAAGTCTTCCACGTCCCGCTCACGAGAGGTTGCGCTGTTTCATAAGTAGCGGAAGACGTGGCCTTATACACCGGTGGGGTTCTGATGCAAGAGAAAAGCAAGCCATTTTTGTGTCTTCAAACTGTACGGACTGCGCCCCAATTTAAACACGATTTGTGGACATATTGAATTTAATGAATTTGGAAACATAAATCTGTCGGAGACAGACAAATGGAACATAAAACAGAAGAAAATATGTTTGTTGATGAAGCTGAGCTAATGAAAAAACCTTGGGTACGTGTCGATGACACCTATTGGGGATGTATAATTCGCAGTTATGCAGGAACGCATTCGGTCAATAACATTTTACGTGGGGTTTCGGGGTTCGTTGGCCTGACGCTGGTTTTTGTGGCTCTGGGGTTCTGGGTGTTGCCGGGGTCATTGATGACGTCTGACGTTGCTATGATGAAATTCCTAAGTTCGACATCTCTCTGTATTTCGGGGTTGCTGTTTTTGTGGTTTGCATCGCAGGAAACACGCCGTGAGATACACATTGATCGTGCGCGAAATGAGGTGCGAGAAGCGTTACGTAATTCACGTGGGAATGCCTATATGCTTCGTCGGTATTCGTTTGATGATATTGGCAGCGTTTTTCTGGAACGCCCAACCCATGTCGGAGGTCCATCGCGCTTGTTGCTGCGTTATCGCAATACGTCTCAGGTCATTACGATTGCAGTTGCTGAGGAAAATAAACTGGCGGGATTGCGCGACCGTTTGGCCAAAGATATCTTGGGTGTCACAAAAACCGTCCCACATCACACAACCCGCAAACGGCCCATGCGTGTCGCACGGAAAGTAAAATTTCGGGCACCAACACGGGTAATGTAAAACTTCTGTTCAAGTATACACAGAATATGTGAACCCCTTCGGAATTGATCCTATTCAAAAAGGCACGATGTTTCATCGTGTCTTTTATTTATCAGGATCTATCCAATGAAAAACCTTCTACTTGCCTCTGTATTGTTCGTTACAGCTGGGGCAGCTGTCGCTGAACCTGTTGATTATGTGATCGATTCAGGACATAGCCAGATCTTATTTTCCTATGAGCATCTGGGGTTTTCAACAACTTACGGAATGTTTAGCGGTTTTGAGGGGACAATTGAGTTTGATGCAGATGATCCTGCAAATTCGGCCGTTTCAGTATCGTTTCCTGCCAGCAGCATGTTGACCGGTTGGGAGCAACGCCTGCAACATTTTATGTCTGCTGACTTCTTTAATGCGGCAGAGGATGACCGTGTGAGTTTTGTGTCCACAGGCATTGAAGTCACTGGTGAGGATGCAGCAAATATTACCGGTGATCTAACGATGAACGGGACAACCAAATCTGTCGTGTTGCTCACGACATTGAACGCGAGTGGTAAGCATCCAATGGCGGGCAAAGAATGGTTGGGATTTGATGCATCTGCAACTGTTTTGCGGAGCGATTTTGGTCTGGGAGCCTATGCGCCTGCGGTAAGTGATGAAGTTGAGATCATGATTTCAATTGAGGCGGGCGTGGCCAAGGAAGACGCGTCCTAGATCAATTAAGTCTCACTAAATAGGCCGCCACCTTTGAATGAAAAGGTGGCGGCGTTTTGTTTTATTCGGGGGAAATTTTATGAGCTGTGATGGAAATTTTTAGATCCACGCCAAAGGCGAGCGAAGATTCATCCTGCATGTTGTCGCCTATGCTAAAGTCCCTGCGGTCCGTCGTGACAATGCCCTCCATTGATGCGATCCCGTTCTCTGCTGTCAATACAAAGGGAAGGATGAGAGGGGCCTCGACCCCACGGAGGGTCAATGTGCCAACCGCATCAAATTGGCCGTCGCCCAGGGCCAATATATCGGCTTCAAAGAGGGCTGTTGGGTGGGCTTCTGAATCAAAATAATCCGGACCCTTGGCCTGATCGGTCACACTTCCAAGGGTTAGGCTAGGGATATCGATAGTGACAAGTACCGAGCCAGCAAAGCCATCAAGAACAGTTTCATCAAAATCTATAACCGCCTGCCAGTTGTCGAATTGCCCGTCTACGGTATTTCCGAATTGCACGATGGATAGTGCCAACGTCCCATCGATCACTTGCCAATTCCCACTGGTTTGCTCTGTTTCTGTACTTGCCCGAATTGGATCTGTTACCGGTTCCTTAGCGTTAAAAGAAAGGGCGCTGGCCCCGATCACTGCAATTGCATAGACGATTAATGCTGCAGTGCGTGCGGTGGCAGTATGTTTTTGTGCGGATAAATTGCCTACAGTGTTTTTTCCAAACCACATGCGTTGCAAAGTTTGATCCTTGTCGATGACGGCATGTTTGACCGCCCCGAGGATGTGCAAAATCAATGAGACAGCCAAGACTTTGGTAAACACGAAATGCCATGTGCTAAAGAAATGCGCGACGCTTTCAGATTTGGGTATAAACGGAAGCGATTGACCTAGGGGCCACCATATTGGCGCAAAGCCTTCGGAGGCAGCATGATGCAACCACCCGGACAGCGGCACAATAATGAGAGATATATACAGCAGCCAGTGAACGGTTTCAGCGGCAAAAGCTTCAAGCCTTTCATCTGCATTTAGTAAAGCTGGTTTGCTTTGGGTCAACGCCCAGAGTATGCGCAGCAGCGCGACAAAAAACAGAGTGACTCCAAATGTTTTATGTAGCGAAAAGAACAATGCTTTTCTGGCCAGTTGTTCGCCTGTGTCATACGGGAGGTTTTGTGCGATCAGCCCAATCGGGAAAACTGTCAGTATCAAGAGTGCGGTCAGCCAATGAAAAGATTTGGTCACTGTGCCGTAGGCTGAATTTGTATTGGTGATGGGCATTGTTTCCTCCGGAAGCGATTTTGTAGTGACCTATCAAGTCTTAACGTCATTCTGTATGGTCTCAAACGCAGATCTTATGTGCAAGAATGCGAAGGTTGATTGCCATGTAGGCCCGAGCGCGGTATTTCGAGAAAACAAAGAAAGCAGGAGGGGACATGACCCGAGCATTTGTATTTCCGGGACAAGGGGCGCAAACCATTGGGATGGGTAAGGCATTGGCCGAAGCTTATCCCTCTGCAAAAGCAATTTTTGAGGAAGTTGACGACGCCTTGGGCGAATCTTTGTCAGCGCTTATCTGGGAGGGGGACGCTGAAACGCTCACCCTAACGCAAAATGCACAACCTGCATTGATGGCGACGTCATTGGCCGCCGTTCGCGCTTTGGAAGTCGAAGGGATTTCCATCGATTCTGGGCGTTTTGTTGCTGGTCATTCGCTGGGTGAATATTCTGCGCTTGCGGCGGCTGGGGCGATTTCAGTTGCTGACACAGCGCGATTGTTGCGGGCACGTGGTGCCGCGATGCAAAAGGCCGTACCTGTGGGTGTTGGTGCCATGGCGGCCCTGTTGGGGCTGGATTTTGCTACCGCAACCGAAGTTGCCGAGGAAGCCGCACAGGGGCAAGTGTGCCAAGCGGCAAATGATAATGATCCGGGGCAGGTTGTTGTTTCAGGGCACAAAGAGGCGATTGAACGCGCCTTGGGGATTGCCAAGGAAAAGGGTGCGAAACGTGCTGTTTTGCTGCCTGTATCCGCCCCGTTCCATTGCTCGTTGATGCAGCCTGCGGCCGAAGTGATGGCTGAGGCATTGAACGGCGTCGATATTTCAGCTCCATCTGTACCGGTTGTGGCCAATGTCCGCGCTGCGGCGGTAACGGATCCGGCGGTTATTCGCGCATTGTTGGTAGAACAAGTCACAGGGTCTGTGCGCTGGCGTGAGAGTGTCGGGTTTATGGCTGCTGAAGGAGTGACCGAAGTGTGGGAGGTTGGCGCTGGCAAAGCGTTGTCGGGTATGATCCGCCGCATTGATCGGAGTCTAACGTGCCGGGCGATAGGAACGCCTGATGATGTTTTAGCTGCAAAAGACGCTTAAGGAAAGAATTTTAGATGTTTGATATTACAGGTAAAAACGCTCTGATAACTGGTGCATCTGGCGGTATTGGTGGGGCGATTGCAAAGGCGCTTCATGGGGCCGGCGCGACAGTTGCATTGTCTGGAACCCGGGTTGAGCCGCTTGAGGCTTTGGCTGCGGAGCTTGGCGAACGCGCCCATGTGTTGCCTTGCAATCTGTCTGATGCACAGGCCGTCGCGGCCCTGCCGAAACAAGCTGCTGAGGCTATGGGCAGTGTTGATATTCTTGTGAATAATGCAGGGATCACTGCAGATAATCTATTCATGCGTATGAAAGATGACGAATGGGACCGGGTCCTTGGGGTGAATCTAACGTCGACCATGCGTCTGTGTCGCGGTGTTATGCGGGGGATGATGAAAGCCCGTTGGGGTCGGATTGTGAATATTAGTTCTGTTGTTGGTGCAACAGGTAACCCCGGTCAGGCGAACTATGCTGCCTCTAAGGCGGGAATGGTTGGGATGAGTAAGTCCATTGCTTATGAGGTTGCCAATCGTGGAATCACAGTAAATTCGGTGGCTCCGGGCTTTATCACAACGGCAATGACCGATAAGCTGACAGATGATCAGAAATCTGGTATTTTAGGCAATGTGCCTGCCGGCCGCATGGGCGATGCCGAGGAAATCGCTGCTGCCGTATTATATTTGGCTAGCCCAGAAGCGGGGTATGTGACCGGTACAACTCTGCACGTAAATGGCGGAATGGCGATGCTCTAAGTCAATTGGGACTTGGAAATTAAACTTTGCATCCCTATTTGCTTTGCAGCCACCGCAGATCGTCTATGCATTGGCCGGGTAGAGCATCTATTGGAAAACGTTTGCGCTGCCGCAATCATATGTTATAGGCGGCTCAGATTTTACTGGATGCCATCGTGTGTGGCTCCGGTTTGCCCGTCACTGGGTAGGAGCGCCCCACAGGGGCACAAGTAAGAAACCAACGGGAACGCTCCCGAAACGTAAAAATGAGGATACTAATATGAGCGACGTCGCAACCCGCGTAAAAAAGATCGTTGTCGAGCACCTTGGTGTTGAAGAAGACAAAGTTGTTGAAGGCGCATCCTTCATTGATGATCTGGGCGCAGACAGCCTGGACACCGTTGAACTGGTTATGGCGTTTGAAGAAGAGTTCGGCATTGAAATCCCTGACGACGCAGCAGAGACTATCCAGTCCTTCGGTGACGCAGTGAAATTCATCACTGAAGCTTCCTAAGCGATTACCCAAATTTGGGTTTGAAAAACGGCGCCTTATGGCGTCGTTTTTTTGTTTCCTGCAATCATGTCGAATGTGGCGTCGCGCGCTGCGTTTCAATAGTCGCGCTTTGGCTCTGAAAATGTTAGGGTTTGGCCTAGTCTGACGTTAGGGCGAGGTATTCCTTGCCGAGTTTTCTTCAGGAGCGAAAGGTCTAGGGCATGATCCTTTATCCGACGATTGAACTACAAAATGGACGCTGTGTGAGCCTGCAACATGGCAGGCTGGAAGCGGCCCAAATTTGGCATGTGGACCCGATAGAGACAGCAAAAGGTTTTGCTATCGCGGGTGCAGAGGCCATGCACATTACTGATTTTGACGCTATCGTTGGGTCAGATACAAGCACCAAACTGGTGCATGAAATTATCCGTGTGGCGGGTGTTCCTGTTCAAGTTGGGGGCGGTATTCGCAGTCGGGATCAGGTCGAGGCTATGTTGGATGCCGGAGCTGCGCGCGTGGTGGTCGGGACTTTGGCCGCGCTTGATCCGCAGATGGTAAAAGATCTGGCTAAGTTCTACCCGGATCAGATCGTTCTTGCTGTGGATGTTTGGCAGGGCAAAGTGATGACAGAGGGCTGGAAAACAACCAGCGCATTTGAACCTGCGGATTTTATTGCGGAATTTGCGAATGCACCATTGGCGTCAATTTTGGTAACAGACATCGATGCTGACCTTGAGGATCAAGAGGCTTCATTGAGTTTAATTACAACTTTGGCGGCCTCAACACGCACCCCGGTGATTGCAAGCGGGATTGTACGCAGTGTCGATGATTTGGCACGACTGAAATATGTTAGCAATGTTCACGGCGCGATTGTTGGACGGGCATTGTTTCGTAAAAACATTGATTTGGCTGCCGCGATTGCGGTGGCCGTCGAACAACCAGAGCCTCGGGCTGAATTTCAGTAGAATCGGTGGAAAATAACCGCTTATTGCAGTGCTTGCTCTTGCTCCTGTCGGTCAGTACGCTGTATCACTGATCGACAAATTCAGAGCTGATAAAAGAGGCAGATCAATGCGCCGAGTGGTTGTTACGGGTCTTGGAATGGTTACTCCGCTGGCTTGCGGAGTAGAAGAAACATGGAGTCGGTTGATTGATGGTCAATCTGGTGCCGGGCCGATTACGCGGTTTGATGCGGAACGCGTCACCACGAAATATGCTTGTGAAATCCCTTTGGGGGATGGAACCGACGGGACGTTCAACGCGAATGACTGGATGGCACCAAAAGATCGTCGCAAAGTTGATGATTTCATACTGTATGCTATTGCAGCAGCGGATCAGGCGATTGACGACTCTGGCTGGAAACCTGAGGACGATGAGGATCAATTCCGCACTGGGGTGATGATCGGATCGGGTATTGGTGGGTTAAGCGCGATTGCTGACACGGCCATCCTTTTGGCGGAAAAAGGCCCGCGTCGGGTTTCCCCATTCTTTATCCCGAGTGCTTTGATAAATTTGGCCTCTGGTCAGGTATCAATCAAGCACGGATTCAAAGGACCAAACCACGCGGTTGTGACAGCTTGTTCTACGGGGGCCCACGCAATTGGTGATGCGGCACGTTTGATCATGCTTGGTGACGCAGACGTAATGGTTGCTGGTGGTGCAGAAAGCCCAATTTCTGAAATTGGGATCGCCGGATTCAATGCTTGTAAAGCCTTGTCAACATCTGGTGGGGAAAACCCAGAAACCGCAAGCCGGCCCTATGACCGTGACCGTGATGGGTTTGTTATGGGCGAGGGGGCTGGTGTTGTTGTTCTTGAAGAATACGAACATGCCAAAGCGCGCGGTGCAAAAATTTATGCCGAAGTTTTAGGCTATGGCCTGTCTGGAGATGCCCACCATATCACCGCACCTGCGGATGACGGCGATGGGGGATATCGGTCTATGAAAGCCGCGATTGAACGCGCGGGTTTAACCCCTGCAGACATCGATTATATCAACGCCCATGGGACATCGACCATGGCGGATACGATTGAGCTAGGTGCAGTGGAACGATTGATGGGGGACGCGGCCAAAACGGCGACGATGTCGTCAACAAAATCGGCGATTGGTCATCTCTTGGGGGCCGCGGGTGCTGTTGAGGCAATTTTCTGCATTTTGGCGATCCGAGATCAAGTCGCGCCACCGACGTTGAACCTAGACAATCCGGCTGTGGAATCAATGTTGGATTTGGCTCCTAAGAAGGCTGTTAAACGGAAAATCGACATTGCATTGTCGAATTCGTTTGGGTTTGGCGGCACTAATGCGTCGGTCGTTCTTGGCAAGGTCACGGACTAATGTGGCGCAACATCGCGTCAAACGCATTGACGCTTTTCATCGTAATTATGGTTGCTGTGGCTGGATTTATTGGCTGGGCGCAGAACCAATACCGGACGCAAGGCCCATTGGCTGCTGCGATCTGTTTGCGGGTGGATAGCGGAAGTAACTTTAACAATGTATCCAACAGTCTTTTGGAGCAAGATGCTATTTCTTATGGGATGTTGTTTCGGGTCGGTGCGGATTATGAAGAAAAATCCCAGGCGTTGAAGGCCGGAAGCTTTTTGGTGCCTGAGGGTGCTTCGATGCAGGAGATTGTGGACATTGTTACGCGGGGCGGGCAATCCACCTGCGGAACAGAAGTTGTCTATCGTATTGGTGTGGTGAGTTCACAATTGCAGTTGCGGGAACTTGATCCGGCAAGTAATTCTTATCAGCTCACCACGGCGTTTGATCCAAAGGCGGAAGATGTTCCGGCAGAATACACATCGGCGATTCAAGATGGGGATGTGCGGTTCCGTTTGGCCATGGCCGAAGGGGTGACGAGCTGGCAAGTTGTTGACGCTTTGAATGCAATAGAATTTCTAAGCGGAGAGATTTCTGATGTTCCCGCAGAAGGCAGTTTAGCACCGGATAGTTATGAAGTTCGTGCCGGGGCGGATCGGAATGAACTGATTGGCCAGATGGTTGCCAAGCAAGAAGCGATCCTTGCTGAGGCGTGGTCGAACCGTGCGACTGGCCTTCCGATAGATACGCCAGAGGAGGCTTTGATTTTGGCGTCTATTATCGAGAAAGAAACCGGCGTTGCAGAAGAGCGTCGGCAGGTTGCGTCTGTCTTTACCAATCGGCTGGAACGGGGCATGAGGCTGCAAACTGACCCCACTGTGATATACGGGATAACAAACGGACAAGGCATATTAGGTCGTGGGTTGCGTCAAAGTGAACTTCGTCGGGCAACACCTTATAATACATATGTAATTGAGGCATTGCCGCCAACACCGATTGCGAACCCTGGTAAGGCTTCTATTGAAGCTGCGGTAGATCCTGACAGTACTAAATATGTGTTTTTTGTTGCGGATGGTACGGGCGGTCACGCCTTTGCTGAAACCTTGGATCAGCATAATGAAAACGTCGCGCGTTGGCGCAAAATTGAGGCGGAGCGTACAAGCCAGTAAGGTTTTGTTATGGGCCAAAATTTGACGGATGGTTCGCCCTAAAGTAAAAAGAGATCACACTCGCAAAAGTGTAAACGGCATTCAGGCAACTGGGTGCCGTTTTTGCGTTTGGCACCACAGGGCAAAATAGGGGGCCGGATCAAGCAGTATGTCTTTAATCACATCCATTGGCAGCAAGGGGTCGCAAGATGACATTCTTCAAGCTGCGTACGACCATCTGGAGCGTCTAATCCTAACAATCAGGACCATGACACATCAGTTGGAAGCAGGGGATTTCAAGGATCTCACTGAAACCAACAAAGTACTGAGAGAGGCGGGAACCGCCCTCCAATCCGCATTTAGAGAAAGGGAAAACGTTGACAAACTTCGCAGAAAAAATGCCGGAATCGTCCATGATTACGCCGTCGACTTCGACGCAGCGCGCGATGAGATCGGGCGCCGTTTGGCTAGCCTCAGAGCCGCTGCAAACCCAGACGACATTTCTGGATAGCCTTGGAGAGGGGGCGCTTTTAGCGCTTCCGTATCTGTTTGAGTTTTGGGCTTTTGACCACCAGATGCCACCTGAAGGGGATTGGCGTACTTGGGTTATTATGGGCGGTCGTGGGGCTGGGAAAACCCGTGCCGGTGCCGAGTGGGTGCGGGCAGAAGTTGAGGGGGCTCGGCCTATGGATCCCGGGCGTTCGCGACGTGTAGCTTTGGTTGGAGAAACCGTTGAGCAGGTGCGCGAGGTGATGATATTCGGAGATAGCGGCATACTGGCGTGTTCGCCCCCGGATAGACGGCCCACATGGGAAGCAACGCGGAAACGTTTGGTTTGGCCGAATGGCGCGATTGCACAGGTGTTTTCAGCGCATGAGCCAGAATCCCTTCGGGGGCCTCAATTTGATGCAGCTTGGTCTGATGAGTTGGCGAAATGGAAAAAGGCCGGCGAGACATGGGACATGTTGCAGTTTGGATTGCGGTTGGGCGGGTCGCCAAGGCAATGTGTGACGACGACCCCGAAGAATGTTCAGGTGTTAAAGGCGATTTTGGATAACCCTTCTACGGTCATGACCCATGCACCAACAGAGGCCAATAAGGCTTTTTTGGCGGAGAGTTTCCTTAAAGAAGTGCGTGCGCGTTATGCGGGGACTCAGTTGGCACGTCAGGAGTTGGATGGCATATTGCTGGAGGATCTTGATGGGGCGCTTTGGACTGAAGCGGGGTTGGAGCACGCACGGTTATCTGATCCGGTGAAGCCGGACCGCATTGTTGTTGCGGTTGATCCTCCGGTAACGGGACATGCCAAGTCAGATGCATGTGGCATTATCGTTGCGGGTGTTTGCATGGAGGGTCCACCACAGAATTGGCGGGCAACGATCCTAAAGGATGCAACGATTCAAGGGGCATCTCCGGCGGAATGGGCTGGGGTGGTCGCAGAGATGGCAGAGCGTTTTGATGCGGATCGAGTGGTGGCTGAAGTCAATCAAGGTGGGGACATGGTTGAGATGGTTCTGCGTCAACAGTCTGAGACAATTCCTTATCGAGGGGTGCGGGCATCTCGGGGGAAGGTGGCGCGTGCAGAACCTGTTTCGGCGCTATATGAGCGTGGGCAGATTCACCATGCCCCAGGTCTTGAACGATTAGAAACTGAGATGTGTCAGATGTCGTTGAAGGGTTTTGCGGGAAAGGGCAGCCCAGACCGCGTGGATGCGTTGGTATGGGCATTATATGACCTTATTCTTTCACCATCGAAAGGGTGGGGGAACCCCCGCGTACGATCGATTTAACACTCTTTAAACCATTTGCCCCAGATTGTTCTCAAGTCGGACACAACCTGAAAAATAAATACTTTCATCAGGTTAGAGGATTGGGAGCAGGGGCATATGGCATTCGAATTTTTTCGCCGCGAGGCAATTGGAGCTGGAGCGCCAGAGCAGAAAGCTTCTGCGGCGGGTCGGGTGATTGCGTATCACGGCGCGGGTCGTGTGGCCTGGACACCACGGGATAACGTGTCTCTGACCAAGGCTGGTTTCATGGGTAACCCAGTGGGATTTCGGGCTGTAAAATTGATTGCTGAGGCAGCGGCGGCGGTGCCTTTGGTTTTGCAAAACCAATCAGAACGTTTTGAAACACATCCAATTTTGGATTTGTTGAAACGTCCTAATTTGGCGCAGGGGCGAGCGGAGTTGTTTGAGGCATTGTTTGGTCAATTGGTGTTGACTGGGAACGCCTATCTGGAAGCGGTTTCCAGCGAGGATGGTTTGCCGCTTGAGCTGCATGTTTTACGGTCAGATCGGATGTCTCTGGTTCCGGGAACTGATGGTTGGCCAATTGCCTTTGAATATGCGGTAGGCGGTCGCAAACATCGGTTTGAGTCTACTGGATTGCAGGCTCCGATTTGTCATATCCGGAGCTTTCATCCTCAGGATGATCATTATGGCCTTTCCCCAATGCAATCGGCGGCAGCTGCTGTGGATGTGCATAATGCGGCGTCACGATGGTCGAAGGCCTTGTTGGACAATGCTGCGCGGCCAAGTGGGGCGTTGGTTTACAATGGGATGGACGGTCAAGCGAGTTTGTCTGCGGATCAATATGCGCGGCTGCAGGATGAAATGCTATCCTATCATCAGGGGGCGGCCAACGCGGGACGCCCGATGCTGCTGGAGGGCGGGCTGGATTGGAAACCGATGGGGTTTTCACCGTCCGATATGGAGTTCCAGAAAACCAAAGAGGCCGCTGCACGAGAAATTGCTGTTGGCTTTGGTGTACCTCCTATGCTGCTCGGGCTAACGGGTGATGCCACCTATGCCAATTACCAAGAAGCCAATCGGGCGTTTTATCGGTTGACGGTGTTGCCATTGGCAACGCGGGTTTCTGCGGCTGTGGCCAATTGGTTGGGGGGGTATTTTGGGGAGCACCCCGAATTGCGGCCTGATTTGGATCAGGTACCCGCGCTAAGTGATGAACGCGCTTCCCATTGGACGCGGATTAGTGGGGCGGACTTCCTGACGGATGTGGAGAAACGGCGTTTGTTAGGGCTTCCAGATGTACCGGAGGGCGCATGAGTGATGGGAGCAGACAAAAGGGCAGCCGTTTTTTGTACGACAGTTTTGATGCCGCTGCGGCCCGGATTGAGGCAAATGAGCGAATAAACGAGATGCAGTTTGAGGCATTAGAAACCCAGTTGCGTCGGATTGAAGGTTTGATCGAACGCCTTGAACGCCGCGTCTGGGTGACGGTTTACGGAGTCGCTGGTGTGATTTTGGCACAGGCAACGGTGACATTGCTCGGGTTGCCAATTGGGAAATGAGAATTGAGGCGAAATATGTCGGAGTATACTGAATTAGAAAGAAAATTTTGCCAGCCTGATACGCGATTTGCGGTGAGGGGGGGGGCCGTAATCGAAGGGTATGCGTCTTTGTTTGGCGCCACTGATCAAGGGGGTGATGTGGTGGTGCCGGGGGCTTATGCAAAATCGCTGATGGCGTTGGAGACTGCTGGACGGACGGTCAAAATGTTATGGCAGCATGATCCGGCACAACCAATCGGGTTGTGGGAAGAGGTTCACGAAGACGGTCGAGGGTTGTGGGTTAAGGGGCGACTATTGACGGACGTCGCCAAGGGGGCAGAGGCCGCCGTCTTAATCGAAGCAGGGGCAATTGATGGGCTGTCTATCGGGTACCGCACTAAGCAAGCCACAAAAGAGCCGGACGGTCAGCGCCGTCTGATGGAGTTGGAGCTGTGGGAGGTGTCTCTTGTGACATTTCCCATGCTTCCAGACGCCCGCGTTGGCGCAAAGGGGGATGTCGCTCAACGCTCGGGTTTGCTGGATCTAGCAGAGGTCTTTGCCGACGCACGGAAACAGCTTTTTAGCCCCCTACCACTGAATTCAAACCACGGGTGAAAGAATGATCGGAATGAATGAAAACGCCGCAGAAGACGTCAGCGCTGTTCAAAATGCTTTGAACGGGTTTGTCAGCGATATCAAGACGCTGAATTCAAAACTTGAGACACGAATGCAAAAACAGGAAGAGCGATTGACCATGCTGGATCGAAAAACAACAACTGTAAAACGCCCTATCCTTGCCGGAGGATCCAGTGAGGCTCCACATAAGAAAGCGTTTAACGCTTATCTGCGCAGCGGTGAGGACGATGGCTTGCGCGGTTTGGTTCTGGAGGAGAAATCCCTATCGGCAGGTGTGGCTGCCGAGGGGGGCTATTTGGTGGATCCTGAGACGGCCGACACAATTAAAAGCACGTTGTCCTCTACAGCTTCTATTCGTGCGATTGCGAATGTCGTTCAGGTCGAAGCAACTTCGTTTGATGTGTTGGTGGACCACACCGATATTGGGGCGGGTTGGGCGACCGAAACAAGCTCTGTCACTGAGACAGACACACCCCAGATTGATCGCATATCGATTCCTCTGCATGAGTTGTCGGCTTTGCCCAAGGCCTCGCAGAGATTGTTGGATGACAGTGCTTTTGACATCGATACGTGGTTGGCTGGCCGGATCGCTGATAAATTTGCACGGTCTGAGGCTGCAGCCTTTATTGGCGGTGACGGTGTGGATAAACCAACTGGTTTCCTGACCCATTCTACTGTTGATAATGATGTCTGGGCCTGGGGCAATTTGGGTTATGTGGCAACGGGCGAAGACGGTGATTTCGACGGGGCAAAACCTGCGGATGCCATCGTTGATCTGGTCTATGCTTTGGGTGCGGAATATCGCGCGAATGCGAGCTTTGTGATGAACTCCAAAACAGCCGGTGCGGTGCGTAAAATGAAAGACGCAGACGGACGTTTTTTATGGTCCGATGGGTTGGCTGCAGGGGAACCTGCGCGATTGATGGGATATCCGGTACTAATTGCTGAGGATATGCCAGATATCGGTAGCGATACGACGGCGGTTGCTTTTGGTGATTTTGGCGCAGGTTACACTATTGCTGAACGCCCGGATCTGCGCGTTTTGCGAGACCCATTTAGTGCGAAACCGCATGTTCTGTTTTACGCGACAAAACGTGTGGGCGGGGATGTGAGTGATTTCAAAGCGATAAAGCTTTTGAAATTCGGCGTTGCCTGAAGCTGAGGTGAGAGGTGCAGGTTTGTGTGACCTGCATCATCCCCAACAGAACAATTAAACAGGCGGAGCAACGGTATGTTTTTAAGAGAAGTCACCCCCGTGCCGGATGGCGCGCTACCCTTGGCGGAATTGAAGCAACATTTACGTCTGGGGACTGGGTTTTCAGACGATGACTTGCAAGATGCTGTGGTGTTGGGGGCTTTGCGGTCTGCAATTGCTTCGATAGAGGCGCGGACAGGTAAGGCATTGTACCAACGTGATTTTGTCTGGGTTATTGAAACCTGGCGACATTCAGATGTTCAGGCTTTACCGATTGCACCGGTTCTGAATGTCAGTTCAGTGGAGATCAAGGATCTGGACGGTTTGCTCCTTACAGACGCCATAGAAAAGGTTCGTTTGGTTCAGGATGATCATCGGCCGCGGTTGATGGCGGTAGGCATTTGTTTGCCTGAGGTGCCCGAATTGGGTTCCTCTGAAGTGGCTATGACGGCAGGCTATAGTGTGGATTGGGCAGGGTTGAGGCCTGATTTAAAACAAGCGGTACTTGCGCTGGCTGCCTTTAATTATGAACATCGGTTGGCCGAAAATTGCGGTACGTCGGCCTGGCCTGCGATGGTTGCAGCATTGGTGTCCCCTTATTTAACGGTTCGATTGTTTGACGGGGCGCCGAAATGAGGGCGCCAGTTTTAAATCGTAAACTATATTTAGAAACACCGCTGCGTGTCGCTGACGGAGCAGGGGGGATCACAGAGAATTGGGTCGTAGAGGGGCAGTTGTGGGCTGAAATTCGATCTGGATCGGGGCGTGAAGTACGTGATCTAGCTGGGACGACTGCGGTCAATACTGTTCGGGTTTATGTTCGAGCGGCGGCGGACAATAGCCCAGCACGACCCCATCCCAGTCAACGGTTTCGGATTGGTGACCGAATTTTCTGCATCGTTGCCGTGAGTGAGGCGGAGACACGCGGACGTTATTTACTTTGTCATGCCAAAGAGGAGCGTCTGATATGAGTTATGGACCAGCTTCGGCCTTGCAGACGGCTGTTTACGAAAAACTCCGCAATGATGTCGGCCTGACGGATTACGTGGGAACACATGTTTATGATGCGGTGCCATCTGGTCAAGCGCCACCCTTGTTTGTTCAGATTGGTGTCGAAGATGTAAAGGACAATTCCGATGCCACGGCGCTCGGTAGTCTTCATGACATGACCGTGAGCGTGGTCAGTGAGGCGTCTGGGTTTTTCCAAGTTAAACAGGTGGCCGGCGCCGTGTCGGACGCGTTGTTGAACAACGGGTTGACGTTGTCTCGGGGGCGGTTGGTTTCGATACGGTTTCTGCGGGCCCGGGCGCGTCATGCCGGAACGGGTGACGCCCGTCGCGTTGATCTGAAGTTTCGGCTGCAGCTCGAAGATACGATCTGAGGGAATTCTCTTAGATATTGATTTTTAACAATAATTTGGAGAGTCTCTATGGGTGCTCAAAATGGTAAAGATCTGCTGATCAAACTTGATCTAACCGGTGGAGGTCAGTTTGAAACGATCGCAGGTTTGAGGGCCACGCGTGTGAGTTTTAACGCCGAAACTGTGGATGTTACGAGCCTTGAAAGTCAGGGAGGCTGGCGCGAGTTATTGGCGGGGGCAGGTGTTAAGTCTGCTGCTTTGTCTGGTGCGGGGGTCTTTCGGGATGAGGATACTGATGAGCGTGCGCGTCAGATCTTTTTTGATGGGGAAACACCCGATTTTCAAGTGGTGATCCCAGATTTTGGCGTTGTTCAGGGTGCATTCCAGGTGACCTCTATCGAATACGCCGGAAGCCATAATGGCGAGGCAACTTATGAGTTGGCGTTGGCTTCGGCATCGGCGCTGCAGTTTACGGCGCTGTGATGGCAAATCCGTGGGCGGGTGAGGTCAGTCTCGTACTGGATGGGGTTGAATATCCTTGTAGGCTGACCCTTGGCGCGTTGGCAGAGCTGGAAGCTGCGATAGAGAGTGGCAGTCTTTTGGAGCTTGTTCAGCGGTTCGAAGGGAACAGATATTCTACACGGGATGTATTGTTGTTGATCGTTGCGGGGTTGCGGGGGGGAGGATGGAGTGGTGGATCGCAGGATCTTTTATCTGCAGACATTGCTGGTGGTCCATTGGAAGCTGCCAGAAAAGCAGCTGAAATGTTGGCGCGTGCATTTCACATTCCAGAAGGGTAGCCGACATGGATTGGTTTGGTCTGTTGCGAATTGGCGTGACGGGATTGGGGCTTCGTCCTGCTGAGTTTTGGAACCTGACGCCCGCAGAGTTTTGGTTAATGGCAGGTCTTGGGGCGGAGAACGGCGCTATGGATCGAACTGGTCTGGAGGCGTTGATGGCACTGCATCCAGATGCGATTGGAGGACAAAATCATGTCTGAATTTAATGAATTTGATGCATTAGACGACATCATTGAAACGATGGGCACACGTTTTGCAGATGCCACAAATGTTGCTTCTGCGTTTGGGGATGAGTTGCTCAAGATGGGCAGTACTTTGAGCCAAACGAGTACAGATATTGGTGGGGTAAGCCGCAGCATGAGCGGTGGGTTGCGCAATGCCTTTAACGATGTGGTTTTTGATGGCGACAAGCTTTCGAGTTCGTTGGAAGGGTTGGCTCAATCCATGAGCAATGCGGTTTACAACACGTCCATTAAACCGGTGGCAGATCAATTTGGTGGTGCTGTTTCCGGGCTCGTGAACGGAGCGGTGTCTGCTTTTTTACCGTTTGAAAATGGAGCGTCCTTTTCGCAGGGCAGAGTGATGCCATTTGCAAAGGGGGGCGTTGTCAGTGGGCCGGCAACATTTTCGATGCGAGGTGGGATGGGGTTGATGGGTGAAGCCGGACCTGAGGCTATCATGCCGTTGCAACGGGGGGCTGATGGACGCCTGGGGGTGGCGGCTGCTGGTGGAGGGCGACCTGTCAATGTTGTGATGAATATCAGCACACCAGATGTCGACGGATTTTCACGTTCTCGTGGGCAAATTGCGACTCAGATGGGGCGCGTGCTCGCACGCGGTGCACGGAATAGATAGGGAGAAGGTCATGGGTTTTCATGAAGTCCGGTTTCCGGCAAATCTAAGCTTTGGGTCTATTGGAGGGCCAGAGCGACGCACCGAAATTGTCACTCTGGCGAACGGGTTTGAGGAACGCAACACGCCCTGGTCACATTCACGACGCCGGTATGATGCTGGTGTGGGCTTGCGTTCTTTGGATGATATCGAACTGTTGATTTCATTCTTTGAAGCGCGTCGCGGGCAGCTTTATGGGTTTCGTTGGAAGGATTGGTCTGACTATCGGTCTTGTCTGGCGTCTGCCGTGATTTCGCCGACGGATCAAAAGATTGCGATTGGGGACGGTGCTACTAAGGTTTTCGGTCTTCATAAATCTTATCGTTCAGGTGATGCAGAATATGATCGTCCAATCCTTAAGCCAGTGATGGGCAGTATTCAGGTGGCTGTTCAGGGCGAGAAACGTCGTGAAAACCTTGATTATTCTGTCGACAACACAACTGGTCAGGTTGCTTTTGACGTTGCACCGGACGTCGGTGTTTCAATTACGGCCGGGTTCGAATTTGATGTGCCGGTACGTTTTGACGCTGATTTACTTCAGACGTCGGTTGCGAGTTTTCAGGCCGGGGACGTCCCTAACGTTCCCATTGTGGAGGTGCGGTTATAATGGCTGTTCTTCCAGAATTTGAAGCGCATTTGAAAACAGGGACGACCACTGTGTGCCGTTGTTGGTCCGTCGAAAGGTGCGATGGTGTTGTCCTTGGTTTCACTGATCACGATGGGGATCTGTCTTTTGGCGGCGTTCAATTTATGGCACGTACAGGATTAGCGCCTAAGAGCCTTCAACAAACTACGGGTCTCTCCGTCGATAACAGTGAGGCAATAGGTATTTTGAGCGATGATGCTGTGACAGACGTCGATATACAGGCAGGTCGGTACGACAAAGCGGTTGTTACGGCTTGGTTGGTCAATTGGTCAAACGTGGCGCAGAGACATAAACAGTTTAAGGGGTTAATTGGCGAAATTAACCACGGCAAAGGGCAGTTTACCGCTGAACTTCGTGGGTTGGCAGATGTCTTGAACCAGCCTCAAGGGCAGGTGTACCAAAAGTCTTGTAATGCAGTCTTAGGGGATGCGCGTTGTTCGATTGATTTGACGCATCCTACATACAGTATTCAGGTGCTGGCGGAGGAGATCAAAGAGAACCAGACTTTTACATTTTCTGATTTTGATCAATTCGAAGCAGGGTGGTTCACGCATGGGACGTTAAGGGTTTTATCTGGCGCGGCTAAAGGCCTTTGTGTTCATGTTAAGTCCGATCTTCTGATGGGGAGTGCTCGGGTGATTGCGACTTGGGAAGAGTTGCGGGCTGACGTTGTCACCGGGGATCAAATCTTGCTTCAGGTTGGGTGCGATAAGCGCGTTGAGACGTGCCGATTGAAGTTCCTTAACTATGAAAACTATCGAGGGTTTCCGCATATTCCGGGGGAAGACTGGATGTTGAGCTATCCCGTGCAAGGTGACGACAATTCTGGCGGGAAATTATCACAATGACACACATTGGTTTACGTGTCGTGCAAATCGCGCGGGCTTGGGTTGGGACGCCTTATGTGCATCAGGCCAGTCTGTGCTACGCTGGTGCGGATTGTTTGGGCCTGGTGCGCGGTGTTTGGCGAACACTTTACGGTGACGAACCGGAGATGATGCCTGCCTATAGTTCAGATTGGGGGGAGGCCTCCGGGGATGAGCGGCTATTTGAAGCCGCATTTCGCCATTTGCTTCTATGTGATGTGACCGATCATAAACCCGGAGATGTGTTGCTTTTTCGGATGCGGGATAAGGGTATTGCTAAACATATGGGTATCCAAAGTGGTGTGGGAAAATCGGCGCGTTTCATTCACGCATATACCGGGCACGGCGTGATCGAGAACCCACTGGCTCTGCCATGGCAGAGGCGCATTGCAGCACGGTTCCGTTTTCCTGAGGGGGATATCAAATGGCTACAATAGCGTTGGCAGCAGTCGGTGCCGCGGTCGGTGGAGCAGTTGGAGGAACCGCCATTGGTCTGTCTTCTGTTGTATTAGGACAGGCCGTGGGGGCCACGCTTGGTCGTATCGTCGATCAACAAATAATGGGGTCGGGTTCTCAGGCGGTTGAAACGGGTCGCATTGATCGGTTTCGATTAACTGGCGCTAGCGAGGGTGCCCCAATTTCACAGGTGTTTGGTCGTTGTCGTGTGTCAGGTCAGGTTATTTGGTCAACAAAGTTCAAAGAGGCCGTGTCCAAACGTACCAGTGGAGGGAAGGGGACAAAGCCAAAAGTAACGACAACTTCGTACACCTATTCTGTTAGCGCTGCGATTGCATTGTGTGAAGGGACAATCGGTCGGGTCGGGCGTGTATGGGCGGATGGTGCAGAAGTTGATTTAGCGGCATTGAATATGCGTGTTTATCCGGGGGACGACACGCAAATGCCAGACCCCAAAATCGAGGCGATAGAAGGAACCGGTTTAGCCCCAGCATATCGTGGTGTTGCCTATGTGGTCTTTGAAGATCTTGATCTAACAGTGTTTGGGAACCGGTTTCCGCAGTTTACTTTTGAAGTTCACCGTCCTGCAGAGGCGGGGCAGGGTGAAAACGATCTAGATCCTGTACATTCTGTCAACGGTGTGGCTCTGATTCCGGGGACGGGAGAATATACGTTGGCCACGCAGGCTGTTGGATATTCTCAGGGGCTGGGCGTTACACAGACGGCCAATGGCAATACACCCTATTCGGAGGCTGATTTTGAAACATCTCTGAGAGACCTTCGGGAAGAACTGCCAAATTGTGGGGCAGTTTCACTTGTTGTGTCGTGGTTTGGTGATGATTTACGGGCAGGACAATGCGCAATTCGTCCACGCGTAGAGCAAACCCTTACCGAAGGCGATACCCAAGTCTGGGAAGTCTCCGGTTTAGACAGGGCGACAGCGGGGACTGTTCCTTACAGCGGGGATCGGCCGTTGTATGGGGGGACGCCATCGGATGCATCCGTGCTTCAAGCCATAGCGGCCCTTCAAGCCCAAGGCCAAGATGTAATGTTCTATCCGTTTATTCTGATGGAACAGATAGCAGGAAATGGGCTTGATAACCCGTGGAACCCAGAGGACGAACAGCCCGCATTACCCTGGAGAGGGCGCATAACATCGGTGATCGCACCGGGAGTAAGCGGGACAACAGATCAAACATTAGCAGCGGAGGTGGAGGTTAGTCAGTTCTTTGGGACCGCTGTTGCGGCAGATTTTACAACGAACGATACAGGCGTCACATATTCTGGACCCGAAGAATTGTCCTATCGGCGGTTTATCCTTCATTACGCGCATTTGTGTGCTGTCGCGGGAGGAGTTGAGGCATTTTGCATTGGTTCAGAAATGCGAGGGCTCACACAGATACGCGGTGCGTCTGGTTTTCCTGCTGTTGATGCGTTGAAGGTTTTGGCGGGCGAGGTGCGATCGATATTGGGGCCAGAAGTTAAGATCAGCTATGCGGCGGATTGGTCAGAGTATTTCGGCTATCAACCTCAAGATGGATCCGGTGATGTTTACTTTCAGCTGGATGATCTGTGGGCAGATCCCGAGATCGATTTCATTGGTATCGACAATTATATGCCCATGTCCGATTGGCGAGATGGTGAGGAGCATTTGGACGTAGAGTGGGGGGACATTCATAATTTAGACTACCTTTACCACAATGTTTGCGGTGGCGAGGGATTTGATTGGTATTATCATTCTGTCGAGGCCCGGGATGCGCAGATACGAACAACGATAACGGATGGCGCATACGGAGAGAATTGGGTCTACCGGTATAAGGATATCCGGGGATGGTGGCAAAACGCGCATCACCAACGTGTTGGCGGGGTTAGAAGCGCATCATCTACGAATTGGGTGCCCCAATCCAAACCCATCCGGTTCACTGAATATGGGTGTGCGGCTATCCACAGAGGCACCAATCAACCCAATAAGTTTTTGGACCCGAAATCCTCGGAATCATCACTTGCTTACTATTCGAATGGCGCTCGTGATGAATTAATTCAGTTGCAGTATCTGCGTGCATTTTCAAAATACTGGGGGTCTGAAAATAATAATCCGGCTTCGGGTGTGTTTGACGGTAGGATGCTGGACCTAGAGCATTCTTTTGTTTGGGCATGGGATGCGCGGCCCTATCCGTTTTTCCCAAATAGTCCCAATGTTTGGAGTGATGGGGATAATTATGCGCGTGGGCATTGGTTAAATGGGCGAACCGCTGGACGAACTCTTGCTTCTGTAATTACTGAGATTTGTGAATGTAGTGGGATACACGATTATGATGTTTCTCAAGCCTACGGATATGTTCGGGGGTATTCTTTCAATGCCGTAAATTCTGGTCGTGCGGCGCTTCAGCCCTTATTGTTGGCTTATGGGATAGATGCGATCGAACGCGATGGTGTTTTGGTCTTTCGGAACCGAACAGGCAATGCCGATGCGACCTTGTTGGCGGATCAGTTTGCCTTAACAACAGAACAAGAGACGGCTGTGGAGTTTCGACGATCATCTGGTGTCGATCTAGCTGGACGTGTGCGGTTGAGCTACAATGAGGGGGATCGCAATTATGAAGTCCGGGCCGTTGATGCGACATTTCCTGATGACTCTTCGAACTTTGTTTCGGAAAGCGAAGCTCCGTTGGTTTTGACCCAGACCGAAGCAAAGAAGATTGCAGAGCGTTGGTTGAGTGAAAGCCGTATCGCGCGAGAGGGAGCGAGCTTTGCATTGCCGCCTTCAGCGTTAGCGCTGGGCGCAGGTGATGTGGTTGAACTGCCAAATGGAATGGGACGTTACCGGTTGGATCAGTTAGATACGGCTGGGGCGACGCTAATTGAGGCGCAGCGGGTTGAGCCCAATGTGTATTTATCCGCAGCCATCGAGGAGGAGCTTTCGGATCTAACAAGTGCAGCGCCTGTCGTTCCAGTATTTCCCCTCTTTCTGGATATCCCTTTACTAACTGGTGATGAGATACCTCACGCGCCGCATGTTGCGGCCACTGTTACGCCATGGCCAGGATCCGTGGCTGTGTACAGTTCCGATGAGAACGATGGTTACAGCCTGAATACTCTCTTGGAAGTTGGCGCAATTATTGGGGTGACGGAAACATCCTTGGTGCAAGCGCGCCCGGGTATGCCGGACCTTGGTACCGCGTTACGTGTTAAGTTCTACGGTGGCGATGTTGAGACCGTCACATGGAATAAGGTTCTGTCAGGGGCCAATGCCGTTGCTATAGGGGATGGGGCTTCGGATAACTGGGAGATTATACAATTTGAAAAAGCGGAATTGGTGGCTCCCAATACCTATGAGTTGTCGAACCGATTGCGGGGCCAACAAGGCTCGGAGATCAATATGCCGGATAGCTGGCCGATTGGAAGTTATGTGGTTCTTTTAGACCTGGGTGTTCAGCAAATTTCCATACGATCAAATGCACGGAATTTGGCAAGGCATTATCGTATTGGTCCATCGTCGCAGAGTTACGATCACGCTGTATATGAACACAGAATAGAGGCGTTTTCAGGAGTGGGGTTAAAACCATATGCACCGGCACATTTGCGCGTAAACCCAATGATCAATGGGGATTGGGGTATTACCTGGATCAGACGCGGGCGAATAGAGTCGGACAACTGGGATGGTTTAGACATTCCACTTGGTGAAGAAAACGAGGCCTATCTTTTACGTATTCTTGATGGAGAAACCATCATTCGTGAGGTCACAGTCGAAACATCTACGTGGACTTATTCCCAATCCGATCAAGCGGTGGACGGTGCGTTGATCGCACCTGCCGTATCTGTTGCACAAATTTCGGCCATTTACGGCGCCGGAGCATTCAAAAGGAAAGAAGTATATGGATAATTCACCTCGGTTAAACCTTCCGTATCTTGCTCCGGCGCAGGCGCAAAAACATGTTACCGTCAATGAGGCGTTAGCCCGGTTGGACGGAGTCGTACATCTGGCTCTGCAATCGCTGACAGATACCTCGCCGCCAGCTCTCCCTGATGAGGGGGATAGTTATGGCCTGCCGGTCGGGGCCACAAATGAATGGGCCGGTAATGATGGTTATGTCGCCACATTTATGAATGGCGGATGGGTGTATGCGAACCCGTCTACAGGGTGGCGCGCTTATGTGATCGATCAGGCATCCGAAGCGCGTTTTCTGAATGATGATTGGCAATTGAATAACGTTGTGCGATCTGAGTCTGGCGCGGCCAGTAAAATGCGTATTTTGGAATTTGATCATGTAATCGATCCGGGGAATAGTTCACAGACCAGTGTTAATATTCCGGCTGGGGCCATGGTGTTTGGGGCCACGGGTATTGTTGTCCAAGACATCACCGGTGCGTTGGGTGATTGGTCGTTGGGCATCAACGGATCTCCTACCCAATTTGGGAGCGGTTTAGGGACTGGGAATGGGTCTTGGATAAGGGGAATGCTAGGAAGCCCAACGACCTATTATAGTGCGACACCTTTGGTTTTGACGGCCAATGGAGGTGATTTCGCTGGGGGAATTGTCCGGCTTTCACTCCATATTCTTGAGATTGATTACCCGGCCATTTGATGCGACGAATTTTGGTTGACGATTTTCTCGCGGCATTGGATTTTCTGGTGTCGCGTCCGGCTGCAGATTGTCAAAGGAACGCGCGGGAGTTGGTTGAGAATGCAAATGTCGCATATGAGTTTTGGAGCGATTATGGAAGAGTTCATGCGCTTTGGGGAAATGGAAGTCTTATGTCCGCGGCTCAGGCGATGTCGCATTCTGGCAGTCGGCGATATTGGTCATTTGATCAACCAGACGTACAAGATTCCATAAAGATATTGATGAATACACTTGATCGAGCAAAGCATTTCCACCGTTAGGGTTTTGACATTTGTTTGTAGAATTATTCAGAAACGTGAGGTCAGTTTGTGTTGAATACATGATCTTTGGGTGCAGGCACATCGGCACGCCAGAAATTGTTGTGATTAATACCCAGATCACAAATTTTCTTTATTATTCCGACTTTTGGGCGTTTAGAATTGTTTGCGAGCTTTGGAATAATTCGTTTGCGATTCATTCAGCTCACGAATATGTGGCATCAAGTCTTTGAACTTTGTACCGAGTTCCTATTTGGTGTAGAGTGATCGGAGCAACGAGGAAAAGCGACTATGGCCAAGACCCAAAAAAATCTTGCTAAGATTGACCCGGTTTGGCGGCGCATTCGCGATGAAGCTTATGAGGCCGTAAATGAAGAACCCCTTTTGGGAGGGCTCGTGCATGGGTGTGTGTTGCACCATGATACGCTTGAACGGGCTTTGTCCTATCGTATTGCCAGCAAGTTAGCTTCGAGTGAAATGAGCGAACAAATTCTGCGTGAAATCGCGGATGAGGCGCATGATGCTGACCCCAGCATTGGTGCCGCAGCGCGTGCCGATATCGTGGCTGTTGTGGACCGTGATCCAGCTTGCCAGCGGATGCTGCAGCCTTTGTTGTTCTTTAAGGGATTTCAGGCCATTCAGGCCTATCGCATCGGTCATTGGCTTTGGTCCCAGGGGCGCAAAGATTTCGCATATTTTATCCAAATGCGCGTATCTGAATGTTTTGGTGTCGATATCCATCCGGCAGCGACTATTGGCCAAGGGATCATGATTGACCACGCGCATTCCATTGTCATCGGTGAAACCGCTCGAGTCGGGGACAATGTTTCCATGCTGCATTCTGTGACACTCGGCGGGACGGGCAAAGAAGATGATGATCGTCACCCTAAAATCGAAGACGGTGTTTTGATTGGGGCCGGTGCTAAAGTGCTTGGCAACATCAAGGTCGGGTATTGTTCTCGGATTGCAGCAGGCTCAGTTGTGTTGCAAGCAGTGCCTGCTTGTTCAACTGTTGCAGGTGTGCCAGCCAAAATCGTCGGGGAGGCTGGCTGCGATCAACCTTCGCAAATGATGGATCAGTTGATCCGCGATAGTCATGGCGAAATTTGATGAAATGCGCCGCTCGTTGTGTTTGAAACCCTGCTGAGAAGCAGGGTTTTTTTATTGCTGTCATGTGTATCTCTGCGTATCAGAGTTTATGTCCAAGCTTATCCTTTTCAACAAACCATTTAATGTTTTATCGCAGTTCACTGATAGGAACGCGGCCGCCAGCGACCGGCAGACCCTCTCAGATTTTATAGAAGTTCCAAATGTCTATGCTGCTGGACGCTTAGATCGCGATAGCGAAGGATTGCTGTTGTTGACCGATGATGGAGTTTTGCAGGCCAAGATAAGTCATCCTAAAAACAAGATGTCCAAAAGCTATTGGGTTCAGGTTGAAGGGACACCAACAGATGCGCAGCTGGATCAGCTGCGGCAAGGTGTTCTACTAAAGGATGGCCTAACAAAACCGGCCAAAATTCAACACATTAAAGAACCTGCTGACCTTTGGCCCCGAACACCGCCTGTGCGGTTTCGAAAGTCGGTTCCTGATACCTGGTTACAGATCACGATTTCAGAAGGTCGAAATCGACAGGTCCGACGTATGACCGCAGCGGTTGGGTGTCCAACATTGCGATTGATACGGTACAGGATCGGGACATGGACAATCGAGGGTCTTAAGACCGGAACTTGGTTGAATGGAGTGGTTCCGGAATTACAGACCCGCTCTTACCGCCCAGCCATAAAAAGAAAGCCCCGCCACAAGGGCGGGGCTTCGAAATTTAAACCTTGAATCAAGATATTAAGCCAACATCGTCAAGGGGTTTTCCAAATTATCTACAATGGCTTGCAGCAGTTTTGCAGCTAATGCACCATCGATCACTCGGTGATCAACAGACAGTGTCACACTCATAATTGTAGCCACTGAGAGTTCACCCGTATCATCAACAACAGGTTGTTTTTTACCTGCTCCAACCGCGAGGATTGCGGCATGGGGTGGGTTGATGACCGCATCAAAGTTATCGATGCCGAACATCCCCAAATTTGAGATAGCAAAGCTTCCGCCTTGGTATTCATGAGGGGCAAGCTTACGATCACGCGCCCGTGCGGCGAGGTCCTTCATCTCTGCTGATAGAGAGGATAAAGACTTCATATCTGCATCCCGTAAGACCGGAGTGAACAGCCCGCCTTCAATTGCTACGGCCACAGCCACATCTGAGGGTTTCAATTTGAATACCCGATCACTGGCCCAAACGGCATTGGCTTCGGGTTCTTGCTGAAGCGCATTGGCACAGGCTTTGATGATGAAATCATTGACCGAAAGTTTTACATTGCGGCTTTTGAGTTGCGCGTTCAATTCAGAGCGGAAAGACAGCAAGGCATCCAATTTAATATCCCGACGAAGGTAGAAATGCGGGATGCTCTGTTTAGCTTCGGTCAAGCGCGCGGCGATGGTTTTCCGCATGCCATCAAGAGGGACCTCTTCGTATTCGCGATCCGCGTACATTTTCGCAACCATATCTGTGGATGGCCCCGTGGCCATTGGCGCAACGGTCATCGCAGGCGAAGGCGTGACACCAGATTGGATTGCTGCAGTCGCAGTCGTCGGTGCAGGGGCTGCCGTGTTGGCGGTTGCCCCTTCGACATCTGCCTTAACGATCCGGCCATGGGGGCCGGAGCCCTGAATGCTTGAGAGATCCAAGCCATTGACCGCAGCGATGCGCCGTGCAAGTGGGCTGGCAAATATTCGGTTGCCATCCGCTGCGACCGGAGCCAATGGGGCAGGGGTGTCAGACTGAGATACCGCAGCGGGTGCGGCCACCGTAGGGGGATTTTCTTGTATGGCAGCGGCCGGAGCCGAGGTAATCGCACTGGCATCCTCTCCGTCTTCTAAAAGCACCGCAATCACGGTGTTCACTTTGATGGCCTCAGCGCCTTCGGCAACCAGTAGCTTGCCTATGACCCCTTCATCGACAGCTTCAAACTCCATGGTAGCTTTGTCGGTTTCGATCTCTGCCAGCAAATCACCAGAGACGACGGTGTCGCCCTCTTTGACCAGCCATTTGGCCAATGTGCCTTCTTCCATCGTCGGGGAAAGCGCGGGCATCAGTATTTCGGTTGCCATGTTCTTTTTCCTTAACGGTAGGTGACTTTTTTGACAGCAGCGATCACCTCGTCGGTGGTGAGCAGTGCCAGTTTTTCGAGGTTTGCAGCATAGGGCATCGGGACATCTTTACCCGTACAGTTGATCACCGGGGCATCCAGATAATCAAATGCACGTTCCATAATCGTGGCAGACAGATGGTTGCCGATTGATGCGACCGGAAAGCCCTCTTCGACGGTGATGCAGCGATTGGTTTTCATAACCGAGGCCAAAACCGTATCGTAATCGATGGGACGCAAAGTGCGCAGATCAATGACTTCGGCAGAAATGCCGTCTTCGGCAAGTTTATCAGCCGCTTCCAATGCGTATTTCATACCGATACCAAAAGATACGATTGTGACGTCTGAACCTTCTCTCCAGATCCGGGCCTTGCCAAATGGGATGGTGAAATCATCCAATACGGGCACATCAAAGCTTTGGCCGTATAAGATTTCATTTTCTAGAAAGATCACAGGATTGGGATCGCGGATCGCGGATTTAAGTAGACCTTTGGCGTCAGCTGCAGAGTAGGGCATAACGACCTTTAGGCCGGGAATATGGGCATACCATGCCGCATAGTCTTGGGAATGCTGTGCACCGACGCGGGCGGCCGCGCCATTGGGTCCACGAAACACCATCGGAGCGCCCATCTGACCACCGGACATGTAGAGCGTTTTGGCGGCAGAGTTGATGATTTGATCCATTGCCTGCATGGCGAAGTTAAACGTCATGAATTCGACGATTGGCTTTAGCCCGCCAAAGGCCGCACCGACGGCGATGCCCGCAAAACCATGTTCTGTGATCGGGGTATCAATGACGC
Organism: Pseudoruegeria sp.; assembly: GCA_039972875.1. Lineage (GTDB taxonomy): Bacteria > Pseudomonadota > Alphaproteobacteria > Rhodobacterales > Rhodobacteraceae > Pseudoruegeria. The sequence continues at coordinate 188,083 of JBDWMA010000060.1, forward strand.
GTCGGCTGCCAAATTCATCAAGCAACCCTTGGGATACTTTATAGGCCCCCTGATATTCAGCGACCTCTTCGCCCATCAGATAAACGGTTTCATCAGAGCGCATTTCTTCGGCCATCGCGTCGCGCAAGGCTTCGCGGACGGTGGTTTTGCGCATTTCTGTCCCTGCAGGATAGTCAGGTTCAAGATTAACACGTGGCACCACAGTTGTCGGCGCGGTCGTCGCGATTGCTGCAGCCGGGGCCGCCTCGACAACAGCATTGTCCTTCGGAGCTTTAGCAGGCGCAGACGGGATCGTTGTTGCGTCTTCACCTTCTTCAAGCAGGACCGCGATAGGGGTGTTTACCGCCACGCCCCCAGTGCCCTCTGCAATCAGAATTTTACCAACAACACCTTCGTCCACCGCCTCAAATTCCATGGTGGCTTTATCGGTTTCGATTTCTGCTAGGATGTCACCAGAGGTGACAGTGTCGCCTTCTTTAATAAGCCATTTTGCCAGGGTACCCTCTTCCATAGTGGGGGATAGCGCAGGCATCAGAATTTCGGTTGCCATCTTTGATTTCTCCGTCTTTTCTGTTGCTTACGCGTCGGCGTAAATGTCTGTCCATAGTTCATCAAGCGCGGGTTCCGGGCTTTCTTTGGAGAATTCAGCCGCATCATTGACCACCGCTTTGATCTCTTTGTCGATCGCCTTTAGATCCTCTTCGGTGGCGTGTTTCCCGGTCAACAAAAGCTCTCTGACGTGTTCGATTGCATCACGCTCTTCGCGGACTTTTTGAACCTCGTCTCGAGTGCGATATTTGGCTGGGTCAGACATGGAGTGGCCGCGATATCGATAGGTTTTCATCTCGAGGATATAGGGGCCTTTGCCCGCGCGGCAGTGCGCAATGGCTTTTTCGGCGGCCGCTTTTACGGCCAGAACGTCCATGCCGTCGACGGCCTCTCCGGGGATGCCAAATGCAGCGCCACGGGTGTATAACTCTGGGGTTGACGATCCGCGCTGAAGCGATGTTCCCATGGCGTATTGATTGTTTTCTATGACAAATATGACGGGAAGATCCCACAGAGATGCCATATTAAAGGTCTCGTAGATTTGTCCCTGATTGGCCGCACCATCGCCAAAATATGCAAATGAAACTCGGTCATTGCCAAGATATTTATCTGCAAACGCCAAACCTGCCCCGATTGGAACCTGTGCCCCAACGATGCCGTGCCCACCGTAGAAATGCTTCTCCTTGCTAAACATATGCATGGAGCCGCCTTTACCTTTGGAATACCCGCCTTCTCGACCAGTGAGCTCCGCCATGACCCCTTTGGGATCCATCCCGCAGGCCAGCATGTGTCCATGATCACGATAAGACGTAACCCGTTTGTCACCTTCTTCGGTTGCAGCTTCTACGCCTACGATCACCGCCTCTTGGCCAATATACAGGTGACAAAACCCCCCAATAAGACCCATACCGTATAGCTGTCCTGCTTTTTCTTCGAATCGACGGATCAAAAGCATTTCTCGGTAGTATTCCAGGAGTTCCTCTTTGGAAACATTGGTTTTTTTAGCGGTTTTTCGAGCAGCCATCTGCGCTCCTTCTACGACGATCAACAGGAATAGTTTAGCGTTAAACTAAATGATAACCGAAGCGTGTAGTGGATGCGAGTAATTTTCAATGCTATTATCGAATGACGATTTCGTCGGACCGAACAAGGCCTAGAATTTCACGCGCTTGTTGATCAAGTAAATCGACATCAAGATAGGCATCTGACAAGCGATGAGTTTTGTTTTCTATGGCTTCGACTTCGGCTGTTAGGGCCGCGAGTTCAGCCATAAGAAGCTCTTTCTCTGCCTCGATCTGAACCCGTTGAAACACCCCATAATCACCTTGGATTGCGGCAATGAGGAAATAGCTCGCCAAGGTAAAGGCGATGCCAAAGAAGACGACATTCCCCAGATTGGGGCGGTTGCGGGTGTTGCTCATTCTGTCTTGCCTCTGTGCTACCTCTCTTGTGGGCAGCTTTCGATCATTATTACACAAGGTAAAACCTAAGTGAATCTTAAAAAAACGTAGAGTTGAAAATTCCAATGACAGGGTAAATCCGTTGTTTTTTTGCACGTCGATGGAAAAGTGCCTTGGGCCTTTGATTAAGAAAATTAGGTGCATGCAAGGCGGATATGGTCTTTTGAAAAGTGGAGCGTTGAACTTTTAGGCCCCTCCCAAAAGAAAGGAATTGGGAGAATAGCAGGGGATATCATAACCCTTTGTGGTGCCCATCACTTCACGTGTATTATGAATTGTAGGCTAGAGGATGGGTTAACGTGTACATGGGCGGTATAAAGAGGGGGCGGATCTCGGTTCATATCCAAGATAGTTTTTTCGCATTCATGTCCTCGGAAACAACGAGAATGCTGCCCTAATAACCGGGGAGTGCAGTTTTCGCCTGTGTTTTGTCAGTGCGCCTCAGTTTTAAGTGATAGTGCTTTAATTTGAACAAGTATGGATGCCGATGTGGTGGGCGAAATTCATCCTTAATGCTCAGTTAACCTGTCAAGCGACCTATATGGTGATAAATGAGACTTGGTTCACACCTGATATTGATGTGTCTTGCGAATTTTTTTGTATGTTCTTGAATGCGTGCAGGGGCACACCAGACGGGAACTCTGGGGCAGTCTAGCGGTCAATGGATCCGGTGGTACTAGGATGACGGGGATCACTGCAGCACAATTATCTACAAACGGTGAACAAGCCTATGGATTGCTGGGTTAGTCTATCAGGGCGCCTGGGGGGACTAGGTTGTCGTTTAACGAGCCTGGCATCCATCCAAAGGGCAGCTTGCGTTTAGGTGCAAAGCGTAAATTTGTACGAAAAATACAGATGACTTGAACGTTTTGAGTTATTTTTTTGCTCAAAATAGAAGCGAAGTGCTTTGAATTCTACGTTACGGGTTTCTGTGGAAAGTAAATGGCCAATATTTCACAGTGACGTGATCTAAGAGGATAAATTCAATAATTCTCTTTTTTTGTGTGGTTAATCGTCGCCCTAAATCTGAGGTGGCTTCGGTTTTCTTGTTGGGTTGCGTGTG
>JBDWMA010000061.1:0-30411 GCA_039972875.1 Pseudoruegeria sp.
CTACAACAACGCGAAAGGATCAAACGAAAGACACTCGAAGCGCGACGCTTGCATCACCGCCAGCACGCCGCATAATCAAACCAAACAGATGAGCCAAACTCTCAATCAGTTTAGGTCGCTCTTGGGCCCAAAAACCACGACAACGGACAGAGGAGAAATCTATGCGAACTTTGGTATTTGGTAGACCACAACTAACGCATGCATAGACGTGCCCATATATAACCGCATCGACCTTTATGAAGGTTTAACAATCGTAACATGGACTATATTGCTACCAAAATCACCCCAGCAAGGCATTATCGCCATAGGTACAAATTTAGGTACAAAATTGAATGCGCCAAAGTATCAACCAACTGATTAATATACAATAATTATAAAAAGGTTCGTTTCCAGCGCTCGCTTCCAAGGGAAATCAATGGCTTGGCAGATTATTGCAAACGGGTAGAGTATATCTCTATCTAATAAACCATTCATTCCTGAACTTTTTCCGTACTGCTTGTGCGCTCCCGCCCTTTCAAGCTGCTCTGAGCGACTCGCACCGATGCAACCGTTTTAAACACACCTGTTTGCTGGTACGCAGGATGAAGTAAGCCAGTCCCCGTCAAAATCTCAAAATTAGCGATCAACAGTTCTACGCTGCTTTCGGTGCCATGACGTGACATCGGCAACATCCCTTCATCGAAATTGGGATAGTATTGCGCTTCCAATTGAACCGAAAACAGATCACCCCTCGATACTAGTCCTGTTTTTAGAACGGCTAAATTCAAATCAGAGGGCACAGCTATGTGCCCTCTGTTCGCGTGCTTATTGAGACATGCCTCCTTCTGTGGAGATTTGCTCTTCGACATGGGCTTGATTGGTCACCGCAGAACCCCGTGGCGGAAATTCAGCAAAGGTGGCCAGATGTCTTTGCACAAGACCTGCTGCAGGTCCAAAGGCCCACATCTTATTGCCCATCCAACGTGTGTACATACCGGATTCATCAGCTGCCTTTTCATACGGATCACGGCGTAGGTTGAACAACAATGGCGCATTCAATTCATCCTTTGGACCGCCCCAACCATGGGTCTGAATAGTAAAATGTGCCTTCCAATCGCGATAGCGCACAGCCTGCAAATCCGGACCTTCGTAGTACATGATTTCGTCGCGATTACTGTCGGATTTTCCGGTCAAAAATGACATTTGGTTGTACCCGTCAAGGTGTACTTGGTACCCTTTGTATCCACCCAACAACGCCTCTGGCAAATTTGCAGGACCACCCGCGGCAGCAACCAAAGTTGGCATCCAATCCATACCATCAAAGATCCCATTGCTCACTTGACCGGCAGGAATTTCTCCGGGCCAACGTACAATCGCTGGAACGCGGAAACCACCCTCCCATGTTGTACCTTTTTCGCCATGGAAAGGTGTCGTGCCACCGTCTGGCCATGTCATCGTTTCAGGGCCATTGTCAGAGGTGAACACAACAATCGTGTTATCTGCGATACCCAGCGTGTCCAAATGATCCATGACTTTGCCAACGTTGTCATCAAGTTCACGCATTACGACGTCTTGCAATCCACGACCGTCGCCCAAAAGGGCTTCATATTCTGGGCTCAGGTGGGTCCAAACATGGGCCCGCGCCGGTGCCATCCAAACGAAGAATGGTGTGTCACTGTCTACGGCGCGATCGATGAAATCAAGCGTATGGGAGGTGACTTCGTCATCAAGCGTTTTTTGCCGTTCAGGTGGCGCAGGTCCATCATCCGAAATGCGCTGCTTGCCGACTAGCCCCCAACGCGGATCCACGGTCTCATCCACCTCTTCGGTTGCATAGGCATGAATAATGTTGCGTGGTCCAAATTTGTCATTGAACGCCTGATCCTTGGGCCAATCTGGATCAGAGGTGTATTCCATCGCATTCAGATGATAGAGCCATCCCCAATACTCATCAAACCCCTTTGTCGTTGGCAGAAATTTATTGAGGTCCCCCAAATGGTTCTTGCCAAATTGACCCGTAGTATAGCCCAGCGACTTCAGCATATTGGCAAGGGTTGGATCAGCTTCATTGAGGCCCTTATCAGGGTCCCCCGGCAGGCCGACAGTGTGCATCCCCGTCCGGACTGGATATTGGCCTGTGATAAACGCGGAACGCCCGGCAGTACAGCTGGGTTGTGCATAGTAATCGGTCAGACGCATCCCTTGTGAAGCCAATTCGTCCAAATTGGGGGTCTGGATGCTTTTGACACCTTGGTGATAGCTCCCGAGGCTGGCCCATCCGACATCATCAGCCATAATGACCAAAATGTTTGGTTGATCTGTATCCGCAATTGCAAAACCGGGCATCGTGCCCAGAACGGCTGCAGAGACAATGGCAGGCATCCAACCTGTTCGCTTTGTTGACATGGAATTTCCTTTTAGTGTTGGGTCTAAAACGCAACGATAAACTGCTAGCTCTAGGGTATCTGGGTCAGCTTCTTAGTGGCAACAGTACTGGACTTCACTTTCACTTTCTGAAACTTAATCTATTGAATCTGAAAACCGGATATACCCGTGCTGAGTGAAAATTCTCTAAATGCGTTCTTGATGCTTGCCCAAACCGGAAGCTTTCAGGAAGCCGCTCGCAAAATCGATGTGTCGAATGCCTCTTTGACCCGGTATATCGCACAGGCGGAGGCAGAAAGCGGCCTCATTCTGTTTACCCGCACACGCAACAACTGCAAATTGACCCGTGCGGGTCACGCATTTTTACCTATCGCTCAGGAGCTCAAATCCAATCTAGAGCAGTACCAGAAGCGTGTCGCGGACCTAAACGATACAGGTAGCGGCGTCCTACGCATTGGATGCGGCCCCCTGACATCCAGAGCGCTAATCCTACCCGTGATTCAAAAAGTGCGGGAAAAATTGCCCAAATTACGCTTTGAAGTTCTGGTAAGCGCCTATGCCCGACCTTTGGACCTTTTGCAAAATGGTCAATTCGACATTTTCGTTGGTGACCTGACCTATACGCCAGACGCTGAAGACGTCGAAATCGTCGTCATGAACAAACAACCTGTGATCTTTCTAGCCCATGTAGACCACAAAATACATGATTTGGGACCACTTTCCCTAGGTCAATTATTTGAATACCCATTTGCATCGCCTCACCTGCACAAACATTGGAAAGCCACTTTGATAAAAGCCCTGAGCGCTGACAAAAATGCGCCTCAAAAGGTTGAGGCTTTGCCGCAAATAGAAAGTGACGATTATGCATTTTTAACTGGATTGCTCGACAGACCAGATTTCATAGTTGGGGGTATCCGGGAAACCTTTTCAGAGGTTATCTCTGCAAAAGCCGCCAAGGAAGTGGTTCTAACGGCCCCTATTTTCTGGAACATATGCGCATCACGCAAATTGCAAGGAGGCTCTGAAGCCTTAGAGTTATTCTGGTCCACACTGATCGAGTTTGACGCAAAAAACGGATCTCTCCCACCGCCCTAGAAAACATCGAAACCATTCGCAACTCTTAGGACATTAATGAGGTTTCGCCTTTTCAAGGTATGCATCCATGGCCGGACGATAGGATATCAACTCATCCGCAACAACTTCAAACGCCTGAAGACGCACATCATAAGCGGCAACGATTTCGGGCCACTCAACCGGTAAATCTAAAGCGTCTTCAAAGGCCTTGATCCAGGCAAATGTCACCGCAAATCCGCAATCACCTAGCCAGAGCGCCTTGGTATCCAAAGGGTTCGCTGCCAAAAGTAACGCCAGCGAAGACAGATGTTTGGATATCAAGGCCCCCCCTTCCCTCACGGCATCCTGATCTCGGGTAGAATGGTCCACATACGGATAAAGCGCTCGTACCGCAGGCTCCAGCCGCGTATCGTGGAACCGGCTAAATTCACGAACTTTCGCGCGACCTTTGATCGTGTCTGGCATCATCGGAACATCTGGAAAGGCGTCCTCAAGGTATTCTGCGATTGCCTCTGAGTCAGATAGCATGAACCCGTCGTGTATCATCGCCGGCAGGTTCCCAGATGGCACAATTGCACGGTATTCATGCGACCCATACCCGCCAGGTGGTGGAAGTTGCTGAAACGAAATCGATTTGTACCGCAACATGATACGCAATTTTGCACAGTAAACCGCGACGGGCACGGAATAGATCGTCAGCATGGCAGACCCCTTAGAATTCAAATGAAAGGCCAACCACTTGGGCTGGCCTTCGTCGTCGCATCTATGAAAGCAATTATTCAGCCAACAACTGCCATTTTACACCCAGCTCATCAAAGAACCCTTGTTCCTGCTTGAGTGTAATCCAAGTGTTGACGTAATTGATCCAAACCTGATCCGCTTGTGGTAACAACATCGCAATCGGTGTCGGTGAGCGACCTGCCTCAACGGGTACGATCATCAACTGTTCATATTTGTCGACCAGTTTATTGGCCTCAACATTAGAGGTGATGCTCGCATCGGCACGCCCTGACAGGACTTCTTGGAAATCACGGGCGGGTGCTTCTACGATGCGATGAGTCGCGGCGGGAAAATAATCTTTTACCTGCGCCTCTTGCGTCGTCCCCAATGTGGCAGCAACGGACACCCCCTCAACGTTCAAGTCTTCCCAATCGGTGAACCGTTCCGCGTTTTCCTTTAGTGTCAACGGAACCGTCGCCAGAGAAAAATAGCTATCGGAATATCCCGCCGCTTTTGCACGTGCGGGGGACACAGAAGCAGACCCCGTGATATGGTACTGACCAGAAGTTACGCCTGCGACGAGGGTCTTCCAATCCGTTGGAACAAATTCAACCTCGACACCCAGATCCGCGGCAAGCTGCGTCATGACATCAATATCATAGCCTTCGTATGAATTTGTCGCGACATCCCGCATGGTCATCGGGTTCCAGTCCCCGGTAGTCCCAACCTTTAACACACCATCAGAGAGAATATCGGTCAATGCAGATTGCGCGGACACCTGAACCGCACTTGTGGCAACGATCAAAGATGCAGCGGCAATTTTAAAGAAGTTCATAGGAATTCCATAGCTTGTTGACATTATTGTTAACGTGACAGACCTGTCTGAAAATGTAACTAGTCTGAGGAAGCCGTTTGTAAAATCTGTGTTCACTTTTTCGAGTGATATCTGGGACGTCCAATCATGCCAATAATATCCATGCGCAACGTGTCAAAGTATTTTGGCGAGTTTCAGGCGCTAAAAAATGTCTCTCTCGACGTCGGTTTAGGGGAACGTGTCGTGATCTGCGGCCCCTCTGGTTCAGGGAAATCCACACTCATTAGATGTATCAACCGCCTCGAAATCCATGAATCGGGCGACATCATCGTGAACGGAACTGCCCTAACTGAAAATGTCGCCGATCTTGAAAAAATTCGTGGCATGGTTGGTATGGTGTTCCAGCAGTTCAATCTGTTTCCTCATCTGACCGTTTTGGATAATCTTTGTCTGGGGCCAAAACGTGTGCTTGGGTTGACAGAAGCACAAGCCAAAGAAAGGGCGATGAACCACCTTGAACGGGTTCAAATTCCAGATCAGGCTGACAAATTCCCACGGCAATTGTCAGGAGGACAACAACAACGCGTTGCGATTGCGCGCTCCCTTTGCATGGAGCCAAAAATTCTGCTGTTTGACGAACCAACCTCAGCACTTGATCCCGAAATGATTGCAGAAGTTTTGGACGTGATGACAGAACTTGCGTCAACAGGGATGACGATGATTGTTGTCACCCATGAAATGGGATTTGCCCGGCGAGTGGCCGATCGAATGGTGTTCATGGACAAGGGCGAAATCGTCGAAATTGGGGCCCCCGAAGACGTCTTTGAAGCGCCAAAATCCAAGCGGTTTGGCGCATTCATCAATCAAATCCTAAGCCATTGAGGAGCCGAGCATGAAACGTTTTCTCGTACTCTTTCCCATTCTGGCGCTGGTGTCGGGCTGCTCCGGAAACTGGGGATGGTATGTTGTAAACCCCACGACGACTGGTGGTTGGAATAACCTGAATTTCATGATCAGCGGGGCTTATTACACAATTGTCCTATCGTTAACGGCGATATTGATCTCAGTGGTTGTGGGATTATTGGTAGCTTTGCCAGGGCTGTCCGATAAACGTGGATGGCGTATGTTCAACAGAACCTATGTTGAAATCGTACGGGCCGTTCCGATCCTCGTGCTGATCCTGTGGGTCTATTACGGCTTACCCGCCCTGACGGGCATAACGCTCAATGTATTTTGGGCAGGGGTTCTGGCACTCGCGCTGAGCGACAGCGCCTTTCAGGCCGAAATATTCCGAGCAGGTATTCAGTCAATTGCCAAAGGACAATATGAGGCCGCGCAATCGATCTCTTTGAATTATCGCGACACGATGCGCTACGTAATTTTACCCCAAGCAATCCGTCGCATCCTGCCTGCCCTAGGAAACCAACTGGTTTACATGCTGAAAATGTCGTCTCTGGTGTCGGTCATCGGGATGCAGGAACTGACCCGAAAAGCCAACGAGTTGGTGGTTTCTGAATACCGTCCCCTAGAAATCTACACAATTCTGGTACTGGAATATCTAGTCCTTATTCTGATCGTGTCGGCTGGGGTACGGTGGCTTGAACGGCGCATGAAAGCCAATGATACATGAGGCAAACAGACAACCTGACAACGGGCACGATGGCTAGCCATTTCCGCGCTCTTGCCATTCCGGCAGCTTTTGGAATGCTGTTTGCAACGTTGTACAACGTCGTTGATGTCTACTTTGCGGGTCGCGTATCAACGGACGCGCAGGCAGGCCTTGCAATAGGATATCAAGCGTTCTTCGTATTTATGGCCATTGGATTTGGCTTGGGATCGGCTCTCAGCGCATTGGTCAGCAATGCCAAGGGCAGCAAAGACGTCGACCAAACTCAGCGGTACATCGCCCAAGGTCTAACATATGGCGTAATCGCCACCGCCCTGTCGATGGGGATTGCCCTGCTTACCGGACCCTATCTCATTTCGCTTGTGTCTGAACCTGGAGCCTATCGCGACGCAGCTTTAGGGTATTTTCGCTGGCTGATCTTTGCGCTTCCGGGGTTCTTTCTTGCCTATGGGGGCAACGGAATACTGCAAGCACATGGCGACAGTCGCAGCATGCAGCGGGCTTTGATGGTGGCCTTTTTTGCCAACATTGTCCTCAATCCGCTGTTCATGTTTGGCATACCGGGGGTGTGGGGCGGAATGGGTCTGAACGGCATCGCGCTCGCAACCCTTGTCAGTCAAACCGGGGTCATGGCGTTTATTCTATCCCGCATCCTGAGGTTAGACGCAATGCGTACAGTTTCACCGTCCGCCTTTCGCCCTTTACGTCAAAGCTTTGTACAAATCACCGCACAGTTGGTCCCCGCGAGTTCGGCCATGATGGTTATGTTCATCTCTGGGTTTGTAGTGCAATTTGCCCTTAAAGAATTCGGCGGCCACGCAGTGGCGGCTTACGGCGTGGCCCTACGGATCGAACAGATCCTGCTCTTGCCCGTCTTGGGTATGACAGGAGCCCTTTTGCCAATCGCCGGTCAAAACTTCGGAGCAGCCAGTTATGACCGCGTCCGCGATGCTGTCTGGTTTTGCTGGAAGACTGGTTTTTGCATGTCAGTGGTTGCGATGCCTATCCTGTTTTTTGCAGGCGCTGTAGCTATGTCAATATTCTCATCCGATGCAGAAGTCATCCGTGTCGGGGCAAGCTATCTGCGCGTCGATGCTATTTTGTTTCCGATTTATATGATGTTGTTTTCCATCAACTCACTCCTGCAAGCGATGAAAAAACCGATCTGGACGTTGTGGATCAGCATCTACCGCCAAGGGTTTGGCGTTGCATTCTTTATTTGGATCTTTGTCGGCCTTTTGAATTTTGACGTTGTTGGCGTTTGGTTGGGCATCAGTGTTGCGGTTGCATCAGGCTGGGTTTTGTCATTGATCATTCTGCAGCACATCGCGAAAAAGTTGATAGGAGGGCTGTTTTCACATCGCATCCCAACTTAAAAAACTTAGACAATACAATTAGGATGCTCGCGATGGACATTCCATAACATGAATGAACGGCCTGAACGAATAAGGCCAAGGTGTCCGACAATCTGAAAAAAACTGTCCAACTCACACAACAGAGGCCGCCTCGATGGTCTCTCGCACGGTTTGGAAAACGCTTTTGAGACGCTCCTTTTGCACCCCGCCAAACGCAAGGCGTAATGCCTGAGGGACAGCAGTTGTTGTGGCAAAAGGCTCTGCCCCCGACGCCGAAATGCCTCGTTTTTTGAGCTCAGTGACAATAGGCTCAGACCGCAAACCCTTTTCAAGTGGCATCCAGGCAAAACCTGCATTTGGGTGTGAAAGAACAGTCAAGCCTTTCATAACGGATCGGCATATATGTTGACGCTCTGCGCCATCCATTCTCCTATTCACCTCAGAGCGAACAAGCGTCCCTTCCTCTATCCATCCGGTGACCAAACTGGATATCAAAGCCGGCGCATTCCATGTTGTCGCCCTGATCGCCTCTAGTAAAAGATCAACATAATGGGTTGGCGAAACCACATACCCCAGCCGCAAACCTGTTGCGATGCTTTTGGAAAAACCGCCGATATAAATTGTGCGTTCTGGCGCAAGCGAAATAAGGCTTGGCGGTGGGTCTGGTTCTAAAAATGCATAGGCCGCGTCCTCTATGATCAAAAGATCGTATTTCCGCGCAATCTTAATCAGCTGCAATCGGGTCGCAGTATCCATAACGGCCCCCAATGGGCTATGCACTGTTGGCATCAAGTAGACTGCGCTCAGTTTTCGCGCCTGACATTGCCGCGAAAGGTCATCAGGGTCCATCACGCCCTTATTTCCCTGCACCGGAACAAGATCTAGCCCATGCAAAGCTGCTATGGATTTAAAACCCGGATAGGTCAGCGTATCCGCAGCAATTGCATCCCCATGCTTAAAGAGACCAAGGGCAGTGATCGCCAATCCATGCTGACCGCCGGACGTCACCAAAAGGGTGTCAGGCGCAATTACTCCAAGGGTCGGCGCGAGGCTCTCTGCCATAATGGATCGCTCATGTGTGCGTCCGCCATGGGGTTGATACCGAAGCATTGCTTCAAGATCCCCCGCAGCCGCAAGACGCCGAAGCCCTGCACGCAACATGTCCGCGTCGGCATCTTCACCCGGCATATTAAACACCAGATCTATCAAATCATCCGTGTCACGCTGATGGATGCCGAGTGTCGGAGGCAAACCAAGGTCACGCACAAATGTTCCACGACCAGCCTCACCGACGATTAAGCCCCGCCGTTCCACCTCCCCGTAAACACGTGTTGCCGTCGCAAGGGCCACATTGGCTTGTTCTGCAAAGGCGCGATGTGTTGGCAGTTTGGTCCCCGGCGGCAGCTTACCGTCTCGGATGGCGTCTGACAGCATATTGGCAAGACGGATGTATCGAGGATCTTTCATGGTCTCTCTGAAACTAGGGGCGACTGTATCTAGTACAATAGATAAATTGTCATAGCCTCAACCTCATGGCATTTCTCCCGTTAGTCAATCATTGAGATTCCCCATGCCAAAACTGATCCCAGTTTCCTTACTTGCACTTGGCCTGTTCACAGTCACCTTTGCGGTGAACCTTCAGGCGCCCCTTTACAATGTATATGCCGCTGAAAGCGATGTCGGCGCTACGGCGGTGACAATCGCCTTTGCGGCCTATGCCGGAGGTCTGATGCCCACGTTGATGCTACTTGGTGGGCTTTCAGATCGGATCGGGCGGCGCATACCGATTGCACTCTCCCTCATGTTGGGCGTGATCGCGACGGCCCTTTTGGTGCAAATGCCAAGCTGGTCTAGCCTTGTCATCGCTCGTTTTCTACTGGGAATCGGCACCGGGCTCGCGACGACATCAGGGACCGCCTACATGACCGAAATCCTCGGATCAGCTCACGCGAAAAACGCAGCCCTTTTGGTGACCTCTGCCACATCGCTGGGTTTTGGAGGCGGAGCCTTGGTGACAGGCATCAGCCTCGGTGTTCAGGGGCCAACGCTCTTGCCAGCCAGTTATCTTATTTTGTTTATATTGGCCCCCTCTCTCGCCGTGATAGCGTTGGGGTTACCGCGTGTTGATCAACCGCGCGCGGTTTCTCTTTTGCGATTACCCGTTTTCCCTGCTGGCACTTGGGTCTTTGGTGCCGCAATGGCCTTGGCGTGGTCCACAACTGGCATGACCATCGCCGTTGTTCCCTTAGAGCTAGCGGCAAACGGTCTTGGCGGCTGGACGGGCCTTGTCATCTTTTTAGCAATTTTCGTGGGCTTCCTCTGCCAACCCATCGCCCGTCGTATGTCCAACACCCAAGCTTTATCGCTTGGGTTCTTCCTAATCCCACTCGGCTATTTGGTGGTATTGGTAGGCGTCTGGCTACATCTTTTGATCTTTGTCCTAATCGGCACCTGTATCACTAGTGCGGCCAGCTATGGGTTCACCTATCTCGCTTCCTTGGCAGAGGTATCGATGCGCGCGCCAAATGACCGAGCCCGAGCGACCGCTGGATTGTTCGTCTATGCGTATTTCGGGTTTTCACTCCCCGTGATCGCGAGCGGCATGTTGGCCGATGTGCTTGGGTTTCTGCCTGCAATGATGGTCTTTGGAGCCGTTCAAACCACAATCACAGTGATCATAGTCATAATGTGGAAAGGCCCGTTCCCCACCCCATACCAAACGGATGACCGAAAGTATTAATGTCTGATGCCGCAATTTGTATTTAACTTCCCGACATCAATCATGCATAAACCCACCGACACTTAGCAACGGCAGGCCCATCATGAAAAAAGTAGCAATAATAACAGGCGGCTTGTCCGGGATGGGATTGGCCACGGCCAAAAGACTGTTGGCCGACGGCGTAACGGTATGCATCGGAGCGCGACGCGGTGGCGAGCCTCAAGCAGTTGCTGAATTGCATGAAGCCTTGGGTGTGCCAATCTTTGTGGGCAAACTTGATGTACGCGATAGCAACAGCGTTGCGAATTTTGTCGCAGATGTTGTGGATCAACATGGAACAGTCGACATTTTGCTAAATGCTGCGGGCGTCTACGAAGAATCGTCGATCATCGACCACCCAGATGACATGTGGGATGACCATATTGATACCAATCTAACCGGCACGTTCAAAATGATCCGTGCTGTATTGCCATTGATGAAGGCCCAAGGTTGGGGACGCATCATAAACATGGCCTCAACCGCCGCCCACGAAGGTTTGGAAAACAACGTGGCCTATTGCACGTCAAAAGCTGGACTTTTGGGGTTAGGACGATGCGTAAGCCTCGAGGGGGCTGCCTATGGGATTACATGTGTAAGTATTAGCCCCACATGGGTAGAAACCGAGATGCTGAAATCTTTTGTGGATGCGGAAACCGCTGAAACGGGTCTTCCCAGAGCGAAAATCCAAGCAAAATATGAAGCGTCAAATCCTCAAGGTGCCCTCGTTCAGCCCGAAGAAATTGCCGATCTTGTGGCTTTTCTTACCAGCGATGCAGGTCGCGCCATCACAATGGAAGACATCAAAGTCAATGCCGCGACGAATTGGTAAGCCGGGCGTTGATCAGTGCAATCGGATTGGAAGTCTGTGCAAAGCCAGTGCGCGTCGTCTCCTCCCACTCGGTTTGGCTCGCTTTGTGATGAAACCGTGAAGCCGCATGCAACACTTTTTTATCTGCCGCGATCAGGGCACGTTCAGCGTCAGACAGGCCCGCGTCCTTAATCCAAACATCTTGTGATAGCGTTGCATATCCCTGCGGAATTAAGTTGGGATCGACCCAGATGTCCGGAGCGAAATTATAGTAATTCACCCCATCTCGTGGCCGTAAACCCACAATAAATATCGCCGCAGCATGCACATCGACCATGCGAAACGTAAACCCCTCTGGCACGGCTTTGATGCGATTACAGGCTGTCATGATGATTTCGTAAATGTCTTTCTCATTTGGGATCTTCAAATCATAAAGGGACGGCAAACGCACAATTGCAGCATTAATACCAGAGGACACAATCTGAGCTTCTGCCTCTATTTTCGCAGCCCCATATCCTGAACACCCGTCAAACAAGGCTGTGGCAGCCTCTTGAAACAGGCCTCCGCTGTCAGGAAACACCGCCGAGGACGATGTAAACCGCAGATCAGCCGCCGCGTCTGTACAGAACTGCAGGATGTTTGTGATGCCATTCTGGGACCACTTTTCTGAATGACCTCGATCGACAGCAAGATTCACCATGGCGGCGCAATGGATCACGGTCGTCACACAGGACGCAAGGCTCTTATAGCTTTGATCATCCAAACCAAATTGCGCATCCTCAATAGCGGCAGAAATTAAGACCAGTCTTTCGGGGTTAACCCCTTGAGCCTGTGCTGTGGTTCGCAATCGGTCCATTGGCGCATTGCGTCTCTCTCGGACAACACAATAGATTGCGTGGCCTTTCGGAAGGGTCCGAGCCGCTGCGGCCAAGACACGCCCCCCCAAAAAGCCCGTTGCCCCAGTCAATAAAATCCCCGGACGCGTAAACTCTTTGCGCGCCTCTGGGCGTTGCTCTGCAGCTGACAAAAGGTCGTGCAATCGCCCAAGCGGCACATTTAACGCAAAGTCAAAATCCACTGGTCGACCATAAACCTGCTCCAAAGACAGTAGCAACGTAACCGCCATCAATGAATCCCCCCCTTGAGCATGAAAAGACAGGCTTGGATCCAATTCATCGACCGCACAGCCCATCACCTTTGCGCCCTCTATCAGGGTTGGCAGGTCTGTTGAGTTACCACCAATGGCAAGAATGGGTTCTATTTCTGGCAAACGTTTAAAATCGTACTTGCCGGACACCGCATTTATCGGGATTTCGTCCAATTGAACCAGATAACCGGGGATACAATAAGTGGGCAGAGCTTTGCGTAACACTTTGGACAAAACGGGTGGGAGGCGCATTTGCCCCGATACGATCCCAAAATTCTTTGTATTCCGATCTGCTTGATCCGCATCGCAAGTGTAGTAGAGAACGAGCGTTTTGCCCTGTCCTTTAACATCTTTGATCCAAGGAACTGCTTGTCCAAAGCTTAGGTAGTTCTCCAAGGATTCCGTCAACTCGCGCGTTTGAATGCTATGGCCACGAAGCTTTAACATATGAGCAATACGCCCAATGACATGCACCGCGCCATCCGCATCAATATACCCTTGATCGCCGGTGTCATAGAGACGCCTGACGTGCCCCTCAAGGGTCAGCGCACGAAATCTCAGGGCCGTCTCATTTGGGCGGTTAATATATCCCGGCCCCAACATGTCTGCACCTTCAAAATGAAGCAGCCCAGCTTGACCGATAGGGCAGATCTCATCGTGATCATCCAATACGATCGCCCGGAGATAGGGCATCGGAACGCCGACAGAAACTGGGCCGCCAGATCTTTCACGCCCCGTCACATTCGTCATCGAAATGTCATGCGTTTCGCAAATACTATAAAGGTTCCAAAGCGTTACGCCCGGCAACCGTTGACGCACCGCCGTGATTAAGGCGTCGCCCACCACCTCCCCGTTCAATATGATGCGTTGCAGAGAGAGGTTTTCAATGGGGTGGTCTGGCAATGCTGTCAGTGTCTTTTCTAACGCCGAAGGCGTAAACAGCATTTCTGTCACACCCGTTTTCTGCCAAAAACAAACAAGATCTCTGGGATTCATCAGATCTTGGAACCGCGCAAATTGAACCCGTGCACCCGTGCGAAGGGGGCGAAAAATCTCCCATATGGCAAAAATATAGGCCCCAACCCGATCTCCCGGACCGTAAGGAGTATAAGCATCTCGCCATTCGTAGGACAAAAAGGCTGACCTGTGTGTGACTGGAATGCACTTTGGTTTACCCGTCGTGCCCGAGGTCGCAACAATATAAATCACATCACGATCAGTCACCTGAGCAGCTTTAATTGGATGAGACGGCTGATCATTCAGCCCAACCGCAAGAGCGCTCACATCAATACAGGAGTACTCGGATGGAATTTTCGCAACCTCTGCCCGTTCGCAACAGAATACCGTCTCAATTAACAGCTCTTTGAGGATGTTTTGCAGAACCTCATTTGGCATAGCGGGATCCAAATGCACAAACGCGCGCCCAAGGACGACACAGGCTGTAACCGCCGCCCCAAAAAGGGTGGACGGCTTTCCAAAAACCGCAACGGGCGTTTCTGCGGACAAAAAGGGCTGCATCCGTCCAATTAAATCTGCCAACTCGCCATAGCGCAGGGTTGTGGTCGAATCTGCTAATGCTGTCCGGTCCCGATGTTCATGAAGAGCCTGCGAGATCTGCATCGGTACATTTGTAAGAGCGGCCAATGGACAATTCACCTTTTGAATGGAGCAATAACGACGCTATCCCTCACGATTCCGACAATTCACGTTCATCGGCCGATCTGTTTGGAAGTTCAAGGTACAATTTGTCTTTGTGAGAGTTCACCTCTCAACCCATCAAACAGCAAAGACCTTTTGACCTAAGACGAAGTCAGTCTAAGGATGGCCTGTCGAAGCCACGCAACCGCAGGCCGCTTTCCAAAACTACGATGCCACAACATATCAAGGTTCTGCGCGCTACTTGCGACCTCCACAGGGCAATGGATTTCCGATAATCTTGGGTTTTGTGCAAGGATAGTGGTTACAGATTTTGGTGCCGTCAAAATCATTTCGGTTTTCAATAGAACCGTCTGCGCATTTAGAAAACTACTGACCGTCAACGCGATGTGCCTTTTTAATCCAAGTCTTGCAAGCGCGTCATCAGTGCTTCCTCTTAAGTCCCCGCCGGGACTATGCAGAACATGCTTTAAAGCTGCATATTTTTGTGCTGTCAGACCCTCGGTCAATACAGGGTGATCGTGTCGTAATACGCAAGCATACCCTTCTGTGCGTAATGTTTGTTTTTCAAAGCGCGCAGGAACGGATCCAAAACTTGCAAGCGCCAAATCAGCCTTTCCGCTGTCCAAAAGGTCAACTGACTGGCCATTTGTGGGAATAAGCTGCAACGTCATATTTGGCGCTTCAAGGTACATCATCTGCGCAAGATCCGGCATGATAACGACATTGAAATAATCAACGCTCGCCACTGTGATCGTTCCGCTGGCCGTGGCCGGATCAAAGCGACGTGGAGATAAAATATCCTCGAGATCGCGGACCATGGTATGGATCGGGCCGGCCAACTCTATGGCGCGTTCTGTCGCCTCCATACCTGCCGGAGTTTTAATCAGCAAATCGTCTTTTAAAGCCATACGAAGCCGTTGTAGCGCATTTGAAACTGCTGGCTGAGACATACCAAGTTTTTCAGCGGCACGCGTGACATGTCGTTCCCGAAAAACTGCGTCAAACACGACCAACAAGTTCAAATCAAGCGTACGTAAGTTCAACTCATCATTCATCAAATGAATGTAGCAATAATTAGTATCCATTTCAATAATGAAACCCTCCCGCCTATTCAGGTGACATCTGGCAAAACAACTCGAGAGATATCATGCGTTTTCAAAATCAATCCATCGTCATAACGGGTGGCAATTCCGGCATCGGCCGTGCGGCGGCCACGGCATTTGTCGAACAAGGTGGCAACGTCGCAATCCTTGGCAGAAACACGGCTACGGTTGATGAAACAGTGCAAGAGTTAGGCGTTTTTGGCCAATCTTGTAATGTGACGGACAGCACATCGTTAACCCAGTTCATGAGCAATGTGGTGGCGAAAAATGGCCCAATCGACGTTCTTTTTGCGAATGCTGGAATTGCAGAATTCAGCTCCTTTGAGGACCATGACCCCTCGCATGTCCGAAATGTAATGGATGTAAACTTCTTCGGCACATTGAACACCATTGCTGCTGCGCTCCCGCATCTGCGCGACGGCGCGAGCATCATCCTGACAACCTCTATTGCCAATCAGATGGGAGAGCCTGACACTTTCGCCTATGCGGCCAGCAAAGCCGCTGTGAAATCGCTTATTTCAACACTGTCCCGCGAATTCTCTCCACGCAAAATCCGCGTAAATGCAATAAGCCCCGGCCCCACAGAGACACCCATTTTTGAAAAAATGGGCCTGGTCGGCGACACGTTTGACCAAACCAAAGCGGCATTATCAAACATGATTCCAGCAAGCCGCATGGGCAAAAGCGCGGATCAAGTGGCCGCTATTCTGTATCTCGCCTCTCGCGAAAGTAGTTTTGTGATGGGACAAGAGATTGTCGTCGATGGTGGATTAACTGGATGTAATGCAATCGCTTAACCAAAATTAACTCCATCAAAACGACGCCCAATCGTGGAGGACAACGGTACTTTCAACACAAGGTTAAGTTGTTCTTCGCTCTATACACAAATCGTACCGCTGCTTCACTTCTATTGTACGTGTTTCATCCAGGACAACCTCACTCCCACCCCTTAAAAACAACAATAAATCTAAGGGTGGCCGATCAATAATCCCTCACTCATTTGCAAACAAAAGTGGTGCGTGATAGCTCTGTTCAATTCTCAAATAGGCACGGAATTTGCACATGCGCCCCGAAGTAGAAACCATCGCGCGCAGTTCTTTGCTTTTTGCAACCGCGCCCAAAATGCTTGTGGATGCTCTAATCAAACAGGCGCGGGTGACACATCACAGCCGTGGGGAAACAATCTTTTTGCAAGATGATCCGGCGGATGCAATCTACATCGTAACTGACGGATGGGTAAAACTATATCGCATCGGTACGAATGGAGCCGAGGCGGTCGTAGAAACATTTACCAAAGGGCATTCATTTGGTGAGGCGGTCGCATTAAAGTCGGCCGCCTACCCTGTTTCTGCAGAGGCTGTCACAGGTTGCACTTTGGTGCGGATCGACGCGGCATTTTTCCTACATCATCTGCAAGAGAACCCGACAATTGCAATTGCCATGTTACCCGCGATCTATTCCCATCTACACAACCTCATTTCTCAAATTGAGCAACTGAAGTCACGCACTGGGCCTCAGCGCGTGGCCGAATTCCTGCTTGATTTATCAACCGAGGACATCGGCGCCTGCGAAGTCACGCTCCCCTATGACAAAGTGCTGGTCGCAGGCCGACTGGGCATGAAACCCGAAAGCCTTTCGCGCGCATTTGCAAAGCTCAAGGAAAAGGGTGTGAGGATCCGCCAAAATGCAGCTGAAATCGAGGACATCGAACTTTTGCGCGCCTATGTCGAAGATGACTCTGCAGCAGGCTGGTCCCGATAGAACACACGTTTTGATCTGCGTGCACGCCCTAACGGAACAAAACCAGTTTCCGTGTCCAGATTATAGCAACACCCCGATCAGAGCGTCGCGTTAACCCCGCATAGAGTGGTTTCTTAACAGGCTATTGACCGACAGATGACAAATACGCCGCCATATTCTCAGCCCCTTTTTTGTGTTTATAGGTCATTTTCGTTTTGGCAGATGAATCGCCTGTCACCTCGGCAATCCAAGCCTTCGGGTCGGTGATAAACGCTGCGACGCTCACTTCGTCCCAGATAAGACCCGCATCGCCCGCAGCCAAGAGGCCTTTGCCGTAGCTGAAACCCTCATATGATCCAACATCCCGCCCTATTATGCCACCTAAATTTGGGCCTGTTTTACCCCCTTTTTGAAATACGGTTCCATCTGCCCCTGTGATCGAATGACACGCTTTGCATCGTTTAAAGTCCTTCTCCCCAAGCGCGGCATCGCCAGCCATGACGCTGGTCGCCATCACAGGAAACGCGCAAAGGGCAAGTGTCAGAATATTCATTTCGTTTTCCTTAAGAGAATCGCGGGTCGACCTCAGGTGATAAAGGATTCTAGCTGTGCGTCCTTGACTTTACTCAAGAGACGACGCGCATCTTTGGCAGAACTCACGAGGCTTAACCCTGTAGATAAACCATCCGCTAAGGCCGCTTTTCTTGCAGAAACAGACACTTGTCGCGGACCAAGAGGGCGCAAATTTCCGTCGCGGGGATCAAGAATATGACCTTGATGGCCATCGTTATCCAAAATCGTTCCCATCAACGCGGACGTCGCCAATCCACGATCCTTTATTATACGCGGATGATCCTCGCCAAATACAGTTATGGGCCAACCCGCCTCTGCCTGATATTGACCCATTGCGGAAATCTCACCTGCGTCGATCATAACGTCTTTGACGCCCTCAGATCGCATTCGTTCAGCGACACGATCAGCAATGTAACCCTGCGCAATTCCGTTAAGCGTCAATGCCTGACCTTTGTCTAGCCGAACCGACTCGCTGTCGAAATGCACTCGATCAAATCCGATCTTTCCCTTTGCGTCGGCCCAATCTTCAGGGTCCACCTTACGGCCCTGGGCAGCGGCCTGCGCCATCACCTCCCAAAGCGGTTGAATCGTGGGATCAAAACGGCCTTCGGTGACTTTGTGCACGCGGCCCACTTGCGCAAGGCAAGCAAGCAGGTCGAAGCTTGGTGCGAATAGCTCACCGGCTCTGTTGAGCCGCATCAGTTCGCTGTCCGCACGATAAAGACTAAAAACCCCCTCTAACCGAGCAATCTCTGCCTGTGCACGTGCGGAAATGGCTGCGGCATCTGGATGATCAAGGATAATTTGCGCCCGAGCCCCAAGCGCAACCCCGCGCCATTGATAAGGCGCGGCTTGCGCCATTCCGGTACAGAAACAGGCGGCAGACGAAATGGTTAAAAACCGGCGGCGTGATAGAGTCATCCTGTCAGTTCCCTTTACTCGGGGTCAGCGCGCCCAGCCGCGCGGAAATATCATCATCCGGATTTGAGGCCTGCGGTGATTTTATCTGTGGTACGCTTAACCCCTCTGACGCCGTGATTGTCTCGTATGCACGAACCTTCCCACCATGGTGATCAGCAAAAATCTGCGCGGCCTCTATCGATGAAAAAGGCACGAATTCTGGCGCTCCCATGCCCCCCATCCTATCAGAGCCGATTACATAAACGGCCTCCGCTACATTGACCCAAGGGCCGGGTGCCTCCCACGTGCCAATGCTCATGTCTTGAACATATGTTGTGACGACTGCATGGCTTTGCTCAGGCATATGCAAATAGGCTACGGCATCTTTGACCTGCGAAAAAAACAACGGCGCAGCCAGTCCCTCAAGGTGGATTTGCCCCTTTGGGCCGTCATGCTCCAAAAGCGCCATCTGGCAATAAAACCCGGCTGACTCTGCGGTGATGTCAACTGGCTCTGGAAGCGCGGCTTGATCCTGTTGGCATCCGGTCAAAAAAACAATCGCGCTAAAGAGGCATAAAGATTTGATCATGGCTGCACCCTCTCAAGGGCAAGGCGAGCACCGACCAATGCAAAAATCGGCCACAGCAACAGCGACGCCAAGGGCTTCCACGCCGCGATCGAATTGGCTGCCCCTGACAAACCAGACGCAGCGCTGACAGCATCAGACGCAGCAAGATTAAAAATACGAAACGCATCGGCCGGGTTCAAAACGAGGGCCCACGGAAAAATTTGCGTCGTAAACGTACCGCCATCATCGGCCACAATCGCAGCCAAAAGGCCCAAATCATAGAGCACAATCGCGATCAACCATAGGCCAATTGCCATCGCTGCCGCACCGGAAGGGCGGCGGGACAGGCAAGACATTAGGTATCCTAGCGAAAGAAACGCCGCCCCAAGCAAAACAGAAGTCCAGATCAGCCGCCACAGCGCTGCAAGGCCTTGGCTTGCTAAACTGCCGCTAGACCAGAAAGCTGAAAGCGCCGCAACACCATACCCAGCAACAACGGCCACAGCGACCACTGCGAGCTGCGCGGTAAGCTTTGCAATCAGCAATTCGGTGCGCGACAACGGATACGTTAAATGTAGCGGCAAAGTTCCACGTTCAACCTCGCCCGCGATTGCATCAAAGGAAATAAGCAAGGCGATCAACGGGACCAAATAAACCGACAAAGACGTCAAGGAAGCCACGCTCAAAGACAGCGGATCGATCCCACGCCCCTCCGATGGCGCGGTCCCAGCCGCCGACAACACCAGGGAAAACAACACCATCATCAAGACCGCAACAGCAACCCAACGGTTGCGCAATGCAATGATAAATTCAATACGGTTCGTTGATAAAAACCGGTTCAACATCACGCTGCCCTTCCACTAATATGGACATAAATATCATCCAGTGAAGGCGGGTGAACGTCAAAGTCCTCTATCTGATCTCCGGCCGCCACCAATCGTTCTAAAACAGCATTTTTTTCGGATTGTGTGATTGGAAAAACAAGAGCCCCATGCTGCTCCTGCGCCTCGGGAAATGCCGCCGCCACTTCGGCACGCTTGCCCGAGAAAGGCCGTAGGTTAACCATAAGGGGCAAAGCCGCCTCAGCGCGGAGATGCGCCAATGCGCCTTCGGCAACTTTTTGGCCACGCGACAAGATTACAATGCGATCTGTGCGGGCTTCGACCTCAGACAACGCATGTGAGGACAATAAGATTGCTGTGCCTTGCGCCGCCAAGTCATCAAGCAACGTGTAAAATTCCCGTCGGGAAACAGGATCAAGGCCTGAAGTCGGCTCGTCCAGAATCATCAAGCGCGGCGTGCCGATCAGGGCCTGTGCCAAACCAACCCGCTGACGCATCCCTTTTGAATAAGTACCAATACGACGACCTGCGGCCTCTGCCAAACCAACCCGGTTAAGCAAGTCATCGGCCTTACTTGCCGTTTCACCGCGCAAACGCAAAAAATGTTGTAGTTGTTCACGTCCCGTAAGCGCTGGGTGAAAGGCCGCGTTTTCGGGTAAATAGGCGGTCAGCGCCCGCGCGACGGCAGATCCTGGCGCGTGGCCTGCAATTGAGACCTCTCCGCTGTCCGGCGCAATCAGGCCAAGCACCAATTTCATCAACGTCGACTTGCCGGCCCCATTGTGCCCCAAAAGCGCAACCCGTTCACCTGCCGATATCGATAAGCAAACATCCCCGAGCGCCGTATGATCATTGTAGCGTTTAGTGAGATGCGAGAGGGTTAAAATCGTCATCACGACCTCCACTGGCCCAAAGCGGCTCGCCCTGTGCCAAGAGTTTAAAATGTTGCGGTATATCACGTGTTGGGGCTGTGATGAGCGGATGACTATCCACAACACCCCCGGTTTGCGTGGCAGGGAATTGTTCTTGAGACCACCGCACCAACTGTACGGCAGGTGCGCCAAGCAAGAGTTTTGCTGCGGGTTGCGACCAAAGAATATGATCCATCACATCGTTCGGACGGTAAATACTGTCTGCACGCGCATCGCCATTCAGATCAAATGCAGGGTGGTCCGACCAGTAATTTCCAGTCCCCTCAAAGGACCATTCCACATCACGGGTGCCCACATATTTGACCTGTGTACGATTACCAACAAACGCATTTGAAGTAATCGTATTGCGTTCAGATCCAGCCGTGAAATGCACGCCGATATCGCAGCCCTGAAAGGTGTTCTCAGCCAGCAAGTTCCTGTGAGAATTATAGACGAACACACATTTCTCAGTGCCGCCGTTGACCAGATTGGCAAAGATATCGGATTGGTTGGTAAAGTTAAGCATGACACCATGATCACGATCGTTCACCGAGATGTTTTCACGCGCGATGATGCGATCTGAATACATCATCGCGAACCCCAGATGATTACCGATTGAAACATTTTCCTCAATCAGGCTGTCGTTCGTATACATGTAATGGATGGCGAAACGCAGATCACGCATCAGGTTTCCACGATAGGTGTTGTTGCGCGATGTATTGGAAAAAATCCCGTCACGGCCATAACGGATTTTATTGTTCTCAACCACTGAACCCGGCGCGTTCCAAACATAAATTCCATTGCCACGGTCGTTCATCCGGGCGAGGCGCAGGCCTTCGATCCTGTTGTTTTTAACGACGGCATCACGCGCGCCATGAATGTCTACACCAACAAGATTGCCCCGAATGTCATTGTCAATGACACGCGCATTGCGGGCCCTTTTGGTGAGTTTAATACCGGCATCAATCGTTTCATGTGATCGTCCAGAATTGGTTACAGTTACTCCCGTCACCAAAACATCTGCCGTGTCTATGGTAACAACAGATCCCCGGTTTCTCCCATCAATCACGGCCCCCACTTCACCCGAAAGCGTCAGCGGCGTCACAATGGTCACCGGGCCGACATAGCGCCCCGGTGCCAAAACAAGATTATCCCCCACCTCAGCCGAAGCCAAAGCGGAGGACAACGCACCCTCTCCTGGGACCACCATAATTCGCTCAGCGCACAACGGCGCGCCAAGCAAAGCAGAGATCACAAAAGAATGAACGAAAGCACGCATATTATGCAGGTTCCACGAACATACGGCCACGCATTTCCATATGCAGAGCGTGACAGAACCACTGGCAATAGTACCAATAGACACCCGGTTTCGCGGCAGTGAAGGTGACCGAAGCTGTCGCCTGTGGCCCGACCTCCATCGCAACGCCATGGTTGTTCAGGCAAAAGCCGTGGGTTAAATCATCGATGTCATCAAGGTTGGTGACATAGACAGTAACTTCGTCGCCCTGTTTCACGGTAAAAGTTTCAAGTGAAAACTGTGGCGCTTGGCTGGACATATAGACCCGCACTTTGTTGCCATCACGAATGACAGAATCTTGCCAATCGTCCAGATCAATCCCGTCTGCTTCGGCTTGAATACGCGCATCGGCCCACATTGGATCATTGCGATCCCAAACATTCAGAGGGTTCACTTTTGAGCGGTGAACAAGGATCGAGTCGTGCGGTTCGGCAAAGGTTGGCCCATCGTGCATCAGCTGCATATCTGTGCCATCGATAGAGAACAGTTGTTCATTTTCAGGCTTCAATGGGCCGGTGTTCAAGAAACGGTCTTTCGAGAATTTATTCATCGATAGATACCATTTGCCATCAGCTTCGAGTGTTTCACCCATAGTGGTTGAGTTATGGCCGGGCTGATAATGAACGTCTTCTTTGTTCAAAATCGGATCAACGTCTTCGCCGTTATACAACCGAACAGCGTCCAAAATGTTCCACATAACAACTTGGCTATCGAGGAAGAGCGTTGTGAACGCGTTGCCCTTGCCATCGAAACAGGTGTGAAGCGGTCCAAGGCCTAATTCTGGCTCAGCCACCACAACAGAACGTGGTTCAAGGTTTTCATCTTCGAACAATGCATCAAACTTGCGCACGTCAAGCACAGAGACCGTAGGGGACAATTTGCCAGCGATACAAAGGTGTATTTTGTCCGGTGCCATATTCACACCATGCGGGCTGTTGGGGATCGGCACGTAACGGGTATAGTTTTTGTTCGAACCTTTACGCCCGTCGACAACTTTGACCCCATTTAGCTCAATGTAATCGCCGCTTTCGATGGCCTTCTCGATTTCTGCGATGTTGAAAATGACAACGTGGTCCATCTCAGCTTCCATCATTTCGGCAAGGTTCATTCCCATTTCCGAATTGTAGGACGTTGAAAACGCATATTTGCCATCATAATCGCAATCCGTATTATCGAGGTTCCCCGACACCATCACCTGCCATGCAACGGTCATCTCATCCGCATTCACAGCAGAGAAAAAATTCACATACTGGGAAGGGTCATCCAACACGGATCCATCGTTCACCATGGGCACTTCGTCCTCGCCATTGGCAAAGACATAATTGGTGCGTGGCCATTTTTGTGGACGAAGACCGTGGATCGCTTTGGCGTTCGGAATGTCGATGATTTTATCAGGCTTCATCACATCACACCGCACGCGGGCAACACGGGTATTGGCCTTATCGTTCATAAATAGAAAACGACCATCGTATGTTCCCTCGGTGAAGGACATGTGGACATGGTGTAAATCACCGTTGTCATGAACTGTTTTGCCCTGCGCGGCGAGATATTCCTTGGTCTGGGGCATCATATCCTGTGTCAGGATTTTTAGGCTTTCGTTGGTTTGTCCCCAACCTGTTGCCGAGCAACGGTTAAACACAGGTACACGCATTAATTCGCGCATGGAAGGAATGCCCAGAATACGCATTTCACCGGACTGACCCGAGGACCAAAACCCATAGTATTCATCCAACTCTCCCGGTGCGGGGGTCGCGTGGACAGTTTCAGCTGCAGCAGATGTTGCACTTGCTGCTGTCAGCGCCGCAGCGCCCCCCAGCAACCCGGCCCTCGCACCCGCCCCACTGACAAGGGCAGCACCGGTTGCGGTCGCCCCCATAAATCCACGGCGACTCAGGCCTTTTAGACGTTGGTTTCTATCTGTATCAGACATGGGATTTCCTTTCCTTAATTTCTAATATTCGGATGGTTTGCGAGTACGGCAGATTTTGCGCCCTTTAGATCGGGGGCACTCACAGATGCACGTCGCTTGAGTTGTTTAATAACGACCGGACACTTGTCTTTGGATTGATAAAGCACCTGACAATGCATGCAGTTCAGACATTCGTTCGGGTTAATTTCCCCTGTTGGGTGAATGGCTTGCACCATGCATTCGTTGGCACATGTTTGGCATGGGCTACCGCATTCTTTGTAACGTCTGAGCCAATCGAACATGCGCAATCGGGCCGGGATCGCCAACGCCGCACCAAGCGGGCAAAGGTAGCGACAATAGAAACGCTCCACAAAAAGCCCAGCAATCACAAGCGCGCTGGCGTAGGCCACGAACGGCCACCCACGAACAAATTTCAAGATGATGGCTGTCTTAAAGGGCTCTACCTCAGCCAGATGTTCCGCTTGTTCGATCGAATAAAGCGACGCGCCAAACAGACCGAGGAAGATCATGTATTTCATGGCCCAAAGACGTTCATGAAGCCCCCAAGGCAGGGTCCACTGTGGGATGCCGATTTTCCGCGCAATTTGATTGGATAGCTCTTGCAGCGCCCCAAAAGGACAAAGCCAGCCGCAATAGGCCCCCCGTCCCCAAAAAAGCAGCGCAGTCGCAACCGAAAACCACAGGATAAAAGTGAGCGGATCAAGCAAGAAGGCCTGCCAGCTGAACTCAGTGGTGAGGGCACCAAAGAGTGCCATGAGGTTTACAACAGAGAGTTGTGCATTGGCGTAGAAACCAACAAAGACCAAAGTCACCGTTAAAAATGACATGCGAAACCAGTAAGTAAATCGCGCCGAACGGGTCACATACATTTGGAAGAAGAATGCGGTTGTTAGCACAAAAAGCATAACGCCGAGCGCAACAATTTCCGTCGTCTTGTCCTTCCAGATACGTTGCCACAACGCATTCTGCGCATCTGTTTCGTTGGATGAGGCTTCTGGTGTCCCAGATACAGGTGCTGCAATTCGGGTCAAAAATGTGTTGGGCAATTGATACCCTAAATCATAGGTCAAAAAGACCTTTTCAATCGCTGCAACATCACGCTGCACCAACAGCTGGATGCGGAACGGCTTGGTCGGATCAAAACCGACATCTGCCGGAATTTTAAATAGATCTTTTTCAACAAAGTCCGGGGCGTCAGATGGGGTCAGTTCACCAATGCGACGGTGGCCACGATCCCGAAAACGAACCGATATGTCATCTTGGATCAAGACAATACGGTCAAAGATCCCACCGCGAACATAACCCGACCCTTTAAAGGAATAGAGCCCGCGACCAAAGACGGCGATGGCATGTTCACCCTCCTTCATCCAGTTCGTCAGGTTCCCATAATCTGCATCCCCCAGGATCGCACGGCCGATTGCCGGTACTGAAACCAAAGCGGACTGCATATCAATAAAGATAGTCTCTGGCGGTTCGGTGAGTGCGCGTTTGGCCGTGCGTGGATCGCCAAGATTCTCGAACGCGGCGTTCACCTGCCCAATATCAAGAGACAAACGACGTAGGGTGCCGTCCCCCTCCATCTCTGTCCAGCTTTCCGGCATTGCTGCGGCATCATTGATTGTAAATTTGGGACCGCTGTCGATCTGTTTTTGCAATCCGCCAAGGCCAAGCGCCCGCGCGACTTTCAAACCCGACCGGATAATACTGTCATCGATCACCATGATCGTGACGGTCGCGCCAGAAATAATATTGAGATCATGCGCTGACCCGCCAGCGTTGGCCTCTTCGACAAGGCTTACACCGATGTATTCGGTCATCATTGCATTGATCTTGCTGTCAGGAATACCAATCAAAACAATAGGCTCTGAGTGTTTGACCAGATCTATACCTAGGATTCGAGCGTCCTCATCCACAGCAACCATTGTGTGAATGGGCTTTCCTGAATACCCAGTTGTGCCCACAAAATCGGAAGTTATGAACACATATCCAAGAAGCTGCCCCGCACGCATCAATGGGGCGATCGCGATATCGTCCCGCATAGGCCCAAAACCATCCGCGCCTTCTACAATATCGCCAGGGGACACTTTGGACAGATAGCGCGCCAAAACGGGTTGATCGGTCTGGGCGGTCGCACTCATTGTCAGTCCGACCACAACGATCACCGCCAATACCAATTGGCCAGATACCTGTGAAAGACGCATGAGAAACTGAGGCATGAAACGTAGGGACATATTTCTAGACTTTTCTTTGCATCGGGGGATCCCGCGATGGGTGCCACACGCGTTCAGAACGTGGCTGCACAAAGACCAGAGCCGAGAATACAGGGGATTTATTCTCAGCAGCGCGCAGCGCGACAGCAAACGATGGCAGTACAAAATGGGGCACAAGGGAACAGTCTGCGCAGTGGGTACATTCCCGATGAGATCCGGGGGCAATTTCGTTCCCGTTACGGTCCAAAACGACCGTCGCGACACCTGCCGCACCCTCGGTTGAGCAGATTTCTATCTCTGTCAAACCTGCCTGCAGCAATGCATGTGCGGTTTTCTTATAGCCAAACAGCCCCGCTCCGAGCACAAGACTCAAAACAAGAAATAGGCTCAGGAAATGGGACATGAGGCGTTTCATAGGATGGATCACTAGGCCATCGCCGGCACCATAGCCTTGACTATAGTCAATTGGATCCTTCGGTTATTTACGCTGGCTCGCTTTGTGTTTTTTCACATGAGCATAGCGAGCAATGCATATCGCACCCGGCGCGATCAGCGCGCAGGCCGCTGAATAACCCGATAGTAGGTTAAAAAACAAATTAGACGTGTCAAATTTTTTAATCTGAACCCACATCCAAAATGTGGATATGTTTGATCCAATTGATGTTTGTCCACGGCCCAACCAACGAATTCAGCCACAGAGCACCCACATTGTTTGTGGGTCGTTGAAATGCGTATTGCGCGCATAAAGTTAGATTAACTCTGGGCGAGGTCTCCGGTTTTTTGAACTTCCGCGATTGTCGTCAAGGCCAGTTGCGCGACGAGGCTGCGTTCAATATCTTCTAGAACGGACGCCACTTTCTTCTGCAGAACGTGCTCTACCGAACAGGCCGAAAGTTCCACGTCTCCTCCGGTCGCAACAAGATTTTCGCCCAAGGCCAGATAGACATCTGCCAATGTGATTTGATCCGGTGTGCGCGCAAGACGCCATCCGCCTGCATGCCCCTTCTCAGAGGTCAGAAGGCCTGCCTCACGCAACTTTCCTAAAACGCGTCGGACAACAACCGGATTTGTTCCAGCGTGTTCCGCAATATCTGCTGAAGTACGAACACGTGTCGGTTCACCCGCCATATGGCCAAGGGTATGGAGCGCGAGTGACAGGCGCGAATTGCGTTTCATAGGCGAATATTCTCCAAGATAGATCTTAACGTAACATTACTTGTTGCATCAATCTAGTAACATAGTAAGTTGCTTGACTTGCAAAGTAACGAATGGAACCAAACATGTCAGATACACGCCTTCCCGTCACGGTGCTTTCCGGGTTTCTTGGGGCAGGAAAAACCACGCTACTCAACCGCGTTTTGAACAATCGTGAAGGTCGCCGGGTTGCAGTGATCGTCAACGATATGTCCGAGGTGAATATCGACGCGGACCTCGTGCGCGCGGATACCGAACTGAGCCGGACGGATGAAACACTTGTAGAGATGTCAAACGGGTGCATCTGCTGTACATTGCGCGATGACCTACTGGACGAGGTGCGAAGGCTCGCCGATGAAGGGCGTTTTGACTACTTGCTGATCGAATCCACTGGCATTTCCGAACCGCTTCCTGTCGCCGCCACCTTTGATTTCCGCGATGAGTTCGGCGATAGCCTCGCGGATGTTTCGCGCCTAGATACCATGGTCACCGTTGTGGATGCTGTGAACTTGCTCAAGGATTATGCCAGTCATGATTTCCTTAGGGATCGTGGTGAAACAATGGGCGAAGAGGATGAGCGCACTCTGGTTCATTTGCTGACCGACCAAATCGAATTCGCAGATGTTGTCATCCTGAATAAAATCACGGACGCCGGGCCAGAGCGTGTGGATGCCGCGCGCAAAATCATTCGCAGTCTTAACGCAGACGCGCGGATCATCGAAACAGATCACTCCGATGTGTCTGGTGATGAAATTCTTGATACCGGCCTATTCGATTTTGCACAGGCCCATGAACATCCGATGTGGGCCAAAGAACTATACGGATTTGCAGATCACACACCTGAAACCGAGGAATATGGCGTTGCCTCATTCGTATATCGCGCGCGGCAGCCATTTATTCCTGAAAAGATCTTGGCTGTCCTTAACGAGGACCTGCCGGGAGTCATCCGGGCCAAGGGACATTTCTGGATTGCTACTCGCCCGGAATGGGTCGCTGAGTTTTCACTGGCGGGATCGCTGTCTAGTGTTTCTCCGCTTGGGACATGGTGGGCCACAGTCCCAAAAGACCGTTGGCCAGATCATGAAAGCGGGCAAGCCTACCTAAAGGCACATTGGCAAGAGCCTTGGGGCGATCGTCGGCAAGAATTGGTATTCATTGGCGCTGGGATCGACTGGCCTGCAATTAAGGCGCGGCTTGATGGCTGCCTTGTTCCCGAACAGGTCGCAGATTGTCTAGACGCTTTACCGGATTACTCTGATCCCTTTCCCGGATGGCGCCGCGCAGAGTCGGCAGCGTGACTTTCGCATGTGCAACCCTTAAAACGAAGATGGCAGGGGTCGTGATTGTGGATCAGCCCGAACACCTCTCTGCCTTTATGCAGCCCGACTGTGCGGCTGCTATTTGGCGCAGGCGATCTACCGCGGACTTTCAGAAATGGATTAGTGCACTGGACCCATCACAGTTGCCACAGGGGCGGGTAATTGTGCAGCCAAATGCCGTACGTTCTATCGTGACAGAACTGTGCGAAATCGCTGACACCCCCGCCTGTACGCATCGCGATCAGCTAATTGATGATATTACTGTGCTCTCTGAGATCTTCACGGATCTGATGAAATCGCCCTATCTGCGCTTGCGACTTCAGGCTGTGACCAACAATGCCTGTCGCAAATTCCATGTCGATGCAATCGCGGCGCGATTGGTCTGCACCTATCGGGGGACCGGCACCCAATATGGCGTATCAACTAATGGCAGAAATCCAGAACAGGTGTTTTCAACCCCCACATGTGCACCAATCTTGCTGCGCGGAACCCATTGGCCGGAGACCCCTTCTTCTGGGCTTTTGCATCGTTCACCACCGATCGAAGGCACAGGTCAGACACGGCTTGTGCTTGTGCTGGACCAGATGTTTGATCACGAGAATACGCGATGAAGTACAATGTCGGCGAAACAAGCTAGCATCGCATATCGAGCGCCGTGGATCCTTTGCAGGTGTATGACGCGCTGCCAACACCCCTACGGTGTTGGCAACACCAATCTGCATTACCATATTGCGCCACACCAAAAACAGAACGCTTGCCCGCAATAAATGTACCGTTCACCTAGCGATCTACCCAACACAATAAAGAAACTTAAATGTCGTTTATGACACGGCTCGCGGTCGCGTCCATTTTTTGCGTTATCAACCGCCTTGCCGATCACTGCAAAGGCTGTGATTGACATTATAAATCCAAACTCAATTCAGGACCACATTGGGTACAATGCGCACATCGCAATCCTGTTCGACTTATCTTCGATGTCGACAGATGGTGATCAAATCATTGAGTTTAAGACAAACACTCCCAACGCGGCCTACCGATGGAATTGTCAGAACCGGGTATCTCCATTCTGCGCACTATTTCAAATGACTTTCCAATCAACGGAACCGACCCCTAGGTGTTCCAAGAGGCTTTCCCAGATCAACTTTACCGGATCAGAGCGAACACCGGCCTTCGCCTTGGTGCGCTGAGTTTCAAAGAAGTCCGCGTTGTCGGCATCCCCGATCCTGGTACATCTGCCCTCGCGTTTGAGGCAGGTGAAGTTGATATGGTTATCAATTATCCTGAAGCAAACTTCGCATGCCTACAAGAAACCGGTGCGCTTAGCTTTGCATCCCCCACGGCCCGACTTTACTTTTATACAATATCCACAACAACGCCACCCGCATCAGCCGCCTTGGCCTCAAAAACCTCGCCTTGGAACTTTACCTCTGTGAGATCATTGCCCGATGCATTCGCTTCAAAATCAGACGCCTGTAGCGTCTCGCCCCGGATCACTTGC
>JBDWMA010000062.1:0-51328 GCA_039972875.1 Pseudoruegeria sp.
ACAAGGATCAGAATGGCAAACGTCGTGACACGGCCAAAGTATGGCCACCGAAAAATGGCAACGCTTCGATTCATGCAGTCCCCAGCGAGCAAGAGACCTTTCTTGTACTCAAATCTGCGGGCAATTCTCCGCAGGAAGATAGCGGTTCCGTTGTACTTCCCAAGGAAGCACAATGCCCGAACGCGCAGCGATTTGCCGCGCAAAAGTCAGCTGTTTTTCGGTGACTGGAACCTGATGGTAGTCATTTGTTGGCGATGATGCGGCAGTTGTCTGCTGAATGGCACTCATAGCTACAACCTCTCTATGTGATTCCTAACCAGCATAGAACATTACAAGAACAAATCATGATTGTGTGGCGTGAAGCAGAAAAGACACCTTATATGGTGACCAAAGTGGTTCCTCTCGTTGATTTGCTCGCTTCAATGTTCGGTTACCATTCCTTGCGGTACGTCCCCCCCAACTGATCAGCCCCAGAGTAACGATAACCGAGAACTATCATCTACCGAGATTTTTGGCGCCAAAACCACAAATGCTAATACGCCGTCGAACGATCATAGTCTTCTGAGACTCGACAATGCACAGAGATTTGCTAGCATGAGTGGAAAGTTATGGAGAGGTTATTATGATCGAGAGGATGGTATTTGCATTTTTGATTACCGCTTTTCCACTTGCCGTTTCGGCGCAGTCTCTCTCAGAGTACGACATCTTATCGATAGAACGACTTGCAAACGTTATTTGCATTGGGCTCGAGGATCAGGGCTCAAGCTCCACAATATCCATAGATGCTGACGCAGCTGCAGAAGCAAAGGCCATACTTCGGGTCTTGGGTGGTGCTGAAGGCAACATTGATGTTGAAGGAGTGCTTTCAAGGTATGAAAATGTTCCTCGAGACCAACTCGCCACCCAATTGTCGTCCGCGCAAGAATGTCGGCTGGAAATTTTCCGAACTATGACACAAGAGGTTTCAATCGCACTGCAGGGTAATGAGCAATCCAGTGATCGATTAATATGGACTTTCCCTCATGTCATCCGAGACAATATCGCCCTTGGAGTAATAAATGCCAAGCCACAAGGTGGCAGCGGAGTCAATGTGAATTTCCGCCTTCGAAACCTTCGATCTGAAGAAATTCATGTGAAGTTTCATGGGATGAGTTACACGGACCGCAATGGAAACGTTTGCCAAAAAGGTAGTTTTACGACTGGTGTCACAGGAATTGCTTGGCGAGAAAACCATTCCCCAAGAGTTTTGCCGCCGGGCGACAGTATTCAGTTTTCAGGTGACAACATTAGGTGTGACGCTAGTGGATTTAGCGATGGCGGCGACGTAATCGCTACAATTCTGGTTGGTCCAGGCGAAAGTTCAATGGTCGAGCTTAAGTTTGAGCTAGCAGACGTCGAGATGTTGAACTGATCGCTATGGCAGAGGGTGAAATAGATCTTGAGCGGGAGAAGCTTACATTCGAAAAAGAAAAGTTCGTGTCATCTCACCGACTAGAGCAGCAGAAACTTATTTGGGTTTCGGTTACCGTAGCTGTTTCGATCGCCATCTTGTCCGCGGCAGCAACAACATACGCGTCACTTTTGGACAATAGAACTAAAGAAAACGAGATACGCTTAAGGGCCTACGAACTTGAAAGACAGTACCTAACGAACTTTGTGGATCATGCACCAAGCGAAAATATTCAAACGCGAGTGGATTTTGCTCAATACGTATCGGAAATCGCGCAAGATCCCCAACTGCACGAACAATGGTCGGAATATCATGATAAGATAAGTGTCCAATACCGAGATGCCGCTAGGTTCGCTGTTCGGCACATGATAGTTCTCGGTGCACAAGAACAACGTTTTAGTATCGAGCAACGAATCGAGCTGGCGTCCCGCGAGGACTGCATTTTGGGTGTTATGGGGCTGGCCGCTAATCCTGGATCGCCCGAGTTTGCAGTAGCTTTTGAGGACGCTGCAGACAAATGTAAGAACTAGCACATTTGGCCTTTTGCTAAATGGGATGTGTAGAAATGATACTTCCTAGTTATCATTACTTACCTGATCAGATAGCATCGCCGACCTCAGTCTTTTATTCAAGCGTCGAGCAACAGGGCTGAGCTAATTCCTCCCACGCTGTAGTGCTTGCACTGACAGACTTATGCTGAAAGCGATTGATCAAAGGCCTAATATTTCTGACCTCGAAGATACGATGCCAGATCAAGTGCACGGTGCCGGTGATGATTTGAACTCCTGAAGGTACGGTGCATTGGATTGACCTGAAATCACCGGTGCATGCCCACGAATTCGGGTTCATTGCAAAGGCATCGTACGAATAGGTGAACCCATCACTCCGAGCGAGACTAATCCAGGTGGTATACGCCATCTTACCTCAGCCGACGGCGCAAGACGTTCAGCAAGCAAAAAGACCGCGACAACCAGCATGACAGGCGTGTGCCATTGCTGTACCGTCAGCGGGACAATCATCCATGGCCAGCACGCCATAACGCAATACGTGCCAGTCTCAATACCTTGCGCAAAATTATCAGTCCCCCAGCGCCGACCCGAAACTGAAATGCGGCGCTCAAAATGGCACCGGTTACGCGCCGCCTGAGCAAGCGGGCAAGCGCTCCAGACAAGCGCGATACTCAAAGTGACAAGTGTTCCAACCCCGGGCTGAAATAACGGTGAAACTAATATGCCCATCGGTATGATTGCCAGACCTGCAAGCAGCCACATTTGCAGGTAGGCAAGGCCAAACAACCCAAGGGACGCGGCCCGTTTTTTCGGAAAGTTAGCGCGCCAGACATGCCATACTTGCTGCGAGACAAGCGGGGCCATCATCATCAGCAACATGAAAACCCAATCCCACACAAGCGCTGACGGCTCCCAGATGATGGACCGCCAAGCCGCTAAATCAGTCAGGAATGCGAGGTCGATCCGACCACAGATTGCAGCAATTTCCGCGCCTGCGGGATGCACCAAATGCAAGAACAGCCCACAGCCAGAGATCAGCAGGAGCCAAGGCATCGGCCCTTGCTGCATCTGCGAGCCCCCTGCGCGCAAGCGTGAGCTCCAAAGCATCATTGGTAGAAAATGCTGACACGGTCGACAGTTATCTCGCCTGAATACTCGCCGGGTTGTCTCAGTTCCACCTCGATCTCGCTTAAGGTGACGCCCAGATCAGCATGCGCCTTATTCACAATGTCGGTAATGTCTGCGGCCATGGTCAAACCATTCCCCGCATGTCGCCCTTGCGGAACGCTTGCCTTTGCAAGACCAAAGAACACCAAAGTGTCTGCAAGCTCAACTGTTGGCGCAGCGCCATCTGCTGCAGGGATCTTCAGATATATCTCAAGGACACCGCTTGCTGATTTACCGCGGACTCCCTCTAGGTTGACAAAAACTTGAGGCTCCGTGGGCAGCGCAAAACCTGCAACCGAAGAGCTTGCAGCGGTCCTAATCGGGACGGTCACAGCAACCGCTTCTCCGGCAACCGAAATCGCGGCATCATTCGCGCCTGCCAACGCAGACGGACCTGCTGTGCCTGAACTTGAAGGTGTAACTGACATGCCTGCTCCTAAAGCCAAAACCACGGGTGCGACGATACCCGTGCCATCATGAATGTCGTCGTATACTGGCGCAAGGGGGCCGCCCGGCAAGGTCTGACCGGGTGTGAACACATCGGCACCCCCTGCTAGATTTGGCATCAAAAATTGCTGCGGGAATGGACCGTTCTGCCATGCGCCACCAAGTTCCTGACTGTGCGCACCATCGGACATCCATGCTTCCCAAAGACGGTCAATGTTGCCGTGGTGCATCCAGAATATCGGGTCAAGCGCGGCAAAATCTGGGTCACTCATCCATCCGTCGCCAGGGCCCCCCAACATCACATGCACAAGATTATGGGGATTGCCTTCCAACGCACCGGTTAAGTCCCCCTGATGCGCAAAACCACTGATTGCACCGCCATACCCCAAAGTACCCGGAGCGGCAGTATAGACCGCGCGCGCCGTTTGGGCAGCAAGCGTGATATCACGGGGCAACCATGGCTGCGGCCCTAGCGTCGATGCCCCACCCCTTGCGGCATCGGACAGCGCATTGGGCGTGCCATCGGGCAGCGTTGGGTCCAGAAACTCCTGTGGAATATCGCGTGCATTGTTCGCACTGGCATTCAGGTAATTCCAATAAGGCAACGCCCAATCGCTAGGCCCACCATTGTCTTGAATCCATTCATCCAAAATGGCCTCAAACGCAGCAAGATAACCGCGGTGCCACGGGGGAAAGAACCAACCCGCGTGTTGGCATTGGTTAAAGATTGCATCCTGTTCGCCTTGGGATGGCAAATCACTTGCTGAACCAATGATGCCTTGGGAAACCCAGCCTGGAATATTGATGCCATGGATGGCTGCCAAATAACGCCAGCCTTTTCGATCGTTTGCATCCCGCTGCCGCACCCCGGCTACCGCGCGGGCATACCACCACAGTTCGGGTGCCCAAGGACCGCTCAACTTCGCAATGTCTTTTCTAATCCCAGCCATGTTTCAAATCCTTCTCTAAAATTATGTTTTAGCCCTCAGGTTTCAAAGTTTCTTATGTCGAAAGTATCCTTGCCCATATCCGCAGGCAGAAAATTAAATGTGAGGCCCAGACCGCTTGGCACGATCAATCCAAAATGGCGTTTTGTGGTGCGATGCCGCGTATTGACCAGCGGTCAGAGCATGCGTGTGGTCCGCCGTTTGACCTGCAAGAAGCGCGTAGATTTCAAGGGCCTGCCCCTGTCCCGCCAACCAATCCGAAATGGCACCACCAAGCAGGAACCCAGACACCATCGCGTTAAACAAACCTTGCGACGCAACCGGATCAAAAGCTACAGCAGCGTCTCCTACCGCAGCCCACCCCGGTCCTGACACCAGGTCCAAACGCATGTTTCGCGCATCAAGATGTGTAACAGATGCAGAGCTTCGTGCTTTTAAAAGCGTCGCGGAAATCCGCCCAATGGAACGCCCGCCACATTTGCGCGGAAGCGTGTATTGCCAGTGGTCAGCATGCGCTTCAACGTTGAGGTGCGGAGCCTGCTCGCCCGCTTGCGTCCAAACCTGCGCCACAAGATTTGGCCCCCGAATTTGGCGCGCACCAATCCGGCGTGCCAACGCCGACGGGCGGCCCGTGGCATCGACAACGCACCGTGCGCGTAGCTCTGTCAGGCCGCTAGTCTGCACGGTCCAATTTCCCGCTTGGCCACTGACCTGCGTTAAACGGCCTTCAATCTGGCCCACACCCAATGCGTTCGCACGCCCCCTCAAAGCCGCATGCAGATCGTCACGCTCAATGCTCCATCCCGGTCCGGCACCCTGTGCAGACATCGCATCCAACCGTTCGGGGCGTATCGACGTCCAACGGCTTTCAACACCTGTAAGAACAATAGCCGTTGATAATACGTCACTGATCCCAAGGCGCTCAAGAACGGGCAGTGCTGCACGTGGCAACATCTCGGCCCGGTTCAACGTTTCTGGCGCAGGGGAAAGGACAGCAACATCGGCACCGCGCAAGAACATTGAGATCGCAGTCGCAAGACCTGCCGGGCCGCCGCCAACGATCAAAACATCCAAAGGCGGCATCAAATATCACCCCGCCCATAGGTTGTGTAGTCTCGTTTCTCTTCGTCGGTTTGCGGCGCCGCAGCAGCCACGCTGACACCAGCCAAGCCCCCCTGCTCAAGCGCCAGAACACTGAGTAACATCTGAACCGTTGGATCGTTGGCAGGCCCAGATCGCCTGCCCGTTTCGACAAAGCAAATGTCGGGCAACCCCGAACCAGCGTTGGATTCTTGCGCCTCGACCAGACCAAGCTCCCACCAGCGGGTGACCATGGCGTTAATGCGCGGCAAGTAACCCGTCGCATTTATGTCTCGCAGCCAAAGATGCCTTTTTGAGAAATTGTAGGTGGTCGCGTGGTCCGACAACATCCCTGAATTGGCAAGCTGAAATGCCTCAGCCGACAACACCTGATTGGGAACGCGCGCGCCCCAAAAACTTGGGCTAGAAAGGTATAGTCCCGGACTGTAAAGCAACCCAGAATTGCACGACGCTTCATCCGTTTGCCAAGGCACACCCAGCCACCGTGTCAAAGAGCCGGCACCGGATCGCGCATGAGGACCAGCGGGTGAAAGCGCCTCTGCCACAGACAATACAGTACCGTAGTCCTGCCGAACTGGCTGACCCTCAGGCAGTGTTTTCAAGCGGTAAGGCGCTTCCCACATGGTTTCAAGGCGAAAGGGCCACGTAATTTCTATGCCGGGATGAAACGGGCCACCAAGGCATTCGTACATGCTGGCACGGTCCAGATGCGCGACCTGTTCGGCTGGGGCAAGCCCATCGAACGCTGGCAGGTCCGGCAGGCCTGTCCAATCATCGTCAAAGTTTCCAGCAGACCAAGCATCAAGGATTTGATACTGGTGGTCCGTTAGAAACAACTCTTGACGGGTGGGGTCCAACAAGCCGCCTGATGCATTTCGATCAGACAACGCGTCACCGTAGATTGGTGGCAACGCTTCTGGCCTGATCTCTCCCGGCTTGCGAAACAACGCAACAACAGCCTGCCTGAATGCCTTGCCCGCTGACGTGGCATCGCGAAGCTTATCGATAACAACCGGATCGCGGGCATCCAACGGCGCTCCGTTTCCTACGATAGGTAGGAACCCGTCATTGACCCACTGATACCCACCCATCCGGTCGAACAACGGCCAAATGTCATTGGTAAAACTTGGTCGCGCAGGGTCTGCAATTTGGCCAAGCCGAATGAAAAGATCTTGGATCACATCGTCCATTGTAACGATACCAAAAAGGCCGGGACCAAAGTTTGGCGGGGCCACGACAATATGGGCCGGGGTCGCCTCGAACGTTTGACCACCAATCTGCACTCGTGCGCGGACCGGACCATCACAGACGTCATCATGCCACAGATCGTTGTTGGCAAAGGTGGTTGGCGTTTGTCCGGCATCGCGCGGCGCACTGGTGCCATTGCCCCCAAAGAACAGCAGGCGACCGGCATCATCGGTCCGCACCTCACCCAGATCGACTCGTTTGTCAAAAAAGGTGCCATCATCAAAACGAAACGCATTTCCAGCGACATTGCGACCTGAAATCACTTTCCGAGATGGGCGAATATTAAGCGCTTCGCGGTCTGCTCCGGCGATGCCAGCATTGCGTTTTCCCGGCGGCTCTATTCCTGTGACGGGCAGATCAAACGCATAGTGAAATTCATACCACCCTGCTTTTAGGTTCGCGACTTCCACGCGCCATTCGATCTCGCCATCATCGGCTGTAATTTCACGCACCTCGCCATCGGCGTGGGTCGCAAATATGCGGAACCGCGCAACCTGTTTCTTGATATGACCATCCGCATCACGGTATCCATCAGCGTCCTGCGGTGCCGCACCCCGAACGTCGGGTGTCAGAAACCATTCGTCAGCCGAGTTACCAATCCGTGACAGACCGATTGCAGGATGAATCGCAACCGACACAATTGGTGAGGCTGTCATAGTGGTCTCCTTCGTTGAAACTATTCCTCTGGAAATTCAATATCGTGACGGTCGATCTCTACCGTCTCAAAACCTGTGCTTTTTAACACCCGCACCTCGACCCTCTCAGCATCGGGAAACTGCCTCAGGTCCACAGTTGCGGTGTCTGGGCTTTCTATGCCGATATCCAGCGTCTCCCAAATGTTTGATCCTTTGGCCCGCGCTTGTAAGATGTAATTACCCCCCGGTGCCGCATCCCCTGTGCTGGCCAAATCAACGCTGTGTCCCGCACCAGCGGCCAAATCAAACCCTTCACCCCCTGCCAACGCCGTCGGTACATCTGGAACGAATTGTTCAATTTGGTTTCCCTCATGCATCAAAACAATCGCACGGGTGTTGTCTGGTAGATCAAGAAAGACTTGGAACGACCCGATCAAAGCGCCGTCCCCGCAACTTCCGTATTCAGGCACAACAGGGACATCGGTTAACGTGGTCCCGCCCTCATCCATGGCAATTAGTCTGGTCGGACTGTCACCTTGTACTGTGGCCTTGGGTTCGCGCACTGGCTGTACACCAAGGATTTCCCCAACATATGTCTCCGCATCAAAAACGCCAACCACCTGAATCCATTTGGTCATCTGCGGTCTCCTTTTCTTAGCCAATCACTGGCGCAAAATTGATGTCTTCTTCGATCAGTCGGTCGAACAGAGCATCGTAAGTGTGTTTTGAAACCCACTGATTGTCACAATAGGTCATAAAATCACTGGTTGTCCGGTGGGGCAACGCCCGCATCGGCTCCCCCAGATCAGGGTCGCCAACATCAAACCCTACGCAGCCTTCTGCCCCATCCGACAAACGCCCCAACGCATAAGGAAAGGTGGACGCTGGGTCTCGACCCTGACTTGGTTGGGCCGTTGGTGTGGCACGGCACCCGGGATGGCGGCAGCCAAAAGTATGAGCCAACTCGTGCGCACCATACCAATCCCCAAAAGAAGCATCCTTATCCCAGTCGAACGCGGCAAAGTTCGACGGATTACCCGTTGGTCCAAAAGCCACCACCGACGGATCAGCGTCCGCAGGAACCCTCGAGGCGCGCCCTTGGAAAAACCCGCTGTCGTCGGCAAACAACCCATAGTAATGAGTCCGAGGATCGCGTCCTGCATTCACATCTGCCTGTCGCAACATCTGCAAACGCGCAATGACCCGCCCCGCAGCAGCAGACCAGATCGGATCAAATTGCATCGGAGTAGGGCTGGAAAAC
Source organism: Pseudoruegeria sp. (assembly GCA_039972875.1). Taxonomy (GTDB): domain Bacteria; phylum Pseudomonadota; class Alphaproteobacteria; order Rhodobacterales; family Rhodobacteraceae; genus Pseudoruegeria. The sequence goes on from JBDWMA010000062.1 coordinate 8,766, forward strand.
GGCGGCTTGATGCCGCTGCCAGCATTCACCACGATCTGCGACCATTCCAACCCCGGGACCGGAAAGGTACGGGTCAGGTAGGACTTCAAATAATCAAAGTGAACGGCGTCAGGCGCAAAGTTCTTGGCAGGCGTTACTCGCTCATCCGTAAACCGCATCCCCAAAACCCGAACCCTCAATGGCGGGGCCGAGACAAACGTAACCTCACGCGTAAGCTCCGGGTTACTGATTGGCACATCATCGCCGCGTGTAGCAGGGATAACGCGGTTGAATTGCACCACAAGATCACCAACACCGCGCTGAGGCAGTTCAAAATTCAGGCTAAGTTCCGCATCACCCCGTTGATCGGTTAGGCTTGGATGATCCGTTTCTTGCAGTGAGACCACATTCTTGGAAGACACAAAACGCGCTGGCGTACCCGGCCCCCGCGACACAATGATCTCACCTCGCACTCTCAGGTTTCGCGGCAACGCATTTGGCTTGAGATAGACACGCACAACGGTTTTCTTACCAGCAATCAACCGAACGTCGTGGTTCATATTCTGAATGGCCTGAGTAACCTCGATACCCAATGCCGAAACAGTTCCGCCAGATTTCTCTGAGAATACTTTAAGTCGTCTTTCGGCAGGGGAGGATCCATAAGTATACAAAGAAATAGCCCTCATATCTAAAAAAATGACCTGAATTCGGAACAAAAGTAGATTCAGAGAAATCGCAATAAACCCATGAATTATGCTAATTCAACAAGGTTACATAAGATAAGACCTCCTGTCGATGTATAACCCAAAATGGTCCAGTTTTCAGGGGGCCGAGGAAGAGTTATATCAGTGTGCCTATTGTCTGCACATCAGTTCTAATGCATCGGCTGAGCTGTCACACCGGCAGATAATAGTTTTTCCACGCTCCACCGACGCTTCGCCCGAGCAAACTACCATGCCCGAGCTATAGAGAGATACAGCTGGACCACCAACTAATGTCATCAGGCCCTGATCACAGGTAGCCTCATCATCAGACACACGAAAACTCTCTGAATCGCTGATACCAGGGCACTCTACTTCAACAAACCCGAATTTCCGTGAGTCATTGCGTAGCAAAGCATTGACGCCAAATGTAATGGACAGGGCGAGCGCATCTATTCTAGAAGATTGCCCTTCTTCAAGAATAGCAACTGACACGCGCTCCGTTACCCTCGTGGCAATGTCAAATGTGGAAGGCAACTGGTCGATAGAGCTAGTCCCTCCTTCAGGAACATTACCGTTCTGAATTCGTTCAATTGCTCTCCTTGATGCCTCGCAAGAGGCAGTAACGATTGCATTTCTTAGGTCCGCGAAATCACTCTCGCCAACGGTAACGGAACGCTCATTAAAATGTTTTTGAAGCAGATTCTGCACACGTTCATACAACGTATGCAGACACTCCCTTTCATCAGGAAGCTTCTGAGCCTGCGCAAATGTAACTGCCGAAAAATGAACCAAGGCAGTTAAAAGCGATAACTTGAGGGAAATGCGCGGCATAAACTATCGATCCACTTTAGTGTAAATTGCATTGGCGGACCGAATAGCTCCAAGTCCGATGAATGCCGCACCAATGATGAGCCCATAATATTGAAGAGTCTGCGGAGTATCGATAGCATCCGCAAAGGCGTCGAATTTTCCTGACCCAATCATGACAAGGATGTTTTCGTATGCTTGATAGCCAAAAATGAGTGACGCTAAAGCTGAAACAAATGCCACTCCGCAGCAGGTAAGCCTTTCCTTAGCTTCGACTTCGTCTGTCAGCGGTCGAGAAATAAGCCAAAAAGTGGCCGCGATGAGCGCGCTCGCGAGCCCAATCCTTCGCGATATTAGGTCCAGCGTCAGTTTGAATTGCTCATTAACCCGACTCTCAAGAGTGAGTTCCTTGTCATAGGAACTACCTAGTGCACTGGGTAAGAAATTCTCCGCACAGAAAAGTAAGACCAAGACTGCCAAAACATATGCGATTGCCAGGAAATTTATAAAGGATCTCGAAATCATTTCGTCGGCTCATGTCCGCGTCGATAAAGGGCCTCGCCCCGAGTTGCTCTATAGGGATAACTCCGCGCGGCAGCAGCCGATAACATCATCGTCTCTGCAACAGTGATGCAGAAAGATGTTTGCAATCTTTCTGACATGACTGCCGGTAAGTCTCCCGGAAGGTTATGGGCTTGTATGTGGCCCAAGCCCAATACGTGCCCAAATTCATGCGCAAGCAAATAGACAAGATCGACTTGATCATCTTCAATCGCATCAGACTTACCTATGACAAACCGCCGTACTCCGTCCGCATTTGTCTCATAGTAACCGATTTCGCCGGTCCATAAATCGATCGCACCTTCGGGATTTCCGCAGGCAACAGCGTTCTCAAGTCCGCACGGATAATCATTTGTAAAACGAATTGTCGTTTTATCTGGTTCAGATTGACAAATGCCCGACTGGAGGCCGCTTAAGAGCGACGATGGGTTGGGGTCGGCGATTTCACATATTTCCTGCACAATTGGATGACTAGGCGTGATTTCTACGTATGGCGCAACTGAGAGATCACGACCTAGAAGTTCTGGTAGGTCTTCCTGAAGCGCCGTTGCCAAGAACGCTTGCTCAAGCTGTGATTGGACTTCGTTGTGCGCACTGTTCATGATTGTTAGGAAACGAATGTCCACAAAAATACGACCATCAATGGAAACCGCGGTCATGAGGCCGGGTGCACACGTTATGCAAACATGCCGCCAAAGGTTGAGAGCGCGCGCTGTCGAACGAGCTATCGATTGCTGACACGAACCATCGCAGTTTTTGACATCTTCATTGTATACCAAACCAGTCTTGTACGCGCTTAAACCCCAGAACCAACTCCCTTCTTCGAGACGTTGGTCTATGCTCGCAGGATCAAGCTCCTCTGTTCCGTACCAATCTAGTGGTGCCATGCAATAGGCCGCAGAGTCAGTTTGGAGCTCCCGCTCGAGTAGGGGACCCGCCGAACTGATACTAACGAACGCGAACCCTAAAATTAGTGAAAGATAGAGTTGCGAGCGCACTTACTTTCATACCTCCAAAATCAAACTTGACCGAGAAACAAACTAGTGGATACAGCAGCCAAACAACAACACTGAACTCCGTCAATAGTCAGTTCTGCATGTTATCAACGGACCTCGCAAACACACTTGCAATAGTCCTGATATGGTATGCCAAGATGACCCAAAATTACAATTTGACCGGCTCTGAATGAGCTGAGGTTTTCTCCGATATTCTGTATCTCTTGGCCTTCTAGATCGATGAAACCATTGAAACGGTCCAATCCATGAAAAAAGCCAATGCGTTGAAGGTATTCCTCAGGACTCTTTTGGAATTCGGCTACATCTTCCGGGTCCGACAAAACGAATGCTCGATCAAAAAATGTATGTGTTTTAAAATTTCCCATAACTCGGATCCTTGCTGAAATTTAGTACGTCCAAAAAATCTTGCGATGACATCTGTTCAGAATGAACCAAAAAGCGGCCTGAGTCAAAAATTACACACTTAATGGGCGAGTAATAATATTCGCGGGCCTGGTACGATGAGAGCCTGCCACCTTACCCAAATAGCCATCTGTTTACCGGATCAACGTGTTCGCTACGCCAATCGACCAGCACCCCTTATGCTGTATACACGGTGAATATTCATCGTTTCCGGTATATCTTCCATGCTAGACCTATTTTATCTCTTGATGAAATTTTTTAGTGGGGCACTTCATATGAATTTTCGCGCAATTCCTTTTTTTCTTGTTTCTCTGACGCTTCCAGGTTTCAGCTCTGCCCAACAGTCCGTTCCAGTTGATCTTGGTGTCGCTGCGCCCATCATGCTCAACCGAGATCACAATGGTGGATGTGGGGCCGAGAAAGACACAAAATTCAAAGCGCAGCTCGATTTTGCATCTGCTGCCAATTTTACGACAGCAAAACCCTGGGAAGAGATCGATTTTACAACGAACCCTGAGGAGTACATGGAGGCCGTGCTGAACGTGGCCCTTTTAGACAATGACGACATCGATTGGGACATTGGCAACAACCCGAACGGTTGGGTCCATGCGCCTTGGATGGCGCAGGACCGTGAGCCTTACCGCGGCATGACTCGCGAGCGTCGTTCCCAACCCCATGAGTTGCATCCAAATCAAGCGCAGGCATTCGATAATTTTGCGTTTGGTGTTTACAACTCGATAGCCGCTGGCGCACTCCACACACTTTGGGCAGATCCATCAAATCCTGCGACAGATGGGTTCACGATGCAAAATGGTTCTGTCGGCGTGAAACTGTTGTTCACCACAGCACCTCCATCAAGTGTTCCCTATCTGGAGAATTCCAAAACAGTTGAGTTCTGCTCAGGGAGTTTCACCACAATTGGAAACTTGGCTCAACTTGATATTGCCGTGCGTGATACACGGGCTGATGCCTAGACTGGTTGGGTTTTTGGTACATTCATTTACTGGGGGGAAGGAAGTACCGTGTTCAACTGGGACAATGTTAAACCTTTTACGCTTCAATGGGGCAATGATCCAAATGTATGGCCCGAAGCGCAGAATGATCCCGCCGGCCTTAGCCTCTCCGATCTCCCTGCTCTAAGTGAAAGTTGGTTCAATCAAGGTTTGCAGACCCAAATCGCAGAGTGGCGGAAGCAGAATGACCTCCAGCCTTGGACAGGGCTCTTTGGGCGGGCAAATGGACCAATTGATAATCCTCGTTCCTCCTGTCTATCGTGTCACAATGTAGCTGCCGATTTTGGCCGGGGATCAAATCAGAATCCTTTCATGAACCCGCCTGCATCTTGGGTCGAGCAGGCCCTTATCGCGGGTGAACCGTCAGAAAGTCTTCTCGACTACTTTCAGAATAGGCAGCCGGATGAGCCAAAGCTGGCGGACACCTTGGCGCTTGACTACTCGCTACAAGCGATGATTGGGGTGTTGAATTTTAGAGCATGGATAGAGCATGGATAGAGTGTCGCGGTACACCGGCGCAACATCCAGGACCTGTCTACTCGGGGACACGACCAAGGTTCTTAACCGACGACATCTGCGAAGATGTCTTGGCAGATTCCGGCGACATAACGTTTACGCCCCCAGTTCTGGCAGCTCCTGACGCCTTCTCGGCAACTGTCTTTAACCAGTCGAGATCAAACGTCTTAATCAACACCATGAGGCTTGAAGGAGGAGACACGGTGTCTGCTGGAGAGGATCGCGTATTCAGGTAGGGTTTACCTACTTGGGAGTCGTAGCGCAGTCGAACTAACACTCGGAGATATAAAGGTCTGAACGATAATAGTAACGATAATGGATCCCATTATCATTACCGCATGAACAAATAATGAGCCGTCAGATTGAACGCCATTCATACGGTACCAACGCTTTTTCGCCGCGCCACTCTTCGACGATCCCATCTTCGAACCATTCGTCTCGCAAATGAGCATGATCTAAAACGATAAGTTGAAAATCGGGTTCGATCTCTTCGCATGCCAGTCTCATCAACTCAAACAAGCCTTGAACAGCCTTTTTGTCCGAGTCCTTATCGATCTGTTCGAGGCCACCCTCAACAATCTCGGGCGGGTAATACGCCTGCGTTGGCTGATCAAATATCAAAAACCCTGGCACTGGCCGTTCACGCTTGCGCAGCCACCAATGCAACGCCAGTAGGGTGAGAACATGATAGCCAACCCAGTTTTCGCCACTACCCATCCTTTGAAGCGGGATAGGTCCATCTTCTGTATCGGCAACCACTGTCAGTTTTTTCAGATCAAGCCGAAGCGAACTGCCGCTATATTCCAGATCGAGATGGCCCGAATACTCCGTCATCTTTTTGCCGACCAAATTAACGATTGTTTCCATTTTTGACGTGGTCTCATCTGCATTCAGCTTCGAAAGAACGACGGCGATTAGCTTTCTGACCTCTGTTAGTTCTTCTGCCGCTTCGCTGGCACTATCGTTCGGGCTAGTAATCTCAACAAAATCAGTCAGCTTGCCAAGAAACCTTGCACGCAAAATCAGCTGGTTCTGCGCTGCCCGTGCATTCTGGTCTTCGGAAATAGCCTTGCGCAACTCGGCCTGAACTTCCTTCAAACTACCTGTAGCTTCTCCGATGCGTTTTTCAATCTCAACGACATGCGCCTGTAAATGTGGGCTCTCTTTGTGCACGGCGATCAGCTGAGTCTCGACTTTCGCCAGCGATAGATTGATTTCCTCGACTGCAGGGACTGGCGTATCAAGTTCTGAATCACAAACCGGACAATTCGAGCTGATATCACTGTCTGGCTTATAAAGGTCAATGCTTTGCAACCGCGCCTTTTGTTCGTTGGCTTCCTTTGAGAAAGCTGTTTGGTCTGACAAGAAAGATTTGGCAGCTCGAAGATCTTGGTTCAGCTCGCCCAGCTTGCGCTGCAGCGTCACCTGTTCCCCACTTAGTGTTTGAATTGTTTCTCCGAAATCAGGAATAATGTCTGGCGCTTCGACTTGCGTTTGCGCCACGCGCGCAAGGAAAGCAAACACGCTGTCATCCACAAGCTGGTATTCTGCGGAAATCAGACCCACACGTTTGCCCTCATTGATAATCCGCATGATCCTACTTCTGCTAACTTCAATGGTCTGCAATCGCTTCGCTTCGGTCGCTTCGAGAAGACGCAAGCGTCTCCTCAGTCCGTCTAGCTCAGACAAATATTGGAAATGGCTTTCATCCACAGCTCCTAGGAAATAGGGCAATGTATCCTTCATCGATTGCGGAAGAAAATCTTCGTTCATCCGATGGAAAAGCTGATCTTGGCTGGCAATCGTCCCCTGTTTTTGAAAGCACAGAAAGAGAGCATGTCCGATATTAGCACTCAACGGATCACGCGTACCGTTCTCGGGGCGATGCTCATTTTCGACAATTCCGGCAAACTGCGTCACAAATTTCTTCAAACTGCTGGCCGTCGTATTTTTCGCGATCTCTTCCATTGACGGGTAGTTGCTGATCACACCTCGCTCAAAATACACCTTCGACCCGGTTGTGGCACCTGGGCCAGGGTTATCACGTGCAATGAAGACCTCGTCGCCGTTCTTCGAAAGATGTAGACCAAACCAAGATACGCGCTTTCGAATAAAGCCCTCCGCCACATTGAAGCTGCCGCGTCCCAGACAATAATCAACGATGTCGATAATCGCGGACTTACCTGTCTTCGACTTGCCCGTGATGATATTCAATCCGTGTTCTCGAAACGGCACGATGCGCTGTTCGCCGTCATGGCTGTACAAAACTAGAGCTTTGATTGAAAAACTCATGGACGGAGCCCCCATGCTGCGATCACTGAAGCTTCTGACCCTGATTTTGCGAACCAACGCGCCATAAACTTGTTGCGATCAATAATTTCTTTGGTTTCAGCAGTCGTATCGCGGATAAATCCAGCCGGAAAATGAGCTTTAACCTCGCCAATAATCAGGCTGTGGCCATTGCTTAAGACTAGAATATTTTTACGAAGACCAAAACGTAGTGCCTCTTTCAGGTAGGGCTGCACTCCTTGCACCCGCGCGGCCAAACCGATTTGAACATCTTCGTTGTCTTGAAGCCACTCATAGAGTGACGTCACCGTGGAATAAGGAAGTCGATCGCGTGTTGGACCATGCAAAACAACTGATATGCAGAGTGAGGCATAGGTCAATGGTAGCCCTAAGCTCGTGTGTTTTAAGTATTCCTTCGATTGTTCGTACAGAAGCGATCCCAAAAATGCAGGGTTGAAGAGGTTGGCCTCTTCAGTTGGTCGCTTGCGCCAAACCTCAAGCATCCTCAGCGACCACCGGCTTTGACAAGAGTTTTAGATAGTTGGGGTGCCATCCTATCTCCAACCGATCTGACAGGCTGTGATAAGATCCTGCTGTTATCCATGTCTCAACGACATTTCTGAATTGAACCTCCTGTTGAGACGCCCAATGACACATCTGTCGTCCAAACTTTGTGGCGCTTTCCTCGTCCCCCGAAACTACTTCTTCGATTTCTGCATCAAATTTACGCGCAAACCGATCCCGAAGGCTTGAATCGTATTTTGAGGCCTCACCATCCAATAACAAATTCTCTCGTGCCCATTTTGACCGTTGTGCAGCGGCCCGATAAAAGTCTTGGACGCCTCGACGCACGGCTGGCTCGTTGAGTTTTACAGCACGCATTTGTCTCACAAAGGCAGCAGATTCGTCGTCTACGGTGTAGTCCTTGGCACCAAGGGCATTAGGGTCGTCAACCGGCAGATTGTCGCCTTTGTAAATGTTTCCCAGCTCGTTTGCTTTGATGATAATGTGTTGGACGGGAATTGACGCATTACCCTCCGACATGAGGCACTTCCCGACAACGCCTAGCCACCATCCCTCCAAGTACGCGGCAATGCTTGACGCATGATTGGGAGAAAGAAGGATCAATTCGCCTTCAATTTCTTCCATTACGTCAATTAGGTTGGGGTGTTGATCGAGGACATTAATACGACCAAGCAATGCTTCCGCTTCGACTTCAGTCAATTTCAAGAATGCCTCCCGGCCGAGCTGAGATTCCTTGTTTCTGGAGTCCTTGGCCGCCTGGCACAAAAGTTGACGTGCTTTGTTAATTGCATCGGCTCCGGCAGTTGGCCGTAGCAGTTCCATCGCGCTGCCAGGACTAGCCGTCGCGGTAGTGATGAGATTGAAGCGCAGGTCTGATGCTGTAAGTGAACCTTGCTGAAAATGCTCGATCCAGATTCGTATAGTTTTCCAAAGATCAACACTGACATCGCTTAGTGGTTTTGGTTTGATGTGGTGTTTTGCTTGGATGAGACAGTCCGCTACGTCGTTCGTATCAAAGGCGATATCGTCAAACTTCTCTATGGAAATATGCCCGTTTGGTTTCTTCTTCAGCATCTGAAGCCCGAACAGCAAGGCGAGCCGACACTGGAATAGGTACCCAGCAAGCGACGGTGAGGCATTGTACTGATCTTTTTGAATCAAATTTTTGCCTCCAATATTACCAAATAGACTATAGCTTTGTTTTATCGCAGAAATTAACGGCAACAAAGTACTTCGCTGTAGCAATGACTAATCTGCATAAAGTGGTACAGTTATCCATTTCCTAGCGTAAGTATAGATAATATCAGCAACCCAAGGACGATGCTTGCTTGGGAGGTCGGACCGACAAATGCGAAGAACGACAGCTTCGGCCTGCTTGACCAAATTGGATAGAGGTCATATTCAATACGTGGCCCTCACGCAGGCCAGTGTGCCCGCCATACAAAGCTAAGCTGCGTAGTCATCTTTGAAATGACGCACTGCGCGATATGCGCGGGATGATTAGCAGCGGGCACCTAGTCGGATCCTATCGGAGATGACACATGACAGACCATCAGATGAAACAGTTAAGAACATTGGGCAAGCGGTATGCTCGAGCGACCGCTATTTCGCACACTGAGGCTCTAAACGCCCTAGCTAAGAAGCTGGGTTCGCTCACTGGAAAGCACTTACCGATGCAGAGAAGGCGGGTTAGCACCTGGGTGAAGACGACCTCGCTCAGGCCGAAGAATTTGTGCGACAAGCGGGTGCTAAGACGGATGCAAACGCTCAAAGTCGTGACGGCTTGTACATCGACGAAGCAACACCGGAAGAAGGCGAGCTTTGTGGTCAAAAGTACCGGATTGTAAACTACCTTGGGGACGTTGTCGTCTCCGGGAAGGAATGGCAATTGAGCATTCCAGAAGCTCCGTTCAAAGCACCTATCGTTGAGATTTATGAACGCCATACAGAAACGAGCCCGGTCAAAGATTCTCACTTTTTGGCCAAACTTATTGAGATCGCTCAAGAGCGCAGCACACGAATACGCGCGCGGATGGCAGTCGATTGGCCCCGCCGATCAACAAATGCGGATCTTGACGGAGTAGCACGCCACCCGCTGCGAGGTGGGGATGCCGCCCATTGGCACTGCCCCAACTGTGGCACGCACCCTCTCAACATCCACACTGAGCCGTTTGATGATCAGTTTCCCGGTGAGCCAGTACAGACGCCAGATACGGCGCAACGAGAAAACCCGGAAGTTCGAATCGTTGAACCTAGGCATACTCTGCACTTGAATGGGGAAACCGTCTCAACACTAATCCGGTGTGCGTTGCTCGAGGACGCGACTTCAGTAAGCGAACGGCTAGGCGCAATGCGAGCAGAAATCAGTCTCTTGGATGGAGAAGAGGTCTGGATCACATTTGACGAGATGCTGTGGCCTGAAGACAAAGAGCCGACTTCAGTATTGGCGGTCGCAAGAGAGTTCGGACTAAAAGTTGAGCAAGAGCAATCTTTGTTCACAGGACCTTTTGCTTGGCCGGACTTGGGCGGCTTGACGTCAGATACCGCAGAATTCGCGGAAACACTTTTGCAGGCTTATGGGGAGCACGGTGTGATCAAGCCTTGACGCTCAATTTGGGTGGCCGGAGAGGTAAATCTGTCCACCCGACCTCGAGATCACCACCGTGCTTTCATCTTCCCGCATGCAGTCACTAGTCGGTCGCAGAGCAAAACTTTTCCCGTGTAGCAGTCAAGAAATCACAAAGCCCTTTAACACGTTCACCATTTCAGTTTAATTATTGGCAGTCATGCACAGAGGGAGAAAACATATATTGAACCCGCAAAAATCAAATTGGAAACACCTAAAAGCCAAACGCGATGAACTAAAAGAGAACTTCCCAAAGGATGAGTTTCTTGAAGCCTTGCTCGAAGGAGTCTGGCGAGTTGCACGCGACAAATCTAACCCCATTCGGGGAAACTTGGTTGCTAGTGCGCTAAGGGAAATCTTTGGGCATATTCTCCACACTCTTGCCCCAGACAATGAGGTTCGAAAGTGCATCTGGTTTGAGCAAGCCAAGGACACCAAGACAGTCACCAGACGGCAAAAAGCACAGTACATTGTGCAGGCCGGGCTACCCGTTGGCTTTGTCAAGAATGACCTGAAGCTTGAGCTAGATGACTATACCGGCCCACTCTTAGACGCATTCAATGACTTAAACAAAGCGACCCATGTCCGCGCCGAAACAATTGTTTTCAAGGGATAAGACGTTCGTCCACTCATAGAGAACGTTTTGGAGGGGCTTCTGGAACTTTTGGACGCCGCTTTTCATGCCCGTTCAGATTTGGAGCATGCAGTTTCGGAAAAAATGCATCATGCTGTCTTTGAGAATCTGATTTCTGAGACCATCCAAGAGCTCGATGAACTCTCAACCCATACGACAGTGGGCGGGCATTTTATTGAGAAGGTCGCGGTAATCGAATTAGGCGCTGAGCAAATCGTTTATCAAATTACCGGAGAAGTCGAAGTCGAGCTTCAGTATGGATCGAATTCTGACGTTAGAAAAGACATCGGGGTGCGGATCGACGATTCATATCCCTATACAGCTACTGTCATCTCAGGCGCGGCAGCACCAATGAAGATTCTTGCGGAAGACATCGACCTCAAGGTCGACAACAGCAGCTTCTATGAGTGATGATGCGTCGGGTCATAGTGATTTTTCAAAGTTGCTGGGATGCCGTGTCGCAGCGTTCCCCAAACCGAACAGACGCCCGTGGCATGACTAATGAAGCTTGCGTAGTTTTGGTGTTGGGAACGGAATTGGAGAAAACTACCCATGCAGTGCTTCCGAATAGATGAAAGTGGGTATACGGGTTTTGACCTACTGAACGCCGATCAGCGGTTTCAAAGAGCCGCGGCTATCTCCATAGACGATAATGAAGCGGAACGCCTTATCAAGGCACATTTTCCGAATTAACAAGCACCAGAGCTTAAGTATCGTGCCCTTTCGAGGCGAAAGGCTAACCATCCGCGACTGATTGGTCTCATGCAGGATATCCTGAGTGACTTCGATTGTGTCACCTATGTATGTGACAAACGCTTCATGCTGACACTGACCTTTCTCGAGTATGCAGTTGAGCCATACTATTATGAGCGTGGCTTCGATTTTTATGCCAATGGTCAAAACTATGCGATGGCCTCTATGCTACATATGGCAGGGCCCGCGCTCCTTGGAAAACCGCAGTACCAAACGCTCATGGAGGCATTTCAACGCGCGATGAAGGAGAAAACGGACGAGGCTTTGACAACACTTGTGAAGGATGCAAGAGCGATAAATTGGGAGAAGATGCCAGAAGTTCTTGGTCCTCTAGCGCAGTACGCTAATCCAGATTGTCTATCTGAAATTGCATCGCCTGGGGTCACAACCGATATCGCACTTTCGGTACTCACAGCTCTCATCACAAGGATGGAAATCATGGCAAGTGGCCCTTACCGAGTTGAGCATGACCAGTCCAAGAACCTCGCTACCTATCATGATTACTTGCAGAGTTTTATCGGTCATGAGGATGCTGCCCAGTTCCGCGCAACCGAAATTACTACGCCAAGTTTCCCATTGAAGCTCACGGAGGTGAAACAAGTAGACTCTAAAAAGAGCTCAGCGGTTCAGCTCGCTGATGTAATGATTGGTGCTGCGATCGAGGCGGCAAACAATTTGACAGGGTTGCGGTCAGGAAGACTTGACCCGGAGCAGCTATTGCCGCTCTACGCCGAGGATCAGTTCATACACATGTTGCCATCGATTGATTTCGAAGAACAGCGGCGTTTCCGACAAGGCAGCCAAGGCGGTGAGGTTATTGACTACCTAGCCGCGAACGTGATTGGCAAAAAGCGCTAAAATCTGTTCCCTGATACCAAGGTTGAATTCAGCCATTCGAAATATTGGGCAATGGTCATATGTCTTGCAACCTCTTTAGCCGACTATTGGAGATCATCCACCTCGAGTGCCGCGCTCATCACGGCAACACAGCCCGCCATCGGCCCATGGATATTTGCGCAATCGGACCCAAGCACGACCAACTTCGAAACGTCCTCGGCAAACGCCGCGCCAACCAAGCTTTGGACATCGTCGTGCCAGCCTTTCCCGTCCAAGCGCAACTGCACCGCGTCGCGCCAGTACGCCAAGAGATCGCCATCGGGCCCACGCGCTTCGCCGGTGGGTGTCAGGTGGTAGGCGTCCCGGATATCGGCTTCTCGCGTCAGGCGTCCCTCTAGTTTCGAGGTGCCGGTCGCCGCTTTCAGACCCAGCCTGTTGGCCAGCAGCTTCACCGGCACGCCACGGGTTGAATCTGTGACCAATCCATCCAACACCGTTAGGGCTACCCCTGACCGAAAGGCCACAGTTTCAAGGGTTTCTGCGCGCTGAGAGGTGACGCGGGCGGGTTGCATCGGTAGTTTGGCGAAGTCGTCATCGATGGTTGCTGGCTGAAAGGTCTTGTTTAGGCGCCATCTAGTCACGGCGCTTTTATCCGATATGCGCTGAATAACCGCCTTGCCTTACAGCTCTATATTATGTCCAATAATCTTGCATTATCAGACATGAACAGGCATAGTTCAAAACATGTCGGATTCCACAAGTAAACAGAGCTAAAAAACCCTTGAAACAGGTGCAGACCAAGAACAGATTCAACGGCCTTCTTCGGTTGCCGGGTCCGGGGCATTGGATCGGTTGGTTGAAACCGCCCGAAACTATGCTCAGGCTTGCTACATCAGACAACACAAATGCCGCCTATAAGGCGGATTGGACACATTTCACGCGATGGTGTCGACTGAAAGGAATGTCGCCATTGTCGGGCACCCCCTGCCCCACGGGTTGACTTACCCTTAACGTGCTTGCCGCACCGACATACCGGACAAAGAATCCAACGGGTCTCACAGTCCATCACCGCCGTCCCAGGCCCGACTTGGTGCTATGCACCGTGATGCGGTTAGAGCGCCTCCAGAATGGCCCGCTCACGGGGCATACGCGCAAGACTAGCCGCAACTCTTGACCGCCACTGTGGCCCCACCTCCTGAGCCTCCCTATAGGCCTCTAACAATTCATAAGGCCGGTCCTCCGCCAAAACTCCAATCAAAAATCCCGCTTGCCGGCGATCCTTCTCCGCCTTTAGACGGTCCTGCTTGCGTCGACGATCTGCGACGATTAACTTATGAATGGCAAAGCGTTCTGGACGCGGCACCTGCACCAGTACGCCACTGCGATACAAAACGACTTCTCGGATCGGCTCAGAAATCAAATAATTCAGATGGTGCAATGCTTGCGCATCCACCCCAAGCGCCGCCAGAGGCCGAACCCCTTCCTCTTCTTGAAACGATGGCGTTAGAAATTCGACCAACAAATCATTGCGGGTCTGTCGCCAACGCCAACATTTTGTACCTTTCAAATCTGGGACCGGTGCAAAAGAAAAACCCGTTAACACCTCCTGCAAGGGCGGCGACACGACATCTTGCAATGCAAGCGACAACTGCTCAAAGCTGGCAATATCCAAATCGCCGGTCTGTGCCATATCATCAAATCGATACCGCACCCCCAGAACCCCTTCATACAGACGAAACGCATGCGTACCGATCACTGTTCCGCCCAGTCGAAACACCCCTGCCCGCTCGAGGGCGGACATCAGACTGCCTGTCGCCGCATCGACGCTCTGAAACCCTTCGGCGCGCAAGATACGGATCAAACGGCTGCGCTCTGCGCGCCGATTGTCAGCGGCCTCTTTCAAGGCAGCGATGCGGTCGAGTCGTTCCCGCAAGGCCGGGCTGTCTTCCCCAATATATGCTTTGCGGACATCCGATCCGATCCGAAAGCTATCGTACCAATAAGATTTCCCTTTGCGCGTCACCCGTGTCGGCGTGCCCCGAATTTCGGACACCGCTTCATCCATCAAGGCCCGCCTTAGATCGTGATAGGCGGAATGCGCAATATTGGAGTGACGATCAATCATTACAAGGCCCGTGTTCAACAAAAGAGATTCCTGTTGAACATAGGCTTGTGTTCAACAAAAATCAATATTGTTGAACAATTCGCGCAACAAAGCCCCCTGCCCGAGCGCCTTTGACACAATCGACCAAAGATCTGGTGCTTTATCTAATGGAAACAAATGTGGTTTCGCGACGAAACCACAGCCGGTCATTCAAGCAAAGCTTTGATCTCGATCATCAGTGTTTCCATTATCTCGGCATCCACCCGGCTCCCCTCAAACCGCAACAAAAATCCCTTTTCATCCCGCCCTTGACGAATTGTTACCCCAGAGGAAGTCACCAGCGTTTTTGCATCAGACCATCCCGAAAGCTGTTTGCGCGTCTTCGGGCGACCCCCTCGTTTAGGGTCACTTTCCACGTCTGTATTACGTGCCAATACTGCCTCAATTACGGCCCATTCCTCAACGGGGTTCTGCGCAACCTCATCGGCCAACGCATTGCGCAATTTGCCCTCCAACCCATTGCGAAGCGCCTGCGCAACCTGCAGACCCTTTTTTTCTGACAGCGCTTCGGGAAACGACAACATATCCCCAAGCTCCTCAAAGATCATCGCAAATGAGCGCACCTTGGACCGCTTGGCCTTGGACGCGCTGCCAAACAGGTGATTGACGGCGTCCTCAATATTTACAAAAACCCCCTGCTGTGTCGAAATCACTGCAATGCGACCACGTTCAAATTGACTTAACTCCGCGCGGATCTCGTTCTCTTCGACCATCGCCATAATCGCCGCATCGCGTTCAGTGGTGGGACGCACAATCGCCTTGATCGTATCATAGGTGTTCGGCCCCATCATGGCCGCCAAGCCACGTACAGCCATCAACCGACGATAGCCGGAGATCAACCCATAACGCGTTTCATTCGTATGAGGTTCCGCCAAAGCATAAACCTCAACAGGCAGCCGTACTCCATTGCTCGCTATCGACTTGCGCAGTTCATTCATCTCTTCCTCATCAAGGATAGATCGATCCCGGATCATCGCATCTGCGTCAATCTCTGATAGCGGGATATCCAGCAGCAACCGCCCCTCTTCTTCCGCAACCACTAGCCTCTCAGCGTCCGCCTCAAGCTTGGCCTGTCGCGCACGCACTTCCGGACTGGACGTTTTGCTCGCAGAGGCCGCATCAGCAGCAACCTGCGAAATCGGCGCGACCGCCCGAACCGCTCCCAATCCTGGGACGGACGATTCCGAACGGAACTCCGCTTCAATACGGCTCAGATCCTCGGTGCTCGGTGTGGTTAGTTTTCTGCGTTTAGCCATCGGACCGCGTCTCCGTTGCTTTGGGGTCTTGGCCTGATAATTCTTGCTCCAACTCTTGCAAGTCACGCCACCAAGTGCCCAGAATAATTTCTTTTACTTCAGCCCAAGTGCGATCGAACGTTTCCCGCCCACGCACATAAGTCTCCCGGTTGAACTCTCGATAATCGGCTTCATAGATCCCGTTGACCTGCTCTCCTGCCTGCCCAACCATCGCTGTCATATCTTGTCGGAAAGTGGTCATGAAATCCCCAAAATAAGCTTGCACAACATTGGCAAGGTCCGTCTGTTGATTAGCATCAAATCGCGTGATGATGGCCCGCACCGCATCCCATTCAAACTTCATTTCCGGCAAACCATCCCGCCGACGCGCTGCATTTTCCCCCTCTTCGATACTGGCAAAAGTTGAATAGAGCATGTCAAAAAACCGCCCTGTGGAATCGAACTCAAGGAATGACGCGCCAAGAGGTACCAAAAGAATATCCGCAGCGGTTAGAGCGTTGATGGTCAAATACCCAAGGGCAGGGGGGGTATCGATGAAAATTACATCATAGTCATCCACTACTTTTTCATTCGTCAACGCATTGTAAAGAGCATCCCAAAGAGGCCAACTCCGCAGCCCCATACGCCAAACGGGCACTTGGAATTCGGCCCAGTATAAATTCAGCTGAGCGCCGATTAAATCAATATTTGGCCAATGCGTCCCTTGAATGAGGTTTCGCGCCGAAACCTTCAAGGCTTCTGTCAAGGTTTCATCAAATGGGAGAGGAGGGAGATCGGATGCGGCTCTGACTGAATTTTCACCTTCCAAAGCGAGTGCGTAATCTTTAGCCAAAAGCGGAAAAGCGGTTGACCATTCATCCTCAACCTCCCCTCCCATAATAGAAGTCAATGATCCCTGGCTGTCCAAGTCAATCACCAGGACTTTATACCCATCAAGTGCTGCCGACATTGCAAGGTGGGCTGTCGTGGTTGTCTTGGACGTCCCGCCTTTGAAATTAGAAACAGCCACGACCTTTGCAGGTAATCCCTTGGGGCGCCAGGGCATATAATCCCGACCTGAAGCCCCCTCGGAGTCAAAATGACGTCGGAGCTGAAGGACCTCATCAAGAGTGAACCACTTAGAATTTCCTTCTCCGATTCCTTGGGGTAAATCCGGATATTTTTTTAATACCCTGCGAAAATGAGCGGCGGCGACAGGGATCAGATATTTACAAATTTCCCAAGTCGAAAACATGCGCAATCGTTTTTTACCGTCAGGCGCATACCCACGACGGGCGAGATCATCTCGCCCCTTACCTGCGAAGGCGGCGGCTTTCGCGAATCGAGCGGTGTCGATAGGCTCGGAGAGCTTTTCGGCGGCCGTGGCTGGATCTATATTGAAATAAGGGGGGAGGGGTTCTTTGCCTATGACCATCTTATATTTCCTGAGATGTACGACTGCTGTTAGGATTTGCATCGAACTATGGCACACCAAAGACCAAACGTGAATCGAAACAGGGCAATTTTCCCCATAAAATTAAATTTGGATCAAACAACAGCCCTTATAGTATGTAGAATCTTTAGGATATTTAGATTCTTTAGCCTTAGAAAATTAATTTTTTTCAATGGGTTAGATAGGTAATGGCATCTGTATACAGGATGAAGAGTATCCAAATACAGGACGAAGCGGACCTGAATACAGGGTGAAGGGGTCCGATTCGCAGTTTTTGGGGTACCAGAGTCCGGTTAGGCTCTATTTCGGCATAAAAATGAGAAACTACTGCGGAGTATCATATCCGCTGTCCCGTATTAGGGTTCCTTTGGGCGATCCTTAAGGGGGTACATTTGTTGAAGGGAACCCATTTACAGGGACGGTGAATGGACTATCGGGAACCCGGAAGTGGATTGAAATTAGGTTCCTTTATAAGTAATGTGTCGTAAAAAAATAGAGGCATAAGATGGAAACGATTCCACGAGAGCAGCTTACCGGGGCTTTGCGTCGAGAGGCGGTTAAGAAACATGTCGCCGCGATCCATGTGTCGGGTAAACTTACGCTGTTGCAGCGTAAGCTGTCCAACGTGTTGCTATTGAATGCCTATGATACGATCACAAGCCAGTCCAATCACCATATAGATGCACGTACACTTTGTACGATGATTGGATATAATTCTAATGATATGGAAACCCTGAAGCAATCGTTACGAGGCCTTGTTGAGACCATTGCTGAATGGGATATGTTGGACGAAAAAGGACAACAGGAATGGGGGGTGTCCAGCCTGCTGTCCTACGCCAAACTAAAGGGGGGTGTTTGCGAATACGCCTATTCTTCGGCATTGGCGGATAAGCTGCATGATCCAAAAGTTTTTGCGCTTATTAATTTGAACATTCAGCGCAAATTCACATCGGGTCACGCATTGGCGCTCTATGAAAATTGTTATCGATTTATTCGTACGGGTTCTACGGGCTGGTGGGAGATGGACTTGTTTCGTCGCCTGATGGGGCTGGATGGCTCATCCTATTATGAAAGCTACAAACATTTAAACGCCAAGGTCATTAAACCGTCAGTTGCTGAGGTGAACAAAACATCCAATATTGTGATCACCCCGGAAATTCGCAAACGGGGTCGGGCGGTCAGCGCCATTCGGTTTTTGATTAAAGAGAATCCGCAGCTTTCGATTTTGGATCTGGATGACGGGGCAGGGGTGCGCCATGGTAAGGTTTTTCAAAAACTACGCGCTCTTGGAGTCAGCGATCGTCTGGCTCGACAATGGATTACCGCCCATGGTGAAGAACAGATCGATGATAAGCTGGCCTATGTCGCTGAGCGCAAAAACGTAAAAAACAAGGTTGGTTATCTGACCGCGGCGCTTGAAGGGGATTTTGGGGCCTCTGAGGTTGAGCCGGAAAAACCCGTAAATAGCATGCGGGCCAATCAGCTGAAACGCGTCAAGGCTGCGATCAATACCCGCACACCGACCCAACGCGACGCGGATCGGCGCCTGTTTATGGGGCAGATCAAAGACCCGGTGGCGCGCGCCGATTTTGAACGCTTTGGCTGGATGTCCCCCTTAAACGTGCACGCGATTTTTGCTTTCTGGCAAGAGATGGATCCTGCGCTTTTTGATGGGATCAAAGAATAGAGATCGGGGCAAACTGCTGTGCTTCGTGTGCGTATCCTCGATCCATTAGCCGGTAGGGAAGGCAATGTCCCCGTAGGACCAACGGCTTTCTGCCTTACGTGCAGGGGTCGCCATCCCGAGATCGATTGCGCGCAAGTCGTTTCGTTATGCGTGATTTTGGAAAAATGCGTAATTGAAGGCCTGTGTTTCAAGCCTTTATCAGATGCGGTCCGTGACAGAATGCCCTCGGTTCCGTTGGACAGCGCCGTCGACGGATTAACTTGGTTCGGAATCCAGTTGTTTTTGCAAGGACCACAGTTTTGCCACGATGCGCCAGGCGTTTCCCTCTTTGGCGAACATTAGATGATCGACAAAGATATCGTTGTGAATGCGCACTCGCACTTTCACCGTGGCCGATACCTCCGATAGGGAGTCGACATAGAGAATCTCGTCCTGACGCACCGCGTTGGATTGCGCCGGAGAAGTGCGCCGGAAAATTGTATCCCTATAGCAGGCAATCGGGTCGACAAATATACGCCCCTCATCAGCGTCAAACAGGCTGGCGGAGGGATGGAAGACCTGATCCAGCAGGTCCACATCGCAGTGATACAGCGCGTCAAAATAGCTTTGCACTGCCACCATGAGAGCGCTGCTGGGAGAGGAGTCATACTGAGTCATGTTCGATCACGTTGCCGGTGCCAACTGAGATTTGTACTGTCGTCCGAAATAGAGAGCGCCGAGCACCAAAATCAGCGCAAAGGGGAAGAGCACGATCGCAACGACGGCCCAGCCAAAGGAGGAAATCAGAACCCCGGAAGAGAAGGAGGCCACTGTGGCGCCAAGGGCGACAACCGTGTCGTTGAGACCTTGGAACAGCGGTTTTTCCGTTGCAGAGAGCTCGGCGTTCAACATTGCCGATGCACCGATAAAGCCGAAGTTCCAGCCAATGCCAAGCAAGATCAAGGAGACGTAAAAATAGGTTAGCCCTAGTCCCATCAGCGCGACCATAGCAGATGCGGCGAAGATGATTCCGCCTAGAAAGACGATGCGATCGACGCCAAAGCGGCTGATCAGAGACCCGGTGAAAAAGCTCGGGGCAAACATCGCGACCACGTGCCAGCGAATGACATCCCCGGCTTGGATATCCAAGAAGCCACAGCCAACCATTGCAATCGCCGTCGGGGTCATCAACAGAGTCATGCCGGCCGAACTGCCCAGAGAGCAGAGGATGGCCGCCAAAATTTTCGGGCGTCTGAACACCGAGGGGCGCACTGCGGGTGCGGTTTGCTCCGCTGGCTGCTGCACCGGGTGAGAGAAGGTTGCCATTTGGATCGGTAAGGTGCCGATAATGGCGATGCCCGACAGGGCCAGATAGGCACCAGCCAGTGGGATTGGCGCAAGGGCATCTTTGAACAGACGAAAGACTTCGGGCGCTAGGAGAGCGGCAATCAGGCCAATTCCGAGGGTGATCGAAATGGCCTTTGCTTGGTCTTTGCTGTGCACGAACTCAGCGGCGGCAAAGCGGAACAGGCCAAAACTGACCACAGCGATCCCCAACAGGGCATGCGCTGCGCAGAGCATCAGGAAGCTGCCCTCGATCAGGCTCAAAGCCGCGAGAACGCCGCCGCAAATCGCTGAGATGGCGGCCAATAGAAACCCGATCTTGCGGCCATGACGCCCCATGAAAATTGACATTGGGGCGACCACAAACAGACCTGCCAGAATCTGGATCGAAACCGGGAAGGTCGCAAAGCTGGCATCCGGAGCCAACTGAGATCCTGCCAAACCGCCCAGAATGATCAACATTGGCATCGGGATGGACAGAATGGTCGCCCCGGTCAGGAACGTTATGAAGTTGCGGCTGAAGAGTGAATGCATGGCTCAATTCCTTGCTGAGTCAAAAAATTACTTAACCCAAGCTGTGCGCGGATTTACGCCAACATTTGTGTGTTTCACGCCCAAATGATCAGCTAAGTCTCTGGCTTATCTCGGGATCAAGGTCAGTCTCATGGAATGTGAGATACCCGGCCCAAAGCCTGATCCGATCCTAACGGTTTTCGTGGCGCAGTCTTATCGTAGTTTTGGTCAGGCTCGGGTTGGCCTTTTCTTTGGTGTGCTTTCCTTATGTGGTTTGGATGCCAGTAGTTTTTCGCAGATCTCGCGGCCGACTAGGGGGGCTGTTTTGAACCCGCCGCCGAAATCGGATGTGATCAGGCTACACTTGCCCTGTGAGACAACCCGGTTCGGCCCAGGGCATTCAGCCCAGATATTTGTAGCAATCCGCCCGTGTTCTAGAAAGTGATATCCGTGATCCGCCTGACGATAGGCTTCGACAAAAGCCGCGCGGATCTGCTGCGCAGTTGGGGCCGGGTCGTTCGCTGGGTGACTCAGGCCGCCATGGCCAAATTTTGCATCATGGCCACAGAGCGCAGGCATCCCCCAAAGATCATGCCCCATGAACCCGGCCCAAGCCGATTTTGGCGTCAACCGTTCGGGGATGGCTTTGGCCGGGACATAGAGCACATAGCAACGCCAGGGCCGAAACTGCTGCAAGCTAGGGGACAGCTCGGGGAGGGAATGCACATTGCGACTGCGCCAGCCGGTGGCCAACACGATATGGTCGAATAGGCGCCCGTCCTGGCACCCGATCTGCGCCCAGCCCGTATGCGCGTTGATGTTCCCCAGCTCAGACTGGGGGTAGATCATCACCCCGTTATTTTTAAGATAGGCGACAAGATCCACCAAAATCCGATTGGCCAGTAACGCGCCGAAAGTGGGAAACCACAGCCGATGGGCCTGTGTACCTGCTCCGGCAAGCTGGTGCTCGGCCTGAGCCGGGGTCAACTCCAAATGGTTGGTCTTGGCTCCGTCTTGGCTGCCGCTGGCCACCAAGACACCGCAGCGTTGAAACCCATCACAGCCAATGTCCTGAAGAAGCTGTTGCCAAAGTTGCGCTGCGGTCAGAATCTCCTTTGCTTGGGCGCAGGTACCGGTTCCGACCCAAGGGTGGATCAGGCGGTGGGCCCCATGCGAGGCGCTGTCGGGATTAGGGATGGGGCCGCGATCGCATAGGGTGACGCGGGCGCCACCCTTGCATAAACAATAGGCCGTTATCAGTCCGTTGATACCCGCTCCGACAACCAGCACTTCTGGCCCGGAATTACCCAAGTTGCTCACCGCCCTCGGGTCCGTAAAATATCACCCAGGTTTCCAGCGTGTCGCCAAAATTGAGGAAACGATGCTCCATTCCGGCCGGAACAAATAGAAAATCCCCGGCTTCGAACGGTACTGTTTTGGCACCCATTTGAAACTGACCCGAGCCGCGAATGACCACATAGCATTCATCGCGGCTGTGGGGTTTTTGCAGGTCTTCCCCGGAAGGCACATAAAGTTCGACTTGCAGCATTCCGCGCATCAAGCCGATATGAAATCGTTTGCCATCAGCATCGGGAATTTTCCGATTCAATTCGGCGGCGGTTAGTCGACAGGCGTCGGTGGCGTGGTTCATGACAGGCTCTTTAGCTCCCAGTTGAATCCTTTGGCTTGCCCGGTGGCAGCGAAGTGCAGGTTCCCAAACGGCGTGTGCCAGGCCTGACTCTGCAAGTACCTTAGCATGTCAGCCGGGCGCAGGTGACCTTTGCGGCAGGCAGAAGTTGCAAGATAAATGGCCGCCCAGGCTGATAGAAAATAGGGGCCAGGCGTGCGCCCTAGGACACGTGCCGCGTCGCGCTCGATGGTTTGGACATCCGTTCCGAGCAGAAAACCATTCGCCACATCGCGCTGTAAGGCGGTGACAAAGGCCGGGCAACCTAACTGCGCTGCGGCCTGACGAACCGTACGGGACCCCAGGCTATCGTCCGAAATATACAGAGCCGAGGGTACCATCACCGGATCAAGCTGGGTCAATGCCTCGGCGACATATTCTTTTGACCCCAGCAACACCAATGGCTGCCCGGACAATGCCGATGGTTGCACCTCGCTGATGTGGGAGAAAGCGGCAATAGGGCAGGGGGCAGCAGAGCATAACGCGCGGAGCAGGGTCGCCCCGGCGTTGCCGGGCTGACCACAAACCACAGCGCTGGTCGCGCTCATTAAGGGGGCACAGAGCGCAGAGATCTGGCCGCTGTCCAACCCGAACATCTGAAACACTGGTGCCTTTGGATCTACGGCCAAGTCATCCGCCGAAGACCCCGGCGCGAAATATGGAATACCATACTGAGCGTAAACTGCGGCAGCACGCCGGGCCACAGGCGAAGAGAAATGCCCGACCGCTAGATCGGGGCGTCTCTCGTCTTCGAAGATCTGAGTGAGCATTTCAGCGCAGGTCTCAGGATCACGTTGATCATCCACAATCATAACCCGGATACCTCGGCGGTCGACCATATTGAGGCTCCAGGCGAGCAGCAGATCTTCGATGTTTTCCCCGCAGCTATCACTGAGCAGAATACACAGATCCGTGGGTGTGGTCGGGCGGTTCAAACTCTGGAACCAGTTTGGCAATTCTACGCTCTTCCGGCGCGGCGCGGTGGGGACAATGAGTTCGGGTTCCTGGAGGAGAAATTCCGTCATGTTGCCTCGAGAAACAGTGTGGCTTGCATTATGATGCGCAGCCCAATCAAAGTCAGGATCAAGCCCAGAACCACATCGATTGCAAAGCTGGAACGGTCATATAAAGAGCGAAATTTGGGCCGGGATAAAAACAGGATGACAAGTCCGTACCAAAGGAGTTCGATTGCAAAGCTGGAGGCCAGAACAGCACCCTTAGTAAGCAGGCTGGCTTGAGCAATCAGCGGTGCATAGAGACCGATGAAGAAGACGATGCCCTTGGGGTTCAGCAGATTGACAAATATGCCTTTTTGTAGGGCTGTGCTACAGCTTTCGTTGATCTGTGCGCCTGTCGTGTGTTCGCGCGCCGTCAGGTTTGCATCTGATCCCGAGGCAAGGACCAAGTTATTGCTCTGGACGGCTGAAAAAATCGCCGAGAGGCCGAGGTAGCCTAGAAAACTACCTCCCAAAACGGATATGAGAACACCGAAGCCCGGGAAGGCAACGATGAGTGCGCCGACACCGAACATGGTGACCGAAGCATTGATGGTCGCGCCGATCGCCAAGCCCAGAGTTACCGCAAAGGCAAGCGAAAGGCTGGATCCAAGACTATAGCGGGTCACCAGAATGAAATTCGGGCCCGGGCTGATGACGATCATCACATAGACTGCGATGATCGCCGCATAGATTTCAATTTCAAAAGCCATATTGGGGTCCAAAGAGAGGGAGATCAGGTACAGGGTTCGGGCAACCTGGCGTTGGGTTTGCTCGTTTTTCCTTGTGGGTCGAAGGCGGTTCTGAGGGTGAAAGACTGCGGCGTGGGGCCATTGTCATGCAGATGTTCCAGCCGCTGGCAGGCCTCAGGCCAAGTCGGTTGATGATCCCCGGCAACCCACCAAGCGCAATAAATTGGCCAATCCTGCGGTCCGAACCAGTCATCGGCCTGTTTCAAGGCGCTGCGATGGTGAGCCCCACGGTAGGCAAATTTCCAAACCGAATAGAGATCGTGCCAGATTGACAGAGTCTGTGCCTGATAGGAACTGCCCTGCGAGGTGCCACCGGGATAGAACCGGGGCACTGCAAAGGGACCCCAGTTGCCCCATTGCTTCTGATAATTGGTCATCCAAGCGATATCTTCGATTGGTTTGGCGCGGGCAATGAACCCTTCGCTGGCCTCGGCCTCGGCAAATGTGTCGGGTGTGCGGTCATCAAACTCTTGTACGCCCGGGTCCCCATAGGGTGCCTTGAGTACGGAGAAGGTCATGAAAGCAAGACGGGAGATTTCAGACATTTGCTTCTTCCGCTCTCTGGGAGGTGTCATGGTTCACTGGCTCGTAGGGCAGGGTTTCGGGAATGATATCCATTACCAACATAAGCCGCAGGGAATTGGCCGTCGCAGGCATCAGCGGGGCAATGGATTGACTCCAGCAATCAAGCAGCAGCACCAGTTCCCCACGACTGAGGGTGCCTGTCGCCAAGCAGCTGTTGATCGCGCTCAACCCTTTGAGTGCGTCTTCGGCGGCATGGCGCAGGTTGAAACGATTCAGTTGCAGGCTTTCGCTGACTCGTGTGGAAATGCCCTGCATCACCTGCCGGACCATCGCAGAGGGTTCGATGGTCTCATCTTGTATTGGCGCAGCGGCGGCTATTTCCTGATATGGGGTCAAAAGACGTCGCTGGATTACTTCGCGCATGTCGATTTCGCTGAAATTGCCTTCCTCCAAACCGGGTGAGGTCAGGGCCGTATAAAAACGGATGAGGTCAGGTGGGTAATTTTGCGCCATATCGCGGGCCCAGATTAAATGGCCGCGACTGGTGGAGAATTTGGCGTTCTCCAGATTGTAGAACTCGTTGATCATTGTGGCGTGGGGCAAGAAACGTTGTAATCCAGCCGCTTGCAACAGCGCCACATGCACGATGCCGTAGAAATAGGAATTGTCATAACCAAAGAAGTTTACAACCCTGGTCGACGGTGCACCTTCGGGGGCCACTTTTTGATAACCATAGACCAAATCCAGAACCAGCTCGGGCCATGCGTTGATCACCTGGCCGGGCAAGTCTGGATGATCCGTCGCGATGCCCCAACTGCCCGGCACGGTGACCGGAAAATCCGGTAACGGATCTGCCAACGCGTCATCGACCAGCCAGCGATATTTCGGCCTAATCGCATCGGAAAAACTGTGAAACTGTCTCAACGCCTCACGGCAGTTTTCCAGTTCTAGGACCAAAACCTCGACATGGCGCATTTCAATTTCAAGATCGGGATCATTGGTGGCGCGGGGGTTTATCAGGGTGTCGGCCCGAGTTGGAAAGCCGCAGGCCTCGCAGATACCGCATTTGCAATCGTCCAAACAACGAGGGCACAGGCCACTGACACCGGCCTCGTCCAGAAACACGTCCTGCGCAGGCAGATAGAAGAACGGATATGACTTCTTCTTCAGTACCCCTTGGTCATAGAGGCGTAACAGAGTGTCGCGTACAAACCCATTTGAGGCCGGGTGCGGCTCAAAGTAGTCGTCAACCTGGCAATCATAGAGTTTGAGCGTTTCCAGGATGTCCTGTGTCCAGACCGAGGCCAGTTCTTTGGGATCGCGGTTCTGTTTTTCGGCCGTGGCCCGCACATAGGATTGGTTCGTGTCACTGTAGGACAGAACATGGACGGTCTGGCCGCGCGCCTGCGCCGCTTTGCTGAATATGTCAGCAGCCAGAAAAGGGCCGGCCATATGGCCGATGTGCAAGCCACCATTGGGTGTCGGAGGCGGCAGGGTGACGATGAAATCGGGCGATGTCAAAGAGGCGTTCATACCAAGGCCTCCGCACGTTGACTTTCGGCGTATTGCTCGAAACTGCGACCCTTGTCGTCCCAATAGAGATCCACAAAGGTAAAGGGGGCCTCGTTTGGGTTTCTCAGCTGGTGCATCCAGAATCGCGGCACGTAAACGACGTCACCGGGATGCAATGTGGTGGTCTGGTCTTCGATCTGCAAATCGCCCTGACCCGCAACGATGATAAAACACTCTTCCTCGTCGTGCTGGTGGGCATCCACCTTTTCGTTTGGCCGTACGGTGACCAGAATGGTGCCAAATTCGGTCAACGTACGTTTGGTGTCTGCATAGCCCGGTCCTGGCAGCAAGCGGCGCAGATCCGCATTATATTCACGGGTGGTCTGGGCATCACTGCCGCGCCGAACCAAGGTTTCGATGTCAAAGGACGTCCGGTCATTGAGTGAAAACATGAGGGCCCCTATTCGGCTGGCTGTGTTATTGCAGTGAGATTGGCGGTGGCGGTATGGGTACCGGTCGGCTTGACGGCCTCGCGCGTGTTTTGAATCGATTGTGCGATTTCGGCTGAGCGTATTGAAAGCAGGCTGAACGATCCGGCGTCGCCAAACCCATGGGTGGTTTCGCTGACCCCATTCAGAAAGATCGGCGCGCGTTGCTCGCCTGGCGCATTCAAAATGCTATAATCCCGGGCCTGGGCAATGGCGCCATCTTTGCGAAATTGCGCGTTGCCTGCCACAGATGCCAACAACGGATGATAGGGTTCGGCCGTTGGCGTTTCTCCGTGATTGAGAAACCCGGTGGCCAATATCACCGCATCAAACCCTTGATTGGTCTCGCTGCCGTCCATCCGGTCTCTAAGCGAGATGTCAAAACCCTTGCCTTTGGACCGAGGGGATATCTGCTGCGCGATTTTATTGTTTTGCAGCTGGATCTGCGCGCGACCCGTGACCTGTTGTTCATACAGACGAAACTGTAGCGCCGCGATAACGTCATGATCTGCGGCCCCATAGTTGCTGCGCCAAAGTTCGTTGCGCAGGCTGGCCTGAACGTCGATGGGCGCGGCGTAGAAGCTGTCCACAAACTCAGGCTCGTAAACGCGCTCGGTAAAAGGACTCAGATCCTTCTGCTTGATGCCAAAGGACCGACTGATGCCGGTGATCTGCGCGCTGTGGAAATGTGTGGGTAAGTCAAGCAGCAGTTCAACCGCGCTTTGGCTGGCGCCAAAAACGGCAATTGAGTTCACATCGCCTTGATGTTGCCAGCGCGCAACGGCTGATCGGTAGTTTGTGGCATGGATCATCCGGTCACCGACATGGGACGCGAAGGGGTTGGGCACATATGTCGAGCGTCCCGGTGCGAAGCTGACGCTGCGAGTAAAATAGACCTCACCGGTCTGTGTCTGCACACGCAACACTGGCAAATCAGCAATCCAGTCATGGCTGATGTCACAGACCGGGGCACTGTAGCGTACTACTTTATCAAATTGCCGCGCCACCCAGACCACATAGCGGGCATATTCGCTGCGGGGTGGGAAAGGGGCCTCTAAGTTGAGGAAATCAAACAGCCGTCCCTGCGCCTTGAGATAACTCAGGAACCCAAAGGGGGATACCGGATTGCGCGGCGTTACGAAATCGCGCAGCGGATTGTGCTGGATATCGCTGCCTTCGATCAGAAACTCCCCCTGCCAATCCGGGGCGGCGGCTTTTTCGAGGAAGAGAACATTGTCCAATTGCTCGACCTCATCTAGGGCGACGGCTAGGGCAATATTCGAGGGCCCAAAGCCAACGCCAATGCAGTCGTATAAATGGGGGGCGTTTGGTGTGAATTTGCTCACATTGAGTCTCCGTTGTTCATCTTTATGGCGAGTTCTGCTTGGCTCACAAGTGCGGTTTAGGACCAAAACAGCTAGAGGATTGCGCAAAGCGATGGTCCAGACGACAAACTCAACTTGCCTTTGGTTCGCCGTGTTATGTCGAAATTAACCCTGTATTTGGTGCCAAAAGGGTCATAATTCGTGCCAAATCGGAGCCCTTGGGCTATAAGATCATGGCTCAAGTCTTGGTTGACGCGCTAAATTCAATCACTCGGGCGCAAGTCATATCTATCGGCATGGTTGATTTTGGATCTTGGAAATCTTATTGAAAACAATCTATGAGCGCGAAGCGATCCCGACACCCCGCAAGGATTTACCATTCGTGAGGAGCGTCGGTGACGATCTAGGAATTAGGCTGTGACTATGAATTCGACATGCGTTTTGACCAAGAAAAAAGTAAAAGTGGTCCTGTTTCCGGGTTGTCAGGTGCTAGACATTACTGGACCCATTTCAGTTTTTGAGAGTGCCAACCGGGCACTACCGGAGAATCTCGGGTATGATATTTCGGTTGTCGCGACACGCGCAGGGAGCCAGCAAACCAGCGGGTGTATAGCGATTCAAGCGCAGGAATCAATTTCACAGGTTGATTTGAGCGGGGTGGATCTCTTGGTGGTACCCGGTGGTAATCCTGGTACCCAACAGGCGATGAAGGATCGGGCCTTGCTGGATCTTATTCGCCGTGCTCATGACCGCGGTATTACCATTGCCTCGATCTGCACCGGGGCCTTTGTACTGGCGGCATCGGGTATTCTGGAAGGGCGAAGTTGCACCACGCATTGGAGTGGGATTGATTTGTTTCGCAGCCGTTTCCCCGAGGTTCGCGTGCAAAAGGACGTTATCTATCATTGTGAAGACAATATCTGGACCTCAGCGGGGGTCTCTACCGGGATTGATATGAGCATTGCCTTGGTGACGCAGGACTATGGCTCATTGATTGCCAATCATGCGGCTCGAAACCTGGTTTTGTTCGCAGCGCGTCCGCCAAAGCAGAAACAGATTTCTGACCTGTTGAGCATTTCCGCCTCGCCAAGGCAGAAACTGCAAGAACTGGTGCTCTACATCAACACCCAGCCCAATAGTGATCACAGCGTCAGCTCGATGGCAGAACGTTGCCATATGAGCCCGCGTAATTTCACCCGTAAGTTCAAAGAAGAGTTCGATATGCCGCCTGCAGCAATGGTCCGGAAAATTCGTCTGGCACGGGCCCGCTACCTGCTGGAGCATACCAACCATAACGTCAAATGTGTTGCTAAGCTTTCCGGCTTCTCCTCGGTCAATGTGATGCGGCAGTGTCTGAACGTCGTGCACACAAGTTCGGACGGCCAGATGCAGGACGCGCTGCACGATTAGACCTACGGGGCGCGATATTTTCGGGCAGCCCCGATTGGGTAAGTGATTTATCGGCCCAAAATAACAATTTTAGATTGATTTTGTCAGGCGTATACACCCATTTATGGTTAATTATGTCCTAAAAAGTTATAATAGTGGCGGAAATTAACGCAAAAGTTGAACTACGAACGCCGTGGAACGTCAAAGCAATTTCTGACGTATTTACTTTAAAGAGACCTAATTATGCTTGATGAAATTTTCTCTTTGGAATCCGATGTTCGTACCTATAGTCGCGTGTTTCCTGCAACTTTTGATCGCGCCTTGGGCGCTTGCCTGACGGATAATACAGGTCAAACCCACCTCGATTTTCTCGCCGGATGCGGGTCATTGAACTATGGCCACAATCATCCCAATCTGAAAAAGGCTCTGGCTCACTATATCGAGCGCGACGGCATCTGCATGTCGATGGATCTACAATCGGTGGCGCGCAGCCAGTTTTTGACCCGGTTCAAGGAGCTGATCTTGGAGCCGCGCGGGTTGGATCATCTGGTGCAATTCCCTGGCCCGACCGGCGCCAACGCTGTCGAAGCGGCGATCAAACTGGCACGCAAGGTCACCGGGCGCAGCAATGTCGTCAGTTTCACCAACGGTTTTCACGGTTGCTCACTAGGGGCGTTGGCTCTGACCGGCAGTCAACACCACAGGGCCGCTTCAAGTGGACAATTGAACCAGGTCACCCGGATGCCCTTTGAGGGCTACATGGGCGAGGACTTGAATACGGCAGAGTATCTTGAACGCCTGTTGCAGGATCCCAGCAGCGGTGTCGATACGCCTGCGGCAATCATTCTGGAAACCGTGCAGGGTGAGGGCGGGTTGCAAACCGCGTCCAAAGCCTGGGTCCAGCAGATTGCGCAAATCGCCCGTGATTGTGGTGCCTTGTTAATTGTGGATGATATCCAGGCCGGTTGCGGACGCACCGGCAGTTTCTTCTCCTTTGAACCACTGGGCATTGTACCTGACATCATTTGTATGGCTAAGGCTATTTCCGGTTACGGTCTGCCGATGGCTTTGGTGCTGCTGCGTCCGGAGCTGGATATCTGGAGCCCCGGCGAGCATAATGGTACCTTTCGCGGCAACAATCTTGCCTTTGTCTGTGCCACGGCTGCACTTGAGACCTTTTGGGGGGATCCGGTTTTTGCACAGCACCTGCAAAGCCTTTGCGCGCAGATGGATCAGGACACTCAGGCGTTGGCCGACCGGTTTAATCTTCAACGCAAGGGCCGGGGCGCGATGATTGGTCTACAGTTTTCGGATTTTGCGCAAGCAAAATTCGTGCAACGCAGCTGTGTGCAACAGGGGCTTATTATCGAGCTTTGCGGTCCCAATGACGAAGTGCTTAAATTTTTGCCGCCGTTGACCCTGACCGAAGCCGAATGGCGACGCGGACTTAACATAGTCACCACTGCACTTAGCAATAATGCCACTGCGCAGTTCACAGAGCAGCCCTCCGCACAAGAACACGTGTGTGTGGTGACGACGGCCTGAACCGCCGAAACAACCTTTAAGAAAAATTCTACATTTCCGGAGTAAGACATGACTAAGACATTGGATGTGGTCGGCATTGGCTTTGGCCCTGCTAACATCGCATTGGCAGCCCTTTTTGACGAAGAGGGCGTGTATTCGAACCATCAATTTGTTGAACGGACGGCAGAGCCGACCTGGCAAAAAGAGATGCTGTTTGACAATGCGCTGGATATACATTCCAACATTCAGAATATCCCGCACCGCGATCTGGCCACTCTGCGGTCGCCGCGCAGCAAATACACGTTCATGAACTACCTGCATGAAAAGGGTATTTTGCTGCGCCATCTGAACATGGATCTTCTAATGCCCATGCGCCCCGACTTTGCCGCCTATGTGCGCTGGGTCAGCGAGCAGGTGTCGCAAAATCTGGTGACCAATTGTGAAGTTGAGCAAGTCAGTCTGCAGGAGCAAGACGGCGCACCGACCTACCGTGTGGACATGCATGATGGCGATCCGGTCTATGCCCGGCATGTGGTCGTTGGCGTCGGCCGAGAGCCCTATATTCCCGAGGTCTTTGCCAAGTGCCAAGGTTCCGAGCGGGTGTTCCATCTGACCCGCTATAACTCAGCCAGTCAGGCCCTGCGTTCTAAGGGGGCCAAGAAGTTTGCCATCATCGGTAGCAGTCAGAGCGCTGTCGAGATCTTGTTGCATCTGTCCAAGATTGATCCCGATGCTGAGCTGCACAGCTATATCCGTCGCTTTGCTTATCCGCTAAAGGACACCAACCCATTCATGAGTGAGATTTACTTTCCCGAGTTCACCGATCTCTATTATCAGGCCGGCCCCGATTTGAAACAGCGGATCGACAGCGATGTCTACCGCACCAACTATGGCTCCTGCGATATGGATGTGCTTCAAGAGCTCTATCGTCAGCAATATTATGACCAGCTGAACAATCGTAACAAGGTGCATATTCACCGTATGACCGAGATCCTGTCGGCGGAAGAGATCGAAGGCGGGGTTCGGCTGACGTCGCGCAATGGCGAAACCGGAGACGTCACTACAGAGACCTTTGATGGCGTTATTCTGGCCACGGGCTTTCGCAATACGGGCACTGGGGAGCGCGCGGTACAGATCCCAAAAATCATCACCGGCGTGGCCTCGGCTCTGGATCTGGATGACAATGGTTGCCTGCAGGTGGATCGGGAATACCGGGCAAAACTGAAACCCGAACATGACGGTGCCGGGGCGCTGGTGTTGAACGGGCTTTGTGAGACAAGCCATGGCATGGGCGACGCGGGCTCTTTGTCTCTCTTGGCGCTACGGGCGCAGACCATTACCGATGCTCTGCTGGACATGGACGGGCTGGGTCGCTCCGGGGAAACCCACGCCATTGCGGCGCAATAAGGCGGAATGGGGTCCAATATGTCGACATTGCGTTTTGACACCATCGCCGTGCGCGGTGGCTATGATCAGCAGCAATCGCGCAACAATGAGGGTTCGATTTGTGAGCCGGCCTATCTATCGCCGGCTCAGCATTTTGAAACCGCAGAAAACATGCGTCAAACCCTAAGCGGCGAGGCCGATGGCTGGGTTTATACGCGGATCGACAATCCGACGGTCCGACATTTGGAATCCACTCTTGCGGCGCTCGAGGGGTATGGAAGCGATCTGGACACCAGCGCGACGGTGTTCTCTTCGGGGATGGCGGCCATTTTCATGGCCGCCACCGCTTTGGTGGCCGATGATCCGGGCAAGACACGTCCAAATATTGTCCTGCCTGCGGCCTGCTATGGCGGTAGTTTTATGCTGTTTCGGGAACGTTTTGAACGCGACCGTGGTATTGAGTTGCGCTGGATCGCTAATTCACTGGACTCAGATGAATGGCAGCGCGCGGTGGATGCAGACACTTGTTTTGCTCTCTGCGAGGTGCCCTCTAATCCGTTGTTGCGGATGACCGATATTTCAGCGGTCGCAGCGATCACTGCGGCGCAAAACGTGCCGTTAATCGTTGATGCTACCCTGTCCAGCCCGGCGTTGATGCGCCCGTTGACCATGGGGGCGGATATTGTTGTCCACTCGGTCAGTAAGTCGATGTCGGCCAGCGGCTTGAGCATCGCCGGGGCTGTGGTATCGCGGGCCAATATCAATTGCACCCACCCGCGTGGCGAGATGCGCGTGAATTTTGCTCGCTTCCTCAAGACTGGACCGCAGCGTGATACCGGTGTGGTGCTGAGCCCGTTCAACGCCCTGCAAAGCCTCGCAGATCTGCGTAGCCTGCGCTCGCGTATGGAGACTATGAGCCAATCCACCCTGCATCTGGCGCAGTTCCTCAGCACCCATTCCGGAGTTGTCGAAACCAATTATCCGGGGCTCGAAACCACGCCTGGTCATGCCATTGCCCGGCGGGACATGATCATGGTCGATAGTGATTTGGATGGCAATAAGGCCCGGAACGCCTATGGCTATCTTCTATCACTGCGTCCCATCGGCGGCGAGGCCGCGGCCCGCGATTTTCTGGATGCACTGAATATCTTCTGGCGCGCCAATGACCTTGGTCGGATTAAAAGCACGGCAACGATTCCGACGATTTCCACCCATTCGCAATTGAGCGCCAGCGAGAAGGCGCTCAGCGCCATTCCCGGCGATCTGGTGCGGCTCAGCGTCGGTTGCGAACATGTGGATGACATCATAGCGGATGTGGCTCAGGCACTTGAAATCGCAACCGCGAGGGCAAAATGAGCACCGAAATCTTTGTAAAATCCATCAATGCCTATCTGCCTGAGCAGGTCCTGACAATTGACGAAGCCATTTCAACCGGGCTCTATTCTGCTGAACGTGCTGCTGTAGATGGCTTTACTGCTCTGCGGATCGAGGAAAATCTCAGCTCGGCTGAGATGGCAGTTAAGGCTGCGCTACCTGGGCTGAGCAGCACCGATCCTGACGCCGTGAACAGCCTGTATCTGTGCAGCATTCACCGCCACGGCCATAAGATACTGTGGCCACCTGCCAGCTATGTTCAACACCAGTTGGGATTGGGAAGGCAAACCCGCGCGCTTGGCATCAGTCAGGGCTGCAACGGCGGCTTTGTCGCTTGTTCTCTGGCTACGGATTTGATTCAACACGGGCTGACCGGTGATCACCTTGTGTTGGGGGCTGATCGGTTCAGCGGTTCCGGCTTTGACCGGATCAATTCGGATCTTGGCACGCTTTACGGAGATGCCGCCTTTGCCCTGCGCCTTGGCAGTGGCTCTGGGGCGTTTCGATTGCTCTATATGGGACTGGAATCCGAACCCGAGCTGGAGGCGATGTACCGCGATACCCAGCCCGCGCCTGAGGGGATCGTCGATCATGACATTAAATCGGCAAAACGGAATTATCTGGAGCAACACGGGCGCGACCATTTCAACCGGTTGTTCATTTCGGCGTTGCAACGATTGCGGGCTTCGATCTTGGCACAGGTGAATCTGGTCCAGTTTCCGGCTAGATATATCGTCTTCCCGAATGTCGGTGCTGGACTGAGTGCCAAGCTATACGCCGAAGAGTTTGCCGATCTCGCCTCTGAAAACCTTTGGGGGTTTGGGCGTAGTATCGGCCATCTTGGCACCTCGGATCAGTTTCTGGGGCTCTGGCATATTGATCGTTGCAAACCGTTGAGGCCGGGCGAGAGAGTGCTTTTGCTCGGGGCCGGAAACGGACTTGGGCTAGGGGCTATGCTGCTCGAAAAAACCTGATCAATCATCGCCTGTTTTACCCTTTGGTATTCCTCGGCCGGGACAGTTGCATAAATCAGTGCGATTTTGCGAAAGTTGGTGTGAAAGGACCTTGCTCTGCCAAGTAAACAGCCATTTAGGGGCCTTGTTGCACAGATCCGGCGCTGTCTGTTATCGACGCGGTTTGTTTCCTTCAGGACGTTGTGAATGCCGCACAAATTCAACACTGTTCATCGTGACAAAATCCCGAAGCAAAAGCATCGGGTGACCAATTGGCTGGCGTACAACGAAGGCCTGCGGCGCCGCGGCGATCTGACGGTTTGGATCAGCGAAGACGCCCTTTCCTTGTGGTCGGCGGAGCGCAGAACGACGCGCGGCGGGCAGCCGCGTTACTCAGATTTGGCGATTGAGCTCTGCCTGACTTTGGGCATGGTTTTCAAGCAACCGCTGCGCCAGACTCAGGGCCTGATGCGCTCCATTGCGAGGCTGTTGGGGGTCCAGATCGCAGTGCCGGATTTCTCCACTCTATCGCGCCGGGGCAATGGGCTGACGTTGCACTCAAGGCCAAAGTCCAAGAGTGACAAACCAGTGCAACTGGTTGTGGACAGCACCGGCCTGAAGATCTTCGGCGAGGGCGAATGGCTTGAGAAAAAGCACAAAACCAAGCGCAAACGGCGCTCTTGGCGGAAACTGCACCTCGGTCTTGACCTTTCCAGCGGCGAAATCATCTGATCTGATCTAACCAAAGATGACGTTGGCGATCCAACGGTGCTTCCCGTTCTCCTGGATCAAGTTGACGGGCCGGTACCTCAGTTTCTGGCCCCTTTTCGGCGTTTGCAAGCAAAAGCCTATCAGGCAATGGATGGAGCATACGACGGAGACCCAACATCTGATTTGCTAACCGCTCGGTTCGGTTCGACAATTGAGGTCACGGTCCCACCTCCCAAAAATGCCATCCTGAGTCCCAATGTTGCCAAAGATCCGACGGCCCGTGACCGCGATATCGCAGCGATCAGCAGCCACGAGCGGATAGCCTGGCAGAAAGCCACTGGTTACAATCAGCGCAGCCGGGTTGAGACTCTCATGGGTCGCTGGAAGGGGATCATCGGGCCCAAGTTAAGAGCGCGCGCCTTCGGAAATCAGAAGACAGAAGCCAAGATTGGCGTCTGGGTTCTCAACCGGATGACCGGACTTGGCCGCCCAAGTTTTGAACGCACCGCCTGAAATCCATCTCGGGGAGGGCGTGTTCCGAACCGCAGCTGATCTGTGCAACACGGCCTACCTGAGTTGGATTTGGCTGTTGCAGACACAGATGAGGCGACACAGACAGTGCAGGTCTGAGGCGCTTCGCTTTCAATTGGTCGGGCTTTGACTTTCAATCAGTCGGAGGTATGAGCAGACTGTACGTGCAAACGCACAGCAGAGTTTACGTGTGTTTGCACATCTTTGAGGTATAGAATTGACTTCTATGGCTCAAAAATGATCTAAATATGAGTTATAGAAAGGAGATCTATAACTCATGGCATGGAATTGGCAGATACCTGGCTGGCCGAACTTTCGGTATGATGCGGCAGCACTGGCACCGTTCGAACAGCGCTTCTTGCTGTTGTCGGGCGAGATCCTGGGTGCCGTTCACCATGTCAGCCCAACCGAGCGCGATCAACTGCGTATCGACCTGCTGAGCGATGAAGCGATGAAGACAAGTGCGATCGAAGGCGAGATGCTGGATCGCCAAAGCGTGCAGTCCTCCCTGCATCGTCAGCTTGGATTGTCGCCTGACAGCTATCCAACCAAGCCCCGAGAGCAGGGGGTGGCTGAGATGATGGTCGATGTCTATTCGACCTATGCCGAGCCCCTCACGCATGAGACGTTGTACAGATGGCATAGCATGCTGTTGTCCCATGATCGGCGGTTGGAGAGCATTGGGGCTTATCGCCTGCATGAAGATGCAATGCAAATTGTGTCAGGCCGCGTAGATCGGCCGGTCGTGCATTTTCAGGCTCCACCCTCTGCACAGGTTCCGGACGAGATGGAACGACATTTGGACTGGTTCAACATGACGGCGCCGGGCGCCAAAGAACCACTGCCGGCGTTGACGCGGGCCGGTCTCAGCCATCTCTATTTTGAAAGTATCCATCCATTTGAAGACGGCAATGGTCGCTTGGGTCGCGCCTTGGCCGAGAAATCACTGGCGCAAAACATGGGCCAACCGAGCCTGATCGCGCTCGCCTACTCGATCGAGCGGGAGCGGAAGGCCTACTACGATCAACTTGAACGGCACCAGAAGACTTTGGATGTCACTCCATTGCTGGAATGGTTTGCCGAGACGGTTCTGACGGCACAACAGGTCACCCTGGACCGGGTTGGGTTCTTCATAGCGAAGGCACGATTCTATGACCAACACCGCGATCACTTGAACGACCGGCAGGCCAAGGCGATCGAACGCATGTTCCGGGAGGGGCCAGACGGTTTCAAGGGAGGTCTGAGTGCTGAGAACTATATTTCGATTACTGGGACTTCGCGTGCAACGACGACAAGAGATCTGCAGGAGCTGGTTGAAAGGGGCGCCCTGGCCCGTAAAGGTGAGCGCCGATATACACGCTACTCGTTCAAACTTGAGGAGTTATCACCATAGTGATCTTAGTACAGACGGACGGATTGCGGCCTTTCGTTGCGAACCTAAAGTAGATCAAAAATTTAGCGGGGATTTGGCTCTGCCTTTCTTTAGGTTGCAGTCCTTCTACGTTCGACTTTGGAGTTCTCGTGCCAAGTGGGACATGTAAGCCGGTCAGAGCCTCGTGAGTGGTAGTGGCACTTTCCCCGGTTTCGACACCCCTCTGTCCAATCTATCCAGAATT
Source organism: Pseudoruegeria sp. (assembly GCA_039972875.1). Lineage (GTDB taxonomy): Bacteria > Pseudomonadota > Alphaproteobacteria > Rhodobacterales > Rhodobacteraceae > Pseudoruegeria. The sequence continues at coordinate 46,571 of JBDWMA010000062.1, forward strand.
TGGGGTTGGCAATCAAATCACGACAGAGACCAATTTCAACATTGTCCGGCAGATCCGCTGAAATGGCTGAAATCCGGCCTGAAAGGATGAAGAACTGTTCAGGAAATCTATTCGCGATGTGCAGACTATCTTTGTATCTCTGGGAAAGGAAGTGATCTGTAGAGGAGTAGATCAGCCTCTTATCGATGGGTAATCCCCCCATTTTTAATGGGGTCCAGCCGTAGAATTTACGCGGCTGCTTTCAGTTTCATAGCGGGTGTGATGCCGCCGATGCCCATGTTGGGGCGCTCGTTGTTGTAAGTCCAGAGCCATTCGGTTGCCTGATCCTGTATCTCCTCGATGGTTTCAAAGATGTATTGGCTGAGCCATTCCCCGCGAACAGTGCGGTTGTAACGCTCGATGTAGGCATTCTGCTGGGGTTTGCCTGGCTGGATGTGTTCGAGCCGAACGCCATGTTTCTCAGCCCATGTCATCAAGGTCCCGCTGATATATTCTGGGCCGTTGTCGACACGTATGGTTTGCGGTTTGCCGCGCCATTCGATGATCTGATTCAAGCTGCGCACGACCCGCTCGGCTGGCAACGAGAAGTCGACTTCGATGGACTCGTTTGTGGTTCCAGCCATAGCCTTGGACGTTACGCAGATACAAAAAACACAAGCCAAAGCCCCAGGAGCGCTTGTTGGCCGTCAGACGTTCAAGCCAGTCAGCAATCTCTTCGTTCTCATCGCTCAGCACAGGACTGTAACGATAACAGGTCTCACTGATTTGGAATGTGCGGCAGGCCAACGCAATGCTGACCCCATGCCGTGCGACCGCATTCATGGCCATCTCTCGCCTCAGAGACGGCCTCAGCGCTTTTTTCCAAGCGCTTCCTTCAGCAGATTATTCTGCATGCTCATTTCAGCATACATCTTCTTGAGACGCCGGTTCTGTTCGGCCATGTCCTTCATCTCAGCAATCAAAGACGCATCCATGCCGCCGAACTTTGCGCGCAATTTGTAAAAACTTGCACTGCTCATCCCATGTTCTCGGCAAAGCTCAGGGACGGGCGTACCACCCTCCGCCTGCTTCAAGATGCCCATGATCTGTGCGTCGCTATATTGTGCTGTCTTCATCAAAAATCTCCTCAGATATCTTGCCGAGAAAATTCCACTTTTGAACACCACTAATTTTAGGGGGATTACCAATGGACTTGCATCCGTGGCGAACCAAGCAGGCGCAGAAAAGGCATTCAAGGCGCTTGGCATCAATGAAGGTGATCTGGTTGTCCTGTATGACAACTACCATCACATGCATGCCGGACGGATTTGGTGGGCGATGCGATACTGGGAATTTGCGAACGTACGTGTCCTCAATGGCGGCTGCCCACCACCTTCGACGTTTACGATCCCCCATCCAGAACCGTGAAAGCAAGACGGACGTAGTTGCGTTCTTGCTTTCAGAACCATGGACAGGAGAACGACACTCAAGCGAAGGTGGCTCCAGAAAGCAGGGAAAAAACACCACAATTAAAACCGCAGTGCCCAGAAGAAGAAGTGCTTAGAAAAAGGCGTTAGTTATTCCGGGTGTTCTTGACGCGAAACCCGCCTGCAATGAAGCCCATGCCGCCTTCGACCTCAAAGCTGTAGGTCGGTATTTTTTCTGAGACGGTTCGGATGGCACTTTGTGCCATTCAAATTTTGAGGTCACACAGTCGAAAACTGGATATTCTTCGACATATTCCAGATCGTCCTTGTCGTCGTCACTCATGGATCAGTCCGCCGCTCTTTTGCGCGTTTTGGACGCTTTGCGTTGCTTCGCTTCCATGGCTTTACGCTGCTTGCGATTCATGCCAAGCGCGGAAGGTGATGCCGACGCATGTGCGGGACGCTGTGCCCGGTTTTTGGCCGTGGGCGCATCTGGACGATTGGCAAAGGCGGGCGGGATGTTCGGCTTGGGTTTTGAACGCTTCATCGTGCTGTTGGGATTAAAGCCTGCCAAGCTGTCCGGCGCAGGCATCCGTGTGCCGATCTGTTCCCATTCGTTTGCGAGATAGATATCTTCAAGCGTCACAGCCGAGCGGGCGAGGATGTAACCCTCTGGCTTGGGCAGCTCTTCGCCATGGGCATAAGGGAACAGGAACTTTTGCTCCTGAAGCTCCCCGTCTTCGCCCTTCATCGTACTGACCATGTAGCCGTCATCGGAGACCCGCCAGCCCTCGCTTGCGGCCAATTCCATGAGGGACATATGTCGTCCATCCGGCAGAATGATCCTTGTGCCGAAGCGCACTTTGCCCGCCTTGGGTTCCGTCCATGAGCCATCGGGCTTTTGCAGCGTGGCCGAGGCATGGATCATCATGTCGCCCATGGAGCCAACGTCGCAGTTGGTTGTGGAACGGAACATCGTGCCATTGCTGCGCATGAGCGCGCCATCAGCGCAATTGTAGGCATGGCCTGGAGTGACGCCCGTGCCCCAGAAATTGAGGATATGTGTGGCGATATTGGTCATGGTGCGTGTCACCCGACCGGGTTGCAGACGCCCCCACTTGTCAGGTGACATGACAAGATCACCGGCTTTCATTTGGTCTTGGCGCTTATACCAGACCTTCGAGAGAACCAGTTCCTCGTCGTAGCTGCCGTCCAAGCGGGGCTTGATCGCCGGATCGAGCGGCCACATCTGAACCGTGGAATCCTCAAGGAAGCATTCGTCTGTGGGGCGAGCAACGGGGCGAAGAGATGTACCGCCGGGACCCGTCAATAGACCGGGATAAGCAGATGTATCTACAGCTTGTAGCGTTTCTAGACTGGGAAGATAAGGTAAAGGCGCACCATTGGCTGTTTCGACACATTGCGTATACAGGTCTTCGAAATATGAAGCCTGTTCTTCTATGTTCCAGCTTTCAAAAGGCACGCCACCGCTGAGTTTATCTTCGTAATCGTAAACTTCATCGCGGCCACCAAAAACAGCAGTAATTTACGGTCCGACCCCTCGGAAGAAAGCAGCTGCGCCATTTTGAGTTTGCATCGCATGAGCGGTTTCATGGACGAAAAAACCTTGCAGACCTATATCGGTAATAGCTGAATAATCGGGATGATAGACGTCCCTGCCTATATTGATCGTGTTGAATGGTGTGAAGCCAGAGCTAGCGCTTGTTCCTCCGTCTCTCACACGTACGCGAGAATAATCCATAGAGTCGCCATACACCGACGAAAGCAATTCGATTTCGCCGTCAGTAAGTGCTCGTACTTCGCCCATTTTGATCTCCCTTAATTTTTAAAGCACAGCCAGTTGGATTCACTGACTTGCCAACTGCAAGTGTCCTGCCCCCAACGGCTATAAATACGGAAAGAAAAGTTTAATTGAGAATCACGAGACGAGTAAGTCAACTGAACCTCTTCACCTTCATTTGGCAATGTAAGCAGATAGCCTGAGCTTGGCCTAGGAGACGCCGACCACGACCGCTATACATGCCTCGAAGGCCACGAGATGCCTCTGCGCGGGATCAAAGAAGACGCCCGCGTGAAGGCATACTATGCGAGCAAAGAAACCCGCGATGCATGCCCGATCCGGAAGGCCTGCACCGATGCACCGTTCCGGACTGTCACCCGCCACATGGATGAAGAAGCACGTCAATTCGTCCGTGATCTGCACTACACTTCAGCATACGAGGTGAGCCGACGGCGACGTAAAAAGGTTGAGATGCTGTTCGCCCATCTGAAGCGACATCTCGGCCTAAGACGCCTCCGGCTCAGAGGTCTAAAAGGAGCCAACGAAGAATTCCTCCTCGCAGCAACCGCCCAGAACCTAAAACGTCTTGCCAAAATGGTTCCGAGTTGAGGGTCTGAACCGCGCCTCGTGCCACCAGCCAAAAACACAGTCTTTGACCGCGATTACAGCGGATTGGGAAAGCTCGTCCTGGCCAAACACAACATCTAGTGGGTCGGGTTTTTCACCAATATCAACCGTTTTTGGAAGGGTTCAATCCGAAAGCGGACTTTCGGATAAATTTGATCTACGGCAGGTAGGTCCGGCGCAGTTGGCCTTGACGCATAGTGCAGCTATCTGATGCAAGGTTCTGTGTTTCTGCCGCCCTTGAACATTACCCAGTGCGAGCTCGAGGTTCTTGAGCTTGGGCTCGCACTGGTTCTGGCGCCAATTGGGCATGTTATTTCAGCGGATGCCCGGACCTTGGGCGACAAAGTGTGTGCGGCCCTGCCCCGCCCGGAAATGCTGGACCTCAACAGGGGCAGTATCAACGTCTACCACACCAAATTCTCTGATCCCGAATGCGAAACGCTTGAGGATGTGAGGCGTGTCATTCTGGCCCGTACGACGTTAAGGTTCGACTATCTGTCACTGAAACAGAAGCGGTCCACGCGTTGCGTTTGCCCTATGAAATCAACCGTCACGGACAACACCCCTGCGGTTTGCTGGTTTCGCAACCGTGTCGCAAATTCAGCGAACAAGGGAAAAACCACAAAACTTTGCGACAGAACCATAAATCGAGAACCAATAAAAGTCAGTGCCTTACCCTTTACAAAATTGGCGGGAACTTGGGGACGGGGCAATGTATTACATGATCAATAATGAGTTTCACCGATAGCAAAAGGGCAACCAGAGGCTGCCCTTTTGAGACACCAAAAACCTACGTTCCCTTAGAGCCCACTGGGGCCTAAGTGAACTCCATCGTGAATGGATCCACACCCACGGCAGCGTAAAGCGCATCGAGCGCGGCATCTTGTGAATCATCCCGAGTGGTGAAGTTTTGCAGGTCATTAC
>JBDWMA010000063.1:0-95625 GCA_039972875.1 Pseudoruegeria sp.
ACAAGCCTCAGCCATCGCTGGCGTCACACCAGGCATCTTTGATGCGGGCCAATTGGACGTCTTGATCAAAGCCCAACGTGACAATGATGACGAAAAAGTTCGCTTCATCCTAAGCCAAGGCGCAGACTTCGGTAAAAACACTCTGAACAACAGCAATATCACCGGCGGGAAAGTCCAGCTTGCCAATTTGGCCGGTGTTGATGCTGCAGACTTTAGCATCGCTCAGCTGGAACGCCTGATCGAAGCGCAGCGTGACAACAACGACGAAGAAGTACGCTTTGTCCTGAGCCAAGCCGGTACATTTACCGACAACGGCATCGTATCCACATCTTCTGTGCCGAACGCAGGTCACCGGATGTTTGCTGCAATCGAAGGCGTGAACGCCTCTGATTACACCGTAAGCGAATTGCTGCAGCTCAACGAAGCCGTACGTGAACACGACGACGAAAAAATCTCGTTCCTCGCACAGAAATAAGCGCATTCCTCCCTTTGCGCTTTGATGGCCTAACTGGCCTTTTGGTGCGGTGGCTACTACCGGCTGCCGTACCAAACACAATCTTAACGATACTAGTTTAACCAGGAGAATGTTATGTTAAAACCTCTGGCCCTCTTGTGTTTTACAATCATGGCAGCAACGTCCGGTATCGCCGGCGACGCCATCAGCCCCGGCGCGCGCACCTTAGCTCACCTTGTTGGTGTAGAGCCCGGCCTCTATACGGTTTCCCAATTGCAACAACTTGCGGATGCCCAACGTGAAAACAACCATTCAAAGGTGAAATTCCTTTTAAACAACTCCATTGCCCGAGGAGAGACAATTTCGATCCGTAGCGTTGCCTCTGCTGGTCAAAAATCACTTGCACGTCAAGCCAAAGTCGATGTCTCTCGCTTTTCAAGCAGCGAGCTCACACAGTTAATCGTCGCCCGCCAAAACGGTGACGACGCTATGGTTCAACGCCTTTTGAACCGATAATCTGTTTTCAACGTAACAGAGCAACCGATCTCAGGTTGCTCTGCGGCAGTTGGGGCCCCATATAGTACACATGTTGAAATTTGCCCCTCTTCTTCTTGCGCTGTTATATGGTTTAGCCATCTATCACTTCTCTGCCTGGCGAACGAAAAAAGAACTAGATGCACAATCAACCCGATTGGCAGATCCGCATCTAAAGGTGCTGACAAATAAGATGGCCATCGCTTTAGATGTCCCTTCGATTCCCGTTCACATCTATGAAATTGATCCCGTCAACGGGCTGGCCGCACCAGATGGTCGGATATTCATAACTCGGGGTTTTTACAATAAATTCCAACAAGGCCATGTGAGCGCCGAAGAGATGGCCAGTGTTATTGCCCACGAACTGGGCCATGTCGCATTGGGGCATTCCCGTCGGCGTATGATAGATTTTTCAGGTCAGAATGCGTTACGAACAGCCATGGCCATGGTCATTTCACGCTTTATACCCGGTATTGGCGTAATGATTGCAAATGCATTAACGTCACTTCTCGCCGCACGCTTATCTCGTGCCGATGAGTACGAAGCAGATGCATATGCCTCAGCGCTTTTGGTGAAATCTGGCATAGGGGTAGAGCCCCAAAAGTCACTATTTAAAAAGCTGGATAAATTAACGGCTGCCAATGCAGGAACAATGCCTGCCTGGTTTCTTAGCCATCCCAAAACCACCGAACGGATTAAAGCCATCGAAGCTCTGAGCGACAAGTGGACACGCAAGGACACCTAACTCTCATCCCCCTGATCCCGCCCCTCAACAGAAAACACGTAACGGTTCAAGTTCAAAGAGAGTTAGGCACCGTAGAATATTTTGGCCATGCGCGGTAATCGCGCCTTTTTATAAAGAGATCTGGCTGAAATTGTTTGCCCCGACAGCGCTTCGGCATCGGCATGCACCTTATCTGTTACAGGGCGCAATAATTCTGGCGTCGCCATTGCCAGTTGATAGAAAAAAGCATCCGGCCCCACGGGAGATAAACCATAGTCTGCCAAAATCCGTTTTGGAAAATCTTTGAGATTCAGAGTTAATATCCCATCCGCCTGCCCCGTAATCGCAGCGGCCAACACATGACGGTCGTTTTCGTCGGGTAGGTAAAGTTGAGATTCTAAAACATCATCCGCTACAACAACAGCATTGGGAAATTGCGTACGAAGAATAGCCGCCTCTGATTTTGAAAAAACAGCTTGATCAGGACCAAGCCGTGCTGCCGCATGTGTCCATTCCGACAGAATACGATCAGACCACAGCGGAATAAAAACGCCTGATTTGGCGACGCCCAGAACCACTTCACGCAACACAGTTGGGTAAAGCACACAGGCGTCGACTATTAATCTCATGGCAGCAATCTAAAAAACAACGCCTTGAGATATCCGCTTTCGGCCAGTTGTGGCATCAATGGATGATCCGCCCCTGCAAATCCCGTGTGGATCAACTGTGCCGTTCGACCAGCTCGGCCGATGCCTCGCACAGACGAGCTGCGGAACTTCGACAAATCAGCAGCATGCGAACAGGAACATAGCCCCAAATAACCGCCCTCTTTTACTAAGGGCGCGGCCAATCGTGCAACACGTTCATAGGCCCGCAATCCGCGATCCAGCGCTTGTTTACTTGGTGCAAAGGCAGGTGGATCGCAAATCACAATATCAAATGTCTCCCCCTCAGCGGCCAAAGCCTCCAAGACGGCAAAAGCATCGCCCTTACGGGTCGCAAACCGATCTGCGGCCCCCTGAGCAACCGCCCCTTGGGTCGCCAGATCCAATGCGGCAACCGAGCTGTCCACAGCCAGTGCTGACTCAGCGCCATTGGCCAAAGCCGCTAAAGAGAATCCACCTACATGGGAGAAAACATCTAAAACACGCGCGCCATTCGACAACGTCTGTGTGAAGGCTTGATTAGGGCGTTGATCAAAGAACAGACCAGTTTTTTGCCCCCCCATGATGTCAGCCATATAGGTTGCGCCGTTCATCTGAACAGGAACAGGTCCGTCAACCCCACCGCGTTCGATCAAGGTCTCTTCTTCTAACCCCTCAAGGCCACGCGCGCGACCTGTACCGTTTTTCACAACAGTCGTTGCACCGGTCACCTCTGCGGCGACCTCTGCAAGCGTATCAAACAAAGTATCTGCCCATGCCGCGTTCGGCTGAATGACCAAAACATCACCGAACCGATCAATGATCACACCAGGCAAACCATCAGATTCAGCATGCACCAAACGGTAAAAAGGCTCTGCATAAAGGCGTTGCCTATGGTCAAGCGCAATGGTGAGCTTTATCCGCAACCAATCGGCGTCGATAGCGGCATCAACATTGCGATCCAGCATCCGGCAGAAAATTTTGCTATTCGGATTAACGGCAACCAGCCCCATTGGGCGCTGCTCCCCATCCTCAAGTCGGGCAATGGCACCAGGCTTAATCGCTTTGGTGCGGCGGTCTGTGACCACTTCATTTGCATAGACCCACGGAAAACCAAATCGAATTGGCCGTGCATCAAGTTTCGGTTTAAGGCGAACAACGGGTAAGGAGGAAAGCGTCATGCTCTCCTCCTAGCGGGTTATTGAAGGCTCTGCAAAGAGAGAATTCATCAATCAGACGGGGGTTGTCAATTCCGTATAGATGACACGGGCCAAATGGTCCGTAATCCGTACTTTTTGGGTTTGTCCCATTTGCTCTGCAACGATTGCTTGCTGGCCACCGAAGCCATCAAGGTTTGCACTGATCGAACGTGGCTCTTCCAGAACAGCACCGGTCTGTGCATCCAAAATTGTCATTGTGAATTTGATGTTGTGAACACCACCAAACGAATAACGCGTTTTTTCGGTCAAAGAATGAAACTTTGAAACCTGAATATCCACGATAACACTGCGATCACCTTCGATGGAAGACACACCACGTGTCATACCTGCTTCAAAGATCGCTTCGATTTGTTCATAACGGTTCCCCCAAGGATCACCGCGCCAGACGATATCTGCACGAGGCAGATAGCTGTTGGCCTCAGAAACGCTTAGGGACGTTGGGACATTCACGCGAACATCTACCACATTATAATTGCGTTGAACCGCAACTGGGGCTGAAGCCGTAACATTCGTGTCAAGCGGGCTATACCGATTGACGGGGTTGGCTGAGCTACATGCAGATACAGCAGCGATCAAAGCAAGTCCGGCAGTAAATTTGATAATCTTCATGGTCCACCTCGGGTCGGATTTTTCCGCTTAATTCCAAATTAATGTGCATTTGAATTAAGGCGTAATTGTGTAAACCTTGTAGCCTTTCCATGATTTATTGGGGTTTACGCATTGTTTTCACCCTATTTCACCTGATTTTGGCTTCTAATTTCGTTTGCATAAAAAGTTCCGGTTTTGATTTGTTAGCGCTAACAAAGTATGTTACTGAACCTCAACCTTCATAGCAACGAGACGCAGCCATGCCACTCGATTCGACAATCGCCAAAGTAACCGACCGCATTCGGGCCCGTAGCCAAACCACCCGAACAGCCTATTTAGAGCGCATGCGTGCCGCCGCAGAAGATGGTCCGCGACGTGCGCATCTGTCTTGCTCAGGACAGGCCCACGCCTATGCCGCAATGGGTGACGACAAGGGTGCACTGGTTGCTGAACGGGCAGCCAACCTTGGCATTGTAACGGCCTACAATGATATGTTGTCCGCACATCAGCCATTCGAATCCTACCCCGCCATGATCAAAGATGCAGCACGGGCAATTGGTGGCACAGCACAGGTTGCTGGTGGTGTCCCTGCCATGTGCGACGGCGTCACCCAGGGAGAGGCCGGCATGGAGCTGTCCCTTTTTTCACGGGATGTCATTGCCTTGTCCTCGGGGGTGGCCCTTTCACATAATACTTTTGACGCGGCCGTTTTCCTGGGGGTCTGCGATAAAATTGTCCCCGGTCTGATTATGGCCGCTGCTACATTTGGGTTTATCCCATCAGTGTTTTTGCCAGCTGGCCCGATGGTTTCAGGCTTACCCAATGACGAAAAACAACAAATTCGCAAAAAATTTGCGACGGGTGAAGTGGGCCGCGAAGAGTTGATGAAGGCTGAAATGTCCTCGTATCATGGCCCCGGCACATGTACGTTTTATGGCACTGCCAACACCAACCAGATGCTGATGGAATTCATGGGTTTGCACCTTCCGGGCGCATCCTTTGTCAATCCCGGCACCCCATTGCGAGATGCTTTGACCGTGGCAGGTGCGCAGCGCGCGATGGAAATTACCGGCCTTGGCAATGATTTCCGTCCAACCTGCGATATTTTGGACGAACGTACGTTCGTAAACGGAATTGTAGGCCTGATGGCGACAGGTGGATCTACAAACCTTGTGCTGCACTTGCCCGCAATGGCACGTGCGGCGGGTGTGATCCTAGAGATTGAAGATTTCGACGATCTATCCGCAGTCGTGCCCCTCATGGCCAAAGTATATCCCAACGGGTTGGCCGATGTTAATCACTTCCATGCCGCTGGTGGGCTTGGTTATATGATCGGTGATCTCTTGAACGATGGATTGCTGCATCCCGATACCGTGACCATCGCCGGTGACGGTCTTGAACTCTATACAAAAGAACCAAAACTGGTGGACGGCGAAGTACGCTGGGAAGATGGCTCTGGCACATCGCATAACGAAAAAATCCTGCGTCCAGCCAAAGATCCATTCCAAAAATCCGGTGGTCTGAAACGTCTGGCGGGCAACCTAGGCGAAGGGATCATGAAAGTATCTGCCGTCGCAGAAGACAAGCGGATCATCAAGGCCCCTGCCCGTGTCTTTACCGATCAACAATCCGTCAAGGATGCCTTTAAAGCCGGTGAATTCACCGAAGACACAATTGTCGTTGTGCGTTTTCAAGGCCCGCAGGCCAATGGCATGCCTGAACTTCATGGCCTAACGCCAAGCTTGATGGTGCTGCAAGATCGCGGCCTAAAGGTTGCGCTGGTCACCGATGGTCGGATGTCTGGCGCGTCGGGCAAAGTGCCCGCCGCCATCCATGTATCGCCCGAAGCGGCGGCCGGAGGCCCATTGGCCCGCGTTCAAGACGGCGACATCCTAGAGGTCGATGCCATAGCGGGAACCATTAACGTTCTGGCCGAAGATTTCGAAACGCGCACCCCCGCGGTTGCGGATCTTAGCGCTAACAGGTACGGAATTGGGCGAGAAATGTTTGACGTATTTCGCAACACTGTTGGCACCGCCTCAACCGGCGCTGCTGTGATCGTATAACAAAAGGACTTTTTGTTCATGACTCCCCAAGAGGCCAGCCAACGCGCTGCAGATGTTTGTAAACTTGCCCCAGTTGTTCCGGTTTTGGTCGTCGACGACGCATCAATCGCAATCCCTTTGGCCGAAGCATTGATCGCCGGCGGCCTCCCCGCCCTTGAAGTTACACTGCGCACCCCAGCTGCGCTGGACGTGATCCGGGCAATGGCTTCTGTTAAAGGCGGCGTTGTCGGCGCCGGCACTTTATTGACCCCAGCCGATGTCAAAGCCGCAAAAGCAGCGGGCGCAACATTCGGTGTGTCCCCCGGCGCAACTGATACGCTTTTACAAGCCTGCGAAGACGAAGACCTTCCTTTGTTGCCCGGTGCGGCCACCTCATCTGAGGCCATGCGCCTGCTGGAACGTGGGTATACAACGCAGAAATTCTTCCCAGCCGAAGCAAACGGTGGAGCAGCTGCCCTAAAAGGCATTGGTGCGCCAATCCCACAAGTTACCTTTTGCCCAACGGGTGGCATTTCGTTGAAAAACGCCATGGATTATTTATCTTTATCAAACACTTATTGTGTTGGTGGCAGCTGGGTTGCTCCAAAAAACCTAGTCGATGCACAAGACTGGGCGGCCATCGAAGCCCTCGCCAAAGAGGCCGCAACGCTTGGGTCTTAAATCACCCGCGTGACACTAAATTAGGGTCGGAGTATCTAAGCTCCGGCCCTTATTTCGTTCAATTAGCCTTCGCCATACTTCTGTTTTGCAAGTCTAACGGCCTCAAATTCGGCAATCCCCTCTTTTGATCCATCCGTAAAGCTTGCGACAGTCACCGGATCTGAAATGTCTGGAAAATGATAAACCGCATTCACACAAAATGGCCCCGCACCGGAATGCCCAATTGCACGGCCTAGCCCGTCGACAGACCCCGCCATAAGCCCCAATGCATAACCGCATTCCATCCAAGGGCGTCCAGCAAGTGGTCCACCCAAAATTTTAGTGTTCAACATTTTCCTAATACTGCTGGGTTGCAAAAGAGCCCCCAAAAAGAGCTGATGCAGCAAATGCGCAGCATCCGACGCCGTGCCCATTAGACACCCATGATATACCCACAAAGGATCATAATCTGCAGCAGCGGGCCAATGCAGGCTTTTGAACTGCTCTTCGCTCTGGGCAAATTCAACACTGGTCAGACCAAGAGGTGTACATACTTTTTCGGCAATCACCTGCCCCATGGGTTTGGCTGTGGTTTTCTCAATCAATTCGCGTACGAACATGTAGCCAACGTTTGAATAGGACCACCCCTGTTCAGGGGCAAACAGCATCCCCTTGGACAGAACGATATCTAACATCTTTTGCCGCGACCAAACTGGATCACCGGCAACAACCGCCGCACCGTATTCAACAAACTGCCCATAATCCGGAAGGCCAGAGGTATGCGCGAGCAGCTGACGGAGCGTATATGGATGCCCGCTTATTCTGGCGTCTAAATCCAGAAAGCCTTCTTCGACCAATTGTAACGCGCAGACAGCAATAACCGGTTTGGTAAAGCTCCAATATGGAAATAACGCCGCTTGGTTGCCAAGAGATCCCTCTTGACCTGATGCGCTGATCCAATGGGAATGAATGGTGAAATCTGACATGATAGGAGATTTTCGCATCACCCACGCAATGTCAATTTTATCCTAAGGCATCCGTCGTTTCGGCGATAGAACAACACATAACACAAGGACCATTTCAACCTGTAATCAAGTCATCAGAGAAACACGCACCAACCTAAGCTGTATTGCCCTGATGACTGATATACGCCGAAATGACATGGCAAGCGCACCCGTTAAATTACCGCGTGCGCCAGCTCTTTATCAAACCTCTAGAGGCGTATCGCTGCGTTCCCATTTCAGTGGCTGGAACACTTCGTCTACTGGCGTCACCGCCAAGTGGTTGATGTAGTTTGACATGGTTTTCTGGGCGATTCCCAAAATGACATCCAAAACCGCGCGATGCGAATATCCAGCGGCAAAGAAGGCATCAAGCTGAACATCCGTCGCATTGCCACGTTGACGCACCAATTGAATTGTAAAGGTGCGGAGCGCCTCTAATTTGGCGGACTGTAGTGGGGATTCGCTGCGGAGAGCCTCTACGAGTTCATCTGACACTTTCATCATTTTTGCGATGCCAGTATGGGCTGGAACGCAATAATGGCATTCGTGTTCGACATTGATAGCAAGCCAGACAACTGTCAGTTCTTCGGCATCAAAATCTGTTTCTGTGAACAGCTTATGCAGCAGTTGATACGCTTCATATGCCTGCGGACTTTCTGCCAAAACCTTGTGCAAACCGGGCAAACGGCCAAAGGCTTTTTGAGAGTTTTCCAACAAAGGCTTTGAGGCTTCTGGAGCGGAATCTAGATCATGTGAGGGGAAAGCCATGACGGGGTATCCTTAATAAATTACTGGTTACCGTCGTTTAAACTTTCTTGAGTGATCGCTCAAGTATATAATTGAGCAACCATTCAAGAATTAGTGAACACATGCCACGCAAACCAAACTATGAGAGAGAAGACCTGATCGAACGCGCGCGCGACTTGTTTTGGAAACGCGGTTGGGCAGGTACCTCTTTGAAAGACCTCGAGGCCAGCTTGCAAATGAGACCCGGCAGTTTTTATGCCGCTTTCGGGTCAAAAGACGCATTGTTTGCACTTGCTATGGAAAAATACACCTTAGATGGGCAAGCGCGTTTAAGCGCACTGGCGCGATCCCATGGAGCCCTTGAGGCGTTAAAACTCTTCCCTGCGGTCGTCATCGAGAATGAAAAAGCCCCTGCCAAAGCCTGTATGTTATCTAAAACGTTTTTGGAACTTCACGCGCACAATCATCCATTGGCACAAGAGGCCAACTTGCACCTCATAAGGATGGAGGCTGATTTCTCAAACCTTTTCCGGCAGGCACAAAAAGATGGTGCCATTGATGGCCAACATGATCCAAAAGCCTTGGCTCGTCGCTATCAGTCCGACCTCATTGGTCTGCGAGTTTCAGCGGAACGAATTGATGTTGATGCTAAAGCAATCGCTGCTGAAATCGCAAACAGCCTTGATAGACTCTGATTGTCATCACGTTATCACAGAAACCCATTTATAGGACTTAACGACCAAGTCGCCCCAAATCCTCAACATTTCTTAATTTACCACGGTTCGACGATTTAAGGGCTAACTTTGGGGCCGGGGCAAAATGGGTTATCTTAGCCGACTAAAACCTTAAAAGGGTGAAAATTGGCCCTTGATTTAGCGCAACAACGCTTTTCGATAGAACAGACCCCGGTTAAACAATCCTTTTAGCTTTGCAGGCAGACCAAATGATGCAAGACGCCGGAGTGTCAATAGAAGCATTCCTTACCCATTTCCACGACAAAGATGCCTTGAAAAACGTCAATGTCGGTGGGGAATTAGATAAAATACTTCAAATTTCTGAAACGAAACCGACGCCTATAGATCCTGAAACTCTCGAAGAATACTTGATGCTGTTGGTCGAATACATGACTCGAGAATGATATGTTTTTTATCTGATCCTTCGCCACTCCGAGGCCGCTGAAAAAGAGGACATCGGTCAAATCGCGCTGACATTTGAGCGGCAACTCCGACTGCTCTTAGCATGGATCACAAGCGCCCCCTTTCGCAAGGATGTCCCACCGCAGTTACACACAGAGGGCGTTCAGGCATTTTTAGTGCAGTGAATGACCTCTAATTTCTGCGCCATCAACAACGTTACAACGATGAAAACCCGCCTTCCGACCTATCTGACCCCTTGGGTATGACCCCTAAGTGAACGTTGAGAAGCGTAGCGGTAAACGTCAAAATAGGCTTTGGTTCTTGTCTGCTAATTCGGAACCCGCGCCCCACGTCCTCCGCGCCGGCCTGTTTTTTCTGGCTTGGCCAATCCTTCGCGCAACACTTTGCTCATGGGGTGATCTTGGTTATCAGATTCATAGAGTGCAAGCATCGTGGAAATACCATCATGTGCGGTTCCATTCCCCGGCAGGTTAATCGCCCAATCCAAAAAAATGGACCGACATTCAGCCAATGTAATCTCGTCAATCCGGTAGCTTTCCCGGATCAAACCCTTTGTGTCATAGTCTATTACCATTGCTCTATCCAATTTAGCTCGCTGCACCCAGAATACCATCAATGATCTCTGCAGATCGGTTTGAAAGCGTCTCCAAAGCGGTTTGTAACGTCGTCATGTCGTTAAATCCGGTTTCACGCAAGATAAAGTTGCGCCCCCCTTCACCGATCGCCTCTGGGTCGAGTCCCTCATTAGATAATAGCTTTGATGCCACGCGAAGCCGCCACATGACGTCATAAGCCTCGCACAGCTCAGCGGACTGTGCCTCAGTGAGAATCCCTTGTGACACCCCAGCAGATAATTGTGCAGGCAAAGTCATCTCAGCAGCCCCAGCCAACAACGCCACGGCTTGTGCCGTCAATTCCAGATCTTGCAACCGACCAGCCCCATTTTTGGCATCCAGCGGTCCAAACATCGGCTTTGCCTCTTGCAGACGTTTTCGCATATCCTGCACCTGGGGAATTACCCGATCCCGATCCCCTTTTTGTTGCAATAAATGACACCGGAATCCCTCAACATCGTGCGCCAAGGTCACGTCACCCAAAAGGATGCGCGCCCGCGTTAATGCAAGGTGTTCCCAGACCCAAGCTTCATTCTGCTGATAGTTCTGAAAAGACGTCCATGCCGTTGCGACTGGCCCTTGGCGCCCAGATGGTCGCAGACGCATGTCGACCTCGTACAGGCGCCCTTCAGACATCTGAACCGTCAACCCGGTTACAAAGGCCTGAGTCAATCGCGCAAAATAGGTACGTGTGGCCAGCGGGCGTTGCCCCTCTGATGCGTCTTCCCCCTCTGCATCATAAATTACGATCAAATCAAGATCACTATGGGAATGCAGACGCCCTGCCCCCAGCGACCCCATCCCCAAAACAGCAGCCCCGCGACCCGGCATCGGTCCATGTTTGCGCGCAAATTCTGAGATGATATGTGGCGTAAGTGCCTGCAACACGGCCTCTGCCAATTGGGCATATTCCTGACCCGCCGTATTTGCATCGATTAAGCCACGTAAATGATGCACGCCAATCCGAAAATGCCATTCCCGGTTCCAACGCCGCGCAAAATCTAACTTTTTCTCATAGTCACTTAGATCGTCCAACGCCTGAGATAATGCACTAAGGAGTGTTTCCACGCCGGGCCAATCCTCAAAAAACTGCCCTGCAATAACAGCGTCCAAAACCTGGGAGTTGCGCCCCAAAAATCGCGACAATTCAGGAGCCGTAGAGGCGATATCCACGATCAGATCGATCAATTGAGGGTTAGCTTCAAACATCGAAAACAGTTGAACACCCGCCGGAAGCCCCGACAGAAACCCATCAAAGTGATTTAACGCGACATCAGGATTGGCCGCTTTGTCCAACCGTTGCAACAATTCAGGCTGCAATCGCTTAAAAATGGTTTTTGCCCGATCCGACCGGAGTGCCGGATAGCTATACCAGCGCGCGATTGTATCCCGCGTTGTTTCGGACATATTGCCCGCCTCGGAGGTTTGTCCCGGAGCAAAAAAACTCTCAGTTAACTGATGCACTTCGGTCAGTCGCTCAAAAATCTCTCGACGCAGGACCGCCGGATCATCATAGCCCATAAAAGCCGTTAACCGCTCAAACCCCTCATCAGATTTGGGAAGGTCATGTGTCTGTGCATCATTCACCATTTGAACCCTGTGCTCAACGGTACGATGAAAAACATAATGATCACTTAGCTTTGCCCGAACATCCTCCTTCACCCACCCCTTTTGTGTAAGCGCGCTCAAAGCAGGTAATGTCTCTCTGCTACGCAAATCCACATCTCGGCCTCCAGCGATGATTTGACGGGTTTGGGTAAAGAACTCAATCTCACGAATACCACCTCGCCCCAATTTCATATTGTGTCCCTCAAGGGAGATGTCCCCATGGAACCCTTTATGATCTCGAATGCGCAGACGCATATCATGGGCGTCTTCGATGGCCGCAAAATCTAGGTGTTTTCGCCAGACAAACGGTGTCAGCTCTTTCAGATACCTCCACCCTGCCTCCAAATCCCCACCACAGGGGCGCGCCTTGATATGGGCTGCGCGCTCCCATGTTCTACCAACACTTTCATAGTACCTCTCTGCGGCCCCCATCGACAGGCAAACTGGGGTAACAGAAGGATCTGGCCGCAAGCGCAGATCGGTCCGAAACACATACCCTTCAGCCGTTCGATCGTTCAGCCGTTTAGACATCCCCCGCGTCGCACGAATAAATGCAGCGCGCGCATCATGGAAATCAACAGGATCAAATCGCGTTTCATCAAACAGACAGATCAAATCAACATCAGAGGAATAGTTTAACTCACCTGCGCCCATTTTCCCCATGGCAAGCGCCACCATGCCACCACCGGTCGCAATGTCGTCCTCAGTTAAGCCCGGTAGCTTGTTTCGTGCAATCTCTCGCGCGATTTCAGCCTTTAACGCACGATCCACAGAAAGGTCCGCAAAATCGGTGAGCGCGCCAGTGACCTGAAAGAGGTCAAACACACCCGTCAAATCCGCCAATCCAGTCAGTAAGGCAACGCGGCGTTTTCCCTGACGCAACGTATCATTCAAATCCGAAACTGCACAATTGGAGGTCTCCTTCATGACGCACGCCAAAGCGTCCTCAGGAGATCCGGATAAGTGCTCAGACAACCAAGTGGTCTCTCTTTGCATCAAGGACAGCAAAAAAGGACTACAGCCTGCAGCCCCTAAAATTGCGTCCTTTAGCTCAGGAGAAAAATCAGGGAAAAGGGCCACCGCTTCTTGTCCCCGTTCAAGGTCAAATGGGTGCGGCAGGCGGGTCATACGACGTGCAAAATTCATGCTTAAAACGTCGTGTCATTCGTGTCCCAGGTCAACCAGATTTGCGTGGAAATCGCCAGATAATACACGGTTTTTCTGAACTCCCTCTAGTAATCGCACCATAAACAGCAAAATTTTCAACAAAAAATTACCAATCAAATATATGTAATAATTACATAAAACTCCTTTATGTTAAAAAGATTTACATTACCCCTTGATAATCGGGACTTAACATCCGATCTGTCATAATGTGAAAGGCATTCACATCAACTTAAACTCTAATTCGGAGACCCCTTATGAGCACCGTCGCCACCTGGCCCACCCAAGCTGAAACATGGCTCGATGAACGCGGTAAAGGCGCTTGGATCGCTGCTATGGTCCTTGGCTTTATCTTTTTCTGGCCTGTTGGCCTCGCCCTTCTTGCATATATGATTTGGAGTAAACGCATGTTTTCAGGAAAATGCGCAGCGAAACGCACCATGAACCCAACCCGTCACAAGTTCCACAGCTCTGGCAACATGGCTTTTGACTCTTACAAAGCCGAAACCCTGCGCCGCCTTGAAGAAGAACAAGACAGCTTTGAAACTTTCCTCCAGCGTCTACGCGAAGCAAAAGACAAAGCAGAGTTTGATGACTTTATGGACTCTCGCTCCAAAGCCGCAAAACCTGTGAACGCGGACGAAGAGCCAACAGTCGAAGCCTAAATACCCAGTTACCGGCCCTATCCCCAAGGGCCGGCGTCCAAATTCCCTTTAATTAAAATCACGGAAACTATAAACCATGTCTATGTCCGAACCGCTTTGGGGCCTCCCTAACCCCGACACTCATTCAGAGTTCTATAAGGATGTCGCCATAAAACGACTCTTTGCTTGGCTCATTGACATGGTGTTTATCGGTTTGATTTCTGCAGTTGTTGTTGTGTTGACTGCATTTACGGGGCTGTTTTTCCTCCCCTTCCTCGTTTTGTGTGTCAGTTTAATATACCGTACCGTGGCAATCGCACGACATTCTGCAACGCCAGGTATGCGCCTTGTGTCCTTAGAATTCCGCACCCATCGGGGCGAAAAATTCGACACATCTTTGGCTCTGATCCATACCATCGCCTATACGGTGTCGGTATCCATGGTTTTGCCTCAGGTGATCTCAATTATCCTAATGCTGTCAAGCAGCCGTCGTCAGGGCCTAACAGATATGTTTCTGGGCACAGCGGCGGTAAATAAAGCGGCATCATATTAACCTAATTCTAAAACAGACAAACGCGAAGGGCTTGGCCTTTCGCGTTTCCGTTGCTAACGTCCAAATAACCGTTTGTTTGTTTTGGGAATTATGCGCCACACTCTCCCCCTTGCCCCTCAGTTCTATGTAACCGCCCCGCAACCCTGTCCCTACTTGGAGGACCGGATGGAGCGGAAGCTCTTTACTGCCCTGCAGGGAGACTATGCAGAGACATTAAACAATTCTCTTTCCAAACAGGGTTTCAGACGATCTCAGAATGTTTTGTATCGACCGTCCTGCGCAGATTGTGCAGCTTGTCTGTCCGCCCGTATCAGAGTCGCCGATTTCAAACCCTCTCGTAGTCAACGCCGCACATTAAAGCGCAATCAGGACCTGACCCGGCTGGCCAACTCGCCTTGGGCGACAGAGGATCAATACGCACTATTTCGGCGATATCTGGATACGCGACACGCTGATGGCGGCATGGCCGATATGGACATTTTTGAATTTGCCGCGATGATCGAGGAAACTCCAGTCCGTTCTCGTGTTGTCGAATATCGTGACATGAATAACGATTTAGCAGGGGTTTGCCTGACCGATGTCCTCGACGATGGTCTGTCTATGGTCTATTCGTTTTACGATCCTGACAGCCCAAACCGAAGCTTTGGCACCCAAATCATTCTGGACCACATAACTCTCGCACGGACGGCTGGTTTGCCCTATATTTACCTTGGGTATTGGGTCGTTGGCAGCCCCAAGATGGGATACAAAGCAAACTTTTCCGCGCTTGAAGTCTTTCGTCAGGGACGTTGGCAAAACATGCACGATCCAAAAGAATTTGAATCCGACACTCACCCCCTATCTGTTGATCCGATTGCCGAACAGGTTGCCCGAATATCCCTTCCTGACACGCTGCCCACAAAGGCCTAGAAATGCATCGACAATTCATCGGGGCCATTGCTCTTGTGGTTCCGGACTATGACTCCGCGATTTCGTTTTACGTGGATGCAATGGGGTTTGAGCTGATCTGTGATGAAGATCAAGGGGAAGGCAAACGTTGGGTTTTAATTGCCCCCAAAGGCAGTTCTGAAACCCGGTTGTTATTGGCCAAAGCGGTGACGGACGAACAATCCGCCGCCATCGGGAAACAAACAGGTGGACGGGTCTTTTTATTCTTACACACCGATGATTTTGACCGAGACTATGAAACTATGCGTGGAAATGGCATTCGCTTCGAAGAGGCTCCGCGCAGCGAACCTTATGGTAAAGTCGCGGTGTGGCAAGATCCTTTTGGCAACCGTTGGGATCTGCTGCAATTGGTCTAGATTGCATCACCCAAGCCGATGTGACGCTATGTTTCTTTGGCGTGCCCCGACTGCTCCGGTCATAATTGGCGAAATGGTCCACTTCAGGAGAACCCAATGACACACGTCGTCATCGTCAGCGCCGCCCGTACCGCAATTGGTGGTTATGGCGGCTCACTTAAATCCCTCACCCCCACCGAGCTTGGCGCAACCACCGCGACAGCCGCCATCACCCGCGCAGAGATTGAACCAACCGATGTGCAACAGGCGTTTTATGGCAATGTCATCCATACAGAAGCCCGCGATATGTATCTTTCTCGGACTATTGCAATGGCCACAGGGTTGCCTGAAACTGCCCCAGCAATGACTGTGAACCGTTTGTGCGGCAGCGGCTTACAAGCCATCGTTTCGGGCGTTCAAACCTTGCTATTAGGTGATGCCACCGTGGCCCTTGCAGGCGGTGCAGAAAGCATGAGCCGCGCCGGTTATCTAATGCCTTCCGCCCGTTGGGGGCAACGCATGGGTGACGGGAAAATGATCGACATGATGACAGCAGCACTTCACGATCCGTTTGGACATGGTCATATGGGCATCACCGCCGAAAACATCTCTGAAAAATACGGTATCCGCCGCGCCGAACAGGACGCCTTTGCCTTGGAAAGCCATAAACGTGCCGCCCATGCCATCGCTCAAGGGTATTTCAAAGATCAAATCACGGCGGTAACCTATACTGAGCGACGCACAGAAATCACCTTTAACACAGATGAACATGTCCGCGCGCAGGCAAGCCTAGCCGACATGGAAAAACTACGGCCAGCATTTCGCAAAGATGGTACTGTTACGGCGGGCAATGCCTCTGGCTTGAATGATGGCGCCGCTTCGGTCGTTCTCATGACTGAACACGAAGCACTAGCCCGTGGTATCCCTCCAATGGTCCGCGTGATTTCCTATGGGGTGGCGGGCGTTGATCCACGTTACATGGGCATGGGCCCTGTTCCAGCGATGCAAATCGCTCTAAGCAAAGCCGGCCTTTCAACCGACGACCTTGACATCATCGAAAGCAACGAAGCCTTTGCGGCACAGGCCTGTGCCGTCAGCCAACAGTTGAATCTCGACCGTGCAAAGGTCAATCCAAACGGCGGCGCTGTGGCTTTAGGTCATCCGGTAGGGGCCAGTGGTGCGATTATTACCACCAAATTGCTCTATGAATTGCGCCGCACAAACGGTCGCTACGGTGCCGCGACCATGTGCATTGGTGGCGGTCAAGGGATCGCTCTTATTGTGGAAAACGCCGCCTGATTTTTTAATGCCCAAACAGACAACAGGGCGTGCCAATGGCACACCCTGTTGTCTTAATCCAGTAAAGCCGCCCCATTTTGGGGCGGCTTTTCATTTTAACTAGTGACCAAGAAGGTTCGGCACGATTGTAACAACCGAAGGGAACAACCAAAGCAGTCCCAAACCACACACTTGGATCAGAACGAATGGAATGACGCCCCGATAAATATGTCCAGTGGTGACTTCTTTCGGGGCAACGCCGCGCAAGTAAAACAACGCAAATCCAAATGGAGGCGTCAAGAACGATGTTTGCAGGTTCACTGCAATCATGATCGTGACCCATTTGGGATCCATCGTCCCACCATAAATCACCGGTCCGACAATCGGGATCACGATGTAGATGATCTCTAGGAAGTCGAGCACAAAGCCAAGCACAAACAGTACCAACATCACGATCAAAAAGACCTTCAGCTCACTGTCAAAGCTCCTCAGGAACTCCTGAATGTAGTGCTCTCCTCCAAAGGAAATAACCACCAAGTTCAGCAATTGCGAGCCAATAAGAATAGTGAACACCATGCTCGTGACCTTGGCTGTTTCACGAACAACAGGGCTAAGCACACCTCGGCGATACAGAACCCAACAAGAATAGATCACACCAAACATCGCATAAAGATACGCCGCCTGCGCAACGATATAGGCGATCCAATCTTCAGCCGGGACTTCACTGCGCCCGATACGAAGATCAAAATTGATGCCAACAAGGATCATGATCACGATGGCGAACGCCGCCTGAATGACCGTTTTTCCACCGTTGCCTTCTTCTTGCAGTTTGCGGAATGCTGCGAGCATAATCGCCCCGCCCGCACCAAGCGCGGCCGCAGGTGTCGGATTGGTGATCCCGCCTAAGATAGAACCAAGCACCGCAACGATCAAAACCAATGGTGGGAACACCACACGCAACAGATCGTTTTTCCCCAACAAGACCGCTGCGTATTTACAGGACCAGAGTGTCACCACCAAAGGCAAGGCAAGCAGCATAAACGCGGTCCCGGAACTCGTCAGTGGCCCAATCGCAACCACATCAACCAGCAATCCAACAACGATAGCGCCCAAACCGATGAGCAACCGAGTTGGATCAGCACTTGGTGCGACACCACGCGCGGTGGTCAAAACCAAGGCCAACAGCAAAAACCCGACAGCGACACCCGTCCCGATTGGGGCAGCGGCTGCAACTTTGTCAGCCCGTGCAGTGGCAACTTCATCTTCGGTGAGCTGACGGCTGGCTTGCGCCCCGCCAGACTCTTCAATCGCCTGCTGTTGTGATACGGCAAGATCCCATTTTTCTTGACCATGCAGTTCGATCATGGATCCCATGCATTGTTCACTGACGTTGGTCCGGAGCACTGCAGCTTCGCTGGCGTCAGAATAGCTGTCTACAATCACGGACTGGCTTCCAACAACATTAAAGCTGTTCGCTAAGATCGTTCCGCCAATCAACAGCACAGGAACCAGCACAAACCAAGTCAGGCCATCGGATTTGGTGATAACCTCCCCTTGTTTGTCTTCGAACTGGATCGGAGGTGCCTTGTGAGGTTGGAACATCGCAAAACCAAATGCGTAGAGTGCATAGAGCATCGCCAACAGAATACCGGGTAGAATCGCAGCCTGAAACAGCGTCCCAACGGACACGACCGCAGCCTCGCCCAGATAGGTCAGTGCATCAGAACACCCGACTTCGAACGCCCGTTGTTCCTGCGCGGCAGAATAAAGGTCCCCTGCCAGAGTACCCAATAGAACGATCACAATGGACGGCGGGATGATTTGTCCCAACGTTCCAGAGGCCGCGATAACTCCAGTTGCCAGTTCGGGTGAATAATTGTTGCGCAACATTGTTGGCAGCGACAACAGCCCCATCGTGACCACGGTGGCGCCAACGATCCCAGTGGACGCAGCCAAAAAAGCCCCAACGACGACAACAGAGACCGCCAAACCACCTGGTAGGGGTCCAAACACCCGAGACATTGTGGTCAACAAATCGTTGGCAATTTTTGATCGTTCCAGCGTGATGCCCATCAAAACAAACATCAAAACCGCAAGCAGGGTTTCAATCGACTGGCCAGCAAAGACCCGTTCGTTCATCCGGTTCACAATGAAAGAGATATTGCGATCAATCGCCGTTTCCCAACCTGAGGGGAATACAGATTCCCCGTATGTAGGCAATTCCGGGTATCGGAAAACCGATATCTTATCCGGATGAACGCCCGTGGCCGTTAAGGCACGATAGGCATCAGAACCGGAATCGATCGCATGGTGAATGAGCAAACCCGCGCTATCAAGCGCAGCAATGATCGAGAAAGACATCACAGCAGCGCCCGCAATGGCAAACGCCACTGGGAACCCTGTCAGGATGCCTCCAAAGAGGCAAAGGAAGACGATGATCAAACCGACTTCTACGCCATCAAGTCCAAAAAGCATGAGAATCTGTTCCTATCGTCAGTGGATGTCTGCAACGAGCTCGGCATCTGGATCGCCAAGATCATCTTTATCCAGATATTTGCCTTCGCTTTCGGGGCCTTCTTTCCACTCAAGGTAAGAGCGATAGAAAAAGGCAACGGCCTGTAAGAAGACCAGTCCAGCAAATGCAACCAGCAAGATTTTAAAGAGGAAATAGGCGTTAAATCCATTGGGCGAAAAGCCGATGGTTTCTACGTTCCATTTCACAATACGAGATTTCTTTAGCATCAGTTCAATTTTATCCGATGCTGATACTTTTGGTGTGATTAGGTGGCGCCACATGAAATACCATCCGTACATCCAAACGAGGATGGCAAAGGGCATCATGAAAAACAGCGACCCAAACATGTCAATCGCACGTTTTGTACGGAAGGACACCGCAGAATAGACAAGGTCGACACGGACGTGAGACCCCTGCACAAATGCGTATGTACAGCACAAAGCAACGATCAACGCATTGTAGAATTTAAGCCCCTCGGCCCACCAACTCAGGTCAAAGGCGAATTGGATACCAAACCCAAACCCCAGCTCTGATTGCGCAAAAATACGTTGTACAAATACAATGATGAATTGTTGCAGCACCATGATCAGACCAGCCCAAACAGCCACACGCCCGATCGAATTGGCAACCCCCTCAAACACGCGAACCGTGCCCCACATGACGTTGTTCTTCCAAAGTCCGACAGCCGTCAAAACCAAGAAAGCGGTAAACACAACAAAGAAAAACTCTACCGATCCACCGTAATAGATAAACCTGATCAAAGATTCCTTATTGGACCAATCAAGCCACATGCCCGGATGCGTCACCGCATATCCGAAGTGATAAAAAGCCATTAATATGTTCTGAAAGAACCAGAGAATGCCGTCCAGCATATCTCCCCCCATGTCCCGATGTATTCCGTTACGCCATCATTAGTGAAAGACGTCGGAAGACCTGTTGTTGGTCCTCCGGTACAAACCCGGAGAACCATATTTTTAAGAGAAGCAGATTTAGCCCAGAACGCGATCGCGTTGTGCGACGTATTCTGTGGAGGATTTTGCAATCCAACCCGAAGACGCTTTCATAGAATCTGTGTAAGCTTCGTAAGTTGCTTTAAAGATATCGTCGCCCATGAACTCTTCGTACACTTTTGCAGAAGCCGCGCCGAATGCATCCCAAACTGAATCTGGGAATTCGAGAACTTTCACGCCAGAAGACGCCAGACGCTGAAGAGCAGCACCGTTGTTCATCTGATACTGACTCAGGTTCCATACGTTTGCATGGCCTGCACCAATTTCGATGGCTTTTTGCTGCTGTGGTGTCAGGTCATTGAACACTTCTAGGTTTGTCGCAAGAGACAGACCAGCAGACGGCTCATGGAAACCAGCGGTGTAATAGAATTTCGTGATCTCTTGGAAACCAACTTTTTCATCGGACCATGGGCCAACCCATTCAGTCCCGTCGATGGCACCGGCTGCGAGCGCTTGATAGATCTCACCGCCTGGCAAGTTCTGGATAGACGCACCCATGTGACCCAAGGCTTTGCCGCCCAGACCTGGCATACGGAATTTCAAGCCTTGGAAATCTTCAGGGCCGCTGATTTCCTTGCGGAACCATCCACCAGCCTGAGACCCAGTGTTCCCAGCAAGGAAGGATTTTAGACCAAAGATTTCGCCCAACTCGTGGTGCATTTCCATGCCGCCACCGTGGTAATACCAGTTGTTTTGCTCAACCGCAGTCATACCGAACGGTACACCTGTATAAAACGCCCAAGCAGGATGTTGGTTTACGAAATAGTAATCTGCGCCGTGATACATGTCGGCTTGGCCAGCTGTCACAGCGTCAAAAACTTCAAACGCGCCGACAAGCTCGCCTGCGTGTTTCACTTCGATTTCCAGCGTGTCGCCAGAGATCGCATTGATATTTTCAGCGGATTTGTCCGCAGCATCTGCCAGTCCAGCAAATCCACGTGGCCATGTGGTGACCATAGTTAGTTTGCGTTTGCCTTGCGCATAGGCCGGCGCTGCCAGAGTTGTGGCTGCAGCGGCTGTACCACCAAGAGCGGATGTTCTCAAAAATGAGCGACGATCCATAGATATTCCTCCCAAAAAATAGTGTCGCCCCTCGTTAAACGGGGACGGATCGTTTCCAGTGTAGCGACCTTAACGAGTGCGCCTCCATCAGAAAATACCTACAACTACGCAGAAGATCTATTTTTTAATCAACCGCATAAAAACAAACGAATAAATTGAGCAAATGACTGGAATTGACGGGCTTTGTCTCAAAGACCATGCTTATACAGCACAAATCGGTCCATAAAGAAGAATCACGGATGGCAGCCCAAAAACCACTTCTCAGACAACGTTTTCGGCTCAATTATGGTCAAAAGCTTGCCCTTCTGGCGACCCTCCCCCTTATTCTGGCGGCGGCGGCAATCGCATTGGTTGTGGTAAACCAATCCCGCGATCTGGCCGACCGTGAAATCGCCGCTCTCGAAGTACAAATGATAAATGCCAAAAAGGCTGAACTCGAAAACTACATTTCCATCGCCCGTACAGCATTTGTGAATATTTATGGCCGCGCCCTTCCCGATGACGAGGAAGCAAAGCTTGCTGTTACGCAAATCTTGTCTTCCATGGTCTATGGCCAAGATGGCTATTTCTTTGTTTTTGATTATGAAGGCACCAATCTTGTCGCCCCTCGGCAAACCTATCTGATCGGAAAAAACTGGACGGGAATGAAAGATTTAAACGGCATTCCTATCACCGACGAACTCGTCAATATCGCGCGATCCGGAGCGGGGTATCATACTTTTGATTGGCCAAAACCATCGACACAAGAAACAGCACGAATGGTGGTGTATGTGGTTGGGCTTCAGGATTGGAAATGGGCGGTCGGCACCGGCATTTTCATTGATGATGTTCTGCAAACGACCGCCCTAGCACGGGCCGATGTCGAAGAACGTATCCAGCGGACTTTTATCTATATCATCGCCATCACATTGAGCGCATTATTCCTAGTGTTCGTGTCCGGCCTCATCATTAATATCCGGGAGCGCCGTCTGGCGGATGCCAAACTAAAAGAACTCACCCAGCGCATTTTTGACACCCAAGAAGAAGAACGCGGCCGCGTGGCACGGGAACTGCATGACTCCATCAGTCAGATCCTTGTTGGTGTGCGCTACGCTTTGGAACTCGCCCGTCGGCACTTAAACAACGGCGATCCTCGTGCCGCAGAAAACTTGGATAAGGGTATCTCTCATTTGAATGGCGCTATCCAAGAGGTCCGCCGCATCAGCCGGGATCTCCGTCCTGGTGTCCTCGACGATCTGGGGCTTGGCCCCGCGATCAAATCCTTGCTAGAAGAATTCAGTGCACGTACTGGGATTACAGCCGATCTGGAAACCGCCGTTTTTCGGAACCGTCTGGACCAAGACGCAAAAATCGCACTCTACCGAATTGCACAAGAAGCCCTGACAAATATTGAACGCCACGCTGAGGCAAGCCACGTTACCTTTAGGCTGTCAGGACACTCCGAAGGCGCAAGCATGCGGATCACTGATAATGGGATTGGGTTTTCGAACGGCACGAACCCAAAGGGATCCGCAGACGGATTGGGATTGCGTAACATGCAGGAACGCATAGAACAGTTGGATGGGGGCTTGCGTATTCTGTCAACGCGCAATGGAACGGTCATTGAAGCACAGGTGCCCCTAACCCACCTGTTGCCTCCAGAACAGAAAAACAAGGATATCGCATGAGCCAGGTTCGTGTCGTCATCGTCGATGATCACCCAATGGTCACAGAAGGCATTCAGGCCATTTTGGAAACCTACGATGACATTGATGTCGTCGGCACACTCCAGAACGGGCAAGACGCTATTGATCAAGTGCAGGAATTGTCCCCCGATGTGATGCTTCTTGACCTCAACATGCCCTGCGTCAACGGTTTAGCTGCCACTGAAATCATCCTAGAGAAGCGCCCTCAGACCCGCATTCTGATCCTCTCCATGCATGACAGTGCCGAATACATCTCAACCGCGCTGTCCCACGGGGCACTCGGTTACATCCTAAAAGATGTTCCAACAGAAGAAATAAAAACTGCTATCGACACGGTGATGCTAGGTCAGCAATACCTCTGCACAGGTGCGTACGCCGCCCTCACACCCAAAACCACAGATGGCCGCGAACCCCTCACCAGTCGTGAGCAAACGATCCTGCTAGAATTAGCACAGGGGAAATCAAACAAAGACGTCGCAATCGTTCTAGATATTTCGGTCCGCACCGTTGAGACCCACCGAAAGAATATCAAACGCAAACTCGGCATCAGTTCCACCGCAGGCTTGACCCGTTATGCGTTAAAACATGGGGTATTGCAGGGCACTGGCCAAAGCTTTTAGCGCGATTTAGACGATAAGCTCCAATCAGCAGGGTCGACATCCAGAAATGCCTCAATTGCAGCGGTGGCCATCACATGCGGGGCCCCATGTGGCGACGAAACATTCAGCCCACCCTGCACCGCCGTGACATGTGCCACGCCGCGCGGCAATTCTGCCGTTACCCGATCAATATCAACCGCCTCAGGCTGTTGAACACCGATTGTCACCTGAACGCGCATGTCTTTGTGGTCATACCCAAGATTTGAAAACAATGTCAGGGAAGAATGATGCAGTGCATCTTGTACCGCTCGACAAGCTGCTTTGGTATAGTCGGCACCATACAAATCGTTGCCCATTCCCAATTCCAGAATAATCCGTTGATCAGCCATGGGCCTTCTCCATATCAAAAGACACACGCAGAGCCGCATTCGCAATCACGGTCACCCCTGAACCATCAGGTTTCGGGACATCAAGCCCGCCATGGGTCACATGAAACCGAGCCGTCCCATAAGGAAAGATTCCTCTCAGCGCTTCGGTGTTCACCATGTCTGGACGCGCGACACCAAGATCAACATCGATGATCATGTCCGTTTTCTCAAATCCAAAAAGCTCCGCCGCTGAAATCGAATTATGCCAAAGCGCATCTCGAATAGCCCGTTCAGCTGCGCCTGTGTAGTCTGCGCGCCGGAGAGAGCTTCCCATTCCGAACTCAACAAGTATCTGGGTCTCAGCCATTCGCCCCTCCTTCATTTTTGAAAATCACCAGCTGAAGCACAATTCTTACGAATTCCCGTCCCCAGTTCTGGCAATGTCGCGCAAAGTCATCGCGCCATTAGCAATAGCAGTAGGATGGAAACATCCCCATGACCAGTCGCGACAGGCCAATCGACGATTCGAAGATGCCCCTGAAACACCCAAAACCCCAAGGCTTCACCCTATATTTTTGGTAAAATTTGCCAAAAGCACAAATTTGCGCAATTACCGAAAAGAATATCAATCAAAAACCTCACTTTCTTTCCAGTTTTGCCATTGACGCCCCCCCGTTGCACTTTTAATGTCCCCGCATCGAATAAGGAGCCTTCGAAATGGACGACCTCGTCGTACTTGTTAGGAAAAAGCGCATGGGCCGGTAACTCGGACACCCAAAGGATCCCATGCGCCCTCGAAAATCTTCGGGGGCTTTTTTATGTGTAATTGCAAGATTGAGTAAAAGGACGGAGCACTCAAATGACACGTCAAATGACCGGAGCGAAAATGGTAGTTCAAGCCCTGAAGGATCAGGGTGTGGACACGGTATTCGGATACCCCGGTGGTGCCGTCCTACCGATCTATGATGAGATCTTTCAGCAAAACGATATCCGTCACATTCTGGTACGACACGAACAAGGTGCGGTTCACGCCGCCGAAGGATATGCCCGGTCTACAGGAAAACCCGGAGTTGTTTTGGTAACATCAGGCCCGGGCGCGACAAACGCCGTTACCGGTCTGACGGATGCCTTGCTGGATTCGATCCCACTGATCGTTTTGACCGGTCAGGTTCCGACATTCATGATCGGCACCGATGGTTTCCAAGAGGCCGATACCGTAGGCATCACCCGCCCCTGTACCAAACACAACTGGCTGGTACGTGAAACGGATAAGCTGGCAGAAACCCTTCACAAGGCATTCCACGTTGCGATCTCTGGTCGTCCGGGACCTACCCTTGTTGATATCCCTAAGGATGTTCAATTTGCGACTGGCACCTATGTGCCACCTGCCAAATCGGCCGCTAACCAATATCAGCCAAAACTCAAAGGTGACATAGAGGCAATCAAACAACTGGCCTCAATGATCGAAGCCGCAGAACGCCCCGTATTTTATACCGGTGGGGGGGTCATCAACTCTGGGACCGCCGCCAGCCAATTGCTGCGCGAACTGGTAGACGCGACAGGTATTCCGATCACTTCGACTCTGATGGGTCTGGGTGCCTATCCGGCATCCGGCAAAAATTGGATCGGAATGTTGGGCATGCATGGTCTGTATGAGGCCAATATGGCGATGCATGATTGCGATCTGATGATCAACATTGGCGCGCGGTTTGATGACCGGATCACCGGGTTATTGTCAAAATTCAGCCCCGGCTCCACCAAGGTGCACATCGATATCGACCCCTCTTCTATCAACAAAGTAATTCAAGTGGATCTGCCCATTTTGGGCGATGTTGGCCATGTACTTGAAGATCTGCTGCGGGTTTGGAAAGCCGGAGGCCGCAAGACTAATAAAGGCGCTCTGAAACAGTGGTGGACACAGATCGATGCATGGAAAGAGGTAAAATGCCTGCGCTATGTTGGGTCTGAAGAAACTATCAAACCTCAATACGCACTCGAACGTCTGGATGCTCTGACCAAAGGTCATGACCGCTACATCACCACAGAAGTTGGCCAACACCAAATGTGGGCTGCACAGTTCCTTGGGTTTGAGGATCCGAACCGCTGGATGACATCCGGAGGGCTAGGCACCATGGGATACGGCATGCCCGCATCCGTAGGCGTACAAGTTGCGCACCCAGACTCATTGGTTATCAACGTTGCAGGCGAAGCCAGCTGGCTGATGAACATGCAGGAAATGGGCACCGCAGCGCAGTATCGTTTGCCCGTGAAGCAGCTCATCTTAAACAATGAACGTCTGGGCATGGTCCGTCAGTGGCAAGAATTGCTGCACGGCGAACGCTATTCTCACAGCTGGTCCGAATCCCTGCCCGACTTCGTAAAATTGGCAGAAGCCTTTGGTGCCAAAGGCATCCGTTGTTCTGATCCTGCGGATCTGGATGATGCGATTATGGAAATGATCAACTATGATGGCCCGGTAATTTTTGATTGCCTGGTGGAAAAACACGAAAACTGTTTCCCTATGATCCCATCGGGCGCACCACATAATGAAATGCTGATGGGCGATGCAGACACGCAGAATGCGATCGGCTCGACCGGCGCGGTTCTGGTTTAAGGAGGGCTAAAAAATGAATGCTCTAAAAATCAAAAAAGGCTCCACCAGCCATTCGGCCTATAACCTTCGTGATCCTAATGCTGAGGTGATCGAAAAACACACATTGGCCTGTATCGTCGACAACGAGGCGGGTGTTCTCGCCCGTGTCATCGGCCTCTTTGCGGGGCGTGGCTACAATATAGAGAGCCTGACCGTCGCCGAAGTTGACCATGAAGGGCATCGCTCTCGTATAACAATCGTGACAACAGGTACCCCAGCTGTAATCGAGCAGATCAAGGCGCAACTTGGCCGTATTGTCCCCCTTCATGAGGTACACGATTTGACTGTCGATGGTCCAAGTGTTGAGCGTGAACTCGCTCTGCTCAAAGTTTCTGGGACGGGCGAAAAACGGGTCGAAGCCCTGAGATTGGCTGATATCTTTCGCGCAAGTGTGGTGGACAGCACGCTTGAGAGCTTTGTCTTTGAAATCACCGGGCCTGGTGAGAAAATCGACGCTTTTGCGGAACTGATGAGGCCGCTTGGTCTGGTTGAAATCGCACGCACTGGCGTTGCAGCTCTATCACGTGGTGTTAGATAAAAAAATACCCTCCCCGGTGCGATGATGCTCCGGGGAGGGTATCTACTGGAGGGTTAGCCCTCTGATGGCATCAGAAGACCGCCATCGATTGCCGCTGTATATTCGGCGACATCAACAGCACCATCCCCATTTTGATCAAGAACCAAAAACTCTGACTCTGTCAGGTTAGGATAGGTTGCTTGCAACTCTTCGATGCTAAGTTGACCGTCTCCGTCCGCATCGCCACTAACCTGCGCAAAAGCAGTAGTGGAAATGACTGCAATAGCGGCACTGACGAGGGCAATCTTGTTGATCGATTTCATGTTAATCTCTCCTGAGTTGATTTAAATCACGCAGCCCTGTTTCTCGGGTCTACGGTTACAAGAGCGTCCAGAGGGCCGGATTATTCCGTCTAGAAATGTTCTGGGTGGGAAACGGCTGTTGCCCGCGCAAATACCGACTTTCTTTACGCAAAAACCTGCCTGACCAACACCGGCGAAACTCGCTCAGCGGATTCCCCCCAGGTTGTATCAAGGGCCCGATTGTTTTCTTCATAAAGAAAAATATGAGGCCACAATGACACAAATATCCAGTAACGATATCACAGACCTACTCCCTGATTTAACACGTCTGGCGTTTTACCTTGCACCCGACCCGACACAGGCCGAAGACGCTGTTCAGGATGTATTGCTCTCCCTCTGCAAAGCCCAACATTCGGAAAGCGACATTGACTGCTTACCTGCTTATGCAAAGACCGCTCTTCGTCGGAGGTTGTTTCGAAAACGTACCGTGACACAGCAATCAATCGAGGAGCCACAGAATACGATTCCGGATGCATTAGATTTGCTCATTGGGACTGATCTCTTGCACGCGCTGGAACGTCTTCCTGACAATCAAAAAGAATTGCTGCGGGAATATGCCTTTGACGGGCTTAGTTGCAAAAAACTGGCTATACGTCACAGCCTGCCTCTTGGAACTGTCCTTTCGCGAATTTCTCGTGCCAGAACGGCCCTTAAAGCTGAATTAGAAATCAGCGAAAACTATATCCCCCGTCAAACTGATCGCTCGCGACACATGAGATGATAGCGATGGTCAGGATGGCCCAATTTTCGGGGATCTCAGACGGCATCTATCCCGATCCCTATCCACCATCGTGCAGGTCCCTGCAACATCACAATAAGAGCGTACAGTTCGCGGCGACCAATGTGCCGCGGACTGTGGAACTTACCCTACCCGCCCCGCCTGTACCGTAGCTTCATAACCGTACTGAACAGGCATCTTTCATCTCCACACCGAAAACCAGATGTCTACAGCGGCTCGATATCCCCAGCCGCTCGGTTCGCGTGAAAGCGGGCTTCAAATTCAGAAAACTTCCTGGCAGAAATAGCGTCGCGCATTTCTTGCATAAGGTCCTGATAGTAATGAAGATTATGCCAAGTCAAAAGCATCCCAGAAATCATCTCTTTTGACCGAAACACATGATGTAAGTATGCCCGAGAGTAATTCTGACATGCCGGGCAACCGCAATTTTCATCAAGCGGTCTTGGATCATCCTGATGCCGTGCGTTTTTGATATTCACCACCCCGTGGCGTGTAAAGGCCTGCCCCGTCCGTCCAGAACGGGAGGGCAACACACAATCCATCATATCAATGCCGCGTTTTACAGCACCCACGATATCATCCGGTTTCCCAACACCCATCAAATAACGAGGTTTGTCAGCAGGTAGCATGTCAGCCGCGTAATTCAGGACACCAAACATTGCCTCCTGCCCTTCGCCCACCGCAAGGCCACCAACGGCATATCCGTCAAATCCGATCTCCTGAAGCGCTTTTGCACTTTCTTCCCGCAGGTCAGGATTTACTCCGCCCTGCATAATGCCAAACAGTGCATGTCCGGGCCGATCACCAAATGCATCTTTAGATCGGGCTGCCCAACGCATAGACAGACGCATGCTTTCCGCCACGCGTTCGTCAGTTGCAGGGAGCGCGGGACATTCGTCAAAACACATCACAATGTCACTGCCCAAAAGGCGTTGAATTTCCATGCTGCGCTCAGGTGTCAGCTCGTGCTTGGAACCATCCACGTGACTTTTGAACGTCACACCTTTTTCTGTCAGCTTTCTCAGGCCTGCGAGGCTCATGACTTGAAAGCCACCGCTGTCCGTAAGGATCGGACGTTCCCAATTCATAAATTTATGCAAACCACCCAGACGATCGATCCGCTCTGCTGTTGGGCGCAACATCAAATGGTAGGTGTTGCCCAAAAGGATATCCGCCCCGGTTTGACGAACACTTTCAGGCATCATGGCTTTGACCGTTGCGGCTGTCCCCACAGGCATAAAAGCAGGGGTACGGATCTCACCGCGTGGGGTGTTGATTACACCGGTTCGGGCGGCCCCGTCGGTGGCATTAAGCTGATAAGAGAATCTTTGTGTCATGGGGCGCGTCGATAGACCAAACTGCGCTCCATTAAAAGACCTCGCCCTACCAAGCGTCCAATCCCAACAATTTTCGACCCAGATCAGTCAGTACCGCAGTTTTGGCGTTCTTCTTTTCCCACTCCCGCGGATCGCCGGGAAAATCAGGACGCTGCGGAGGCTCAAGATTTCGCCATTGGTGAATACGATCCTTGCGCTCTGACTCATTATCAAATTCTGCCGGATGCATTGAGATATATTGCGCCATACGACAGCGCCCTTCTGCATGGTTTGGACGCACGCCATGGGCCAGCAAGGAATTGAAAATCATTAAATCTCCGGGCTCTAGGTTCACGTTTTCACGCGCCAACCCAGTCATATCGGGCAACAATGGATTGCGGTCCTCTGGTTGAGATTTGACCCACTCATCGAAATGTTCAAACAGATAAGGAACAGATTGAAATCCACCGGTTTCTTCGTCTTGTGTGGCCAGGCTCAACACTCCCTGCACCCCAATCGGCTGTGGAGTTCGTGCGCTATCCACATCCCAGTGAATAAATCCATCCTGATTTCCTTTGTCCTTTTTAGGTGGATTGAGATTGGCGCGATCAATGGTGACCCAAAGGTCCTCGCGATCCCAAATATCGACAAAAGCGTCATATATTCGTGGCAACTGGCGCATGTCCCACAGATATTGGTGGTTGTAGATTTCCACCATACCGGCGTTGTTTAACTCTTTTCGCACATGGGGGCGACGCTGCGGCGCATACCAAGTTGAAGGATCAGTTGGGTCTTTTTCATCAAATTCCCAGAGCAAACCCACCAAACGTTCAACGGCTTCTTTTGGGGCCGCCTGCTTAACAATCACATAGCCCTTGCTGATCCAATGCTGCCAGTCGGCGTCGCTCAGAACACGCAAAGGCAGCGTCTTTTGGATGTGTTTTAATTGCGTGGTGAGTTTATCGCTTACTGGATGGCTAATTTCGGCGGCTGTGGCAGTTTGCATGAGGCTCCCTTTCCTTGCTCTTTCCGCTTCAGAATAAACGCCGGAGGAATAGAATTGTTGGCTTCGAATGGCTCTTACTGATACTATTCTGGCGTATTTATTAGAAAGGATGCCAAATGGACGCCTTTAGGGAACGATTAAACTGGTTGCCCGGAACATCCGTCGCCTTTTTAGATCGGCGCCTTGAGGATGGCATTCCTTTTCAATGGCATCATCATCCCGAATTTGAACTGACCTTAACGCTAAATTCAGCTGGGCAGCGGTTTATTGGCGATCATTGCGCCCCCTATGAAAGCGGTGATTTGGTTCTTGTTGGGCCAAACTTGCCCCATACGTGGGTATCTGCCTGCAGACCCGATCAGACGGCCCCGCATATTGCGTTGGTAATTTGGTTTTCGCCGGCATGGGGGGCCGAGCTTGCACATAATTTCAAAGAGTTTTCAGCTGTTGAAGGGTTACTACGGCGTGGCACATGTGGATTGCAGTTTGATCCCCACCTTGCCAATGGCATCAAATCTGAAATCTCGGCGTTTTTCGGAAAGCCTCCGGCGGAGCGTGCTTTGACATTGATGCGGATATTGGGGCTGCTTGCCAATGCAAATGCCGACAGCCCACTGTCCAGCCGCCCCGCCGACCTTCATGAAACAGCCGCCACCAAAGGGCGCATGGACCGCGTATTGGATCACATCCACCAGCACTATCGCACTCCTCTTAGCCTAGAAGATCTTTCGAATACCGCTGCCCTCAGTGTCTCTGGATTGCATCGATTATTCAAACGCAATATGGGGCAAAACATCAGCGACTATGTGACAGCCTTGCGCCTCGGAGAAGCCTGCGCACGGCTGGCTGGCAGCACACAACCAATTGCCCATATTGCCAGTGATGTCGGTTATCCTTCTTTGGCCAACTTCAATCGTCAATTTCGAAAGGCGCATCACCAAACCCCAAGAGAATATCGTTTAAAACATCAAAACCACCCGTAAATTGCGCTTGCGGCAAAAGGATAGAGCACGCCCCTCTGGACCTTGGCAAAGACAAACCTTATATCTTTGCTCAACTACTTTATAGGATGCTGTATGACCTCCGAATCTTCTGAACAGCTTGAAGGCACTCCGCTGATCAAACCCTCAAGCACTGATCACCCGCTCCACGAAAATGTGGTAGAGGCCTGTCGGTCCGTCTATGACCCAGAAATCCCGGTCAACATCTTTGATCTTGGGCTGATCTATACCATTGAAATAAATGATGAAAGCGAAGTCGATATCATCATGACACTTACCGCACCGGGCTGTCCCGTCGCTGGTGAGATGCCTGGTTGGGTTGCCGAAGCTGTGGAGCCATTGCCCGGTATTAAACATGTAAACGTCCAACTGACGTGGGAGCCACCCTGGGGCATGGAAATGATGAGCGACGAAGCACGTCTTGAACTTGGGTTCATGTAAAGCTTGCCTCTAAGCACTTGTTTTTGCAAGACTGCTGGAAACAGGAGGCACGACAGTGAGCAATAATATTGCAGTATTGACTGGCGATCTAATTGGATCGACACGAAAGCCACCGACAACTGTTGATGCTGCAATGTCCGTTTTGGCCAAAGCGAGTGACACTCTGTCTGAATGGCAAGAAGCGTCCGTTCATTTTACACGTGCCCGAGGGGATGGCTGGCAGCTCGCGCTCACATCCCCGGTCCTTGGCCTACGATCCTGCCTGTTTCTGCGCGCCTCATTGCGGGCGGCAAACCTTGATTTGAACACGCGTATCTCTGTCGGGGTTGGTCTTGGCAGTTTGTCCACGTCGGGCGATCTAAATGGTGCCTCTGGTGATGCCTTTGTTTTATCTGGTCATGGATTGGACAGGCTGACAAAAAAACAGAGTTTTTCCTTTAATAACAGCGAGGAAAACTCCCCTCTTCAAGCTATTTTTATACTGGCGGATGCCCTATCTGATGGGTGGACCGTTGCGCAGGCCGCTTCTATGGCGGGGGCCCTTTCACCACACGCACCAACCCAGTCAGAATTGGCAAAGACTCTGGGCCATTCCCGTCAGGCTATCCAAAAATCACTATCATCCGCTCAATTTGAGGCCTTGCGCCAAGCGATTGACGTGTATGAGGCAGGTCTGACCACTTCCGCATGACACCCTAAAAGGGTTGCAAATCAAAAAAGCAACCAAATACAGTTGACAATACTACTTCCAGAAAGAAACGACGTGATTGAAACATTCATCGCCCTACTGTTGGCTCATCTCGTCGCTGATTTTTTATTACAACCCGACAGCATGGCCCAGAACAAGGACAAATGGCCGGTTCTTTTACAACACACAGGGATCGTTTTGGTTAGTACCCTGCTGATCACAGGGACATTTTTACAACCCATCGTATACGCGGTCGCATTCGCACATTTGATCATCGACGCCCTTAAATCCCGTTTAGAAAAACCGGGGCTTGCCAGTTTTTCCGTCGATCAAGCGGCGCATGTTCTGACACTGCTAATCGCTACGATCTGCGCGCCGACGTTATGGGATCAAGGGATTTGGTCCACTCTGGCACCGCCAGCGCTAATAACGGGCTTTGCCTTGCTCTGTGGATTTATTTTGACCGTGATCGTTGGAGGGTTTGTCGTTGGCCTGTTATGTGCACCCTACACCGCGCATGTTCCAAAAGACGGTCTCCCCGGCGCGGGCCGGATTATCGGAACGCTGGAACGCAGCCTGATATTTGTAATGATCTTTGCAGGACAAATCGGCTCCATCGCGCTTTTAATCGGGGCGAAATCGATATTGCGCTTTTCAACCGTGAATGAAGGGCGTGAGGCCAGCGAATACGTTATCATCGGCACCTTGGCGAGTTTCGGTTGGGCCATCCTAATGACATTGGCGTCACATTGGGTCATTACTCTGCTCCCCCCGCTTGAGATTGGCCCCAACCTACCCTAAATACATAATAGACAGAAACAGATGGGTATCTCCATGTTC
The DNA here is from genome assembly GCA_039972875.1 of Pseudoruegeria sp. Lineage (GTDB taxonomy): Bacteria > Pseudomonadota > Alphaproteobacteria > Rhodobacterales > Rhodobacteraceae > Pseudoruegeria. The sequence continues at coordinate 33,724 of JBDWMA010000063.1, forward strand.
GGCATTCCCGGCAAACAAGCCGTCACTATGACCCCCGCAGCGATCAAACAAATCGCAAAACTGATGACCAAAGACGGCTCTCAAGGGCTTCGTATTGGCGTCAAGAAAGGCGGTTGTGCGGGAATGGAATACACGATGGACTATGTGTCTGAAATCGACCCTTTGGATGAAGTGGTCGAACAAGACGGCGCACGTGTCATGATTGCGCCAATGGCACAGATGTTTCTATTTGGCACCCAAATTGACTATGAGGTCTCATTGCTTGAGGCGGGATTCAAATTCAGCAACCCCAATGTTGCGGATGCCTGTGGATGCGGTGAATCGATCAAATTCAAAGACGTGAGCGAATTAACCACTGAGTAACGCCCAAACGTAGCTTGACCTCACCTCATAGCATGGCATTGTCCCCAACAAATTTATTTGGACAGGACGGAGATACCCATGCGGCGCAAATTGGCAGCAGGCAATTGGAAAATGAACGGCACATCGGCACAATTGGCCGAAGTAGAGGCCCTGCACGCATCCTATTCTGACAGTACCGTGGACATCTTATTGTGCCCACCAGCGACATTGTTGGACCGAATGAGCCGCATCACTGCAGAGGGTGCAATCGCGACGGGTGGTCAAGATTGCCACGCCAACGAAAAAGGCGCGCATACCGGTGATATTTCCTGTGAAATGCTGGCGGACGCCGGGGCAACATCTGTCATCCTTGGACATTCAGAGCGGCGGACAGACCACGGCGAAACCAACGCCGAGGTCGCTGCAAAAACACAAGCGGTCTGGGTACAAGGCCTAACCGCCGTTGTCTGCATCGGTGAAACCGAAGCCGAGCGCGACGATGGAACGACTTTGGATGTCATTCGCGAACAGCTATCCGGTTCAGTTCCCAACGGGGCCACGGGCTCGCGCCTTGTCATCGCATATGAACCCGTATGGGCCATTGGTACGGGCAAGGTCCCAACACTTGAACAAATCGCCGAAGTGCATGACTTCATCCGCGCCGAGCTGGTAAGCCGGTTCGGTGAAACTGCGGGCAACGCAGTGCGGGTGCTCTATGGTGGCTCAGTAAAACCATCAAATGCGACAGAAATCTTTGCAGTCTCAAACGTGGATGGCGCATTGGTTGGCGGCGCTTCGCTGAAGGCCAGCGATTTTGGTGGTATCATCACAGCCCTACAGCAAGCCTAAACGCAGGAGCGCCGGTTTAAACCGGCGCTGCCATTGTCAGATAAGGGGGCGACATCCAAATCGCCCTACATTATCCAAACACCACATTCATCATAAAGAGCGAAACGATCAAAAACAGGATCGTCATAGCGCCCCCACTTTTCACAAAATCGACGACTTTATATCCAGCAGGGCCCATGATCAGGGCGTTGACCTGATGAGTTGGGATCAAAAACGAATTCGACGTCGAGATGGCCACAGTCAGGGCAAAGATTGCCGGGTCTGCACCAATAGAGACCGCAATCGACACCGCCAACGGTACCAACAAAACCGTGGCACCGACGTTGGACATTACCAAGGTAAATCCTGTCGCCAAAACGGCGATCCCCGCCTGAAGCGCCCAAACCGGCCAACCGTTTAACAAGGTCAATATTTGTTGGGCAATCCACTGAGCGGTGCCTGTGTTTTGAACCGCAAGCCCCAAAGGAATAAGGCTGGCCAACAAGAATACAGTGCTCCAGCTGACGGACTCATAAGCTTCATCAATGCGCACAACTTGGGTTAGGATCATTCCAGCGGCGCCTGTGAACAGACACAACGACAGAGAGACGTCAGTGAACAAGATCATACCAATCGAGATCATGAAAAACAGCAATGCCCAAAGCAGTTTTTGCGGGCGTAATTCCTCCATAGGAAAATTTGACGTCACCACCACGAAATTACGATCCTTGGTGATCCGGGCCAAAGATTCCCAACGTGAGAATACCACTAATGTATCCCCAGCTCGAAATGGCTCTGCGCCAATTGCCGTGGCGGCGTGGTCCTCTGTCTCAACAAGGCTAAGTGTATGATCGCCGCGATGAATCGCCAGCAAATTCAACCCATGTGTTCCACGCAAGCGGACCTCTCGGGCACAACGCCCGATCAGCTCACTATCTGGAGGGACAACAATTTCGCCCACACCGGCATTTGTTGGGGCATAGTCTTCGGCAAAAATCTCTAACCGCGGCAAAACAGTTACCCCATAAGTTTTGGCCCATTTCACAATCACTTTGCGCCGCCCCAATAGGGCAAGCCGACAAGGTGTTTCTACCTCTGTGGTGACCAAAGGCGAAAACCATTTCCGACCTTTATGAAAAGAGCCGATCACATAGATATGCTCCCCCTCCATAAGATCCTGAAACATGCGCCCCTCAAGCGCGCTGCCATTGGGCACTATGACCTCAACGACATCCGTTTTCAGACCATAAATTCGTTTCATATATTCACCGACAGACTGACCGGCTGCGGCTTTTTTCTCATCTTTTGTATGGGGCAAAACCCATCGGCCAAACAAAACGAAATATAAGATCCCTGTCACAACTAAACTTGCACCAACTGGGGTGACCGAAAACAAACCAAACGTCTGCATCTGCTGATCAGCAGGAAGTTGTGAATTTGCGGTTAGGATTAAATCGTTCAGCAAAATCAATGGAGAGGACCCCACCATCGTCAAGGTTCCCCCAAGGATGGCACAAAACCCCATCGGCATCAAAAGGCGCGACAACGGGATCTCTGTCCGCACGGAAATCCGACTGACAACGGGCAAAAACAACGCCGCGGCCCCCACGTTTTGCATAAAGCTGGAAATGACCCCCACGGTACCCGAAATAATCGGAATGATCCGCTTTTCCGTCGCACCACCATATTTCAGGATCACAGCTGCAACTTTGCTCATCAGTCCGGTTTTATCTAACCCGGCCCCAATGATCATAACGGCAATAATGGATATCACCGCATTGGATGCAAAACCATCAAACAAATGGCGCGTATCTGCGAGGTTCTCAAGACCGGGTAATTGAGACAAAAGCCCCAAAACCACCATAATAAAGACAGCCGAAAAATCTATTCGGAACAGCTCAGTGACAAACAGAAATACAGTTAATGCTAAAATACTCAAAACCACTGCCATTTCGACAGTAAGCGTCACATGCTCCACGCGAGCCCTCCTAATTTCCTTATACGAAAGTACATCGGATTGCGTGAAATGACGCAAGTATTATTACAAAAAATGTACGAATCGCGCAATTTTCAAACAAAAAGGGGCGCTTCATATGAAACGCCCCAAACATTGATATTTTAAGGATCTAATTGGTGATTATCTCGGGACCCATGATGGAATTTGGCAAATAGGTAGAGATCCAAGGCACATAGGTCACCAAAATCAGGAACACAAAGAGCACTGCAAGGAAGGGCAAAGCCGCCCGGACAACGCTCATCATGGGCATTCCTGCGACGCCTGATGTCACGAATAGATTGAGCCCCACCGGTGGTGTAATCATCCCGATCTCCATGTTGACCACCATGATGATTCCCAGATGGATCGGATCGATCCCTAGCTCTATGGCAATCGGAAAGACCAAAGGCGCAACAATCACCAGCAGACCCGATGGTTCCATGAACTGCCCACCAATCAGCAGGATCACGTTGACCACGACCAAGAACATCACGGGGCCAAAGCCAGCCGACAGCATCGCGTTTGCTACTTGTTGTGGAACTTGTTCCTCGGTGAGCACGTGCTTTAGGATCAACGCGTTGGCGATAACGAACATCAGCGTGACGGTCAGCTTACCTGCTTCAAACAATGTATGACGCGTGTCCTTGTGAAAGAACGCAGTCACAAGCGCCTGAGGCTTCTGTAGTAGACTAATCCGATGGTCACCCTCCCCTTTTAAGGGGCCCATATCGCGGTAGATAAAGCTCGCGACAAAGAACGCATAGACCGAGGCCACAGCGGCCGCTTCAGTCGGAGTAAAGAAGGCGCCAGTTACGCCAGGGATACCGTAAATCCCGACCATGATAATCACGATCAACATCAATCCCCACGCCGCAGACCGTAACGAAGCACCAACCTCGCCCCAACCCTGCCATGTTCCTTTGGGCATGCCCTTGATTGTTGCCATCACATAAATCGCAACCATCAACATAACACCGGCCAAAATACCCGGAATGACACCCGCTAGGAACATGCGTCCAACGGACACTTCGACTGCCGCAGCATAGACCACCATCACGATCGATGGCGGGATCAAAATACCCAATGTTCCGGCGTTACAGATCACACCCGCCGCGAACTCTTTGGAGTACCCAGCCTGACGCATCGCAGCGATTACGATTGAACCAATGGCCACAACAGTTGCCGGAGACGACCCCGATAAAGCTGCAAACATCATGCAGGCAAACACACCTGAAATAGCAAGCCCACCCCGGAAATGACCGACGCATGCAATCGAGAACCGGATGATCCGTTGCGCCACCCCGCCCGTCGACATGAACGACGAGGCAAGAATAAAGAACGGAATCGCTAGAAGCGTGAAGTGGCCTTCAAAAGCGCTGAACAATGTCTGCGCGACAGATGCCATGGAACTATCTGAAAACCACAGTAAAAACAGGACCGATGACATGCCAAGTGACACCGCAATTGGTACGCCAATTAACATCAAGCCAACGACCATAATAAAAAGCAGAGCGACTTCCATTATTTTGTCTCCCCTGTTTGCTCATGGAGCGCTTCGATCTCGTCCTCAACTTCGTGGCTGGCGACAATGCGGTCGGTTTTACCAAGCCATAGATCCCATGCCGCCTGACAAAAGCGAAACAACAACAAAGCCATAGATAACGGAAGGACCGCATACGGAATGAGACGCGGGATCTTTTCGTATTCCTCCCCATCATTGAATACATCTTCGAGCCAACGGAACATTTCAGGCATCGGGATATCATTCACCTCATACCATCCTTTGCCGCGAAACTTGTCCTCAAACCCAAGGGGGAACCAGCGCCCATCTGTACCCGGAAGATTGGCGAAATTGGCCCAATAATCCCAAGCGCCTTTTAATAACAGAAAGGAAAAGATAATACAGACGGCCACAGAAATGAGTCCAAGAACGCGCCGGGTCTTTTCAGAAACCATATTAATAATTGCGTCAACGCCCAGATGGCTGCCCTTTTTCACGGCATAGGACGCCCCTAGCAAAACCAACCAGCCAAAGAGGAACACAGTAAGTTCCAACGCCCAAAGAATGTTTGAATTAAATGCCTTGCGGGCAATCACATTGGCAAATGTCACCAATGTCATCGCGCCCAGCAGGACCGCAATCAGAGTCTCCTCGATCCGATCCACGATGCTTTCGCCTTCGTGTCGGTACATGTCCCTCGTCCCCGAATATATGAAATGGTTGGGCAGGCGTAATCGCCTTGCCCGATCGCGGATGCGCGGCAGCGTGCTGCCGCGCAAACCAAATTACATGCCGGCGTTGATCGCCTGCGCAGCATCGATGTTTTCTTGACCAACATCGTCAGAGAACTGAGCCCAAACCGGATTCATCGCATCAACCCAAGCCTGACGTTGATCAGCGTCCAGCGTCCGGATCGTACCGCCTGCACCCAGAATATCCTGTTTCGCAGCTTCGTTTACAGCAGTGGCCTCAGCGTTGCGTGTCTCGGTCACTTCGGCCAGAATTGTCAGGAATTGATCACGTGTGTCCGCATCAAGGCTGTCCAGCCAATCCACAGAAGTCACAACCAAATAGTCGATGATACCGTGATTGGTTTCTGTAATGCCGTCCTGGACTTCAAAGAACTTTTTGCCAAAGATATTGGACCAAGTGTTCTCTTGGCCGTCAACAACACCCTGCTGCAATGCACCATATACTTCAGAGAAAGCCATTTTCTGCGGAGAGCCACCAATGGCCTCCATTTGTGCGACCAACACATCCGACGATTGCACCCGGAATTTCAATCCATCGGCATCTGTTGGCAAAACCAGTGGTTTGTTAGCAGACATTTGCTTCATGCCATTGTGCCAAAATTCCAGTCCTTGAAGACCACGCTTTTGCATGGAATCCTTCATAGATTGACCAGCGTCAGAGGCTTGGAACGCGTCTACTGCGTTAACGTCTTTGAACATGAATGGCAGGTCAAAGATGCGGTATTGCTTAGTGAATTTTTCAAACTTTGACAAAGACGGAGCAGCAAGTTGAACATCACCTTGCAGCATGGCCTCTAGAACTTTGTTATCATCATACAATGTGGAATTCGGGAAAACCTCGATACACATCTTGCCGTTCATCTCATCGTTTACGCGCTGCTCCAGCAACGATGCCGCGATCCCCTTAGGGTGCTTATCAGTATTGGTCACATGTGCAAATTTAACGGTGATTTCGCCTTCGTCGCAGGCGGCTACGGCTGCACCAGCGCTCAGTGCTACGGCAAGAGCTGCTCCGGCTGTTGTTACATATTTCATCTGTTATCCTCCCAGATAGTATTGTCCCAGAGTTCGAATTTGGAACCCTCGCAGACACAATGAGGCACAATTCCGCCCATTCAAGAGAAAGTTACCGAATGCGGGAATAAATGTAATTATCCATATATTTCATTGAATTACACTAGGTTTAAAACAAGGATCCCACGATACACATTGTTAAAGTGGCGGATTTTCACACAACCGATTTTCCGGACCTGTGCGATAATCCGCACAGATCGACTCCTTACCTGTAGTCCTCCGGACGAATATTATGGCGGGTCAATTTGTCATAAAAGGTTTTCCGCGGAAGCTTTAACGCCTTGGCCGCACCAGATGCATTCCCATGCTCACGTCGGAGCGCATCCACCAAAAAGGACCGCTCCACCTTAGCCATCCGTTCCGACAACCCCTGTTCTTGAACCTCAACTTCTTCGCCCAAACCCATGGCAAATCGCATCGCCGCATTCATTAAAGCCCGCGCATTCCCCGGCCAATCTTGCGCCATAAGACGTGATAAAACCTCTGGTGTGATATCAGGAGGTGGAAGTGCCGCCTGCTCACAGGCGATATTTACGTAATGTCGAAAAAGCACTGGAATGTCTTCGGGCCGTTCTCGTAGGGATGGAATTCGAACGCGCATAACATCAAGCTTATAGAACAAATCGGGGTTGAATTGACCATCAGCCACTTCGGATTCTAGCGTTCGATAGGTCCCGGCGAGTAACCTGGGGGCCTCTGGCCTATCTAATTCTTCCAAAAGGGTAAATTGTGTTTCTGGTGGCAAGGCCGCAATTTCGTCAAAGAACACCGATCCCCCGCCTTCTTCCCGCATCAAAACACGTAATGCCTGCGGAGACATAGAGGCTGCTGAGAATTTTCGAAACGGTTGCGCGGCCAAATCCGACACCAAGTGGATCACCTCAGCCACTTTCGAAGTCCCGGCTCCGGCCTCACCTGTTATCAATACCTCGGCCCCGACAGACGCCACACGTCGTACTCGGACCCGCAAATCATCTGCCTGAGGCGATTCACCAAACAGCATACGGGCGGCTGCATCCCCGTTATGTAATCGTTGACGCAGTTTTCGGTTTTCCAGCACCAGTTTTCGTGTCGCAATTGCCCTGTGAATGACAGCAAGCAGATCTTTGGAATCACATGGTTTTTCCAGAAAACCAAAGGCTCCTTCAGACATGCCGCGTACGGCCATGGGGATGTCTCCTTCACCAGTTAACAATATGACCGGCAGTTCTGGATCAACCGATTGCACATGTGCCAAAACGGCGAAACCATCCTTACCCGGCATACGAATATCACTCAGGATGATCCCCTCAAAATCCACTGCAATATGATCTTTGGCCTCAATAAAACTGCCCACCAATGTCGGCTGTAAATCAGACAATTCTAATGTCTGGCCTAGCGCCTCACGAATTGCGGCATCGTCATCAACAAGTAGGATACGGTCAGTCATCACATATTCTCTTTGGCAGGTGTGGTGAGCTCCACGGTGAATACAGCACCACCGTCAGCATGATTGCGCCCCCGTATTTGGCCGCCAAAACTCTGTACCAGACCATAGGAAATCGACAAGCCCAAGCCCATCCCCTCGGCCCGGCCCACGGCTTTGGTGGTATAAAACGGATCAAATATCTTTTCAGGATCGTCAAGCCCTGGCCCCGTATCACAAACAGATAAAACAACTTTATTATCAATAAGTTCCATGCTGATATCAATGTTTTTCACATCACTTTCCCCCATTGCATCGGTGGCATTTGTTACCAGATTTAGGACAACTTGTTGCAAGCGGACTTCACCACCGCGGACAGTGATCTTATTCTTGGGACGAATCCAATTCACCAAGACACCTTCTTGTCGCAATCGACTGGATGCAACTTCCAATGCGGCCTCAACCACGGCACTCAGATCCACGTTTGTCATGGGCTCGCTTTCCTGACGCGCAAATGCCCGTAGGTTCTTGATGATCCGCCCCATACGACGTGCTAGATCGGAAATCCGGGACACATTATTTGCGGCAACCTCAGTTTTCCCACGCTCAAGCAACAGCCCTGCATTATCAGAGAAATTCTGTATCGCCATTAGCGGTTGATTTAATTCATGACTGATCCCAGCGGACATCTCACCTAGCGCAGATAACTTGCCGGCTTGCACCAAATCGACTTGCGCCTTTTTCAATGCGGCTTCAGCTTCTTCCTTTTCAGAAATTTCCTTTCGTAATGAGAGGTTTGCATTAGATAGCTCTTGTGTTCTGGCCGCCACGCGTGCCTCTAATGCCGCATTGGAACGCGCCTCAATCTCAAGGCGTTCGCTCAAAGCACGTCTGCGTTCTGTTGCAACGTACCATATCGCACCAAAAGACAAACACAGGGCCGCAGCCACCAACGCCTGAAGCGTTGCAATTCGTTCCGCAGGCGCAGTGCTGATCAAAACTTCCCCCTCCATTCCAACGACCGGCAAAGGCTGAGTCATATGAAGAGCGCGGATCGGAATGTAACGCCCCGCATCCACTGCCCAAAGATCATGGCCAGCAATGTTATAATCCTGATACGAGAAAAAAGGCTTCAGCTGGTCTGTAAAGTAGGATGTGCTAGAAGCCGTGGTCCCGCGGGTGCGCAACAGCAACTCTGATCGATTGGACACAAACACCACACCCGAAGCGTCCACAAAATAGATCGCCTGTGCCCCGCCGCGCCAGTCGCTTTCCTCAACGGCCTCCATGTCGACCTTAACGATCACGGCCCCGAAAGGGGGACCGCCATCCAGCAAAGGCGCAGAAAAATAAAAGACCCGCTGCCCAGAGGCATCGACTTGCGCATGATAGCTTCCTACGGCGCCTTGCATTGCTCTGGAAAAATAAGGCGTCAGTGAAATGTTGGCTGAACCTCTTGGGTTAGAGGACGCCAGTATTTTTCCCGATGCGTCTGCCAACTGGATTTCAAGCGTTCCAAGTTTATCCGATGCTTCAAGCAATACGGCGTTTGCCTGTTCGGCCAATTCTGGGTCCTGAATTCTACGGATGAGCTCTGGGTGATCGGCCAACAGAACCGCTGCTTGTCTGAATTGTTGCAATCCGCTGGTCAGACGCCCTGATGCAAGGGACAAATCAGCCCGACCTTGTTCAGCGATTGGTTTTAACGCCGCGCTAAATCCAACCCACCAAACCGAGCCGGAAAAACCAACAACTGCAATAATAAAAGCGAAAACAGCCAAAGCCTTACGCGTCATACATGCTCCGAACGTTTAGGGGCCCAAAGGAGTTTAAACAGTATGACGAAGCCCTTGCATTGACCAGATTCATTCGGTTCATTGCAACAATATGAATTGAAAGGCCCACCATGGAGTCCCTCCGACAATCCCCAACTGACCCAGTGTTTGTGCAGAACCCTTATCCCTTTTACGACTCTCTCCGTACCCATGGGGATTTGTTTTACTGGGAAGACTATGACATGGTCTGTGCCCAGAGTTACGCTGCCGTAAACATGCTGTTACGTGATCGCAGGCTCGGTCGCGAAATCCCATCCGATCAGCGAAACCCTATCCCAGAGCGGTTACAACCCTTTTATGATGTCGAAGCCCATTCCATGTTGGAGCTTGAAGGCCCCAAACAGAAAAGACTGCGCGGGTTGGTGTTGCGAGCTTTCACCTCTCGCCGGATCAAGGCGCTGGGACCAGAAATAGAAGCCCTCTGCCATAGCTTAATCGACCAGTTCCCTACAGGAGAAGTTGATCTGCTCACGGCCTATGCGCAGGAAATTCCCGTGATCATTATTGCACGTTTGCTCGGCGTCCCAGAAGAAATAAGGGGGGATCTGCTGCGATGGTCCAATGCGATGGTCACCATGTATCAGGCCGGACGCACCGCCAAGGACGAGGCCGCCGCTATCTCTGCCACAATCGATTTTGTCGACTTCATGCGTGGACATGTTGAAGCGCGCCGTTCAACACCAAAGGATGATCTGATCTCCGAATTAATCGCAGCCGAAGAAGACGGAGAGCGACTGTCCACCGATGAACTTATTACCACATGTATTCTGCTTTTGAATGCAGGCCATGAGGCCACCGTCCACAGTATGGGAAATGGCATAAAAACCTTGTTGGAACGTGGGTTGATTGCGCAAACGGATGGCATCGAGACACTGACCGAAGAAATACTTCGGTTTGATCCTCCACTTCATATGTTCACCCGTTGGGCCTATGAGGACATTGATGTTGGCAAACAACGCATCAAAGCTGGAACGCAGGTCGGGTGTCTTCTGGCCGCCGCCAATCGTGATCCGGAAATCTGGGAGGATCCACAACTATTTGACCCCAAACGGTTTATTAAACCAAACACCAGCTTTGGGGCTGGGGCACATTTTTGTGTAGGTGCGCCTCTGGCCAGACTGGAACTACAAATTGCATTACCGATTTTATTTGGGCGCTGCCCAAACCTAGCCTTCGCGGCCCCCCCAAGTTACGGAAACGTCTATCACTTCCATGGATTAACCTCGTTGCGTGTCCGCTATTGATCCCCCATCAACAGGGCGCGGTCAATCATCGCCACCCGCAAGAGGTAAAATGCCTCGCGCGGGCGGCTGCTATCCAGTTACAACTGATCAAAGGGGCAACAAATTGGTGGATTTCAACTCCTCCATCGACAGTAACGCAGTGACATTATAAATCCGAACTTCACCAATCAAAGCTTGATAAAACACATCATACGCACGGGCATTTTCAACACGAACTTTGAGGATATAATCGATATCCCCAGCCAGCCGATGCGCCTCTTGAACTTCGGGGCGTTCCTTGAGCGTTTTCAGAAATTTTTGCTGCCACTCAGACTCATGTTCTGAGGTTCTGATTAGCACGAAGAAACAAGCCTCAAACCCCAGTGCTTCGGCATCCAGCATCACGGTTTGTTGCTTGATAATCCCCGACCCTCGCAGCTTGCGGATTCTATTCCACACAGGCGTCTTGGAAGAGCCCACTTTGCGTGCAATTTCATCCAGAGACTGCCCCGCATCGCGTTGCAGCTCCCCAAGAATTTTCCGGTCTACCTCATCCAGTCGGACAGACATTCCATGTTTCCCTTCAATTCAGAACAAACAGACTTCCAGATCCGAATGTCGGGACATACGTCCTTATTGGCAAGCGCATATAGTAAAATAGTGGGAAAATATCCTATATTAGACATCAGAAACACACAAAGGGTGACTTCAGGTGCAACATTTTCCGATCTTTCTGGCCGTCGCGGGCCGCAAAATCGCCCTTTCGGGTGGTGGCGCTGCTGCTGTGGCCAAGGTTCGGTTGTTACTGAAAACCGAAGCACACATCTTTGTCTACGCCCCTAATCCGGTCCAAGAAATTGCCGATTGGGCAGATGCTGGAAAACTCACACTATTGCGGCGTGATTTTCAGGCAGATGACGCCATCGACACGGCATTGTTCTACGCTGCAAACGAAGATGACATTCTGGACACGAAATTCGCCGCCTTGGCAAAAACCGATGGCGCAATGGTCAATATTGTCGACAATTTGGCCGACAGCGAATTTCTAACGCCCGCGATTGTGGACCGCGACCCAGTGACCATCGCTATTGGTACCGAAGGGGCGGCCCCGGTTCTGGCCCGTGCAATCAAACGCGATCTAGAGGAACGGCTTCCCGCACAGCTCGGTGTCTTAGCCAAGATCGGTAAATCTTTTCGCGCATCAGCAAAGGCCCTGCCCTTTGGTCGAGCCCGTCGTGATTTCTGGTCCTCATATTATTTTGCGAAAGGCCCTGCAGCGATTGATCACGGCACCGATGCCGTTAAAACGACGTTATACGCGCTCCTAAACGAACACCTTGGCCAGAGCCAGCCTACTGGACATGTGGATTTTGTCGGTGCAGGCCCTGGCGACCCAGAGCTTTTGACCCTCAAGGCACGAAATGCGCTCCATGAGGCGGATGTGGTTTTGCATGACCGTTTGGTTCCCTCTGAGATCCTCGAACTTGCCCGCCGCGAGGCTACGATTATCGAAACGGGCAAGACCGGATTTGGGCAAGCCATGTCGCAATCTGATATCAATGCTCTGATTATTGAACATGCATCCCTCGGCGCGCAGGTTGTTCGTTTGAAATCCGGTGACCCCACTGTGTTTGGTCGTCTAGACGAAGAGATCGACGCGCTAAACGCGGCCTCTATTAGCTGGCGGATCGTTCCGGGCATCACGGCAGCCTCTGCTGCTGTGGCAGCCATCGGTCAAAGCCTCACCAAACGCGACCGCAACGGGTCGGTTCGACTGTTGACGGCGCATGATATGCAAGGCTTTGCAGAGCATGACTGGAAAACACTAGCCCGCCCCGGCACCGTCGCCGCCATTTACATGGGCAAAACCGCTGCTCGCTTTATCCAGGGGCGCCTGCTGATGCATGGCGCTGCTGCTGATACCCCAGTCACCCTTATTGAAAACGCCAGCCAGCCAAGCCAGCGCATCCTTGCGACGACTTTGGCTGAGCTGACCACCGCCCTTGCCGAAACCCCGCTGACGGGCCCGGCACTCACCCTTTATGGTTTAGCGCCCCGCGCGGCGCTGGATCTTGCAGAGACCTTGAATGAAAAGGAATTCGCGTAATGGCACGCCAATTCACCCCTAAAGTTGTGACAGCAAATACCCTGATTGAAGGGGACGTTGTTTATTTGGATTCCCAAAACGCATGGACCTCTCATCATGCAGAGGCGGCGTTGTTTGACGACGAAGAATTGGCAAACGACCGCCTCGCCTTTGGCGCAGCACAGAGCGAAACCGTTGTTGGTGTTTACCTCGCCGATGCCACAGCTGGTGAAAACGGTCCCACCCCCACCCACTTCCGCGAGGAGTTCCGCGCCGTCGGACCCTCCAACTACAATCATGGCAAGCAAGCGGAGCAGGCATAATGTATAAGTATAATGATTTCGACGAAGCTTTTATTCGGTCCCGCACAGCACAGTTCCGCAAGCAGGTGGAACGTCGCGTCGCAGGTAACTTGACCGAAGACGAATTTAAACCACTGCGCTTGATGAATGGTTTGTATTTGCAATTGCACGCTTACATGCTGCGGGTTGCGATTCCATATGGTACGTTGAATTCCGGTCAGATGCGCCAGCTCGCCTTTATTGCGGACAAATGGGACAAGGGCTACGGCCATTTCACCACACGTCAGAACATCCAGTACAACTGGCCAAAACTGACGGATGTACCTGATATGCTGGATGCTTTGGCTGATGTAGAAATGCACGCCAACCAAACATCGGGCAACACTATCCGTAACGTGACCAGCGACCATTTCGCCGGTGCCGCCCCGGATGAGATCGAAGACCCACGTGCTGTGGCTGAATTGCTGCGTCAGTGGTCTACCGACCACCCAGAATTTCAATTTCTGGGCCGCAAATTCAAAATCGCCGTCGGCGCATCAGATCAGGACCGCGCGGTTCTGAAAGCCCATGACCTTGCCGTGCGTGTTGTGAAAAACGACGCAGGTGAAACTGGATATGAGATCATCATCGGAGGCGGATTGGGCCGCACGCCAATGATCGGCAAAGTGTTGCAAGACTTTTTGCCGCGCGAAGATTTGCTCCCTTATGTAGAAAGCGTTCTGACCGTCTATAACACGCTGGGGCGTCGCGATAACAAATACAAAGCTCGGATCAAAATCACCGTCCATGAAAATGGACTCGATGAGATCCGCGCCCTTGTCGAGGAACAATTCGCACTGCTTCAGCCAACGTTCAACGGATTCGATCAGGAGCTTCTGGAAGAGATCAAGACTTACTTCCCGGCCCCATCCTACATCAACGCTCCGCTGGATGCCTATGAAGTTGCGTACAAAAATGATCCTGTCTTCCGCAGCTGGGTCGACACGAACCTAAGTGCGCACAAGAACGAGAATTACGCTATCGCAACGATCTCGATCAAAAAGCATGGTGACACACCGGGGGACGCCAGCAGTGAACAAATGCGCGTCATGGCGGATCTGGCCGAAGAATTCAGCCACGATGAGCTGCGCATCAGCCACGAGCAGAACGTTATCCTACCGCATGTGCACAAGAGCCACTTGCCTATGATCCACGCCCGCCTGCATCAGGTTGGTTTGGCCACGGCGAACATTGGTCTGGTGTCTGATATCATCGCATGTCCCGGCATGGATTATTGTGCCCTTGCGACAGCACGTTCGATCCCGGTCGCTCAGAAAATCGCAACGCGGTTTGATGAGCTAAAGCTGGAGCATGATATCGGCGCCCTAAAGATTAAGATCTCTGGCTGTATCAATGCCTGTGGCCATCACCACGTCGGCCATATTGGGATCCTTGGTTTGGATCGCGCCGGGGTTGAGAATTACCAGATCACTCTGGGCGGAGACGGTTCGGAAAATGCTGCGATTGGCGAACGTGCTGGTCCCGGTTTTGCCTATGACGAAATCGTACCTGCCATTGAACGTCTGGTTCTAGGCTATCTCGACCTACGTAATACTCCTGAGGAAACCTTCCTCGACGCTTATCGCCGCCTTGGCGCTGCGCCTTTCAAAGCAATCCTTTATCCGGAGGCTAAGACACGAAATGCCGCTTGAAGCCCCTACAGAATCCGTCGTCGGCCGCGTTAAAACACTGAACGCGCGTTATAAACATCATTCTGCAACTTCCGTTCTTGAACGGGCTTTGCAGGATGCACAGGTTGGGCGCACTGCGCTGGTCTCCTCTTTTGGGGCGGAGTCTGTCGTATTGTTACACATGGTTTCGATCATGGATCGCACAACGCCAGTTTTGTTTTTGGACACTGAAATGCTGTTTCCAGAAACACTGTCCTATCAGCAAGAGCTGTCAGAACGGCTTGGTCTAAACAATGTGCAGGTCATCAAACCGCCACGGGACGAAGTGTTTCTGAAAGACAATGAAGGTCTTCTGCATCAATCAGACACCAACGCGTGCTGTAACTTGCGCAAAACACAGCCCCTTCAGCGCGCGCTAGCGCCATATGACGCTTGGATCACAGGTCGGAAACGGTTCCAATCCGGTCAACGAGCCGATTTGGATTTCTTTGAGAACGAAAAAAACCTGCGGATCAAAGTAAATCCATTGGCGCATTGGGACCGTCTTGCGGTTGCCGAATATATGGTTGAAAATCGGCTACCACGACACCCACTGGTCGCCAAAGGCTATCCTTCTATCGGCTGTGCGCCGTGCACTTCGCCCGTAGAAGAGGGTGAAGATGAACGTGCAGGCCGTTGGCGGAACACAGAAAAAACAGAATGCGGCATCCATTTCGTTGATGGGCGCATGGTACGCGGCCCCCTGCCGCAAGGAGCGACACAATGAGCGTTATTGTAACCGATACAGGTTTTGGAACCGATGATTGGACCGCTGATATCATCGCAGTGGCCGATCTTGCTGCCAACGATGCGAGCCCTGCAATTGCGATTGATCTGAACTCTGATTCTGATCCATCCCTCCTGAGGGAACGTCTTGCAGACATCGACATGATCCGCATCGATTTTCCCAGCTTTGCAGATGGCCGTGGGTTCACCATTGCCAAACGTCTGCGCCAAATGGGTTACTCTGGCCGGTTGCGGGCACGTGGTCATGTGATCAGCGATCAATATGCCATGGCCCGTCGTGTTGGTTTTGACGAAGTCGAAATCAATGATGATTTGGCGGCCCGCCAACCTGAATCCGAATGGCTTTTTCGTGCCAACTGGAAAGCCAGCGATTATCAGAACCGCCTGCGGGCCTAAGCCGCATACCGTACTGACTACATTCACCTTATGACACATGCAGAGGGCGGAGGATTTTCCTCCGCTGATTGATATGAACGAACA
This sequence comes from Pseudoruegeria sp., assembly GCA_039972875.1. GTDB lineage: Bacteria > Pseudomonadota > Alphaproteobacteria > Rhodobacterales > Rhodobacteraceae > Pseudoruegeria. The sequence continues at coordinate 50,004 of JBDWMA010000063.1, forward strand.
GACAAACGTGACACAAGCGCCCGCAAAAGCCGTCCCCACCCTACCCGACGCCCAGACTGTAACCGAGGTTAAGCACTGGACGGACCGGCTGTTTTCCTTCCGTTGTACACGACCAGCATCTTTGCGGTTCCGCTCCGGCGAATTCGTAATGATCGGTTTGATGAATGACCCGGATCCTAAGACCGGCAAGGTCAAACCATTGCTGCGCGCCTATTCCATCGCCTCCCCGAGCTGGGACGAAGAGATGGAATTCTACTCAATCAAAGTGCAGGACGGTCCACTAACTTCTCGCCTTCAGCACATCAAAGTCGGCGATGAAATTATTCTCCGCCCCAAACCTGTTGGTACCTTGGTACATGACGCATTAATTCCGGGCAAACGCATCTGGTTCTTTGCAACTGGAACAGGCTTTGCTCCCTTTGCATCGCTTCTGCGTGAACCACAGACCTATGAGGATTACGATGAGGTCATCATCACCCACACTTGCCGCGAAGTCGGCGAGTTGGAGTATGGCGCCAAGCTCATCGAAGATGTCAAAAACGATGAAATGCTCGCGGAATTGATGGGCGAAGGGTTCGCGGATAAAATCCGTTACTACCCGACAACCACACGCGAAGAGAGCCCAAAGATGGGTCGTATCACCGATCTGATGCGCTCCGGTGAAGTCTATAAGGATCTTAACGTTGATCCAATCAACCCGGAGTCTGATCGTGCAATGGTCTGTGGCAACCTCGCCTTTAACATCGACATCAAAGAGCTGCTAGAGGGATATGGCCTTGAAGAAGGTGCCAATTCAAAGCCCGCACAATACGTGGTTGAGAAAGCATTTCTGGATTAAGATTGTCCGCGACTGATTTCAGACATTGATCGGATCAGCAGCAACAAAAACAAAAAAAACGCCGCCTGATTGGGCGGCGTTTTCGTTTGTCAGGAATGTAGGCTTACATGCCTAAAGCCACCTTAACTTGATCAAGAGCCGCTTGTAGCAAAGCCGGGTTAGACGCTGCTTGCTCTACAGTGGTTTTCAGCAGTGCTTTCTGAGCGTCATCCATTGGTGCAGCATCAATCAACTGATTTACAGTATCCTGGCTGAACGTCGCCGCCGTAAAGGCATCGGTCGTCGCTGCAGTATCTGCCACCGCGTCAGTTGCTGTGTCAGTTGCTTCGGTTACAGACTCCGTAACTGCGTCTGTGGCTTCAGTGGCCAGCTCTGTAGCAGCTTCGGTTGCATCTGTGGCCGCCTCAGTAGCTGCGTCGGTGGTCTCGGTCGCCAATGCAGTCGCTGATTCAGTGGCTTTTGTTGCCGCTGCAGTCGCAGATTCGACAGCATCCGTCGTCGCTTCAGTTGCAGAATCGGCAGCCTCAGTGGCCAGCTCTGTGGCCTCACCAGCTGTATCGGTGACAGCATCCGCGGCATCTTTTGCCATTTCAGCAGCCGCCTCAGTTGCCTCATCGGCAGCGGCCTCAACAGCGTCAGCAGCTTCTGTTGCCAGGTCTGTCGCAGCTTCGACAGCCTCTGTAGCGGCTTCTTCAACTGCATCAGTGGCTTCTTCGGTGACTTCAGCAGCCGCATCAGCAGCAGCCTCAACAGCTTCTTTAACGGCCTCTTTGGCCTCTTGCGCTGCACCTTTGGCCTCTTCAACAGCCGTCGCCGGTTCCTGCTGCTGATAGATAGCATAGCCAGCCACACCAGCGGCGGCCAACAATAAAACGACGATTATATTCTTGTTCATATCGAACCCTTTTAGGTCTCAAATTTCAGTTTTGTGTAGATGCCCCCAAGGGAAAACAGCCGCAAGGGGAAAATCCTGATAATAACGTCGAGACTATACGTGGAATTGCTGTTGAAAGCTCCGCGAACAGTGTCTATTTTCCCCGATATATTGACATAACTTAAGGATCACGACCATAGCCCGTAGACCCCACAATGCCCCGCCCCAACGTGACACAGGCCCCCGCGTTAACGAACGTATCCGCGCGCCTGAGATCCGGTTGATTGGCGCCGAGGGCGAAAACGTCGGCGTTGTCCACCCTGCAAAAGCCATGGACCTCGCTGCTGAGGCGGGTCTTGACCTTGTTGAGATTTCCCCGAATGCGACCCCTCCGGTTTGCAAAATCATGGACTTCGGCAAGTTCAAATATGAACAGCAAAAGCGCGAAAGCGAAGCACGTAAAAAGCAAAAAACCATCGAAGTAAAAGAGGTGAAATTTCGCCCAAATACCGATGTGCATGACTACGGCGTAAAGATGCGTAACGTGCTGAAGTTCCTTGAGAATGGGGACAAAGTAAAAATCTCCCTACGGTTTCGCGGTCGTGAAATGGCCCACCAAAATCTGGGTCGTGAATTGCTGGAACGCGTAGCTGTGGATGTCAAAGAACATGGTAAAGTCGAGAGCATTCCAAAAATGGAAGGCCGTCAGATGATCATGATGATTGGCCCACTTCCAAAATAACAAAATCCAAAGCCCAACAGCTTTGAAACCCGCCTGTAATCAGGCGGGTTTTTTTGATGTCAAAGCTCCGAATAATCGCTGATTTTTGAACAAGGATCTGCGCAATGTATCGCCCATGAATTCTGCAAAACCGGCAACCTTTAGCCGTTGCTTGAGGGTGAACCGTAATTATCGTTCTGCCCCGCAAGGCGAAAAGAGAATCATCAACGGGGTTTTAGGAGGCCGAACAAAGCTACCGTTTGCGATCCCGAGGCTGCGGACGGCTTGGAATTTCTTTTAAAAGCCCCCCCACACCCATTGCTGCTATGTCAGCACCCTCAATTTCAACGCCACACAGCAACCGCTCCATGACCCAATCCGCGCCGTTCATAACGGGTGATCTTACACAGCCCGGCAAACCAATCACGGGGCCATCACGCAAAACCCCATAGAACAGTAAATTCCCCGGATCGACAGGCATCCCAAATCGTGTCACAGATCCGCCTGCCTCACGCAAACTTTGAGGGCCAACATCTAAGGGATCGGATGTGGCAGAGGCCGTCAGGATCATAACCGCCGCCCCTTTTGCGCCTAACAACGCTTGCGACAGATCTTTTATTTCGTGACGACAGACCAAAACTTCGCACAATGTAACATCTAAAGCGGCAAGGCGGTTTTTGATCGCCTTGATCCCCTTCTCATCCTGCAGTGCGGTATCGGCTTCGGTTTCAGTTAAAATTAGAGAGACCGTCCGATATGTTGCGACTTTTAACCGGATCGCATCTTGAGCGCATACTATGACCTGATCCATGTCCCGCGAAGCAACGGCATAAGATATGATTTTAATCGTCGCGACCATTCCGCGGTCGCGCATCCGCGCAAATGGAGCAACGGTAGCTACGGTAATCATGGGATCAATGGCATTGGCCTTAGCAATCGCTACCTCGTCAATTTCCGCTATACCATTGCAATTGGCATAGATGTTAACCCGCCCGGTAAATGGGTTCGCAACCTGAAGGTTGACCGCATCGGGGTTGGGAACAAGACTGGCCGCAAAAATCGCTGCCGCATCGTCCTCATGTAAATCACCGTCTTCGGGTTGGGCCACCACCACTGTGTCATGCCCTGCCAAAGACAACTCTTTCAAATCATCTGCGTCCAAAAATAGCCCCTTGCGCAGCCGACGGGTCGCACCTTGTAGAGAATGGGCTAAAATTGCGCCGCCGGCCTCTGATACCGGAACGGATCCGAACTTCATAATGTCTTACGCAAGTGTTGAGTCACTTCTGCCATAATCGATATCGCTATTTCTGCCGGAGATTTCCCCCCAATATCCAAGCCAACGGGCGCATGAATCCGCTCTATAGTTTCTTGGGTGTAGCCACGTTCCATTAATCGAGCGACTCGTTTGGCATGGGTGCGTGTTGATCCAAGACTGCCCAAATAAAAGACCTCACTTTGCAATGCAGCTTCAATCGCCGGATCGTCTAGCTTGGGATCATGGGTTAATGTAACAACAGCCGTGCGCGCATCAAGTCCATAGCTTTGCAGAGCAGCGTCCGGCCAGTCATCCAAGATGGTTGCCCCTGGAAATCTGGCTTGTGTGCCAAAGGCAGGTCGTGGATCAATCAATATCGCGTCATAACCAGCCAACTGCGCCATAACCATCAGTGGCTGCGCAATATGAACCGCCCCAACCACAGCCATTCTTAGTGGTGGATTGTGAATAGCGATGAATGCACTGTCTTCAAAACCAGATTTATCCGACACAAACCGGCTTGATAAAGCCCCTTCTCGTCCAACAAGAGACCGCACCCAAGTCTCTGTATTGACCTGATAGGCCACCGCCTCGCGGTTGGCACGCGCGGCAACCAAATCGGCCAGCAACGTCTCTGGAAGTTCAGAGCCAACGGGCTCCACAAGAATGCGTATCCGCCCACCGCAGGCAAGGCCCACAGCATAAGCGTCATCATCGCTGACGCCGTATTCCAAAATTCGAGATCCACCTGCCTCTACGGCCTCCAGCGCTTCAACAACTACTGCGCCTTCGACACAGCCACCTGACACTGAACCAACAATCTCGGCGTCCCCGCTGATGGCAAGTTGACTGCCAACGGGTCGCGGTGCGGAGCCCCAAGTTTCGACTACCGTCGCTAAAGCTGCCCCGCGCCCGTCTCGATGCCATTCGAGCGCTGTTTCTGGAATATTATCAAAGCCTTGCATCATCAATATCCTTTGCCGCCATGAGTCATCTTGGCCTTATTGAGGGACTAGGGAGAAGAGATGTTGTGCCCTGAGCGCGAATAAAATCGGCTTCCTTATTCGCTTCACATTCACGCAGCCCCCCCCTCGTGTGCTGCGCAAAATGCCGAGCTATCTTATGTATTACAACTGACAATAAGAATTTTTCAATGCGGCATACTGTTTCCCAACAGCTAATCCGACTATGCTATTGAAGCATAGAGAAACCGTAGCCGCCTCTAAAACCAACTTTAATACACCAAATTGCTGGAAAGAATTTGCCCATGTCGTCCATCCTGATCGTCACGACCGTTCGCGACGAAGGCCCCTTTCTCATCGACTGGATCGCGCATCATCGGGCCTTAGGTGTGACGGATTTTTTGATTTACAGCAATGACTGTAGCGACGGAACGCATGTGCTGCTTGACCGGCTTCAGGATGCGGGCATCCTGCACCATGTGCCCCAATTGGTGGCGCGGAACAAAACGCCCCAGTGGCAGGCGTTGAAATCGGCATGGGATCATCCGCTGCGCCTCGCGGCGGACTGGATTATTGTCATGGATTGCGATGAATACATTAGCCTTGCGGATCATGTGCCTGATCTGGATGCCCTAATCGCAGGTTGTCCAGATAACATGGATGCACTGGCCTTGGCGTGGCGGTTCTTTGGCAATAACAGCGTTCAGCATTTTGTTGATGTACCGGTCACCACCCAATTTACCCGCGCAGCGCCTGAGCCCTGCCCATTTCCTTTGAATGCGAGCTTTTTTAAGACGCTGGTCCGCAATGGATCTCGGTTACAAAAACTTGGTGTGCATCGACCAAAATTCAAAAACAAAACCCGTCACGGACAATCGGTATGGGTGGACGGCTCTGCTCGTCCATTGCCCCCCCGATATTCAGAGAACGACGGACCGATTTCACTCCTTGGTCTGACAGACCACACTGAGCTTGTGCGAATGAACCATTATTCGCTTCGCTCCGCTCAGAGTTTTTTGATCAAACGCGCCCGAGGTTTGCCAAATCACACAGAGCGAGAGATTGATCTGGCCTATTGGGTCGAACGAAATTTCAACACAGAAGAAGACAGTCGAATTACCAACGCGTTTGAACGAGCTGATGTAGACCGAAAGTACATTCTATCTCTCCCCGGCGTAAACGACGCACATGTTGCTGCGGTCGACCACCATCAACGCGCCATTGACCAGATACTAAAGGATCCGGACATCATCTATTTCTACAGCCGGTTACTTTTGGCCCCTTCGACCCCAACGCTGTCGCACGAAACGGCGGCCTCTGTGTTTGACCTCCATCGCAAAGCAGCGGTTGAGGCGCAAAAAACATCCCATCACAAAAGCAGGTCTGAATAAGATCTAAGCTATCTCTTATTTTTGTAAAATTGTTGGAGATAGTCTCGAATAATTCTCACAAATTCCTAGATCTGACGTCCCCCCATCCTAATTTGGACAAATTGCTCGGTATAAAGAAGAGAGTTAACACGACACATATTTTTGCTTAAAGAGTTTGGGATGTACAACCAATGAACAAGGTAACTGAGTTGATCAAAGAGGACAGCATTGATCAGGACTTAGCCAAAAGGCTGCAAGCGCTTGATGATATTGGCGAAGAACGGGGGCACTTTTTGCCACTCGGTCCAGATCACAGCGCCATTTTCACCGATGACTCTACTACATTACTGGTCACTTTTGAATCGCTTCCTGAACTGGATGAGCAAAACTCTGATGGCCTCCCACTTGGGTTTGAACTGGTGGAGGGCACAGATTGGTCACAATTGTGCATCCTGTCCCATACCAATGGCTGGTTTCGCGACCAATATATCTATCGATACATTGACCGGCTGACCGATGACGGTTTCTTTGATGATTTTGACAAAGTCATTTTCTATGGTGCCGGCGCTTGCGGTTATGCAGCGGCTGCATATTCTGTTGCGGCCCCCGGTGCGACGGTCATTTGTATACAGCCTCAGGCCACACTGGACCCTGAGGAAACACCTTGGGAAAGTCGATTTCCAACGTCTTCCAACTCTGATTTTACAGGCAGATATGCCTATGCACCCGATATGATACAGGCCGCCGCTGATGCCTATATCCTGTTTGACCCATCTGAGACGCAAGATGCCCAACATGCTGCTTTGTTTGACAACTCACATGTGTCCCAAATTCTGTGTCGTTACATGGGCCCCGATATTTTAGAAGCGTGTTTAGAAATCGACATTCTTAAACCTATGATATTGGCCGCGGCTGACCCTAATTTTGATGAAAGCAACATCTATCATCTCCTTCGGAACCGACGTCAGTTTCCAAAATTCCGGGATAAATTACTTATAGAGGCCCGCAGTCGCGGAAAAATCCGCATGACACACGATGCCGCTCGGTTTGCGATCAATGAATATGGAAACACTCGGATCGCCCGAAAAATCCTGCGGTGGTCCCAAAACGCTGAAAACCGTCGCACTCAAACCCTTGTAGAACAGACCGCCTCTTAAAGGCCGCCCTCTTCTTTCAGGAACGCCACAATGTCAGCAATGCCTTGATTTGATTTCATCGACCCCATGACAAATGGCCGTGGCCCTCGGGCCTCGGTCGCATCCGCATGCAATTGATCCACATCGACACCAACATAAGGTGCAAGGTCAATTTTATTGATGATCAAAAGATCAGAGCGCGTCAGCCCCGGGCCTTTTTTGCGCGGAATATCTTGCCCCGCTGCTGTATCAATTACATAAATCGTAAGATCAGCCAATTCCGGGCTAAATGTTGCAGCAAGATTATCTCCACCGCTTTCAATCAGCACAATGTCTAAGTCATCAAACGCGGTGCGCAACTCTGCGATGGCAGCCAGATTGATCGACGCATCCTCTCGGATCGCGGTGTGCGGACAACCGCCGGTTTCAACTCCGCGAATACGTTCCAATGGCAAAGCTTGTACCCGCATCAAATATTCAGCGTCTTCTCGGGTGTATATATCGTTGGTAATAACCGCGACTGAAAAGTCTTCGCGCAAAGCAAGGCACAGTTTTTCTGTCAATGTTGTTTTTCCAGCCCCCACCGGGCCGCCTATGCCAACACGTAAGGGTCCATTGTTGCTTGCCATCATTTGCCTCGTTTCACGACCTGAACAGTCGGACTTCCATCGTTTCGTGTTTCATTGCCGCCATATCACTGCCAAGTGCCGCCGTTCCGATCTGATCGATGCCCATGGTCTGCGCTGTGCTCGCGATCTGCAAAATGATCGGGTGCAGCCGCGCCAGAACCAACTGCCCATCCGTTTGCCCCAATGGCACAAATCGAACAGCGGCGCTGATCAAATTACTTACGAAGCTATGCAAATAGAATGCGGTCACCTGAGAGGTCGACAACGACAAATGACGTGCTGCATGACCTATTGCAATCGGGAGCGGCCCATCCGCCACGGGATCAGGCAACAAATGGGACACCGTTTGCGCAAAGGCTGCGCCTTGTGCTTCGGCCTCTTCTAATCGTTCTTTACTTGGGGCCATGGCCCGGTATTCGTTAAGGACATCCCTTCCCGAATGGGTAACACACAGGAAAACCGCGTCAGATAATCCAGATCCATGGCGCAAGACATCAGACAACCAAACAAACAAATCATCTGCCGATTGGATTCCCCCAGCATCAATGGCCTGCTCCAATCCATGGGAATATGCAAATCCACCTACAGGAAAAGCGGGTGACAGCCATTGATTAAGTTTTAACAGATCCCCAGTCATTTAGACATGGCTGTGTTCGTGGTCATCTGCGTGGGTGTGCCCATATGTGCGCCCATGGCCGTACGCGCCGCCTTCTGGATTAAAAGGTCGCGTGACATCTGTGACAGACGCACCAAGTTGCTCCAACATGGCCTTTAGCACGTGATCTTGCTGAATCCACAATCGATCCGAGGAGATTTGACAGGGGGTATGACGATTTCCGACGTGCCAAGCCAATCGTGCAAGCTCGGCGCCACGCACCTCAATCAACGCTTCATCGGCGGATTTCACCCGTATGCTTTGACCACCCTCAAGCACAAAAACAGCACCGTCGATCAGATTGGTTGTTTCAGATAGATCGACGATAAAGCTGGCGCCTTGATCGGTGTTCAGACGACGACGGCGCAAGATACGCGCTTCATACGTCATAGAGACGGTACCAATCACCTCAGTACCGTCATGCGACGGAAGGGTGCTGGTCGCGCGTCCTAGATCCTGCCCCATATTTCCCCTACTCCAACTCAGAATGTCATGCTGCCAGAGCCCCATTATTACAGAGCTTTGGGCTGCTATGACAGTCTAATTTCTGAACAGGGAAGTGCCAGATATTATTGATTACATAAAGATCTTATCGCGGAACACGTGACGCGCAATTTCTGAGCGTTCAATACCCAAGGCTGCAAGCTCGGTATCGCTTTTCGAGTTCAGCATATCGATTACTTTTGCCCGGCTTTGTGTCTCAGCAACGGAGATCATCCAGTCAAAAAAACGTGCGGCCAACGATTTGAAACCGTTCGCGCCAGCAACATGTGTGTTTGCTTCAGAAAGTGCCATTTGGAAACCTCAAAATCATTGTTGCGTTTCCTCCCTTGCTTTCAAGATGGCAAGGATCAGCAACAGCTTCAATGTATGTTTATGCAGTTCCGCCTTGCACGAAACGCAAGGCTCAGCTGTTTAGAACGTGTCCACGCACGTCTTCACGCTTTAGACCAATGCTGCAAAGCGTATCATCTGAAACACTGTTCAACAGGTTCAATTCCTTTTCTTTTTCAGCTTCCTTGGCAAAGGACTCAGCGCGCTGAAAAAAGCTGCGAACTGCGTCGCTAAGCGTTGCAACCGGATGCGCTAAAAAAGGAGTATTTGTGTTTGTATATGCCATCGGGACACCTGATAGGTCAGCGTAAAAGATGTGTCCTTATGCGGCCAGACTATTAATTGAGCAATTGTCAAATAGGAAAGCCCGCCATGCATAGGTTGCATGGCGGGCTTTTCGTTTACTTAGCTTGAATTGTTATAGAATCAGAAAAGGAAATACCGCTGCGCCATTGGCAGCTCTGATGCGGGTTCGCAGGTCAACAATTCTCCGTTGGCGCGAACTTCATAGGTTTCTGGATGCACCTCTATGTCTGGTGTGGCGTCGTTCAGTACCATATCGGATTTGCCGATGTTGCGTGTGTTTTCCACGGCCAATGTTGTTTTTCCCAACCCAAGGGCCGCGCCCACGCCTTCGGCCTGCGCCGCTGCAGACACAAAGCTCACGGCAGAATTCCGTGCCGCCCCAGGCAAACTTGCAAACATTGGACGAGAGTACACCGGCTGCGGAGTCGGGATAGAGGCATTCGGATCCCCCATCTGCGCAACTGCAATGCTTCCCCCCAATAAGACCATTTCGGGTTTCACACCAAAAAACGCCGGAGACCACAGTGCAAGATCGGCACGTTTTCCCACCTCAATGCTGCCAATATGGCGGCTGACCCCATGGGCAATGGCAGGGTTGATGGTGTATTTTGAGATATACCGCCGTACCCGAACATTGTCATTTTCACCGATTTCCTCTGATAACCGTCCCCGTTGCACCTTCATCTTATGTGCTGTCTGCCACGTGCGGATAATGACCTCTCCGACACGGCCCATGGCCTGACTGTCAGACGCAATGATCGAAAACGCGCCCATATCATGAAGGATATCTTCCGCAGCAATTGTCTCTTTTCGAATCCGACTCTCCGCAAAAGCGACATCTTCAGGGATCGCCTTATCAAGGTGATGGCAGACCATCAGCATATCAAGGTGTTCTTCCAACGTGTTAACTGTGTAGGGCCGTGTCGGATTGGTCGAAGATGGAATAACGTGGTTTTCCCCCACAACTTTGATGATATCTGGGGCATGCCCCCCACCCGCGCCTTCAGTGTGAAACGCATGGATTGTGCGTCCTTTTATGGCGGCAACCGTATTCTCAACAAAACCGGATTCATTCAACGTATCCGTATGGATCATCACCTGAACATCCATCTCATCGGCAACCGTCAAACAACAATCGATGGCTGCCGGGGTTGTGCCCCAATCCTCATGCAATTTCATCGCACAGGCACCGGCCTTGATCATTTCCTCAAGAGCGGCGGGCTGAGAAGCGTTTCCTTTGCCTGAAAACCCGATGTTCATGGGGACCGTATCCACCGCTTGCAACATGCGGCCAATGTGCCATGCACCGGGGGTACAAGTGGTGGCCAGAGTCCCATGGGCTGGCCCGGTGCCACCACCCAGCATTGTGGTTAAACCAGAGTGCAGCGCATCATCCATCTGCTGCGGACATATGAAATGAATATGGCTGTCAAATCCCCCCGCAGTCAAAATACGTCCTTCTCCGGCAATCACTTCGGTGCCTGGTCCGACGATGATATCAACACCCGGTTGCGTGTCCGGATTTCCTGCCTTACCTACCCCAGAAATGATGCCAGACTTTAGACCCACGTCCGCTTTGTAGATGCCGGTAGAATCAACAATCAAAGCATTGGTGATCACCGTATCTACCGCACCATCCGCTCGGGTGGTTTGGGACTGTCCCATCCCATCCCGGATGACCTTGCCGCCACCAAATTTGACCTCTTCACCATAGTTTGTCAGATCTCGTTCAACTTCGATGAACAATTCCGTGTCGGCAAGCCGAACGCGGTCGCCGGTTGTCGGTCCATACATATCGGCATAGGCGGCTCGGGAAATTTTGGTCGGCATCTGTTCCTCTTTCAGCTTAATTCTCTGCCCATATCAAACGTAGGTATTCGCTGCGCTGTCGGGTCATATCTTCTCGGCAATGCGTGACGATGATAGGCTCAAGGCTTCCACCGCGAACGATGTATCCTTGTGCTTCGCAAGCCAGATCACGATACGTAAGCCAAGCCCGTTGGGCACGGCGCAACGTATCCTCTCCTTGCGCTAAATCGTTAGGCAATAATACGTCTAAGTCTTGCATCGCAGACAACGCGCGTTGGTAGTCGGCATTGAGCTCTTTGTCGGCAACTACAAAATCCTGATGCGCGCAAGTTCGCATATCAAGCGTGGTCAACGCGTTGTCACAATCCACGGTTTGCTCGGCCAACCCCACACGTGGAAAGGCAAGGATCACAGGCAAAACCAGCACGGATAATCGCATTAAAGCGCACCCATAACCTTTTGATTAAAACCATATACTTTACGGTCCCCAGAAATTGGGACCAGCTGCACTTCACGGCTTTGTCCCGGCTCAAATCGCACGGCTGTTCCCGCTGCAATATCCAACCGCATGCCGCGGGCTTGGTCACGATCAAAAGTAAGACCAGCATTGGTTTCGGCGAAATGATAATGGCTTCCGACTTGAATAGGCCGATCGCCCGTGTTGGACACCATCAAGCGCGAGCTTTCGGCACCGTCGTTCAGGGTGATGTCACCTTCAGCAGGAAAATACTCTCCGGGTATCATGGGATCGCCTCTCTTTATCGGATCGGGTGGTGCACGGTGACAAGCTTTGTACCGTCGGGAAACGTCGCTTCAACTTGCACATCGTGGATCATCTCTGCGATTCCGGGCATACATTGATCCCTGCGGATCACATGGGCTCCGGCTTCCATCAATTCGGCCACCGTACGACCATCGCGAGCACCTTCGACAACAAAATCTGTGATCAACGCGATAGCTTCTGGGTGATTTAGTTGCACTCCGCGCTCAAGCCGTCCACGCGACACCATCGCCGCAAGACTGATAAGCAGTTTGTCTTTTTCTCTGGGTGTCAGATTCATTTTCGTCCTTCACATTTGCCAAACACGCGGCATAGGAGCACCGCGCAGTTGAGTCACAATACGTGCAACGGCCAAGCGCAACGGCCAGCCATCCTTTGCCATTAAACGCAGCACAGTTTTTCCATTCCATCCAGATACGGCCACAGAGACCGCCGGATCATTGTCTAAATCACGCAAAGTTGCAGCCACATCCTCTGCCCCCTGCGCAACGAACGCGATTGTGGATAAAGCCGTTGCCTCTCCAAACATCGCAGCTCCGGAGCGGGCCCGTAACGTTTCGCCAGTGATCTTCAACGGTTCGATAAAAACGGGCACACCATCCCGCAGCACATGACGCGCGTCAAAGAAACTCAGGTCATTTAGCGCTTCACCCATCGCCATACGACCTAAGATCACGGTTTCGACCATCAAAACAGAGGCTGATCCGTGCAATTGAACTTCGCTGCGCCGGGAGACGTTCGATTCATCAAAGAGGATCGTTTCCTGCGGCAACCAATCAAGCCGCGCCCCATCTGCAACAGACAGATTGACTGAAATTTCACCAGTGCCACCGCAGCTTTTATACGCTCTTTCTGCAGTTTGCGTGGTCCCCGTGACCTGCGCCCCTGCCCCTACATTCAGTGTATAATTCAATCGATCCCCCCCCGTGATGCCCCCAGCCGTATTGAGGAACACAACTTCTGGCACGGGTTGATGGATCTGAGGCAGAAAGACTTTGGCGCAGCCAGACTGATGCAGATCATCCAGGCAGACACGTCCACCACGCATCGACATACCTACGGCCGCCTTACCGGCGGCACGCTGCATTTTGATCTGGCCGGAATCAAGCATGGGGTGATCCTTGTAATTAGGTGGACCCTAAAATTGTGCAACCGGGGGCAACAAGCATTTTGACTAGAAATCAAGCGCTGCTGTGGTGAATTTTCACGCAATCGCCCAAAATATAGACATAATGCGTAAAGTTGTCTTAATCCTTGATCAATTGTTGTACCGCTTAAAACCGCTATTTCCTCTAGAAAACCACGTCACAATTGTGTAGCGCAAAGCCATGACCCAAAGCATCACCATCCGCCGCCCCGACGACTGGCATTTGCATCTGCGCGATGGCGCAATGCTACAAGCCGTTCTACCTGAAACCTCTCGCCATTTTGGTCGCGCTATTATTATGCCCAATCTGGTGCCGCCCGTGGTGACAGCCGCCGATGCCAGCGCTTATCGCGACCGCATTTTGGCCGCACTCCCACAGGGTGCAGATTTCACGCCACTGATGATGTTGTACCTCACAGAGGACACAGATCCCCAAGATGTTGCCGCCGCTCATGCAAGCGGACTTGTAACGGGGGTAAAACTATACCCAGCAGGTGCCACCACCAACTCTGCATCTGGTGTGACAAATTTCGAAAAAGTGCGTCCTATCTTTGAAAAGATGGCTGAAATCGGTATGCCTTTGTGTATGCACGGAGAAGTCACAGACCATGACATTGACATTTTTGACCGGGAAGCGGTCTTTATTGATCGTGTGCTTGATCCAATCCGTCGCGCAACGCCAGAGTTGCGGGTGGTCATGGAGCATATCACCACCAAGGATGGTGTGGATTATGCCTCTTCGCAGGGCGATAATTTGGCCGCGACGATCACCACTCATCACTTGATCATCAACCGCAACCACATATTGGTCGGCGGTATCAAACCGCATTACTATTGTCTCCCTGTGGCCAAACGCGAAGAGCATCGCCTTGCCTTGCTTGATGCAGCGACCTCAGGGAATGCAAAGTTCTTTCTCGGGACAGATAGCGCGCCCCACACGGATCCGAACAAAGAAAGCGCCTGTGGGTGTGCTGGTGTATTTTCTGCCACAAACACAATGTCCTGTTTGGCCGAAGTATTTGAAAAACAAGACGCATTGGACAAATTAGAGGCGTTCACCTCGTTAAACGGACCTGCGTTCTATCGCCTCCCCGCGAATGAGGCTCTGATGACGTTGACCAAAGGCGAAGCTGTGGATTATCCAAAGACACTTCCGACTAACGAAGGTCCTGTCACCGTGTTTGATCCGGGATTTCCACTTCATTGGCGGATCGCTTAATCTGTCGCAACATAAAAGAACATCCTTTCCACAAGAGGGGATGTTTTACGAACAAATAACACGCTCTAAGAGGAACCTCAGATGATCCCAACGTCCTTTCCCGACAAAGCTGAAATCGCCCGTTTGACCGCGCGGATGTTGTTGGACATCAAAGCGGTGCACTTTAACGCCAAGGAACCTTTTACACTGGCCTCTGGCAAACCCTCTCCGACGTATATCGATTGCCGCACACCTATTTCATATCCCCGCGTACGCGCGGCCATGATGGATTTCATGGCCTGCACCGTCATGCGCGAGGCTGGGTTTGAAGCCTTTGACAATGTCGCAGGCGGTGAAACAGCTGGTATCGGGTTTTCTGCATTGATTGCGGAACGTTTGGGCCTACCGATGACCTATGTACGCAAAAAACCAAAAGGATATGGCCGGAACGCCCGGATCGAAGGCGTTATGACCGAAGGGCAGCGGGTATTGCTCGTCGAAGATTTAACCACGGATGGTGGTTCAAAATTGTCATTCGTTGATGCCATTCGCGAAACAGGTGCAACATGTGGACATACCGCGGTCATCTTTTACTATGACATCTTTCCAGAAACGGAAAAAACGCTCGGTGATCATGGTGTAAAGTTGCATCATCTTTGCACATGGTGGGATGTGTTGGCAGAGGCCCGCACCGGAGGAGATTTTGATGCGGAAACTCTCTCTGAAGTAGAAGCTTTTTTGAATGCACCAAGAGAATGGCAAGACGCCCGCATGGGGTGATCAGCAACAAATTTTGCAAGCCATTTTGTTCACAATTTGTCCACAGGATGGCCTGCAAAAACCCGCCCATTGACGTAGGGGTAGAAATCATGATGCAGTAGGTGCATCATATCGCGTCACTATATCCTGCGCCTTGAACGTTATACACAGGGTGTCCACAGGGATATACAATTTGCTGCCCGGATCGAAACAGGGCATATCAATCGGCAACATAGAACAACAGGCAAGCTGGGGAGCAGAATGAACGAGATCGCACCGTTCCAATCGGGGCAGACAGGAGAGAGTCCAGAAGAGACCCTGCCCCATAACATCGAGGCCGAGCAACAACTTCTCGGGGCGATTCTAACGAACAACGACATTTATGACCGCATTGCATCGGTGATAAATGCGACTCATTTCTATGAGCCCGTTCACGCGCGCATCTACGAAGTCGCCGCCGCGCGCATCGCCAAAAACAACCTTGCCTCACCGGTGACGCTAAAGGCCTTTCTAGAAGATGACTCCGGTCTTAAGGAACTCGGCGGTCCGGCTTATCTGGCCCGGATCGCAGGCGCAGCAATTTCATCTTTTGCGGCCCGTGATTATGCGCAGATGATCTATGATCTCGCCATACGGCGAAAGCTCATGGATCTGGGTAAGGAAATCTCAGACAAAGCCGCCAAAGTAGAGGTCTCCAGCGAACCCCGCGAACAAATCGTTGAAGCAGAACAAGCGCTCTATACCCTCGCTGAGGCTGGTCAGGGCGAAAGCGGGTTCCAATCCTTCCTCTCTGCCATCACCGAAGCTGTAAATGTGGCCAACCAAGCCTATCAGCGCGAGGGGGGCCTCTCGGGTATCTCAACCGGGTTGATTGACATGGACGGCAAGCTCGGTGGGTTACACCCCTCAGATTTGCTCATCCTTGCTGGCAGACCCTCGATGGGGAAAACCTCTCTTGTCACCAACATCGCCTATAATATCGCCAAGGCCTACAAAAAGGGCACGCGCCCGGATGGCTCTGTCGGTGCGGTAGAAGGTGGAGTTGTGGGGTTTTATTCCCTAGAGATGTCGGCGGAACAGTTGGCGTCTCGTATTTTGGCCGATGCCGCCAGTGTGGATTCACACCGCTTACGGTCTGGCGACATGACCGAAGAGGAGTTTCGGAATCTTGTTGAGGCCGCTAAAACCTTAGAGGCATGTCCGCTTTATATCGATGATACCCCCGCTTTGCCGATCAGCCAATTGGCGGCACGGGCCCGTCGATTAAAACGAACCCATGGACTTGATGTGTTGATGGTGGACTATTTGCAGTTGGTCCGACCCGCGTCTGCCAAAGACAGCCGTGTGAATGAGGTGTCAGAGATCACACAGGGGCTAAAGGCCATCGCCAAAGAGCTAAACGTTCCGGTCATTGCCTTGTCCCAGCTTTCTCGTGCGGTTGAAAGCCGCGAAGACAAACGCCCGCAGTTGTCTGACCTTCGGGAATCTGGCTCGATTGAGCAAGATGCCGACGTAGTTATGTTTGTCTATCGTGGTGAGTATTACAAAGAGCGGGAAAAACCAGGTGAGGACAATCTTGAAGCCATGGCAAAATGGCAGGAAGAGATGGAGCACCTGCATGGGAAGGCTGAGGTTGTCATCGGCAAACAACGGCACGGTCCCATCGGTAACATCGAGCTGTCGTTCGAAGGGCGCTACACCCGCTTTGGGAACCTAGCCAAACCTTGGCAAAACAATCAACAAAGCGAAGAATTCTAATGAAAAAGGCGCGAACCACTCCGGTTCGCGCCTTTTCTTTCGCTTATATAATTCAAACCCAAAGCCAGCGGGCCAAGCCCCTGCCCTGTTTTTGGCAGAGGGACCGCGATCAGGCTTGTCTCATTCATTCAACGGCTTTTTACCCAAGTGCTTACGCAAACGAGATGGCGTTGATTTTTTTCGGTTTTTATAGGGGTTCGCATCCGCCTGGCTGCGCATATACAGCCGGATCGGTGTTCCGGGCATGTCGAAATCTTCACGCAATCCATTCACCAGATAACGAGAATAAGACTCTGACAGCTTTTCAGGCATCGAACACATAACAACAAATCCCGGTGGCCGGGTTTTCGCTTGGGTCATATAGCGCAGTTTAATCCTGCGGCCCGCCGGTGCGGGGGGCGGATGAGACTCGACCATATCCGACAACCAACGGTTAAGACGCGCGGTCGATACCCGGCGGTTCCACACCTCATTTGCCCGCATAATCGCATCATTCAGACGGTCCAAACCTTTGCCGGTCTTGGCAGAAATCGTCACCAGTGGGGCACCGCGCAATTGCGGCAGTAACCGGTTAAAGGACTCTTTCAACTGCTTCAGCTTTTCTTGCTTATGGCGTTCGACGTCCCATTTATTAACGGCAACAACAACAGCCCGACCTTCACGTTCGGCAAGATCCGCAATACGCAAATCCTGCTGCTCAAACGGAATTTCTGCATCCAGCAAAACCACAACAACTTCGGCAAATTTAACAGCACGCAGCCCATCAGATACAGATAGTTTTTCAAGCTTATCTTGCACCTTTGCTTTTTTGCGCATACCTGCGGTATCAAAAATCCGCATCGGCGTTTCGTTCCACGTGGTGCGTAGTGAAATCGAATCACGTGTAATCCCAGCCTCAGGCCCAGTCAGCAGACGTTCTTCCCCGAGAATGCGGTTGATCAGAGTCGATTTCCCCGCATTAGGTCGCCCTACAACAGCCACCTGCAAAGGCTTCGCAAGGGTAATCGGGCGCGGGCCATCGCCCTCTTCTTCGCCTTCAGGGATCGTAACATCGGTCTCTGGGGTGTATTCAGCTTCGCGCTCAGCGAATTCATCAGCCAAAGGCATCAGCATTGAGGCAAGATCACTCATACCCTCACCGTGCTCTGCTGATAAACGCAGTGGCTCCCCCAGACCTAAGGAATAGGCCTCGATAACACCGCCATCAGCTGCACGGCCTTCGCCTTTATTTGCTGCCAATAAAACATGTGCGTTTTTCTTACGCAGGATTTCGGCGAATATTTCATCTGCAGGCAGAACACCGGCACGGGCGTCGATCATGAACAGACAAATGTCCGCCATTTCAACGGCCCGCTCAGTTAAACGCCGCATCCGCCCCTGCAGGCTTTCGTCTGTGGCTTCTTCCAGACCAGCGGTGTCAATAACGGTAAATTTCATGCCACCAAGACGGGCTTCGCCTTCGCGCAAATCTCGGGTAACGCCAGGTTGGTCATCAACCAAAGCAAGCCGTTTGCCAACTAAACGGTTGAACAGCGTGGATTTCCCAACATTGGGACGACCAACAATAGCCAAAGTAAAACTCATCAGAGCTCTCCAAATCGGATCAAGACGCCCCGATACAGCATCCTGCGCCTAACGGAAAGCGTGAAGTTTGCCTTTTCGGGAGACGACATAAAGTGTTCCACCCGCAACCGCCGGATTAGCGGTCGCCCCGCCATCAATTGTCACCGTGGAAATCAAGGCACCGGTTTCTGGATTGAACGACCTGATAACGCCATCACCCGAGGCGACAAGCAAACGACCACCCGCCATGATCGGACCAAAATGCGAATAAACATCACGCCGCTTACTGGCCAAATCTTTTTTGAAATACGGAAGCTCTATTCCCCAAATCCGCTCACCGTTAGAGGCATCAAGCCGCAGCAGCTCGTTTTGATCAGAAATAACAAAGACAGAACCCCCAATGGGCAAAGCAGGCGTATAGGACCCCTCTTGTGCTGTCCAAATGCGTTCGCCACTGCCAATGTCCAGCGCAACCAAACGGCCAGACTGGCTTCCGACATAAACCTTGTCACCATCAATCACCGGATCACTGGTGAGATCTGATGTTGTGGCATAGACTTTGCCTTGACGTTGACCAGACGCGGAAGCCGACCATAGGCGAATTCCCCCTTTGGGGAAGGTGGCCAAAAGCTCGGTGTTTCCAACGGGGAAAATAGCAACTTCGCTATTCACCGCCGGGGCAGCTCCGCCAGCGACACCAACCCTCGCAGGCGCACCCTGCACTTGCCATTGAATCTTACCGTTTGCCAAATCTAACGCCCACCCGCGGGAATCCCGTGTGGACACATACACATTGCCATTTGCAATCGTTGGAGGCCCAGAAATCTGAGTATTCAGGCGTTGTTCCCAAATCAGCCCACCCGTCGCCGCATCCAGTGCGACCAGGCGGCCAAAGCCAGTGCCAACCACAAGTATATTATCAGCAATGGCCAGCCCCCCTCCGGAGACTTCATCGGATTTATCGCGGGCCGTCACCAATGACGCAGACCACAATTTGGCACCGCCGACGCCATGGGCCATCACGTTTGATTCTGCATCCAACGTGAAAATTCGATTATTCAAAACAACCGGGTCTGCCGTGATGCGGCTACGTCGGCTGTCCCCTTCACCAATGCTCACAGACCAGATCTGCGCCAAGGGATTGCGCAGCGCAACATGCGAAGACTTATGGGACGCATCGCTGGCACGATGGGTCCAACTTGCGTTCGAGGCCGCCGAAGGTAGGGCAATTGAAACGGATTGATTTACCGGCTCTACATACGGCACATCAGAATCAAGATCCGCGCGCGGGCTTAAGCGCTCTCCGGGTAGGATTACCTCAGGTTCAGAACAGCTTGCCAGTATCGCTAAAATCGCAAGCGTTCCCGCATAATTTAGTGCCTTCACCGCGTTGCCCCTTTGGTTATTCACGTGTCTTTGTCCGCCAAACGCCCCACATTGTGACGCTCTTCACCGATCTTATGCAGCGCCCAGCGTGCCGCCAAGGGCAACAATCAACTGGCTGGCGCGGCGGCGTAATCCTGCGGAGGTTTCGTTGTCTTCAAGAATAGCGCGGAGCATAACCAAAGCGTCATCAGTGTTGCCCTCTTCTACGGCGAGCAAGGCCAGCTGTTCTTCAACAAGTAAACGATAGGCCGAAACTGCCAACGCCTCATATCCACGCCGTCGATCCGCAATCGACATCTCCGCTGCAGAAAGAGACAATAGTTTAAACTGCGCCAAATCCCGGAAGCGTTTTTCAATCGTTTCATCGTTCACTATCGATGACAATGTAGCCATAGCGGCCGCATTATCTTCGGCGTTAAACTGTTCAGCGGCTGTCTGAAGCATCGCAACCACTTTACCTGCAGAGTCTGTGGTAATGGCAGCCAACGCATTGGCGCGTTCTGCCGCATCATTCACTTGAACCGCAGCCAGAATTTCATCCCCCAACGCCTCAGCTTTGGCACGCTCTTGGGCATTCAGATACTCGTTGGTTGCGGCGCCAGCCACAATCAACACTGCGAACAAAATCGCGATCCAGCCATAGCGGCGCATCAACAGCAACAACCGGTCACGCCGAACTTCTTCGGTGACTTCTTCGATAAAATGATCGACGTTACTCAAAGGACTGACTCCGCTCTTATAATTGGGCAAACTGCCCTGATCTCTGCCCCTCTTACCTGAAATCATCAACACTTGCCAAGAGCTTCCCCTATCGCAAATACACCTGCGGCATGTCGGGTCTTGCCATTATGTGTAAATCGCATAAAATGAACCGATTAGTTTAGAAAGTTTGCGAACGAGTCGTTTACATCGCATACGCTCGTTCCTACGTGAGACTCGCAACAGACGATGCGCGCACATCCCCGGCGCGAAAGAGGACAACATGAAACCGGTATCCATTCTGACAGCCCTTATTGTTATGGCTGTACTTTACTTGGCGATTTTGGAACGCGACAGACTAACGGCTTTTGCGTCTGGTGGTGATGCTGACACCATAGACACGATTGATGGCTCCGAGGATGCCGTAGATGAGATTGTCAGCGAAAGCGAAACACCTGAAAAAACGGATACATCTGCCGAGCATGTTTCTGTGATTGCGGTTAAATCCTTCGCACAAAATATTGATAATGCCGTCCTGATGCGGGGGCAAACAGAAGCCGCCCGTCAAGTCGAGGTTCGTGCTGAAACGACTGGTCAGGTCATTTCTGATCCGCTCAGGAAAGGTTCTTTTGTTGAACAGGGGCAATTGCTCTGTGAAATCGACATTGGCACCCGTGAGGCCGCCCTTGCCGAAGCTGAGGCCCGGTTGCTAGAAGCCGAAATCAACAATACTGCTGCGTCAAAGCTGGCCGAGGGTGGTTTTGGCTCGGAAACAAGGGCCGCGGGTGCAAAAGCAAGCCTTCAGGCAGCACAGGCCATGATGAAAGCGGCCAACCGTGAGCTGGACCGTCTGAAGATTACAGCACCTTTCGCTGGGCTATTGGAAACCGATACCGCCGAACTTGGAAGCCTTTTACAACAAGGTTCACTCTGTGCGACGGTTATTCATTTGGACACCATAAAACTGGTTGGCTTTGTCCCGGAAACACAGGTCGATGCTGTAGAAATCGGCGCAATGGCCGGTGCGCGGTTGGCATCGGGCAGTGAAATCGCTGGCCGCGTGACCTTTATTTCTCGATCTGCAGATTCCTTGACCCGGACCTTCCGTGTCGAAGTCACAGTCCCAAACGCAGACCTCTCCATTAGAGACGGTCAAACCGCGGAAATCGCTGTCTCTTCAGCGGGCGCAGACGCGCATTTGTTACCCCAGTCAGTCCTGACCCTCGATGATGAGGGTACTCTGGGGGTGCGTACCGTTGTCAACGGCGACGAAGCTGGCTTCATCGCCGTGACTGTCCTCAGAGATTCCCTTGATGGCATTTGGCTGACCGGCCTTCCGGCAGAAGCAGAAGTGATCGTTCAAGGTCAAGAATATGTCATTGATGGCGTTCCGATAAACGTCACATACCAAGAGGCACTCTGAGATGACTGGAATCATTGATTGGGCTGCCGAACGGGCCCGCATGATCCTTGCTTTCATCGTTCTAACGGTGATCGCTGGGGGATTTGCCTACATCAGCCTTCCCAAAGAAGGTGAACCGGATATTGAAATTCCGGCTCTGTTTATTTCCGTCCCATTCCCTGGCATTTCAGCCGAGGACTCGGAAAAATTGCTCGTGCAACCTATGGAGTCCGAGCTGTCAGATCTTGATGGTCTAGACTCCATGTCCTCAACCGCAGCCGAAGGTTATGCGGGTGTGGCACTGGAATTCGAATTCGGCTGGGATAAAACTAAAATCATCGCCGATGTTCGTGACCGGATGAACACCGTTGAGGCCGATTTCCCCGAAGGCGCTGACAAATACTCAATCAATGAGATCAACTTTTCAGCCTTTCCGATCATCATTGTAAACCTGTCAGGCGATGTTCCCGAACGTACCTTGCTAAAAGTGGCAAAAGACCTTCAGGAAGAGATCGAAGCCTTAGAACCAGTTCTTGAGGCTGGGATTGCCGGTGAGCGTGATGAGATGCTCGAAGTGATCATCGATCCATTGCGCCTTGAGGCCTATAACGTCACCGCAGCCGAGCTGATCAGCGTGGTGATCAACAACAACCAATTGATCGCCGCCGGTGAAATCGAAACGCCGACAGGGGCCTTTGCAGTAAAAATTCCGTCGTCTTTTGATGAACCGATTGATGTCTATAATCTACCGATTAAAACCAATGGCGACCGCGTGGTCACTCTTGGGGATCTAGCAGAGATCAACTTAACATTTGAGGACCGAGAGGGCACCGCCCGCTTTAACGGCGAAACCACTGTTGCGTTACAGGTGACCAAACGCAAAGGTTTCCCAGTTATCGATACCGCACAATTGGTACAGGAAACCGTTGCAAATGCGCGGACCAAATGGTCGCCAGAACTGCAAAAAGCCATCAACGTTGGCACCTCAAACGATCAATCTGTTCAGGTTGGATCGATGGTCAGCCAGCTTGAAGGATCTGTTCTGACTGCTGTTGCCCTGGTGATGATTGTTGTCCTTGGTTCTTTGGGAACTCGGTCAGCATTGCTGGTCGGATTTGCGATCCCGACCTCGTTCTTACTTTGTTTCGCCATTTTGGCGGTCACTGGCATTACGATTTCAAACATGGTGATGTTCGGCCTAATCTTAGCCGTCGGGATGTTGGTTGATGGGGCAATCGTGGTGGTCGAATACGCGGATCGCCGGATCTCTGAGGGGGTAGGCCCTATGCATGCCTTTACCGAGGCGGCCAAACGCATGTTTTGGCCTATCGTATCCTCCACGGCGACGACGCTTTGTGCATTCCTGCCGATGTTGTTTTGGCCCGGTGTTCCCGGTGAATTCATGGGCATGTTGCCCGTCACGCTGATCTATGTGTTGAGCGCATCCTTGATTGTGGCTCTGGTGTATCTGCCCGTTGTAGGTGGTGTTGCCGGCCGGTCATCGCGGTTGATTGAAAACGCATCTGCCGCGCTAAAACGCCTGCCTTGGGTGGTGCGCGCTGCTCTGGTTGTGCCGTCCCTGTATCTGGTCTTTGTCGCAGGCATGCAGCTCATCAATCCTGGGTATATCTTTGGTGGACAATCCCCCATGCCACCAGTTTTGGTCTGGCTTCCTGGTGCGATATTAATGGTCCTTGGTGGCGTTTTCAGCAGCATTACCCTTGGGGCAGCAAAACTGGAGCGCCGTCAGAAAAAGGTCCAAGCCGGTTACCGTCGTACACCGTTTGGATGGATCATTCGGTTCATCTCTGGCAACCCAATCATGCCCGTCATCGCTATTTTGGTTGTTGTCGGATTTGTAATGGCAACGATCACGACCTTTAGCGAAAACAGCAATGGTGTTGAGTTTTTTGTTGAAACCGAACCAGAACAAGCAATTGTTTACGTGCGTCAACGCGGGAACCTCTCACTTGAGGAAAAAGATGCCGCCCTTGCTGAAGTCGAAAAAGTCATTCTTGGCACCCCCGGCATCCAAAGCTCGTTTGCCTTTGCGGGCAACGGTGGTCTGGACAACAACACAGGCGGCGCCCAGCCCCCACGTGACACAGTTGGTCAGATCCAGATCGAAATGATCCCATGGGCCGATCGATTGGGGCGCCCAGATCTGGATGGCAATCTCGTCATTGCCTCCCTTGAGGAACAGTTCAAATCTATTCCGGCGATCAAAACCGAGATCTTAGAACTGTCCAATGGCCCGGCCTCAGCCAAACCCGTGCACCTGCGTTTGACGGGCGACAATCTGGACGTCCTCGAAGAGGCCGCCCTCATTGCACGGACAAAGTTTGAGGACACCACCGCCCTGACAGACATTGAGGACACACTCCCCCTGCCCGGTATTGACTGGCAAATCGACGTGGATGTACGCAAAGCTGGCCGATACGGTGCCGATGTGGCCACTGTCGGTGGTATGGTTCAACTGGTGACACGAGGCATATTGCTCGACACTATGCGGGTCGACAGTTCTGATGAAGAAATAGAAATCAGAGTGCGCCTGCCGGAAAAAGATCGCGTGCTGTCAACATTGGACAGTCTAAGGGTCCGGACCCCAGACGGGCTTGTCCCGCTTTCTAACTTCATCTCTCGTCAACCTGTTGCAAAGCTAGGTCAAATTGATCGGACGGAACAAGATCGCTATTATGACGTAAAGGCGGGGGTGGCCCCGGATTTGATCACAGCTGCAGGTGTTCCAATCACTCCGAATGAACGTATTGCTTTCCTCACAGAATGGCTCGAAGCGGAACCGCGTTTCCCAGAAGGTGTCGATTGGCAATGGACTGGTGACAACGAGGATCAGGCTGAATCCGGGGCGTTCCTTGCTAAGGCTTTCGCAGGGGCGCTGGCGCTGATGTTCATCATCCTGCTGGCCCAGTTCAACAGTATCTATAATTCGTTGTTGGTCTTACTGGCGGTGATTTTGTCCACCACCGGTGTGTTCATTGGGATGATGGTGATGGATCAAACCTTCTCTATCATTATGACGGGGACTGGCATTGTGGCGCTTGCGGGGATCGTGGTGAACAACAACATTGTTCTAATCGATACCTATCAAGAATACTCTCGCTACATGCCAAAGCTTGAAGCCATTGCCCGAACCGCACAGGCCCGTATTCGTCCGGTGTTGCTGACCACGGTCACCACGATGGCCGGTTTGGCGCCAATGATGTTCGGTCTATCTTTGGACTTTGGCAGCGGTGGTTACACCATTGATAGCCCAACGGCCTTGTGGTGGAAGCAACTGGCGACGGCCGTGGTCTTTGGTCTTGGTATCGCGACCGTCCTGACTCTGGTTCTTACCCCCTCTCTCTTGGCGCTGCGAGTCTGGTTCTCAGCAGGGGCCTATGGCTCTGCAAGACGCCTCAAAGCCTTATCGATGGGCCGAAACAGCCAAGCGGCTCGAGATCTGGCTTTGAACAAAGTCAGCCGTAAAATCAAAGCACCAGAAATCATCTGGGAGGACGAAGATGTGGCAGACTCTGCGGAAAATACACCGGCCCCCAAGACCGAAAAGGCAAGTGTAGCGGCCAACACAGACGCTGCTGCGTCACCAGAGGAAACGGACAAACCCACCCCTCCGGAACCGCCCCTAAAAGCGGCAGAATAATCCAAACAAAAAAGCGCCCAGGTAAAATTGGGCGCTTTTTTTTTCGTACCAGCGCACCGTATCACGAAAACACCATTGAGATTGCAAACCTTTGGCCCACGTGTAGGTCTGTTTGACGCCCGACATTTTGGTCCGATACGCCGACAAACCACCCGCCAGTTTATCGATCTGCGCAAAGTCCAGTATCCAACCGTTGTATAACTTTTCACTGAATACCAATTGGTGGATCAAAAAAAAGCCGGCGCAATCAACTGATTGGCGACCGACCTTTTATCTGTCTTACATGTTTGCCGCTTAGGCTGCGTTTACGTCTTCTTCTTCGGCTTGTTGACGCTGCCACATACGACTGTATCGCCCCCCTCGATCTAACAGATCATCATGGCGGCCCTGTTCAACAATCACGCCGTCCTCAAGAACCACGATTTCATCGGCGTCAACCACCGTAGAGAGCCGGTGGGCGATCGTGATAACGCTCCGCCCCTCACCCATAGCTTTGAGGCTATCCTGAATGTCACGTTCTGTATCTGTATCCAGTGCTGATGTGGCCTCATCCAACAACAAAATCGGAGGGTTCTTTAACAAAGTGCGTGCGATACCAACGCGTTGTTTTTCGCCACCCGAAAGCTTTAATCCACGTTCGCCCACGGTTGTTTCATACCCGTCCGGAAGACTGATGACAAAATCATGAATTTTGGCAGCCTTGGCGGCGGCTTCTACTTGGGTGCGGCTGGCCTCTGGCCGACCATAGGCAATATTGTAGTAAATCGTATCATTGAACAAAACCGTGTCCTGCGGCACCACACCAATTTGGCTGTGCAAACTATTTTGCGTGATGTCGCGCACGTCTTGACCATCAATTTTAAGAGAGCCTTCGTTCACATCGTAGAACCGAAACAGCAGCCGTCCGATGGTCGATTTTCCTGAACCGGATGGACCGACAATCGCAACGGTTTTCCCCGCCCCAACTGTCAAGCTGACGCCTTTCAAAATTGGACGCGCGGCCTCATAACCAAAGACCAGATCATTAAATACGATATCACCTCCTTGGACGGTAAGTGGTTTGGCGTTTGGTTTATCAGAGACCTCAGCGGGCTGTTCTAACAGGTCAAACATTTCCCCCATGTCCACCAAAGCTTGACGGATCTCTCGATACACGGTGCCGAGAAAATTTAGCGGCATTGTAATCTGGATCATATAAGCGTTGACCATGACAAAATCGCCAACAGTCAATGTTCCGTTCTGAACGCCCATCGCGGCCATGGCCATGACAACAACCAGCCCAGTGGTGATCAAAACAGATTGCCCAAAGTTTAAGAATGCCAAAGAGTAGCTTGTTTTTAAAGCGGCTTTTTCATACCCGGCCATAGCCACATCATAGCGTGCCGCCTCACGTTGTTCTGCCCCGAAATACTTCACGGTTTCAAAATTCAACAGACTATCAATCGCTTTTTGATTGGCGTCCGTATCTTGATCGTTCATTTCTTTGCGAATTTTTACCCGCCATTCGGTCACCTTAAACGTAAACCAAACATAGGCGGCAATGGTCACGACCACGACGGCCAGATACCAAAAATCAAAGACCCACCACAAGATGATTGCGATCATCAACAGTTCCAGCACCAGTGGTCCGATAGAGAACAGCAAGAACCGTAAGAGAAATTCAACGCCCTTGACTCCGCGTTCGATAATACGCGACAGACCGCCCGTTTTGCGGGTGATGTGATAACGCATCGATAGGCGGTGAATATGAGTAAAGGTTTCCAGCGCAAGTTGACGCAATGCCCGTTGCCCAACCTTGGCAAAGATCGCATCCCGCAGCTGTTGAAACCCTACGTTAAATAGCCGTGCCATCCCATAGGCAATGGTCAGTCCCACCGCACCGATGGCCAACATCCACGCTGGCGAACTGGCCGCCGTATCACCCGCCAATGCATCCACCGCCCCTTTGTACAAAAACGGCGTCCCCACAGCGATGACCTTGGCAATAAACAGCATTGCCAACGAGATCACCACACGTTGCTTAACCCATACCTGATCATCAGGCCAAAGATAGGGTGCCACACGACGGATGGTCCGCCACCCCTGCACTTTGTGGTCGGAATCCAAACCGGTGGACGTTGGTGTCATGCGGCGCATTGCGGCCCCTTTTCAATTAACAGAAGCAACAATCTAGGGGCTAATTGGATACTCTTCCAGCCCAGACCCCCTGATGATTTCTGAGCTACTCCGGTACAGTAAACACCTGCCCTGGATAAATCAGGTCTGGATCGCGGATTTGATCAGCGTTCGCGTCAAAGACTTTGACATAGAGAACCCCGTCCCCGTAACGCTCCGCAGCGATCCCCCAAAGCGTAAAACCGGGCTGAACCGTTACCACATTCAAAACAGAGGCAGCTGCGGTGGCGGCATTCAGCTCTGCCCCCGTTGATCCCTCTGCAAGCGGTTCAGTCGCGGTAACCTCTGCATTGTCCTCTTGCAAGTCTGGCTCTGGTGTTGGCTGGGGCTGAACAGCGGCAAGCACCTCAATGCTCTCACGTTTAAACGGTATTTGAACTCTGGATGTTACGTTTCCTTCTGGATCAAGTTGATCCGCACGCAATGTGTAAACTCCGGGGTTCACATCCAATAATTCAGAGGACCAACTGCCATCTGATGTAACGGTTGCGTCAGCTGTGGCAGATCCATTTAGATAGATACGGACCACCGCATCGCCTTGCCCTCGCCCCGCGACAACCGCGTTACCTGATGACGTGTAACTTATTGTATCTATTGATATATCTTGACGAGGCGTCGGATCACTCAGAACCCGAACACCGTTTTCATCAGCCAGCAGGATCCGGGGTGCGGGACGTTCTTTGGCTTTGTCCTGCGCAACAACAGGTTCGTGCGTATCCGGTTCTGTTTCCTCAGAAAGGGCCGCGATCT
This sequence comes from Pseudoruegeria sp., assembly GCA_039972875.1. Taxonomy (GTDB): domain Bacteria; phylum Pseudomonadota; class Alphaproteobacteria; order Rhodobacterales; family Rhodobacteraceae; genus Pseudoruegeria. The sequence continues at coordinate 78,675 of JBDWMA010000063.1, forward strand.
CCGGTGTATCTGTTGGTTTAACCGTTTCAAGCACGCTATCGGGGTCAGTTTTGACAATCAGTTCCTCTGCCGATGAGTTGACCTCATCAACCTCAACCTTGGCTGTGACCGGTTCGGTTTCTGGGACCTGTTCGCGAACGTCATCCGCCACACTTAGGCTTGCGGTATCCTCGGTTTCGATCTCTGACTGTTTCGGTGGAACATCCGCATCGGCGATAACTTGCGATGGTTCAACGGTTTGAATAACCGGCTCAATGACAACAGTTTCAGCTGAAGCGAGCCGAATGTTACCAGCCTCCATTACCAAAGAAATACTACGGGGCGCGTCACTTGGGGCAACCTCAAACAAGGCAACAAACTTACCCTGACGATCCGCTGCTGTTGTCAGTATCTCTGCCCGATCCAATAAGATAGAAATCAATGAGTTTGGCGCAGCAGCCCCAGCCACCAATGCATTGCCATCAGCGTCAACCCGGACCACATCAAACCGTGGCGGGGCCAGCTCTGTCGTGGCAACCGGTTCGGTGGGCGTATTGACCAAGGGCGCAGCTTCAGTGGTCTCGACCTCTTTGCTCTCAACTTCTGCAGCCACATCATTGTCCGAACCTGCTTCTTCCTCGATCGGTTGTTCGATAACTACGGGGGCCGGTTGATTAGAAACCGGTGCCTCAACAACCACAGAGGCTGCGTCGGGCGTAACATCGTCGGGGCCCGGTTCCGTTTGTACATCAGGCGCGGCAACAGGGGCGGTTTCGATTGCAGAATTAGGAGCCTCCGTAACCTCTGGTGTCAATTCAAGCTCTGGCGGTGCAACTGCTACAGGTTTAGGCGTTGGCTCAGGTTTAGGCTGAAGCACCGCTTGAACCACCTCACCGCCGGTGGGCGGTTCTGAAATCAAATTGTCGTAAACCAAAAAACCACCGACGGCCACGGCCACAGCCACAGCGCCACCGGCGATCACACCGCCGCTTAATCCCGCAAAGGATCCGTTTGCCATAAATTTGTCTTCCCCAAGTGGCCCCTTTGGCGGGAGCGCGTTGTCGAACCCTACCAACACAGGATACGGTGGCCAAGAGTAGACCTGTTGAAAGAACTGAATTCATGGCTGAATCATCACATTCCATATGCGTGTTTTGTGGATCACGTCCTGGAAAACGACCAGAATATGCTAAAACGGCCCACAGGATCGGCCAACTGATCGCCGAAAACGGCTGGAGGCTGGTCTATGGCGCGGGAGATGTCGGGTTGATGGGGACGGTTGCAAACGCTGCCCAAAACCATGGAGGCGAGACCTTTGGCGTCATTCCAACCCACCTTTTGGAGTGGGAAGTCGGCAAGCGCGATCTGACAAACTTCATCATAACCGAGAATATGCATGAGCGTAAAAAGGTCATGTATATGAACTCTGATGCGATTGTTGTCCTCCCTGGCGGGGCGGGTTCGCTCGATGAGTTTTTCGAAGTCCTGACATGGCGGCAGCTTGGCTTGCACTCCAAGCCGATCTTTTTCCTAAACCCAGAAAACTATTGGGGCCCTTTGGGAGATCTTATGAATCATGTGGTTGATCAGGGGTTTGCCGACAACAGCTTAAAATCCTTTTACGAATTTCACGACGACGTCTCCTCTTTGATAGAGGCATTGCGCAAGTCCCTAGCCTGACACAACCCGTCAATCATACACCCTCTAACCTCCCCCCTGATACACTAATTTGAATGGATGCCTGATTTTCGACGCTTTGGTCCAATGGGCCATGCTAAAGACGTGTGATGATGCTAGATTTCACAAACCCAAACCTTTTGTATAAAGCGCTCGTGGACCGCGATCCTCAATTTGAAGGGCGCGCCTACGTGTGTGTCACTTCAACCGGGATATTCTGCCGCCTTACCTGCCCCGCACGTAAACCCAAGCCAGAAAATTGCACCTTTTACGAAACCATTGGCCAATGTATTGAAGCTGGTTTTCGCGCTTGCAAACGGTGTCATCCGTTACGTCCCGCAGCCGAGGATGATCCGACGATCCGTACGCTGCTAGAAGCGTTGGATGCTCAGCCAGACAAACGGTGGCGGGAACCTGACATTGCTGCACTGGGCTTTGATCTGTCCACAGTGCGTCGGTCCTTTAAGCGACACTTTGGGATCACGTTTTTAGAAATGGCCCGCCAACGACGGCTGCGCGACGGCTTTGAAAGCCTCTCGCAAGGCAACTCGGTGATCACTGCGCAACATCAAGCACAATTTGACTCCCCGAGTGCCTTTCGAACGGCCTTTGCGAAATTGTTGGGTTGTGTTCCGAGCCAGTTAAGAGCTGATGGATTTCTGCTGGCCGATTGGATTACAACACCTCTGGGTGAAATGGTTGCAGTCAGCTGCAAACGACACCTGCATCTTCTTGAGTTCGCAGAACGCAAAGCCCTGCCCCGCGAACTTGAAAAATTGCGCACCCATACCAAAGGCGACCTTGGGATTGGTCGATACGGACCCACCGATCAGATTGAATCGGAACTTATATTGTTTTTTGACGGAAAACTGTCACGGTTTGATACCCCGCTCGCATTGCATGGCAGCCCGTTTCAAAAAGAAGTCTGGCGAGCACTCTGTCAAATTCCGGCAGGCGAAACCCGGAGTTACGGCGCATTAGCAACCGAATTGGGTCGTCCATCAGCCAGCCGAGCCGTGGCACAGGCAAACGGCGCTAATCAAATCGCCATCGTCATCCCCTGCCACCGTGTCATGGGCGCGGACGGATCTTTGACGGGGTATGGCGGTGGTCTGTGGCGCAAGCAACGGCTTGCAGAGATTGAACAAAGTTATCAGACTCCATAATGCAAAAAGCCGCCCCAGAAGGGACGGCTTCTCAAATTAGGTAATCGTAGAGCTTAACCCAAACGGGATGCAACATTTTCCCAGTTCACCAGGTTGTCCAAGAAGTTGGACAGATAAACAGGACGTTTGTTGCGGAAATCAATGTAATAGGAATGCTCCCATACGTCGCAACCCAGCAGAGCCGTCTGACCAAAGCACAATGGGTTCACACCGTTCTCAGTTTTGGTGACTTTCAGGCCACCGTCTGCGTCTTTGACCAACCAGCACCAACCGGAACCAAATTGACCAGCACCCGCCGCAGAAAACTGCTTTTTGAACTCTTCAACGGAACCAAAGCTTTCGGTGATCGCTTTTTCAAGTTCACCCGGCATGGCTGTTTTGTTTGGGCCCATCATTTCCCAGAACTGGTTGTGGTTCCAAAGTTGAGAAATGTTGTTGAAGATGCCATTTTGCGCAACCGAATTAGCGTCATATGTGCCTGTGATGATCTCTTCGAGAGATTTGCCATCCCATTCGGTGCCCGCAATCGCCGCGTTACCGTTAGTGACATAGGCGTTATGGTGCAGGTCGTGGTGAAATTCCAACGTTTCAGCGGACATGCCATGGGCAGCCAAAGCGTCGTGGGCATAGGGAAGATCAGGAAGTTGAAAAGCCATCAGGTGGATCCTTTGTCATCAACGTTAAAAATGTCTGTGGCTAGATGGAGTGCGTAAGGGGCAAAGGTCAAGAGTTATTGAAAGCTTTTCCTACAGAAACAGTAAACTGTTTAAGTTATTTGACCTGTTTACAGGTTCCTTTAACACTGGCGCTATAGGTATTTCCGGAATCAACAGAATAGAAATTAGTGAGCCGGATTTTTGTGTTGTTTTTGGTCAAAATCGCCCTGTAGTTGATACTTGACTTCACCTTTCGCCAAGGAACTTTAATGTTTTGAAGCTGCCAGTTGAGACGCAAACTGGCTTTGCGCACCTCTGGAATTTCTGTAACGTGCCGAACGACCTCTGATACCTCGCCAAGATCCATTTGGACAGCAGCACGATCAAAGCGTCCACGATAGACAATTTGTAGCTCGGATGGGACCAAATCCTGTTGTTTGTTCGGGTTTAGTTTACAGTTATAGATTGTATCGGCAACCACGGCCGCGGGGAAAGTTAAAGTCCCTGCAATGACAATACCCAATACCGCCAGACGCCGAAAAGATAAATTTTTCAAATTCTTAACCCTTATAATTCAATAATAGATGATTGAAGTTCCCCTCAAATGAATTATTTTTTACGAATATAGGGAGCGCATTTTCCTTTGCCCGTGAAGGGCCCCTGAAACCCTAAGGGTTGGCCGGTAATATTCATTTTCATAGATGGTTTCCGCACGGTCATTCGATAGTTCAAGCTGAACTTCTGACCATGTGAATCCTTAGCGTTTTTGATGGACCATTTATACGTATCTTTTTTACTTGATTCAGCCACCTCTCCGGCAACGGGACCTTCCATGAAGTGATATGTAATTGGATCTACGACGATCACATCACCAGATTTTCGATCAAAATCTACAATAATCTCTGAGGGAACCCACCCGCGGTTACGCGCATTTGTTACCTCACACTTCAAAGCTTCAGCAGTTGCTGCCCCGGTTAAGGCAAAGCACATTATAGTTGTAAGAATAGATAGTTTCAAAATAAAGATCCCAAATACTGTAAACACAATTATTAATTGCATTTACAATATGCGATGACGCTTTTCGAGCGAAAAAACAGGTGGTTTCAATTTTTTAGTCAGGTCTATTTTAGAAAGCCAACTTCAGTATTCTGGGCGGCGCTCACAACTAAAACATCAAACACGTATTGCGCCACAGAACGAAACGCCACGAGGATGAACCTATCCTCTTCAGTCATCCAAAAAGCCGCTGGAACCTGTGCAATTCGCGTCCGGCGGATTTGCCCGGGACCAAAGGCAGTTGAGGAGAGATCAACTGGGGCAAGCTTTGCCAAAACCTCGCGCGCACCCGCGCCGTTGATTTCAACGACCACGCGTGCATCAGAGACATTGACCGCCATATGATGTTGCTCAGCCAATGCAGTGTTTAAAGCAGCAACAGTCGCATCGGCCATGTCGTGCGCCACAGAAACCAACAACTCATCCGGGGACATCCATGCAATGGTGGTCTTATCCTTTATCACAACACCACGCAGACCGGGAACGTCCAACCCCAGTGCAGAGGTCACAGCCTTGGTAAATTTTGGGTCATTTAAATCTCCGCGCAAAGTAACCATACCTTGCAAGTCCATTTCACGTACCGAAGCCATACCTTCGTGAACTTTACCTTGTAACGCACTCACAGCATTAGACATTTTGCTTATCCCCTTTTTCATCATAAAAGACCGGATCAACGATCCGTGCTTCTACAAAGGTTTTGTCCGGCTTACCGAACCGTATGACTTCCCCCATGCGGGATGGACCATTGTGCACCAAACCCATAGCGATGCCCCTGCCCAAAGTGGGTGAATAATAAGTCGACGTCACACGGCCAAACATATCAGACTGACCATTCTCATTCAGACCATCACCGATTGCATAACACCCATCAGGCAACACGGACCCATCCACGGTTTCCAAACCGACAAGCTGCCACCGGTCCGGATTATCCATATAGCTTCTGGCTTGTGCCCGTTTGCCAAGATAATCCTCTTTTTTCTTGCTCAGCGCCCAGTGTAGACCCAGATCCTGTGGGATAACCGTTCCATCGGTCTCATCACCAATCATTATAAAGCCTTTTTCAGCCCGCATGATATGCAACGCTTCGGTCCCATAGGGTTGCATCCCATAGGCTGAACCGACCTCTTGCAAGGCATCCCAGAATGCGCGCCCTTGCGACGCTGGGACCGAAATTTCATAGGACAGTTCTCCAGAGAACGAAATCCGATAGACCCGTGTATCAAATCCACCCAATTGACCATCCGCCCATGCCATGAACGGCAGTGTCTCTTTAGAAACATCCATGCCACCCATCGCCTGCAATACATTGCGCGCATCCGGACCGACCACCGCGATTTGTGCGAATTGTTCAGTCAGATTAGCCACATAGACGTTCCAGTCCCACCATTCCGTTTGCAGCCACTCTTCCATCCATTGATGGATGCGATCCGCCCCGCCCGACGTGGTATGACACAACCAAGTATCCTCATCGATCCGCGCGACAACGCCGTCATCAGAAAGGAACCCGTTTTCGTTACACATCAGACCGTAACGACAGCGCCCTACCTTAAGGGTGCTCATCATATTGGTATACAGCATATCAAGGAATTTGCCCGCATCGGGGCCGGTAACGACAAGTTTGCCCAAGGTAGATGCATCCAAAAGTCCGACCCGCTTGCGCGTGTTCAGCACTTCTCTGTGTACGGCCTCTTCGACGGTCTCATTTCCTTGCGTATAGGTATACGGACGACGCCAGTGCCCAACAGGCTCCCATACGGCGCCGTTTTCGTCATGCCATTCATGCATTGGTGTCCGGCGGAGCGGCTGAAACACCTCATCTCGGGCCTCTCCCGCGATTGCACCCATGGAAATCGGCGTGTACGGAGGCCGAAACGTCGTTGTCCCAACCTGTGGAATATCTGCGCCAAGACTATCAGCAAGAACAGCCAATCCGTTGATATTACTTAATTTACCCTGATCTGTAGCCATGCCCAAAGTGGTGTAGCGTTTGGTGTGTTCAACGCTTTCATACCCTTCACGCGCGGCCAATTGAACGTCGCTGACTTTGACGTCATTCTGAAAATCCAACCACATTTTCATGCGCAAATCATAAGACGCGCCTTGCGGCATCATCCAGACTGGCGCCATTGGGTCGACGATTTCGTCCATTGCCGACGGGGCGGCAAATCGGCGTGGTGAGTGACCGCTGGCTTTAGCCGCAGCTTTACCTGCAGCATCCGCATCCAGCAAAACAGCACCAGTGGTCATCGCACCAGAGGCAATCCCGGCAGTCGCAACAAACGGTGTCCCCTCATCGCCCGTTGGGGCGCGGGTTGGGTCTGGAATAAAGCAGGCGAACTGGTCATCCCACGTCAACTTCCCTCCACAATGGGACCACAGATGCACCACCGGTGACCATCCACCGGACATGGCAACTGCATCGCATTTCATCTCTTCAAGAACGGAACCTTCACCGGCTTGCAGGCAAAGCTTTACCCCCTCGACCCGTTTATGACCTGTGACTTTGGCAATGCCTTTCCCCGTTTCAACGCGTATTCCCATTTGCAGGGCTTTGGTGGCCAGCGGAGAGGTCACGATGGGGCGGGCATCAACGATCATAGGAACGTCTAAACCGGATTCTTTAAGCAAGATCGCAGTACGGTAGGCATCGTCATTATTGGTGACAATCACCGTACGATCACCAACAGAGACGCCATAATTTGCAACGTAATCGCGAACAGCAGAGGCAAGCATAACCCCCGGTACATCATTGCCCGCAAAAGATAAGGGACGTTCAATCGCACCGGTGGCAGTGATGATCTGTTTGGCCCGAATGCGCCAAAGACGGTGCCGTGGCATATCATCTGTCGGCTGATGATCGGTCAAACGCTCATAACCCAACGCATACCCATGATCATAAACGCCTGCCCCCATCATACGGGTACGGATCGTCACATTCTCCATCTGTTCAAGCGCTTGCAGGGTGTCATTCACCCAGATTTCGCACGATTTTCCGTCAATCTCTGCGCCATCAACAACAGCACGCCCGCCCCAATGAGGCGTTTGTTCCATTAGGAGAACTTTGGCACCGGAATCTCCGGCGGCCTTTGCAGCCTGCAATCCAGCGATACCGCCGCCCACAACAAGCACATCCACAAAAGCATAGAAATGCTCATATCGGTCTGCATCTTTGTCCTTTGGCGCTTTGCCAAGGCCAGCGGAATGACGAATGATCGGTTCAAAAACATGCTTCCATGCGAAACGAGGGGCTATAAACGTTTTATAATAAAACCCAGCCGGCAGGAACCGCGCCACAGAACTGTTGATTTCACCCACGTCAAATTCAAGGCTTGGCCAGTGATTTTGTGTGGTAGAGGTCAGACCGTCAAACAGCTCCGTTGTGGTGACACGCTGGTTGGGCTCAAACCGGTTCCCCTGCCCCAGACCGACCAATGCGTTCGGCTCCTCTGCGCCAGAGGCGACAACACCGCGCGGGCGATGGTATTTAAAAGAACGCCCCAACAGCATCTGGTCATTGGCCAAAAGAGCCGAGGCCAATGTATCCCCAGCGTACCCCTGCAGACGTTTACCGTTGAACGAAAACTCCATACGCTTATCGCGATTGATCAAGCGACCTTTGGTGGCGAGACGCGTGCTCATTATGCGGACTCCTCAGTAAAGCCGGGGCGTTTCTTGGCGATTTTGGCGATCAAATCTTTGGGCGGCTCCAAGGTTTGCGCAGAATAAGTACCAAACACCTCAAGCGTCATGGTGCAGCGGGCGGCGTGGAACCATTTTCCACATCCGTTTGCATGGCGCCAACGCTCAAAATTTACACCTTTGGGGTTTTGACGTGTGAACAGGTAGCCTTCGAAATCGGCATCCGAAGAGTCCGGCCCAAAGCGTTTCAAATGTGCCTCGCCACCGGCGACAAGTTCAGATTCTTCAGCGGCAACACCGCAATACGGGCAGGAAAGGATTAGCATTTAGTAATACCCCAAACTGTTGAAGTTACCGCAATCAAGGAAACAGACATAAGATTGGCAAACCAGGCCAAACGTCGTGTGGTAATTTTTAGATATTCTTTCAACGCAGCAGAAGGTTTTTTAATCTTCCCCTCTTCGGCTCCGGCGTCAATTTGCACAAATGCTGCCTCAAGTACTCCGACATGCAGCCAGGAAATACTCCCTAAAAAAAACACCATGACATACCTAAATCCAATATATTCAGGAACAAGAGCGCCTACCGACCAAGACAGGGCTGTGAGTATCGAAAATGAAAGATAAAACGCTAACGGTGGCATTCCAAAAGCAGATCCAAGGAAACGCCTCACAATTGGATCATCAAAATATAACTCATAATTTTTCCCAAAAGGCAATTTTGCGGACCAAACACCTACAGGGGTTTTATAAAAATACATCTCTGCGTCTTTGACTTCGTTTGTGGTTTCAAGGAAGTCCTCCATCAATGTGCCACCCCAGCAGCCACGCTTTCATCGATAAAGCGTCCTTCACTAAAACGGTTTAGACCAAAGGCGTCGGTGAGCGGTGAATGCCCTTTAGCCACCAGTTCAGCCATGCCCCAACCAGATCCGGGAATAGCCTTGAACCCGCCCGTGCCCCAGCCACAGTTCACAAAGACACCTTCAACAGGGGTTTTGGAGAGGATCGGGGAGCGGTCGCCGGTAACATCCACAATACCGCCCCATTGGCGCAGCATTTTCAACCGTGAGATCATCGGGAAGGTTTCCACAAGGGCGCGTACGGTTTCCTCAATATGGTGGAAGGATCCGCGTTGGGTGTAGTTGTTGAACGCATCCGTGCCACCACCAATGACCATTTCGCCCTTGTCAGACTGGCTCATATAGCCATGCACAGTGTTGGCCATAACGACCACATCCATACAGGGTTTGATTGGTTCAGACACCAGCGCTTGTAAGGCAACGCTTTCAACGGGCAGTCGGAAGCCCGCCATATTGGCCAGATCAGAGCAATGCCCTGCCACAACCATCGCCAGTTTGTCGCAATCAATCGCGCCTTTGGTCGTGTCGACGCCAATCACTTTGCCACTCTCGGAACGGACACCCGTCACTTCGCATTTCTGCAGGATGTCCATCCCCATATCGGAACAGGCGCGCGCATAGCCCCATGCCACTGCATCATGGCGGGCCGTGCCACCACGGGCTTGCCAAAGCGCCCCCAGCACTGGATAGCGCGGGCCCTCGATGTTCATAATCGGGCAGAGCTCTTTGACCTGTTGGGGGCCGATAAATTCTGTTGTGACACCTTGAAAGGCATTGGCTGCAGCGGTGCGTTTATATCCGCGCACCTCATGTTCGGTTTGCGCCAACATCATCACCCCCCGCGGGGAGAACATGACATTGTAATTCAAATCTTGCGACATGGTTTCATACAGACTGCGCGCTTTTTCATAGATCGCAGCAGATGGGTCTTGCAGGTAGTTAGACCGAATGATCGTTGTGTTCCGCCCGGTATTCCCGCCTCCAAGCCATCCCTTTTCGATGATGGCAACGTTTTTGATGCCAAAGTTCTTTCCAAGATAATAGGCCGTAGCAAGGCCGTGCCCACCCGCACCAACGACGATAACATCGTATTTCTTTTTGGGTTGCGCGGCAGCCCACGCACGGGACCAACCTTGATGGCCGTTAAGTGCCTGTCGGGCAATCGCAAAAGCAGAATAACGTTTCATGGGCACTCCGAATCCATACCGGCGACGTGATCGCGTTTACGCTAAGTTTTGGTATATTGCAGCGGTTTGCAAGACCACTGTTGCGGCGAAACCGAGGCATTCTGCGACATCGACCTGCGGCAAATGTTCCGAGGCTGTGACGCTTTGTGTCTTTTGACGCTGGCGAAACCTATATACAGCAATAGACAAGAAATATGTTGGAGAAAATGCATGGTCTTTTGGGGCGTCGCAGCGGTGCTAAGTTTAGGTGTGGTGGCACTTTTGGTTCGCGCCATGATGCGCGGGGCCGTTGACAGCGATGCAGAGCATCCGGATCTGGCGGTTTATCGTGATCAGCTGTCTTCTTTAGAGGCCGATGTCGCACGGGGTGTTCTTGCGCCCGAGGAGGCGGAACGTGGCCGCATTGAAATCCAACGCCGGCTGCTGGATGCAGATCGTAAATTGAGTATTCAACCCGATAACACAACCGCCCCGCGGGGCTTAAGCCTTATCGTTGCCGGACTTGTCGGGGTTGGCATGTTAAGTGGTGCCTTTTGGATGTATAAACAAATGGGCGCTCCCGGCTATCCCGATATGCCATTGAAAGCGCGTATTTCAGCCGCTCAGAATGTGCGAGACAACCGACCGACCCAAGCAGCGGCTGAAGCGTCTTTGAATTTGCCAACCCTGCAGATAGACCCCAGTCATATCGCCCTTGTGGATAAACTTCGCGCGGCGGTTGCGGATCGGCCAGATGATATCCAAGGTCACAGGTTGTTGGCGGTAAATGAAGGGGCTCTTGGGAATTACGCCGCTGCCCATGCCGCACAAACGCGCGTGATTGAATTGCTTGGTGATTCCGCAACATCAAATGAATACAGTGCCTTGGCCGACATGATGATCCTTGCCGCTGGGGGATATGTTTCGCCAGAAGCTGAGATTTCGCTAACCGAAGCCCTGCGTCGTGATGCAAAAGATGGCAGCGCGCGATATTATTCCGGCCTCATGTTATTGCAAACAGGCCGTCCTGATATGGGCTTTGCGATGTGGCGTGATTTACTGGCCGAGAGCCAATCAACTGACCCCTGGGTGCAACCCATTATTGCACAGATCGGCGATGCTGCTGCCCAAGCAGGTGTGGATTACACCCCCCCGGCCTTTACAACCGCCCCGCCCGGCCCCAACGCCGAGGATATCTCCAATGCGTCTGAAATGGATGATGAAGACCGACAAGCTATGATCGAAGGAATGGTGGCGAACTTATCAGACCGGTTGGCCACCGAGGGCGGATCCCCCGAAGAATGGGCCAGGTTGATCCGGGCACAAGGCGTTTTGGGTCAAACCGAACAAGCTGCTGCCGTTTGGCAAAATGCCCAAGAGGTTTTTGAGAGCACGCCTGAGGCGCTGGCATTAATAAAAGAAGCCGCAGAACAAGTCGGAGTTGCCCCATGATCTACGAAGACATCACCGAATTTGCGGACGCCCTGCCCCCAATGAAAGCAATTGCTGGGTTGGACTTTGGTGAAAAAACCATCGGGGTCGCCGTATCCGACAGCTTTCTCGCCGTTGCCAGCCCACTGGACACCATTCGCCGTAAGAAATTCACTGTGGATGCGGAAGCACTTCTTGAGATCGTCAAACATCGCAGCATTGTGGGTTTGGTTTTGGGTTTGCCGCGCAACATGGATGGTTCTGAGGGCGCCAGATGTCAGAAAACACGAGCATTTGCCCGAAATCTGGGGCGTTTAACAGATTTACCGATCACGTATTGGGATGAACGTTTGTCCACGGTTGCGGCGGAACGGTCGTTGCTAGAGGCGGATACCTCACGAAAACGTCGTGCAGAGGTCATTGATCATATCGCCGCCGGGTATATCTTACAGGGTGCGCTGGACCGTCTGTCTCATTTAAAACGAGGGTAATCACATGAAAGATAAAATCTGGGAACGGGATGAAATCCAAAGCCCCTGCATCCAGATCTGCGTGATCCACCCGAAAGAACGCATCTGCACTGGATGCCTTCGAAGCATTGACGAAATCAGCCAATGGTCCTTAATCAGCACCCAAGCGCGGGCTGAAATCATGGCGGAGTTGCCAAACCGCGCAGCTCGGCTAAAGAAACGACGCGGTGGTCGCGCGGAGCGTCTAAAACAATAACCCCCTATTTTCAGTTTTTTGGCACCCAATCTATTGAGTATATGGCGACGACGAACCGCATCATATTTTCGTGCGGTTCGCAGTCAAAGAACAGGTTACTTTATGGCTGCAACTCCCAGTGGGACGCCAACGTCTTTGCACCAGATATAGAGTTCATTGAAGTCATCAACATTGATGCTGGACGGAACAACATACACCTGTACTCCGTTGAGGTCTTGCAAATCGCCAAGATCACTTGCTTCGATATACGTACCATCGACGCCAAATCCCACGTGCGGATCTGGGCCGCCATCAAGGCTGAAATCAGAATCAAGAATTACAACCGCGCCGCCATCGGCTGTTTTTACGACTTTAACGCCGCCGGATGTTACGTGGTTGCTTGCTCCGGAAAATGATCCATGAACAGGCGCTTTGTCGGCCAATGCTGTCATTGGCGCAAAAGCAATCATTGTGGTGGCGGCAATGCTGAGTGTCTTTATCATAGTGTTTTTCATTGGGTTTCCTATCTGGAACATTGATCTGCAGAAACGCTGTTTAGCTGTTCCTTGCGATGTCTCTAGCATTAGGAACCGATTAGTTCCAAACACCATTCCGTGATTTTGTACTGACCGGTTCCCAATGGAGACCAATCGTGTTATTCACAGGCATGGCCAGACCACGTGAATTTGATACCGATACAGTAATCGCCAAAGCGATGGATGTGTTTTGGGAACATGGCTACGCCGATGCGACGTTGCCAATCCTTTTGAGTGGAATGAACCTAACGCGCGGTAGCCTCTATAAGGCGTTCACTGATAAAAAGACGCTGTTTTTAGAAGTGTTAAACACTTATGACGGACAAGCCGTCGATGGCGCTGTGACGCTATTGACCACCCCGGGACAATCGGGATGGTTGCGAATATTTGAGGTATTTGGATCAATTGTGTCTGCCGTCGAATCTGGAGATCAACGCGGGTGTTTATTGTGTTCTGCGATCGCGGGCCCTGCGGCCTATGATCTGGACATCGCCGCGTCAACGACAGCTTCATTGAACAAAATTCGGGCCGCTTTCAAAGAAGCGCTGAGCGGTTCTGTAAAGGCAGATGATATCGACGCATTCGCTGAATTGCTGGTGACACAATACGTCGGAATGCAAATTCTGGCGCGAACCAACGAATCCAATAAAACGCTGCAACAAAATATCAAAACGCTAAGGCTGATTGCCAAGACTATGGAATGCCAGCCTTAATCCACCACCCGAATTTCATAGGCAGCAGGATTAGGCAACGCAGTGTGTTAGCTAATCGTTCAACCAGACCTTAGCAGCATCAAATTGGGCAGCGTCAAAGTATTCCACCTCCGCGCGCAAGAAATGTGATGCAATCTTTTCCGCCATTTTCTGCCATCGTTTTGTGCCAACCAGCGCAACTTTGCTCGGGATTTTGTAATGATCCCGCACGAGGCCAAAATGCCCTGCCATCGCACCAATGCCCATCCAACCATCAAACTGTCGCATATCCAGCAATAGCTTAACCGCCTCTTTTCCCTCCATCAGCACATCAAGATCCTCATTCGCCGTCCCATAGGCGGCACGTTCAAGCTCCCCCAACAATTCTATATGCAATACGTTATGTCCCAAGTCCTGCATATGGATCGCCCCAAGGGATTCACCGAGCCACAACCGTGCGTCTTGCTCTTGGTTCAGATCAAACGACTTAGTCGGACAAGGAAACATAAAACCGATGCCCCGCAACATCGCGTGTATCCAACCCACATCACTGACCAACGCGATACGTTCAAATCCGTTCCAATGCTTCAGCCCCAATTTTGCATCATCAATTGCGGCTTCTGCAGTGTATCCCTCAAATCCTGGGCCAATCTGCATCAGTAAGCGAACGGTATCATAATCAATCAAGGCGGCCTCAAGCGCGGGCAAAAGGACTTTTTCGTAATCATCACCAGTGATCTGTCCCGTCGCTTTGATATGCAACACACCACCAACAGTGTCATTGAGAAGTTCAATCATTTTTCAACTCCAATCGTTCAAAATCAGTATCAAAATAAGACGAAACCTTCGTCCATCGCCTTGAGCCACGTCAAGCGATTTGAGATATTCCTTATCCTGTCAAAACCATCAAAAACCGATGGCTTTACGCAGCATATTCAACGCCACCACCGTTAGAAATACCGCAAACACCCGTTTAAGAGGCTTTGGATCCATCGCGTGGGCCAGTTTAACACCATAGGGCGTCGTGATCAGCGTCATCGCAATTATGATTGCAAACGTGGGTAAATTCACTGCGCCCACGGTAAGAGGCGGCGCATTTTCCGATGCAATATCAACGAACAAAAATCCAATGACCGACGGCACGGCGATGATGACCCCAAATCCGGCTGCCGTCGCCACGGCCCGGTGGATGGCCATATTATAAAGGCTCATTACTGGCACCCCGAAAGAGCCCCCGCCTATTCCCATCAGGACCGACATAAATCCCAGTAACGGCGACAACAGCGTTCGATGTACACCCGTTGGCATGGCCTCTCCGAGCCGCCAATCTGATTTTCCGAACCCCATATAGAGCCCAACAATCATTCCTAATATTCCAAAGATCCCCTGCAGCACCACGGAACGCAGCTCAGACACAAGCAACATTCCCAATATCGCACCGACAACGATTCCCGGTGCCCATGTTTTTAGAACGCTCCAGTCCACGGCCCCTTTTTTGTTGTGGCTGTGTACAGATCGCAAAGAGGTCACGATGATCGTTGCCAAAGAGGTCGCCAGACAGACCTGCATCAGTTGATCGCTTTCATATCCCAAATTGCTAAAGGCATAAAAAAAGGCTGGTACCAAAACGATGCCGCCCCCAACACCCAACAAACCAGCCAAAACACCGCCAAACGCCCCGATGGCGAGCAACAGACAAAGCAATGGAAACAGGGAAACAATATCGGGCATGGGCGGTCTCAGCGAAAGGAATATCTGGGCGCAGTCAATAGATCACCACGCCCTTCCGCAAGTCCCGAAACGTCAAAGATCCAGAGGTCAGGCCGCCTTTGCTTGTACCGCCTCAAGCGCTTGCAAGATCAAATCACGTCCGGCGCCGGGGCGATGCGCCCCCTCAGAGAGAATCCGGCGCCATTGCCGCGCCCCGGGCCGCCCTGAAAATAGGCCCAACATATGACGACTGATGCTGTTTAAACGACCTCCGTCAGAGATATGAGCCTCAATATACGGCAGCATATCACGGACGACCTGCTCAGCGGTCCGTCCTCCCGCGACGCCATAGATCCGCGCATCCGCCTCCAACAGTATTTCGCTCGGCGTATGATAAGCCGCACGCCCAATCATAACACCATCCAATCCTTGAGCCAAAAAAGACTCGGCCTGTTCCAACGATGTAATCCCGCCGTTTACCGAAATATGAAGCTCAGGGAATTTCTGTTTCATCTGTAAAACAAGTGCATAATCCAATGGAGGAATATCACGATTTTCCTTGGGGCTGAGACCCTGCAACCAAGCCTTACGCGCATGAATTTGCACCCGCTTAACCCCGGCATCCGAAATTTGCGTTAAAAAATCGGGCAAGACCTGTTCAGGCACCTGTTCATCTACCCCAATGCGGCATTTGACGGTGACTTCAACTGAAGAGGCCGCAATCATTGCGGAAACACATTGCGCCACAAGAGACGGGTTTTCCATTAGAACCGCACCAAAAAAGCCTGATTGAACCCGGTCGGAAGGACATCCAACATTAAGGTTCACCTCATCATATCCTTCATCGCAACACATCCGTGTGGCATCCGCCAATTCTACCGGATCAGAGCCACCCAATTGAACCGCCACCGGATGCTCGTTGTTATTGAAGGCCAGTAAATGTCGCGCGCCACCACGCACCAATGCCGGCGCCGTCACCATTTCGGTGTAAAGCAACGTTTGACGGCTCATCAGACGATGCATGTACCGGCAATGTCGATCCGTCCAGTCCATCATGGGTGCAACAGAGAGTCGAGAAGCCGTTAAAATACTGGATTCACCCATCTTTGGTGGGGAAAGTACATTTTTTTCATGTTGCGTGCTGTCCGGCATTTCAAGCACTTTCTCGTAGATTTGAGGTTTGCGCCTCCCAGGTGGGCGACGTTTTTTGGGACACGGCGGACAATCACGCCCACTCCCACTTTAATGGTCGTTAATATGGCATCAATTGCGGAACGTAAACGCGTGGATTGCGCAACCGGTTATAAAGCAAACTTTCCCACCAAAATTCCACATACGTCCAACAAGAGTTATTTTTGCAGTCAATCACACGGCAATTTCTATGGCCTGAATTAGATTAACTGAGAACCATTAAAATCAGTGCCTTACCCTTTACAAAATTGGCCGGAACTTGGGGATGGGGCAATGTTCTATATGATCAACAATGAGTTTCACCGATAACAAAAGGGCAACCAGAGGCTGCCCTTTTGAGACTTCAAAAACCTACGTTCCCTTAGAGCCCACTGGGGCCTAAGTGAACTCCATCGTGAATGGATCCACACCCACGGCAGCGTAAAGCGCATCGAGCGCGGCATCTTGTGAATCATCCCGAGTGGTGAAGTTTTGCAGGTCATTAC
>JBDWMA010000064.1:0-17450 GCA_039972875.1 Pseudoruegeria sp.
CAACTGGGAAACCAAAGGCATCGTTGTGCTCCCAAACGGCTTCAAAACTGACATCGACCAGCTTGGCACCGGCCTTGCCAAGAACCGACAGTTGTTTTTCGATTGCCGCCGCGACTGCTGATTCAAGATCATCAAAAAACCGATCTTTTGGAACGCCCAGCGTAACCTGAGAGAGATCAACAACCTCTGCACTCCCATGCTCGCTGCTAAGAACGTTATCCATCAACGCAATGTCACGTACAGATCGCGCAAGTGTGCCGACGGTATCGCGGGTATGGGAGATCGGCAAAACACCGTCGCTGTCATAGCGTCCAGTTGTCGGGCGAAACCCGGCAACACCGCATAAAGCGGCTGGAATACGACATGAGCCACCCGTGTCGGTTCCAAGCCCGATAGGGAATATCCCCGCCGCAACAGCAGCTGCGGTACCGCCAGATGAGCCGCCCGCGATCATCTCTGGATCAGCTGGATTACGTACTGGGCCTGTGACCGCATTATTGGAGGTGATGCCGAATGCAAGTTCGTGCATTGCCGCCTTGGCCGCGATGAAGCCCCCCGCACCTTCGATCCGATTTACGACGCCCGCGTTGAATTTGGGTGTCTGATGCAACAGCGATTTGGTTCCACCCGAGGTGGGGTATGTATTCGTATTGATGTTGTCCTTTGCAAGAACCGGAAGCCCTGCTAACGCGCCTTGGGGATTAGCACTCAGAGCTTTGGAAACAGCGGGCTCTAATGCAATCGCGCGAAAACTCTGAAGTGCATTTAGGTGGCTGTTCTGCGCTGCCTGTTCGAGCACTGATTGCGCATATTCCGCCGGGCTAACCGCCCCGCTCTTGAAAGCTTCAATCGTCGAAACACCGTCTAGTGATGATAAATTTTGTGGCACGCAAACCTCCCTGTCTCGTTAGAAACAAGGATAGAAGCGGCTGGACACCTTAGGCTATCATCACAAATGATGATTTTTTTCGGCTAGGAACAAGGCCAGCTGCGAGCGTCTGTTGAGGCCGGATTTGCGAAAAATCGAAGCGATATGTGTGCGCAAAGTTGGTTTGGAAAAGCCCAATTTCCCGCAAATCTCATCGTCGGTCTGGCCTGTAACAAGCAAATCGGCAACTTCGGCCTCGCGCACGGTAAACCCGACATCATCTCCAATCTGTGAAAACCGCAAAGAAGGGGCTTTGTCGCTATTGCTGCGCGCGCGGATCAGGGCATTCACCAGACTGGGACCGATTGCATCAACAATCTGAGCATCGCGTTGTGTGAAATCTTCGCGGTTGGCACCGCGCCAGATGCGCAAGTCTCCGATATTGTCGCCACGGTCAAATGCAAAGTAGTTCAGCCCATAGCACAACCCGTCTTGTTTAAGAAAATCGTTAAAGAACTCGGTACGGACTAAACGGTCATGTCGCATGACCTCGCTGACGGGTGTCGCTTTACGCCGCTTTTGCAAGATCGGCGTGATAGGATCGTGAAACTGGAAATAACTTTCGTAACGACGCAGATTGTCGTCGGTCATGTTGAGCTGAACACAGGACACAAATTCCTGATTGGCATCATCCCAAACATAAGAGGCAAAATGATCCGCCTTAAGGAGGTCCAGCAATTTTTGACCGACCCGCTGGCGCACTTCCAAATGGTCAAATTCACCACTCAGGTCATGCATGATCGAAAAGACTAGCTTTGATTCATCATCAGTCAGGTTCATGGGTTCGGAGCCTATGGCATTTCAAAGGTAAAGTCACAGGCGCGACAGAAATTTACAAGTTTCACACAATGCAGTTGAAAAGGGGGTTGCAAACAGCACGCGCTTCGCAGAAAGAAGCGGATGCTAAGAATCGCCTTAGATCCGTTGGAAGGCTTTGATTTTTGGGCTGTCCGTTCTATTGATGGAAGCTGCCATTCGGCCATTCGCATCCTAAGAATCAATGGCTGCTATCAGTTTCGAAGCCGTTTAAGCCTAACGATCTTCGATAAGATACGGGTCAATGGGTAGATCGGCGATTTCCCGTTTGTTCATCTTGCGAATATCGGGATGCGAAAGCGGGTCGCGCCTCCAGCGGTCTTCGTGGTGATCGACGTGAACCTGAATTACCCTGATGAGACGCCAAATAACCTTCAGTAAATTGGTAGATTTGATGTATAGCATTTCTAAAGTAGAACGCAGAGTAAGCTAAATTTGTATCGAAAAATTGTCGATAGAAGTGTAGAAAAACTATATGAAAAAGCTCTACGGAATTCATCTAAACGGGCTCAGGGCTATCGAGGTACTGGGACGCTGCGGAAGTCTGCGCGACGCGGCTCAGGAACTAGGCGTTACGTCTGGAGCGGTGAGCCAGCAGATTATCAAGGCAGAGGCGCAGCTAGACTGCCGGTTGTTTGAGCGGAATCCAAAGGGGATGGTGCCGACCAAAATCGGGCAACAGGTCGCTGAGCAGCTAACGCAGGGCTTTCTTTCTTTGGCACACGGTGTCGCTCTTGCAACGGAGAAGAGGCCTGACGCGATCACCATTGCCGTACCTCCCATATTTGTCGGAAAGTGGCTGGTTTGGCGGTTGGACCGCTTCAATCAGGCTCATCCAGAGGTCAAAGTACGAATCGACGCATCGGTCGATCTTGTGGACCCGCGCATGGGCGAGGCCGATGCCTGTATTCGCGTCGGCTATGGAGATTGGTCCGGCGTTTTGGCAGATGAGCTATTCCCTCAACGGGTCTTTCCGGTATGTGCGCCACACCTAGCCCAAAGAATAAATGGTCCAGAGGATCTGCGGCAGGTTCCGATTGTCCGGGACACGAACACAATGTTCGGATGGGATGTATGGTTGAAGCCAAACGAGATGACAGAAGAATGTCTCGGGACTGGCCCAGAATACTCCGACGCGGCGTTGTGCCTGGACGCAGCAATCGCAGGTCAGGGTATCTTTCTAGCTTGGGAAACGCTTGCACAAGACGCGTTGGCCATGAACCAATTGGTCGCCCCATTCCCGGGTCGCTTTCGCACCGGAATCTCCTATTGGTTTGTCGAGCCTGAAGACTGGCGCAGATCCACACCGGTTGCCGCCTTCCGAAGCTGGTTGGTGGATGAGCTCGCGGGCGGGCGCAAATGACCCTCCTGCGCTCAATCGCCGTGACCGGCAGCGCAGGTCGCGTAGGCTCTGGAATTTGCAGCCTCGCAAGAAGACAAGGGCTGCGTGTTGTCGGGCTGGACAAACGTCCAGATAGACCGTATTTACGAAAGCTCCTCTGCTCAACGACGTTGGCATTGGCAACCGATGGACAACATACAGGCCGCGACCAAAATCTACCATGACTAGCTAGACCGAACGTTCCTGCAACCTGCAGAATCGGTCGAGTTGGACTCATTCCTGCCGTTCTCCGCTTCGCGGCATCATAGGGAGATCCGACAACGTTGCATCGTCATTCACGGCCCTAAGCTGCCTTTCGCGAGCTGGACCGACGTTGCGGTGCGGCTTCCCCGAAGCAGACATTGATCGGTCGCGCAGCATTGTGATGGAACCGATGACTACAATGCGGACTTTCCCGACTTTCACCGCGGCTGAGCGAATAGCATTTCGACTTTCTTTCGCAGCCGCATCGAGATCACATACTGCTTGGTCTTGGCAATATCACGGGCAACCTGTCGGGCATCTTCATGTTCTTCGCGGGTGATCTTGCGTGCATCTGCTTTGGGGCAGCATTTCATTTTGGACGGACAAGCCTGACAGGTGTGTTTCAAAGCCTGATACTTGGCGACGCCCTTGCCTGTGGGTTTACGGTGCGGATCAGAATAATTGCGCCGGAATTGCTTGAGGGGTTCACCTTCGGGGCAGATGTACTGGTTGTTCTCAGCGTCCCATTCAAAGTCGGTGCGGGACCATGTGCCATCCGTGCGGACCGCTTTATCAAGCACGGGAATATGGGGTTTGATGTCACGGCCAACAAGCCACCCGAGCATTGGGCCTGACCCATATGCAGCGTCTGCGATAAGCCGTTCAGGATCTATACCATGCAGATCCTTGATCCGGTCCAACATGGTGCACACCGAACCAACTTCGGCCTGCCGGATTGATCTTGTGCCTTCGACATCCACAATGACGCTGTGGTCGGTGTCGATCAGATAGTTGGTAGAATAACTAAAGAACGCAGGGCCTTTCCGGGCGGCCGTCCATTGGCTTGCAGGATCGGAATGGGACGTAAACTTGGGCTTAACCTCTGATGCAGCACCAAACGCCGCATCGTCCAAAACGTCCAGATATTCCTTCACCGCACGTGGGGCGTCTGTTGGATCAATGGCTTTGTGGTCCCAATCTTCCTTCGGTGTGGAGTTTTGTTTGTTCGCGTCAGCTTCGATCAAGCTGGCATCAGCGGCCAAGCGTTGACCGCTCACCAACCCGTCTGCGATGCAACGCGCAACGGTCTTCTCGAAGAGATGGCGCAGCAACGCGCTTTCGCGGAAACGCCCGTGGCGGTTCTTTGAGAAGGTCGAATGGTTTGGGATTGGGTCGGACAGATCAAGGCGGCAGAACCAGTGATAGGCGAGGTTCAGGTGCACCTCTTCGCACAGCCGCCGTTCGGATCTGATGCCAAAGCAATACCCCACCAAAAGCATCCGGATCAACAGCTCAGGATCAATCGAAGGGCGGCCCGTGTGGCTGTAAAACTCAGCCAGATATTGGCGGATGTCGCTCAGATCGACAAACCGATCAATCGAACGAAATAGGTAATCCTGTGGAACATGGTCTTCCAGAGAGAACTCATAAAACAACGCGCCTTGCGCTTCCTGCTTCGGTCCCATCATCGCCAATCCCCCCAGTCTATAGAGAAATTGAATCAGCCAACGGGCATCAAATCAACAAGAGTTTTTCAACAAAATTAGCCCTTGTTGAGGGTTCTTGCGGTGCGGCACGCATCGAGGACCCCTGCCCTAGCACCTAAAAACAGCCCAACATTTCGCACCGGAAATATGCACCAGCCAATTCAGCTTGGTTCCATGGCTCTGCCGAGTTGTTGCAAATGTCATGCATTTCCTTACAAAAATCCCGAACCAGCCGTTCGAGCAACCCGCAGCGAAGGTGTCGAAAGAGCCCAACCTGTGAATTCAATTTTCTCGCTGCTTGCCCTCGCGGCGTCAGAAATGCCGCACGAGCGAGAAAGCTGTTGTCGCAGAGCAGCAAGAAAACCGGTTATTCATGCAAACTGCAGGAAAAACGACACGCTCAAGGATCAAGCCGCGGACTTTGGCTTCGTTCCTCCTTAGCCGTCCCTCTCATTAATCCCTGGCTGGCAAACCTAAGGTCAGCAATAGATAGCCTCTCTGGATAGAAACGCTCTGGATATTGTTAGATGAACAGGGAGAAAGTCGATCTACTGGCTGAACGACGAGCATGTGAAGCACGCATTTGCCAACAATCCACTTTTCGTCCAGTTTAGCCGTTATGGAATTTCTCGAGTCAGATCATAACAATTTTCTAGTCGTAATGTCATGTCTTGTGGCTCTAGTTGCAGGCTTCACGGGGCTGTCTCTGACACGGAACTTGTCTGACAAAACAGTTGCGCAAAAAACGCTGTCAATTGCGCTTGCTTCCGTTGCGCTCGGTGGTGGAATTTGGTCGATGCACTTCGTTGCAATGCTCGGTCTTCAACTGCCCGTCTTGTTCTACTATGACGCCGCAATCACCCTTATGTCTGCATTGACGGCAATTTTGATTGTCGGGGCGGCGCTGATATTGCTGCATTTTACCAAGCGGACGCCCGCAGTGATTGCGGCGGCTGGAGCGCTTGTGGGTGTAGGAATCCTTGTCATGCACTACATTGGCATGGCAGGGCTAGAGCTTTGCCGCGCAATCTATACGCCGATTGGAATTCTCACCTCGTCAGGGGTTGCTATCCTCCTGTGTGTCATCGCGTTTTGGATGACGTACTACCACCGCACGAATAAGAACATTTTCCTCGGGACGATTTGCTTTGGTGTTGCGGTTTGTTCAGTCCACTTTCTTGCGATGACTGGTACAAATTTTGTGGCAGATCCGCAGGGTGCTGAATTTGGCCCTCGCATGAGCAACGAAGTGCTTGCGCTTGGTGTTATCCTTTCCAGTTTCGTAATTTTCGGTACCTTTTTGTGGGTTGGCATCACCTACCTCATTCCTTCGAGCACTGAGGGCACGCTACGGCCTTCAAAGGCCAATCCCTCTGTTGAACCTCCTCAAACACCATCCCTGACAGGCTTGAAAATTCCGTGTGAACGCGATGGGGGTACGGTTTTCGTCTCACCCAGTGAAGTGATGCTGTTGCGGGCGGACGGGCGTTATACGCAAATCTACACACGTGATGATCAGTTGTTTTGTGTTTGGCCAATCACCGAGGCCACGAAAAGGTTGCTGCCCGAGGGTTTCCTTCAGACGCATCGCAGCTACTTGGTGAATCCGAAGGCAGTCGCACGGTTTGAGCGGGACAAAGACAAAGGTCGTTGCATCTTTGACATTGATGATGTGCCGTCGGTTCCTGTCAGCCGCTCAAAGCTTAAGGAAATCCAGGATGCGCTGTTGGTGTCAAGTGGCGCAGTTCGTGCAAGCTGAGGCGCATTTCGTGTCATTACCCTGTTTTTCATACCTTTTCTGATGCCCTAGCATACGTTTGTATGCAGTCCTCCCGACAGCTAGACCATTTGTTCTGAGGGAGGGCAGCCGATGATACCAGCGGCATTTGAATACTATAGACCACAAGATATGGCCGGAGTTCTCGCCATTTTAGATGAACACGGTGACGATGCGCGCGTCATGGCGGGGGGGCACAGCCTGATCCCGATGATGAAATTGCGCATGGCAGAGGTACCTCACTTGATCGACCTGCAAGACGTCGGCGGCATGTCCGGCATTGAAGTCGGACGTGACAGCATCCGCATCGGCGCGCTGGTCACACAGGCCGACGTCATCGACGACGCGGCATTGACTACCGCCGCACCGATCCTTCGCGAGGCAGCTTTGCAAATCGCTGATCCGCAGGTGCGCTATATGGGCACCATCGGTGGCAACGTCGCCAACGGAGATCCGGGCAATGACATGCCGGGTCTCATGCAATGTCTTGACGCTGTGTTCCATTTGGTTGGTATCAATGGTGAACGCGATGTGCCTGCACGTGAGTTTTATGAAGCGGCCTATATGACCGCGCGCGAAGACGACGAAGTATTGACGGGCGTCACCATCCCAATGCCAAAGGGCGGTCACGCCTATGAAAAGCAAAAGCGCAAGATTGGCGACTACGCTACGGCCGCTGCCGCTGTTCAGATCACCAAGGGTGATGGCACTTGCACCGCTGTATCTATCGCAATGACCAACCTCAGCGATACGCCGGTTTATTCCGAAGCTGCTGGCGCTGCCCTGGTAGGTACAACCGTCGATGATGCTGCGCTTAAGGCAGCCATGGCCGCAATGCTGGGTGACATTGACCCATCCGAGGACAATCGTGGCCCAGTCGCCTTCAAAAACCATGTTGCTGGCGTCATTTTGCGGCGCGCCATCGAACGCGCTTGGTCGCGTGCTTAAGGGACACGCCCTCAAGTAGCGAAGCGGTAGGGCAAAAGGGAAAAATTACATGTCTAACAAAAAACACGTCACACTTCACGTGAATGGCAAGACCGAGGAATTCCTCGCTGAGCCACGCGAATTGCTGATCTACACACTGCGTGAGCGGTTAAACATCACAGGGCCCCATATCGGTTGCGAGACATCTCACTGCGGTGCTTGCACAGTGACGATTGACGGCAAATCAGTGAAATCCTGCACAATGTTCGCTGTTCAGGCCGAAGGTGCCGAGATTACAACCATCGAAGGCATCGGCGGCCCCGATGATCTGCACCCGCTGCAAGAGGCGTTCAAAGAACACCACGGGCTTCAGTGCGGTTATTGCACACCGGGAATGATCACGCGCGCCAAGAAGCTGCTGGAAGAAAACCCGACCCCAACCGAAGAAGAAATCCGGTTTGGTATGGCAGGGAACATCTGCCGCTGCACGGGTTACCAGAACATTGTGAAATCCATTCAGGCTGCGGCCACTGAGATGAATGCAGCCAAGGAGGCAGCAGAATGAAGGACGAAATTAGCCGCGAGAAACGCGTTGATAACCTTAAAGGCATGGGCTGTTCGCGCAAGCGGGTAGAAGACGCACGCTTCACACAAGGCAAAGGCAACTACGTTGATGACGTAAAACTGGACGGTATGCTTTTTGGTGACTTCGTCCGCTCTCCCTACGCCCACGCACGGATCAAAAGCATCAACACCGAGGCCGCGTTGGCTGTACCGGGCGTTATGGCTGTTTTGACCGCTGCTGATCTTGAACCGCTTGGTTTGCATTGGATGCCAACCCTTGCTGGCGACAAACAGATGGTGCTGGCAGACGGCAAGGTGCTGTTTCAAGGTCAAGAGGTCGCCTACGTCGTGGCTGAAGACCGCTATGCCGCCGCCGACGGAATCGAATTGGTCGAGGTGGAGTACGAAGAACTGCCTGTCATCGTGGACCCATTCAAATCCCTGCAATCTGATGTGGTTCTGCGTGAGGACTTGGTGGCCGAAGACGGTTCCATCCCGGATGGTGCGCATGGACCGCGTAAGCACCACAATCACATCTTTACCTGGGAAGCAGGCGACAAAGCCCCGACACAAGAGGTGATCGACAACGCCGAAGTCGTGGCCGAAGAATCCATGTACTATCACCGCACGCACCCGTGCCCGTTGGAAACATGCGGGTGCGTCGCGTCCATGGATAAGGTCAACGGTAAACTGACGCTGTGGGGCACGTTCCAAGCGCCACACGCGATCCGCACCATTGTGTCGCTGATCTCTGGAATTGAAGAGCACAACATCCGCGTGATCTCGCCGGACATCGGCGGCGGATTTGGCAACAAGGTTGGCGCGTATCCTGGCTATGTTTGCTCGGTCGTGGCCTCCATCGTGACGGGCAAACCTGTCAAGTGGATCGAAGACCGCATGGACAATCTGATGACCACCGCATTTGCGCGTGACTATTGGATGACCGGAAAAATTGCGGCGACGCCTGAGGGCAAAATCACGGGCCTGCAATGCCATGTGACAGCCGACCACGGTGGCTTTGACGCTTGTGCCGACCCGACAAAATTCCCAGCTGGTTTCATGAACATCTGCACCGGGTCCTACGACATCCCAACTGCCCACCTCGAAGTTGATGGTGTCTACACCAACAAGGCTCCGGGCGGCGTTTCGTATCGTTGCTCGTTCCGTGTGACCGAGGCTGTCTACTTCATCGAACGCATGATCGAAGTGCTTGCGATCAAGCTGAACATGGACGCGGCAGAGCTGCGCAGGATCAATTTTATCAAGAAAGAACAATTCCCTTACAAGGCCGCCCTTGGCTGGGAATATGACAGCGGCGACTACCATACCGCATGGGACAAGGCGCTGAAAACCGTCGATTATGACGGGTTACGTGCCGAACAGGCGCAACGGGTCGAAGACTTCAAGGCAGGCAAAACCCGTAAACTGATGGGTATCGGACTGTCGTTCTTTACCGAAATCGTCGGCGCGGGTCCTGTGAAAAACTGCGACATCCTTGGGATGGGTATGTTCGACAGCTGTGAAATCCGCATCCACCCTACAGGGTCTGCGATTGCGCGGCTTGGCACAATTTCCCAAGGTCAGGGACACGCGACAACGTTTGCGCAAATCCTTGCCACTGAAATTGGCCTGTCGGCCGATAGCATCACGATTGAGGAAGGCGACACAGACACGGCACCGTACGGTCTTGGTACTTATGGGTCCCGGTCTACACCGGTTGCGGGTGCTGCTGCAGCGATGGTCGGACGTAAAATCCGCGCCAAGGCACAGATGATTGCGGCTTATCTGCTTGAGGTTCACGACAACGACGTGGAATTCGACGTGGATCGTTTTGTGGTGAAAGGCGCACCTGAGAAGTTCAAGACAATGAAGGAAATCGCCTTCGCGTCCTACAATCAGGCGATCCCAGGGCTTGAGCCGGGTCTGGAAGCGGTCAGCTATTATGATCCGCCCAACATGACCTACCCGTTTGGTGCTTATGTTTGTGTCATGGATATTGACGTCGACACAGGTGTTCCGGAAATCCGCCGCTTCTATGCGCTGGATGATTGCGGCACTCGGATCAATCCGATGATCATCGAAGGCCAAGTGCATGGCGGTCTGACCGAAGCGCTTGCCGTTGCCTTGGGTCAAGAGATTGCCTACGACGACATGGGCAACTGTAAAACCGGTACGCTGATGGACTTCTTCCTGCCAACGGCATGGGAGGTTCCCAACTACGAGACCGACTTTACCGTTACGCCTTCCCCACACCATCCCATCGGTGCGAAGGGTGTCGGTGAAAGCCCGCATGTGGGTGGCGTGCCGTGTTTCTCAAATGCTGTGCAGGATGCGTTCCGGCCCTTTGGTAACACGCATACCAACATGCCGCACGACCATTGGCGCATTTGGCAGACCGCACAGAAACTCGGTCTGCACGACTAAAACGAAACTGCGGGCACCCTTTAACAAGGGTGCCTGACAGATGGGAAAACACCAATGACTTGGACTACTCTACAAACCGCGCTGGCCGCGGATGGATATGTTGCATCCGACGATCTGTCGGTGGCTTTGCATCTGTCGCTCATCTTGGGGCGCCCATTGATGCTTGAAGGAGCAGCTGGCGTTGGCAAGACCCAAATCGCCAGCAGCCTTGCCGAACTGCGCGACACAAAACTGATCCGTCTACAGTGTTACGAAGGCTTGGATGCCGCCCAAGCGATTTATGAATGGAATTACCAACGCCAGCTTTTGACCATTCGTGCTGCCGCAGAAAATGGTGAAACAGGTGCGGCGGTTGAGGCGCGTATCTTCTCGCGGGATTTTTTGCTGGAGCGACCCTTGCTCGCCGCGATCACCCAAGACGTGGCCCCAGTGCTGCTGATCGATGAGATTGACCGCGCCGACGAAGAATTTGAAGCATACCTACTCGAAATTCTCTCTGAGTTTCAGATCACAATTCCGGAGCTTGGCACAGTCGAAGCGACGACCCGCCCTATCGTTATCCTCACCTCCAACGGCACCCGCGACCTGTCCGATGCATTGCGCCGCCGTTGTTTGTATTCCTACGTTGAATATCCTGACCGCCACACGGAACTTGCAATCCTAAAGGCCCGCTGCCCCGAGATTGAGGCGCATCTTGGTGCGCAGATCGTGGGTTTTGTTCAAAAACTACGCGAAGAAGACCTTGAGAAAGTGCCGGGTATCGCAGAAACGCTCGATTTTGCGGCGGCACTTATGGGCCTTGGTATTGCTGATCTGACAAACGACCCAGCCGCTTTGCAACATACGCTCAGCACATTGCTTAAAACGCAAAGCGACCGCGCCAACGTCACCGTTGAGGTCGCAGGCCGTATTGCAGGGCGCGCTGCATGACACGCGTAACCAAATTTGCCGCGCGTGATCCCGGCCCTGCGGCGCGCGTCGCGGGGTTCATGGCGCATTTGCGTGAGAACGGCATGCGGCTTGGGGTTTCGGAAGCCGATCTCGCGCTGGCGGCGCTGGCAGAGGTCGATGCGGCATGGCCCGAACAATCCCGTCAAGCTCTGCGCGCCATCTGTACTGGGTGCAAAGAGGAGGTTGAGCAGTTTGATAGGCTGTTCGACAGCTATTGGATGGACATGGGGCGGGTGAAACAAAAAATTGTGCAAACGCCGCCCAACCCAAACCAAGACGACGTTCATTCGTCGCGCGAAGCAAAAGGTGAAGACGCAGGTGGGGCCGGATCAGCGAATGCGCCAGATGGGGGACAGGGCGAAGCGGAAAGCGATGGCGAGGGGCGTTTGATCGCGACCCAAATCAGCAACCTGATGCGCAAAGACCTACGTGATCTGGTGCGCCCCGAAGACATCGCAGAGGCCGAAATTGTCGCCCGACGGCTTGGTGCGGCGTTGCGCGACAGACGATCTCGGCGCCGGATCGCTGCGCGCAAAGGGGATCGGCTTCATTTCCGGAAAACCATCCGCGCCAGCCTTGCCACAGGGGGCGAACCACTGCAGCTTTTACGAAAAAACCGCCCCGACCGCCCCCGCAAGATTGTGGCGCTGTGCGATGTTTCCGGGTCGATGACCGTCTATGCGCAGGTGTTCCTTGCGTTTCTATCCGGTCTCATGCGCAACGATCCTACGGCGGACGCCTACCTGTTTCACACGCGCCTTGTGCGGATCACCGAGGCATTGCGCGACAAGGATACCATGCGCGCCATTGGTCGGATGTCGCTGATGGCGGATGGTTTTGGCGGGGGATCAGAAATTGGACCCTCTATCGGGCGCTTTGCCAAGACGTATGCCAAACGGTTTGTTGATGGGCGCAGTGTCGTGCTGATTTTATCAGATGGCTATGACACCGCCGCGCCCGAGGTCATGGATCAAGCGTTGAGCGATCTGAAAAAGCGGGGCTGCAAAATCATTTGGCTGAACCCTTTGAAAGGGTGGAGAGACTATGCCCCCGTAACCTCAGGGATGGCCGCAGCACTGCCGCACCTCGATCTGTTCAAGGCCGCAAATACAATGGCTGATCTCGCCAGCCTTGAACGCGAGGTCACATCGTTATGAGCCCTGCCGAAATCTTATCTCAAAACCTTGCAGATGCAGCGCAAACGTTACGCCAGCGCGACGAACCTTTCGCCTTTGCAACAATCGTGCGCACAGCGGGTGCGACAGCTGCCAAGCCCGGTGCCAAAGCATTGCTGAGTGCGGACGGTTCGATTTTGCGTGGTTGGTTAGGCGGCGGTTGCACGCGCGGGGCAGTCAAGAAAGCTGCGATTTCGGTTTTGGCAAGTGGGCAACCCCAACTGGTCTCTGTCGCGCCCGAAGAACTGTTGGCCGAAAAAGGCGTCAGCGCAGGCGACGAAATAGACGGCACAAAATTTGCCCGCAACGGATGCCCGTCCAAAGGCAGCGTCGACATCTTTATCGAACCCTGTTTGCCCTTGCCTCAATTGGTTGTCTTAGGGGGGTCACCTGTCGCCCAAGCGTTGGTGTCACTGGCCCCACAATTTGATTGGTCGGTGACCGAAACAGCACCAAGCCCGGCTCAGGACAACGCGCCGAAGCGTGTCATCGTGATAGCCACCCAAGGACAAGGCGACGTTGACGCGTTGGCGGCGGCGCTGGCCGTGCCGTCGATCCATACAGCTTTTGTTGGCAGCGGGCGCAAGTTTGCCAGCCTTGCCAATAAACTGGCGGCCAAGGGGATTGAGCAAGCCCGCATCGACGCGGTCAAAGCACCCGCGGGACTGGATATCGGGGCCATCACGCCCGAAGAAATCGCGCTGTCGATCCTTGCCGATCTTGTGCAGGTGCGGCGTGTGCAGGTTCAAACCTCCCATGATTGAAGCTGTCGCGATCATCCTTGCAGCAGGTCTGTCGCGCCGAATGGGTGCGCAGAACAAACTGCTGCTCCCCATCGGTGAAACGCCGATGATCCGGAATGTGGTGATGCAATACCGGGCGGCCATTGACGGGCCGATCACGGTGGTCACAGGGCATGATCAAGCAACGGTTGCGGCAAAGGTGCAGGATATAGCCAACATTAATTGCGTCTTTAATCCTGACTATGAGACCGGGCAGCAAACCTCTGTTGGGGTTGGATTGCTAAACACACCGCTGGCCGATGTGACCCTGATCGGACTTGGTGATCAACCGTTGCTGAGGTCTACGGATATCGTTGCACTTTTAGATGCGCACCGATCTGAGGGTCCTGGAAAAATTTCTATCCCTGCGCAGGGTGATACGCGCGGGAATCCCATCGTTGTGCCGCGCGATCTGCGCCCACACCTCACCGCTGACCCAAACAAACCGGGATGTATGCGCTTTACCCGCGATAACCCCGATCTTGTGCAACGTCATACCCTGCAAGCAGCCGGATTTTACACGGATATCGATACCCCGGACGCATATGCGCTTTTTTGCAAAGAAAGAAACCTAGCCAGATGAAAGCGCTCATTAGAAAAATACGCCGCATCCGAAAAAAGCTCGCTCTTACACCGGAGCAAGCCGACCAAATCAGATTCCCCTGTTGTTAGAAAAGGACACCCAAATGGAACTCTCCGACGAAATCATCATCAACGCACCCAAAGACAAGGTATACGCGGCCCTGAATGACCCTGAAATTTTGCAGCAGTGCATTCCCGGCTGTGAAGAATTGATCAAGCATTCCGACACCGAACTGGAAGCGAAAGTTGTCTTAAAGGTCGGTCCCGTCAAAGCGCGTTTTACTGGTGACGTGCAGCTTGATACCGCAGGCGCACCCGACGCATTTTCCTTGACCGGGCAAGGCAATGGCGGTGCTGCAGGCCATGCAAAAGGCGGTGCTGACGTGACGCTAACCGCTGATGGGGACCAAACAATCCTAAAATACGAAGCAAAGGCGGATATTGGAGGCAAACTTGCACAGCTTGGCAGCCGTCTGATCCAAAGCACAGCAAAAAAACTGGCAGCCAAGTTTTTTAAGTCCTTTGCAGATGTGATGGATGAAGAAACCGTTGTCTGATTCAATATCGCTTGCTGAACATCCGAGCGACATCGTGGCTCATGCGGCCAAGATGATAGCGTCCGGCAAGCGGTTTGCGTTGATCACATCTGTTGCAATTGCGGGAGGCGCGGCCCGAGAGGTCGGGTCTCTTGCTGTTTTAGATCAAGATGGTGAGATGACGGGTTACTTGTCGAACGGATGCATCGACAAAGATATTCAGCTGCACGCAGTTGAGGCTTTGCGCACGGGCGAAAAAATACTGATCCGTTACGGCGATGGGTCGCAATTTGTCGATCTGAAGTTGCCGTGCGGTGGATCGCTCTCTGTTTTGATCGACCCCGCTCCAGATCGCGCAGCATTGTCAAAGCTACATGAGAATTTTCGTAAGCGAGAGTCTGGTAGTTTAAAATTTACACTCCCGGATCATGACCCTGAGCTACCAATAGAATTCACTTATCGCCCTCAATACCGGTTGGTTATTGCTGGACGCGGGGCGATATTCAGAGCAATGGCGCAAGTCGGACGATCCGTTGGTTTTGGAATTTTCTGTTTGTCCCAGGATGAGGATGACTTGAGCGCCGTAGGCCCGATTTGTGACGCGGCTCCAATACACTTGATGTCTTCCCAGCAAGATATAAATCTGGACATCATTGATCGACATTCAGCTTTTTTGACGCTTTTTCATGACCACGATTGGGAACCCGGATTACTGCATGCAGCTTTGCAAACACGGGCCCAATTTATTGGGTGCCTAGGCAGCGGCCGGACCCATGACATGCGTATCGAACACCTGAAAGAGATGGCAGTCAGTCAAGAACAATTGGCGAGGCTCAAGGGCCCAATCGGTCTCGTCCCGTCCTTACGTGATGCGCCCCTAATTGCGATCTCGACTCTTGCAGAGATCATTTCCGGTTTGGAACCAAGCATATCAATGGTTTAGGCCTCTACTATAGAACCAAAACAATGAAAAAGAGCTACTTGTCTGCTATCGGACCCTATTGAAACGTCGTCAATTTTACAAATTGAGGAATTTCGGTTTGGGCAAAAGCTGCACTTTCAAGTTGTGCGTTGGTTTGCGCCGCAATGAAAGGACGGTTCAGGTGCAAGTGTTACCATTGGGTAAGAATGACCGCTTCCACCACGTGAGCCGCATCGGAACCAGAACCTTGCTGCAAATGCAAGGCAATGCTGCGTCAGCGAAGGTAAGAAATCGAATGGCGGCAAAGTCCGCGTTGTGTCAGTTCAGGCAGAGCGCAGCGAATGTCCAAAAACCGATACCGGTGTTCGTACAGTTTGCGTCTACATAGGATTGGCATGGCTAGATCTCAGTATCTCGGCTATGCTAAAAATCCCGGCTTCGTCAGAGCATAAGCTCCGGAAAGAAATGCGTTCTTCAAATAAACGGGCAGCTTCTCGGGATATTCATCAAGGTCTTTCTTAGCAAAGTGAGAGAGTGCGACCGGACTAACGAACTTGGTTTTGCTTCCTTCGACGAGTTGGATCAAGGTTTCAATTTTGAAGGAAACCGCCCCGCCTGCCATACGGCCTTTCTTGGCACGAGTTTTAATCACGAATACATCAATCTCGTGATCTCGGGAAAACTGTTGAAGATCTGCCAATACTGATCGTAGATCGGCCTCGGACGTGTCATCCTCCAGCACTACCCGTGTCGTCTTCAGGCGCAGCATTTCCACACCACCTTCATCATCATGGTAGGCAACGGCAAGCCGAACTTCACTCGCCGATATTTCACATCCACAAACTCTCATGTGTCACGCCTCCTTTTGAAAACTTGTCATTACCACATTGCTGATCTGAAAAATTCAAACCTTCGCTGCACTTTGAAAGAACACCGTAGCCAGCGGCACAATGGCCGTCCTGCCTAATTGAAGCTGCACCAACAAAAGATCAGCGTAGTTACGATAACAGGCAATTATCCTCGCAATCAGCCAACACCAGCGACGACCGAGACTCGCTTCCTTCGATCAAGAAATGTGGAATTTGGGCAACCACGATCATCAGAATCCAAACATAGATGCTCTGGTTTCACTTGGAAATCTGACAACTTGGTGGTTAATGCTGTCTGAGAAACAGCAACATTGGGCGTTATACTACCTGCTCAGTGGCAATATTATAGCTACGACCAGACGATGGGCCACTTAGAGAACCACTGTCTAGAGTAGAACGGGAAGAGGTTTGGTGTGAGCAGCATCCAAGACAACGAAGCGCCAAATGTGGTTACTGAGACGCGATTTCGCATACTGATGCAGAGTGGCTACCTCGCAGAAGTTCTTTGTCAGTCTGCTGCCTACAACAAGAGCGCGGTATGGTACGGCAAGTGGGTAATCCGGATCATCGATGAGGACAGAACATTTATGAAGCTTTTGGTCCCAGCACGGTCGATGTCAGACAAACATGATGAAATCAGAATTCGCGAGTTTAAGACGGCGAACGGTCTGATCTCCTTCCTTGCCAGCATGGGGTGCACACATGCCAATGTACCGCTTCAAGAAGGCGGGGTTTCAACACACGCATTGCCTGTTGAGCTTCTGGCCAAGGATGAGGGCTGACAAGGCTTTGAGATTTTAATCCCAGGCTCTCAATAGTTGACCTGTTCAAAACCGTAGTACCCCTCATAGTCACGCCATTCGACAAAGACGGAGCGATGCCAGATCGACGGGCAGTTCAACCCCCAACGCTCCGTTCCGACATGTGCAACCGGCAAGTCAGCGATACCTGCACGGCTCCAACGGTAGTCACCTTACCCCGACCCCCAGATCGTTAGCCACCTGCTTGCGCGTAAGCCCACTTGTCAGCGCGATACGCACCGCATCTTGCCGGAATTCGTCCGTCCGTTTCAGTCCCCTCTCGGGATCATGCTTCGCATAACCCTGCCGGGCGGGGCATAGTTCA
>JBDWMA010000065.1:0-20146 GCA_039972875.1 Pseudoruegeria sp.
GACGCGGCGCAAGGCTGAAATGGCCATCTTCGAATACATCAACGGCTTCTACAATCCGCGTCGCCGCCACTCAGCACTGGGCTGGAAAAGCCCTGTCGCCTTCGAACGAAAGGTGGCTTAAACGAGCACTTGGGGCGGCACAAAAGCGTGACAGGTCCATTTTCCCCAAGGCCCCGATCATTGACAGGTTCATCATGGATCTCGTCTTTGCATCAATGATATCGTCACCCCAGCCAAACCCCCAGCACCACGCTGTCATCGCTTCTTGGAAGGGACGGGTAAAATCATCCGCTGCCGCGAGGTTTTTCTCGACATACTCGGCACCCAGCGTGGCTTTGCGTTGCTCAAGCCCTTTCAGGAACAAGTCTTCATCAAATGCGCTCATTTCTTCGCCTTTCTATTTTGTTATCAATTTCGGCCCTGTGCCCGCCTCAGCGATCGCACAGCTCTCGCAGGCTTTGCGCAACAAGAGCCATATAGCTGTCATCGTAACCGACATCGTTTTCCAAGACGCTGAGAAAGGCGCAGGACGTCCCCGACTGCGTGTCGACCATCAGAAACTGCCCGCCGTATCCAGCATGCCCGACAAATCGCCCGTCTGTCATCAGGTGGTTTGAATACCGAAGCCAGTCCTTTGGAGGGGTGAGTTTGGGGGCATTGCGCGACAGGCTATGGGCGATGAAAGCTTCATTCGCAAAAGATTCACCCGAAATGTCGCAACCTGCCCGCGCAAACAACAATCCAAATCGCGCAAGGTCACGCGCACTCAGGCAGCCTCCGCCAGAAAAGGCGGGAAAGCCGTCAGGGCTGCGGCTGATGTGAAACGC
Organism: Pseudoruegeria sp.; assembly: GCA_039972875.1. Taxonomy (GTDB): domain Bacteria; phylum Pseudomonadota; class Alphaproteobacteria; order Rhodobacterales; family Rhodobacteraceae; genus Pseudoruegeria. The sequence goes on from JBDWMA010000065.1 coordinate 828, forward strand.
GCTTTCGTATCCGGCGGCATCTGCGATGTCCTCAATAAGCTGCGCCAAGGGTTTTGGCGAAACAGCCGCCGCGATACGGGTCAGGACATCGGTATTGGCGGATTTGTAATCAGCATGGCCGCGCTGATGTGTTGATTTGAAGCCGGGGATCGCATTGGTGAAGTCAACCAAAGTGGTCTCTGCCAAATTATTTGCGGGCAACCGCCAGCCCAAGGCGATTTCCTCGGTATAACAATCCGATTGCGGGTCGCTGTAGTCTTCGGAAAAATCGTTGCTGACGGTCATATCCAACAGCGATTGTACCGTGGCTTGCGCATACCCAGTTCCGATGTCTGGCAGATAGTCTACAACCTTAGCCTCAAGCGATATCAAGCCCTGTTCCAAAAGTAGCCCGACAATCAGATGGATGTGCAACTTGGATACAGATTGAATGGAATGCGGTGTTGTCGTTGTGAAATCAACTGCCGCCGCTTCCATCACGATACGGTTGCCCTGAATACAGCAGAGCGCCGAGAACGCTGGATGGGTCAACAGGTCTTTCAGTTTTGCCGGTTGATCCGTCAGTGTGTGCTTTGCTGGTTCTAACATCAACACATTGCGCGACCGCACCATCAGCGCGCGGCGAAACAGATGATGCGCGTTATGAAAACCGTGACGGCGATGCGCGGGCTGGTTCCAGCGTTGCTTGTTGTCCGCGCCGACAGTCAGATCAGGGTTAGAAATGATGCGTGGGCCGCTCATGACGCAACCACACGGTGCAACAATGCATCTACTGCGCAAATGTGACCGGCGTATACAAATAGCGGGTTGATCTCGATCTCGGCGATGCTGGCACGCTCTTGTAGGTAGGCTTGGCAGAGCGTGTGGATTTGAGCCGCGATTTTGGGAAGGTCTGCTTTTGCACGGCCCCTAAAGCCCTCAAGTAACCGTGCCACCCGCAGATTTCGTAGAGCCTTTTCAATGTCATCCGGGGTTGAGGGCAAAAGCAGCGTCACAGCATCGCCCACCAACTCAACTAGAACGCCACCACTGCCAAGCACCAGCGCCGCGCCAAACTGTGGATCACTGCGCAAGGTGACGATGAGTTCGGCCAAGGGTGGGGACGACATTGCCTCGATTAAGAACTGGTCTGCGATCGCTTTGGGATTGTGTGCAAATACGTCAGTTTGCATCTGCGCCAATGCTGCTGAAACGGCACCCGCGTCACTCAAGTTCAATGCCACCGCTCCTGCCTCGGTCTTATGTGCTAAAAACGGGCTCATCATCTTGAGCGCTACCGGAAAGCCAATATCGGTCGCCACATGAGCGATCTCATCTACACAGGCCACCCGGCCCTTTGGCACCACCACACCTTTGCTCGCCAACCAACTTTTGCCCCTATCCTCGGTTAACATTTCCAACGCCCCGACCTGAACAGCCGTATGCAAAGGCGCTGGCCCAGCATCAGCGATGTGTGCACGGGTTTGCGCCCAAGCCGCCGCCTGACCAATGGCCGTCAAAGCCTCGTGGATCCCCTGCATCGGAGCCAGCCCCCCAGCGATCAGGAGCTGGCGGGTCTCAACATCCATATTCTCGGGCAAAGTGGCACAGATGGCGGCTGGCAGGCCCTTTTCTTTGGCTGCCCGCCCAAAGGCCGCAGCATCCTGTTGATAGTATCCCTTGGACGCATCCAACCCAGCAGCAGGATAATCCTGAACCAAAACTGCAACATCCGCGTTCACGGCAGCAATAGCTTTGGCAAAAACAGGATAGGTATACTCGCTCTGCCCCCAAATCGGTGTGGTATAATCCAGCGGGTTCGACACAGTTGCAATGTCAGGCAACAGCGCGGTAAGCGCAGGTTCTTGGGCAGGATCAACAGGCGGAAACGTCAGTCCAATCTTTTCTGCGTAATCCGCCAACATCGTCGCCCCACCACCCGAGCAGGTGAACCCTGCGACACGCGGCCCCTTGGGGGCGCCGACCGCACAGAGAAACTTGAGCGTTTCGAGAAATTGCGAGGGGTTGCTCACACTGATGACGCCTGTACGTGCAAAAAGCGCCTCATAAAGCTCACTCGAGCCAGACAGTGATCCGGTATGACTGACGGTTAATGCAGACCCGATCGCAGAACTGCCGGTCTTGAGCGCGACAACGGGAATGCCCTTGGACAATGCCCTGAGTGCAGTGCGTTCAAAGCGGGGAATATCTTGCAACCCTTCGATGTGCAGACCAATGGCGCGCACGGCAGGGTCATCCGCAAAAATATCCAGATAATCTTCCTGCCCCAGCACCGCCTGATTGCCCGCAGAGACCATATAGGCCAGCGGCAAGGAGCGTTGGCTCATGGTGATGTCGGACGAAAACATACCCGACTGGGTGATGATCGCAGCCCCGTAGCCGGGCGACCAACCGCCGTGTTCAAAGGACCACAATGCGGTGTTGTCGATATAGTTGATCAACCCGTAACAGTTGGGGCCGATCAGAGCCATGTCGCCCGTGGCCTCGATCAGCGCCTGTTCGCCCGCAGCGTCGCCCGTTTCCTTGAAGCCTGCGGAAAAACAGACAACGCCGCCCACTCCCAGCGCGGCAAGTTCGCGCAAGGCCGCCACGACACCCCCCGCTGGGATGGCCAGATAGACGGCGTCAGGTACTTGGGGCAAATCCGCGATGGTGGGCACACATGGCACACCGTCCAGATCAGCGCGTTTGGGGTTTACTGCCCACATCTGTCCTGCAAAGCCCCGCCTGCGGGCCTCGCGCACAGCGATAGTGGCATCACGCCCACCGATAAAGGCAATGTGGCGTGGCCGCAGCAGCCGTTGGAAATTTGCGCGCTGCGTCGGGGTCATGCACCCAAGGGCCGCAGGATGGAGCGAGTGATGATGTGGCGCTGAATTTCAGAGGTGCCGTCCCAGATGCGCTCAAGGCGACTGTCGCGCCAGAACCGCTGGATCGGCATTTCCTCCATCAGGCCCATGCCGCCGTAGATTTGCACCGCATCGTCCGCAATCTTGCCCAGCATTTCTGAGCAAAACACCTTGATCATCGCTGCATCCGCGTCGCTCATCACGCCTTGCTCGGCGCGGGCCACGGCGTCTTTGACCATCAGGTCTGCCGCGCGCAATTGCATCGCGCCATCCGCCAACCGAAACCCCGTCGCCTGAAACGCGCCAATCGGCTTGCCGAACTGCTTGCGCGATGCGGCCCATTCCGTGGCCATATCCAAGATACGCTCGGCCTTGCCACAGCAGGTGGCACCGACCCAAATGCGCCCCATGCCGAGCCATTTGCCAGACAGCTCTAGCCCCTTGCCCTCTTCGCCCAACACTTGGGCAGCGCTCAGGCGCACGTTGTCAAAATGCAGCTCGAACGTCTTGTAACCCCGATAGCTGACGCATTTGGTGCCTTCGCGGCAGTCGAACCCCTTGGTGCCCACATCGACCAGAAAAGCCGTGACCCGTTTGCGCGGCCCACGCGGGGTTTCGTCTACGCCAGTAGCGGCAAAAACGATGGCAAAATCAGGCATGCAGGGACCCGAGATAAAGTGTTTGGACCCGTTTAAAATCCAGTCATCCCCATCGCGGCGCGCATTGGTTTTCATGCCCATCACGTCTGATCCGGCATCGGGTTCGGTCAACGCAAACAGCTCTCGTTTTTCGCCGCGCACGGCAGGGAAAAGATACCTCTCGCGCTGTTCCGCATCGCAAGCCATCAGCAATTCGGTGGGGCGTGCGGCCCAGCTTTGCAGCGCGTGGCTGGTCTTGCCATATTCGCGTTCGATCAAGGCCATCTGCGAAATGTTCAACCCGCCACCACCAACGTCTTCGGGCAGGTTGCAGGCGTAGAGACCCAGTTCCCGCGCGCGCGTTTCGATCTGACGGCCAATCTCTTCGGGGACATGACCCAGACGGTCGACTTCTTCCTCGTGGGGGAACATCTCTGTTTCCACAAAGCGGCGAACGGTGCTGACCAACAGGTCGGTTTCGTGATTAGTTTCCATATACATACTGAGCCTCGTTTACTGGGCCTGAGATTTGGCATTGCGGCGGGACATGATCGCGAAGATCACGAAGGCGATAAGGGTGATGGCGATGAGAACAACAGCGGCAGCGGCCACCGTCGGATCGGTATTTTCGCGGATGCCGTTCCACATGCGGCGCGGCAGTGTGTAAACACTGTATTTGGAAATGAACAGGGTCACGACGATCTCATCCCAGCTAAGGATGAACGCAAACAGTGCACCCGCAAAAACCCCCGGTTTGATAGATGGCAGGATCACACGGCGCATGGTGGTCCAGTTGGAGGCCCCAAGGTTTTTGCTTGCCTGTTCAAGCTTGGGATCAAAGGTGGCAAGCGATGCGCTGACCGTGATCAGCACCATGGGGGCCGCCAAAATTGTATGGGCAAGAATCAACCCGGCGTAACTGTCCAGCAAGCCCAGCGGGATCCACAGGCGATAGAACGCCATCGCCGAAATGATCTGTGGGATGATCAGCGGCAGCAACAAAAAGGCGCGCACCAGTTCCGAATATTTCGACGACACCCGCCACAACCCAATCGCGCAGAGCGTGCCAAGGAAAGTCGCCAGCAGGGATGTGGAAACCGCGATTACACCACTTTGGAAAAAGCTGGAAAGCCATTCCTCGGAGGTGAACAAGTTTTCAAAGTGGCGCCACGATATCTCGCCCTTGGGCATCGAGAGGAACCGCTTGGGCGTCAGCGATACAGGGATCGCGATCAGCGCAGGCGTCACCAGAAACAGCAGCAGCACCCATGCGCCCGCGCGATTGAATTTGGCGAACAGACCCGAGGTCATCGCGCCGCCCCTCCGAATACCGTGCTGAGCTTCATGAAGCGCGACATCACCCAAAGCATCGCCAGCACGCCAAACAGCATAAGTGCCGCCAGCATCGTCGCCGTGCCCCATTTGAGCGTGACCAGCAGTTGCACCGAAATGTATTCAGCCACCATCAGGACCTTGCCACCGCCCAGCACCGCGGGCGTCACATAGAAACCAAGGCTAAGGATGAACACCAGCAGCGTGGAGGCAACCAGCCCCGGCATGGTCAGTGGCAGGTAAATGCGCCAAAATGTCTGGCTGCCCGTGGCACCCAAATTGCGCGAGGCATCCATCACGCGGGTATCAAGCGACTGCATCGACACTAGCAAAGGCAACACCGCATATGGGATCATGTAGTGGATCATGCCGATCAGCACGCCTAGCTCATTGCGCATAAACGCGATAGGCTCTGCGATCAGACCAATGTTTTCCAGCGTGCCGTTCACCAGCCCTTTACGCCCCAGCAGCATCAGCCAGCTAAAGGTCCGCACAAGGATGGAGATCCAAAAGGACACAAGCAGCAACGTCAGCATATAGTTCTTTTGGCGTTGGTGGCAGTGCACCATGGCGTAAGCGATGGAGTAGCCCAGCGTGACGCTGAACAAAGTGGTGATCAGGCAAATGCGCACCGTGGTCCAGACTATGCGCAGCAGCGCGTCGCTTTCGCCCAGCTTGGCGTAATTGCCAAAGCCCGGCTCGGGGTCCGTGACCGACAGCCACAGAATGTTCAGAATCGGCCCAAAATACAGCGCCACCACCAGCACCAACAAGGGCGCGATGATCAACCATCCGGGATGGATATGACGGGTGAGGGCTTGCATAGGAAATCCTAAATGGCTGGCCGCGCCTCAGGAAAAGCGCGGCCAGCGGTTGGGGTTAGCTGATCGCTTCAAGGAAAGCGTTCACCGCGTCACCGCCATTTTTGCCCCACCAATCGGGATCATTGTAAACGATCTTGTCGATGTTCTTGGCCGAGGTGATTGCATAATCCTGCTGATCCTCGGGGATCTGTCCAAAGGCCTCGGGGTTCGACGGCGTCATGCCAAGACAGTCAAGCAAGGCAAGCTGTGCGGGCACTTCCTGCGCGGTCGCGATGAACTGCATCACGGCAGCACCAGCGGGGTTTCCCTTTGGGACAATGTAGGCACCCGGCATCGCCATCGCCTGATTGTTGACCAGTTTGTAGCGCCCATCGGTGTCGTTCTCGATGTTGCGACCTCGGTTCTGCCAGATCATCCCCATCGACACTTCGCCGTTGACGACCATGGAATGCGCCTCGGAACCGGAGCCCCAGTACAAGCTGTCATCTTTGATCGATTTGATCTTGGCCAAGGCACGGTCCATATCAAGCGGATACAGCGCATCCCCCGCCACACCGTCGGCCATCAACGCAGCCTCAAGCGACCCATTGGCCCATTTGTAAAGCGAACGCATGCCAGGGAACTTGGCTGTGTCAAAGAAATCGGCCCAGTTCTGCGGTGGGTTATCGCCGTAGACTTCGGTGTCATAGACGAACGCGTAGCCATACAGGATCACGGAAACCCCATGTTCCAGCGCGTAGCCGGGCAGGGTTTTGTCCTTAGACACGACAGAATAATCGATCGGCTCAAGGTGGCCTGTTGGCCCCAGAGATACCGCGTTGAACAGGTCCGCATCGGCGACATCGGCGGTGACATTGCCACTGTCGACCATCTCTTTGATCTTGCCTTCAAGCGGGCCAGAGGTGTCAAACTTGAGCCCCTTACCCGTGCTGGTCGTAAACGCCTCACCGATGGCAGAGCCGTGGCATTCCTCGGACTGGCCACCCCAGTTCCACATAACAACGTGATCGGCTGCGGCTTCGGCGTCGCCTGCCATCACAGCACTTAGGGCAACACCCGACGCACCACAAAGCGCCAAGAACGTGCGGCGGTCCATGCGGCCATCTTTGTAGGCGTGCGCACTGTCTTGCAGTGTCTCTTTCATAAACTGTGTATCGTGCATCTTGTTCCTCCTAATGGGTTCGGGGATTTCCCGGTTTCTTCGAAATGACGCCTTTATGGCGTTCTGAATATTTGGGCGGTTAGCCCGTCTGCAACTCTACGGCGGCCGCGTCGCTCCAAAACAGATCTACGGGATCACCTGCGTTTAGCGCATCACCATTACGCCACACGTCGATATCGACCTCGATCTCTTGGCCCTCGGACGTGTCGACAATGACCCGCTGCATGGACCCGAAATAGGTGGCAGAACGCACTGTCCCGCTCATCCGCGCATCCTTGTGGCCAGTGCCTGAAGCAAGGTCGATCTTCTCGGGGCGCAGGGCACAGATCTTGCCGTTCGCTTGGATAAAGTTGGACTTCCCCAGAAAGCTGGCAGTGAATGCGCTATTGGGCCGCTCGTACAATTCCTTGGGCGTGCCGACCTGTTCGATGGCACCGTCGCGCATGATAACGATGCGATCGGACATCGACAGCGCCTCCTCCTGATCGTGAGTCACGTAGATAAATGTCGTGCCGACGCGGCGGTGAATGTCCTTGAGCTGCTCTTGCACCTCGACGCGCAGCTTCTTGTCCAAAGCGCCCAGCGGTTCGTCAAGCAACAGCACAGGTGGTGCAAAACAAAGTGCGCGTGCAAGCGCGACACGCTGTTGTTGCCCGCCTGACAACTGGCCCGGTTTGCGGTCCGCGAATTCCTGCAATTGTACCAACTCTAGCATCTCGTCGACACGCGCCTTGATCTCGGCTTTGGGCCGTTTCCGCACGCTTAGTGCATAGCCGATGTTGTCGCGCACAGACATATGCGGAAACAGCGCGTAGCCCTGAAAAACCATGCCAAAGTAGCGTTTTTCGGCAGGCACCTTCGCGATAGAGGCACTGTCCAGCGCGATATCCCCCTCGGAAATATCCAAGAACCCTGCGATCATCATCAACAATGTGGTTTTGCCCGATCCGGAAGGGCCAAGCAGCGTCAGAAACTCGCCCTTGCGGATGTCCAAAGAAATGTCGTTGACCGCTTTGAACGTTCCAAACAGCTTTGAGACATTTTGGATTTGCAAACTGCCAATATCAGCGGGATCAGCCATCAGCCCCCCGCAGGTTCAGCTTGTTGCGCGCCTCTTGCGGCGCGACGACACGGCCGCCCATACGCTCGATGATCTCGCGCGCTTTGGTGACCAGTTGCGCGTTGCTCGCCAGCACGCCTCGCTCCAGATAGATGTTATCCTCAAGCCCGACCCGCACGTTGCCTCCAAGCGCGACGGACGCTGCAGCCATAGGCATTTGCCCGCGCCCGATGCCAAAGCTGGCCCAGCTCGCACCGGCAGGCAGTTGCGCTTTCATGGCGGCCATCGTTTCAACCGTCTGGTCAGCGCCCCACGGGATGCCAAGACAAAGCTGGAACATGGGCGGCGCGTCGATCAGTCTCTCTTCCACCATTGCTTTGGCAAAGCGGATGTGACCCAGATCAAAAACCTCCAGCTCGGGCTTCACACCCCATTCCTGCACAAGGGCGGCCATTTTGCGCAGTGTTGGCGGGGTCGATATATAGATCATATCCGTGTCGGAAAAATTCAACGTCCCGCAATCAAGCGAACAGATATCGGGCATGCATTCCTTGATATGAGCTAGCCGTTCTTCGGGGCCGATCATGTCTGTCCCCGGCCCTGGCATCGCGGGGTTTGCAGGGTCCGACACCCAATCACCCCCCATGCCAGCGGTGATGTTGATCACCACATCGGTGTCACTCTCGCGGATGCGGTCTACGATTTCCTTGAACAGTTTGGGGTCACGCGACCCTTGCCCTGTCTCTGGATCACGCGCATGGATATGCGCCGCCGAAGCGCCTGCTTTGGCGGCCTCGATCGCGGCATCGGCGATCTCTTTTGGGGTAACGGGGACATGCGGGCTTTTGCCCGTGGTATCGCCCGCGCCGGTCACGGCACAGGTCAGCACAACGTCGTAGTTCATTTAGCAAAGCCCCCCTTTTGTTTAGCTTGGTGCGGAATCGATGAAAAAAATTGTCGATTATTCGACAGTGTTGCAGCTATATTGGCGAAAAACCGCACCATTCTTGTTGGATCTTTGCCCATGCAAATTGACATGACACAGCCAAGCCCCCGCGCCGCGATCCACGCCATTTTTGTGGTCGTGCCGCGGTTCAATATCACCACGCTGATCACCATGATCGAGACGATGCGAATCGCGAATTACCTCGCGCCAGAGCAGCTGTTTTCTTGGGAAATCGTATCGTTCGATGGCGCTGAAATTGTAGCAAGCAATGGCATGAAAACCACCGTTGCCACTGACTCTGACGTGCTGCTTGCGGCGGATCTGGTCTTTGTGCTGGGCAGTTGGGGCACCGAGCATTACGAAAATCGCGCCCTTACCGCGTGGCTGCGCAAACGCGCCCGCGCTGGTGAAAGCATCTGCGGGGTAGAACTTGGCTGCTACATCGTTGCGCGCGCAGGTCTGTTGGATCGCAAGCCCGCCACCATCCATTGGTCATGGCTAAGCGGGTTTCGCGAATCCTTTGACCGTGTCGATGTGCAGGAGTGCCTGTTCACCATCGAGGGCAAGATCATGAGCTGTTCCGGTGGATTGGCTGGTGTTGACCTGATGCTGCGCCTGATTGAGCGGACCCACGGCAGCGGCTTTTCAGGTGAGATCGCAGACCAGATGTTGCACCACCCGATCCGCAACGCGGTCTCATCTCAGCGCAGTACGATGGGGCGCAGTACAGAGACGATGCTGCCGCTGGTGCGCGAGGCGATGACCCTTATCGAACAGAACATCGAGGAGCCGTTGAGCGTGCCCGAAATCGCCGACACCCTCGACGTGTCCCAGCGTCAGTTGGAGCGCCAGTTCAAGAAACACGTGGGCTGCACTGTCGTCCAATTCGGGCTGTTGCGGCGGTTGCAAAACGCGCGGTTATTGCTGATTTCAACAAACCTGAGCGTGCGTGAAATTGCCACCGCGTCAGGGTTCAACACGCTGTCGCATTTCGCGTTTTCCTTTGGTAAGTTCTTTGGCCGCCGCCCGTCAGAATACCGCGAAGCGTGGCCTGCCAATGAAGCCGCCCCAAGTTGGCCGGGATCACTGTCTGACTTCCTTTCAACGCTAAAGGAAATACCGGCGCGCGCTCAGCCTAACCGCGATTGACGCAAGGCGCGCAACACAGCGACAATCTCGCGATCACGTTGTGCTGCCATGTCTTCAAAATGACGATCCCCTGCGATGGCGTTGCAACCATCGACCATACGGTCCCGCAGATCACGGGTGAGTTCGGGTGCCTCCAACCGCGTCCACGGCAGTTTCAGGGCAGGACCAAATTGATCCAGATTGGTCGCCATGCCCCCCGCGCCGCAAGCCACGTGGAACGCCATGCACTGGCCCTGTGACACCATGCGCGGTGCGGGGCCGTTCATCAGGGCGATGTCGATGTCCTCGGGCGTCGCTTCGTCGTTGGCCACCATATGCAAGGCCTCGCGCCAAAGCGCTTCTTGCAGCCGTGTCGCCACAAATCCGGGGATTTCCTTTTTCATAAGCAGAGGTGCTTTGCCCGCGATTGCATAGAACTTACCAGCCCATGCCACGGCATCGGGTGCGGTGTGATCGCCGCCAACGATTTCGACCAAGGGCAGCAGGTAAGGTGGATTGAACGGATGCCCGATAACGCAGCGCTCTGGCGTAGCACAAGTGGCTTGGATTTCCGTCATGGTCAGCCCCGATGTGGACGATCCGATCACGACAGACGCGGGCAGGATATCCCCCATCTGCTTGTACAAAGCCTGCTTGATCTCCAACCGTTCGGGCGCGCTTTCTTGCACGAACTGCGCGCCGTCCAGCGCCGTTTTCAGATCGGTGACGATGCGCAAGCGGTCACGCGAGGCCCCCTCTGCCAGACCCAAATCCGTCAGGCTGCCCCATGCGGTGTTGAGGATGGAATTGAACGCATCCGTCTCAGCCGCGTCATGCAGATAGGCGGTCACATCGTAACCGCGGGCCAGAAAATGCGCAGCCCAGCCAGCGCCGATGGGCCCCGCGCCAATACTGGTCACGCGGGTGATTGCGGAAGGATCAGGATACATCATTCACCTTTGAAGTTCGGTTCGCGTTTTTCGACAAAAGCAGCGACACCTTCTTTGGCATCCTCGGACTTTAGCATCTTGCGATAAATCGGCATCGGGTCCGTGCGCATCTTGTTGAACGCGCTTTCGAGCGGCACACACTCAATCTCGCGCTGCACCTCTTTGACGGATTGCATCGCCAAGGGGGCAGACCACGCGATTGAGGCCGCCCATTCGCGCGCCGCATCCATCAGCTGTTCCTTGGGGACCACCTTGTTGACCAGCCCGTAATGCGCGGCCTCAGTTGCCTTCATGCGACGCCCCAGCAGGAACATCTCCATCGCGATGTTATGCGGGATGCGACGCGGCAAGCGTTGCAACGCGCCCGCGTCAGGCACAATCCCCAACGGCATTTCGGGCAAGCCAAATTCCACATGATCCGCAGCAATCAGCAGATCACAGCCCATCGCCATTTCGAACCCGCCACCGATAGCCAAACCATTGATCGCGGCGATGACGGGCTTGTTCAACGCCCAATTCTCGGTCAGCCCCGTGAACCCGCCAAAGCCGTATTCGTCGGCCTCCCACCAGTTATCAAGCTGCATTTCGCCGTCGTTAAGCGCCTTCAGATCCCATCCTGCCGAGAAAATCTTGTCGCCTCCGCCGGTCAGGATCGCGCACCGCAGGTCCCTGTCTTCGTGCAATTCCTGAAACGCCGCCGCCAAAGCCTGTGACGTAGGCACGTCAATGGCATTGACCTTACCGCGATCTAGGGTGACTTCCAGAACATGGCCGTCGCGGGTGACTTTTACGCCGTCTGACATGGGACTATCCTTCTTTGAATTCGGGCATGACTTCGTTCACGAACATGCGCAGCGACTTTTGTTGTGACGCGTGATCGAGCCCCATGGAGGCGTAATAAATAAACTCGTTCACCCCCAAGGCTTGGTAACGCTTGAGCTTTTCGATGACCCGATCGGGAGAACCAAACATCAGGTTCTCCTCAAGCATGACGGGGTCATATTGTTCGCGTCCTTCCAACTGGTCCAGCGGGATCGAGGCGGGAAAGCCGTCCTTCACATCGCCCAGATTACGGTAAAGGTTTTCGAACTGGCTCAGTAAACGGCGCACAGCGTTCATCGCGTTCTCACCATCCGCCGCGTTGTCGTAAACACATGAATGGCGCATCAGAGCAAAGCGCGGGTTCCAACCGTTGTCAGCCTTCACAATCGCGTCGTCCAACTGTTGCTTATACAATTCTGCTTCGGCAAAGGAGCGGGTGAAAGGCCAGCAGTTCACGTGACACTTTTCGCGCATCGCATAGTCGTAAGTGATGGGCGAACGCGCCGAGACCCAGACGGGCATCTCTGCCTGCAAGGGCTTGGGAACAGAGGTCGAAGTGGGGAACTGCCAGTGCTCACCCTCATGGGCATAATCGCCTTGCCAAAGCGCGCGCACAGCGGGCAGCATTTCCTGCATGTAGCGCCAAGCGTCTGACTGTTTCAGGCCTGGTTTCATGCGATCAAATTCGCGTTGATAAGCGCCAGAGCCGATGCCGAATTCCAATCGCCCGCCGCTGATCAAATCGGTGAACGCCGCCTCGCCTGCCAGATTGATCGGGTGCCAGTACGCGGCCGTGGCCACAGCTGTTCCCAGACGAATGTTACTGGTTTCAGTGGACCACCACGTCAGCAACTGAAACGGGTTTGGCGCGATGGTCATTTCCAGCGCATGGTGTTCGGCAGACCAGACAATATCAAAGCCGCCCGCCTCGGCAATCTGCACCATTTCAAGGGTGTGGCGCGCGACGTCTTTCATATCCAGACTGTCGTCAATCCGTTCCATGTTCACCGCAAGTTGGAATTTCATGTCAGGGTCCTTTCGCGTGGGGTCATCACAATGTTTCGATCATTTTGTCTGCGAACCAACGGGCAAATCCCGCAACGTTGGGTTCCAACAACGGCTGAAATCTACCCTGCTGTGCGTCGGGGTGCGACAAACCGCCCGTGCCTTCGGTTGCGCCAAATTGCGTCACATAGGCGCCCGTCACATCCTCGGGCGTATCGGGCAGATCGCAGACATCGCCAATGCAGTCGGGGTGCACAAACGGCAGGTGGTAATATTCGTTGAACACCTCAAGGAAGGCTTTCCAGTTGCAGGCGACTTCGATCACTTCGGTTCGCGTGCTGAACAGCGTTTCCAGCGGGCAAGGCGCGTGGATTTTGGCAAAAGCCTGCAAGCTGCCCGCCTTGTCGTGCAGCAGAATGATGGGCTGGCCCGCGACGTCCAAGGCGACGTAATCGTCCGCATCATCGACGTAACACGCAGGCGGCTGTGACACGGGTTGATCGGCTGCGCGCGACCGCTCAAACGCTGGTTTCAGGGCCGCAATTGTCATCGCATCACAAACGGGTTGGCCATCGGTTCATCCGAGGTGTTTATCCAGATCGTCTTGGGGCGCGTATAATCATAGATCGCCTGAAATCCGCTTTCGCGGCCATAACCTGACCCTTTGACGCCACCGAATTCCGCAATAGGTGACACGACGCGATAGGTGTTCACCCAGACGATGCCAGCACGCACGGAATTGGCCATGCGGAGGGAACGCGCAGAGTCTTTGGTGAAGATGCCCGCGGCCAACCCGTGTTCGGATTCATTGGCTAGCGCCAGTACTTCTTCCTCAGTCTTGAAGCGTTGCACGGACAGGACAGGGCCGAACAATTCGGTGTCGACAATGCGCAGATCTTGCCGTGGGCATTCGATGATTGTGGGTTCGTAAAACAACCCCGACATGCCGTCGGGCTGCTTGCCTCCAACCAACACTTTGCCACCCTCCTTTTGGGCATGGGCAACCTCGCGCTGGATGTGCTCCAGCTGGCCCGTGGTGCACAGTGGCCCCATCTGAGTTTCTTCTGCCAGCGGGTCACCGATCACGATCTGACGCGCCAAGGTGGTCATCTGCTCAAGGAATTCATCAGCAATGTCTTCGTGCAGATAAAGCCGCGAGCCCGCGACACAGCTTTGCCCCGTGGCGCCGAAAATCCCCGCGATCGAGGCATTGACCGCGCTTTCGATATTTGCGTCTTCAAAGACAATGAACGGGGATTTTCCGCCCAGTTCCAAGGACACTTCGGCAAAATTGTTCTTCACATTCTCCAGTACATGGCGCGCCGCATTTGGCCCGCCTGTAAAGGACACACGCGCGACCAATGGGTGGCCTGTCAACGCACGCCCACAAGGCTCTCCGTGGCCTGTGACGATGTTCACAACACCCGCAGGAATGCCTGCCTGTTCGACCAGCTTGCCAAATTCCAGCATCGCGGCACTGGCGTGTTCCGAGGCCTTGAGCACCACAGTATTGCCCGCCGCCAGAGCGGGTCCAATCTTGACCGCCACCAGAAACAGCTGCGAATTCCAAGGCACCACGGCGGCGACCACGCCCAGCGGTTCGCGTTTAGTGAACACAAACATGTCGGGCTTGTCGATAGGCAGGGTTTCCCCGCTGACTTTGTCCGCACAGCCCGCAAAAAAGTGGAAAAACTCGGCGATATATGTCGCCTGCCAGCGAGTTTCTTTCAGCATCTTGCCCGTATCAATCGATTCTGTACGGCCCAATAATTCGGAATGATCCGCCAGCAAGTCACCCAGCTTGCGCAAGGTTTTGCCGCGCTGCGTGGGGGTCATGCTGGCCCAAGGGCCTTTGGTGAACGCGGCATGCGCGGCCTCAACTGCGCGGTTCACGTCAGCTTCTGTTGCCTCTGGCACGCGGCTCCAGAATTTGCCGTCACTTGGGTTCACGCTCTCGAAAGTGCCACCATCAGACGCGTCGACCCACTCACCGTTGATCAGCATTTGGTAGCTTGTGATATCCGCCATGGCGCAAGGCCCCCCTGTGTTACCCGCCTATTCATGTCCGCTTTCACATCCGATGTGCTGGAAAATACGACATCGCTTGTCGAAAAATCCGAAAGCATTCTGTGATGATCGGGGCAGGCTGACACCAAGGGAGGCGTATCAATGGCCAAGAAAAAGCTAATCATCGGAGGCCCGCTGGAAATCGGCGGGCGGATTTTGTCGCTGTCCCGTGGCATTCGCGCGGGCGACTTTGTGTACCTCACAGGTCAGATCCCGATGCAGAATGGCGCCCCCATGACCACAGGCACCGTCGAGGCGCAAACCCGCGCCGTGCTGGATGACATCACCGCCACATTGGCGCTGGCCGATTGCACCCGCGATGACGTGATCAAAGCCATGGTCTGGCTGCGTGAGCGCAGCGATTTCCCGGGCTTCAACGCGATCTATGGAGAGTACTTCCCCGTGGAGCCGCCCACACGTTCCGCTGTGGTCAGTGACTTGCTGGTCGATGTCCGCGTCGAGGTAGAGGTGGTCGCCTACCGCCCCGTTGACGATGCATAAGTCGCCCGACGGCACCGCCTACACGCTGATCGGTCCCGCCGACGGGCCCGTTATCGTGATGATCCACGGGCTGGGACTGAACCGCGATTGCTGGCAGTGGACGACGCCTGCGCTAAACGATCACTACCGCGTGCTTTGCTACGATCTTTACGGTCATGGGCAAAGTGCACCGCCGCCCGAAACACCCAACCTGTCGCTGTTTTCAAACCAACTGGCCACGCTGCTGGACCATTGCGGAATTGAAACCGCGACCCTTGCCGGGTTTTCGCTGGGCGGGATGATCGTGCGCCGATTTGCACAAGATCATGCGCACAGAACAACGGGGTTGGTGATCCTCCACTCCCCACACAAGCGCAGCGCAGATGCCCAAGACGCGATCCTCAAGCGTGTAGAACAAGCCCGCCATGAAGGCCCTCAGTCCACTGTCGAGGCCGCGTTGGACCGCTGGTTCACCGCTGATTTCAAGCAGGCCAACCCCGATATGATGGACATCGTCCGTGGCTGGGTCACGGGAAATGACATCGGCATCTATCATACGATCTACCGCGTCCTTGCTGACGGGATCGATGAGATCATCGCCCCCTCCCCACCAATCATCTGCCCGACCTTGGTCATCACCGGCGACGAAGACTATGGCAATGGCCCCGAAATGACCCATGCCATCGCGGCTGAAATCGAGGGCGCACAAAGCGTGATCCTGAAGGGCTTGCGCCATATGGCTTTGGCCGAAGATCCAAGCGCCGTGAACACACCGCTGTTTGCGTTTCTTGACGCACTGGACGCCAAAGCATGAGCACGCAGATCCTCAAAGGATTGCGCGTGCTGGACCTAAGCCGCATGTTGTCTGGCCCCTATTGCACCATGCATCTGGCGGATCACGGCGCAGAGGTGATCAAGATCGAAGGCGGCGCGGGGGATACCAGTCGCGGCAACGGCCCGTTTCGCGATGATGATCCGAACCACGACTGGGCTGGCTATTTCATCAGCCTTAATCGTGGCAAGAAAAGCATCCAACTTGATCTCAAATCCGCTGAGGGTAAGGCGCAGTTTCGCGCCCTTGCGGCATCGGCCGATGTTGTCGTCGAAAACTTCCGCCCCAAAGTGATGGATCGGCTGGGGCTGTCCTATGAAAGCCTTGCCGCCGACAATCCCAAACTGGTCTATGCCGCGATCCGTGGTTTTGGCGATCCGCGCACAGGGGAAAGCCCCTACACCAATTGGCCCTCTTATGATGTGGTCGCGCAGGCCATGGGCGGGCTGATGGCGATCACAGGGGCTGACGCGAACAGTCCGACAAAAACAGGCCCCGGCGTCGGCGATATTTTCGCGGGGATGATGATGGCCTTTGGCATCATGGCCGCCCTGCGCGAGGCCGAGGCCACAGGCAAAGGTCAGTTCGTCGACGTGGCAATGTACGACGCGATGATCTCACTGTGTGAACGCATGGTGTACTTGCATGACATTACGGGAGTGGTGCCAGGGCCCGAGGGCAATGGCCACCCTTTCCTCAGCCCCTTTGGCCTCTACCCTGCTGCTGACGGGCATGTTGCCCTTGGCATTGTGGATGATGCCTTTTGGCAGCGGTTGGCAACACTTATGGGACAGCCAGAGCTTGGGAAGGACCCCCTGTTCGCCACCCGCGCGGCGCGTGCGCAGAACGCGGCAAAGGTGGATCGCCTTGTCGCTGCATGGACGTCGAAACAAAGCAAAGCACAGCTGACCCGGACCTTGGGCGGCGAGGTTCCCTTTGGCCCGCTGAACACCATCGCAAACATTGCGCGTGATCCTCATATCGCTGCCCGCAAGATGCTGGCTCAGATCAACGGCCCTGATCCGGCGCAAAAACCGTGGACGGTTGCCGCTAACCCTCTGCGCTTTGGCGCGCATGGACATGGTGCGCTTGCGTCGCCACCAGCCTTGGGCGCTGACAACCAGATGCTGGACGCTATCGCCCCCGCCACACCGATGGACCCCGAAACCAAACGCAGCCTGCGCGATGCCTTTGGCCGTTTTGCGACGGGCGTAACTGTGGTGACGACACGCCAACCCAACGGCACGCCACGCGGTTTTACCGCGAACTCCTTTACCTCTGTTTCACTGGACCCACCACTGTTGTTGGTGTGCATCGGCAAGGCCGCGCTGTCTTGTGACACCTTCGCCAGTACGGACCACTTTGCAGTGAACATTTTGGCGGATGACCAAAAGGAACTCTCAGGGCTTTTTGCATCACAATCCACCGATAAATTTAGCCTAGCAGACTGGCATGCGGGTACAGAGAATCTGCCGGTGATGGACGGCGCATTGGCGAGCTTTTGTTGCAAGCATCACCGCTTGGTGGATGCGGGCGACCACCTAATCTTGATTGGTCGCGTACTGGATTTTGAGACCGCAGATGGACAACCACTTGGCTATTATAAAGGGGCCTATTTCGACATTGGTCTGGATCGCGCCGTGACGGCGGCTGCAACGGCGGGAGATGCGACCATCGCAGCTGTGCTATGCCATAAAAACAGGCTGCTTTTGGCCGAGGACGACACGGGGAGCGTCACATTGCCCACAGGCCCCTCGATGGAAACGCTGACCCGATCCTTGAGCGACCAAGACCTGACACCAGAACTTGCCCAGCTTTACGCCGTCTACCAAGTGACGGGCACAGACGCGCAGCGGATTGTCTATCATGGCCATGTGCAAGGCAACGCCCGCAATGGCCTGAAATTCTATGATCTGGATGCCCTGCCCCTAGACCGCGTGCGCGATGATGCGGAACGGTCCCTTTTGCGAAGATACGCGCAGGAAAACCGGCACGGCACCTTTGGCATCTACCACGGAAACGAAGTTGAGGGCGTCGTGCACACCCTCGCTGGAAACCACAAATATCACATCTGACAGGAGAGACCCAAATGATCCCCGAACTGCGCAAAGTCATCACCTTTGACGAAGACATCCATACCGAAGGCGGACGCCCCGCTGACCCAGTGCTACGCATGATCGGCGTGGCAGCGGTGGTGGCGAACCCTTGGGCGGGGCGCGGCTTTGTCGAAGACCTGCAACCTGAAATTCAGCAGATGGCCCCTGTTTTGGGCGAAATGTTATCGGATCGCCTGATTGCATTGGCAGGGTCTGGCGAGGCAATCGAGGCCTACGGCAAGGCCTGCATCGCGGGCACCAGTTGCGAGGTCGAACACGCCTCTGCGCTGATCCACACCTTGCAGTTCGGCAATTTCTACCGCGAGGCCGTGGACGCCAAAAGCTATCTGGGTTTCACCAACACGCGCGGCCCCGCCAACACGCAGATCCAAATTCCGTTGATGGACAAGCATGATACGGGGCGGCGCTCACACTATCTGACCGTACAGTTTTCAATCTACGACGCGCCTGGTGTAGATGAATTGGTTGTCGCACTTGGCGCTGCAACCCGCGGCCGCCCGCATCACCGCATTGGTGACAGATATTCCGATTTGGCCGCTTTGGGCCGGGATGTAGAAAACCCAGCAGGTGTCTGACGGCCGCTCGCAAGAAGTGGTATCCTGAGAGTAATTTACAGCGGCACCGCCAAATTTTTGGGGCAACATAAGCGGGTGTGGATGCCCCGTGGCTGAATTTGGCGTCGGCAAGTCTTGGAACGACTGATCAGGGCAGTCAGGTGTCCGGCCTCGTAGTTGCCGCGACAAATGGCGGCGGGCCTTTATGGAGATACGCGATCTGGTTCCCAATCACTTATGCGGCCTATTTTTGGCCACGCGCATATTCTGGGTATTCCAGTTCAATCTCTTGATCCGTGTTCCGTAACTTTCCTTCGCCTCTTCAGTCCTGCCGGTATCCGGCGCCGTTGCCTTACACAGCAGCTCGAATTTCGTAATTCTTCTCTGTTACCATCATGGCCCACAATTGACCGGCCATCCTATTTGCAAGTGCCACAGCGGCAACCAAGCGTGGCTTCTTTTTCAGCATATTCGCAAGCCAAGGATCATCGCAACGACCTTTTCGCTCCGATGCACTGATCACCGACATGGCGCCGGTGACGAGTAACCGGCG
>JBDWMA010000066.1:0-9596 GCA_039972875.1 Pseudoruegeria sp.
CCGGTGGTCAGCAACAACGCATTGTCATCGCCATGGCGCTAATGGCCAAGCCGTCGTTATTGATTTTGGACGAACCCACGACGGCGCTTGATGTCACGGTTGAGGCCGCGGTGATCAAACTGGTCAAAGAGCTTGGCCAAAAATACGGCACTTCCATGCTGTTCATCAGCCATAACCTTGGGTTGGTGATGGAAACCTGCGACCGTATTTGCGTGATGTATTCCGGTGAGGCGGTGGAACGTGGCCCCATCAAGGACGTGTTCGAAAACATGCACCACCCCTACACGCAGGCCCTGTTCCGCGCGATTCCGGTGCCGGGTGCGGATAAGAACGCGCAGCCCCTGATCGCCATTCCCGGAAATTTCCCCCTACCCCACCAGCGGCCAAACGGGTGTAACTTTGGGCCACGCTGCAATTACTTTGAGGCAGGCACCTGCGACGCGAACCCCATTGAGATGGCAACGCTGCCGGACAACCCGCGCCACCAGACTCGCTGCAACCGGTTTGCCGATATCGACTGGAACGCACCGATTGAAGCCAAGGTCGCGCCTGCGGTGGCAGTGTCAGACAAGGTCACCCTGCGCGTTGAAGGCCTGCGAAAATACTATGACGTGGCCGCCAATGCCCTGTTTGGAGGGCGTTCTACCAAAGTGGTCAAAGCCAACGAAACCCTGTCCTTTGATGCCCATGCTGGTGAAACCTTGGCGATTGTCGGGGAATCCGGCTGTGGCAAATCCACGCTCGCCAAAGTCCTGATGGGATTGGAAACAGCCACCGAAGGCAACGTATCCCTCAACGGCAAAGCACTGGCTAACGTGCCGATCCAAGACCGTGATGCCGCAACAGTGGGCGGCGTGCAGATGGTGTTTCAAAACCCGTTTGATACGCTGAACCCCTCGATGACCGTTGGCCGTCAGATCATGCGCGCGCTGGAAGTGTTCGGCATTGGCGACAGCGAAGTCGCCCGCAAAAACCGCATGTTCGAATTGCTCGATCTGGTGAAACTGCCGCGCGCCTTTGCCGACCGCAGCCCCCGCCAATTGTCAGGCGGACAGAAACAGCGGGTCGGAATCGCACGTGCCTTTGCCGGCAATGCGCAGCTGGTGGTAGCGGATGAACCCGTGTCCGCGCTTGATGTGTCCGTGCAAGCGGCAGTCACTGAGTTGTTGATGGATATCCAACGCAAGAACAAAACAACATTGCTGTTCATCAGCCACGATTTGTCCATCGTGCGTTATTTGTCGGACCGCATTCTGGTGATGTATTTGGGCCATGTGGTTGAAATGGGCACAACGGAACAGGTGTTCCAGCCCCCCTATCACCCCTACACAGAGGCCCTTCTGGCCGCTGCCCCGATCGCGGATACCCGCGTTGACAAGCGTGAGGTGGTGCTCGAGGGCGATATCCCTTCTGCAATGAACCCGCCTTCTGGCTGCCCCTTCCAGACTCGTTGCAAATGGAAGCCCAAGGTTGAGGGTGCGCTTTGTGAACGAGAAGTGCCACCAATTCAGATCCTTGCCGATGGGCACCAGATCAAATGCCATCTTGACGCGGATACGCTGAATGACATGGCGCCTGTATTTTCAATCGCCGCAGAATAAATCACCGAGGCCCCTCTATGACCCATATCCTTATCGTTGAATCCAGTTCTCCTCCGGTGGCTGAGCTGCGCCGTTCTCATCATCGGTCCGCGCCTCAGAACTTTACGCGCGTCTTTCAGTCAGTTGATCCAGACGTTCGGGTTACGACGCGCGAACCTTATATCAATCCACTGCGCCCCAGCGATCTGGATGGCGTCGACGGTGTTGTATTGACAGGTCAAGGTGACCCTTGGGCCGCAGACGACCTAAAAGCCGAACCGATCCGGCAGGCTTGCCAAATCGTCTTTGACCACACCAAACCCAGCATCGGCGTATGTTTTGGACTACAGATCGCTACCGTTGTTTTGGGCGGAAAGATTATGGCAAGCCCAAACGGGTTCGAAACCGGCATTGCAAAACAAATTCACCTAACGGACGACGGCAAAAGGCATCCCATGATGCAACATCGCCAATGCGGGTTCTCTGTTGCCTGTGGCCACCGCGACGAGGTGAGCGAAATGCCAAAAGGCGCGGTTTTGCTGGCCTCAAACAACCATACACAAGTGCAGGCGATGTCATATACAAATGGCCCGATTGATTTCTGGGGCATCCAGTACCACCCCGAAGTGGCGCCCAGCACCATCGCCGCGGCCTTTCGCGAAGGCAAAAGCATGTTCTCCAGTTCTGCCCCGCCACTCGAGGATCTGGCACGCGTCGAACATGATGCTCAGGCGGCTGCACGACTGGGGTGTAGTGTAGATGATTTTGTCCTGTCCACCCGCACGCGAGAACTGACCAACTGGCTTGCTTATGTACAACGCGAAGTGGGTTAAAGCGGATCACTGTCAAGAAAAATTGTCGGATTCACCGCGCGCATCATCTGGGCGCATTGCCCGGACAATCCGCTCCATGGCCCGTCAACAAGCTGCCGATAAACATCACGCATGATGCCAACGGTGTTTTTTGACAATTCCTCCAAAACATCCGCCCGGCTGATCAACATCAAAACGCGGATGTCCTGATCGCTCAGGCTGCGCACATGGATGTCTTTGAACGATGTCTGACTTTGATACAGACATAGCGCCGAGGTGATCGCCCAACCATAACCTATCTGAACGAACCGAATTACCGATTGGCTGGAATCAAAATTGAATTTCGGGTTTTGCTTCACGCCGAGCGCGCGGGCAATGCCCGCTGCGCGTTGCCCGAATTTGGTGGTCTGCGCATGGGCCACCTGCGGCAGATTGCAGAGGATCTCTTCTGTAGACTCCTCCGCATGTTTTGCCGGGCAAATCAGAACGTACGGGTCGGTAAAGATCTCGCGCGGGTGATAAAACTCTTTGGGGTCATAAGGTGGGCTGTCGACCAGAAAATCGATCTGCAAAGCACGAAACACATCCTGTTCCCATGGAACGATGCCCGCGCATAGTTCGACTGAATCCGCCAATCCCCCCGCCAAAGACACGAATTCAGCGCCCATCGAGCAGGACATGCTGTCAGGCATTGCGATCCGTATCCGCTGAAGCTGGGCGCCAAATTGCGATTGCAGCGCGTCCACAACACTGCCCAGTTTGCCAAGGATTTCGGGCAACTGATCGGCGAGCGTTTCCCCTTCGGGTGTCAGCATCAAAGGGCGTTTGGCACGTTCAACCAACCGCATGCCCAACTTGTTCTCCAGTCTTTGTAGGTGCTGCGACACAACCGGTTGCGAACGGCCAGATAGCAGCGCGGCCTTAGTCACGCTGCGCGTTTCAGCAATCGCCCCAAAGCTTTGCAGCAGGGCGATTTCAGGCAGGTCTCGGAATTCGACAGATGAGGGCAAATTTATAACCAGTATTAAATTTCGTTATACCAGCCTTACAAACTCGCTCGTCGCTTGTCGATGCCTTGTCCCGACTATGCTGCTTCCAATTGGAAACGGGCAGTGCTTTGGTCGCAAAGGTAGCGTTGCGTATAGCGCTCTGAGGTGCGCGCCAATTCGTCCACACTATCAATGATAAACCGGGCTTTTTCGTCGCTCAGCAGAACCGAGAAATTCAGCCGGGTCCAGCCAGGTTTTTCCATCTCTTCCCCTTTGGCGATGGCACTGCGGATATGCGCAGATTGTGCGGCATCGATGCCCATCAAACGGTGGGCATAGGGTCCGGCGCAGGCGCAACCGCCGCGTGCCTGAATGCCGTAAACATCCGACAGCATGCGTGTGAACAACTGTTGATGAACGTATCCTTCACCCTTTGTCGCCTTGATCCTCATCGAGAAGATGGGAAGGCGATCCGTCGCCGTGGGGTTACCCAGAATTTCGATGAACGGGTTTGCGCCCCACCGTTCCTTGGCGGCGGTAAAGAACTGGCTCTGTCGATCTGCCATGACTTCCTCACCAATCGCGGCTTTGACAATGAAGGCACAGGCCGCACGAATATCGCCGACAATATTGGGTGTGCCTGCTTCCTCGCGGGCGATGACACTATCTGAATAATCATGCCCCCAGGGGGAGACAAATTTCACTGTCCCGCCGCCCGTCAGTGTCGGCGTGGCAGTTATGACAGCGGTTGTTTTCACAATCAGTACGCCAGAGGCCCCCGGTCCGCCCAGAAACTTATGCGGCGAAATGACAACCGCATCCATCGCGTAATCTTTATCCGCGAACAGA
This sequence comes from Pseudoruegeria sp., assembly GCA_039972875.1. Classification (GTDB taxonomy): domain Bacteria; phylum Pseudomonadota; class Alphaproteobacteria; order Rhodobacterales; family Rhodobacteraceae; genus Pseudoruegeria. The sequence goes on from JBDWMA010000066.1 coordinate 4,231, forward strand.
TTGATCGGGACATAGGGCCCCGCCCCTGCAAAATCCCACACAGCCAGCGCACCGTATTGTTTCAGGAGGCGTGTGACGGCTTTGGTATCGGTTTGAATACCGGTCACATTGGATGCCGCGCCAAAGGCACCGATGACCATGCGCCCGCTGGCAGCTATCAGTTGTGATTTCAGCGCCGCCATATCAGGGCCACCCGTGGCACATTCTGTAATTTCGACCACTTCCGCGCCGCTTTCGCGCCAGGGCAGGATGTTGGAATGATGTTCATAAGGACCAACCAGGACCAAAGGGTTACGCCCTTGCTTTGCCGCTTGGCGCACCCCGAACAGATGCACAATCCGGTTCAGCCCTGATGTCGCGCCAGAGCCGGAGAAAATCACCGCATGTTCAGACCCCGCGCCGCAAGCCTTTGCGATAACGCCCCGCGCCTCTGCTCGCAAAGCAGAGATATGGGCGCCGCAATAAGAGGCCTCCGTATGGCTGTTGGAATAATATGGCAGTACATTATGCAGCACAAATTCCTCAATTTGCGACAGCGCCCGGCCAGAGGCGACATAATCCGCATAAACCAGTTTGTTGGTGCCATTCAGCCCCGGAATGTCGATGCCATCGCCAATCAGCCCGTGCCGCAAATCGCCAATCGTGTCAGCGGTTGTCAGAGAACTAGCGAAATTTTCAAGCGCGGTCAGGGACATTGGGATGGCTCCTATGGTCAGAAATGGTGTTGATCGCAGAATGACCCAAGCCTCTTGGAGAATTTTCGCAATTCTCTAGGCTATGAACCATTTAGTTGGGTCAAACTGTCGAGTATACTGAGTTTCGTGGGTCAAAGCGTAAGGCATCAAACATGCGGCTCGATGAAATCGACAACAAGATACTGAATGTGTTGCAAAAGGACTCGTCCTTGTCCCAACGCGAACTGGCCGATCAGGTTGGGCTGTCGCAAAATGCGTGCTGGCGGCGGATCAAGTTGATGAAGGATGCAGGCATCATCCTTGGAGAAAGCGTGCGCCTTGACCCTGAGCGGCTGGGACTTGGGTTGACTGTGTTTGTGATGCTCAAGACCCGACAGCATTCCAATGCCTGGCTAGGCGATTTTCGCCGCCGGGTGCTGGCCATTGCGCAGGTGGTCGATTTCTTTCGGATCGCAGGAGAATACGACTACATGCTCAAAGTCGTCGCCGAAGACATGAACGACTTTGATCGCGTCTATCAGCGTCTGATCAAAGAGGACGGGTTGGAATCTGTCACCTCGCTGATCACGATGGAAGCAATTGCCAACAACCGCGCCCTGCCCTTGTGACAGGACGCGATAGGATTAAATGTCGCCTGCGATAATCTGCGCATAGACGTTCGGGTCCGTTATGCCCTCTGACCCGATAAGAAGCACGCGAGATTGCGCGTTCAGACCCATTTTTGCACGCAAGTCAGGCTGTACCGCCGCTGCTACGGCACCGCACAATCCGGCAACACCGCTTTCGCCCGCCTCAAAGGGCGCATCACCTGCACCACCATTGGCCAGCATCCGAACCATCGGTCCGACAGTGCTTTCTGGGATTGTCAGGTAATCTTGCGCCGCATCCGCCAGCACAGCCCACGCCAGTTCGGATGGCTCGCCACATGACAGGCCCGCCATGACAGTTTCTTCCTCGATCGTAACGCTGGTGGCTGCGTTGGCCTGAGCGCTGGCAAACAGACAAGGGGCCAATTCAGGTTCAACGATCACCACACGCGGAGCGTCCTTGCCCCAGTGCTGATAAAATACGGCCGTTACCGCGGCGGCCAGCCCCCCGACCCCGCCTTGCAAAAACACATGAGTTGGCGGTGTATGAAGGGTTTGCGTGATTTCGCGGGCCATCACACCGTAACCAGCCATCACGTCCAGTGGCGGCTGTATGTAACCAGGCCATGACGTGTCCGACACGATCAGCCAGCCGTTTTCTTGCGCATCTACGCGGGTTCGGGCGACCGTGGCGTCATAATCCCCGTCGACCCGGATCACCTCGGCCCCCAATTGGCGCATGGCCTCGGCGCGAAATTCACTGACCTCGGCGTGAATATAGATACGGCAGTTGGTATGGAACTGTGCCGCCCCCCAAGCAACCGAACGACCATGATTGCCATCCGTGGCCGAAATCACCGTCAGGTCCTTGGACCGCGCAGCATAGGTCCCAGCGCGAATGTCTGCCGGGTCAACGGCATGACCGCAGACCTTTCTAAGCTCTCGTTGCAGCACCTTCAAAACAGCATAAGCGCCCCCAAGCGCCTTAAAGCTGCCCAACCCAAACCGAGGGCCTTCGTGTTTGTAATGGATATTCCCAAGATCAAGATGTCGGGCCAACCCGGTAAGTGGGATCAGAGGCGTCGGATCATACCCTTCCCAACTGGAAATTTCAATCTCTGCTGCGTCAAATCCCGGGACGCTCAGCCGCTCTGTCACAGCACCACTGAACGTTGGTGAACCCGCATGATGTCGCAAGGCGGCGTTTTCGAATGGGGTGAACATATCTTCTCCTTTTCAGTTTGAAGAAAGAATAGTTCAATTGCGTTTAGTTTTCTGCTCTAACATGGCGGCAATTATGATTAAATCTTGCATAGAGGGCCTGGTACGTTGAAAAATGATACAGAAGCACTGGATGAGTTTGACCTGGCGATTCTTCGAATTTTGCAAAAGGACAACACGTTGCCCCATCGATTGATCGGGGAACAAGTGAACCTGTCCCCGCCGTCTGTTCAAAGACGCATCAAACGACTTGTTGCGGCGGGCATCATCACTAATCAATCCGCGATTGTCGATCCTGCCAGGTTGGGTCGCCCCCTGACCATCATCGTCGAGGTTGAACTCAAGGCCGAAACCGGCGGCGCAATTGATTTGGTGAAACAAAGTTTTGCGGACGCCCCCGAAGTGCAGCAATGCTATTATGTTACAGGTGAGACGGATTTTATCCTGATCATCGTGGTGCGCGACATGTCAAAATACGAAGCGCTGACTCAGCGGCTTTTCTTTTCCAACGACACGATCCGAAAATTCAAAACATTTGTCACGATGGACCGCACAAAAGTCAGCTTATCGGTCGACATCTGATGCCAGTTGCGGGGTGTCATCTGCATCCGTCAAAGCGCTTGTCAGACTACGCAGCAGGCCAACCATTTGCGTCAGATCCGACCCGGACAGTTTCGTCTGCGCCACCATGCAGTCCGTTATCGCCGGGGCTTGCGCGATAGCTTGCTGTCCTGCAGCGGTCAGGCTGACAACAACCTTGCGCTCGTCGTTCGGGTCACGCTGACGTGTGACAAAACCCAGAGCTTCCAAACGTTTCAAGAGCGGCGTTGTGGTACTGCTCGTCATGCACAGTGCAGCGCCGATGTCACCAACACTGGCTGGGCCTCGCTCCTGCAGAATCAACAGCGTAATGTACTGCGGATAGGTCAGTCCAAGCTTTCGCAGCATCGGGGTGTAGCGCTGGTTGATCACATGAGTAGCAGCATAAGCAGCAAGGCAGAACATGTCGCTGACCTGCATGTTGTCGAGCGGTTTGGTCACGGCTGGGTCCATTTATATCGTCCACGATATAAATGCCTTGACAGCGGGCGTTCGTCAAGCTTGATATATATCGTACACGATATAATCGCTCACAATCTAAAGCAATACTAGGAAACACTATGCCAACGTCCCAAGCCACGACTTTAATTGATGCCCTTAACGACACCTTTGGCAGCCACAGCGGTGTGCGCGCATCCCATGCAAAGGGGATCAATGTACGCGGTTCTTTTAGCCCGGCTGTTGAAACTGGCGAGATTGTCGTTCCCGCCTTGCAACACCCGCAGCCCCTGACTGCTCGCTTTTCCATCGGCGGCGGCAAGCCTGGTATCAGTGACAAAAGCCCGACCGTGCGCGGGATGGGCCTTAGCATCGGTACAGATAAGTGCAGCTGGCGATTGGCGATGATCTCTGCCCCCGTGTTCTTTGCCAATTCCGCCGAACAGTTCCGTGCCTTTTTGGCGGCCCGCAAGCCTGATCCTGACATCGGTGGCCCCGATCCTGAGCGGGTCAAAGCCTTCAACGCCAACAATCCAAACACTCTGCCACATCAAAAGCATCTGGCCGAGACCGCGCCCTGCCGGTGTTACACAACCGAAAGGTATCATTCGGGACATGCCTATAGGTTTGGCGCAAAGGCAGCGGTGTTTGCGCGACTTTTGCTGGAGCCTGTGTCTGGTCGTCACGGATTGACCCAGGCAGAAATGGATGCCAGATCCGACAGCTTTTTAGCGGATCAGCTTGAACAAACTCTTGGCATGGGTGCGGCCTGCTGGGATTTGAAACTGATCCACGCCAATGCGCAGGACAACACGCAGGACCCGACGGAGCCATGGTCGAGCCCTCATTCGGAAACCCTTCTCGGAACAATCGCAATTGAGGCTGTGTCGGTGAGCGGCGATGATATGGTCTATGATCCAGCTGTCTTGCCCGAAGGCGTTTCTGCACCGACTGACGCGGTTTTTACCCTGCGCAGTCCGGCCTATTCGGAGTCATATCACCGCCGCGCGGCAAGCTAGGGTCAGGACCCATTGATTTCAGAAGGGTGCCGTGAGTCACGGTGGAGAACCCAGTGGTGAACATATTTGATCTCTTCTGGTTGTCTGACACGCAGATGGCGCGTCTTGAGCCATTCTTTCCAAAGTCCCATGGCGAGCCTCGCGTGGACGACCGGAGTGTCGTCTGTGGCATTATCTTCATCAATCGCAATGGCTGGCGTTGGCTAGATGCGCCCAAGGCATCTGAGGCAAGATCTGCCTCGTCTTCAATGCCCGCCTAGGGCAGATTTTAATGAATCGTTGGCACTGTGTTTTTCGCGTGAATTATTATAGGCCCGATGTATTGGAGATGCGAAAGCAACATAAGCGGGTGTGGATGCCCCGTGGCTGAATTTGGCGTCGGTAAGTCTTGGAACGACTGATCAGGGCAGTCAGGTGTCCGGCCTCGTAGTTGCCGCGACACATGGCGGCGGGCCTTTATGGAGATACGCGATCCGGGTCCCAATCACTTATGCGGCCTCACTATGGCCACGCGCATATTCTGGGTATTCCAGTTCAATCTCTTGATCCGTGTTCCGTAACTGTCCTTCGCCTCTTCAGTCCTGCCGGTATCCGGCGCCGTGACCTTACACAGCAGCTCGAATTTCGTAATTCTTCTCTGTTACCATCATGGCCCACAATTGACGGGCCATCCTATTTGCAAGTGCCACAGCGGCAACCAAGCGTGGCTTCTTTTTCAGCATATTCGCAAGCCAAGGATCATCGCAACGACCTTTTCGCTCCGATGCACTGATCACCGACATGGCGCCGGTGACGAGTAACCGGCG
>JBDWMA010000067.1:0-61315 GCA_039972875.1 Pseudoruegeria sp.
TGTTCGCGGATCTGCGCCTGGAACTCTGCACGCTTGGCGTTGTAAGAAGCCACCGCTTCAGGAATGCGGACCGGCTTGCCATTCACAACCTCAAACGGGGTAGGCGTTTTATCAAACCTGAGAATTTCGCGGTTTTCAACAAGGCTTAGTTTAATCTTCTCAGCTCGCTTTACTTGGCCGCTAGCAGCGCTCAGGGATTGCCAATCCTGACCGTCACCAAACGAAATGGTAGACGCGCCAAATGCCATCGAACTTGAACGCTCAGCACCATATGAAAGGACGCCCTTGGCCCGCGTGGCATAGCGGTCAGTGATATAGAATATTGAGGGCCTCGCGGTTTGGTAGGCTTGGGGAATAGTGATTTGCGGATAGGCCCCATTTGTAAAAATGTTTGGCGTAGGGGCCAGAACGCGCGCCGAACTACATGCGCAAAGCCCGAACAAAATCGCAAAGACGATGGGAAGTCGAAGATCAATCAAAGGTTTAGACATGAGACCCTTCACAATTGAGCCTTGGTCGCACTTGGTTCGCTACCCGTGTGAAGACACCCCAATACGGCCGACAAGGCTGATGATTTTGCGTCGTTGATCGAAGAGTTCGGCATCCAGAAGTATCCCTGATATTCAGTTCAGTACTTGGTTAGATGACCCAAAGCCAAAAACGTTACATGTTACTTGACAATGAATAAAGTTTGGCTTCGCCGCAATATTTGGGGGCCGTCTGTGGCTTCACTTTTCTGCGACTGGAAGGGCAATATCTTGCCGATGATCTGTAACCTTTGGGTGGCTGCGGACATCAAACTATCGTGAGATGTTGAGCAGGTTCAAAACATCATGGAAAAACTTAAAAGCACGAAGGAAAAAAGCATGTTAAACGCAATCAAAACTGTCTGGCAGGAAAGGATCAATTGGCTCATTGCCGGGATTGCTGCAACGATTGTTCTGACCATCTTCATGGAAGGCATCGCGCGGTTGGTTCTTGGCGGGCCGATGAAGCCTGCTGCGATGATTTGTGCTATTCTGGGTTTGGATCCCTCATTCCTATGGCTCGGAGAGATTGTGCATTATGCGACGGGGCTTATCGCATTCCCAGTCGGGTTCATCTTGATCTGCACTTTGTTTAAAGTGCGGCCTGCCGTTGGCACCGGATTGGTTTGGGGCGCGCTTTTGTGGGTCATCGCCGCAGTTGTTTTTGTGCCGCTGTCCGGCGGACCTTTGTTCTTTGGCTTTGGCAAAACGATGATGGCTTCTTTGGTGGCACATCTGGCTTACGGCGCGGTATTGGGTTTCATCTATCAGCGACGACAATAATTTGCGCACTCAGCGATGTCACATCCGGACACCGCTGAGTGGCTTGACCACAAAGAATAATTTCCCTCATCAGGCTATTTTGGATAGAAGTTCCAATTAAGGTGCGTCACGCATCTTTAATGGTGCAGTTGTTATCGTAACGGGATCGGAAGATACGCCGGAAGAAGGTTCCATTGGAAGAACAGCCAAGTAAAAACGTGCTCAGCGAAAATGGCGCCCAAAATGACAAAAGTCTGGCGGCTTTTGAAAAATTGGTGCGGCAGCACACCGGTTGGATGCTGGCACTTGCCAACAGAATACTGAACGATAAGGCCAAGGCTGAAGACGCTGTTCAAAACGCCTTTGCCAACATTCACAAAGGCCTCGATAGCTTTGAAAACCGCGCTGACATCAAGACCTGGATGCACCGGATTGTCGTCAACGAAGCGCTGATGGTGCTGCGCAAATCCAAGCGTTTGAACGAACAATCACTTGACGGTCTCTTGCCAAAATTCGACGTGAATGGATGTCGCATCGTCGCAGAAGCCGTCACGTCCGAAACCCCAGAAACAGAGTTAACGACACAGCAGACACTTGCTATTGTACGTAACGAAATTAGCTTGCTACCTGAACCCTACGGCCTTGTTTTGATCTTGCGGGACATAGAAGGGATACCAACGGTAGAAGTGGCCGAATTAGTGGGTGTGAGCGAAGCAAACGTGCGCGTTCGGCTACACCGTGCGCGAGCCGCGCTTAAAAAACGGCTTGAGCCGTTGATTTCAAGAGGTGTCTTATGAACGCATTGATCCACCGTACTGTGCGGCGTGTTCAAGGGGTGATGTTCAAACTCCCTGGCATGATCACCTGCGAAGTTTTCGAAGATTTCATTCTCGCTTATCTTGAGGATGAGTTACCTGCCCCTCAACGGCGCGTTTTTGAGATGCACCTGAAAGTATGCAGGTCGTGCAGGCGATATCTGTCGGACTACCGCAAGACGCTGGCCGCCACCAAAGCGCGAGCCGACGAGGACCAGGCAACGCTAGAGAACGTCCCCGAAGATTTGATCGCTGCAGTTCTGGCCGCGCGTATTTCTGAAGATAGATAAAACAGCTTCGTTGTAACTCTTGTACCGGACGGCGCATCCAAGGCAGCGCTAACAGTGCCCTTTTGATGTGCTATTTGGATTGGTCCGCAAGTTTCTGTCGAGAGTGCTCAAGTTCTTTAGGTACATGCCTTGCAGCGATCGAACACGTGCCATTAGCTTTGGCGAAATCTGATTTGATCTTTTTGGGTCATCAAAACGTTCTTTCAACAGATCGAGCGCGGTTTGGAACTTGCCACTCAGCACCAAGCCAAGACAGATTTCCGGCTCACCGTCCAGTGGGTCATCGTCCAAGACGCCAACATCTACTTTTCTGGCCAATTCATCGACATGATCACGCGGGTCATCAAGTTGGTTCGAAAGCTCCGTCTGCTCCAGTTGCAGTGCTTTGGTGTCGTCCTTATCCGCATTCAACTTAGCCACCGTAAACCTACATTTCGGCTTCTTTTGAGAGCCATCAGTGCGTACAGAGCCCTAATGCTTCTCTGCGTATACGGTCCGCAGAAGGAATAGCCGCCATTCATGCTGCACATGCTGCATCGGATATTCGGCGGTTCCCGAGCCAACCCGCCCCTTCATTACGTTCAGGTTCAAAAATCGACGTGGGGACACGGAGGCATTTCCCTTACCGACCATCACGTCGCAATGCACCCTGTACGATGCGGTCCATGACCATGGCCAAGCACATCAGGATAGTTTGGTTAACGCCTGCCATGATCGACGGAAGTGCCAGCGGAATCTCCACATCCCGCAACTTTTGCCAGCGGCTCGCGCCAAAGGCATCAGCCGCTTCCTTGATGCTTTCGGGCACGCCGCGCATGTCCAAAGCGATCAAGCGGATTACTGGCGGCATACCAAAAATGATTGTGGCCAGAATGCCGGGCGGGTTGCCGGTGCCGAATAAAGAGTTCCGTTACCCTCACCGAGGAGCAGACCGGAACTGTAGTCTTCAGGAAACTCATCAAGTACGTTCAGGGATTTGCTGACGGTGAACTGATAGACCACCAGTGGCCCGATAAGCGCAGTTAACACAGCCCCCAGATGGCGCGTGACGCAGACCAAAATGGCCCAAGCACGGCAGCCCAAAGGTTAAAGGTGTTGGGTATCCAACCCGTGGTGTTATGAATCTTGTGGAAGGTCCTCGTATAGTAATCGCCTGAGCAGCCCGCGAACTTGCTTATTGACGCATCTAGAGTGGCGCGGTCCACTTCAATATCGGATGCAGAAGTGACCTTAAACTCAGCGGATGTATTAGTCATATTTGCCTCCTTGGATACCGCGCAGCAGGCGCGCTTTGTCTACAACGCCTACATCGAGCCCCTTTTCTGTAATGATCACAGGCGAAAATGTGTCCACCGACAGATCGATCAACTGGTCAAGATCGGCGTTCTCATCCGTGCGCGGCGACCCATCGAGCGAACGCTCATCGTTTGCGCGGAACTTTTCGATCGGTTCCATGATCGAATGCGCTTTGACCAGTTTCAGCTTTGAAATTCCTTGTACAAAATCGCGCACGTAGTCATCGGCTGGGTTCATCACAATGTCTTCGGGTGTTCCGATCTGCACGATTACGCCGTCCTTCATAATCGCTATTCGGTGGCCGATTCAGATCGCCTCGTCCAAATCATGGGGAATAAACAGAGTGGTTTTTTAACTGCGCCACCAGCGCCTTGAACTGATCCTGAAACTGCAAGCGGATAAGAGGGTCGAGCGCCGAGAACGGTTCATCCATCAGCAGGATTTCGGGATCCGAGGCCAATGCCCTTGCGATACCGACGCGCTGTTGCATCCCACCCGATAATTCGTGTGGCAGGCGATCTTTGAAACCTATCAAGGCGACCAACTTTAGCGCGTGTTCAGAGACAGCCCAACGTTTTGATTTCGGGGTTTTTCGAATTTCGAGCGGCTAGCCAACGTTGTCGCGCACGGAGCGGTGCGGCATCAGCGCCATATGTTGGAACACCATGCCGATCTTTTCAGATCTGATGCGGCACAGTTCCGCCTTGGACATGGATGAAACGTCTTGTCCCAAAATCTCGATCTTGCCAGATGTAGGTTCGATCAGCCGATTGATGTGGCGTACCAGCGTCGACTTTCCCGACCCTGACAATCCCATGATACAAAAAATCTTGCCGCGGGCGACTTCGAAACTGGCGGATTGTACGCCAACGACGCAACCAAAGCGTTCCAGCACTTCAGGCTTTCCGATACCTTCTTTTTTGACGGCTGCCATCGCCTTATCAGCGCGAAAATATAATGCGGACCGTAGCAGAAACCGATCCAAGGTTCACCGGCTTTGATGGCGGTATCCAGCTCTGCATAGGCGATAGTTTCGTCGGTCTGGTTTAACTCCATAGTCTGATCATAGCCATAGGACTTTGCGCGGATCTGCTCGACATTGGTTGAGGCCCAGCCGGGCGCTCCTATCCAGAGTTCGCCTTGTCCGTCACCATCACGATCGATCAAGGCCGCAACATCGGGTTTGGTGAGATCATCGATTGAAGTGATACCATGGGCTTCAGCAGTAACGTGATCGGCACACATGCCTTGAAAGGCGGAAAGACCGTTTTTGTTGATGACAACTGTGCCATTTTCCTTTGAGAATTTATCGGCAAGGTTCTGTTGGTTCGGCAACCAGACTTCTGGATGAATATGCATCGCACCAGAATCCATCGCTTCGAAGACGATCGGGTTTGTTCCGTTCTGCAACTCGACCTGGAGCCCGAGGTTCTGTTCGATAGCCACTTTTAGAATATTTGCAGCCGCATTAACCGACGGCCAGTTTGGCACGCCAATCACGATATCTTCGGCGAGAGCTGGTGTGGATACAAGAATTGCACCCCCTACCAACAGGGTCTTGATCATTTTCGTTGGGGTGTCCTCCCTTTCGGGTGCGCTGGAACAGTTTGTGCCCAGCTTTCTTGGTTTTTGCACTTCGATACTACTGGCCTTCAGATAGAACATCTTCCATTTGCTGCCGCTTGACGAGGCTTTGAAACCAGCTCCAGTTTTGCGCGACATGATCATTAGCGACGAGACATTTCTTGCGCGTGTAAACCGGCGCGTCGACAACAGGAAATATCTGGCCGTTGCGCAAAAACCGGTCGGCAAGCGCTCGGGGCAGATAGGCCGAGCCCTGATTGTCCAGCATGAATTGCAGCGCCCACCATGAGCTGTCGAAATTGATCCGTGCAATACCGGCATCATGGTATGTTTCAGCGTGCATCTGTCGATATTCGGCACCGTGGTCCACGAAAATGTAGTCCGGATCATTCACAACGGGGGCATCTGGCCGACTGGAGTAGAGTTCGAGCCGTTCAACTGGCAAATCATAAATTGTCTGACTGCCGCGCGCGACGGCCTCATACGTTAGGACAACATCCACAGATCCTTCAGTCAGCCAGTGCTCAAGGTCTTGGGGGCTGCCTTGTTTTACTGAGATTGCAATCTCGGGATGTTCCGACAGGATATCATAAAAGAACTGCCGCCCGGGGCCGTGCCATAAATCACGATCGCATCCAAATGTGCAGACACCGTCGAGCCCTTCCGGCAATGCCGTCTCAAATTTGGCCTGTCGCCAAAGGCCGGTCATGATGCGCGCGTAGCCCAAGAGCTTGGTTCCTGCCGGCGTCAGCGTTGTGCTGGACTTTTGTCTATTGAGAAGGGTTTGCCCAATCTCGACTTCAAGTGTCTTGAGGCGCGCGGTGACTGTTGACTGGGTCACGTTCATCTTTTGTGAGGCACGCACAAGGCTACCGGTTTCGATGATGGCGATAAACGTCTGGAGCGAGACGATGTTCATGAGAAATTCTCAATTCAATTTTTTTGCACATATAGCGCAAAACTATTCATTATCAAGCATTGAGTTTTTGTGACAACTTTTGGGAAACCGAACGACTTTCCCGAACGAAGGAGCGCAATAAATGTTTCGAGATAATACCGCACTCGTGCCTCGGGACCATTTCATCGCTGCGATGCGTCAGGTCGCCTCATCTGTGACAGTTGTTACAACCGACGGTGTGGGTGGCCTTCATGGTGCAACTGTCAGCGCCTTTTCATCGGTCTCGGCGGATCCGCCCACCGTGCTTGTCTGCCTATTCGCAGAGAGCCGTATAGCTCGGGCCGTAAGTGCGAATGGCACTTTCTGCGTTAACGTTTTGTCGGAAGATGACGCCGAAATAGCGGACCGGTTTGCTGGGCGGCACGATGATCTGGTTGCTGATCGCTTTTCTGGAATCAACTACTATGGCGGGGCCGGAGTGGCCCCACAAATCGACGGTTCCACATCCTTCCATTGTGTTTCGCAACAAACGATACGGTCAGGCAGCCACCTGATCGTGCTGGGGCATGTCCGCGACGTTCTGACCAGCAGTGCCAGTCCCCTGACATATCGCAACGGTTGTTATCATCAGGTGATGCCGCAACCCAAACTGGCCCTTGCGGCCGCAACTTGAAAGCAAGAGCAATTATGAAGACCTATAAGATGCTGATTGACGGCGAATGGGTTCTGTCTTCGGGCGGTGGCACGTTCCCCAGTCTTAACCCTGCCACTGGCAAGAACTGGGCCGAAATTCCAGAGGCCAGTGCCGCGGACGTAGACCGCGCGGTACGCGCCGCACATCGAGCCTGTTACGAGGGGCCATGGGCACGCATGTCGGCCACGAACCGCGGCCATTGCCTGCGCCGATTGGGCGATCTGCTGGCGGACCGCTCTGAAGCGCTTGGCGAGGTTGAAACCCGCGACACTGGAAAGATGCTTAAGGAAACTCGCTGGCAGGCAAAATATATCAGCGAATTTTATCACTTCTTTGCTGGGGCCGCCGATAAAATCAACGGCGAGACCTTGCCCATCGACAAACCCGATATGTTTGTTTTCACAAATCGCGAACCGCTTGGGGTGATCGCCGCTGTGGTTCCGTGGAACAGCCAGTTGTTCCTGTCGGCGGTCAAGATCGGCCCCGCCCTTGCAGCAGGTAATACGGTTGTTTTGAAAGCATCCGAACATGCTTCCGCAGCGATGTTGGAATTTGGCACGCTTATTGCTGAGGCGGGAATCCCCGATGGCGTGGTCAATATCGTTACTGGCCACGGCGATCCTTGTGGAAAAGTGCTAACGTCGCATCCTCTTGTGGCACGGGTGTCGTTCACCGGTGGGCCGATTTCTGCGCGTCATGTCATTGGTAACACGCGTGAAAACTTTGCCGAAATCAGCTTGGAATTGGGTGGAAAATCCCCTTTCATCGTATTTGACGACGCCGACATCGAAAGTGCTGTCAACGGTTCGGTTTCGGGGATTTTTGCGGCTTCCGGCCAAAGCTGTGTCGCGGGTTCGCGCCTGATCGTGCACGAGGATATCGCTGACGATTTTCTGGATCGTTTAGCTGCGATCGCCAATGCCGCGAAGATCGGCGACCCAATGAAAGAAGAGACCGAAATGGGGCCATTGTGCACCTACGGTCAGCTTGAAAACATAGAACGTGAAGTGGCCCGCGCTGTCGAGGAGGGCGGGCGCATTGTTTGTGGCGGCAAGCGCGTAGACGCGGGGTCGGACTTATACTTCCAGCCCACAATCATCGACTGCCCCCGCTCTGATCTCCATATTGTCGACACCGAGCTTTTCGGCCCTGTGCTGTCGGTACTGCGGTTCAAGACCGAAGAAGAGGCATTGGCGCTGGCCAATGACACTGTGCACGGATTGGCGGCAGGCATCTTCACCCGTGACAGCGCGCGTGCCCTGCGTATGTCACGCGACGTGCGCGCTGGGATCGTTTGGATCAACACCTATCGGGCCGTTTCTCCGATTGCCGAGTTCGGAGGCATGAAAACCTCAGGCTACGGCCGCGAAAGTGGATTTCAGGCGGTCTACGACTACACGCGCCCAAAAACCGTGTGGATGAACACGTCCTCTGAGCCGCTGGGAAGCCAATTCGTGGCTCGTTGAAGAAAGGGAGAACAGACATGAAATTTCACATCGCAATCAATCTTGAGCGACTCGACCCCGCCATCAACATGGTTGATGTCCGTGACCATACAATCGAGATGGTGCAAATGGCGGATAAGGCGGGCTTTGAGGTCGCTTGGGCGGCCGAACACCACGCGCTGGAAATGACCATCGCGCCGAACCCCTTCAGCCTTATGACTTGGTGGGCCGATCACACGAAAAATATCCGTGTTGGCGCTGGCGTCGCCAATGCGGCTTATTGGCATCCAATCAAGCTTGCCGGAGAGGCCGCTTTGGTTGATCTACTGTCGGGTGGGCGCATGGATTTTGGTGTGGGGTCCGGTGCCTATCAGCGCGAATTTGACCGGATGTTCCCTGGCCTCGAACAGAAAGACAGTTGGCAATATATGCAGGAGATGTTGCCACTGGTGCAGAAGCTCTGGAAAGGCGATGTCGAGCATGATGGCCAATTCTGGAAATTCCCCAAGGCGACGTCTTGTCCTAAACCGATGCAAAAAGACGTGCCGATCTGGGTCGCCGCGCGCTCACCCATCACTTTTGACTACGCTGTCGAAAACAACTGCAACATCATGAGCTGGCCGCTGACGCTGCCGTTTTCGGAGGCCAAGAAATATCGCGACATGCTCGATGACAGCAAGGCGCGCCTGAACCCTGGATACGACGGTGCATTTGCCATGATGCGTCACACGGTCGTTTATGACAATGACGATGACCGCCACGCCACTTTGGCAGCTGTGCGCCAAATCCTGGCACGCTTCGGCAACTTGATGATGAAATCTGGAGATGTCGTTGACGGCTATCCTGACCCGGTGCCGCTGGAAACGCTGGAAGGAAATTATCGGGTTGACCCACAGATGCTGGAAGAGAACCTCATCTTGGGAAGCCCCGACCAGGTTATTGAAAAGCTGCGAAAATATGAAGGGCTCGGCGTCGATGCATTCATCTATTACGCCAGTATGGGTCTGGACATGGAGCGCCAAAAGCAATCGCTGCGCCTGTTCATTGACGAAGTGATGCCTGCATTTGCTCAGAAGGAAATCGCCAATGCCAATTGAAATTCGACGCACGTTGCTATGGCAACAGACCACGTTTCTCGAGGGCTGGAAGAAGGTTGATGAACCGACGTTGCTGGTCGCGGCCATGGCAATCATCAAGAACCCCTGGTTCGGTCGTGGTCATGTGGAAAACATGCGGCCAGAGATCATGGAGCACGGCCCGCTGATTGGCAAACTTCTGACGGAGATGCTCTTGGACGTAACTGGCGATCGGCTGGAAGGCTGCGGCAAGGCCAGCGTGGTCGGCATGGGCGGTGAGATCGAGCATGCTCAGGCCATGACCCATACGGTACATTTCGGCAATCAGTTGCGTGAAGCGGTGGACGCCAAATCCTATCTTGTCTTTTCGAACACGCGTGGAGCAGCCGATTGCGCGATCACGATTCCGCTGATGGACAAGGATGATGGCGGGCGCCGCTCGCATTACCAGACCATCCAGACCAGCATCAGTGATGCACCAGCCGCAGATGAAATTGTCGTGGCCCTTGGGGCTTCTGTTGGCGGGCACCCCAACCACCGGATCGGTGATCGCTATCAGGATCTGGCAGAGATGGGCCGCAATCCCGAAAATCCGGCGGGCATCTGATGGCGTTGTCTGGCGATGGCACAGCCTATAATCTGACGGGCCCCGAGGATGCGCCAGCTGTGGTGCTCATCCACGGGCTTGGCCTGACCCGCGACAGCACATGGGGGCAAATCGCACCGGTGCTGGCGCTAGGTTACCGGGTGCTGAGTTATGATCTGCTTGGCCATGGGGAGACGAAATTGCCGGGTGGGCCGGTCGACCTAACCGCGCTTAGCGCACAATTGATCGCCTTGCTTGATGAATTGGCCATCGATCGTGCGGCGTTGGTGGGGTTTTCGCTGGGAGGTATGATCAACCGCCGCTGCGCAATGGATTATCCAGATCGGGTGAGTGCGCTTGCGATCCTCAATTCACCTCATGATCGAGGTGTGGAACAGCAACAAATTGTTGAGGAACGTGCGCGCAGCACAGCCAAAGGAGGGCCAGAAACGGGCATCGACGTGACATTGGCGCGCTGGTTCACCGAAGGTTTCCGTCGTGATCACGCGGGTCGGGTGGCGGCAGTGCGCGAAGTCGTTCTAACCAATGATCCAGCAAACTACGCTGCCCATCGACAAGTGCTGGCGGAGGGCGTGACGGAGCTGATTGCGCCCATGCCCCGCCTCGCCTCGCCTATGCTGGTCATGACCTGTGAACACGACAGTGGCTCTACCCCTGCGATGAGCCATGCCATCGCCTCGGAAACACTCTGCGCGGAAACCTGCATCGTGCCACATCTTCAACATCTTGGGCTCATCGAGCAGCCCGATCTTTTCTGCGAAGCGGTTCGGGCATTCCTTGATCGCGTTCTAACTTAGTTAAAAGGAACACCACATGACCCAAATTTCTGGAGGACAGGCCGCCGTAGAGGCGCTCAAAGCCGAGAAAACCGAATATGTCTTTGGCCTGATCGGATCGGCCACGATGGAAATGTTCGACGCACTTTATGATGCCAAGGACATTAACTTTATCGGCGTGCATGACGAACGCACCGGCACCCATATGGCCGATGGCTATGCACGGGCATCTGGCAATACCGGTGTAATTCTGGCTGGGCAAAACGGGCCAGGCACCACGAACCTTGTGACCGGCCTGGCGCAAGCCAAAGCCGCCTATACGCCAATCGTTTCGATTGGTGGCGCGCTGGCCACGGGCCACGTCTATCGAGATGCCTTTCAGGAGGTGGATCAACAGGCGCTGTTCACACCGATCACCAAAAAAACCTGGACCGCACCATCGGCAGACCGAGTGCCGGAACTTGTGCAAGAGGCCTTCCGCGTCGCCAACGCACCGCGCAAAGGGCCAGTCCATCTGAACTTGCCACGCGACGTGCTGTCCACTCAGGCCGAATACGGCCCCATGCTGCCCCCCAAGAGCTATCGCCCTGTTGGGGCGACGGCTGGGCCAGCAGATGCTATAACCCGCGCCGCCAAGATGCTGGCCGACGCCGCGCGCCCAGTGATCATGGTCGGTGCAGGCATCAAGAACACAGGCACCGCAGATCGCGCTATTGCACTTGCAGAAGCTTTTAACGCACCGCTCGTCTCCTCTCCCGGACATGGTGATGCAATCCCGTTTGGCCACCCGCTGAATGCTGGTCAAACGGGGCCGCGGGGCAACGAAGTTGCCTCGCGCCTGATGAAAGAAGCCGATGTGATCCTCGCGCTTGGCACAAGGATCGGTTTTAACGCGACGTTCTACAGCTACGACAACATCAACTGCGATGCGGCGATCATTCATGTGGAACAAGAGCCTACTGCCATCGGCCGTTACTTCCCGGTCGAGATCGGCATCTGGGGCGATGCGCCCACAGTGGCCGATCAACTTCGGACCGAGGCAGAAAAGTTGAACAATCGCGCCGAAGCCGAGGCCTGGACCGAAAGTTTCAAGGCAGAGCGGCAGGCATTTCTAACCCGCCGCGACGCCGAGGCGGATGTGGACAATTCCATCATCCAGCCATCGGGCCTGTTCAAAACGCTGCGCGATGTGGTTCCGCAAAACGCGGCCTATACGATGGATGCAGGCACGCTTTGCCTTCAAGCGACAGACAAACTGAACTACTGGCAACCCAAGAGCTTGTTCACACCGCTTGATTTCGGGTTGGTTGGCTTTTCCTTTGCGGCAGGTCTCGGGGTTAAGTTGGCGATGCCCGATCGTCCGGTGGTCAGCCTTATGGGCGATGGCGGCTTTGGCATGACAACCTCCGAACTTTCCACAGCGGTTGACTATGGCATCAACACCGTAACCGTGGTGATGAACAACGGCTGCTGGGGCGCGGAAAAGGCTTATCAGCGTGATTTCTTCAATGGCCGCTACATTGGCGCAGATATTTCCAGCCCGCCGTTCGACAAGTTGGCCGAGCTTTATGGCGCCAAGGGCTACCGCGCAGACACGTTGACCCAAACGGCAGAGGCCATAGAGGCGGCGCTGGTGTGTGGTAAACCCGCTGTGATCGACGTGATGGTCGACCCGGCGGCGCTCTACTCTTTCCGCCGTGACAGCTTCAAACACAGAGGAGGCTAAGATGGTCGACAAAACCTATCCCGCAACCGAAGCACAGCGTGCCACAGGCGACTGGAATCCGTTCTGGACTTCGCTGGAAGAGTTGGACCCCGACTACCTAGAGGCGTTCTTGCAATTCCGATCTGTACCGCAAAACGGACCGCTGGATCAGAAGACCAAAGAGCTGATCTTCATTGCCATAAACGTCGCCACCACCCACCTTTGGCCGTCCGGTGCGCGACGGCACATGGCCAACGCGTTGGAGGCCGGGGCCACAAAGGAGGAAATTCTAGAAGTCATCCAACTCACTTCGATCATGGGGATCCATTCCATGACCATGGGCGTTCCGATCCTGTTGGAAGAAGTGGAAAAACTCAAAACTACAGGCTAAGGCACGACTGATAGAGATGGCTTGATCTTGGCAATCAAGCCATCCTCCCTCCAAGAAAGCAATATCTTATGCCCATGTCCGTCTCCGCGGCTGCATTTGCCATGCACGAAACAATTCGTACAAACACCAAGGGCATTCTTGTTGCAGTCATTGTCGCAGTTGCTGCGCGATTTCTGTCTGAGCACTACGGTGCCCCCACTAAGCTCATGCCGCTTCTCTTGGGCATTGCTCTGAATTTCTTGTCTGAGGACGGCCCCTGTAAACTTGGTATCAAATTGCAGCGCGCAGCGTGCTACGTATTGGCCTGGCACTTTTGGGAGTGAGGATCAGCGTTGAACTGATGCTGGGGCTCGGGGTGGGGCTGATTGGGGTGGTGCTCGCGGGTGTCGCGTTGACCATCGGTTTTGGCCTCGTAGGCGCGCGCCTACTCGGTCGGGGTTGGCGCTTTGGTCTGTTGACCGGCGGATCGGTGGCAATCTGTGGTGCCTCCGCTGCTCTGGCTATCTCCGCTGTCTTACCGCGCAACGAACATACAGCACGCAACCTGATTTTCACGGTGCTTTCGGTCACTGTTCTGTCTACCTTGGCCATGATCCTCTATCCGATCATCGCAAAGAGCTTGTCCCTAAGCGATCCGGTTGCAGGGGTTTTCCTTGGCGCGACTATTCATGATGTGGCGCAGGTTGTCGGTGCCGGGTTTTCCATGTCCGACCTTACAGGAGAGGGCGCCACACTGGTCAAACTTATGCGTGTTGCGTTGCTTGCTCCGGTGGTTTTGATGATCGCCATAATCATGCGTCGCTTTGATGAGGGATCACAAGCAAATGGAAAGCGCCCGCCCATGCTACCTCTCTTTGTTCTGGGATTTCTGGCCTTTGCCACACTGAACTCTTTGGGGCTTGTTCCAAGTTTTGCATCCGAGGGCATGTCGAGTCTGTCCCCTTGGGCGCTCCTCGTGTCGATAGCCGCTGTTGGGATGAAGACATCGCTTAAGTGTATTCTTGAAGTTGGCGGCCAAGCAATTGCCCTAATAGTCGCAGAAACCTTGTTCATTGCAGGGTTGGTCTTGGCCGGTGTGTTGCTTCTGGAAGTTTGAAGGTGAATCGGCGCATTTTTCTTCATTATCATTGGGGCGGACTGCAGCGAAAGGTCGGCCAGCATTCATCCAGAAACTGTTTTTTTGAACGCCCGGTTCGGCAAAATTTACTGGACTGCCAAAAGAGCAACGCTGCAACTGCAAGAGAATGCTGCGCCAGTAGTAGCCGCGCCTGCAAAAGTCGGCTTTGTCCGCCCTGTGTGAGTTCCTGGAAGGTGCAGCGAACGACTGCAATGCCGAGGGAATCAGGACAAGCAGTGTTTGGCAGCGCAGGAAAAGTGCTCTGACAGACGGGCCAATTATTGAGTCAGCGCTTTGTTGCAACCAAGTTAAAATGTCGCGGGTTGCGCAAAGTAGAAATGTCACCCCAAGGACCCGCGGTAACAAGGCTTAGCAGCCCGAAGACCCCACACATCGAAGGGCTGAAAAGCCTTGCGGGTGGGTAGCGCGTGACGGTCGCAAGCAAAATCGTCAGATGTCCGCGTCGAGCTGAGGTTTCAACTGATCGCCGCCCAAAGTCGACTCTCCTTTGCAACTAGCATACAGATTTTTGACCCTCAGGAGACGCCTTGAAATTGATACTCTTACTTGCCGTGCTGCTTGGCCTTTCAGTTTACATGTCAGTACGCGCCCATGTCTTTTATCCTAAGTCTGTTGAACTATTCTGTGGACGTATGAAGGATAGCCCTTTGATAATACGTTTACTTTATAGGTTTTTTGGGGTGGGAAGCCGCATCGTTACGGCCTACGGAGTAGGTCAAAGAATTGACGCAGGGCTGCGCGAGCCGTTGTGGTGCGATGCCGTAATGTTTGCGGGAGTCTGCCTCTACTTTGTCGTAGCAGTTAAAGTGCTTGGCTAAATCCAACCACTGGTAACAAGGTCCGCACAGTCGCCATTCACGGTTCTTGCGCTTCGGCTTTTTTCTTAGCTCTTCTGGCGAGTTTTGAGTTCCACCCATCGTTGCGGTGTCCGGTTGGTTCATAGCGGGACCGCTGCTTTCCAGCGCGTCGCGGCTTGGGCGCTGATTTATCTTGCTCGGCTTTGATTTGTTCCAGAACTGCGCCCAATCGCTTGTTCTCGGTGATTGCTGCGTGTGTGACACGCTGATCTTTGTCGAAGATGGAGTAGAGGAGTGAGACACCCTTCCAGCGGACTTCAAAGCGGCCATCTGGAAAGGCAAACGTATCAACATATTTGCCGGGTAGATCGCAGGTGATATCATTCTCAGCCAGGATGATCCGTTGCCGTTCATAGGAAAACGCGAGCTGCTTACCGGCCAGCCGTTCGTCACGGAAACAAAACACATCCCGCAGGCAATTCGGCTCGATGTTCATTGGCCTATGCAGGTTATCAACACGACGCGGGGCTTTTGCAAACTTGGCGTTATAGCGTTCAGTAAAGTCGGGCAGGAACGCATTGGCCGCGTCCATGTCAGAGATGTCAGCGAGCCTGAGTTCTTTGACCAAACGGTCCTGCAATGTACGGTTGGCGCGCTCAACACGACCTTTGGCTTGAGAATTGTTTGCACATAGAATCTCGATGTTTAACGCATTCAATGCGCGGCCAAATTGCGTCGTGCCATGCCCAGATTTGGCCGACTGGTTGGCCACACGGAATACAGAATGCTTGTCAGAATAGAACGCGACTGGCCGCCCATGTGCTGACAGGTACAGATCGAGCGCTTCGAAATAGCTGAATGTGCTTTCTGACTGAACAAACCTCAGCTGCATCAGCGTACTGGTCGCATCATCGATGAACACGAGCAGGGTGCATCGGGGCCCACGATCCTCAAACCAATGGTGATCAGACCCGTCGATCTGGACTAGCTCGCCCAGACATTCGCGGCGCATGCGTGGTTGATGAAACGTCCGCCGTTGCTTGCGGCTCAGCCAGATCCCGGCGTCCTGCATCCACTTGCGCAGCGTCTCGCGCGAGACTTTAAGATCGTGTTCTTCTGCCAGCTTCTCAGCCGCGAATGTCGGTCCAAAGTCGACATATCGTTCTTTGACCAAGGCGACGGCGTAGTCACGGATCGCTGGATTTATTTGATTGTTCGACCTGCGACCACGCGCTTTGTGCCGGATGGCAGCAGCGCCGTCAGATCGAAAGGTTTTGATCAATCTTTGGACCTGTCTGCGGCTCAATCCCAAAACATGCGCTGCCATCACAACCGTCATCCGGCCTTGTGTGACTTCACTCAGCACCTCGATGCGGTTCAGTTCATGTTCGCTCATCGTCACCAATCCCACGGCCACACTCCATTCCTGCTTGATCAACAGGGAAGTGTGACACTTCTACTTTGCAGATGTGGGACATTTTAACTTTGCGGCTACACGCTTCTTACCTGTAGTCTGTATTATGTAATTTCCATAGCTTTTGACTTATTTACGTAACGTATCCTTCGGGAAATCGCATTGTGATCCGATGGGTTCGCTGGTTAGCTTCGGCCAATTGGACTTTGGGAGGAGCACCATGGATTTTTTGCAGCTGATTATCAGCGGCCTGGCCAATGGCTGTGTCTATGGGCTGATCGCCTTGGGATTTGTGCTGATTTACAAGGCCACAGAGGCCGTGAATTTCGCGCAAGGTGATTTCATGATGCTGGGTGCATTTGTGTGCATCGGCTTTACCAACCACGAATATATGGGGCTGAATTTTTGGCTGGCCGTGCCCCTATCGATCCTTGTGATGGGCGTTTTCGGGTACCTGTTCAACTGGGGCATCCTGCGCCACATGTTTGGTCAATCGCAAACGTCGATTGTGATCCTGACCATCGCCATGGGGTTCATCATCCGCTTCTTCGCCGGCTCCATCTGGAGCCATGAACCCACATCCCTTGAAACCCCCTACGCGGGTCAGGACATCCGCAGCGGTGGGGTCGTTTTGGGCATCGACGAGGTTTTGATCGTTGTTGTCACGGGCATCTTGACGGTTCTGTTCTATCTATTCTTCTCACGCAGTCGCATTGGTCTTGCCATGCAGGCCGCGTCCCAAAACCAGTTGGCCGCCTATTACATGGGCATTCCTGTGAAACGCATTCACAGCCTTGTCTGGGGCTTGTCGGGTATGGTCGCCGCTGTCGCGGGCATCTTGTTTGCATCCAAGGGCGCGATTGACCCATCCACCGGTCTTTTGGGCATCAAGGCCTTTGCGGCGGCTGCCATCGGCGGGTTCGGGTCCCTGCCCGGCGCTTTGCTGGGCGGTCTGATCATCGGGCTGGTTGAACCCTTGGCCTCGCGCTTTGGCCCCCCCGGCGTCAGTCAGATCGCGCCATATGCGATCTTGCTTTTGATCCTGATCTTCCGCCCCGGCGGCATCTTTTCCCAGACGCAAAGAAAGAAGGTGTAAGATGCGCTTTGTCTTCAAAACGTCTTATGATGCGGACATCCGCCTGTTCAAACACCGCGCACAAGCCATCTGGTATGCTTTGCTTTTGCTGCTTGTTTTGGCCACGCCGCTGTATTTTGTGGCCATCGGCGACGCCTATCTTCTGGGTGAAATCACCGGCGTCCTGATTTTGGCCATCGCAGGCATGGGGCTGATGCTGCTGACCGGCCACACAGGATTGCCAAGCCTTGGCCACGCCACCTTCATGGCCATCGGCTGCTACGCAAACATCAACCTTCTCGGCGCAGGGGTGCCTTGGATTATCGCCTTCCCCGTGTCCGGTTTGATTGCGGGCCTCTTGGGCACAATGATCGCCCTGCCTGTTTTGCGCTTACACGGTGTGTATCTGGCGCTGGCCACTTTGGCTGTTTCCATCCTGACCAGCGATTTTGTTGTAATTCTGGAACCATGGACCGGCGGTATCGCGGGTGCAGCCGTGCCAGACATCAATATCTTCGGCATGGAAGTGAACCGTTATTCAACGCCTTACAAATTCTACTATCTGGTGTTGTTCGTGGCCATCTTGATCGTTTGGTTCTACCGCAACCTTTTGCGCACGCCGACAGGGCGCAGTTTCACGGCGGTGCGCGACAGCGAAATCTCGGCACGGGCCATGGGCATCAATCTGACGCGCACCAAGGCCACATCGTTCTTTCTGTCCGCAACGGCTGCGGGGTTGGCGGGGGCCTTGTTTGGACATTCCGCGGGCTACGTCACCAACGAAACCTTTGATCTGGTCATGTCTATCACGCTACTGCTGATGATCGTCATCGGGGGGTTGGGCTTTATCCATGGCGCGTTCTTCGGGGCGATCGTTGTGGGGATCATCCCTGTGGCCATCGCCAACGGGCGGTCCTTTTTGGCGACGACCTTCGATGTGAACATCAACATTCCGGGTCTGGAAAGCGCGTTGTTCGCCTTTATCCTGATCTGTTTCATCCTGTTTGAACCCATGGGGCTTTACGGGCGATGGTTAAAAATCCGAACCTATTTTGAACTGTTCCCCTTCTACCGCAAAGACATGTTCAAACGTCAAAAATCCTACCTCAAGACGGACCGTGTACAATGAGCTTGCTTGAGATTGAAAACGTCACCCTGCGCTTTGGCGGACTGGTGGCTGTCGACAACGTATCGTTGAAGGTGGAAGAAGGCGAAGTCTTTGCCCTTGTCGGTCCCAACGGGGCAGGCAAATCGACGATCTTTAACCTGATTTCGCGGTTCTACGACCCGGCCGAGGGGCGCATCACCTTTGATGGGAATGACCTGCTGACCCGCACATCGGATCAAGTGCCCAGCTTTGGCATCGCCCGCACGTTCCAGAACATCGAACTGTTTGAACAGGCCAGCGTGTTGCAAAACCTGTTGGTGGGCCGTCACCGGCACCGGCAAACCGGCATGCTGTCCAACATCGTCTTTTCCCCCAAAGCGCACCGCGAAGAGCTGCGTCACCGTGCAGCCGTGGAAGAAGTCATCGACTTTTTGAACCTGCAAGCCTACCGCGACAAGATGATTGGCGGCCTGCCCTACGGCGTGCGTAAAGTGGTCGAACTGGGCCGTGCCTTGGCGTCAGAGCCCAAGCTTTTGTTGCTGGACGAACCCGCGTCGGGCCTGTCCGTCGAGGAAACCCAGGACATGGCCTTTTGGATCGAAGACATCCAGACGCAAATGGGTATTTCCGTGATGATGGTCGAACACGACATGGGGTTGGTGTCTGCGGTGTCGAACCGCGTCATGGCCCTGTCGGATGGCAAGGAACTGGCAACCGGCACCGCCGCGGAAGTGCAATCGCACCCCGCTGTGATCGAGGCCTATTTGGGCACTGGCGAAATCTCCAAGACAGGGACGTCACGCGCATGACCAATGACAGCACATCCTCAAACGTCGTTTTGCAAATCGACAACCTTGAAAGCTATTATGGCCCCATCATGGCCATTCGCGGCGTCAGCCTGAAGGTTCACGAAGGCCAGATCGTCACCGTTCTGGGCGCCAATGGCGCGGGCAAAACGACCCTGTTGAAAACCATCTCGGGCGTCATGGATCCCGAAAAAGGCAGCGTCCAGATGCAGGGCACGCCCATCCACGCGATGGAACCCGACGACATCGTGCGCCGAGGCATCGTGCACGTCCCCGAAGGCCGCGAGATCTTTCCGCTGATGACTGTAGCCGAGAACATCGCCATGGGCGCCTACACGCGAAAAGATCGCGGCAACATCGCGCGGGACGAAGAAATGGTATATTCCTATTTCCCCGTCCTTAAAGACCGCCGCGCCCAACGCGCAGGCACCCTGTCTGGCGGGCAACAGCAGATGTTGGCCATCGGACGCGGATTGATGTCGCAGCCCAAATTGATGCTTCTGGACGAACCGTCGCTGGGCCTGTCCCCCCTTCTGACGCAGGAAATTTTCGAGATCATCGTGCGCCTGAACCGCGAACAAAAAGTCACGATGATGCTGGTGGAACAAAACGCCAAAGTGGCGCTGGATGCAGCTGACTATGGCTACGTGATGGAGCTTGGGCGCATTGTGATGGACGACAAAGCCGAGGTTCTCGCCGCGTCCAAGGACATTCAGGAATTCTATCTTGGTGTCAGTCAGGATGAAAACCAGCGCGGGCAACGCCGCTGGAAACAACGCAAAACGTGGAGATAGCCCAATGACCAACACGCTTCCCCCACAGCAAACCCTGCATGGGCTGACGATCAACGCGGATCTGTCGCAGGGTCCGTTCTATATCGACGGGCAAGACACTACACCCAAGCTGTTTCGCGCCCGCTGCAAGGAACACGGCACACGCACCGCGCACCGCGAAAAGACATTTGGCGTATGGCGATCCCATTCGTGGACAGACTATTTTGAACGGGCCAAACACCTTGGCCTTGGTCTGGTGTCGCTTGGATTGAAGCGCGGCGAAGTCGTGTCGATCCTGTCCGAGGACAACAAGGAATGGATGTATACCGACATGGGTGTGCAATCTGTGGGCGGCATTTGTTCGGGCATCTACACCACCGATTCCGCATCACAGCTGGAATATCTGGTCAACAACTCTGACAGCCGCTTTCTGATTGTAGAAAACGACGAACAGCTGGACAAATTCCTGCAAGTGCGCGACGCGATGCCGGGGCTGTTGAAAGTCATTGTGATCGAACGCGACGGGCTGCACGGCTTTGAAGACCCGCAGATCATCTTTCTGGATGAGCTATACGAGATCGGCAAAACCTACGACGCCGCCAACCCGACGGCCTTTGATACCTCGATCGAGGCCACAAAACCCGATGATACGGCAATTTTGGTCTACACATCGGGCACCACAGGCAAGCCCAAAGGCGCAATGATCAGCCACGGCAACCTGATCTTTTCGGTGTCCGCTGGCCTGCGGGACGGCCCCGTCTTTGACACCGACGATCAGCTTTGCTTTTTGCCCCTGTGTCACATTCTAGAACGGGTGTTTTCGGTCAACGGGCCGATTGCGGCCGCCTCGACCATTAACTTTGCCGAAAGCCCCGAGACGATCTTTGACAACCTGCAAGAGGTCAGCCCGCAAACTTTCGTGGCTGTGCCGCGCCTTTGGGAAAAGATTTACAGCCAGGTGTCGATCCGCATCGGGGACGCCACAGGTCTGCAAAAATGGGCCTATGCCAAGGCCCTGGCGGCGGGTAATGCCCATGCCGACAGCATCGCAGAGGGCAAAACACCGTCTTTTGGCACCAAGCTGTCCTATCAGTTCTGGAATTTTGCAGTGCTGCAAAACCTGCGCCGCATGATCGGCATGGACCGTTTGCGGCGGGGTGGATCGGGTGCGGCGCCGATTTCCCCGGACTTGCTGCGGTGGTATCAGTCCATTGGCGTGCCTGTGCTGGAAGGCTACGGGATGACAGAAAGCTCTGGCGTGATTTCAATCAACAACCTGACCTCTAACAAGGTCGGCACCGTGGGCGCAGCCCTGCCCGGCGCAAACATCCGCATATCAGCGGAGGGCGAAGTGCAATACAGCGCGGGCAACGTGTTCCAAGGCTATTGGAAGAACCCGGAAAAAACGGCGGAAACCTTCACCGAAGACGGCTGGTTGCGCACAGGCGACGTGGGTTTTCTGGACAACGAAGGGTTCCTGAAAATCACCGGCCGGATGAAAGACATCATCATCACCGCAGGCGGCAAGAACATCACGCCAGCCGAGATCGAAAACAAGATGAAGTTCTCGCCCTATGTGTCGGACGTGGTGGTGATCGGCGACAAACGCAAATTCCTGACCTGCCTTGTGATGATCGACCAGGAAAACGTCGAGAAATTCGCGCAAGACCGTCGGGTGCCGTTTTCCAACTACGCATCCTTGTGTGCGGCCAGCGAAGTGCAGGACCTGATCCGCGACACCATCACTGAAGTGAACAAGGATTTCGCGCGGGTCGAACAGATCAAGGATTTCCGCCTGATCGACGTGCTTTTGACCGCCGACGACGACGAACTGACACCCACGATGAAGCTGAAACGCAGCTTTGTGGAAACGAAACATGCGGGGCTTATCGGCCAGATGTATTGACATCGGGGCCCGGGGCTTTTCACATCGAAACTATAAAAAGGGAGAAGACACATGAAGCATACAACAAAACTGGTGGCCGCAGCCGTTGCAGCCACAATCGCTGCCGGTCCAGCGATGGCAGAACAAGGCATCACCGACACCGAAGTCCTGATCGGGTCCAACCAGGACCTGTCCGGCCCGTTTGCAGCCTTCGGCGCCCCCGCCGTCAAAGCGGCACAGCTGGTCTTTGACGAAGTCAACGAAGCTGGCGGCGTTCACGGACGCAAAATCCGCTTTGTCGTGGAAGATCACGCCTATCAAATGCCCAAAGCCATCCAAGGCATGAACAAGCTAATCAACGGCGACAAAGTCTTTGCGATGCTGTTGTCTTTGGGCACGCCGATGAACATCGCAGCCTTCAAACTGCAAGACGCCAAGAACGTGCCGAACGTGTCGCCTCTGTCTGCGGCCCGCCAAATGGCAGAACCGTTTTCACCACTGCACTATGCGGGCACCGCGACGTATTACGAACAAATCCGCGTTGGCGTGACGTATCTGGCCGAACAAAAAAGCGTCAGCAACGTTTGTGCGATGTACCTGCCAACCGACTTTGGGAAAGACATCAAAGAGGGTGCAGAATCTATTTCAGCGGAAACAGACGGGCTGAACTTTGTCTCCGAGACAACGCACAAGCCAGACGATGCAGATTTCGTGGGCGCGTTGCAAAAACTGAACGCCGATGGATGCGAAATCGTGGCATTGGCCTTGGGCGTGCGTCAGGCCATCACAGTGTCCGGCACAGCGAAAAAGCTGGGGCTGACCAACATGTCCTTTCTGAACTCCTCGGCGGGCTTCCACACAGTTATGGCCAAAGTGCCGGGCGGCGTGACCGAAGGCATGTATGCGGCCTCTGGTTGGGCTGATCTGCTGTCACGTATGGACAAGCCTGAAGTGCAGAAGTTCTTCAAGCGTTTCACAGACGCGACAGGCGAAGCATTGCCGGGTTCCGGCGCATTGCTGGGCCACTCTGCGGCAGAAACAATGATCCGTGCTTTGGAAGCGGCAGGCCCTGACCTGAACGCCAAATCCTTTCAGGCCGGCATCGAAAGCCTGAACTACGAAGATGTCGTATCCGGCAACAAAGTAACATATTCCGCGACAGACCACCAAGGCGCGGACGAAGTTGTGATTTCTGTCATCAAAGACGGCAACTGGATGGAAATCGCGCGCAAATAAGGCGCCTGATTTCAGTATAAAATTGAAAAGCGGGTCGTATCATCGGCCCGCTTTTTTATTGCGATCCGTCTTATTCGGCAGCCGTCTGTGCAGATGGCATTTCGACAGGTGTCAGGCTAACGGGCAATCCGTTGAACGCCGCATTTCCTGTCAAAACATCGACACGTTTGTCATCGGTCAGGTCGTTAATCGAGACTGTGAGGGTTTGTGTGGCCGCTGACAATTGCCCCCCGCCCTGCCCCCATCCTTGCGGGATCGAAACAACACCGGGGGCCATGTCGTCTGTCACTTCTGCTGGCGCCACAATATGCCCGACGCGCGACGCCACGCGCACCTGTGCGCCGTCGGCAATACCCAATTCGCCTGCATCTTGCGGATTGATTTGCACGGTACACCGATTGCGCCCCTTCACCAATCGCGGCGCGTTCTGCGTCCATGAATTGTGACTGCGCACTTGCCGGCGTCCAATCATAACATAGGGGCGATCCGTTGGCGTCTCGTGCGCCAAAAGGCGCGGCAGATCAGCGACAAATACATCCGGGCACAGGTTCAATCGCCCATCAGGGGTCTGCAAACGCGGCGCCAAACATGGCACAAGCGGGCCAAGATCAAGGGACCCTTCGTGATCCTTCAACACATCCACAGACACGGCCTGTGCGTGAAACCCACGCGATAACGCATAATCCAATTGCTCGGACGGTGACGGGCCAAGGTCGCGGCCACCCATCAAAGCATTTCCAAGGCGTGCAAAGATTTCCCATTCCGGAATCATTCCTTTTGGGCGATCAAACAACGCGTCTGCGTAATTTGCTGTGTTGCGCACCGCAAATGAATGGAACACCGTATCGTAAACCGGTTCTTCAAGGGCAACAGTGCCCGGCAAAATCAGGTCGGCGTGTTGCGTTGTATCGTTGATATGGATGTCCACGGACACCATAAAGTCCAACGCCTTCAGGGCGCTTTCGATGCGCCGCCCGTTCGGGGCCGTCAGCACAGGATTTCCCGCAACAGTGATCATTCCCTTGATTTGACCTGCACCGGAGGTTTCCATTTCCTCTGCCAACACGGCACTTGGGAATTCCCCGTTATAAAGCGGCAAACCAGAGACACGGCTGCGTTTTTCGGGGTAGGTGCGTGGGGCACCTTTGCGCCGCGTCAATCCCACGTTGTCAAAGGCCGGGGTCGTAAACATAGCACCGCCCACCGCGTCAAAATTGCCGGTGATGATGTTCAAGGCGTTTGTCGCCCATTGGCACAGACCGCCGTAAGACTGCGTCGACGCGCCCATACGCGCATAACACACAGCACGTTCTGCACCTGTGAAATCGGCTGCAAGGTTGCGAATTGTGGCGGCGTCAATGCCTGTGTGGCGGGCCGCCAGATCAGGCGTGAAGGGCTGCACGGCATCTCGCAGCGCCTCGACCCCGTCGATCACATCCCGCAGTGCCCCAAGATCCACTGCATTTTGTGCAAAGACCTCGTGGATCAAAGCAAGGATCAAAAACGCATCTGTTTCAGGCCGGATAAAGTGATGTTCCGCGCCGTGGCGCGCTGTTTCTGTGCGGCGCGGGTCAATCACGACCATGCGCCCGCCGCGCGCGTACAGATCATCGATACGCCCGGGAAAGTCCGGTGCCGTCATCATGGACCCGTTGGACACCATCGGGTTCCCGCCAATCACCAGCAAATAATCCGTGCGATCCAGATCGGGGATCGGCATCAGCATCGGATGGCCAAGCATATGAATAGAGGCAACATGATGCGGAATTTGATCAGAGGTCGCAGATGAATAGCGTTGCGTTGTGCCGATGGCTTTGATCAGCCGTGGCAACGTCATCAGGTTCGCAAACTTATGGGCGTTGGGATTGCCAAGATATGCCCCGAACCCGTCTTTGCCATGCACATCCTGCACCGCACGTATGCCATGGGCCGCGTAGTCAATCGCCTCATCCCAATCGACAGGCTCCCATTCCTGCCCCCGCTTGCGTAAAGGTGTTGTGACCCGGTCAGGGTCGGTGCGAAAATCCTGCAACGCGACAGCTTTCGGGCAAATATGGCCCCGCGACAACGGATCTTCCTTGTGCGGTTTGATGCTCAGAACCTGATCGCCTTCGTGTTCGATCACAAGGCCACACATCGCTTCACAGATATTGCACGTCCGGTAATGTCGCTGCATGGCGCGTATCCTGTACTTTGGGTCAAGGTCTTTGAAGACGACGCGATTTGCGGAATCCATGCAAGGTTCGCGATGATTTACGTGACGTCCTGCTTTGATGGTGAACAGCGCTGACAGCCGCGCAGGCGACATCCGCACAAAGCGTTATGGAACCATCTTGTGCGCATCACGTTGTATCCCCGACAGCGCCCGACACCCTGCCAGACGGTCTGTTCGAGGTGGTGATCATTGACCCGAACATGCCCTTTGGAGGCGTCAAAAATTCGGGCTTCGGTCGTGAAGACGGCGGCTTTGGCATGATGGAATTTGTCAACGCAAATGTCCGACTTGGGCAAGGGGTATCTTGATATGCCCAGCATCTACACGGACGCACATGTTGAGGGCTGGAAGAAGATCACCGATGCGGTGCACGCAGGCGGGTGGCGCATCTTTTGCCAACTTTGGCACGTGGGGCGCATCAGCCACGTGTCATTGCTGCCCGACCGCCAACGGGTTCGAGCCGTGTTCACAGTAAATCACGTCAGAATAGCTGCGATCAAGACAAACGGTGTTGCCGTTTTCGTCTGTTACCAGCAAATCCAGATCGCTGTCTCCGTCACCTGCGATGCCAATTTCAGCATGGCGGCCACCATAAAACGGAACTTTGAAAATATCGACTTTGCCACCCGGCAAACGCGACAAAGTACGTGACGCGCCGCCGATGCGGCCACGCGAACCTTCGGCCTCTGCGTCTTCAATCAATCCCACAACTGAAGGATCACCACCGGCAAACTCTTTGGCCGCAGCCAACATCGCCAGCCAAAGTCTTGAATTCCATACCTTTTTTATGACAAATCCTGTTAGGAAGCGATCTGAAGGCACGGTTTCCATCGATACATGCACGGCCGTTCGAAAATCAACGGCGCGCGCACATGGCTGATGAGTTCCTGCCAGACCGCTTCGGTCTCTGGCTGCTTTAGCCCAAAGGCTGACGCGGCATACGCGATCCCTTCGGACGCTACTTTGGCACGCGAATCCAGCATGACTTCGTTACAGTTTTCACGGCTTAACATTTGGATTTCAGCCTATCGCATTTCCGCGGTGCGTTGTGCGCCTTCGATTAGACCCCAGCCCGTCACGACAGTGCGAACACCGGGCGTGTCCAACTGGTCGCCAAATTCCGCATCTGGCACTTGAATGGTTTTGAAAGGCACGGTTGGCGCACGGGACAGTTTGATCAATGCAATGTCATTGTCAAAGTCTTCACCCACGTATGCGGGGTGGCGGATTATCTTTTCAACAGAAATAGCATCGCCCTGCCCCTCAGCCAGCAGATTGGTGCCGATCAGCACAGAAATCGCTTGCGGGTTCAAATCACGGTAGACCCCGTTCGCATCCGCCATGTGGATGCAGTGCGCCGCCGTCAAAACCCAAGTGTCCAAGATCATTGATCCACCACAAAACTGCGCATCTGGCGTCACTGGCTGACCTGCAATCAGCAAAGCAACCTGCGATGGCCATGCACCGGAATCCTCGATTTCTCCACCGATGACGCGCCCTGCACTGTCGGCCTGTTCCGCCTCTGCGGCGCGTGTCGCCTTGGCGCCGCTTTCCAATCGGTTCGACAGGTTTTGTGACGGCCATAGCATCGAAATAGCACTGTCAGCATCGATATAGAGCACCGTCATATCCACAATTCCCGCGGTGGGGTTTTTCAGCGTGACTTGCAACATGTCGCAGTGACTGGCTGTGGCTTTGCCCTTGGCATCAACCCTTGGGCCGCTTGGCTTGGCGCAACGCTGTTGCGGACCTGTTTCGCCAGTTTGCAACTTGAAAGCAGCGCCCGGTTTTGACGAAGGCAGGGAAAACCCGCCAATGCGGCTGCCTTGCCCCAGCTGCGCCAAAGCCCGTTCCAACCGAATAAGACCGGCCACCTGGGTCAAGCGTGTGGCAAGAACATCCGCGTCCCCTGCCCCCAAACGCGGCGAGGCACCAGCCCCCTGCCCGTCCAGCACCCCATCGCGGCCCACCAGCGCCAAACCGTCGCCCGTCCACACGACGCGGTGTGTCGGATCAGCGCTGGACACATCAAGTGTGTTGTTGGCCGTCACATCATCCAAAAGCCCCGCCATCAACGTCTGACCCGCCACCGCAATCCGCGACACGCCGGGCGCATCGCCGCCAAAAACGGGAGTATCTGCCATGGGTCCTTCCGCATCCGGCGTTTACACCGCTTGGCCCGCTTTGCTTTGCATGCGTTGTGCGGCGGCCTGAATCAGTTGCGGATAGCTCAGATCAGGCACTTCGCGCATGAGCCCCGTCAAAGCCTGCGTAAAATCACCATGCCACAGACGTTCCGTTTTTCCGCGGCCGGTTGCAACCGGGTGACACCCTAAAAAAGGGGCTGTTTCGCGTCACGAACGACACATTTGGTCGTGACCGTGTTGTGGTGATTTTGTCCCGGGCAGATACTCAATCAGAGATCGAGGATCTTAGGCTCCTTGGCCAAAGCGCCATAGAAGTCTTGCGCGGAACAGAGGAACAAGGTTCCGATTTTGCCAATGCCCTGCGCACGGCAGGATTTGGCCAAACGACCCGAGGCGCAGTTTCACTTGATGAAGACAGCGGACCGGAACCTGTGATTTTGCAGTTCGATATCGATACTGTGCCGGATGCCAAAAAATAAAAGTTGCCCATGGGCAACTTCCTTATCTTCACCCATTAGGAATGAAAATTGCCCATGGGCAATTTTCTATTTCCGGTCATCCAAGAAACTTTCCAAAGCGGCCCGCAAAGCAGCACTTCCTATTGAGCTATCAAATTCCACCACAGTGCGACGGCCTTTGTTCCGGACGGTGATCGGAACATCACCCGCCGTACGCCGATAGGTTTTTTCATGGGTCGGCTTTGACACAGCGGCAGGCTTACAGGCCGCCTTAAGACGCCTCATGACTTCGACACCATCCAAAGGGCGTCCCAACCCCTTGCGCGCGCCTTCTTGCGCTTGAGCGATTGAATTTGACGTCTCTATCAAAGCATTTAGAGACTTTTTTTCAGCAATCAGCGGCTTTAGATCACGCGCATGGCGTTCTTTGATATCACGAATAGATGCGAAGGCTGCAACGATTTGGGACGGCAAATTTGCCAGTGATAAATAGCGGCTTAACCAGGGGGGGCTGACCTCTAGCCGTTCTGCCATCGCCTTTTGTTTACCGCCATAATAACGGGCGATCGCATCCGCATAATCAATGGCGCGTTCGTAATCAGAGATGTCTTCGCGGTCACGGTTTTCAATGTCTGCCAGACGAAACGCTTCTTCGTCGGTCATGTCGCGGACATCGACCAGATACTTGAATTGCAGATAGTTATGCGCCCGCAACCAACTTACCGCAAAATGACGACGGGCCCCGCAAATCACTTCGTAGCGCTGCGGTCCATCGGGCAGGGGGCGCACAATGGCCGCGAATTCCTGCCGGCCTTGAGACCGGATGCCATCAATTAAATCGCGGCAGTTTTCTTCGGTCAAAAGGGCGTAGTCGCGGTTGTGACGGTCCCACATCCGGCACTCTGCGGGGTCCACCCATCGCAATGTTTTTTCTTCTATATCGCCTGCAACCTGATCTGCAATCGTCGTGGATCTTTTCAAGAAACGACTGGATCGCGCGGCAGATTTTGAAGGGGCCATGTCGTCCAGCCCACCCAACACATCGTCGTAAAGTGCGTCATGCTTTTTGTTCATAACAGTCCTTCCTTTCGCAAAGCGGGATAGTGACTTGGCCATGTTTTGCGGATCAGAACTTCGATCTCGCGGTTCACCGCATCCAGATAAGCCCGGCATCGTTTGTGCGTTTCTGTACGGGTCGCAGGCCCGGTGGTTTCATAGACCGTCGATAGGTTGGCAGAGGCGTTGTCGATTTCCGCGCTGTCCTTCAACACGGCTTGCATGATGTCCATCGGGAACACAGCGTCCATCATCCGTTTGATCGCGACATGCGCCGACTTATTGTCGTTCATTTTAGTTCCTAAAATGCGCAAAAACGCATATTCGCGGGCGCCACCAGCCTGTGCCAGTTCATGCATCGTCGCACCCATCATCTTAAGGAAATGCGCTGTTGATCCAAAATCGATATTGTTCGGAGGTGCAGGGATCACCAAGGCATTGGCCGCACGCAACACAGACAAAGACAACATGCCAAGGGCAGGGGGCGGATCCAGAAGAATGACGTCAAACTGATCCTTGATGGTATCTATGCCGGAACGCAAACGGTCCAGAACAAAACTTTGTTCGCGCACCATGCGGGCAGCGAATTCGTATTCGGCGTCATAGAGGCCCAAGTTGGCAGGAATAAGCGCCACATTCGGCCAGTAGGTCGCACGTAAAGCATAGTGTAAAGACGATGGGCCACCGTGACGAAAAAACGGGTACAGGGTATCTTCGTCTTCGTCGACATCCACGTCAGGGTTCAGCCCGAACACGCTTGTTGTGCTGGCTTGACTGTCACAATCAATCACACACACCCGATATCCTTTAAGCGCAAGGTACTGTGCAAGATGACAAACTACCGTTGATTTGCCCACGCCGCCTTTGAAGTTTTGGATCGCCAAAACAAGGGCCTCATCGGTTTCGGCCCGATGTGGCAATGTTCCAAACAAAGCACGCATACGGTTGATATCGGTTAATGCATATCCGGTGCGGCGGTTGGTGGTTGGGTCTTTATCAGGTTCAGGCAAGCGCCCGTCATCTTCAGCATCACGAATTGCTTTTTCACTGCGGCCCACCATTTCCGCGGCTTTGCGCATGTTGAACCGCAAGTCCAATGTCTTGTCAGCCCCTGGGGCATACACGCGTTCCCGCAACCGTCCGATGACGGTTGATGCGCGTGTCGCGAGGGTTTCCAGATCATCTAAAGTGACAGGGGGCAGGGCAGGGTTTTGCATCTATGTTACCATCTTGGAAGTGTCCTTCGAATCATGGTGATAAATGGTTCTTGGGTAAAGTGCGAATTCTTAGCCATGTTCGTCCAAAAACCGCACCTTGCGGCTGTGGCACCATAGTGTGGGAAATTCGCAAGGTACTGCCGTAAAAAATGAAGCATTATTGCCCGATAGGAAGCTTGTTGCCCAATTTGTAAGTTTTGGCTGGTCGGAACGAAGTTTGTAATACGAACGGGTCAATGCAAAAGCTTTTTAAAACCAAATCTAAAAAACCAGTCTTTTCTAATTCATATAGTTCTAGTTCATTCAGTGTAAGCATATGTTATTAAACCTAAAAACCTATTAGCTCTTACATATTGGGCTGTCTTGGCATACGTAAGGGGATGTTTGACCTTACGCAATGGGATCGCTGTTCTTACGTTTGGGATGCACTTTAACTCTTACCTATTGGGTGGTTCGGTACAGGGGATTTTACAGCGAAAAAAGTGTATTCTTATCAAAGCATTGCGATTCGGCTTCCGAATCAGGCGTCCTTTAAATCTTACGTTTTGGGTGATTTACCAAAACCTCTCTTTCTGATACCTTACACTTAACAGCATACAAAAGTAAGCGAACACAGGTAAGAGATGGCGCCCAAAGATCGCCCCATACGCACGGTCGATGCCAGACCAAACGCAGAGACGCTGGTAAAACCCGGCGAGTTGGTTGATCTTGTTGAGGTCACGCCTCTGACTTTGGCAGACCGCCGTATTTATAACCAGCTGCTGGAAAACGCGTGGGACGCGATTGATCGCCCGGTGACCCATATGATTTCCAAAAGTGACTTGCGTGGCTCTCACAATTCAAACGACCGGGTTGGTGAATCCATCGAACGGTTGATGGCCTCCATCGTAAAGGTGCGGGTTGTGCGCGACGGGGAACCCGCGATTGAACGCGTGCAGCTGTTGGGCGGCAACATCGAAACAACACGGCGCGACGGGTTGTTTGAATATGAAATTCCATCGCGGCTGCGCAATATCATCAAAGACAGCACCGTTTTTGCGCGGCTTCAGCGCGAGGTGATGTTTGCGCTGAGTTCGAAATACGCCCTGACCTTGTACGAGATGATCCAGAAGCGTGGCAAATTGCGCTGGCGGTCGTCTGAAAAGTTCAGCCTTGAGGATTTGCGCGGCGTTCTGGGTGTTCCGAAAGGTAAACTGGCCAGCTGGTCCAACCTTAAATTGCGTGCGATTGATCCTGCCTTGGAAGAAGTGAACGCGCTCAGCGATTATGTTGTTGCTGTTGAACCGGTTAAAACGGGACGGCGTGTCACCCATGTGGAATTGCGGTGGTGGACCAAAGACGCCAAAAGCACAGCAGAAGCCGAACGCGAATTAAGCTTTTCCAAAGTAGGGCGCAAAGCCCGCACCAAAGGTAAAGTTGAAGACATAAAGCCGCGTCCGGCGTGGTTGGACAAGAAGGGGCCAAGCCTGCGATCCGAGACGTATGAAACCGCGAGACTGCGGTATGCAGGTTATGATATTTATCATGTGGAAGGCGAGTGGCGGGCATGGTCTACAGGCAAAGATGCGCCACAAGACCCGGATCGCGCTTTTCTGGCATTTTTCAGGAAATTCGCTGAAGCCAATCCGATATAGGCTCTACTTTGCGTCTTAGAGTGGCAAAATTTACTGCGGCAGCTGCAAAACTGCGGTGCAGACTTCAATTCCGATGATATCCTGGCACAAACCGGGTGGGCCCTCTGATCCGTCCAATGGCGAAAGCATCACGTCAAATCCGGTCTGCACTGTCAAAGACCCCGCGTTGCGCCAATATTGTGCCTGAACGCTGATGGCTTCGCCCGATTGATCGGCGCGTCTGCTCAGTGCTTGCACCCAATCATGCAAAGCGACGCCCACAATATTGGCAAGATGGAAATGTCCGGCCTGATCAAAAGTGACAAGAATTTCAGATGCGATGGCATACACCCTTATATACCTGACTTTGATCATCACATCAGGGTTTTCTGAGGCATCTGTTCGAGCCCTTATGTACCGTATCGATACATAAGGGATCAAAGCACCTACGTAAGATAAGCGAATAAGAGACAAATATACCGGATGACATCTTTGGTCATAAATACGCCGTAGTCTAAATTTCAGAAATTAGACTTAAAACACCCTGGTCCAAAAGCGCAGATTCAGCTCGATTACATGCTTCAACATCTGGTTTCTTCAGAGTCATCATACGTTCTTGCAACAACATAAACGATCCGTCACGCGTAGGTTCAACCAAGGAGAGGGCGTCGCCAGAATAGCCGAACTGATCTGATGTCCACCCCATCCATCCGAACGTGACCCTATCAGAAAAGAGGTGTTTATTCATTCCCTGATACATTGAGGGGCGGGCAACAATCCACTTGAAGTCCCATATTTCCATCATTGCGAACATCAGCTCGCGTGTGGTGCTTGCGCTTTGGTACCAGTAATCGCTTGAGTCACTCATCGGGAGGGATAATTTGACCAATGGAGGGCTATTACCGTCGAAGTCGATGCTTCGTGTTAACTCGACGCCTCGCTCAGCATTTGATTTTGCCGTGATATTGAGAAGCTTCGTCCCAAATTCGGCGTTCAGGTCTTTGTTCTGCTTCCATATGCTATTGAAAACCGTCCTGGGGTTTTCATGCAATGAAATCCTATTGGTATCAGCCTCAAGGCGATCCCATTCTTCCAAAATACCAGGATCAGGCTCATCAGTTGTAAGAAGATATTCTGCAAGCTCTTCCCCGCGCACTTTGACTTGGTCTGAAAGATGCGACAGGTCATTGAAGCCGCTATGATACCGGTTCAAATCCGTCATTAGTTTAAGAACCTTATCGAACTCGAAAAGAGCCGTTTCTTCGTTGAATCCGGGTGTTGTAGTTCTTTTAGTAAAGCCAGAGATTTCGTACATTCTAGTCTCCTATGAACCCACTATGGGGGTCCGTTTGACTTGGGTTTGGGGTGTAAATCACCGGAATAACCAGTCCTTGGAATTCTTGTGTCAGAGCAATCGTCAGGGCGATTTGAGCACAGTGCCATTGCAGCAAGACAGGCGGTGTTGGGGTGGCCGCGCGTTTTTGACTTGTTGCTTGTGCAAGAAAGCGGGCTTTTTGTGCATCCCCCATACCAGAACGCCAGCTTACACGGTCAATAGATGGGGCGGAAAACAAACCATCTGATGTGGTCACGTTCAAAAAGAATGCGTAGTTATCTTTGGCTTCGACAAGGGTGCATAGTGAGCGCCAAAAGCCGTCAAAATCCACTCCGTTATCTTCGCTATTGCTGCACCAACATCGGCGTTCTGTGAAGCGCCTAGCTTGCGCGTCTGTGCTGCATGAAGCTGCTCAAGCGCATCAGCACGAGCTTTCGAGCTGGTCAGAAAATTAAACAGGGATGATTGCGCGTGGCCCTTGTCGGTCGCTGCCAACTCCTTGTTCATTTTGACGGCAGAAACGGCGTTCTCCAGCTTGCCTAAAAGACGCTGTTCGCGCTTCTCAAAATACTTCGTTTCTGTCCGCTGCTTGGCATAGTGCTCACGCCATGCCGTGCGGTACTGCTCCTTGATCTGAGCACGGGCTTTCTGAAACGGGGTAGGGGTATCGCCCGCACTTGTGCCGGCGATCTTCGCCTTGCCCGTTGCGTACCATTTGGACAGGTCTTTCCACTCTTCCGAATGGCGTTCGTGCATGGCTGCGCCATTCTCGGCAAGGGCGGCGTCCTTGGCTTTCTGCGCGGCCATGATCTTACGAATTTCGTTATCATTGGCATGACCAAGCCCCTTCGCCTGGTCATGCTTGTGATAGACCTCGCATTTGTCTGCTGAAAAGGTCTCACCAAGATCGCGGCGCTTCCAGTTCATCTCTCGCTGTTCGCAATAAATCGTGCCGCGTGATTGCTCATAGCCTAGCGCCCATTTGGAAAGCCGCTCTTGGTATTTCCAAAGATCGAGCATTTTCCCATGTTCAGGATTCACGCGGTTGATAACAACATGCAGGTGAGGGTGCTTGGTATCATTGTGAGCGATGATAGCGGCTTGATGGCCGTCAGCGCCTAGAGCTTTGATGCTCTCATCTGCCGCCTTCATCATTTCCGTTTTGGTCATGTCGTCCTTCTCGTCGGGATGCCATGCAAGCGAATAATGAAACACCACCTTATCGGATTTGTTGCCAGCCAAGCTCTGACCAGCCTCGCGCTTCAGCGCGTCCTGCTGGTTGGCAGTGGCTCGCATAATCCGATAGGCCATATCGGGATTTTCGGTCGCCAGATTTCGAAATTCCTGCCACTCAACACGGTCGGACGTGGAATTCACGTCTTGGCCTTCAAGGCGCTTGTCGTGCTGCAAATAGGCAAACATTCCCTTGAAGCTGGTGCCAGTCGCACGGCCTTCTTGTGATGCTTTAGGCGTCATAAGAGGCTCCGACTTTGGCAATGGCCGCGTTGAGTTCCTCAAGCACGTCTGCAATGTCGTTCGGGACGGAATTACCAAAATTCAAAGTCCGCACGATTTGGTGCAGATTGACCCCGCACCGCTTGAGTTCAAAAAGCATTTTGTCCTCAAGCGGCGTTTGGCGGGTGGCAACCTTGCGGCGTGTGAGAACGGCACGGGCATATGTGGAAACGGGCAAGCTGGCCTTGGCCGCTTCACCATCCACAAAAAGCACGTTCGACAGCATTTAGTCGAACAACCAAAGGACGGTCACGAAACTCGCCTTCGGGTTTTTCGGGTCGTCCGCGTTTGGTGCGTTTTAGGGTCATGGCCGCAATGCCGATCTATGATCGCCCTTTCTTAAGCTGGTTCCAAGGGGTGCGTTAGACCCCTAGGCAAGATTTAATGTCATACATTAAATCATCTTGTTACTTATCTTTACATAATACCCTACATAGACCAACTTTAGCAAATTAATCTCCATCCCAACCCTGCGCTCCGGCTTTGTGCCATTGCTCTCACATGCCCCGTATCTGCACCACTAACAGCTAAGAGCTTGCCTTTGCGACCATGAGATTTCTGTCTGCCGTTTAAGAATTGGAGTTACGGACAAGCAACGAAGAGGGCTACATGCGGGTTGCGCCTTCAAATTTTTCGTAGGGAATTTCTCACATTCAAAACCGCTCACTCAATCGCCGCACAAAATCCATGCGCCCATGCAGGATCGCCAAGATGATGGGGCGTTCACGCGGCATGAAGAAAATGTAATGCTGTTCGCAACGATGTGCATGAATGTCATCGGTTAAGCCCTCAACGGGCTTGGCTCTCGCTCTGCCACTGCCAACAGCCTCGCAGCACAACACGATCTGATCATAGTATTTCTCAGCCTGATCGAAGCTCCATGTGTCATGGGTGTAAAGCCAGATTCCGCTTAGGTCTTCTTCCGCCGCTAAGGTAAGTTCAACATTCTTCATGTGGGCGCGTTATAGACCCGCTCGGCGATGCGCGTCCTTGCGGATATCCTCAAAGGATTTTGTCGAAAACTCACCGCGCTGCGCTTG
The DNA here is from genome assembly GCA_039972875.1 of Pseudoruegeria sp. Lineage (GTDB taxonomy): Bacteria > Pseudomonadota > Alphaproteobacteria > Rhodobacterales > Rhodobacteraceae > Pseudoruegeria. The sequence goes on from JBDWMA010000067.1 coordinate 35,696, forward strand.
CGCGATACGCGGTTTCAAAAAATCCGACAACGCCGCTAACGCGTCGTTCTCGCTCATATCCTCAACAGCAGGGGCTTCGCCCAAGGTTTGTTTGAGAACAAAATCCTTGATGCTCTGACCTTTAAGGGCTGCAATAGCTTTGAGCCGTGAATGCTCTTCGGGGGTGATGTCGATTGATAATCTGGGCATATTCCTATAGTAGCACAACATAATGCACAAAACAACATTTGTAATCTGGATGCGGATATCACGATAATCTGAGGGTAAAGGCCAAGCCATGGCCGATGATGATCTACAAGGCTTTGCCGACAAAACCACAATCTCAGCCAGTTTTACGGGGCAAAATGGTGCATTCCTGCTCGGAAAAATTCATCCAGACCATGGGTTAAACGCACCTGCTGGAATTTCTGATGATCGCCATCTCTTCGTTATGGCTGGCTCTCGTGCTGGCAAGGGAACCTCGATGCTGGTTCCTAACCTGCTCCATTGGCAAGGCGGCGTGTTCTGCATCGATCCCAAAGGTGAAAACGCTTCAATCACAGCTATGCGCCGTGGCACTGCTCATAGTGCCAAAGGAACGGGAACAACCGTTCGCCAGTTCCTCGGCCAACAGGTCGCAATCATCGATCCGATGGAAACCGTTCAAGGGGCGGCAAAACGTTATCGCGTAACCTATAATCCACTGGCAGATATTGAACGCGTCACAGATCAGGAAGCCGCGCAAATTTACGCGCTGACGGAATCCATCATCATAGATGAAAAAGGCACTGGCTCCCACTTCACCTAAAGCGCAGGCACAATACTGGCGGGTCTGATCGAAGCCGTCATTCATACCGAGAAGCCAAAAGACGCGCACCTGATAACCGTTCGTGAGCGTTATCAGAACGGCATGGAAGCCCTCAAAGAATATCTAGCTGGCGTTGATACCCCTGCGGGCTTGGCCGTCGATGGGCTCACCATTTTGGAAGACGTGGGGGACGATGAAGGCGGTTCCTTTTCCACAACCTTGAACCGTCAATTGCGGTGGCTGTCTGATCCACGAATGCAGCGCCACTTGCAGGCTGGGGACTTTTCCCTTGTCAAAGCCCTGCGGGAAAACTGGTCTGTCTATGTCTGCCTACCGCCTGCCCAGATCAAACGCATGAAGCGGTGGCTCCGCGCCATGGTACGCATTGCGCTTGATGCAAAGATGGACACGCTCAAGCCCCCTGAAGGCGAGCGGACGTTGTTCATTCTTGATGAGTTCTATTCCCTCGGCCACATGCAACTGATCGAAGATGCCGCCGCCTATATGGCAGGCTATGGTATCAAACTGGTGCCTGTGATCCAGAACATCGGACAGGTGCAAAAGCTGTATGAGAAAAACTGGGAAACCTTTCTCGGCAATGCGGGCGCCATCATAGCGTGGGGTCTGAATGATCTTGAAAGCGAGAAATACATTTCTGACCGCATGGGCAACGTGCTGACATGGGAAGTGTCAGAAAGCCTCGGCACGTCAAGAAAGCCAATGCAGTTTGAAGTCGAGTCGATCTCTAAGAATAAAAGCGCCGCCTTGCATGAAAGGCCAGTGCGCCGCCCCAATGAGGTTCACGAAGACGGGTCACGCGAAACGCTGCGGGCATTCATCATCCCCGCCAGCACGAAGCCCTTCATGGTTTCTAGGGTCGATTATATGAATTCAAACGGGACAGGGTTGTTTGACGCTCCAGACTCTATCGAACAATGGGAGAGCCAGCATGGCGCGAACACCTAAGCCACCAAAATTAACGCATGGTGGGCTTAATGCCCTGCAAAAGTTAGTGATCGGCCTCTTTATTGGCGGTGTCGGAATAATGTTTTTCCTACCACTGGCCATCGTCAAAGTTCTGAATATTCCAAACCTTAGAATGGGCGCGGATGATGTTGCAAACTTGTGGGCTGTCACAAAACTCTGTGTAGTTTTGTTTGTGCTGGTTTCACCCTTCTTCTGGCGACTAACAGCACGGTTTCTGGCGTGGGGTTTTGATGATCTCAGGCCAAGTCGTTGGAAATATAGCCCGCTAGCGAAGATGGCTCGTGACTACAAAAATCGCGACAACCTATCTTCTGGCGATCACATGATGCTGCATATGAATATACAAGATGTGCTGCACTTTCTGGCTCTTCCGCTGATCATGATTACCACTTTATACTTCACATTCTGGCCGTGGCACGGTGTCGTCGGTGGTTGGGAAACTAGCAACTGGATAAGGACTCCGTCGCTGTTCGCGCCTTACGTTGTTGGCTTCTTTGTACTGTTACACGACAAGTTCAATTGGTGGTTCTACGATCTGGCCTATGCCGTGATGGGCGGTGAATACGACTACAGCAAAGAGGATGCGGGCGAAGCCCAGCCTAACTCTGCCCTGATCGGCAAAGGCAACACTGCAAGCGAAAACCGCGAAAAGATGGCAGCAGCGCTCTTTGTGGGTGCACCACTGCCTAAAGAAGAAGATTTCAGCTTCGATCTGACCGCGTTCTCTCAAGACAGCAAACCCAAAAAGAAATTCACCCCTGAAGAACAACGCGAAGCCGCTGAAATAGATTGGGTGCTTTTCGGCGACCCCAGTTTGAGCGCTTGAACCTGTGCCACGGTCAAAGGCACAGGGGCGATAATGTCATTATAGCCGGGGAAGGCCTCTGCCAGATCAAGACCATTGACGCGAATGGCCACGTCCAGTTCGTTCAGACGCAAGCGCCGCGCGGTGGGGTCCAGATCGGGATCAGCCCGAATGTGTTCGCGTTCCTGGGTCAGGTCGCGTCGGGCAATCGCAAGGTCTTGCGCCCCGAGAGGTTTGTACAGCCTGTGCGACCTGAAACATTTTGTCGGCTTGTCCGTAGGCATCTGCCCCGTCTTGCGCAAAAGCAGACATCGCGTGGCAGGCGAAAATAACAGCAACAATAAACCTTTTCATACCAAAGTATTCAAAGCGTGTCTGGCTTGGTCAAGTGACAAATCCGGTTAGTCGGGTCGCGGCTTACCGCTACTGGGCCATTTGTTTGTCGACTTGTTGTTCCGTATCACGGCAACCGGTCCGGTTGGGCGGTGTCGACAGGGTGGGACCATTGAACAAAGACAAAAGCTTAGACGGATGGCAGATGCAGGCGTTTATTCGGCGATGTCTTCGGCCCACAGCTCGGGCTTTTCTTCAATGAACCGCTGCATCAAAGCAGTGCAGTCCGGGTCGTCTGCGATGATGACTTCAACGCCTTTGGAGCGCAGGAAATCTTCGTTGCCGCCAAACGTGTTGTTTTCCCCGATCACCACGCGCGGGATGCCAAATTGAATGATGGTGCCTGAACACATCATGCAGGGGCTTAGCGACGTATAAAGTGTGGTATCCCGGTAGGTCTTTTGCCGCCCCGCCTTGCGCAGCGCATCCATTTCGCCGTGTGCGATGGGGTCGCCTTTTTGCACACGCTGGTTGCGGCCTTGTGAAACAACTTCGCCCCCGCGCGCCAGCACCGAACCGATGGGGCAGCCGCCTTCATCAAAACCGGCTTTTGCTTCTTCATAAGCGATGCGCAGCAGGCGGGTGTCGTCAGCGTTCATTTGGGCATATCCTTCAGAATGGGGCCATCGTAATAGGGCAAGCGGTCCACGGACGGGTGCCACAGACCCTGTTTTTGCAAGTTTTCCATATGATCTGCGATTTCGTCCAAAGTCGCAAACCAAACATTTTTCGTCTCGCGCGTTTTGGCGATCCAGGCTTCTACCTGTTTCCATCGCGCCAGACGGCCCGTGAGGAACGGGTGAATGATCAGCATAAAGAATCCGCCCGCATCGTACTGCGCCTCGAATTCTTCCCAAAACCCTGCAAGGCCGTGCGATGGCCCCGCCACGGGCATCATATACCCGATTTCGTCGTAATGTGCGAAGGGCGGCCAATCATCGGTGCCCCAATGGACAGGCATCTCATAAAGCGCGCCCTGTTTGGTTTGTAGCTGGTAGGGAATGTCATCGCCCATCATTGAACTGTCATAGCGCATCCCGTGTTCGATCATCAGATCGACGACCTCTTGGGTGATGTTGTAGACGGGTGCACGGTAGCCGGTGGGGTGTTGACCGCAAATTCGTTGATGCACGTCCAATGTGCGTTCAAACCATGTGCGCTGCTGCCCGCGTGTCTTGATGGGGTCTTCGTGCAGATAGCCGTGGTGTCCGATTTCATGGCCGTCTTTCAGGATGGCTTCGGCGACATCGGGGTAGGTTTCGAGACACCAACCGGGGATGAAAAACGACTGCTTCAGCTCAAACCGGCGATAGGTTTCAAGGATGCGGGGCAGGGCGACCATTGGCCCGTATCGTCCCATGGAAATGGGATAGAGCCGGTCGTGGCTGTCTTCGGGTTTTGCGATGTGGATCAGGCTGTCGGCGTCCATATCAAACGTGATTGCAACGGCGCATTTGGCCCCGTTTGGCCAAGGGATGGGATTGCGGATCATGTTTCGTTCAAGACGTGGGCGCTGACGGTGTCCCACGACAGCCAAATTTCGTCACCGCTGTGCAAGTCGAACTTGGACAGTTCGCGTTCTTGCATCTGCACTTTGAATTCCTGACCTTCGGCGTCTTCAAGGAACAGTGTGACCATGGAGCCTACGAATTCTTCCGAGATCAGTTTGCAGAACGCCGTGTTCTCACCTTCTGGTTCTTCCATCGAGATGTGGACCAGGTCGGCGGAAATCACGAAGCTGGCAGGGTGGTCTTGAACCAATGCCACGTCATTTGTCGGCACGGTAAAGTCACCCGATGCGGTGGCGATGCGGGCGGTGTTGTTGTTCACTGATGCGACGGTGCCGGTCAGGATGTTATTGCGGCCCACGAACTCCGCCACGAACTGGTTTGCAGGCGCGCGGTAGATGTCTTTTGGGGTGCCAATTTGGGCAATTTCGCCTTTGCCCATGATGATGACGCGATCGGCCATGGCGAAGGCCTCGGACTGCGAATGGGTGACGTAGACAAAGGTGATGCCAAGTTCGCGTTGCAGATCGGTCAAGACGGCTTGCATACGGATGACCAGATGCGCATCAAGCGCTGACAGCGGTTCGTCCAGAAGCAGAATTTGCGGTTCCATCACCAGCGACCGCGCAAGCGCCACGCGTTGTTTTTGCCCGCCCGACAGGGTGGAAATGTCGCGGTCTGCAAATTCCAGAATGCCCATCTTTTCCAGCCATTTCAGTGCGCGCGTTTTGCGTTCCTCTTTGCCAACGCCGCGCATCTTCAGGCCAAACTCCACGTTTTCCTGTGCGCTGAGAAAGGGAAACAAAGCCAGCGATTGCCAAACCAGCGGTGTGTCGCGTTCATGCGGGGGCACATCGTTCATCAGCTGGCCGTTCAGGCGGATTTCGCCTTTGCTGGGGGCGTCCAAACCCGCCAACATGCGCAGCGTTGTGGTTTTTCCACAGCCCGAAGGCCCCATAATGGCCAAAAATTCGCCTTCGCGGATTTCAAAGTCCAGTTCTTTAACGGCGACAAAGCTGTCAAAGCTTTTTTGGACTTTATCAAAGACGACAAGAGGTTCTGTCATGGACGGATGCTTTTCAGTTGGCGGCCGGCAAAGAATACTTGTGCCAGCACGACGAGGGTCATGGAAATAAGGAACACAAATGTACCGATGGCGTTGACCTGTGGATCGATGTTGCCTTGCACGATCTCAAGAACAACCACAGGCAGGGTTTTGTTCAGGCCCGAGACAAACCACGACACCGCAAATTCATCAAATGAAACGGCGGCTGTCAGAAACAAGGCGGATGCAATCGCGGGTTTGCAAAACGGGATGATGACATGGCGCATGGTCTGCCATTCAGATCCACCAAGGTTCCAAGCTGCGGCTTCCAGGTCCGGGTCCATCTGGTTCAGCCGCAGCCGGATCACAGCCATCGCAAATGGGGCCGTCAGAACGCTGTGTGCGATGACGATGGAATAAAGCTGTCCTGACATGCCGATCTTGGAAAACCACGCCAGCATGGCCAACGCCATGATGATTAGGGGAATGGTGGGGGGCAACAGGATCAACGCAAGATAGGGGCCTTTGAAACGAAAGTTGTAGCGAAAGTCTGAATAGGCCGTGCAAAATCCAAGAAACGTGGCAATCAAGGCCGTAGAAGTAGACACAATCAAGCTGTTTAGAGCCGCTTCCCACACATCCGGGTCTGCAAAGATCTTTTCGTACCATTCGGTCGAAAAGTCGCCCAAAGGGATCGTTGGGAAGCGTTGCGAGTTGAACGAAAAGATCATGCTGAAAATGATCGGCGCAAACACAAATGCAAAGACCAATGCCACGTATAGGCCAAGCATCACATTGACAGGACGGCTTGAGTTCATTTCGCGCCCTTTCGCTTGCGATAGGCCAACGCGATGCCAGTGAAAGCGATGGCAAACAGCGTCCCCATCATCATGATGGCCACCACGGCAGCCCGCGGCCATTGCTGCCCTGATTTGGTCGTATCAAGGATCAGGATCGGCAATGTCGGTTCCTGTGATCCGCCCAGATAGAATGGGGCCACGAAATCCCCAAACGACAGTATAAAGCAAAAGATCGCGGCAATGATCAGCCCCGTTTTCGACAGCGGAAGGATCACTTGCCAGATCGTCGCCAAGGGTTTGCAGCCCAGATTGCGCGCCGCCTCGATCAGGTTTTTGTCGATGTTTGCCATTGTCACAGTTTGCAAGATCACAACCAGCGGCAAGGTCAGCGTCATATACCCCACAAGCGTGCCAAAGTTGGTGTTCAGCATCGTGTACGGCCCAAGGCCGATATACCCCAGCATCCCGTTCACCACGCCGCTTTCTGACAAAATCACAAACCATGAAAAAGTGCGCACCAGATAGCTTGTGAAGAATGGAATAATCAGCAGAAAGATCGCCCAACGCCGTGTGGCGTCACTGGCGCGAAACGCCAATGCAAACGCGGCAGGAAAAGCGATGCACATCGCGCAAACCGTCGCTGCTGCGGCAATGAAAATGGTGTACCAATAGCTGTCCCAGAAGTATCCGCGCGACAGCATTTTTGACCAGTTCACAAATTCGAATGCCTCCGTCATGCGGTAGTTTCTCACCAGGAAAAACGACATCGCCACCATGAACAGAACGGGGCCCACAAAGAAGATGAACTGCCAGATGATGATCGGCAGACGCCACGTTGTGGCATACAAGCTAAAAAGGCGGGGCGGTTTGGCAGGCATAAAAGACACTCAGTCTGTGGGTCAAAAAGAGGCAACGTTATGGTTGCCTGCTTTCAAATTTTTTCGGAACCCAGATCAGGCGTTTTTATATTCGGACCAGAAGTCGTTCCAATCCTCAAGACCCTGCTGTTGCGGGATGTCGCGGTAGTGGATGCGCCCTTCCTTAATCAGCGTGATGGGGTCTTGCGGGTCACCGTCAATCTGGTGGGACCGAGTGGCTTCGGCCAAATCGGCTTCGATCAAGGCGGCGCGGCCCGCTTTGGTCACGCAGAAGCCGGGGTAGGCCGCCATTTGGGCGGATTTGACCTGACCGGCAGGTGACATCATGTATTGGATGAAGTCTTTGACCTGATCTGCTTTTTCGCTGCCTTTGCCGATGGAATAGCTTTCGGTGAACTGGATGCCGCCCTCTTTTGGGATAACCGATGCAACAGGTGCGCCGTCTTTTTCCAAAACGCCTGTGATCCAGTCGCCGATGCCAACCATGGCTTGCATTTCGCCGTTCTTCAGCCCGTTGAACGTGCCGCCGTAATCAAAAAACCCGCCAACCTGTTTGCGCAGGCCCATCGTGGTCTCTTGCACGGCGTCCCATTTGGCGTCGTCCAGATCCCAAAGGCTGGCGCCGTTGCCGTTGTACAGACTCATCATGCCCAATGTTGGCAGATGCCAGTCAAAGTGGCCGACCTTGCCTTCCAGCTCTGGTTTCCAGAAACATTCGTAGCTTGTGGCCTCTTCTGCTGTCACAGAGTTTTTGTTGTAGGACACCCCTAAATGGCCGCCGCGCAGCATCATGGAATACATTTTTCCATCCGCCCAGTGGCCGGGGAACTGTTCAAAATCCTCGTGCAACATATCGTCCAGCGGGTAGTCCGCCGGGTTCATTTCGTCGATGTAGCCGGCAAGGTTCAGCTGCTGCACGAATTCGCCGTCTGACAAGATCAGGTCGTAGGTGCCCGGGGGTGATTGCGCGATCAGGGCCAACATGTTGTCGCCGCCCGCGTAGTATTTCGGGACAAACTTGACGTTGTTGGCGGCCTCATATTCCGCGACCATGTCGGGTTCGCCGTGGCCGTACCATGCCAGCATGTTGATTTCTGTGGTGGCGGCCCAAGCGCGGCTGACAAACGGAGTTGTCAGTACTGCAGCCCCGCCTGCTTTCAGCAGTTGGCGGCGGGTTGGGGCGCTTAGAAATGATGATGGTTTTGCGAGTGTCATGGTCGTCTCCCTGGTGTGGCGCCTTATCCAGAAGACGCTTCTTTTCGTTTTGCACATTCAGTGCTTTCAGTACGGATTAACTAAGATGCTATTGCAAGGGGTGCTCTATTGGAAGTTTATCGTTCCTATGCATTTATAAGAATTTCTTATGCGAGTGCCTCTTTTAAGGTCATTTCGATCTCGTTTACGACAAGATGACCGCTTTGATCCAACCGTGTCTGCCTGTAAAATACGCCGATATGCAGCGGCTCCAAGTCGGGCAATCCGGTGTCGGGCGATAGCGTTTGCAAACCATCCAGCATTGTCGGCCCAGTCAGGCAAGACACACCCAATCCGTCAACAACAGCCTGTTGCAGACTGCCAATCCCCGGACTGGCAAAGGCTATGCGCCATCGTCGTTTGGCCTCTTTCAGGGCTTCGGTCATACGGTCGCGGTACACGCATCCAAAGGGGTGGGCGACCAGAGGAAGTTCTTCGTGATCCGTAAATTCCACGCCCTTCGCCGCAACCCAAACCGGTTGTTCCACCCAGTTGCGATGCAAAAATTGCTGGTCCCCGCCGGGGTGCAGGCCCACGGCGATATCCAAATCGTCTTTTCGTATCCCCTCAATCAAATTGTGTGACAGGTCACACCGGATTTCTATCGTCATGTCGGGGTTCTGCCGCACAACGCGGGTCATGCAAGATTGCAGCATGCGCACACCGAAATCGACAGGCAGGCCGATGCGCAGCCGTTTTGTATCGGCATCATGACCAAACTGGCTGATGGCCAAATCATTGAGGCGCAGAATTTGACGGGCATGGCCAATCAATGCGTCGCCACGTTCCGTCAGGCGCACACCGCGGCCTTTGCGCATGACCAAAGGTTGGCCAACAAGGTCTTCAAGACGTTTCATTTGCAAACTGATGGCAGGTTGCGTGCGCCCCAAAAGCGTCGCGGCGTGGGTGTAGCTTTCGACTTCGATCACGGTGACAAACGTGCGCAAAAGCTCTGTGGGAAGGTTCACTTGGCCCATGGTACACCCATTTCGAAAACATATTCTTTCATTAGGAGTATAAATTTTTGTTATCTCAAAATCTATTCTAATTTGGTGGCATGAACCGAAATCAATTCCATAAGCTGTTCAAAACGCCCGGTCCCGTTGTGTTGCCGGTCATCCATGTTCTCGACAGTGCCCGCACCAAACGAAACGTCGAAACCTTGTTGGAAGCAGGCGCCCAAGGGTGCTTTCTGATCAACCATGACTTTGCGCCAGAGGCATTTTTGCCCATCATTCGCGACACCCGCGCAGCCTTTCCATCGCTTTGGATGGCTGTGAATTTTCTGGGCGTAACGGGCAAGGATGCTTTCCCGGTCTTGGGGCAGTTGCAATCCGAAGGATGTCAGGTCGATGCCTATTGGGCAGATGACGCTTGTATCGATGAAGATGGCATCAACACCGAAGCCAAAGACATTGACGCGGCGCGCACAAGCAGCGGTTGGGACGGGCTGTATTTCGGAGGCACTGCTTTCAAAAAGCAACGCGAAGTGGCCCCTGACCGATACGGCGATGCGGCCCGCGAAGCTTGCGCCTTTATGGATGTCATCACCACGTCCGGCGTGGCCACGGGCCAAGAAGCAGAGCTTGGCAAAATCGAAACCTTTCGTGCAGCGATAGGCAATCGCCCCATGGCCCTGGCGTCCGGCATATCGCCTGACAACGCGCAGGCTTATGCCGACGTCGACTGCTTTATGGTCGCCACAGGCATCAATGAGGCCGGTAATTTTTACGACATTGATCCGTGGCGATTGGCGGAATTGATGGCAATCACACGCACTCTGTCCAAAGGATCCGCACAATGACACTGCAAGACAAAGGCCCCCGCGACGATCGTTGGTATCTCAATATCATGGCGCCCAACACCAAGGGCGACAAATTTGCGTGGCTTGATCCCACGTCGATCTACATCAATGCGCAGGCTTTCAATGACTTGCTGGATGATCTTTTGGCGGACCTCAAGGCGGGTGACGTTGAATGTGATGTTGTGGCCGGTTTGGACGCGATGGGTTTTGTGTTGGGCGCTGCTTTGGCGGCACGCCTTGGTGTTGGGTTTTTGCCGATCCGCAAGGCAGGAAAACTATGTGTAGACACTGATACAGTGTCCTTTGGCAACTATTCGGGCCGCACCCAAGATATGGAAATGCGCATGCCCGCCTATGGCCCCGGCACCCGTGTGTTGTTGGTCGATCAATGGGTCGAGACAGGCGGCACAATGGATGGTGCGATCCGCTTGGTTGAACGTCAAGGTGGCGTTGTAGCGGGTATGGTTGCTGTTGCCATCGAAGAAAATGAGCGCACCGATGGATATCGCGCCTCCTATCCGTGTGTGTCTGCTGTGATGCAGGGTTCGCGGTGGCAAACCGAATGCAACAGCCAGACCTTGTCCAGCTTCACAACCTACACGCCAGAGGCTGCGTTCCCCCAAACAAAACGCTAGCTTTTACAGGGGGGGGCGATCCCTCGGGGTGGTGCCGCTATGGCGCATCCTCGAAGCTTTTTGGAAGTACCCTACCCAGAATACCGATAAGATAGGCAGTGCTTATTCCGAAGGTAAGAAGGCCCGTGATCGCGCAAAAGGTCGCAACGATACGCGCGTCTGCGCCCAGTACAATGTCGCCATATCCCAAGGTGGTGTAGGTGACGGTCGCAAAATAGAAGCTTGTTGGAAAATCCGGCAAAGAACCGATCATCAGAAACACAAGGGCCCAGGTCCATATCTGGATGGTGTGGGCTGCCACCAGGATGCAAATGCCAAAGGTCAGAAACATCGCGGGTCTTAACCTTGGCCAATGATCCTTTGAAAGGCGCTGTGACAGGTGGCCAAAATAGGGAATACTGGCGGCGATCGCTGCTGTATGCACCAATGCGCTAAGCGCCAGCAGGATCGTCCCAAGCGAGATCTGCTGTATAATCCCCATAGATAAATCCCTGTTGTTCGGATGCCGGTTGTAACACGCGGATTGATACACAGACGAAGGGCAGGGGCAAACCCTTGCACAATACGTCAGTGAATGCGCACACCCTGTGCCACAATCATTTTCTGAACGGTTGGGACGTCGATGTTGTGGAAGCCTACACCGGTTTTCACAGACCACGCGGCGGCCACGCCTGCACCTTGGCCTGCGACGGCACAACACGCCATGTTGCGGGTGGCGGCGTGTGCAACCCGATCACCCCCCGTTGCGCGGCCCGCAACGATCAGGTTTTGCACACCCTTGGGCAGCATTGAACGGTAGGGGATGTGCATATAACGCCCTGTGGTGGGTAGGATCAGGATGCCGTAGCCGTCGATAAATTCGGGGTAAATTCCGATGCTGTCGTCGAAACGGGCTTCGCCGCGCACGTCTGCTTCGGTCATATTGTAAACGGCGTCGATTTTTCGGGTGTCGCGGATGCCGATGGACATGCCAAAGTTGCGCAAACGCACGTCTTGGCAGCCCGGCGTATAGTGACGCAGGCCTTCGATCGCATGCATGGCTTGCTTGCGGCCTTCGATCTCAAACCGGGTCATGCTGTCGGGATCTGTGCCGTCGCAACCTGCAAGGTGGATCAGGTTCATATACGTCATTTCGCCGCTGTCATGCACCGCACCCCATGTGCCGCCAATCGTGTTCAGATGGGCAGGGATAACGCCGTCACGAATGGCCTGTTCAAAGGGCTTGCCCAGAAACGGAGAGAACATCGTATCTTCCTTGCCGTCGGTCTCGACCTGCCATTCGCCTGTGGACCAGTCGCGGTAGGTTTGTGGATCGGCTTTGACGCCTGCCATGAACTTGGCTTTGTTCACGCCAGCAAGGTGGAACATGACGCTGGCGGCTTGCATGTCTTCCACGGGCGTTTTGACCGTTGCAGCCCCTGCGCGCTGCGCGATGTCCGCGTCCCCTGTGGCGTCAATCACGCGTTTGGCCAAGATCGCCTCGCGGCCCGATTTGGATTCGACAATGACCCCTGTGATCATGTCCCCGTCCATGATTGGTGCTACGAACTGGCGGTGCAGCATCGGGTGAATGCCCGCCTCTTCCACCAGCGTATCCGCCACCAGCTTGAAGCCTTCGCTGTCCAACTCATAGCTTAAGGACTGGCTTTCCGGTACTGCCGCGCCCATGGCCTTGGCGCGCTCTTCGAATTCCCAGCCAATTCCCCCCGCCTCAACGGTTTTGTCGTGACGGTACCACGCAAAGCCTTCGACACCGACGACCGTTATGTTGCCCCCGAAGCAGCCGAAGCGTTCCAGCAATGTGACATCGACACCGGCACGTGCAGCGGCCAATGCCGCAGCAAGTCCGCCTGGGCCAGAGCCAACCACAAGCACATCGGTTTCATGGATCACGGGTGTGTGACGTGCGGGTTCGCGGATGGTGTGGGTGGGCATGATTGTCTTCCAAATTCAACGCAATCTCAGGGCTACGTTCCACAGCCACCGCTTGTCTAGTCGATTCTTGTAACCTGAGTCGTTTCGACTTTACGTGGACAAGCCAAGGCACAGGTTTGTAAATAACGCCCCACGACAATTGCGTCTAAAGGCCCGCTACAGTCTAAAGTGCATGGCCAATCGGTGTGAAAGCAATGCGCGAGATATTATATGGAACTACAACCCGCAAGCCCCGGAGCGGAAATGACGGTTGAGCCCACGCTATATTCTACCGTATCCCGGCCGTTCATCGAGGACTGGCTGCAAGCGCTGCGCATGCTGTGCACGACCGCCCAATATGTGTCTTTACTGGACCGTGCCGATCTGGCGTCTGGCACCGGTGATGAACAGGGACGTGTGACGCTGGATCAGATTGTCGGACTGTACCGCCTTGCCGCGGTCGAGACAGGCGACGAAATGATGGGGCTGTGGAGCCGCCCGATCCGGCCGCGCGCCTTGCAACATCTGCTGACTTCGGTGCGCGAGGCGACAACACTGGCCTCAGCATTGTACCGGTTTTCGACCTTTTGGAACCTGCTGTTGGATGATCACCAGTTCAAGCTGAGCGAAATGGACGATGTTTTGACGTTGGCGCTGCACCGACAAAACGATGCACCGTCGCAGCGGTTTGGGCATATGCTGATCCTGAAGCTGGCCCATGGGTTGTTGTCGTGGCTGGCACGTCAGGAAGTTCCTGTGAAAGAGGTCGGTTTCGCCTTCAAGCGTCCCGACTTTGCGCCGGATTATGCCATCATCTTCCCCGCGCCCGTGCAGTTCGACCGCGCCCAAACGTCGATCTCGTTTGATCCGGGCGTTTTGGGGAATGTGCAGGTGCGCAGCACTGCCGATCTGGACATTTTCTTGGAAAACGCGCCGCGCGACTGGATTTTCACACAATCGCGCAGCCACACGCAATCTTTGAGGGTGCGCAGCTATTTGGGCCGTGTCGGGTGGCAGGATGCGAACCTGACACATGCGGCGCAAGCGATGCACATGACCCCGCGCACATTGATCCGCAAACTGGATGCGGATGGCACATCGTTTCAAGGCATCAAGGACGCCCTGCGCCGCGACATTGCCATTGATGATCTGCGCAAGGGGGACAAAAGCGTTGAGGCCATTGCCCTTGATGTCGGGTTTTCTTCTTCCGCGAATTTCCATCGTGCGTTTCGTCGCTGGACGGGAAACACCCCAAGCTCATACCGCCGTAAAACGACCTGAGCGCACCTAGGGCGGCATTCGCGCATATTTGTCACTTTCGGACAATTCAATGTCACCTCATGAGATTGAGGCACAGGTGACCAGGCGGCTATTCTTAAAAAACAACAGAAAACTTCTTTCCATTTTCGGAAGCCGTCAATGCCCTCTCGCCCTTTGTGGCGGGAACGGACAGTTCATGCCATCAACCAGGAGGCCCCCATGCCGCAAGACCTGCAAACCATCCTATCCGCCGCCCACGATCACGCCACAAATCTGATCGCCCCAAATGTTGACGCTTGGAACACAGCCGGTCAATGGCCTCGCGATGCGTCTGATGCTGCGGGTGCGGCTGGTCTGACCGGGCTATACGCCCCCGAGGAATGGGGTGGACAAGGTTTGCCCCTGTCAGAAGGCATTCAGGTTTATGAACAGCTTGGCCTTGGCGATGGTGCGTATGCTTTTGCCATTTCGATGCACAACATTTGCACGTTTGCAGGCTGCGGATACGGCACGGACGCGTTTAAGGAAAAATGGGCGCGGGATCTGACATCGGGACGCAAATTGGCAAACTTTGCCCTGACAGAACCGCAGTCAGGGTCCGATCCAATGCAAATGTACACCCGCGCCAAGATCAATGATGATGGCACATGGACGATCAGCGGATCGAAAGCATGGGTAAGCCTTGCGGGCGAAGCAGATCTTTACTTCACCGTGGTTAAAACAAGCGACGCTGCCGGATACAAAGATATGGCGATGATTGCGATCCCTGCAGATGCCAAGGGAGTCAGCTTTGGGCCGCGATACGACACGCCATCCTACAATTTTCTGCCAATGTCAGAGATGTATTTGGACAATGTTGTGGTCAGCGCAGACAATATCATTCTGCCGGTTGGGCAGGGCTTTCAGGGATCCCTTATGGCCATCGACATCGCGCGTGTTTCTATCGCGTCTGGCTGTTGTGGATTGATGCAGGCTGCGCTTGATACGGCGCTGGCCTATTCAAAAAACCGTAAGATGTTTGGCGGTAAAAACCTTGATCTGGACGGCATCCAGTGGATGTTGGGTGAAGTCGCAACCGACCTTGAAGCGTCAAAACTGTTGTACCGCAAAGCAGCAGAAGCGCTTGGCACGCCGGAAGGCCCGCTGATGGCTGCACATGCAAAACGGTTTGTGCCTGACGCAGCCGTGAAAGCGGCCAACACCTGCACCCAAGTTCTGGGGGGTATGGGGTTGTTGCAACCTTACGGGTTGGACCGCCTGTCCCGCTTGGCCCAGATGTTGCGGATTGTGGATGGCACCACAGAAATCAGCCGTGTTGTCATCGGACGCGCCTTGCAAAAGCGCGCAGCTACGTTGGCTGATTTGCCGGTGCCGCAGGGGTTTCAGGAAAAAGCGGCCCCCGCTGTTGCCGCTGAATAAACCCAAGCCTTGAACCGACCGCCAAAGGGTGGTCGGTTCTTTGACCAAAAATATCGGTTGTGACGGGAATCAAGGGTGAGGACCCTAAAGCAAGCCACGGCAAATTTAACGCATGGGTTCAGACAGTGCCCGCGCATCAAAGATATTACGCGTAATCTATATTATGTTAATACCGTACATTTGAATCTGATCTGAGAAGCCATCCTTCCTTATAGTTTTATGACCGCCATCTTATCTTGGGTCATGTCGTGCATTGTGTAGCCAATCCCGCCGGTTCCATAACCAGATTTTTTGCGGCCTGCGAATGGCATCCAATCTACCCGAAACGCAGTGTGATCATTCACCATGACGGCTGTCGCATCTAGGTTCTGAATGGCCTGCATCGCGACATCAAGATCTTTGGAATATACCGAGGCTTGAAATGCGAAAGGCAGGCTGTTTGCCTGTAAAATAGCGGCATCGAAATTTTCGTATTCATAGACGCACATGACTGGGCCAAATATCTCTTGTAATGAGACTTTGGCAGTGAGCGATGGTCGCAATAACACTGTTGGCTCATATGTTGTATCGCCCCGCTTTGTTCCGCCAGTCAGCACGCTGGCACCCGTGACCTTCGCCTCTTCGACCCATTCCGCGACACGGTCAACCTCTCTGGGGCGGATCAGCGGGCCAGCTTCGGTGTCTTCATGCACGGCATTGCCAACAACCAGTTTTGCCGCCGCGTCGCTCAAAAGCTGCGCGATATCGTCCGCCATGCCTTTCGGGGCCAAGACGCGCTGCACCGAGACACAGACCTGACCGGAATGATAGAATGCGCCCTTCACAAGGCTTGGTATCATTGCTTCAATATCTGCGGTTTGGTCGACAATGACAGGTGCAGATCCGCCATGTTCAAGCGCGCAACGCGTGCCTGGTGCCAGCTTGGAACGCAGCATCCAGCCCACCTTGCCGGACCCGATAAAAGTAAAGAACGCAACACGCGGGTCCGTGACCAATTGCTCTGCTGTGGGGATATCGCAAGGCACAAAGCGACACCATTCTTCGGGCAGCCCCGCCTCGATCAAGATATCGACAAAGACCTGACAGGACAGTGGCGTGTCGTCAGCAGGCTTGACCAAGACAGGACACCCCGTTGCAACCGCAGGCGCGACCTGATGCACGATCAGGTTCAGAGGATGGTTAAACGCTGACACCGCAACAACAGGGCCAATTGGCTCGCGCTGGGTAAAGGCGATGCGCCCCGCGCCCGCCGCTGTCAAATCCATTGGAATTTGTTTACCTGTAAGGTTCGGAATTTCTTTGATACACAGGTTCATCCCGTCGATGGCGCGGGCAACTTCGACCCGCGCATCGATCAGGGGTTTGCCGCCCTCGTTGGCAATCAGATAGGCGAGTTCCTCAAAGCGGCTCTGCATGAGCGCCCCTGCCCGTTTCAGGATCTCGATCCTTTGATACGCGGGCAGCCAGCCTTTGCGGTTTTCATGCAATTGCTTGGCCGTCGCGAGATAGCCGTCAATCTCGTCCCAACCGGTTAAGGCAACCGAACCGATTGCCTTAAGATCAAATGGATTAACGACCTCAAGTGTGCCCCCGCTCATAGCAAACACGCCTTCTCTGCCAACTCGTCGATCAGAACCTTTTGGTTATCGGAGTAGTCAACAGGCAGGTCGATCAGATGCACACCGCCGGCTTTGAAAGCTGCATTGATGGTGGGCACCAGATCATCCGTCGCTTCGATGCGATGGCCCGTGGCACCATAGCTTTCCGCGTATTTGACAAAATCGGGGTTGCCAAATTCCAGCCCCCAGTCATCAAACCCTGCTGCAGTTTGCTTCCAGCGGATCATGCCATATGAGCTGTCATTGAACACCATCACCACAAGGTTGAGTTTGAGACGGATTGCGGTTTCGAGCTCTTGAGAGTTCATCATAAAGCCACCGTCCCCGCAAATCGCCATCACGCGGCGATCAGGGTATTGCATCGCCGCCGCCATTGCAGACGGCAGACCTGCGCCCATCGTGGCCAAGGCATTGTCCAACAAAACGGTGTTAGGCTCGTAGGCTTTGTAGTTCCGAGCGTACCAGATTTTATAGATACCGTTGTCCAACGCGATGATATCTTTGTCGCCCATAGCGCGCCGCGTATCCGCAACAAAACGCTGTGGTGTGACAGGGAAACGGGGGTCATCAACGCCCTCGGCAAGATGCTTTTCAACCTCGGCTTTTATGGTTTTGAAGTACGTCAAATCGACCCTGAGATCATTACCAACTGCCGTCTGAAGCTTTCTAACCGAAGCTGCCAAGTCACCGACAACTTCGACCTGTGGAAAATAAACTGAATCCACTTGCGCAGATTTATAGTTCACATGGATAACCTTCTTGCCGCCGTCTTCCATAAAGAAAGGCGGTTTTTCAACGACGTCATGCCCAAAATTGATCACCAAATCTGCGCGGTCGATCGCGCAGTGCAGATAGTCGCCGTCAGACAAGGCGGCCGTGCCAAGGAACAGTTCCGAGCGTTCGTCGACCACGCCTTTGCCCATTTGCGTCACAAAAAACGGGATACCCGTAGCGTCAATAAAGCCAGAAATCGCATCGCGCACATCTTTGCGATTGGCCCCTGCGCCAACCAACACCAAAGGCATCCTGGCCTTTTTGATGAGGTCAGCTGCATCTGACAACACCGCATCATCCGCGACGGCATAATAGCGTTTATGCGGTGTGATCACGGCGGCATCACATTGCTCTTCTGCGATGTCCTCGGGCAGCTCAAGCAAAACGGCACCGGGGCGCTCTTCGCTCGCAACGCGGAATGCTTCGCGCACCAGTGAGGGGATCGTGTTGCCGTGAACAATTTGTTTGCTCATCTTGCAGATCGGATCGAACAGGCCGACCACGTCAACGATCTGGAATTGACCTTGCTTGGATTTCTTGATCGGCTTTTGACCCGTGATCATGATCAGGGGGAACCCCCCCAAATGCGCATAAGCCGCAGGGGTGGCGAAGTTTGTGGCCCCCGGCCCCAGCGTCGCCATGCAGACACCGGGTTTGCCCGTCAGACGACCGTAGGTGGCAGCCATAAAGGCAGCACCCTGTTCATGGCGTGTAAGGATCAGTTTGATACTTGAGGTCCGCAGGGATTCAACAAGGTCTAGGTTTTCTTCACCGGGGACGGCAAAAATCTGCTCGACGCCTTCAGCTACAAGCGCTTTGACGAAAAGATCGGTTGCCTTAATGGTCTGGGTGTTTGAATTGGCCATGGTCTTATCTTTCCTTATTTTGCTGCCGTTCGTGGCTGGTAGGCCGGTAAAACGTCCTTGTAGGGATAGCGTTCATCCATCGCGATAGAGGTGCCGTCCGATTGCATGATCCGCACATGCTTGCGTTTCATCAGACGCGGTCGCCCCACACCGACAGAGTGGGAAATCACTTCGACCTCGTGCATCATGTTCTTGCAAAAGTTGGCGACCTTGACCGACTTGTCTGCTGGATCAAGACCCTTTTGCAGGCGTTTGTCGTGGGTTGTGATCCCTGTCGGACAGGTATTCTTGTTACATTTAAGTGCTTGGATACAGCCCAGCGAAAACATGAAACCACGGGCTGAGCTGATGAAATCAGCGCCCGCTGCCAGCGCCCAAGCGACTTCGGATGGGGTTACGAGTTTACCCGAGGCAATAATCTTGATCCGGTCGCGCAACCCATGTTCCGTCAGGATATCGACAACCAAAGGCAAGGATTCCTTGATCACCAAACCAACGTTGTCCATCAACGGCATGGGGGCCGCACCGGTGCCGCCATCGCCACTGTCGATGGTGATGAAGTCTGGCGCAGATTCGATCCCGCGCTGATGAATTTCCTGAGCCAAAGTGGACAGCCAGCCATAACTGCCAATCACTGCCTTAAAGCCAACCGGTTTGCCGGTCACTTCGCGCACATGGTTGATCATATCAAGCATCGATGCGGCGTCGTTTATTTCGGGATGGCGGTTGGGTGAAATGGAATCTTTCCCCACTGGAATGCCACGGATCGCCGCAATCTTTGGCGTGACTTTCGCACCGGGCAAGATGCCGCCCTTACCGGGCTTGGCGCCTTGGCTCATCTTTAGCTCAAACATGCGAACTTGTTCGTGTGCGGCGACTTCTTTCAGCTTTTCATCCGACAGATTGCCGGCTTCATCGCGCACACCATATTTTGCTGTACCGATTTGGAAAACGACATCTGCGCCTCCCTCAAGGTGATAGGGTGACAACCCGCCCTCGCCTGTGTTCATCCAACACCCGGCAAGCTTGGCACCTTTCGACAGCGCCCGCACGGCGGGTGTCGACAACGCGCCATAGCTCATGGCGGAAATGTTAAAGAAGGACGGGGCATTGTAGGGCGTCTTGCAATGTGGACCGATCAGAAGGGGCTGCACCTCGTGCGCGTCTTCATCCAACGTTGGAAAAGGACAGTTCACAAAAATAGGCGTGCCAGACACTGACAGCATCTTGCTTGAACCGAAAGCGACAGTGTTATCCTCGCCTTTGGCTGCGCGCCCGATCCAGTCCCGCTCTGCGCGGTTAAAGGGCATTTCCTCGCGGTCCATCGCAAAGAAATACTGCCTGAAAAACTCTCCAAGCTCTGTAAAGACATGCCGGAAACGGCCAATCACGGGGTAATTTCTACGCACCGCATCGCTGGTTTGCGTGATGTCGATCACGAACATGGCAATCACGGCCAGAACGCCAAGACCCAAAAAGAAAATGAACGTCGTCGTTAGGATGGGTAAATAGGTTGTCATAGTTTCCTCAAGTTTCCTGACATCGGGTTAGGTGCCATAATCAGTTGAACCCCGTCTTGGATCACAGTGATCACATGGTTTGGTCTATCGTACCCTTTACAGGGTCCACTTTTCGATCCTCCGCAAAATGTCCTTTAAGGTGAGACGCCTAGATGGCAGCGGCCTGTCGAGCTGCACATCTTGTGTGGCATCCATTCGTTGCTTCAAAATGGCAGCGAACGCATCGTGAAGGTCAGGCCGGTCAACCAGTACTTTTTGCAACCGCTCAATATCAATGCGGATCAGGGTGACATTGGTGGACGCCGTAAACTTTAGGAAGGATGGCGTTTCCATGAACATTGAGGTCAGCCCAAAATATTCTCCCGATCTAAGGTGCCCAACGACCCTAGGTGTGCCTTCCTTTGTCGTAACGCTCGCTTCGACAACGCCGTGAATAACGACATCTATTGCCTTGGCGGTTTCGCCTTCCAAGGCAATTACCGTACCCGCTTCAATCGTTTTGCGATTGCTGTGTTCGGCCAGCTCTTCCAGTTCCTCATCTGACAGTTGCTTGGTGATATCAAGCATCTTCAAAACCAGCATTGTTGTCGGCGGGTCAACCTGCATCGTAGCAACCTGCCGGTTGCGAAGCTCGTGAATGTCGGGCGAAACCTGAGTGCCAACATCTTTCAGCGCATAGTGGATTTCTTGGAAAAGCTGCTCTCGACCGGCAAACATCGCGGCATAATTCGGGAAGTGAACCCAGATCATATAGGTATATGGAACTGTGGTCGCGTCGATCAGGCGGACCAAAGGAAGCGGGTCCTTCATAACTTTGCTGCACTTTAGCGCCGCCTCAAGCAACAGTGCTTGCGCAAAGCGCGGATCCACTTCGGCGGGTATTTTGATTTCGTACCATGGGGCATAAGCATGGTCGGAGCCGTGAAAGTTTGTGATTTCCTGTTTTGCCAGTTCGCTGTTGGGGATCACCAATGTGGAATTATCCCATGCAAGCAAACGCGTCGCACGCCAGTTTAAGTCAATGATCTTGCCTTCGGAACCGTCGGCCAAACGAATGCGTTCGCCCAGTTTGAATGGGTGCTCAATGCTCAGCGCAATGCCCGAGAAAAAATCACCCAAAGTTTGCTGCATCGCAAATGCGACCAAGGCGGCGACAGCACCCGTCGAGATATATAAGCCGGTGATTGAATAGCCTTGCCCAAATATAAATGACGCAACGCCGACAAAAAAGAAGCTGCCAAACAACAAACCGCGCTGGAGGGCCGGCAGACGGCTTGTCCCGTCCCGACGGTTCTTAAAGACAAAAAACAGCTCGGCCAACCGTGCCAAACACCATGCAACCGCAAGGATCAGCATCAAGAGCGTGAGTGTATTGATTTGAGCGCTGAAATCATCGAAGCCATACCGCGAAACCACAGACTGCGCGATAGCACCCAAAAGCAGGGCCAACAGGGGCGCTGCAAACAGATCAACAAGTGCTGATAGGATGGGATGCCGCCCAGTGAGACCCTTCAACAATGATGCGTGTTTGCCAAACAGCCAGAAGCCCAAGGCCACAACACCGATAACGGCCAACGCGGTGTAATCCGCAATAATAAGGGCGAATGCGTTTAATATGCCCACTTTAATCTGCCTCGAGGGGTAGTGGAAGCAGCGCAGAAAACCCCAACAAAGGAATCTGGGCACCCGAAGTATATTGACGGCACTTCACGTCGTGGCACCGCGCATCGTGGCTGTCCGTTCTGTCAGCACCGCACCTAAACACAAGGCAAGAAGGCTGCCGCCAATCATCAGTGACGTATAGCAAAGTGGCCAACCGCTATCTGAACGCGGGCACGTTGGCCTGCCAAACAACTCAAGGGTAGTTCCCGCAATCGCCAAAAGAATTACGGGTGTGGCACCGATAAAAAACAACCACTTAAAGCGGTGCCAGCCAATTGAAACAGCAATCGCCATCGCCAGATAGGCCAGCGAGACGACGTAACAGGCTGGGACTGGCCCAAGTTTCGGACAAGCATTACCTGTACGAAAATGGCTGAGCGAGATCGGAACGATCCCGCTCAAAACCGCCAAACACGCAAGCAGGACACCAACGCGCAAAAGGCGGCTGATCCAGATCACTGGCCGGCGCCAGCAAAGGTCACCGTTTCATCGCGAAAGCTACCCTCTTGGGTCGCCTCTGTGCCGTCGATGAAACGCACGTTGACTGCAGTTGCCTTTTGCGTGCCCAATCCAGCAATGATCACGTGGCTGCTGTCCGACGCAAGACCTTCGCCTGT
Source organism: Pseudoruegeria sp. (assembly GCA_039972875.1). GTDB lineage: Bacteria > Pseudomonadota > Alphaproteobacteria > Rhodobacterales > Rhodobacteraceae > Pseudoruegeria. The sequence continues at coordinate 58,243 of JBDWMA010000067.1, forward strand.
GATGTAGGGCTTATGCAGGACCGCGCCGTCTTCCAGCGTCACTTCAACCATCGCGCCAATGCTGCCAAGATCCGCAGGCAGTTGGATTTTGAGATATCCATTTGGAGTCTCACCCGTGCTCAGGAAAGCTTGGGATTTGCCTGCAATGTTGATGTGCACAATATCGGGGCGTCCGTCACCGTTGAAGTCGGCTGTCAGCGGCGCAATAGAATATTGACGGTTCACAACGCCAGCTTTTGCGCCAACCTCGGCCATTTCACCAGACGCTGTTTGCACCAACAACCGTCCAGGCAACCGTAGCATTCCGATCTTGTGGAACGGAGCCGTGACAAAGTTCTGCGATACAATCAGATCTTCGCGGCCATCAAGGTTGAGGTCTTCGTGGCTTGGACCCCATCCAAATTCATAATCGGCGATACGGATCGCTTCACCTTCTTCGGTGAAACCACCATTACCATCCGCTATAAAGGCCATCCACTTGCGGTTAAGCGGCTCGTCATCTCCCAAATCGCCGCGCACCATGAAGGTTGGCGGGGTCGAACCGATGTTCGAAAAGCTATAATCGGTGAGGCCATCGTTGTTGATGTCCGCCATGCCGATACCCATCGGATACGACGGCAATTCCGAATTTGGATTGACTGTGTTGGTAAAGTTGCCCGTGCCGTCATTGAGATAGGTGCGAATGTTACCTGTGTCATGCGCGGCAATCACATCCAGGTCGCCGTCCCCTTCGAAGTCGCCAAACGCGACCTGAAACGTGTTATGCAGAAAACTAAGCCCCCGAGCGTCAGTTTCATTGGAAAAGGTGTTGTCGCCATTGTTGATGAACAACTCAGACGTGCCACCGTAACCGTCTTTGTTAAATATGTTCAGGCCTTCGATTTTTTCGTTCTGAATATAGCCCGCGACATACATGTCAAAGTGGCCGTCGCTATTTACGTCGGCCACAGCAATCGACATGCCAGTTGTGTTGTCATTCATCTGTGTGTCGAGCTTTTCAGCCGTAAACTTGCCACCGTCGTTGGTATAAAGCCAGATGCCTTCGGGATGGGTCACCAGCATGTCGGCCAGCCCGTCTTTGTTGTGATCCAGAACCAGCGGGCCTAAGGCTGTGCCGTCCGCCTGCTTGGTCAATCCAGCCTGACCCTCGATTGGAACAAAGCCGCCGTTCTCGAATTTGAACAGACCGTTTTCTTGTTGGAAACCACCGCCAATGAACAATTCCTCGGTGCCGTCCCCATCAATATCAATCGCGGCACTGCCGGTGATCGGTAAAGATGTGGCATCAGAATGCGCTTGATCAAAGGGCACTTCGACTTGAGTGAACTGCGGCACAATGGTGTCGCCCAGTTCAACGTCATAATCGATACGGCGGTCGTTCATTGTGTAGGCCGCCATGGCGATCATCATCATGGCCACCAGTGACGCCATAACAATGGGGATGAATTTCAATTTTCTAAGCATATTTCAGCCCTCACTTTTAAGATTAGATGCAACAATAAGAGAGACGGAAAACATGACGAAGTAAGCCACGTTCAAAGCAATCGGCATCATGAATTTGCCCACCGCCGGTACGGTGAAAAAGATGATGAAAGAGACGATGATCAGAAAGATCGGGTTCAGCACAGCCATCTTGCGTGGGTAGTGCGAATTGCCTGTGACACAGAGCCAGATAAAGATCACTGACAGCGCCAGCACCGCACCGCGCACCACTTGCAGCAGGCTTTCATAGCGCAGTTCATACAGCGCCAATTGTTCTTCGATACCACCCGCCGCAACCAGTTCAACCGCGCTGGCGCGTGACCCGATCCAGACGGCCCCAACGATACAACCATAAGCCATTACCAAACCGGCAATGCGCGCCGCTGTCTCGTTTGCAGGCCGCAACATCAAGTAGATATGAACGGCCCCGACGACATACAAAGGTGCGCCTAGGACACCAAAGAAATGGCCAATCGTCGCACGTTCCCGAGTCACGCCGTTGAAGAACGCAAAGGTATCTGTGTAGCGGGCCAGGCTGTCGTAGTGCAGCAAAAATTCACCCACCCCGACCAGCACTGCCGCCAACAGACCGATTTGGCCAGTGATCATGATGCGCTGCTTATCTGTCATGGAATTCCTGCTTGTTCATGTGTTTCGCGTTGTTCAACTGGGCGCCTAATGTGGGTAACTGGCGGGCATATCCCAGAAATTCCCCTCAAGCCGCCTCAGCGGGCGCGCAGGCGAACCGGGCACAGCACTTTGCCGGATTATCGTGGCGATATCAGACAGGACATTGCGATTGGTTCGATAATACGCATGTCCGGTCAGCCCTTTCACACCCTCTACATTGACGAAACTCACCGTCTTAACCTCTGAAAAGATATCCTTGTCATTTTCCTTAAGACGTTCTTGTGACAATCTACCGAACCGCTGCCCGGCCATCAGACGTTGGGCTATCCCAAGGGCGGTGTCCCCACGGTTCATGTAGACAGTGACTTGGCCCATCGCAGCGCCAAACCCTTCGGCAATCAGACGTTGGCGTACAACCGCAAAATCCAGATCGGGGGCCGCCATGATCAGGTTGGCGATCTTCAGCTCGGTCTTGGGGTTCTTACCTTGGTTTCGCACAGCGATGATCATTTCACGCAACGCCGTTGTGGTCACATCGGTGCCACGGCTGTGCGCCACAATGTGGATTTTGCGCAGCTCCGGTATTTGGGACAACTGCAACAAGAACTCTTTGAAGTGAAAAATCGTAAATTCGCCGGACTCGCGGTCCGTGAAGTATCCGAAAAGCCCCCCTGCCCCAGAAGGCCAAGAATAGACAATCGGCACCCCGTGCCGCCCACTGAAATGCCAGATATCAGCAAGAGAATAGAGCCCATCTTCAAAGGAGTTGTTAAACCCCGGAACAAAGATGACGACTTCGTTCTTGCCCGCGAGGCGCATTTGTTCGCGGATCTGCGCCTGGAACTCTGCACGCTTGGCGTTGTAAGAAGCCACCGCTTCAGGAATGCGGACCGGCTTGCCATTCACAACCTCAAACGGGGTAGGCGTTTTATCAAACCTGAGAATTTCGCGGTTTTCAACA